>NZ_CP138335.1:0-1200000 GCF_040256745.1 Scrofimicrobium sp. R131
GCCACTCTGTCAGCATGATCGAACACGTTGGCATGCAATATCTAGGGCAGAGCGAGCAAGCAACTTTCGCTCCATTTCGCGTAACTGTTCTCGGTCTCGCCTCTCCTCCTCAGGCGTGGCAGTGAAAACACCAAACAAGCCCCCGACCCGCGAGAACTCACGGACCAGGGGCTTGCGCAGACTACTTGGGAACAGCTTTGGGGGTGGGCGTTAGAAATCCCAGTCTTCGTCCTCAGTGTCGACGATCTCGCCAATCACATATGAGGATCCTGACCCGGAGAAGAAGTCGTGGTTCTCATCCGCGTTGGGCGACAGCGCCGCCAGGATGGCCGGGTTCACGTTGGTCTCGTCCGCCGGGAACAGCGCCTCGTACCCCAGGTTCATCAGGGCCTTGTTTGCGTTGTACCGCAGGAACTTCTTCACGTCCTCTGTCAGGCCCAGCGGGTCGTACAGATCCGCGGTGAACTGCTCTTCGTTGTCGTACAGGTCGTAGAGCAGCTGATAGGTGAAGTCCTTCAGCTCATCAAGGCGTTCCTGCGAAGCATTCCGGTTCGCCACCTGGTACTTGTAACCGATGTAGTAGCCGTGGACTGCCTCATCCCGAATGATCAGGCGAATCAGGTCGGCGGTGTTGGTCAGCTTGGCGTGCGCAGACCAGTACATGGGCGCGTAGAAGCCGGAGTAGAAGAGGAACGACTCCAGCATGACCGAACCGATCTTGCGCTTCTGCGGGTCGTCACCCTCGTAGAGCGCGTTGATTACTTCAGCCTTCTTCTGCAGCTGCGGGTTCTCTTCCCCCCAGCGGAAGGAGTCGTTGATCTCCTCGGTGCTGAGCAGGGTTGAGAAGATCGACGAGTACGACTTGGCGTGCACCGACTCCATGAAGGAAATGTTCGTGTACACCGCCTCCTCGTGCGGCGTGACGGCGTCCTGGATCAGTGAGACCGCGCCGACGGTACCCTGGAGCGTGTCCAGCAGCGTCAGCCCGGTAAACACCCGGTTGGTCATCAGCTTTTCCGCCGCGTTCAGCGTGGCCCAGGACTGAATGTCGTTGGACAACGGCACCTTCTCAGGCAGCCAGAAATTTCCGGTCAGACGATCCCAGACCTCCAGGTCTTTCTCGTCCTCAATCTTGTTCCAGTTGATCGCTTCGAACACTTCGTGGTTAGACTGCGTCATCCTTGGCTCCTCCTCCTGCTTAAGTCCTACTGGACAGGATACTGGTTTCGGCGACAGGTGCGCTGAGGCACCCCTCACCCTCCCGGTCCGCGGCCCTTTTTGGGCGTGTCGGGCGAGGAGTAAGCTGGCTGGTGGAAGTACTCATTTTCAATAGATTTGGAGCTGTTTTGTCTACCGACATTTCACCCGCCCTCACCCCCGAACTGATCGAGCGATGCCGCTCGGTTGTCGATTCCAACTCGGCCGCTCGCCTGTCGCGGAACGCGGTCACCCTCAGCGGGCTTGACGCGGTCAGCCTGGACCGGGCCAAGGCCACCACCCCAACTTCGATGTCGACCAAGCTCGACAAGTGGAAGGTGACCAACCAGAAGAAGTCCGGTCGCTGCTGGCTGTTTGCCGCGCTCAACCTCATGCGCGTCGACGCGATGGAGAAGATGGGCCTGAAGGACTTCCAGCTGTCCCAGAACTACGCGGTCTTTTGGGAGAAGTTCGAGCGGTCCAACTATTTCCTGGAGGACCAGATTTCCCTGGCCGAGGCGGGGGAACCGCTCGATTCCCGCCTAACTCAGTTCCTCCTCGCCGATGTCCTCAACGACGGGGGCCAGTGGGACATGCTGGTCGGCGTGTTTGAAAAGTACGGCGTTGTTCCGCAGGAAGCCATGCCGGAAACCGAGGCCAGCTCCAACACGGGCCGGATGAACTCGCAACTGCGGCTGCTGCTGCGCCGGGTGGCCCTGGAACTGCGGGAGCTGCCCACGGTTGAGGCGCGGCGTGAGCTGAAGGCCAAGACGATGGAAGAGGTTTACCAGATCCTGGTGATCAACCTGGGCGTGCCTCCGCGCGCGTTCGACTGGCAGTGGCGCGACCAGGACGGACAGTTCCACCGGGACGGCGAACTGACCCCGCTGGAGTTCAAAGCCAAGTACGTCTCGCTGGACCTGACCGAATACGTCTGCCTGGTGGATGATCCCCGGACCGCACACCCGAAGAACGCTCCCCTGACCGTGGACCACCTCGGCAACGTCGTCGGTGGCCCCAGCGTCCTCTACCTGAATGTCGACATTTCCGTGATGAAAGAGCTGGCTGCCCGGTCTCTGCGCGACGGCCACCCGGTTTGGTTCGGCTGCGATGTCGGCCAGCAGTCCGAGCGGAAGGCCGGCCTGCTGGTGGCCGACCTGTACGACTACCAGGGCGTGCTGGGGGTTGACCTCACCACCACCAAGGAGCAGCGCGTGCTGATGGGCGAATCCCTGATGACTCACGCAATGGTCCTGACCGGGGTGGACGAGGTTGACGGTCAGCCGCGCCGCTGGCGCGTCGAGAACTCCTGGGGCGACGAGATTGGCGACCAGGGCTTCTTCACGATGGACGATCAGTGGTTCAGCGACTACGTCTTCGAAGTCGTGGTCAAGAAGGCCGAGTTGCCGGAGCAGCTCCGGGCCGCACTGACCCAGGAGCCGCTGGTTCTGCCCGCCTGGGATCCGATGGGCGCACTGGCCTAGCCAAGACAGAGTATTGGGGGCGCATCCAACCGGGTGCGCCCCCAAACTTGTGTTCACCCGTCAGCTAGTGGTCAAACATGAGCGTCTTAAGTCGCGCGAAGACATCCCCGGCCCGCAGCCCGTCGTGCTGGAACTCGTTGGTCACCAGCGTGCGCGCCCCGAGCAGTGCCGCCGTTTCCAGGGAAAGCTCACGCGGAACGAACATGTCGTCGTAGTAGACGGCCGCCGCGATCGGCACGTCAATCTGGCTCAGCACCGACTGGTCGTAAATTTGCGCCCAGTCAGTTTTTTCAGCCAGCAGGTCGACCGCGCCCAGGTACGGAACCAGGCTCGGATCCTCCTCAAAGAAGGCGCGGAACATGTGCTCCCCGGTGAGATACCAGGGTTCGCTCTGGTCCAGCGGGTCGGCCTCCAGGTTGAACCCGGCGAACTCACCCGCCAGCCGCTCGGCTGCCCACCTGGTTCCAGCCGGAGAGGTGGGACCGTAGATGGCTTCCTGCAGCGCAGCGTAGAGCGGCCGTCCGGCGTGCGACACCTGAGCCCCAACGCCCGCCAGGAAACTCGGGGTCAGTCGCCGCTCGCCCCCACGCGAAACGAAGGGACCTTCCAGCAGGTAGTGCAGCAGATCGTAGGCCGTCTGGGTTCCCAGCGACATTCCCAGCATCCGCAGCCGGGTGGGGGTGAGCCGCTCCCCGGTGGGCAGGCGTTCTTCCACCTGTTCGAGGTGGCCAGCCACGGCCCGCAAGGTCGCCTCGTCCTGGGGGTAGTGGCGGAAATAGGCCCGGTTCCGGGCAGCTGTTGCCCGGTAGGTTAGCCGGTAGATCTCGTCGATTGACCCCAGCCCAGGCAGGCCCCCGGTGATGAACGAGCGCTCAATCGCCTCGGGGTGGGCGGACAGGTAGGCCAGGGTGAGGAACCCGCCGTAGGACTGACCCAGCGTCACCCACCGGTCGACCTCAAGGTGGGCTCGCAGCGCCTCCGCGTCGGCGATGATCTGATCCTGCAAGAACAGGCTCAGGTGGTCGGCCAGGGCCCGGTCTGAGGCCGGCAGGACCGCGTCCTGCGAGGACTGTCCAGTTCCGCGCTGGTCCAGCAACACCACCCGGTAGTCCGCCAGCGCCTCCCCGATCCAACCGGTGGCGAAGTCCCCCGGGCGGGGGCCGGCCCCTCCCGGACCGCCCTGCAGAAAGAGGAGCGGAGGGAGCTTTTCCCCACCCGGGCGCGTCACCTCGCGGGCGAACAGTTCGATCTGCTCCCCGTGGGGTTCACGGTGGCTGAGGGGGACGGTCAGACGGTGTTCGCGGACCTGGTGTCCGTGCTGTGTGTAGTTCATGATTCCTTCTGCAGGGGTCGAGCTGAGGGAACAGCCAGCATGGCCAGAACCGAAACCAGGCTCACCAGGAGCAGTCCTCGCAGGATCCCAAAATGATCACCCAGGAACCCGAGGACCGGCGGGCCGGCCAGGAAGGCCATATAGCCAATAGTAGCCACCACCGAGATTCGCATGGGGGCCCGCGCCGGGTCGTCTGCCGCCGCCGACATGCCGACCGGGAAGCCCAGGCTGGCTCCGACCCCCCAGATGGCGGCGCCAATGAAGGCCACCGTCGTGTTCCCAAAAATGACTAGGACCGAGCCGGCGACGGCCGCCCCAAACATCAGGTAGAGCACCGGCAGGCGCCCGTAGCGATCCAGCAGCGCGGTGCCGGCAATTCGTCCGATCGTCATCGCGGTCAGGAACACTGCCAGCGCCAGGACGCCGGTTGCCTTCTGGACCCCGTGCCCATCAACAAAGGCCACCGCCATCCAGTCGTTGGCGGTCCCCTCGGTGAAGGCCGCTGCCAGCACCATCACCCCAATCATCAGGGTGCGTGGTTCCAGCCAGGCCGAGCGGGCCGGCTCGGTGCCGGGTTCGGAGCTCTGGGCGAGCGGGGGCCGGGATGGCAGGAAGGCGGAGGTAGCCCACCAGGCACCTCCGGCCGCAATTAGGCAGACAACTAGGAGGTGCCAGAGGACGGGCACTTTCAGGGCCACGATCGCTGCCCCCACCAGCGCCCCCAGCACCGTCCCGCCGCTGAACCCGGCGTGGAACCAGGGCATGATGGATTTTCCCTGGGCCTGCTCAACCTCGGTTCCTTCGAGGTTTTGGGCCACGTCCCAGACCCCGTTGCCAAAGCCCAGGAAGCACATTCCCGGCATCACCAGGAACATAGAGAGTTCAACGTGAACCGCCAGGGCCGCCGCCACCAGCCCGATCGTGGCCAGGACAATGCCGATCCGCCCGGCCCGGCGAGCCCCAACCGCATCGGTGATCCGCCCCGCGAGGGGCAGGCCAATCAGGGCTCCCGCCGACGTTCCCAGCAGCATCACCCCCAGTTGGCCCGGCGTCAGCCCCAGAATCGACTTGACGTCGGGGAGCCGGGCCATCCAGGAGGCGAACATGAAGCCATTGCAGGCAAACATTAGGAGGGTGGCGTTTCGGGCGCGGGCAATACTGGTCATGGGATTCTTTCTGGAAGCGTTCCCACCCAGTCTATCGAGCTACCGGAGGGAAGTGTGCTTCTCCACCGCGTTGATGCCCCAAAGTGCCAAGCAGACGGTGACCACCAGATTGACCAGGTACGAACCGAGTCCCACCAGGCTGGTGGAGTCGCCGTGCTCAATTGCCCGGAGCGTATCGTGCAGCATAGTCGTGAAGACAATCTGCCCGGCATCGGGACCGTAGATCACCAGGGAGATCGGGATCAGCGCCATCGCGGCCAAAGTCAGCACCTGCAGGACCACGTAGTAGATGATGCCGCCGATGATCGGGGCGCCAATTCCCAGGGAGTTGTACCGGCTCTGCGCCCCAATGGACAGGATCGCGGCTCCGTCAATGATCGTGACGATCATGCCAAAGACGACTGAAATCAGAATGAACCACCAGACGGGGGCGGGCATCTCGGTCAGGATTTCGCGCCATACGTTGCCCGCGTCCGCCCAGGTGGCCCGCTGGCCCACCACCATTCCGGCCACCAGGATCAGGATGCTCAACCCGGTCAGCACCAGGGAGACCGCGGCGACAGCAAAGCCGTAGAGCACCTTTCCGATCGCCAGTTGGCGCCCGGGAATCGGCAGGGTGAACGTGAAGTATCCGCGGCGTCCGTACATCGACTGCCAGTAGTTGTAGGCCAGGCCCAGCAGGGCTCCGGGAATAATCAGCGTGGCAGCCAGTACCCCGAGGACCATGAACAAGATCATCAGAATCGGGTTCCCGATCATCACCATCAGGGAGGACACCACGACGACCAGGAAGAGACTGCCCAGAATCACCGACAGCAGGCGACGCGAATCGAGGTAGTCCTGCTTAAACACTTTGCTGATCATGCTTGGTACACCTTCCGGAACAGGGCATCGAGGCCCATCTGATACTGAGAGCGAAGCTCGTCCGCGTTGCCGGCCAGCAGGACCTGCCCGGCTCGCAAGAAGACCACCGAGTCGACAATCGGTTCGACGTCGTGAACCAGGTGGGTCGAAAGCAGCATGAGCGACTGCGGCGCAAACTGGGTGATGATCCCCCGCATGATGATCTCGCGCGAGGCCGGGTCCACCCCGGAAATCGGCTCGTCCAGCAGGTAGACGTTGGCGTTTCGAGCCATCGTCAGGGAGATCTGCACCTTTTCCTGCATCCCCTTGGACATTTCCTTCAGCCGTTGCGTCGGAGCCAGGCCGAAGTACTCGATCATCTGGTGGGCCCGCTCCTGGTCGAAGTCGGCGAAGAACCGGGCGTACTGGGCAATGGCCAGTTCAGGGGTCAAGTTCGGACGGAGGAACGACACGTCCGGCAGGTAGGAGACCATGGCTTTCGTTTCTGGTCCCGGTGTCTTCCCAGCGATCGTGACACTTCCCTGCCAGTCGGCCAGCAGTCCGGCCAAGATTTTCAACAGGGTGGTCTTTCCCGCTCCGTTGTCTCCCATCAGACCGACCACCTGGCCGGCCTCCAAGTTCAAGGACAGGTCGTAAATTGCGGGTCGCGGTCCATAGAACTTGGTTAAGTTCCGCACTTCAATGAGGCTCATGCCCCCTCCTTGCTTTCCCATCGCTGCTCCACCAGGTTTAGCGCTTCAGCTAACTTCAATCCCACGGCTCGAGCGGTTTCCACGTAGGCGGTGGCCGCATGTCCGGCCAGATGGGATCTGGTGGATCGGATCAGATTTTGGTCGTCGGCTACATAGCGTCCCGCGGTTCGCTCGGACAGGGTCAATCCCTCCCGGTCGAGCTCAGCGAGCGCCTTTTGAACGGTGTTGGGGTTGACCCCCAACTCGAGTGCCAGTTCGCGCACACTCGGAATTCGGTTTCCGGGTTTCCACTGACCGCCGCCGATGCGCCGGTGGAACTCATCCACCAGCTGCGTCCACAACGGCCGGGCTTCATCAAAGTCCACCACAGCTCCTCCTCCATCTGACTGTATTAGAACAGTAATACAGTTTTCGCCCCCGGTCAACCGCGCTCTTACCCCCCACCGTCCAATCGGGTCAGTTTTCGAAACGTTTCGCAGTATCTCGCGGCAAACTGGATGTTTAAATGTGACGATTCAGGCAGGTTTGGGGGGCGAAAACCAGGTCAACCTGCCGATAAGCTGGGGTAATGTTTGGTCGGTATCGCGAAATTCTCTCATTGCCTGGCGCCCTTAAGTTTTCGATCGCCGGTGTTTTCGCGCGCTTCCCGATGGCACTGGTTGGCATCTCAATCATCCTGATGGTGAAGCAGCTCTACGGCAATTACGCTCTGGCCGGAGCGGTCTCCGCCGCCGGCGTGATCTCTTTTGCGGTTGGGGCACCCCTACTTTCCCGACTGGTCGACGCCCACGGGCAGGCTCGCATCATGGTGCCCTCCCTAATTATTTCGGGCATCTCCCTGTCGATCCTGACCGTGGCCGCCATGAACCAGGCCGATCCGTGGATTCTTCTGGTCACCAGCGCCATCGGCGGGGCCACCTCCGGCTCAATGGGCGCCCTGGTTCGAGCCCGCTGGGCCTTCGTCACCGACCGCCCCGGCCAGATTCAGGCCGCCTATTCTCTCGAAGCCGCTTTTGACGAGGTGGTCTTCGTGATCGGACCGGTTTTGGCCACCCTGATGGCCACCTCGATCCACCCCACCGCCGGACTCTGGCTGGCCGTGCTCCTGGTCGTTTTCGGGGGCCTCTGGTTCCTGAGTCAACGCAAGACCGAGCCGCCGGTAATCAAGCCCGACGCCCACGTCGGGGGTCGATCGGTCATGCTCAATCCCGCCATGATCGTCCTGGCCCTGACCTACGTCGGCGCCGGTGCCCTCTTTGGCGCCAACGACCTCGCGGTGGTGGCCTTCACCGAAGAACACGGGCAGCCCGGCCTAGCCGGCGTCCTGCTGGCAGTCTTCTCTTTCGGCTCCCTGATCGGTGCACTGGTTTACGGCGCCCGCACCTGGCGCTGGCCCCTGTGGAAGCTGTTCGGAGTGGGCGTGTTTGTCCTCGGACTGGGCGTCTCCACCTTCGTCTTTGCCAACTCACTGGTCATGCTCGCGATCATCATGGTGCTGACCGGCCTGGTGGTGGCCCCCACCATGACCAACGTGTCCACCGTGGTTCAGCGAATCATGCCCTCCTCGCGTCTGACCGAAGGGCTGGCCTGGATGTCAACCGCGATGAACATCGGCGTCTCGATCGGGGCCGGGGTGGCCGGACCGGTGGTGGACGTCCAGGGGGCCCACGGCGGCTTCGTCGTCGTGATTGGTTCCGCCTGGCTGATGGTGCTCGCGATGGCGCTCGGTTTGCGCACTTTGCGGCGCGAAACCGAAGAGTTGCCGCGGGCGATCGATACTGGCATCATGGCCGTTAAACCCACCCCGAATGTGAAAGTCGACCAGTGACCCTAACCTCAATGGCCCTGCGGACCATTGAGCAGTTAACCACCTGGAACGCCCAGCTGCTTGAGCTGGCCAACTGGCACCCAACCGTGGTCGCTTACGGGGGATACGGCAGTCAGAAGCGCGCCCGGGTCCAGGGTCGGGTCCTGATGGGCACCCGCTCCGACCAGCGCAACTGGCTCGGCGAAAAACGGGGTTGGCGGCAGTATTTTGACGCCCAGGTTCCCGGGCAGCCGGTGCTGGTTCGCCTGGGGGAGGCCCACACTGTGGCCGAGGCGGATCGCGGCGGGTACGTCGACGTGGTTCTGGAACGGCACGGGCTCACTCCCGGCTGGCACACCGCGCAGATCCAGGTGCTGCACCGCCACGACCTGGCCGCGGGTCGATCGCCTGTGCGCGCGAGTCGCCCGGTGCTGGCACCGGTGCGGATCATCGGTCCGGACGAACAGTTCGGCGTGATCACCGACGTCGACGACACCATTATGGTGACGATGGTGCCGCAGCGGTTGCAGGCACTGCGCTACGTGCTGCTGGAGCATTCCTCACAGCGCCGGGCCGTGCCCGGAATGGCGCCCTTCCTGCACGAGCTGTCGCAGGGCGCCCCGGTCATCTACCTGTCCAACGGGGCCTGGAACGTGGCTCCCACCCTGCGCCGGTTTCTGCACCGAGCCGGGTTCCCCTCGGGCTCGCTCCAGCTTCGACCGTGGGGGATCAGTCGGCAAGGCTTCCCACTCGGCGGCTTTGACAACAAGGTGGCCCAGTTCAAGCGAGTGGCCGAGATCCTGCCCCACCTGCACTGGGCACTGGTGGGTGACGACGGCGAACGCGACCCCCGGATCTACCAGCACCTGGCGCAAACCTACCCGGGAACGATCCGGGCGATCTTCCTGCGCACGCTGAAAGAGCACGAACACTTGGCGGTGCACGGAACGCTGCGCCCCATCGACCCCGATCTGCCCGAGACGCTGGGCGAAGTGCCCACCCGGCGCGGACGGGACGGCCACGAACTGCTCGCCCAACTGACCCCCGAGCTGCGACGAAAGATTCTAAGCTGGCCCTGTGAGGACTAGCGTCGAGAATCTGGCCCCCGGCTGGGGAGCTGCGGTCATGGGTACCGCCGTCATCTCCGTGGTGTTTACCGGTTTGGGCGCCGATTTATGGGCGCAAATATTCCTGGTGGTGGCCCTGCTGGTCGCCCTCCCCGTACTGGGTTTGACTACTTGGCGATGCCTGCGCTTTCCCGGCGCGGTGGCAGCCGACCTGTCCAACCCGGTCAAGGGCGCGCTGTTCGCCACCTTCCCCGGCGGCTTCCTGGTCCTGGCCACCGCCCTGGGCCGGGCCGGCCAACTGCTGTTCGGCTCGTCCGCGGCCATCTTTTTGACCTACCTGTTCGCTACCGTCGGGGCGCTGCTGGCCCTCGCGATCGGCCTCTGGTTCCTCAGCGACATTTTTTCCCGCGGTGGGGCGGCGCCCCCGCAGATCACCGGGGCCTGGTTCATCCCACCGGTGGTAACGATCATCGTGCCGACCGCCCTGGCCCCCATCCTCACCTCGCCCGCACTGTACTGGCTCTGCTGGGCATTCTTCGGGATCGGGTCCCTGCTCTACCTGATTGTGCTGGCCAGTTTGTTCTTCCGCTCCGCCACCGCTCCGTTCCCGCCCGCTCTGCTCGCCCCCACCCTGATCATTGGGATGGGACCGGCCGGGCTGTTGGCCACCAACCTGGTGCTGCTGTCGCGGGCCGGGGAACGCCTGGGGCTCGGCGGGCTTGGGCCGATTGGGCAGGTGGGCGCGGTTAGCTTCTGGGCGTTTGGGCTCTGGTGGGGCCTGGTCTCCGTCCTGACCATCGCCCGCGCACACCGGCGCCTGCCCTACGCCCTGACCTGGTGGAGCTTTACCTTCCCCCTGGGAGCCTGGGTCAGTTCCGGCCTGACCATCGATGTCTCTCTCATTCGGCTCACCTCCACGGTCGGCGCGGTGTTGCTCCTGCTGGTCTGGCTGACCGTCGTGGTGTTTACCGGCCGCGACCTGGTTCGGTCCCGCTAGTGGGCGGACCGGACTAGAGCCCGGAAATGACCGTCTGCGCCACCGTGAAGTAGATCAGCAGACCGGTCCCGTCCACAATCGTAGAGATCATCGGACCGGACACGACCGCCGGGTCCACCCCCAGGCGACGCAGCAGCAGCGGCAGGATGGAGGCGATCAGCGCCGACCAGAGGACGATGGCCGCCAGCGCCAGGACCACGGTGAGCACCACCTCGCCCGCCACGCCCAGAGTCCAGGCGCGAATGGCCCCCGCCGTGGCCATCGTGATGGCCGTCAGCAAACCGGTTCGCGACTCCTTCCAGATGACCCGGCCCAGGTCGCGCAGGTGCACCTCGCCCATCCCCATCGCCCGAATCAGCGTGGTGGTGATCTGGGTGGCCACGTTGCCGCCGGTGCCGATCAGCAGCGGCACGAAGAATGACAGCGCCACCACGGCCTCAAGTTCATCCTGGAAGGCCTGCATCACGTTGCCGGTGTACATGGCTCCGGCAAACAGCACCAGCAGCCAGACCACGCGCTTGGACCAGAGCAGGATTGGGCTGGCCTGCAGGTAGGGCAGATCCAGCGGAGCCGAACCACCCTGACGTTCAGCGTCCTCGGTGGCCTCTTCCTGCAAGATGTCGGCGACGGTGTCGCTGGAGATTACGCCCAGCAGGTACTTGCCATCCATCACGGGAATCACGTCCGCGTCGCGTTCGCGAGCACGGAAGCTGACCTTTTCCTGGTCGTCGAGCGGCTTGATTGCCCACTGTTCGAGGCGGGAGACCGGCGTCATCTGGGTGGTCACCGGGTGGGCCCGCCGGCCCAGGACCAGCGCGCTTGGGGAGAGCCACCCGTGGACGATCTGCCCGGCCTTGCCATCGGTGGTGACGAAAACGCCTTCGGCCAGGTCGTCCGGGTCACCGCGGGCGGCATCGACCGCATCCTGAATGGTGGCTTCCGGGCCGACGTGCAGGAAGTCGGGGCGCATTCTCGAAGCCGCCGAGTCTTCAGGCCAGGCCAGCAGTCCCCGCACCAGGGCCGAATGAGAGTTCTCCATTGCCCGCAGAATCCGCTGGCGTTCGTCCTCGTTCATCAGGTCGACAATCCGGGCGGCCTCGTCGGAGTCCAGGGACTCCAACAGCCCAGCCGCCATCTGCACGGGCAGGAACTTCAGGAAGGCAAACGCGGTGTGCGGGGACACCGATTCAAGCAGTTCCTCGGCGCTTTCCGGGGTGAGCAGATCGGTCAGCGATAGGGATTGCTCCCGGTTCAACTGGCCGAGCTGGGTGTCACGTTCGTCGTTATAGGTAGAGGCCAGCCACAGGGCCATGGCCCGGGGGGTGCCGATCTGAACTACCTCTTGCAGCGAGGTGGGCACGCTGCGAGGAGACCTGGTTTCAACCGTGATTTTCCGGCGGGTGAACGGAATCTTCATACATCACAACCTGACTTGCGCTGGCGCAAGCTGCGCCTGGGGTTAGAAGCGAAGCGTCAGAGAAGATGCACCCGGCAGTGACAACCGTGGCGGCAAAGAGAAATTAGTTCGCCGACTCCGGCCTGCGGGGGGCCTGACGCGAACCGGGACTATGACTTCCCATCTGGTGGGCCACCCCCTTAGGTCGACTGAAACACGTTCCGCAGCCAGTGTAGCAATCAGCGCGACAAATGGGCCGAAAACGGCTCTGATCAGGGCGATTGTGGGCAAAGTAACCGGGCCAAATCGCGGCCATCGATTAAGATAGAACATTATGGATATTCGCGCCGCCCAGTCATCTGACCTTCCCCGAGTAGCCGAGCTGCTCGGCCAAGTGTTCGCCGCGGATCCAGTCCTACTCGAATACGTCGGCTACCCCACTGATCCCGAGCGGGTCCTGACCGAGCTGTTCGCCCTCCAGCTGGACACCTTTTACCTGCCCACCGGCGAGGTGGACCTGGCCTGGTCGGGTGACGAGTTGCTCGGGGCCGCCCTCTGGGCCGCGCCGGGCACCTCGGAGAACATCACCCGACAGTTGCCGACACTGGCTCGTCTGCTGGGGCGCCACCTGCCGCGAGCCCTGCGCCTCCAGCGGTCCTGGAGTGAAGCCACCCCCCGTTTCCCGCACTGGTACCTCTACACCCTGGCGGTGAGTCCTCAAGCTCGCGGTCGCGGGGTGGGGACGGCGCTGCTCGATCACGGGATTGACCGGGCTGAGGAAATGCCGATTTATTTGGAGGCGACCAGCGAGCGGGCTGCCGCCCTCTATACCCGGCTCGGTTTCGTCCGCCTGGGTACCGTTCCGGCCCCCACCTCGATCGACGAGATCGGCATGTGGCGACCCGGCGAAGCCCAGTCACTCGCCAGCTAGATTCTGTGACCGCGGTCATACTTTTGAATGTGTCCCAGGGCCCGACAATTCTAACGATTTGATAACGACCTATTTCAGGATCTGAAGAACGCCCTTTCTCGACCAGGACTTTTCCGCACGATTCCGCCACTTCGTCGAACGTTGCGTCTTGATAACATTTTTTGCTTCTCAGCAGGCGGGCAAGTGGTTGAACCCGTCACAGTCGGCCGATAACCTGCCCTTTGTCTGGAATAGCCATATTCCAACAAATCCTTACGTTTCCCATCCATTCAGGAGGAACAATGAAATTGAAGCGCGCATGGCTGGCTGTGCCGGCCGTTCTCGCCCTGTCGCTGGGCGCCTGCTCCAGCGGTGGCGGCGACAAGGACCAGTCCGGCACCGACGAGAAGGACAATGCCGTCAGCTCGGAGGGCACGTCGGGCGGTGTTGTCACCGCTAACGGCACCGAGCCGCAGAACCCGCTCATCCCCGCCGACACCAACGAGGTAGGCGGCGGTCGGATCGTCGACCTGCTCTTCGCCGGGCTGCTGTACTACGACAAGGACGGCCAGGTCCACAACGACATGGCTGAGTCCATCGAGACCGAGGACTCCCAGACCTACACCGTGACCCTGAAGGAAGGCCAGACCTTCTCCGACGGTTCCCCGGTGACCGCCTCCTCCTTCGTGGATGCGTGGAAGAAGGCTGCCGCCGAGGATGCCCTGAACATCAACTTCTTTGAGCCCATTGAGGGCGCCGACGACTACGGTGCCGGCGATCTGACCGGCCTGAAGGTCATCGACGACACCCAGTTCACCATCACGCTGAAGCGCCAGGAAGCCGACTTCCCGCTGCGCTTGGGCTACTCCGCCTTCTACCCGCTTCCCCAGTCCACCCTGGACGACAAGGAGGCCGGCGGCGAGAACCCAATCGGCAACGGTCCCTACATGCTGGCCGGTGACGGAGCCTGGGTTCACAACGAAAAGATTGATCTGGTTCCGAACCCCTCATACCAGGGTGACCGCAAGGCCAAGAACGCCGGCGTGACCTTCGTCTTCTACACCGAAGCCACCGCTGCTTACAACGATCTGCTGGGTGACTCGCTGGACGTGCTGGACCAGATTCCGGACGACGCCATCACCGTCTTCCAGGACGACCTGGGCGACCGCGCCATCAACCAGCCGGCCGCTGTGGTTCAGACCTTCACCATCCCGGAGCGCCTCGCGAACTTCGACGGTGAAGAGGGCAACCTGCGTCGTCAGGCCATCTCGCACGCGATTGACCGCGCCGAGATCACCAAGACCATCTTCAACGACACCCGCACCCCGGCTCAGGACTTCACCTCTCCCGTGGTCACCGGCTACGCCGAGGGCCTGCCCGGCTCCGAGGTGCTGAAGTTCGACCCGGAGAAGGCCAAGGAACTGTGGGCACAGGCCGAAGAGATCGCTCCCTTCGAGGGCACCTTCGAAATTGCGTACAACGGTGACGGCCCCCACGAGGCTTGGGTGACCGCGGTGACCAACCAGCTCACCAACAACCTGGGCATCGATGCGCAGCCCAAGGCGTTCCCGGACTTCAAGTCCTTCCGTGATGCCATCACCAACCGGGAAATCACCACTGCCTTCCGGACCGGCTGGCAGGCCGACTACCCGTCGGCGTTCAACTTCCTGTCCCCGCTGTACTTCACCGGGGCCGGCTCGAACGACGGTGACTACTCCAACCCCGCTTTTGATGCGGCTCTGACCGAGGCGGCTGCCGCCACTTCGGTTGACGAGTCCAACAAGAAGCTGGACGAGGCACAGACGATCCTGTTCGAGGATCTTCCCGCCATTCCTCTTTGGTACCAGAACGGCTTCGGCGGCTACTCCACGCACGTGCAGAACGTGGAGTTCGGCTGGAACTCCGTGCCGCTCTACTACGAGATCACCAAAGACTAGTTTGTGATCTGACAGGTTTGGTGGGGGAACTTTCGGTTCCCCCACCATTTCTGTTCCACTGTGAAGCAGGGTAACCTGTCCCATACACAGACAAAGAGGAACCTATGGCTCGATACCTAGGGCGCCGACTACTGCAGACCATCCCAGTGTTTTTCGGCGCGACATTTCTGATTTTTGCGATGGTCTACCTCATGCCCGGAGATCCGGTTGCGGCTCTGGGTGGCGACAAGGGGCTCGACCCCGTTGTCCAGGAGAGAATCCGGGCCGAATACAACCTGGACAAGCCGTTCTGGATGCAGTACCTGCTCTACCTCAAAGGGGTCTTCACCTTTGACTTCGGAAAGACTTTTTCCGGTCGACCCGTCTCTGAGGTGATGGCACACGCCTTCCCGATCACCGTCAAGCTCGCGCTGATGGCGATTGCCTGGGAGGCGATTTTTGGCATTATCCTCGGGGTCATTGCCGGCCTGCGCAAGGGCAAGCCCGTCGACTCGACCATTCTGGTCCTGTCCATGCTGCTGATCTCGGTCCCCACCTTCGTGATGGGCTTCCTGCTCCAGTTCTTCGTCGGGGTGAGGTGGAAACTACTGCCAATTACGGCCAGTTCCACTACGGACTTCAAGTCCCTCCTGATGCCATCCATAGTGTTGGCAGCCGTCTCGCTGGCGTACGTGATCCGGTTGACCCGACAGTCTATCTCTGAGACCACCAGCGCCGACTTTGTTCGCACCGCCCGCGCCAAGGGCCTGTCTGGCGGGTCGGTGATGAACCGGCACATTCTGCGCAACTCCCTGATCCCGGTGGTCACGTTCATCGGAGCGGACCTGGGGGCACTGATGGGTGGAGCCATCGTCACCGAAGGCATCTTTAACGTCAAGGGCATCGGCGGCATGCTATGGGAGGGGATCAAGAAGGGCGAACCCAGTACCGTGGTTTCAATTACCACCGCCCTGGTCCTGGTCTACATCGTCGCCAACCTGCTGGTGGACCTGCTTTACGCGGTCCTGGACCCGAGGATCCGTTATGAGTGAGCACCTAATTCCATCGAAGAACATCAAGCGCACCCGCCACGGCCAGGATCGCTACGTCTCAGACGTGGACGAGACCGGCCTGGGCGCAGTAGACGCGGTCAAGGACGAGTCGGCACCCTCCTCCATGTGGGGTGAAGCCTGGAAGAACCTGCGCCGCCGGCCCCTGTTCTGGATTGCGGCCTTCATCATCACACTCGTGCTGATTACCGCGCTGTTCCCCAGCCTGTTCTCCAGTCAGAACCCCCGCTTTTGCGAGCTGACCAACTCGTTGGCTCCCGCGGGACCCGGACACCCGTTCGGCTTTGACAAGCAGGGGTGCGACATTTACTCCCGCGTCATTTACGGCGCCCGCGCCTCGGTGACGGTGGGTCTGTTCACCACCCTCTGCGTGGTGATTATCGGCACCGTGCTGGGAACCCTGGCCGGCTACTTCGGCGGCTGGGTGGACACGCTGAACTCGCGTTTCACCGACATCATTTTCGCCGTCCCGCTGCTGCTGGCCGCGATCGTGATCATGCAGCTGTTCGCCGCCAAGCGCAACGTCTGGATGGTGGTGATGGTCCTGGCCATCTTCGGCTGGCCCCAGATTGCCCGCATTACTCGCGGCGCGGTGATGGCGGCCAAGAATGAGGAGTACGTGACGTCGGCGCGGGCACTCGGTGCCTCCACCTGGCGAATCATCACCTCCCACATTCTGCCCAACGCGGCCGCGCCGATTATCGTCTACGCGACCGTGGCGTTCGGTACCTTCATCGTGGCCGAGGCGACCCTGTCCTTCCTGGGGTTGGGCTTGCCCGCCGACGTGGTCTCCTGGGGTGGGGATATCTCCCGCGCTCAGGTGTCCCTCCGCGTGCAACCGATGGTGCTGTTCTACCCAGCGTTGGCTCTGGCCCTCACCGTCCTCAGCTTCATCATGATGGGGGACGTGGTCCGTGACGCTCTTGACCCGAAGGCTCGTAAGCGATGACTGACAAGACATTTTTCCCCGGCGATGAGCCGCTGCAGGAGTACGAGGACTGGAAAGACCAACCCGATCCTCTGACCGAGCAGTCCGACCGCCTCGCCGAAGCCGAAATCAAAACCGAGACCCCCTCCATCCCGACAGAGGTCCACCCCGAGGACGCCAATCCGCTGCTGCGGATCACCGACCTGGACGTGGCCTTCCAGTCCTCGACCGGGATGGTGCCGGCCGTGCGCGGCGCGAACCTGACCGTTTATCCCGGTCAGACGGTCGCCATCGTCGGTGAGTCCGGCTCGGGCAAGTCCACCACCGCGGCTGCGGTGATTGGGCTGCTACCCGGCACCGGCAAGGTCACCGGCGGCACCATCGAGTTTGACGGGCGCGATATCACCAACCTGTCCAAGCACGAATGGGTGGAGCTGCGCGGTTCGGGCATCGGAATGGTGCCACAGGACCCGATGACCAACCTGAACCCCGTTTGGCGGGTCGGGACCCAGGTGAAGGAAGCCCTGCGGGCCAACAACGTGGTCCCCAAGTCCGAGGTCGGACAGCGCGTGGCCGAAGTATTGGAGGAAGCCGGTCTGCCCGACGCGGAACGTCGCGCCAAGCAGTTCCCGCACGAGTTCTCGGGCGGGATGCGCCAGCGGGTGCTGATCGCCATCGGGATGGCTGCCAATCCCAAGCTGCTGATTGCCGACGAGCCCACCTCCGCCCTGGACGTGACCGTTCAGCGCCGGATTCTGGATCACCTGGCCTCAATGGCGGCCGAGAAGGGCACCGCGGTGCTTTTCATTACGCACGACCTGGGGCTGGCCGCCGAGCGCGCCGAACAGCTGGTGGTCATGCACCGCGGACGCGTGGTCGAATCCGGGCCCGCTCTGGATATCCTGCAGCACCCGCAGCACCCGTATACGAAACGGCTCGTGGCCGCGGCCCCCTCCCTGGCGTCCAAGCGGATTGAGACCGCTCACGCCCAGGGGATCGAGGTGACCGAGGAAGAGCTGATCGGATCAGGGGCTGGTGCCACCTCGACCGAGGCAATCGTCAGCGTGCGGAACCTGGTGAAAGAGTTCGACGTGCGCGGGGCCAAGGGAGAAGCCCGGATCCTGCGGGCGGTCGACGACGTCACTTTCGACGTCCGGCGCGGCACCACGTTGGCGCTGGTGGGCGAGTCCGGTTCAGGCAAATCCACCGTGGCCAACATGGTCCTGAGTCTGCTCACCCCGACCTCCGGTCAGGTGTTCTTCAACGGGGAGGACCTCTCCACCTACTCCAAACAGCAGCTGTTCGCCATGCGGCGGAAGCTCCAGGTGGTGTTCCAGAACCCGTACGGCTCGCTGGATCCGACCTACTCGATCTTCCGGATCGTGGAGGAGCCGCTCCGCATTCACGGGGTCGGCACGCGGAAGGAACGGATCGACCGGGTCACCGACCTGCTGGACCGGGTCTCCCTGCCTCGCTCGGTAATGCGTCGCTACCCGAACGAGCTCTCCGGCGGTCAGCGTCAGCGGGTGGCAATTGCCCGCGCCTTGGCACTGGACCCGGAAGTGGTCGTGCTGGACGAGGCGGTCTCCGCCCTGGACGTGCTGGTTCAGGATCAGATCCTCAAGCTCCTGAACGAGCTCCAGTCGGATCTGGGCCTGACCTACCTGTTCATCACCCACGACCTGGCGGTGGTTCGCCTCCTGGCCGACGACGTGGTGGTGATGGAGAACGGCAAGATTGTTGAGCGGGCCAGTGCCGACGACCTGTTCGACAACCCGCGTGAGAAATACACGCAGGAGCTGATCGAGGCGGTCCCCGGCCGTCAGATCCAGCTGGCTCTCTAAGCGCAGACCCCCGAACCGATTGGTTCGGGGGTTTGCTACGCTTAGACCAGCCCGGTGAAAGGAAACTCATGTCCCAAGTGTGGTTGTGGTCCTCGCTGCAGACGCAGATGGCCCACTCCCCCAAGCCTAAGGACAAGGGCCTTCACATTGAGGTATCGACCATTGTGCTGGAGCCGGGCGAAGAGTACGAACCCCCCGAGCCCCTCTGGCTCCACCTGCTGCTGGAACACGACTGGCCGGAGGACTACTAGTGCCCATTGAGCGAAACCTGCCCAGCAAAACGCTGGAAGAGATCATGGCCGAAATCAGCCTGGACTCAGAGTTGGAGCCCAGCGCCCAGGTGCTGCCCCCGGTGGGGGAAACCCTGGACGAGGAAGAGTGGACCCCGCTCGACCTGCCCTAGGCGCCGCTTCGATCAGAAAGCCACGTATTCGGCCAGGTGCTGGCCGGTGAGCGTGTCCGCCTCCGCCACCATCTGAGCGGGTGGGCCGGTGAACACCACCAGACCGCCATCCTTCCCCGCGCCCGGACCCAGGTCGATCACCCAGTCCGCGTGGGCAATCACCCCGCGGTGATGCTCGACCACCACCACTGTGTTCCCGTCCTCGACCAGCTGATCCAGCAGCGTCAGCAGCTGCGCCACGTCGGCCAGGTGCAGACCCGAAGTCGGTTCATCCAGCACGTAGATGTCCCCACTCTGCCCCAGCTGTACCGCCAACTTCAGGCGCTGGCGCTCACCGCCGGAGAGGGTGGACAGTGGTTGGCCCAGCGTCAGGTAGCCAAGCCCCACCTGAACCAGGCGCTTGGTGACCGGAACGGCTTTGGGCACCACCTCGGCAAAATAGTCCACCGCCTCGGCCGCCGTCAGATCCAGCACCTCGACAATGTTTTTGCCCCCGAGCTGGTAGTCCAGCACCTCTTCCCGGTAGCGCTTGCCCTCGCACAGTTCGCAGGGGCTGGTCACCGAAGCCATCATCCCCAGATCCGTGGTGACGACGCCCGCTCCCTTGCACTGGGGGCACCCGCCTTCAGAGTTGGCGCTAAACAGGGCCGGTTTGACCCCGTTCGCTTTGGCGAAGGCCGAACGAACCGGGTCCAGCAGCGAGGTGTAGGTGGCGGGTGAGGAGCGGCGGGACACCCGCAGCGCACTCTGGTCGATAATCGTCACCCCATCGCGCCCGGCCAACTGTTCCTCCACCAGCGAGCTTTTGCCCGAGCCGGCCACCCCGGTAATGGCGGTCAGGACCCCGAGGGGCAGGTCCACGTCCACCCCGCGCAGGTTGTGCAGGTTAGCCCCGCGCAGTTCCAGCTGACCGGTCGGGGTTCGAACCTGCTCTTTCAGGTGTCCCCGGTCGCTCAGGTGCCGGCCCGTGACCGTGTCGCTCCGGCGCAGCTCTGCCACGGTCCCGGTGAAGGTGACGTTGCCCCCGGCCTGGCCCGCCCCCGGCCCCAGGTCGACGACAAAGTCGGCCGCCTCGATCATCTCCGGGTCGTGCTCGACCACCAGCACCGTGTTCCCCTTGTCGCGCAGGCGCAGCAGCAGGGAGCGCAGCCGATGGGTGTCATGGGGGTGCAGGCCCGCGGTCGGCTCGTCAAAAATGTAGGTGACGTCGGTGAGGGCAGAGTTCAGGTGGCGGACCATCTTGGTCCGCTGGGCTTCCCCGCCCGACAGGGTGGCGGCGGTCCGGTCCAAGCTCAGGTAGCCCAGGCCAATCTCGACGAAAGACTCCAGCAGCTCCCGCAGGGCCGCCAGCAGGGGGGCGACCGTCGGCTCGGACAGCCCCGCCACCCAGCGGGCCGCCTCAGAAATCGGCATCGAGCTGACATCGGCAATGCTCAGGCCCCCGATTTTCGCCGAGCGTGCCAGCTCGGTCAGCCGGGTCCCCTCGCACTCCGGGCAGGGTGCAAACACGACCGCCCGCTCGACAAACGCCCGAATGTGGGGCTGCATGGCTTCCGGGTCCTTGCTCAACATGGATTTGCGGATCCGGGGAATCAGGCCTTCAAAGGTCAGGTTCACCCCTTCCACTTTGATTCGGATCGGCTCCTGATAGAGGAGTTGGTCCAGCTTCTTCTGGGAAAAGTCGCCCAGCGGCGTGTCCAGGTCGAAGCGGTCCCCAAAGATGCGCCCCCACCAGCCGTCCATTGAGTATCCGGGGACCAGGATCGCGCCCTCGTTCAGAGTCTTCGTCGGGTCGATCAGGGCGGCCAGGTTGAAATCCGTCACCGTTCCGCGTCCCTCACACCGGGGACACATCCCGCCGACAACGCTGAAAGAGCGACGTTCCTTGATGGTGCGGCCGTGCTTCGAGGTGGTCACGGCTCCGGCCCCACTGATGCTGGCCACGTTGAAAGAGAATGCCTGCGGGGGACCAATGTGCGGCTCGGCCAAACGGGAAAAGAGGATCCGCAGCAGCGTGCCCGCGTCGGTGGCCGTTCCGACCGTCGACCGCGGGTCCGTCCCCAGCGCCTGCTGGTCCACACTGATGGCGGGGGTGAGTCCCTCGAGCACGTCCACGTCCGGGCGCGGCAACTGGGGCATAAAGCTTTGGACAAACCCCGGGTAGGTCTCATTGATCAGGCGTTGTGATTCGGCTGCAATCGTGTCAAAAACCAGCGAGGTCTTTCCTGAGCCCGACACTCCAGTAAAGGCGGTTAGTCGCCGTTTGGGCAGCTCCACATCCACGTTCTGCAGGTTGTTTTCGCGGGCGCCGCGGACGCGGAGGACATCGTGGGAATTAGTCATGCGGTTCAGACTAAAGTGTCTCGAGGCATTTGACTAGAGGGGACGCCAAAGGGCGAGTCGAACGACTAGGAGCCGGGGCCGCCCCGCCCCCTAAACCAGCACCCGAACGAGCCGGGGAGCCCCGTCCACCCGGACCGGCGTGTGCCCCAGCAGGTCCCCGTCCGCCATCACCGGCAGGGACGGGTCGGCTTCAATCGTGACCCCAACCCCGCGGAACAGCTTCACGAGCGGGGAATCCGGCGCGCGGCGGGACAGCACCCGCGCCAGGAGCGGCAGGGCCCGCCAGCGGCTGATGTTGCCCACGTTGAACACCTCGAGCATCCCGTCGCTTGGATCCGAGGAGGGAACCAGCTGGATCCCCCCGCCGATCCGGCCCGTGTTGGAAACCGAGGCAATCCACCCGGAAAAGTCGTGTTCGCGCCCGTCCACCGTCCCGCTGACCAGGCCGCGTCGGTGGCTGAAGAACGCGTGCAGGCCACCCCAGGTGTAGGACAGGGGACCGTGACGAATCCAAGACCGGTTGGCCACCAGGTTGGCGGTGGCGTCGATTCCGAGCGAGACGACCCCCAGCGCCAACTGGCGCTCATCCCGGTCAGCGGTCCGCACCCACATCCCGTCCAGCCGCTGAACCCGCTGGGCCAGCTCCGCCTCGTCCGCCTCGGCCAACGACCGGGCGCGCGCCACCGGGTCGACCCCCAATCCCAGGGTGCGGCACAGGTCATTGCCGCTTCCGGCTGGGAATGGAACCAGGATCCCTCCGCCGCCGTTGACCACCCCTCGCGCCACCGCCGACAGGTAGCCGTCCCCGCCGACAGCGCCGACGAGGGGGCCACCAGCCGCCTCGGCCAGATCGGCCGGAATGTCGCTCAGGTCGGTCAGTTGGACGGTCACGTCCCAGCCGGCCGCGCGCAGAATCCGAAGGGCTTCGCGCCCCTGACGTTCGGCGCGTCCGCGAGCCGAGATCCGTGAAACCAGTAGGGTCATTTGCCGAGTCAACGGCGCCGGTGCTGTGGGGTGGGTCAAAATGCCTCCCGTTGGGAATGGGGACAGCTCAACTATAGGTGAGTTCTCGAGCGCGCCTCGCCCGGGACCATTTGCCCAAATCGGACGCGCATCACACCCACACGGCCACATGGTGAAATCGTTGTCCGGGCAGGTCCAGGCCGCCCTAGAGTGGCGTCAGTTTGAAGGAGAGTCCTGGTGTCAAAAACTGCTGTTCAACCCGCGCGCAAACGCGAGACTTGGAATAGCCAAACCGCATTCCTGATTGCCGCCATCGGCTCGGCCATCGGGTTGGGCAACATTTGGCGATTCCCCGGTGTGGCCTACTCAAATGGGGGCGGGGCCTTCCTGATTCCCTACGTGGTGGCGCTGCTGGTCATCGGGGTCCCCATCCTGCTGCTGGACTATTCGGTTGGGCACAAGTTCCGCGGCTCACCGCCGTTGGCTCTGCGCCGGATCACCCCGAAAGGGGAGCTGCTGGGCTGGTTCCAGGTCGGGGTTTCCTTCGTCATCTTCACCTACTACGCGGTGGTGTTGGCCTGGGCTGCCCGCTACGTGTTCTACTCCTTCACCGAGGCGTGGCACGGGGACTCTCTCAACTTCTTCCTGACCGACTTCCTGCAGGTGACGCAGGCCGAAACGGAGTTCTCCCTCACCCCGGTCGCAGCGGTGACGATTCCGCTGGTCCTGGTGTGGATCCTGGCCATCTTCATCACCGCCCGAGGGTTGACGAGGGGGATCGCCGCGGCCAACAAGGTGTTCCTGCCGCTGCTGATCATCCTGTTCCTCGCCCTGGTGATCCGGTCCCTGTTCCTGCCCGGGGCAATGGAAGGACTGAACGACTTCTTCTCCCCGCAGTGGTCGGCCCTGGGCGACTTCCAAGTTTGGCTGGCGGCGGTGGCGCAGATCTTCTACTCGCTCTCGGTGGCGTTCGGAATCATGGTCACCTACGCCTCCTACCTGCCGCGGAAAGCCAACCTGACCGGGGCCGGTCTGGTGGCTGCCTTCGCCAACTCTTCGTTCGAAATCCTAGCGGGGATCGGCGTCTTTGCCGCCCTCGGGTTCATGGCCTTTAGCCAGGGGGTGGCCGTGGGCGACCTGGAGGGACTGACCGGGCCGATCCTGTCCTTCGTCACCTTCCCGCAGATCATCTCGATGATGCCTGGTGGAGCCCTGTTCGGGGTTCTCTTCTTCTCCTCGCTGGTGCTGGCCGGCTTCACCTCGCTGCTGTCCCTGCTGCAGGTGGTGAGCGGAGGCATCCAGGACAAGTTCGGGTTCTCCCCGCGCAACGCGGCCCTGATCATGGGGATCCCGGCCATGGTCGTCTCCGTGGCACTTTTCGGCACCCAGTCGGGGCTAAACGCGCTGGATGTGGTCGACTCGTTTATCAACAACCTCGGGGTGGTGGCGTCGGCCGTGGCGCTGACACTGCTGGTCTCGTGGATGGGTCCCCGCCTCCCGTTCCTGCGGCGCCACCTGAACTCGGTTTCGTCCATCAAGGTTCCCCGGGTCTGGGAGGTGCTGGTTGGCATTGTCGCGCCCGCCGCCCTCGGGTTCATGCTCATTAGTGCCATCTGGAACTACCTGCAGTCCGGATACGGCGACTTCTCTGACCGTTACCTGGCAATTCTCGGGTGGGGGGCCGTCGGATTCGCGATTGCGTTCGCGCTGATCATGACAGCACTGCCCTGGCGGGTCAATCGACCCGGGGAGGACCCCCTCGACCAGGCCGTCCACCCACTGGTTGGAGCCGAAAGGAGCCGCTCATGAGTGGAGCCGCCCTGATCATGATGGCCGTTACCCTGCTGATTATTTGGGGTGGGCTGGTGGCCTCGGTAATTGCTCTGAAAGTGCTGCCGGTCCCGACGGATCAGCCGGGGGAAAACGCGGAGGCCGCCGGGGAAACTGCGGGGGAGAATGCTGGCGAATCTGCGTAGCAAGCTGCGGGGGAACCCGCCGGCGACTGAGCTTTCGCAGCTAGCTTAGCTCTCGAAGGTGTCGGTGCACCCGGGTATCGTGGAGATTGCCCACCGGACTGGGGGAGTCCCACTCCTACCAGCACCCCCAACCCTGAGGCCGACAGATGAGCGCAATTAGCTTCCAGCAGGTCACCAAGCGATACCCCAACGGCACCCTGGCGGTGTCGGATCTGAACCTGGAGATTGCCCGCGGCCAAACCACCATGCTGGTGGGGCCGTCCGGGTGCGGGAAGACCACCACCTTGCGGATGATCAACCGGATGATCGAACCCACCTCCGGCACCATTTTGATCGACGGGGTCGACACGGCGACCCGGCCCAAGGCGGCCCTTAGGCGCTCAATCGGCTACGTCATTCAGAACGCGGGCCTGTTCCCCCACCGAACCGTGCTGCAAAACATCATGACGGTGCCCCGCCTCTCCGGGGTTGGGGCCCGGGAGGCCGCCGGGCGGGCCCGGGAACTAATGGAACTGGTGGGGTTGCCGACCGAATTGGCCCCCCGCTATCCGGCCCAACTGTCCGGGGGACAGCAGCAGCGGGTCGGGGTCGCGCGGGCACTGGCCGGACAGCCGGACCTGATCCTGATGGACGAGCCGTTCTCGGCCCTGGACCCGGTGGTTCGCGGCGAGCTGCAGGCAGAGTTTGCCCGACTCAAGCGCGAGGTGGGGATGACGGTCGTGTTCGTTACCCACGACATTGACGAGGCGATCAAGCTGGGCGACCAGGTGGCCATCTTCGCCGAGGGCGGCCACCTCGCCCAGTACGCCCCGCCCGCTCAGCTTCTCCGGTTTCCCGCCTCCGCCCACGTGGCCGAGTTCATTGGGCGCGACCGCGGGTTCAGGGCACTCTCCTTCACCCCCCTGAATCTGCCGGGCGACTTCAAGTTGGACCCGCTGCCCGAGGTGACGCACACGGTTGACCCCGCGGCCACCTCGCCCACCCTGGTGACCGATCAGTCCGGTGTTTTCACCGGCTGGGTGGCGCCCGGGCAGGGCCAGGTCAGTTCCTTGGCCGGGTCGTTCCCCCCGGATGCGACCCTGCGAGAAGCACTGGACGCGGTCCTGGCCAGTCCCCTCGGCAAAGCTGTCGCTTTGGACGAGGCGGGGCGACCCCGCGGGCTCCTGACCCTGGCTCATCTGTCCCAGCTGGGACTGGTTCCGTGATGTGGCAGTGGCTGGTCGACAACTCCGCCCGGGTGACCCAACTGGGCGCGCTGCACCTGCTGCTCGCGGTGTCCGCCACCGTGATCGGGCTGGTGGTGGCGATTGGGGCCGGTGCGCTGACCGCTCACCACCATCGGCTAGCCACCTTTGGGGTGGTGCTGTCCGGAATCATCTTCACAATTCCCTCCCTCACCCTGTTCATCTTCATCCCCCTGGTGTTGGGGACCAAGATTTTGAACCCAATCAACATTGTGATCGCCCTGTCCATCTACGCGTTCGCCCTGATTTACGGCGGCGTGGTGGAGGCCCTGCGCGGCGTCAACCCCGAGACCCGGCAGGCAGCTGAGGCGATGGGGATCGGGCCAGCGCGGCTGTTTTGGACGGTGGAGCTGCCGTTGGCGATTCCCGTGTTGGCCGCCACCACCCGGGTGGCTGCCGTCTCGTCGGTCTCCCTGGTGTCGGTCGGCGCCCTGATCGGGGTGGGGGGACTGGGAGATCTGTTCACCGAGGGATTCCAGCGGGCCTACCCGGTCCCAATCCTCTGGGGCATTATCCTCAGCATGGCTCTCGCCCTGGCGGTCGACCTGGCCATCGTCGGGATTGAACGACTCGCCACCCCCTGGCTGCGGGAGGCCCGATGATTTGGCAGCAGATCCTGGACTTCTTCGCCACCAGCTGGACCGGGCCGGCGGGCATTCCCGCCCGACTGGGCGAACACCTGGCCTACACCGCCATCGTGGTGGTCATCGCCCTGCTGATCGCCTTCCCGATTGGTGCTGCGATCGGACACACGCGGAAGGCCTCCTGGTTGATCATCAATCTGGCCAACGCGGCTCGATCCCTGCCCACACTGGGCCTGCTCACCCTGCTGGTCCTGCTGCTGGGGCTGGGGTTCACTCCGGCCGCGATCGGCCTGGTGATTTTGGCGGTTCCCCCAATCCTGACTGCAACCTACGCCGCGGTGAAAGGCGCGAATCCGGTGGTGGTGGACGCGGCCCGCGGGATGGGTATGAGTGAGTGGCAGATCCTGACCCGGGTGGAGATCCCCCTGGGCTTGCCGGTCATTTTGGGGGGCTTGCGTTCGGCGGTCCTGCAGGTGATCGCCACCGCTACCGTGGCCGCCTACATTGCCCTGGGAGGACTGGGACGCTTCATCCTGGACGGGCTGGCGGTTCGAGATTACGGGCAGATGGCTGGGGGAGCCATCCTGGTGGCCGGGTTGGCTTTGGTGGCCGATCTGGCCTTCGCCCTGCTGACAAGACTTATTCCCACGAGAGAGGAAAAACCATGAAGAAATCCTACGCCTGGGCGGCAGCCGCCACCCTGGGAGTCACGGTCCTGGCGGGTTGCGGATCACCCGAATCCCTGGATGGAACCGGCCAGTCCGGCCAGTCCAACCAGAGCGAAGGGGGCTCCGAATCACTGATCGTGGGCTCCTCCAACTTCTCAGAGAACGTCGTGCTGGCCAACATTTTTGCCGAGGTGCTGCGAGACGAGGGCTTCGACGTCACCGTCAAACCCAACATTGGCTCGCGCGAGGTCCTGATGCCCGCCCTGGAGGACGGCTCGGTGGACCTGGTGCCGGAGTATTCCGGGTCGCTGTTGGCCTACTTGGATTCCACCGCTGACGTGACCGAAGCGGATCAGATCATCGAGCAGCTGCACCAGGTCCTGCCCGAGGGGCTGACCCTGCTGGAGCCCGCCGAAGCGCAGAACAAGGACTCCATCATTGTCACCCCCGAGTTTGCGGAGGAACACGGAGTGAAGGCCATCCCGGACCTGGCGCCGCTGGCTTCCGAACTGACCTTCGGCGGCCCGCCGGAAAGCAAGGAGCGCCGGGCGGGCCTGGGCGGATTGGAGAGCGTCTACGGACTGAAGTTCAAAGAGTTCAAGCCGATCGACCTGGGGGGACCGCTGACGATCGCCGCCCTGCAAAAGGGCGACATTCAGGTGGGTCAGATGTACTCCACCCAGCCGGCCATCGCCGACTTCGTGGTGCTGGAGGACCCCGAGCACACCTCCACGGCCGAGCAGGTGGTGCCCCTGGTCCGGACGGATGCGAACAACGAACGGGTGCAGGCCGCCCTCGATCGGGTCATGCAGCAGCTGACCACGGACGATCTGATCGCGCTGAACACGAAGGTTGAGACGGACAAGCAGGACCCGCAGAAGGTCGCCCGCGAGTTCGTGGACTCGCTGCAGTAGTCACCGCGGGGATTGGGCCGGGGAGGGGCGGTTACTCCCCGGCCCTTTCGTGCGCCCGGGGTGTGCTGGGGTGGCGGCCGGGGTGCGCTGGGGTGGGTGTGCTGGGTTGTGTTGGGTCGGGTGGGTGGGCCCGGTGGCCGGGGTGCGGGTTGGGTGGGTGTGCTGGGGTGGCTAATCCTGGCAAACATGTCCAAACGCTGGCAAACCTGGGACCCAACGGTCCGAAGCAGCCCAATCAGCCAACATTTGCCAGCACTCCGATACGTTTGCCAGCGGCAGAGACTGGCAAACATGTCCAAACGCTGGCAAACCTGGGGCCCAACGGTCCCGACCGGCCCGATCAGCCAACATTTGCCAGCACTCCGCCACGTTTGCCAGCAGCAGAGATAGCCAGCCCCAACTACCGCCGGCAAACCCGGCCCACTTTCCGGCAGAAATAGACCGGGGGGCGGACTCTCGCCCGCCCCCCTGCTCGCCGCACCTTTGAGGCGGTTACACCTCCTCGGGCACCATCGAGATGGACCCGCTCGGGCACTCCTCCGCGCAGATTCCGCAGCCCTTGCAGTAGTAGTACTTGAACTCGTACTCGCCGGGCTTGATCTTCGTAATCGCGTTGTCGGGGCAGACTCCGAAGCAGTTGTCGCAACCGAAACAGTTGCCACAACTCATGCACCGGCGCGCTTCAAACAGGGCTGACTCTTCGTCCAAGCCCTGAACCACCTCGTCAAATGTGGAGGCTCGGCGCGCCCCTTCCAACTTGTCGCGCACCTGATGAGGCGCATCGGAGTAGTACCAGGTGTTCATTCGGGAAAGGGAAGCCTCCGGGTGCTTCGGAGCCGGTTGGTAGGCTCCCCCGCGCAGGTAGGCGTCGATGTAGCGGGACGCCTTCTTCCCGTGTCCGATGGCGACAGTCACGGTGCGCTCGGACGGGACCATGTCGCCACCGGCGAAGACGCCCGGAATCCCCGTCATCATCTGCGAGTTGACCTTGACGACGCCGTCGTCAATCTCAATTCCCGGGGCGTTCTCCACCAGCGACAGGTCTGACTCCTGCCCGAGGGCCATCACCAGGGAGTCGGCACCCAGCTCCTCGATCTCGCCGGTCGGCTGGGGGAACCCGTTCTCATCCAGCTCCATCTTTTCGACCTGGATCTTGCCGCCCTCCACGTGCTTGATGGTGGAAAGCCAGCGCATCATGATGCCCTCTTCCTCCGCCTCGGTCACCTCCGAGTCGTGGGCTGGCATCCGGTCCCGGGTCCGGCGGTAGACGATGATCGCTTCCTCGGCGCCCAGTCGCTTCGCGGTCCGCGCCGCATCGATGGCGGTGTTGCCGCCGCCGTAAACCACGACCCGACGACCAAGCAGCGGCTGCTCGCCCACCTCGGTGTCAGCCAGCAGGCCGACCGCGTCCATAATCTTCGCGGACTCACCGGCGGGAATCTGGGCCCGCCGACCAATGTGGGCTCCCACCGCAATGAAGACCGCGTCGTAATCTTTCGTCACCTCGGCGATGTTCTCCACCTTGGAGTTGAACTCAAAGTTCACGCCCAGGTCTTCGATCCGTTTGATTTCGGCGTCCAGAATGTCGCGGGGCAGGCGGTACTTGGGAATCCCAAACCGCATCATCCCCCCGGCCATCGGACCGGCATCGCGAACCGTGACCCGGTGCCCCAAGAGGCGCAGGTGGTAGGCCGCCGACAGCCCGGACGGGCCCGCCCCCACCACCAGGACGCGTTTGCCCGACGGGGGTGCGGTCACCTCCACATTCCAGCCGGCGCTGATGGCCTTGTCCCCCAGGAATCGCTCAATCGCGTTGATCCCGACCGCCTCGTCCACCTGGCCTCGGTTGCAGGCCGTCTGGCACGGGTGATAGCAGACCCGACCCATCACCGCCGGGAACGGATTGTCCACCATGATCTGGCGCCAGGCCGATTCATAGTCGCCATCCTCGGCCTTGTACAGCCACTGCTGGATGTTCTCACCCGCGGGGCAGGCAATGTTGCAGGGAGGCAGCAGGTTCACGTAGACGGGACGCTCGGTCCGCCACGAGCCGGTCTCATTCAGCAGGGACGAGCCGACCTCCAGCGTGATGGCAAAGGGTTCGGTGTCGCGCCTCGGTTCAGTTTTGCTCATCTGACTTCTCCTTCACGATGGTGGGGGACTCCCCGGTGCCGGTGCCCGCTTCGACGTGACCGTGACCCTGCGCGCCACCAGCGCGCTTGTCGACCGGTCGGGTGTCCGCGTGGGCCCGCTTGGTCCGGGCGGTGGCTCCGCGCAGAGCCTCGTACCCATCCATCGACTCGTACCGGCCCTCCGGATCGTAAGGGGCGGCCAAAACTCGCTCCAGCACGTCCTCGTCCAGTTGCTCTTCCGCGATCAAGCCATAGCGACGAATGTTGCGGTCGCACATGGCTTGCAGTCGGGCAATCGTCTCTTCGTCCCGTCGGGGGCGGTAAAGGTGGGCAAACCGCTTCTGCGGACGCAGGTAGGCCTCCACCGACACGGGCCGGCGGATCTTCTGAACGGAGGTAACCTCGCCCGCCTCAGCCTCGAACACGGGGAAGAACCCGCTTTGGGTCGCGGCCCGAGCCAACTTCAGCGTCTCGTTGGAGAGGGAACCCCAGCCGAGCGGACACGGGACCAGCACGTGGATGTACCGGGCTCCGTGCATGGTCATTGCTTTGCGGACTTTGTACTCCAGGTCCCGCAGATCCGCGACCGTGGCCGTGGCAACGTAAGGAATCTCGTGGGCCATGGCGATTCGAGCCATGTCTTTGCCCTGCCCAAACGTGTTACCCGGGTGTTCACCCACCGGTTGGGTGGTGGCGGTGCGCGCTGTCGGCGGGGTCGCGCCCGAGCGCTGCACGCCGGTGTTCATGTAGGCCTCGTTGTCGTAGCAGATGTAGAGCACGTCGTCGTTGCGCTCAAACATGCCCGACAGGGTGCCCATCCCAATGTCCACCGTGCCGCCGTCGCCACCCTGCGCGACCACCCGGGTTTTCTTTCCCCGGGCTTTCAGCGCGGCCGCCACCCCGGTGGCTACCGCCGGTGCGTTGCCGAACAGCGAGTGAAGCCACGGGACCGTCCAGGCGGTCTCCGGGTAGGGGGTGGAAAAAACTTCCAGACATCCGGTCGCATTGACCGCCACCAGGTCTCCGCCGGAGGCGTCCATCGCCGTGTCCAGGGCGTAGCGGGCACCGAGCGCCTCGCCACAACCCTGGCAGGCCCGGTGACCCGACGTCAGCGAGTTGAACCGATCGGGGTCCGACTGGACGGACCTGTCGGCCAACTCGGCCAGGCGGTTGCCTACGGCAAAGGACCCAACCTGGTAGAACTTCACGTTTTCCCGCGCGGGAATTTCCGTCGGGCGGTAGGCGGGAATGCCCAGTTCGACTTCCATGCTCACTCCTTCACTACCGCGGGTTGGTACTTCTCATGCAGGTCGCGGACGATGTTTTCCGCCATTGGACCGGAGCGGCGCACGAGGCGCTCCCGCTCAAGTTCGCGATCCACCAGATCCCGATCTAGATCCAGGAAGGTGAGGAACTCCAACTGGTCCGCGCCCGCCTGCTCAAAGAGCTGATGCAGCGACGCCTTGGTGATGGGTCGACCACCCAGGCCCGCCACCACCTCGTAGCAGGTGATGCCTTCGCCGCGCACGGCCGAGCGAACCATCGAGGACACGATGCCGCCAATCCCCACGGAGAACGCCTTCTCGACCACCACCATCCGCTTCACGTGCCGGATGGCTTCGTGAATGGCCGCCACCGGGAACGGGCGGAAGCTGACGATTCCCAGCGCCCCAATCATTTCGCCCTGGGCCCGGCGCTCGTCGATCACATCCTTGATCGTGCCCATCACTGAGCCCAAGCCGATCACCACCGTCTCGGCGTCTTCCAGCCGATACGGACGAATCAAACCACCCGAGTCGCGTCCAAAGATCTCCTGGAAGTCGGACTGTACCTGCGGGATCAGGTCCAGCGCCTGCATCTGCTTGTGGTGGGCCAGGTAGCGCACCTCCGTGTACGCCTCGGGCCCAACCATGGCGCCAATCGAAACCGGATGCTCCGGGTCCAACACCTGCCGCGGCTCGTAAGGGGGGAGGAATCGGGCTACCTGCTCCGCCTCGGGCACGTCCACGACTTCAACCGCGTGGGTCAGGATGAATCCGTCCATGCACACCATCACCGGCAGTGACAGTTCCTCTGCGATTCGGAAGGCCTGGACGTGCAGGTCTGCCGCCTCCTGGTTGTCCTCCGCGTAGAGTTGCAGCCACCCGGAGTCACGCTGACTCATGGTGTCGGTGTGGTCATTCCAGATGTTAATCGGGGCACCGATCGCCCGGTTGGCCACCGTCATCACGATCGGCAGGCCCAGGCCCGAAGCGTTGTACACCGCCTCCACCATGAACAGGAGACCCTGCGAGGCGGTGGCGGTGTAGGTGCGGGCCCCGGCCGCCGAGGCGCCAATGCAGGCGGACATGGCCCCGAACTCGGACTCCATGTTGATGTACTCGCACCCCTCCAGCTCCCCGCTTTTCACCAGGGCCGAAATGGCTTCCACAATGTGGGTTTGGGGGCTGATCGGGTAGGCGGCCACCACTTCCGGGCGGCAGGCCGCCACCGTGCGGGCCACCGCCTGGGACCCCTCAATTTGCTGACGCATGGGCTTCCTCCTTCACGCCGGATCCAGCGGCGCGCAAGTACTCGTAGGCATCCTGGGCCGCGGCCACGTTTGCGTTGGCAATGTGCCCGCGGAACCGATGTCGGATCGCTTCCTCCACCGAACTCAACTTGACCACGCCGGTGGCGGCGGCAACCGCCCCCATCAGGGCAGCGTTCGGCAGGGGTTTGCCCACGTGGCGTTTGGCCAGGTCCGAGGCGGGAATAGTCACCAGCGTCCGGTCGGGCGGCAGGTCCGGCAGATGCAGTTCCGCCACCGATTTGGTGGTGTTCACAATGGCGAAGCCACCGGGCTTCAGTCCGGCGAAGACGTCAACTACCGCGAGCAGGGTCGGATCTTGCACGATCAAGATGTCCGGCTCCAGCACGGGTTCGCGAGTGCGGATCGGTTGATCCGAGATCCGACAGTAGCTGACAACGGGGGCTCCGGTTCGTTCGGAGCCAAACGAGGGGAAGGCCTGCGCGTAGTGGCCTTCGGAAAAAGCGGCCGTAGCGAACATGTCAGCCGCTGTGACGACTCCCTGTCCTCCTCGACCATGGATTCGTATTTCTACCATGAGGCCACTCTAGTTTTAAGTGTTTAACCACTTTTGTCAGCCTGAGTTTGACGCACGGTCATGCGGAAGAGCCCGCGTCAGCGTCCACCGAGACCCGGGTCATAACGCAAGTCTGGCGTCATGAAAGTGTACAACCCAACCTGGACCTGCGCCGATGGCGAGGCGCCGGCCGGCTAGAACGGATCCGCGCCCGGACCGGGTGAGCGGGCCATGTTGGCGAACCGAGCCAGCTGACCCTGGAATGCCACCGGAATCGTCCGGGTTTCACCGTTTCGGTGCTTGGCCACGATGATGTCGGCCTCACCCACCCGTTCGTCCTCGTTGTAGTAGTCGGGCCGGTGCAGCAGCATGATCACGTCGGCGTCCTGTTCCAGCGAGCCGGACTCACGCAGGTCGGCGATCATCGGTTTCTTGTCGGTGCGCGCCTCGGGCCCACGGTTCAGCTGCGCCACCGCCACCACGGGAATATCCAGCTCTTTGGCCAGCAGTTTCAGCTGGCGCGAAAACTCAGACACTTCCTGCTGGCGGGACTCCACCTTCTTACCCGAGGTCATCAGCTGCAGGTAGTCGACCACCACCAGCCCCAAGTTCTGCTGCTGCTTCAGGCGCCGACACTTGGACCGGATCTCCATCATGGTCAGGTTGGGCGAGTCGTCAATGTACAGGGGCGCCGAGGCGACGTCGGACAGGCGTTTGGAAACGCGGGTCCAATCCTCCGGGGTCATTTGGCCGGAACGCATCTTGGAGAGGAACACCCCGGTTTCGGCCGACAGCAGGCGCATGGCGATTTCGGAGCGCGACATTTCCAGCGAGAAGATGGCCGAGGTGATGCCCTTGTGTAGGGAGGCCGACCGGCAAAAATCCAGCGCCAGCGTCGACTTCCCCATCGCCGGACGGGCCGCAATGATGATCATTTGCCCGCCGTGCAACCCCTGGGTGAGGCGATCCAGGTCCTCAAACCCGGTGGGCACACCCGAGAGCTTGCCGTCGCGCGAGGCGATGTCCTCCAGCTCTTCCAAGATCGCCTCGGACATGTCCGCGAACCGGATGTAGTCCTCCCGCTGACGCTTTTCGGCGATCGCAAACACCTCGGCCTGGGCGGCATCGACAATGTCGTCCACATCCCCGCCGTCCTGGGCGTATCCGAGCTGGACGATCCTGGTTCCGGCCGAAACCAGGCGCCGCAGGATTGCGTTTTCGCGCACGTGGCGCGCATAGTAGGCGGCGTTGGCGGCGGTGGGGACGAGGGAAACCAGGGTGTGCAGGTAGGGCGCGCCGCCGATCCGCTGCAGGTGACCGGCCCGCTTCAGTTCCCCCGCCACGGTGATGACGTCGGTGGGGGCACCCTGGGAGGAAAGCTCGACAATCGTGTCGTGGATGGTTTCGTGGGCGGGCTGATAGTAGTCCGCGGAGGTGAGGATTTCGGCCACTTCCATGATGGCGTCTTTGGAGAGCATCATGGAGCCGAGGACTGCCTGTTCTGCCTCCACGTCGTGCGGGGGAACCCGATCAAACCCATCGCTCAACGGATCCATCAACTTCCCCCTCTCAGCCGCTCCTACTTTAGTCCGGACCTCCGACAAGCTCTGCCACAGGTCCTCCGGGCCGAGGCTAACGCCAGTGGAGAGGAAAGCAAAAACCTCAATGTGGACAGAGGATGAATAAGCTGTGGAGAAAGGTCACAGTTTGGTGGATAACCTGTGAACTACCTGTGGACTAACCTGAACGTGACCTGAGTACCGGTGGATAGTTGCCGAGTCGGACAGCCGAGATGGCAACCATTTCTATCCACAGGGATGTACACAGGCCGTGGATAACTTTGGGAAGTGAAATTGGTGGATAACGTGGGGAGCCTCCAAACCGGGAGCCGCCTGTGAGCCAGAACTCTGAACCGAGGGTTGAAGGTTCGCCCGTTCAGGGCCGCCCGGTGGATTTTTCCGCCCGGGCCATCCTCTCCCTGGCCATCCCCGCGCTCGGCTCCCTGATCATCGAACCGCTCCTGATCATGATCGACTCAATCATGGTTGGGCACCTGGGCGTCACTTCCCTGGCCGGCCTGTCCCTGTCATCCACCGTCCTCAACACCCTGGTGGGAGTGTTTGTCTTCCTGGCCTACTCCACCACTGCGGTCACCGCCCGGCTGTTTGGGGCCGGTCGGCGCCGGGACGGGCTCCAGGCGGGGGTGCAGGCCCTCTGGTTGGCATTCGGCCTCGGCCTAGTTCTGGTGTTGCTCCTGGAACTGACGGCGCCCTGGTTGGTCCAGCTACTCGGCGCCGATCCGACGGTCGCGCCCGAAGCCACCGTCTACCTGCGAGCGGGCGCACCGGGAATGATCGGCATGTTGGTCATCCTGGCGGCCAACGGCGTCCTGCGCGGGCTGCTGGATACCCGCACTCCGCTGTACGTGCTGGCCGCCGGGGCCGCCTTCAACGTGGCTCTGAATGCGCTGCTGATTTACGGGCTCAACCTGGGCCTGCTGGGGGCGGGACTGGGGCTCAGCCTGGCCCAAACCGCGATGGGGTTGGCGATGACCTGGGCGGTGGTGCGCCAAGCCCGGCGCGAACAGGTGAGTCTAGCCCCCAGCCGGGCCGGGGTCCTCAGTTCTGCCGGAGCCGGCCTCCCCCTACTCATTCGGACCATTTCTCTTCGCATTGCCCTGCTGCTGACGGTGACGGTGGCCGCGCAGGCGGGAACCGTGGCCCTGGCCGGGCACCAGGTGGTGTCTTCCGTCTGGTCGATGGCGGCTTTCGCCCTGGACGCCCTGGCAATCGCGGCGCAGGGGCTGGTCGGGGTGGCCTTGGGACGGGGCCGCGGCTCCGAACTGAGCCAGCTGATTCGGCGTCTGTCCTGGTGGGGGGTGGGCGCGGCCGTTGTCATTGGCGTCGTCACCGCCGGGTTGGCCCCGTGGCTTCCGTGGCTGTTTGGTCCCGATCCCCAGATGCACGAGGTGGCCACGGCCGCGCTCCGGGTGGCGGGGCTGGCCATGCCGATCGGGGGCCTGGTCTTCATCCTGGACGGGGTCCTGATCGGTGCCTCCCAAGGTCCATATTTGGCCCGCACCGGCCTGATCACCCTGGCCGTTTACCTGCCCACGCTCCTGGCCCTCCACCTGTGGATTAGTGACCGCAGCCCGATGGACTCGGCCGGACAGGTCGAAGCCCTCACCTGGCTCTGGATCGCCTTCGCCGGCTGGTTCATGCTGGCCCGGGCCGTGACGAACAGCTGGCGAGCCTATCGACCCTCGGCTCTGCTGGGAAAGTGAGCGCGCTCTCTTCCCCACCGGTTCCGAGGCAGCTGAGAAACCAGTAGACTAGACGTTTGGAACTGTCCGCCCGCTCAGCGCAGCGGCAGTCCCAAACGCATAACCCTCCTGTCACGGACCGTCCGTGACCGCTTAGACCGTAGGAGGTGGGGATTTTAATGCGGAAATATGAACTGATGGTGATCCTCGATCCCAGCATCGACGAACGCACCGTCGCTCCCACGATGGACAAGCTGCTGCAGCAGGTAACCGCTGCCGGTGGTTCCGTGGAAAACGTTGACGTGTGGGGCAAGCGCCGCCTGGCCTACCCCATCTTGAAGAACAGCGAAGGAATCTACGTGGTCATCAACATGACCACCACCTCCGAAGTTGCTCTTGAGATCAATCGTCAGCTCACGCTGAACGAAGAAATTCTTCGCACCAAGCTCCTGCGAGCTGACGAAAAGTAACAACGCCTTTCAGCCCAATCGGGTGCTGAGCTGCCAGAGGAGACAGACAAATGGCTAATGACACGGTGATTACCGTGGTCGGAAATCTGACCGCAGACCCCAATCTGCGTTTCACCGGCAACGGTGCAGCGGTCGTGGACTTCACTGTCGCCTCGACCCCCCGCACTTTCGATCGTCAGTCCGGCCAGTGGCGGGACGGGGAAACCCTGTTCCTTCGCTGCACCGCCTGGCGCGAATACGCCGAGAACATCGCTGATTCACTCAGCAAAGGTATGCGGGTGATCGTGCAGGGACGCCTGACCCAGAGCTCTTACGAGCGTGACGGTCAGAAGCGCACCAGCTACGAACTCCAGGTGGACGAGGTGGGTCCGGCTTTGCGTTACGCCAAAGCTCAGGTGACCCGCACTCCTCGCCAAGATGGGGGCGGCTTTAACCAGGGTGGCGGCCAGCAGGGCGGATACGCCCAGCCCGCGCAGCGCCCCGCTCAGGCCCCGCAGCAGGCTGATTACTCTCAGGGTGGTTTCGGTGCCCCCGCGGGCGGTCAGGCTGGAGATCCCTGGGGGACGCCCCCCGGTGGCGGTTCCAGCTTCGACGACGAACCCCCCTTCTAAACACGCAACTTTTTCAAGGAGACCATCATGGCGAAGCCGGTACTTCGCAAGCCCATCAAGAAAAAGGCCAACCCACTAAAGTCGGCCAAGATTGAAAACATCGACTACAAGGACACCGCTCTGCTGCGCAAGTTCATTTCGGACCGCGGCAAGATTCGCGCCCGTCGCGTCACCGGTGTCTCCGTTCAGGAGCAGCGTCGGATCGCCAAGGCCGTGAAGAACGCCCGCGAAATGGCCCTGCTGCCCTACTCGTCCTCCGGACGCTGAGCTCAGAAAGGAAGATCCGATCATGGCAACTCGTAAAGTTGTTCTTAACCGTGACGTGGAAAAGCTCGGCTCAGCTGGTGAGGTCGTTGAGGTTCGTGACGGCTACGCCCGCAACTACCTGATCCCCCGCGGCTACGCGGTCAAGTGGACCAAGGGCGCCCAGCGTCACATCGACCAGATTGTTGAGTCTCGTCGCCGCCACGAAATTGCTTCCGTGGAAGATGCCATCGCCATTCGCGAGCAGATCGGGGGCCTGGACCAGGTTTCCGTGACCCGCAAGGCCGGCTCGAACGGTCGCCTCTTCGGCGCCGTTTCCCCCAAGCATGTGGCCGAGGCCCTCAGCGCCGCCCTGGGTCGAGTCATCGACCACCGCAAGGTGGAGCTCCCCCAGGTGATCAAGTCGACCGGCACCTACCCCGTGGTGATCAAGCTGCACCCGGACGTCGTGGCCGAGTCCTCCGTCACCGTGGTGGCTGAGTAACTTAGCAAAAACTAAAGGCCCCGAGAGGATCTGTTCCTCTCGGGGCCTTTGGCTACCCGCCCTGATCCGGGTCGGTGGCCGGGGGCTCAGTCGGCGTTGGAGTCGGGGTCGGAGTCGGCGTGGGCTCCGGGGTTGGCTCCGGCTCGGGCTCTGGCTCGGGTTCCGGTTCCGGCTCGGGCTCCTCCGTCACGGTCGGGGTCGGAGTCGGGCTGGGGGTGGTGGTGGGCGTCGGAGTCGGCGTCACGCTCGGTTTGGGCGTTGGGACGGCGACCTTCCAGGCAAAGTCAATGCTGGGCAGGTTGGCGGTCGCGGACTTCATGAACGCCAGCCAGACGTCAGCGGGCCAGTCCGAGCCGTGGAACTGACCCACCCCACCGATATTGGGCAGGGCGATGGACGAGCCGTCCTCAGCCACCCCGTACATGCTGACCGCGGTGGTGATCTGCGGAATAAAGCCGATGAAGTGCGCCGACTTCTGGTCGGTGGAGGTACCGGTCTTGCCGCCCATCGCGCGGCCGAGGACCGCCACGGTTTCGCCGGTGCCCCCGTCATCCACCACCGATTCGAGCGCGGGCATGATCGCCGAAACATTCTTCGGGTCAAAGACGCGCTCCCGAGCCGTGTCCGCCTGGAAAATCGGCACCCCGGCCGAGTTGTTGACCGTGCGGACAATGTGCGGCGTGATTCGTTCGCCGCCGTTGGCCAGGGTAGCGAAGGCGCGGTTCAGGTCGATGTTCGTCGGGGCGGCCGAGCCGAGCACGTTCAGCAGGTTCGGTTCCAGCCCGATCGTGTCGGCCGGGATCCCCGCCTTCACCAGCGTGTCCAGCGTGTTCTGCGGCCCGTACTTGGCGTTCAGCTGCGCGTAGGCTGTGTTGATCGAGTACTGCGTCGCGGTGATCATGTCGACCTGGCCAAAGGAGACGTTGTCGTTGTTTTCCACCTCGACGTCGTCGATTTCGAGCGGCGAGTTGCCGTCGTAGACGTCGTAGACGCTGCCGCCCTGCTCAATGGAACTGAGCAGTGCGAACGGCTTGAAGGTGGACCCGGCCATCGAAATGTCCTGGGTGACCGCGTTGGTCTGGACCCGCTGATAGTCGGATCCCGGATATTCCGCCAGAATCTCACCGGTCGCGTTGTCGACCGCGGACAGGGCAACCCGAACCGTGTCGGGAGTGTCCTCGGGCATCACCTTTACCGCTTCGACCGCGGCAGCCTGCATCGTCGGATCCAGGGTGGTGATGATGGTGTAGCCGCCCGCGTCGAGCATTTCCGGCGTGATGTCGTCGCGCCCAATCAGCTCGTTACGCACCTGCTGCAGCAGGTAGGCGTTGACCCCGGTGGCTCCCTGGCTGGGGTCGGCGGGGGGAATAGTCTCGGGGAAAGTGGCCGCGTCGACCTCGGCCTGGGTGGCCCAGCCATCCTCGACCATCAGTTCCAGCACCCGGGCCCAGCGGGCCTTCGCCTGATCCGGGTCGATCGCCGGATCCCACGCCGAGGGGGAGGGGATGATGCCGGCCAGCATGGCCGACTGCGACAGGGTCAGCTGCGAGGCCGGGATCCCAAAGTAGGCTTGCGCTGCCGCTTCGATCCCGTAGGCTCCCCGCCCGAAGTAAATGGTGTTCATGTAGTTGCCGAGGATCTCCTGCTTGGACTGCGTCCGGTTGATCTTCAGCGCCAAGATGGCTTCCTTCACCTTCCCCCGGTAGGAGGTGGTGGTTTCGCCAATGTAGTAGTTCTCGATGTACTGCTGGGAGAGGGTTGACCCTCCCTGGCGGGACCCGGTGCGAATGTTGGTCAGCAGCGCGCGGGCAATCCCCTTCACGTCGATCCCAGAGTTGGTATAGAAGGTCCGGTCCTCCGACGCCACGATCGCGTTGCCGACGTAGGCGGGCAGGGTGGAGGTATCGATGATGGTCCGGTTCACCTCGGAGAACGTCCCGATCTCGGTGGTCCCATCCGAGTAGTAAACCTTCGTGGTTTGGGCCTGAGAAAAGGCGTCCGGCTGCGGGATCTCCGTCCGGCCGTACAGGTAGAAGAAGAGGGCGGACCCGCCTACCAGGGCCAGGAAGAACAGGATCAGGAGGCCCAGCAGGACCCGCTTCCACCAGGATTTTTTCTTCGGCTTCGTCGTGGTCATAGTTTCCTCTGGCTGGTCGGGGGTCCCGGTTGGCTCCGAAGTCGTCCCGGCCACGAGGCCGTCGAAGTCAGAGGGGGCGACTCGGGACGGTTCCGCAGGGGTCGAGGCGACGGTGGCGTCGACCGGGTTTGCACTCCGGTTCAGCTCCGAACGCTTGGGGAGCGGCGGGAACCTGGTGCCAGTCGGGTCCGGTTCGGGCCCTCCGGTGGCTCCGGCTCGTTGCGAGGCGGACCGACGCTTGGGAAAGGGAACCTCACCCGGGGCCGGGGGTGGGGGCACAGAGCCCGGCTCCGGTCGCTGGTCGCCCGGACCCAGGTTTTGCCATTTAGGACCGTCAGATCCACTCACTGTTTTACCTCCTCGGAGCGGGTTTGCCCGCCCACAGGTCATACTCGGACTCCAGTTTTCCACAGGAACCGGGCCGAGCGGCAGAAGGTATGGCCATTGTTACAGCATTTGTCAGGGTTTTGCGCCCCGGGTCACACTACTTGGGCTCAGTTTGTCCCATCAGCACCGAAGCGATCCGCACTTCGCTCTCCCAGGCATCGGTCCGGTCCAGCAGGCCGAACCGCACCTCAATCGCGGTTGTCTCACCTGGAGAGAGACTGCGAAGCAGCCCGTCGGCCTCGTTTTGTGCCCGCCCAAAGTGATGACCGGTCGAGGGCAGGCAGAAGCCGGCCGCCCGCTCGTCCACCGTGTTAGAAATCCACCGAACTGCCCGCGGCAACTCATCGGTGTGGAAAGCTACCCAGAACGCGCTGCCATCGGGGCGAACCGCCAGGAACTCGGCCACCCCGTCGGGGCAGGGGGTGGGGGTGAGGACGGCGCAGTACTCCGGGGAGATGTGCACCCGGCTGGAAACCTCGTTGGCCGCCTTCGGGTCTTGCGCGTACCGCTCCAGCAGGGCGGCGGTGGCGCCGTCCTGACCCGGGTGGGGAGCCCATTCGATTCCCCGGTCCGGGACCATCTGGTGCAGTTGGAGCGGCTGATCCATGGTCCAGTTCAGGTGGCAGAGGTAGGAAAACTCCAGTGCCGTCTGCCGGTGGTTGGTGATCGTCACCCGGCTGGAGACAATCGGGGTGGTGACGTCTAAGCGAAGCTGGAGCTCCACCTCGTAATCGTAGGAGTGGGTCACCCGATAGCGGAACGGGCTGGTCACCTCCAGCCAGTTTTCCCCCGCCTCGCCGCCAAAAGTGAGCGTGAGTGGGCCGCAGGCGGCCACGGGCAGCTCCCCGTGGTGCAGGTGGGTGTCCCCCGGTCCGGGTGCCCCAACCCCGGTCAGGCCGCAGTGCAGCAGGAAGGCCCCGTAGCTCTGGGCAAAGTCCACAGAGGCGGTGGGCTGATCGAAGTGGGTGTGCATGGTCAGGTCCCGGCCGTCAACCAGGTAGCGCCAGATCTGCTGCCCCCGGAACGGCAGGATAATCGCCTCCACCCGCCCCACCTGCACCCGGAGCGCCTCCACCCCCGACGGGTAGCGGAAGGTGGAAACGGAAATATTGTCCGCGGAGGCCAGCTGCCGCTCGACTCCGGAAAAATCTTCAGAGCGCACCTGCAGGCTCACTTGGCCGTTCATGCTTTCCCCTTTGAATGTCTGCACCCGGACCGTCGCTGTGATCGAGGTAACTGCCGCCTTCCATCGTAGGAACGCAAATGAACCGCTGTCAAAGCTGTCGCGTGCCAAGCGGTGTGCCAATGCCCTAACATGCACTTGTGCACACAAACTGGCTCACCCGGCTGCTGGACTCACTGCTGGTCCGACCGCGCCTGGTGGCCGCTTCGGAACCCGTCCAGCTGCACTCGCTAGATCCGGACCGGGTCCGAGCCAGCGCTCAGGTGAAGCGCCTGGCCGAGTTGGGGCCCAGGAATACCAGAATCCTCCGCCCGGATGACCTGCTAAACCGGGCCACGCTGGCCCCGCTCCTGCGCCTCTCCCTGGAGGAGGGTTGTGCCTTTTGGCTGATCACCACCTCGTCCACCGCGGAGGAGCGCCGACTCCAGCAAGCATTTCCCGACCAGCTGGCCCCGCTCGGACCCCCCTCTGCCACCGGCACCCAGGTGTTTGGGGTTCGCCCCCTGGTCCTCCTGGCCTGGCTGCTGCGCGTCCACCCGGAATCGGCGCAGTCTTTCCTGAACCTGGATGCCAGCCGGATTCCCCGCGGGGCGCGCCAGCAGTTGGCCGAGGCGGGGCTCCCCCTCGTCCGCCCACCCTGGCTAATCCGGGTGGCCCGCCACCCCCAGTTCGTCATCTACCTGGTGTTTTTCCTCTACGCCACGCTGCGGGCCGTCCCGGTGTCGTTCGTGAAAGAGTTCCACGGCAACATCTACCTGTTCTGGGCGATCGACGTGATCACGGCGATTCCCTACACCTGGGGGGTTCTGACCCTGCTGTTCGCCGCCTCCTGGACCAAACGGATGCTCGGGGGCATCACCACCGTGGTGACGTTCGTGGCTCCCTACGTCTACTTTTGGCTTCAGGGGAAGGATTATCCGCTGTACGTTCCGGTCGTGATTGCCTGCCTAACCGCGCTGACCGTCCTCACCGAAGTGGTCAAGTACGTCCAGGAGCGCACCTTGGAACGCCACTACCGCCAGCGGATCCCGACTCTGGCACTGGTGGCCGATTCGCGCTTGCGCAGGGGTTTGCTCTAGCTGGAAGCTACCTGCGCTCGGGCTCGTTCCTGGCGGCGGGCGGCCCGGGTCCCGATCAGTCCGGACACCACCAGCCACACTCCCGCCACCCACCAGGGCACCTCCGCCCACAGGGGCCGGTCCGGGAAGGTCACCACCAGCGCGGTGGCGGCCGCCAGCCACAGAATCACCGCCGTTACGTTGGCGGCGCGGAGCGATCGGACCCGGAACGGGTGCAGGAAAGTGATCGGCACGACGGTCAGTGCTGCCAGCACCACCACGATGGCCAGGTTCAGCCACCAGGGGGATTGCAGCACCCACAGGTAGAAAATGACGATGTTCCAGGCAGCTGGGAAGCCTCGGAAATAGTTGTCCTCGGTCTTCATCCGCACGTTGGCGTAGCAGAACATGGACGAGGCGCAAATCAGGATAAACGAAACGGTAGACAGCACCGGGCCACCGGTCAGCCCGGACTTAAACAGGAACAGAGCCGGGATGAATGACCAGGTCAGGTAGTCCACCACCAGGTCCAGAATAATCCCGTCGAAGTTGGGGGTGTGTCGGCGCACCTCGTAGCGGCGGGCCAGCGGACCGTCTGCCGCGTCGACAATGATGGCAATCCCCAGGAATAACCACATCAGCCGCGGTTGATCCTGCAGGATCGCCGCGGTGGCCAGGACCGCCCACACCACCCCGGTCAGGGTCAGGGTGTGAACGCCCCAGGCGGCACTTTTCTCCCGCAGGCCCGAGCGGCTATCCACTATGGGAGGACTGGTCGACCGGGTGACGCCGGAGGAACCAGATCGGCAGCAGTCCGACCGTGTTCAACAGCGCGAGGGGAATGATCCACTTTGATTTCCCCACCTGTCGGGCCCGCCGAATAGCGGCGGCCTTCCATCCCAGATCCCACAGCGCCACCACCAGGGCCAGGGTCCGGGTGCGCTTTGATTGGCAGCAGGTCAACTCTACGGTTTCCATAGGCAAAGTGTACGCTACCCATTTGGCCGTGGACCGGGAGCTAGAAGAGCAAATACACCGAGGAGACGACCGTGAGGCCGATGATGATTGGGTTGAACACTTTCGGGTTGATCTTCTTGATGATGGTTCGCCCCACCACAGCTCCGGCGAGGACGAAAGCGACCAGGAGCAGGTCGGTTCCCAGCGATGCTGCCGAGTGGAGGCCCAATCCCACCTGGAACGGAACCTTGGTCAGGTTCACCAGGAAGAAGAACCAGGCTTGCGTCCCCAGGAACCTGGTCATGTTGAAGCCGGAGGCAATGAAGTAGAGGGACATTGGCGGCCCGCCGGAGTTGGCGACCATAGTGGTGAAGCCACCGATTGAACCGTAGGCCCACCGCGCTACCGGGCTCTGCCCAAAGGAGCTTCCCGGCGGACCCACTGCAGTTCGCCGGTTTCCCCGCCACATGAGCCACAGCGTGAGCGCGGTCAGCACCAGCAGAATGATTCCGATCATCCGCTTCATGGAGCCGTCGGAGATGTGCTGCAGCACCGTCACGCCCGCCAGCACCCCGACCGCCACCGGAGGGGCCAGGCGCAGCAGGGCCCGCCAGTCGACGGAATGACGGTAGGTCCAAACCGCCACCAGGTCCCCGGAGATCAGCAGCAGTAGGATCACCGCGGTGGATTCGCGAGCCGGAATGACCGAGGCGAAGGCAGCTACCGTCACGGTCGCCAACCCTGGAAGTGCAGTCTTGGAAATGCCAATCAGGAAGGAGGCGACGGCAAGAAGCGCCCAGGCAGCGGCACTCAGATCGTAGACGGGGAGCACCAGGTCAGGTTAGCCGATCGCGCTCGGGTAGATTCTGCCGGTCCGGCCGCTGGATTGCTTTCGACCAGATGCGCGTCATTTCAACGAAAACTGGACCTGTCGGAGGCAGGTAGATGATGGTGTCATGGACGAAAACAAGTTTGAGCCTGAGCCAGAGCCGGCTCCCTCTGATCAAGATACCCTGCCCATCGAATACTCTACTGACGACCAGTCCGGTTCGGTCCCCAACCCCGACCAGCCGGACCCGTCCACCCTGTTCACCGAGTCCCGCTTCTCGCCCGAGGCGCAGGCGGCGGCAACTGAACCCATGCCCGCCGTCGGGGATGAGTTTGACCCGGACATTGACACCACCGCAGAGTTTCCGGCGCCACCGGCACGCTATCGGACACAGCCAGCACCGTCTCAGCCACTGTTTGAACTGCCCCCACCGGTCGGAGGGGCACCCGACCCGGTCGGGGCACCCAGCCCCGAACCGAAGCGCGCCAGTTTCTGGGACAAGCGCGCCGCCGTCATCGCCATTGCCGCCGCGGCCGGGTTGGTGCTTGGGGTTGCGGCTGGAGGGGCGATAGCTGTCGGCCAGCAGAACGAGTTGAAGGCGGTGCAGGGCCAGTTAGCTGAGACTGAATCTGCTCGGCAAAGCGCTGAAGCCAAATTGCAGGACGCGCTGGATGAGGTGTCCACCCAGAAGGAACAGCTGAGTCAGTACCAGCAGCGGGAAGACGAGATTGCCGAGCGGGAAGCCTCCTTGGCCGAACAGGAGGCAGCCGCCCAGAAAGAAGCAGAGGAAAAAGCCGCCGCCGAGGCCGCCGCTAAGAAGGAGGCGGAGGAGAAAGCAAAGGCAAACACGTTTGGTTCCGGCACGATGGTGGTCGGGGTGGACATTCAGCCCGGCACCTACCGATCTGACGCTTCCGGTTCCAGCTGCTATTGGGCCCGCCTGTCCGGACTGAGTGGGACATTCGACGACATCATCGCCAACGGTCTTCCCGACGGGCAGGCGGTGGTCACAATCGATCCGTCAGACAAGGCCTTTGACTCCACTCGGTGCGGGACGTGGACCCGGATCGAATAACCTTCAGCGCAAGGGATCGTCCGGGCCGACCGGGATGATCCCCAGCGTCCGGGCCAGCGGATCGGCCGCGCGCGCGGGACCGAACTGTCGAAGCGACTCAACCGTGTCGTCCGAGGCTCGCAGGTAGGTCCCCGCCCACGGGTCCAACTCACGATCGAGGATCGCCCCCAACAGTGCTAGCGTCCGTTCCACGGGCGTGAACTCCGTTCGGTCGGCGTGCATCTGCAGTGACCGGGCCATCTCCGTGTCCACCACCCCGGGAGCAATCCCAAAGGCCCGCAGGCCAGCGGAGTACCCGGCCACATGCAGGTCGCCAACGTTGCGAATCAGTGCCGTCTTGCTGGCGGTGTAGGCGGTGAAGGTCCCCCAGTCGCGAGCCCCAGCCCCACTCACCAGGTTCACAACTATCCCACCTCCGCGCTTCAGCATGGACGGAACCAGGAGCCGTTCCAGGTAGAACGGACCCACTAGGTTGACCTCAATGACGTCAACCCACTCCTCGGGATCCGCCTCCCACAGCGGCACCTCCGCATCCACGCGACCGGCATTGTTCACCAGCAGGTCAACCGGCCCCAACTGTTCAGTCAGATCGGTGGTGGCGGCCTGTAGCTGCGACCAGTCCGACACGTTGGCGGGGTAGGTGCACACCCTCACGCCGTGCTGCTGTCGAAGGGCCTCTCCCACCTCCTCCAGCCGGCCCCGGTTGGTGGCGATCAACCCCAGGTCCCACCCTCGACCGGCCAGAAACCTGCTGATTTCCAGTCCAATTCCGCGCGAGGCTCCCGTCACCAACGCCACCGACATCCTGGTCCTCCTAGCTAGATAGGAAAGCAATGGGAGCGCCGGGCCAGCCTGGCGCTCCCATCGATCCTCTCACGGGCCTAATCCCCCAGGTAGGCCAACAGGGCGGCGCGCACGAACTTGGCGCCCTCTACTCCGCCATAGTTGGCGGCGAAGCGTTCGTCAGCCACGTACATTTCAGCCAAGTTCCGCGCGTATTCTGCGAGCACCTCCCCGCCCTGCGGGCCGGGGGTTCCGGGAATCGACCGCAACCACTCCACGTGGCGTCGGGCCAGCTCCTGCGCGGCGGGCGAGGTGGGGCTGATCTCAGGGTCTTCACTGGCTGCCCGCCAGTCCCGACCCATTTGCGCCACCTGCTCGGTCCAAGCCACCTGCTCCTCCTTTGACTTGGAGTCCCACCACTTGGCGGACGAGCTCCAAGCCTGCTCACCCCACCGGTCGCGAACCTCCTGTTCATACTGCGAGTTGTCGAAGCCCTCAAAAGCCTTCTCTGCCACAAATCTCTCCTTTCCAGCTAGCGCGGCCAACGTGTGTTTGACCGACTGAATTTGACGCTCCAGATCCTCGCGCCGCTGCTCCAACAGTTCCAGGTGAAAAGCCAACGCCACCGACTCCTGGGTTCGATCCGCCAGCGCCCGGGCCACGTCGGTGAGGGACAAGCCCAACTCGCGCAGCAGCAAAATGTGCTGCAGGCGGCGCAGCTGGGTTTCGTCGTACTCCCGGTAGCCGTTGATTGGGTTCCGGTTAGGGTACAGCAAACCGGACTCTTCGTAGTGCCTGAGAGCCCGCGGGGTGGTCCCCGCCAACCGAGCAACTTCTTGGATCGTCCACGTCATAATTCAGAGCGTAGAGGTTGACGTAACGTTAAGGTCAAGCCCAAAAAAGAAAATGCCCACCTCCACTCTGGGTCCAGGGAGGTGGGCAGGCCTGCTGCACTTGGCGGCGTCGACAGGGACAGCAGGGGCCGGGTTAGAGCTGGGTGAGGAAGATTCCCACTCCGGAAATGGTCATCACCAGCACGGTGGAGAGCGCGGCCAGGACAAACGGGCGCGCCCCCACTCGAACCAGCTCTCTGATTTTGACGCCGCAGCCGAGGCCAAACATGGCCGCACTGAGCAGTGCCGTCTGAAGGAACCCGCCCACGGCCAGGACCCCCTCGGGCAGGTCCACAAATGACCGGAGCAACACCATGGCCAGGAAGCCGATGATGAACAGCGGCACCAGCGGGGGACGCTTGGCGTCCGGGTTGCTGTTTCCGGCCCGGCGCATCGACAGGGCCAGGATCAGGACCACCGGGGCCAGCATCAGGACCCGCGACAGCTTGGTGATCACGGCCAGCTCCAGGGCTCCGTGACCAATCGCCTCGCCCGCAGCCACGGCCTGGGCAATTTCGTGGATCGAAGCCCCAGCCCAAAGTCCGTTCACCTCGGGAGGCATCCCCAACAGGTGACCGAGGGCGGGGATAAGCGGAATCATCAGGGTGCCAAAGATGACCACCAGGGCCACCGCGGTGACCACATCTTCTTCTTCGGCGTCGACCACGCCCTCCACCCCGGCCACAGCCGCAGCGCCGCAGATGGAGAACCCGCATCCGATCAGCAGCGAGAGCTTCCGGTGAATGCCGAGCACCCGGCCGAGCAGGATGGTCCCGAGGATGCCGCCGCCAACCACTGCGACCACAACCAGCAGCATCGGAGCCCCCAGACCCCAGATGTCGGACAGCACCAGTTTCAATCCCAGGAAGACGATTCCCCACCGGAGCAGTTTCTTGGCTGAGAACTGGATTCCGGGCTGCAGCCCCGCTGGAAGGTGAATCAGGTTGGTCAGGGCGATCCCGGCCACGATCGCGATAATCAGCGGACTTACGGCCGGCAGTACCTGGTTTAGGAGCATTGCCAGAGCGGTGGCTCCCAGACAGAGCGCCAAACCCGGAGCCAGTTTCCTCACGGTGGCCCAGAATCGCCCGGGCGGCGATACCGGCTCAACCGGTTGGACCTGTGGGACCTCATTAGTGGCTACGTTTGGCATGGTTCAACGGTTTCACGTGAAACATGGTCACGGTAGACAGCAAAACCGGATGGGGGCATACGCTAGAGCTATGACTACCTGGCCCAGCCTGTTCAACTTGGAGCTTTTCGTTGCCATCGTTGAGTCCGGCAGCATCGGCGGCGGCGCCCGTCGGATTGGGATTGCCCAACCTCACGCCTCCCACATTGTCTCGGAGCTTGAACGAAGCTTAGGAGCCCCCCTGCTGGAACGGCGCCAAAGCGGTTCAACCCCAACTGAACTGGGAGTTGCCTATGCCGCTCAGGCTCGCCAGCTCCTTGAAGCCGCCCAGCACTTTGTCCACTGGTCCCAGTCACATCCCGCCTCATTGCACCAGGTGGTCCTGCGGGTGGGAGCCTCCATGACGATTGCCGAGACCCTGGTCCCCACCTGGGTGGCAGCTCTGCACGCTGAACACCCGCACATTGCCGTCGATCTGCGGGTGCTGAACTCCAAAGATGTCCTCCTTGGAATCAGGGATGGGGCGCTTCAACTGGGTCTGGTCGAAACTCCGCATCTGCCACCCGACCTGCAGCAAAGACAGATTGGCACCGACCAGCTGGTCCTGGTGGTCGCCCCCACCCACCCGTGGGCCACCCGAACCGACCCGCTCACAATTGAGGAGCTGGCCCGAACCCAACTGGTAGTGCGCGAGGCGGGTTCGGGAACCAGGCGCGCCCTCGACGAGGTTCTCTCCCCGTACAACCCGGTTCCCCCGGCCCAGGTGCTCTACTCAAACATGGCGGTCCGGATTGCGGTCGCGGCGGGCGGTGCCCCCGCAGTGCTTTCCGAACTGGCCGTTCACGAGCAACTCTTAAGCGGACAGCTGATCGAGGTGCCGGTGGAGCAGATTATTCCGCGCCCGCTGGCAGCCGTGTGGAAATCGCGGGACCGACTCACCGGCGCCGCCGCCCTGCTGATCCGCTCGGCCCTGTCCACCGGAGTGGCGGGCTGGCGCAAACGTGGCGACAGTCAGGAAGGACCCCAATGAACCGGCTGAACCTGAAGGTGGATCCGCACCTGGGGACCCCACCCTTTGAGCAAATTCGCCAACACCTAGCCAAGATGATCACCAGCGGGCAGTTACTGCCACAGGAAAAGCTTCCCTCTATTCGACAGTTGGCCCAGGATTTGGACGTGGCGCCGGGAACGGTGGCTCGCGCCTACTCTGACTTGGAAGCGTCCGGCCTGATTGAGAGCCGTCCGCGCCTGGGGAGCCGCGTCGCCGCGTCAACCTCCGCCTCGTCCCGCCTGTCCGAGGCGGCCCACCATTTCATCTCAGAGGCACAGGCTCAAGGATTGGACCTGGCTGAATCAAAGGAGCTCTTGTCCCGGCTGTGGGACTAGGTAGACAACGGAGGAGGATCAACGATGACTCTCATCTTTGCGCTCGGGCTGGCACTGGTCGGGGCGGTATTACTTTCGGTTGGAATCCGAGCCCAGCAGGGTCGGTTGCCTCTCGCCGGCGCCGGCGGCTTCCGGACGCCAGCGACCATGCAAAGCGAGGAAGTTTGGGTGTACGTTCACCGAAAGGTCGGCTGGGTAATGACCGCGGTTGGCAGCGCCTTCTTTCTGCTCGCTCTGGCTGGCGGGGTGGCTGATGCCCGCGGGTGGGAAACCCCACCCTACTATTGGGCAGTTGCTATCAGCATGGCCGTGCTGCTGGCAGTGACCGTGGGCGCGAAGAGCTGGGCTAACCGGCTGGCTTTGGGCTACCAGTTGCCCGAGTCGGACGCAGACTCGCCCGATCAGAACGGGTCGGACCCCGAGCCGGACGACCCCACCCTGCCGAGAGGGTAGGGGTCGGCCGGGGCGGGGCCCAGGTGGATGTATGCGTGTCTCCTGATGTTAGGTGCTGCGGGACAAGGTCAGGAGATGGCCTGCACCAGCCGATCTCGCACCTCCGCAACCACCTCTTCGATGGTCCGATCCCGCCGATAACTGCCCGCCAATGACCGGGCAGCGTGCAGCACTCCTCGCGCTGCGTGGGCCCGAATAGAAGGTTCTAGAGTTTCAATATCTGTGACCTTGGCAGCCCCCACAATTCTGCGCGACATCTTTGCCAGACCAAATAGCTGCATGTCGGAAAAGAGGCTCTGCAGCAAGTCTCGGACAAACACCTCATTCCACAGCTGCGGTGACATGTTTTCCTGGTTGAGGTGCGCAAACTCCTCAGCAAAGGCCGTCCAGGTATCTCTGATTAGTCCGAGCGCCCAGTCCATCCTGTCCGTGTCCCCCTGGACTCCGGCACGGGCAGCAGCGAACACATAGTTGGCGAAGAGAGCCCCCAGGTCATATCCAATCGGTCCATAGAACGCGAACTCCGAGTCGAACGCCTTCACCGACACCGCTTCATCACCTTCAACCTTCACCATCACTGAACCGGTATGTAGGTCGCCATGGATCAGGGCCTGAGCTTCAGTCATAAACTTCCACTTAGCTCTCGCCATGGCTAGGTGGAAGACGGGGTCAGCAGACAGTTCCCTTGCGTCCACTTCGTTCTCTGGCAGGACCACGTTTCGGCCGGCATCCACCACCGGTTCGGTGAAGACAAGGTCTTCAGTGATGGTGCAGATTTCGGGGTTCTGGGTGTGTGCGATCTCCTTGGCAACTTCACCACGATCCTGACCCAGCATGGAGGTGTGGAAAGCAACTTGGGCGACATATGCTCCCAACTTGTTCGCGACTCCATTCGTCACGCCACCCTCGTTGAGCACCGTGCGCCAAACCCGGTGATCAAATAGGTCCTCCATAACTATGACGAACTGGTCCGGGTCAAACTGAAGAACGTTCACCACTAGTTCGGGCATCAGGTTGTGATGCACCTTCAGCGAGTGAGCCTCGTGTTCGGCCCGGGTCGGAGTCATGGGCCAGCCTTCCCCTGTCATTCGGACATAGGGCAATGCCTGTTTCAAAATAATGCTTTTGCCCTCCTCGTCCTTGATCCGAAACACCAGGTTGAGGTTGCCGTCGCCAATCTCGGTCACGGAGGCGAGCGCATTGAGGTTGATTCGGTTGGCCAAGTTAGGCTGCCGAGCCAAATAGTCGACGACCGTGTCGAGGTTCAGGATTTCGTAATTGTGTGTCATTTTCCGCCCCCTAGAGAGTGTTTATGGTTGGTTGCCGCACACCGATTGTGCTCGCCTACGTAGCCGGGACGTAGCGCGATTGTTTCCGAGAGAGAGTGAACGAGAAGAGGAGTGCCACGATCAGGACAATGCCCTTCGCCGTGTCCTGCTGATAATACTGGAAGCCCATCATGGTCATGCCCGTCAAAACTATGGCAATCAAGAGCGCACCAAGCAAAGTACCCCACGCATTCGGCTTGTTCATCCCAAGGATAGACTGTCCCACCAAAGCTACGGCCACTGCCTCGAGCAGAGCCGAAGCCCCCGCATTTACGTCACCTTGGCCGATTCTGGACACCAGGATGATTCCGGCAATCGATGCGAACACCGCTGAAATTACGTAGGCGAGTCCGTGGTGTAGACCCACTCGGATACCGGCCAGCCGTGCCGCCTCCGGGTTAGCACCAATGGCATACATGATTCGTCCCCAAGACGTCTTGGTCAGCAAGAACCATGACAAGATCACTAGGATCATCATGATGACCACCGGCAGCGGGATAGGTCCGATCATGCCTCGGTCTATTTTCAGGAAGACTGGGTCGAACTTTCCCGGGGCAGTAGATCCGTCCGACAGGATCATCCCGGAAGAGACTGAAAGTCCTGAGACAGGGATGAGCTTTGCTCCTTGGATGACGAACATCATCCCGAGAGTGGCCAACAGATCAGGGATCTTGAGAACAACTATCAGGAAAGCGTTCACCAGACCAACAATCAGACCGGCAACTAGAACTACTCCGACAGCCACGTAACCGGTCAGGTTGTAGAACACCATCATCATGGCCGCCAACTGCACCCCTAGGCCTGCTGTGGAGCCGATGGACAAGTCCAGCCCTCCAACAATCATGGAGAACATGACTCCCAAGCCTAAGATGGCTGTCACCGAGGCAAATTTCAGCATTGAGAAGATCGAGTTTGGCGTAGCAAAGGCTGGCTCAGTCACTGCAAAGAAGACAGCAGCCAACACGGTGACGACAATGAAACCGTATTTGACCACCCCGTCTCTGGTTCGATCCCAGGCGCTGAGAGAGGGCTCGCCGGTTTTGATTGTCTTATTCATTTTCAACTACCTCAGTCATGCTCTGAACGATTTCTTCATTGGTTACTTGGTCGGCCCGACGGTCGAGAGCGATTTCTCCTTCGACTAGGACCACGATCCGATCGGCCACCTCACGGGCCTCGTTGACATCACTGACCGCCACGACGACGCAGGTTCCAGCAGCCGCTGCAGCACGGGCCCGCCTGCCCAACTCTCGTCGGGCGCCAATATCTACCCCTCGGAAGGGCTCGTCCAGAATCAGGATGGTGCCCTGTGTCTGAAGCCAGCGAGAAACCACGACTTTCTGTTGGTTGCCTCCGGAGAGAGCATCAACTGCTTGCGTGGGTCCCGCCGCCACCACTTTAAAATCCTCCATAGCCGCTACCGCAGCCCGCCGTTCAGCCTTACGATCGAAAGTCAGTCCGCGAACATACTTACTCAGGAATGGAAGAGAATAAGTCTCCTCAACAGACCACCCTGGAAGCATCGACTGCGCAGCTCGATCTTCTGGAACTAGATAGACTCCATGGCTAATGGCGTCCTTTGGATGTCGAGCCCGGTATTTTTTCCCACGGATTCGGAGTTCTGCGCCCTTACTATCGGCTGCACCAAAAATGGTCTCTAGCAGTTCAGTCTTTCCGGCCCCAATCAACCCAATGATTGCTGTAACTTCACCGGCACGGGCCTGGAAGTCCACCGGGGCGGAGTAATCGAAAATCTGCAGCTGATTTACCTCTAGCACGACCTCGTCTCCAGTCAACTCACTGAACTGCTCGAGATCTGTCTCAATATCCTCTCCAAGCATGGATCGGACTGCCTGGTTAAGGTCGAAGGGACTCTTCTGTCGATCGACAATCCGACCGTCACGTAGCACAGCAACATCATCAGCCAGGGCTTTGATCTCTCCCATGCGGTGAGACACGTATAGGATGGCTACGCCCTGGTCGCGCAGACGAAGAATCAGCTCAAAAAGTCGCTCAGTCTCGCCCTGAGAGAGGGTCGAAGTGGGCTCATCGAGGATGAGAACTTTGGGCTCGTTCTCCAGTGCCCGCGCAAGCAGCAGCATCTGACAATCAGCGATTCCCAACTCATAGACATCGCGCTTAAGAAACGCGTCGTCCCAGCCCAAATTCAAGATGTCGGCAATCTGTCTGGCCTTTGGGAGTAGAGAGCGAAGAGAACTCACTGGACGGGCCTCACCTTGAGCGATCTGCTCAAACACTAGGTTTTCGGCCACGCTAAGTCCCGGGACAATTGCGTCGTCAATCCTTTGGTGAACTGTTCTGATTCCGGCTCGACTGGCCTCCAAAGGACTGGACACATTCGCGTCCTTCCCTCCCAAGAGGATTCGCCCTCCGGTGAGTGGATACACACCTGACAGAATCTTGATCAGGGTGGACTTCCCTGCTCCGTTGGCCCCCAAAAGGGCGGTAACGCGTCCCGGACGTAGCTTAAGGGTTACCCCTTTCAACACCCGATTCAGGCCGAAATTCTTGGTGATGTCATGCAGTTCTAGAATCGGTGCATCAGCGTCAGTGCTGCTACTCATCTGCCTGTTCCCTTTGTTGGCGGTGGGGGTGGGCGGCCCCTTAGGGGCCGCCCACTATCAATCAGAAGCTAACCGACGGAATCCAGTCGGCGCTGGAGACGTCAGAGATGTTTAGCTCTGGGAAAGCTGCCCGCAGGTCTTCCATGTTGTTGATATCCTCGTCCCGGAGCATCTCCTGGGTGACCAGAATCGGCGGGAAATCAACAGTCATACCATCCAACTGCCCGGCCATATGCAGTACCAGAGTTCGCAAAACTGCGGCACCAATTGCGTTGGGATCGGTGGCGCCGGTGGCGATCCAACGTGAACCGTCGGCCTTCATCAGCTCAATGTCGGCGTTGGAGATGTCGGCTCCGTACACTTTGATGTCCTCAGTCCCTGGGATCTGATCAAGACCTGTCAGTGTCCCCTTAGTGAACTCGTCATACGGAGCATAGATAGCTACTACGTCCGGGTTGGCCTGGACCGCAGCCGTGACCATCGGGGCCGTGTCAGTGGCACTGGAGTTGGTGAAAGAGCCAGTCTTGAACTTTTCCTCCCAGCCGTTCTTCTCCGTATAATCGCGCCAGACAACATCACGCCGGTCGAGCGGGGCAATCCCTGCGACATTCACGTATCCCACCTGCGTATCGGTGCCGATATCCTCAAGCATCCGATCCAAAACTAGTGAGGCCATCAGCGCATCTGACTGTTGCGTCTGGACGGCCTCCGGTGCACACTGCTGAATCTCCACGTCATAGATCACCACCGGGATACCCTGCTCGATGGCCTTGTTTACTCCCGGGCACAAGGTGTCCGGGAAACCGTGACGAACCACAATTCCATCTACCCCGGCAGCAATGGCCTGATCCAACTGGCTTGCCTGAGCCGAGTTGTCTCCCTGGGCGTCATAGACCGAGAGGTCAATTCCCAGCGCCTCGGCCTGTTGTTTGGTCCCATTCAAATACTGCTGAAAGTAGTCACCCTGCCCAGACTGCTGGACAATCGCAATCTTGACGCCCCCAGAAGCAAAGGGTTCTGGGGCATCAGCAGTCGTCTCAGACACGGATCCCTGGTCGGAGTTGTTGGCGTCTGAGGAGGGAGCGGACTGTTCCGCAGGTGACTGAGTACAGCCGGCGACTGTGACCGCCATGGTCAGCGCGAACCCGGCGGTAAGGGTTCTGGTTAGCTTACGCATCTATGCGTCCTTTCACGTTTCTTTTGCTGGTGTTGCATTACGTCGGGGCGCTAGAACAGGGGGCGATCTTCCACACCTGGTTCAACTACGCCATTTTCAGTGACTATTGCTGAGATGAGTTCGTGGGGAGTCACATCGAACGCCGGGTTGAATGCCTGCGCTCCTTCGGCTGCCAATGACACTCCACCAATAGTCAGTACTTCTTCAGCAGGGCGCTCCTCAATCTCAATGAGCTCCCCCCTGGGAGTGTCCACGTCAACTGTGGACGAGGGAGCAGCCACCACGAAGGGGATTCCCCGGTAGTTGGCTGCCAGTGCCAACGCTACGGAGCCGACCTTGTTCGCGGTATCTCCGTTGCGAGTAATCCGATCCGCCCCAATGACAGCAAAGTCGGCAAACCCTCTGAGGATTGTGCTTGCGGCGGCACCATCAACTTCAACCGCGTGCGGGATCCCATCGCGGCTCAGTTCCCAGGAAGTCAGGCGGGTTCCTTGGAGCAGTGGCCGAGTCTCGTCCACATAGACAAACTCCAGGCGACCCCTCAGGTGCAGCTCATGCAGGATTCCATAGGCTGTTCCCCAAGCAGTAGTGGCCAAAGCGCCAGTGTTGCAGTGCGTAACTGCCCGCAGCGGCCGGTCCCCCAGCTGATCCAGAAGCCAGTCTGCCCCTGCGCTTGCGAGAGCCCGATTTGCCTCTTCGTCTTCAGCTGCCAATTGATGTGCTTCACTTAGTGCCTGCGAAAATGCTTCATCCGTTGCCGTCAAGGCTCGAAGGCTTCCCAGCACCCTATCGGTTCCCCATGCCAGGTTTACCGCCGTAGGCCGCGCGTCACGGATACGACCTACTTCCAATGCCAGTCGATCATCGTCCCATTGCTCCCGCTGCCCTTGACTGATGGCTAGAGCAACTCCATACCCACCAGCAGCACCGAGAGCGGGTGCACCCCGCACTGCCAAGATTTGAATGGCATCAACCAAGTCAACAACATCGGTGATCTCGAGGTACTTTTCTTCCTTGGGAAGTAGAGTCTGGTCAATCAAACGAATTTGCGGTGGGTTGGTGGAGGCCACCCACTCGATTGCTTTTACCACGGCGGTTCTCCTCTGAACTTCGTCGTTCGTCTACGTCTTGGAGCATACGGTATCCAGTTGACTGACAACCTGTCAACCCTCTAGAGCTATTTGTCTCAACTCGTTGATCTAGTACCCTAGCAACATGGGGAAAATGGGCCCAGTGTCCACCTAGTTGTCAAGTAGACCGGAGCGGGTATGTCCACACAAGGATCAAGAGTTGCATTCGTGTCCCAAAGTCTTCGCGAAGCTATCGAGGGGGGCCAATATTCTCCCGGTGATCGTCTGCCTACCGAAAGCCAACTTGCCAAAGAGTTCGAAGTATCCCGCCCAACGGTTCGCGCGGCTTTGCGTGATTTGCAGGCCTTAGCCCTGGTAAAGACACAACATGGTGTCGGCACTTTCGTGCAAGAGGCACAGCCGATTCATGCTGGTCTGGAACGCCTGGACTCCATCAGCGAATCGATCAGACGTAGTGGTCACGAACCGGGAATGCAGTACCAAAGTCGAGTACTGCGCCCACTGATGCCAGAGGAAGCGGAAAAGCTGGATCTTTCCGCAGATTCTATTGCCCTTGAGATCCGGCGCTCTATCCTCAGTGACAACCAGGTGGTGGCCTACTCCTACGACCTCATGCCCGTGGGAGTCTTTCCAGAAGGTGAGGATCCCATGGTCTTGCAGGGGTCACTGTTTACCTACCTCAAGGAAGAGCGCGGCCTGTTTCCTGACTACGCAGTCGCAGAGATCCATGCAGTAAGTTCCGATCGGATCGCCTGGGATACAAGAGCTACCAACACTTTGTACGTTCTGCTCGATCAGGTGCACTACAGTGCAGAAGACGTTCCCTTGCTTTACTCCAGAACCTACTTCCTTGAGGGACGGTACGCATTCCGGGTGATCAGGAACGCGGGAACCCAGGAGATTCTCAAGAGTCAGTAGCCCTAGACTCACGTGGGACGTTCGCCCTTGCTGCCCGGAATCTGACGTCAGGCTCGTAGCCGGGATCGAACCCGAGACTTTCCAACCTTCTTCCGTTTTTTGACAATCTCTGATAGGTTGTCGGACAACGTCGTCGGTCGAAGGAGCAAGAGACGTGTCCGCTCGAACCTCATCAGATTCTATTTTCTCTCTGTCACAGCTGATTTCTGCATCGCACGTGCTTGGGAGTGATCCCTCGCTCGTGCTGCGCGGAGGAGGCAACTGTTCGGTCAAAGGGGTCTGGACCCTGCCGGACCAAACACAAGTTGAAGCTCTATACGTCAAGGGCTCGGGTCATGACCTGGGAACGTTAACCACCGATGGATTAACACCCCTGCGTCTCGAACAGGTACGTGGCTACCTAAGTTCCCCGCTTGTCTCTCAGGACTCATTAATGGACGCTCTTCTAGCGGCCCGCCTCGACCCCAGTTTTCCTGCACCTTCGGTGGAGTCATTAGTCCATGCCGCGTGGCCCCGACCCTTTGTGCTGCACACCCACGCAGATGTCGTGCAAGGCTTGACAGACACAGCAAGTGCCGCCGAGATCGCCCACCAAGTCTGGGGGGAGCGGGCACTCTTCCTCCCTTACGCCACTCCAGGACTCCCGTTAGGACTGGCCGTGGTTGAAGCCTTCAAGTCTCAGCCACACACTCAAATCCTCATCGTCGAATCCCACGGAGTGTTCACTGCCGGCGACAGTGCGGACGAAGCTCTGGACCTGCATCGCTGGGTGATCACACAAGCTGCCAAGTTCATCGACTCCCTTGATGTTCCACCGCTGAATCTGAGGTCACCTCTCGAACTTTCACCCAACACTAGCTACCAAATAGCACAGCTGCGCCAAAACCTAAGCGAGATAGCTGGGGAGCCCCTAATCCTCCGTCACTACCCCAACTCGCCTGTGGGCCGCCTCGGTGAAGACTCGCACCTACTTGCCGCCATGAAACGTGGTCCGGCCACCCCCGATCACGTCACTTGGGTTGGGCCCGGTGTGATTGAGGTGGGGAGTGTGGGCCAATATCCGGAAAAGTATCGCGAGTATGTGGCGCGTCAAGCCACACGAACAGGGTTGGAGACTGAACCTTTTGCCGGTTTTCCCCGCGCTATTGTCCTGCCCGAGATTGGCCTAGTCACCGCAGGACGACAGGGTGAGGAGGCCGATGCAACACGAGAAATCTGTGAACACACGCTAGAGGTAGTCCGAATCGCCGAAGCCTTAGGGGGCTATCGGCCAGCTCCCGAGGAACACGTTTTTGATTTGGAATATTGGCGTCCCCAACGGGAGAAATACTTCCGTCGAGAGCGGTCAGGTCCAGATGCAGGCCGGGTAGTGCTAGTGACAGGTGCCGCATCCGGAATCGGGCATGCGTGCGCAAAGGCTTTCCTAGACAGAGGCGCTAGCGTGATTGGCTGGGACCTCAGCCCAGCCGTAGTGGACGCATTTGCTTCGCCAAACTGGCTAGGTCAGGTTGTAAATGTAACCAATGTCGACCGGCAGCAGGAAGCCTTGAAAGAGGCCGTGGCGCATTTTGGTGGGTTGGACGTGTTCGTTCCGGCAGCTGGGATTTTCCCCTCAGCCGAAGACTTGTCGGAACTTAGGCTAGACGCCTGGCAACGCACGTTGGACATCAACACGACCGCTGCAGTTGCCGGTCTAAAACTATGTCACCCGTATCTCCGTCACGCGGTTGACGGAGGCTACGTCTGCGCGATCGCTTCCAAGAATGTCGCGGCACCCGGGTACGGAGCGGCAGCCTATTCAGCCTCCAAAGCGGCTTTGACTCAAGTGCTCCGGGTAGCTGCCTTGGAGTGGGCAGGTGACGGCATTCGCGTAAACATGGTCCATCCGGATGCAGTGTTCGATACAGCTTTGTGGACGCCAGATCTGCTAGCAAAGCGTGCAGAGCACTACGGTCTCACGGTCGACCAGTACAAGCGACGAAACCTACTGCATGCAGAGATCACCTCCCAGCGAGTCGGAGAGCTTACCGCCACCATGTGCAGTCAGGTCTTCTCTTGCACCACCGGTGCGGGAGTTCCCATCGACGGAGGCAATGAACGCGTCATCTAGCCGGAAAGGTAACACCCGTGAAGAAAACCAGCATCCATCAACCAGTTGTCTATCGCCACAATGATTGGGGACCAGCTTACCTACTTAGAGACGATCCATACGAGCTAGGAGTGGTCCGGCTCCGACCGGGCGACGAAGTGGACAACCATTATCATCGCCATTGCGTCGAGTCGTTCATCGTAATGGAGGGCAGTTGCACCCTGTGGGTTGACCAGGGCGCACCAGTGACCCTAACCGTCGGAGACATTGTCAGCTCCGCCGCTAACGAACAGCACTATTTGCGTAACGACACCGAGGAACCGTGCAGGTTCATTTTCTTGAAGACCCCTTCAAGCCCGGGAGATACCATCGCGGTTCCCTGGGTGCCCAGCAACTAACAGAACCAGAAAAGGAGCACTACTGTGGCCGACCTAGAAGGCAACTTGAACGCGAAGAACTTCCACACTGAAACACCAACCCCTGACTATGGGTTCCATGTCAAGGGTGCCAGCCACCTGGATTTTGGGATGAAGCGGCGCTTGTCGCGCATCTTTCAGGCGGATGGCCGGACCGTCATGCTGGCATTTGATCACGGTTATTTCCAGGGGCCCACTCGCGGCCTAGAACGAGTTGATCTCAACATTGTCCCGCTGGCACCTTGGGCTGATGCCCTTATGGGCACACGCGGGATCTTTCGATCAAGCTTCCCCGCCGATGGAAACATGCCCCTGGTTGTGCGTGCCTCAGGCGGTCCATCGATTCTTCGGGAACTATCGGACGAGCACGTGGCCTTGGACATGGCCGATGCGGTTCGCCTAGATTCCAGTGCTGTTGCAGTCCAAGTGTTTGTGGGAGGGGAACACGAGTCGCGTTCAATTCAGAATATGACCACCCTGGTCGACCAGGGAATGAAGGTAGGTATCCCAGTCCTTGGCGTCACCGCGGTTGGCAAGAACTTGGTCCGAGATTCCCGCTATCTCGGACTAGCGACCAGGATGATTGCCGAGCTTGGGGCACAGATGGTCAAGACATACTACTGCGAGCAGGATTTCGAGGAGGTGGTAGCGGGCTGCCCAGTTCCGGTCATCGTTGCGGGCGGAAAGAAACTACCGGTTCCCGAAGCGCTGGATATGGCTTACCGTTCAATCCAAGCTGGCGCGGCCGGCCTGGACATGGGTCGAAATATCTTCCAGAGACAAAGCCCAAGCGCCATGATTCAAGCAGTTCGCGGAGTTGTACATGACGGGCTGAACGTGGCTGAGGCGGTAGAACAGTATCGGGAACTGTCAGGCGGGTTGACCGACTAGAAAGGGGAATCAGCCTGTGACAAGCACCTATTTGTCCACCCGACAAGCTGTGATAGAGGTCGGACAGCGACTTTGGAAACGCGGATACGTGGCCAGCAACGATGGCAACATATCTGTCAAGGTATCGGCCGACTTGATCCTCTGCACCCCCACGGGCGTATCCAAAGGATTCATGACGCCGGACTCCTTGGCGCTGGTGCATCCGGACGGAACTGTTGTGGACCGTGGAACAGGTGGCGGTCCTTCGTCAGAGATCAAGATGCACCTTCGCGTGTATCAGGAAGATCCCTCCGTCCAAGCGGTAGTTCACGCTCACCCTCCCATTTCAACCGCATACGCGGTTCTAGGTGAACCTCTCGAAGCGAACCTATTGCCCGAAATAGCACTGCTGATGCCACGTGTACCCATTGCTCCTTATGCAACACCGTCCACCGAACAGGTACCTAATTCCGTGGCGCCGCTAGTGGCTGATCATCGAGTTTGCCTACTGGAGCAACACGGAAGTCTCTCATGGGCAGACTCACTTGAAGAAGCGTACTTAGCTACTGAACGGTTGGAATACTACGCCCAGCTTCTGTTCAACCTGCATCTTCTTGGGCGGATGCGGGAACTCACTTCCGAACAGGTTCACGCACTGCGAGTACAGTTTGGACAAGTCTAATCAGTTGCGGGGAGAACTTGACGCATCAAGTTCTCCCCGCAACTGAAGTTAAGCCTTGAACCGAAGCCCATGGACTAGACCATTGCAGGTCACGATGCTCGACACCCCTTGCCAAACAGATCGTTTATCGATATGTTTGTCTCGATTATCAATCGAAAGGGGTGGCGATGAGTCGACTGGTTTACGGCATCTTGCGCCTGATTTTGGCCCTGCTCGCAGCAATCCTGCTGTTCTTCCAGGTGCTGGCGATCATCATCATGTCCCAGCCTTGGGGGTTTGAGAGCCCGGAGGCCTACAAGTTCCTCATTTTCACCGTGCTGATTTTGGGCGCAATCTGCGTGCAGGTGGTACTGGCCTCGGTGTGGCACCTTCTCACCATGGCCTACCACGGCACGGTGTTCTCCCCCCGCGCATTCCGATCGGTCGACGTGGTGATCGGGGCGGCCGCCACCGCTGCCGTGCTCTCCACCCTGCTGACCTTTGTGCTTGGCTACCTGGGTCGAAGCACCGGCGAGATTCCGCCCGGGGCTGTCCTGATAGCCCTGATCCTGGCGCTTGTGGCTGTGGGCGTGGGTTTGATTGTCTACGTCCTCCGGCTCCTTCTGGCCCAAGCGGTCAGCCGCGACGTGGAGGCCAACCAGTTGGCGGCCGAACTGGACGGGGTGATCTGATGCCGATTGTGGTGGACATCGATGTCATGCTGGCAAAAAGGAAGATGTCTGTCGGGACGCTGGCAGAGCGGATCAACCTTTCACCCGCCAACTTGGCAGTACTGAAGAACAATCGAGCCAAGGCCGTTCGCTTCACCACTTTGGACGCCCTGTGTCGGGTGCTCGAGTGTCAACCGGGCGATCTGTTGCGGTGGGTGCCTGAAGGCGACTCGGGAACCGAAGCCAGCCAGTAGGCCACCACCAGGCGAACGAGGCGGCCCCCCTCATCCGGTTGGACGCCTCGTTTTGCTCAGCACTTTTCTAGCTGTCGTCCCAGTTGGGCCGGCCACCACTTTTTCTGGTGCCGTCCGAGAGATACTGAGGCATGAGGATTTTGCTCTTCGGAGGGACAGCTTGGCTTGGGCGAACCATCGCGCAAGCCGCGATCATAGCGAACCATGACATCACCTGCGTGGCCCGAGGCTCATCGGTCCCGGCGGCAGCTCGGCTAGTACAGCTCGATCGAGATCTGGACCAAAGCCTCTCTGCCCTGCCGGCGGGCCGCTGGGATGCGGTGATCGATCTGGCCACCCAGCCTGGACACGTCCGGCGGGCGGTGGATCAGCTCCGCGAGCGGGCCGATCACTACCTCTTCATTTCGTCCGGAAACGCCTATGCTTCGCTTTCGGACCCAGGGATTACCGAGGACGCTCCCCTCTGCCGACCGCTGGCTGCCGACTCGATGACCGCTCCCCACGACTACGGCCCGGCAAAGGTGGCCTGCGAAGAGGCTGTCCTGTCCGCGTTTGGCCCCGACCGCACCACCATCATCCGCCCGGGCCTGATTGGAGGACCGGAAGACCCAACCGGACGCAGCACGTATTGGCCCCTACGGTTCGCTCGGCCATCCAACCGCCAGGGTCGGGTGCTGGTCCCTGACGCACTCGATTACCCCACCTCGGTCATCGACGTGCGTGACCTGGCCGATTGGATCGTCCAACTGGCTGAGGTTCGTGGCGGTGGGATCTTCAATGCGACCGGCGAGGTGACCTCTCTTGGAAACCACCTTCAGCTGGCCCAAACGGTGACTGAGTCCGAGGGGAAGATGATTGCAGCAGCTCCTGATTGGCTGACTGCACAGGGCGTGCACGAGTGGATGGGCCCGAAATCGCTGCCCCTTTGGATCAGTGATCCGCAGATGCGGGGCATGGGGGCCCTGTCGAGCCTGCATGCCCTTGAGAACGGACTCTCACTTCGGCCACTCCGGGACACCCTGGCTGATTCGCTGGCGTGGGCGGTTGAGGCAAACCTCCCCACCGTGGCCGGAGCCGGACTGACCGACGGTGAGGAGCAGGCTCTGCTCACCGCTCTCGACGCTCAATGCTAGATGGATCGGAGGCAGCGCGGCTGAACCCACCGGTGGTGGCCTTAAGCGAGAAAGGCGGAAGGGCCGGGCGCGAATGTTGCGGTCCGTGCGAAATAGCAGAGAGAAGGCGCTACTGCATCTTCGTTCGCCGGCCAGGTCAATCAGCACTGTGAGAACACAAGAGAGCCGCTTCATGCCCCCTCTGAGCTACCTAGTGAAGGCGCCCTGGCAAACCGAGCTAAGGTCACCAGTTACCTAAGGTGGAAGCAATGGTGCGTCGCGGGCGAGGATAGTCTTCCACTTCATGGAGGATGGCAAAGAACACTTTGCCTAGCCGCTTTCATCGACCGGAGATACCGATCACGGGGGTCTCATCGACGAAGTGCGCACCCATCGAGCTTCACTCCAGCTCAAGCGCACCGGCCTGGATCCACACAACCCAGGCCTGTTGCAGCACCGTGACCGCCTCGTCCCTAGTGCTTCGCCCACAGGCAAATCTGAACGTCAGTTCCTCATCAAGCTATGCATCCCTAAGAGGTGAAGGACCTCCGTAGATTAGCCATCCGGAGCTGACGCGGTGCCGCAGCCACGCTTCCTCAGTAAGGCGAGCGGTGCGAATTAACGCAATCTAGCGGGAGTCTTTGCTGCGTCAAGGCTCCCCCTGGTGCACGAGTCCTGTGCTTGCTTCCAGAGGAATTAAGAATCCTGAAGGTTGAGCCAGAACTCCGCGCTTGTTCCGAGCGCCGCCGCGATCTGCGCGGCGGACTCGCGAGTGATCTCCTTCTTGCCGGAGATGATCTCCGAGACGAACTGTGCCGGTCGTCCAAGAACCTCCGCAAAATCGGCCTGAGTCCAGCCACGCGCGGCGAGCTCGTCTGCGAGGAGTTCCCCGGCCGGGAACACCTCGGCAGCCATCGGCATTCTCATGATCGGCACCCTCTTTCATTGGTAATCAACCATCTCGACGACAATGACCATCCGGCCTTCGTCATCCGTCTCGAACTTGATGATAAGACTGAACCGGTCATTCAGGCAGGTGGATGAGGTTCCGGCACGGTTGCCCTTGAGCTGCTCCAAGCGGAGGGAATGCATCGCATATAGGTCTAGTTCGTCCGTGGCCGCGCGCAGATCTGGCCGATAACGGGCGCCGCATCGAGAATGACTACGACCAAGATCAAGGACCGGGACGCCAGATCACTAAGACAAGGAAGCCAGCCTCCGTCTTCCCGAGCCCTTCGCCGTCTCGACAGGCGAAAACGCCCAAATCAGGGGCTCTATTACGTCTTGAATGGTGGAGCTAAGGGGACTCGAACCCCTAACCCCCTGCTTGCAAAGCAGGTGCGCTACCAATTGCGCCATAGCCCCGTCTGGGTGGTGTCGAATTTACTCTACCGGATCGGTGATGGGATGCCAGAGCTCTTCAGCTGTGGATAGATCCCGAATGGTCTGCCAGACCAAAACCGCTCCGGCAGCACAGGCCGCGACCACTGAGGCTCGCACCAGGAACTTTTTCATTTCTCCTCCGGTGACCTCGGTATCTGCGACGGTGGGCCTAGCTGGGCTCGAACCAGCGACCTCAGTCTTATCAGGACTGCGCTCTAACCAACTGAGCTATAGGCCCGTGGACACTGTGAAAGCTTAGCCGATTTTTCGCCGCGTCGGCAAACTGTCCCGCCCTCTCACAGTGGGAGTTGGATCACTCATCCATCAGGGAGACTTTCAGCCCTCCGACCAGCGAAGCAATCAGGTTGTAGAGCAGCGATCCGAGCGTACAAACCGCGGTGAACAGCACCACGTTCATGATCCCCAGAATGGTCGCGTAGGACATCACCCGGGGCAGTCGGACGTACTCCATCAGCTCCAGGAACGACTCGGCCCCGAGTCGGGTCAGGAAGTCCTCCACCGACCCGAACACGTCCATACCGTCCAGCAGCAGCCAGAGCGCCGCGGTGATCACGACGGTGGCAATCCCAACCGCCACCGCGAGGATGAAGCTGATCTTCAGCGCCGACCAGGGGTCAATCTTGGCCAGGGTCAGCTCGACTTTGCGCGGCTCGTCATACTCGGCCTCAACTTCCGCGACCACAGCGTTTTCACTCATTCTCGGTCCCCTCGGATTCAGTGGTCTCGGCCTCTCCCGATTCCGCGTCCTCTTGGTCTTCTTCGTCCCCACCGTTGCGGGTGATCGCGATGACCCGGTCGCTTTCATCGGGTCGCGCGAAAATGACGCCCTTGGTGTTGCGCCCCGTGGAGCGAACGTCACCTGCACTAACCCTAACCAGTTTTCCGCTCTCAGTGATAACCATGACATCTTCTTCGGGCTCAATCACGAGGGCTCCAACCAGCGCTCCGCGCTCGGGGGCCAGGTCAGCGACCTTTATCCCCAGTCCGCCTCGACCTTGAACTCGATACTCCGCCAGCGGCGTCCGCTTGGCGTATCCGCCCTCGGTGACCACCAGGAGGTCCGCATCCGGCTCGACCACCTCCATCGTCAGGAGTTCGTCTTCGGGGCGGAACCGCATCCCCATCACGCCGGAGGTGGACCGACCCATCGGGCGCAGCTGCTCGTCGTCGGCGGTGAACCGGATCGACATGCCCTGCTTGGACACCAGGATGACGTCGTCGGTGGCGTTGACGATCTCGGCTGACACCACCTCGTCCGGCTGGCCGTCCCCGTCTTCGCGCAGGTTGATGGCGATCAGACCGGCTGAGCGCGGCGAGTCGTACTCGGCCAGGCGGGTCTTCTTGACCAAGCCGGACTTGGTCGCCAACAGCAGGTACTCCGCGTCCTCGTAGGACTCGATCCGCATGACCTGGGCAATGGCCTCCCCCGGCTGGAAAGCCAGCAGGTTCGCCACGTGCTGACCCTTGGCGTCGCGCCCGCCTTCCGGCAGCTGGTACGCCTTGGCCCGGTAAACCCGTCCCTGGTTGGTGAAGAACAGCAGCCAGTCGTGGGTGGAGGTGACGAAGAAGTGTTCCACCGCGTCGTCTCCGCGCAGCTGCGCACCGCGCACACCCTTGCCACCGCGCTTTTGGGAGCGGTAGTTGTCCTCGCGGGTCCGCTTGGCGTAGCCCTCCCGGGTAATGGTGACCACGACGCGTTCTTCCGCGATCAGCTCTTCGTCGGACAGGTCTCCGCCGAACGGAACGATGGCGGTCTTTCGCTCGTCACCGAACTTGTCCACAATCACGGCCAGCTCATCGGAGATGATCTGCCGCTGGCGCGTCGGCGAGGACAGGATGTCCTGCAGGTCCTCGACCCGAGCCTTGATTTCGGCGTGCTCGTCCAGGATCTTCTGGCGTTCCAGGGCAGCCAGGCGTCGCAGCTGCAGCGCCAGAATCGCGTTGGCCTGAATCTCGTCGATCTGCAACAGCTCCATCAGCCCGGTCCGCGCTTCGTCCACCGTGGGTGAACGACGGATCAGGGCGATCACTTCGTCCAGCATGTCCAGCGCGCGCAGGTAGCCGTCCAAGATGTGCAGCCGCTCGCGCGCCTTGGCGAGGCGGAACTTGGTTCGGCGAACAATCACTTCCAGCTGGTGCTTGACCCAGTAGTGCACGAAGCCGTCGAGGCTCAGCGTGCGCGGCACCCCGTCGACCAGCGCCAACATGTTGGCGGGGAACGAGTCCTGCAGCTGGGTGCGCTTGTACAGGTTGTTCAGCACCACCTGGGCCACCGCATCGCGCTTTAGCACGATGATGAGCCGCTGGCCGTTCCGCCCCGAAGTCTCGTCGCGAATATCGGCAATGCCGGTCAGCTGGCCGGTGTTGGTCAGCTCGGCAATCTTGGCGGCCAGGTTGTCCGGGTTGACCTGGTAGGGCAGCTCCTTGATCACCAGGCAGGTGCGGCCGTGCAGTTCCTCCACGTCGACAACCGCCCGCTGCACGATGGCGCCGCGGCCGGTCCGGTAGGCCTGCTCAATCCCCTTCCGCCCCAAAATGGTGGCGCCGGTCGGGAAGTCAGGTCCCTTGATCCGTTCAAGCAGGGCCTCCAGCAGCTCCTCGCGGGTCGCCTCCGGGTGCTCCAGGTACCACTGAACGCCGGCAGACACCTCGCGCAGGTTGTGCGGGGGAATCCGGGTAGCCATGCCGACCGCGATCCCCTCCGAGCCGTTCACCAGCAGGTTCGGGAACCGAGCCGGCAGTACGGTCGGCTCCTGAGCGCGGCCGTCGTAGTTTTCCTGGAAGTCGACGGTCGCCTCGTCAATTTCCCGGGTCATTTCCATCGCCAGCGGAGCCATCTTGCACTCCGTGTACCGGGGCGCGGCCGGCCCCAGGTTTCCGGGCGAGCCGAAGTTACCCTGACCGGCTACCAGCGGGTAGCGCATCGACCACCATTGGACGAGGCGGGCGAGCGCGTCGTAAACGGAGGCGTCCCCGTGCGGGTGGTAGTGGGCCATCACGTCGCCGACCACGCGCATGCACTTGTAGAAGCCAGCGTCGGGACGGTAGCCACCGTCGTACATGGTGTAGAGGATCCGGCGGTGGACGGGCTTCAAGCCGTCGCGCACGTCCGGCAGCGCCCGACCCACGATCACGCTCATCGCGTAGTCCAGGTAGGAGCGCTGCATCTCAGATTCGAGGTCGACCGGGTCAATTCGGCCGATGACGCCCACGGTTCCCTCCCCGGCTGCGGCCGCAACCGCCTCGGCCACTTCGGCGGCCTCCCGGTTCTGGTCGGAGCTGTTCAGTTCTTCCGAATTCTTTTCGTCACTCATTATGTGGTTCCCTCCGGAAGACTCTAAGCGTCAATGAAACGAACGTCTTGGGCGTTGCGCTGAATGAAGGTTCGGCGCGATTCCACGTCGTCACCCATGAGGATGGTGAAGATTTCGTCGGCAGCGGCCGCCTCCCCCACCTCAACCTGCTTCAGCAGGCGACGGTCAGGATCCATCGTGGTTTCCCACAGCTCCTGATCGTTCATCTCACCCAACCCCTTGTAGCGCTGGATGGCCCCGTTCTTGGGCAGCTTCCAACCGCGCGCGGCTCCCTCTTCGAGGGCTTCGTCCCGCTCCGGATCGGAGTAAACGTACTGGTGCGGAGCGTTGGTCCACTTGAGGCGGTACAGCGGGGGTGTGGCCAGGTAGATGTGGCCTTCCTCCACCAGCGGCTTCATGTAGCGGAAGAAGAAAGTCATCAGCAGGGTGGCGATGTGCTGGCCGTCCACGTCCGCGTCTGCCATCACGATCACCTTGTGATAGCGCAGCTTCTCCCGGTCAAACTCTTCGCCAATGCCGGTGCCCAAAGCCCCGATCAGCGCCTGAATCGTTTCCGAGTTCATCGCCCGGTCAATCCGCGCCTTCTCCACGTTCAGGATCTTTCCCCGCAGCGGCAAAATGGCCTGGGTGTCCGGGTTGCGCCCGGTCACGGCCGAACCGCCGGCGGAGTCGCCCTCAACGATGAAAATTTCGCATTCCTCCGCATTGCGCGAGGAGCAGTCCCGCAGCTTTGAGGGCATCGAGACCGAGTCCAGTGCTGTCTTTCGCCGGGTGGCCTCGCGGGCCTTCCGGGCGGCCACGCGGGCCTGCTGCGCCGCCTGCCCCTTGGCTACGATCGCCCGGGCCTCCTGCGGATGCGCGTCCAGCCAGTCGCCAAGCAGCTGGTAAACCTGGGTTTGAACGAAGGTACGTGCCTCCGTGTTCCCCAGCTTAGTTTTCGTCTGACCCTCGAACTGCGGCTCGGTCAGTTTGACCGACAGGACGGCGGTAAGCCCCTCGCGGACGTCGTCGCCCGTCAGGTTCTCATCCTTTTCCTTCTGCAGGTTCTTGTCGCGAGCATACTTGTTGATCACCGTGGTGAGGGCGGTCCGGAAGCCCTCCTCGTGGGTTCCACCTTCGGTGGTGTTGATCGTATTCGCGTAGGTGTGGATGGTCGGTGCATACGCCTGGGTCCACCGCATCGCAATCTCCAGGGACAGGGTGCCTTCGGCGTTTTCGGTCTCCAGATCGATAATGTCGTTGTTGATTACCTGGGCCTTCTTCGTCGTGTCCAGGTACTCGACGTAGTCACGCAAACCGTACTGGTAGCAGTAGCTGACCGTGCGGAACTCTTCCTCGGTGGCGGTGACCTCTTCGGCGTCACCGGCAATCTCGTCGCCGGCCACGCTCTGCCCGGGCCGTTCGTCGGTCAGGGTGATCCGCAGGCCCTTGTTCAGGAACGCCATCTGTTGGAAACGCTGGCGCAGAACCTCGAAGGAAAAATTCACCGTCTCGAAGATCTCCGGGTCCGGCCAGAAGGTCTGGATGGTCCCCGTCTCTTCGGTTTCCTCTCCCCGAGCCAGTTGAGAAATCGGGTGGCCACCGTTGGCGAAGGACATCCGCCAGGCATAGCCCTGCCGCTTGACCACGGTGTCGACCCGAGCCGACAGCGCGTTGACGACGGAGATACCCACCCCGTGCAGACCGCCGGAAACGGCGTATCCGCCCCCACCGAACTTGCCGCCCGCGTGCAGAATGGTCATGACCACCTCGACGGTGGGCTTGCCCTCGGTTGGGTGCAGGTCCACAGGAATACCGCGGCCGTTGTCTTCGACGCGCACCCCACCATCAGCCAGGATCGTCACCTTGATGTGGTCGCAGTAGCCGGCCAACGCCTCGTCGACCGAGTTGTCCACCACCTCGTACACCAGGTGGTGCAAGCCCCGCTCACCGGTGGAACCGATGTACATGCCCGGGCGTTTGCGGACGGCTTCCAAGCCTTCCAAGACGGTGATGTCAGCCGCCTCATAATGATCGTTGCCCGGTGCCGGAGCCGAGTTGGATTCGATCTGATCCTGCCCGTCGACCATTACTTCGTTTTCTTCTGTCACCTGTCGTCTCCCTACTCATCGGCTCGGACCGACTAGGTGGGTGTCCGCACCCTGGACGAGGCGGGTCAGGCTTGCGCCAACATGGTCCCGCGGCGTAGAGCGCACTAAGGTTTCCCCCTGGCACGAGCCGATTTCATTCCTCAATATTCTAACAAATTTGGCCTGAGATTACCCATCCGGACCGGCCCAACTTGGCTTCCTGCTGCGGTTTTACGTGAGTATTCTCACCAGTTAGTGATCGGCCTAACCGTAGGTGTCCCGGGGCCCTCGACCGGGCACTCGAAACTGCCCGTGATGCCAGGACGGGGGCCGCGGTCCGTGCACCACCACCTGGCGCACGGCCTGCTCTCCCAGCTCCTCGGCCACCCGTCTCTCGATGGTCGGCAGCAGCAGGCGGAGCTGCTGCGCCCAGGCCGTCGAGTCGGTCCGCACCTGCAATTTTCCGTCCGCAAACGACTCGATCTCACAGTGCTGGGCCACCTGTGGTCCGACGATCTCCTCCCAGTGCGCAGCCACATCCCCCAAGGACAGAGGCACCTGCCATTCGGGCCGAGCTGCCAGCCGCCCAATCACCGACCCCAGCGGCTGCGGGTCAAACCTGGACGGACCGGTCCCGTTCTTGGACCGCGCCATTCCCGGGCCGGGCCGCCACCCGGTTGAGGCCGGCTCCGCCTCGTCCACCTGCTGTGGCTGCCGGGTTCCAGCCCAGTCGAATCGGCGCCGAATCGGCAGTCCAACCGAAGCTTGGCGCATCCGCTCGAAAGCTTCGCGCACGAACGCTTCCTGGTCCTCGGGCCGCCCGGCCGAGCTCTCCGGGGGAAGGTTCGGCGTCTCAGTCACCGTCGCCTCCCGCCGCTCCCGCCGACGCGGTCACCGACTCAAAACTTGCGCCCAGGGGCGACACCTGGGTGACCAGCTGCTCATCCAACGTCACTTCGAACCGCGCGGGTTCCAGCTGGGCGGGAATATCCGTCGGCACGGCCGCTGTGATCAGCACCTGCTGCACCGGGGCAATCGACTGAACCAGGGCCAGGCGGCGCCGCTCGTCCAGTTCGGCGAAGACGTCATCCAGGATCAGGACCGGGGTATCCTCGTCCGCCGTCAGCAGGTCCATTTGGGCAAGGCGGAGCGACAGCACCACCGACCAGGTCTCCCCCTGGGAGGCGTAGCCTTTGACCGGCATGGTAGCGAGCTCGGCCTCAAAGTCATCCCGATGGGCGCCGACCAGGTTGACGGCTCGGCGGAGCTCCTCGGCCCGCCGGGCCCGCAGGGCCGCCAAATACCTTCCGGCAAGCTGCTCGATCGGCGCGGACAGGTCCGGGAAGTAGCCGTTGTCCACCAGTGGGATCGCCAGGTCGGTGCCGGTGTCCAGCCCGAGGCGGGCCTCCAGCTTCTCCAGGTGGGAGCGGTATTCCAGCTCCACCGGCTTGTCGTCCTCGGACACGTTCCGGTAGTGCCGCTTCAGCCCGGGCCGGAGGGAAGCAATCACGCTGAGTCGGTGGGCACTGACCTGGGCTGAGAGGCGCGCGAGGGCCTCATCCCAGCCGGCCAGGTAGTCGTCGGCCAGGCGCAGGTCCGCATGGGGGCCAAGCTGCTTCAAAACGGCGGCGCGCTGGCGCAGCACCTGTTCCAGGTCCCGGCGCAGGCCCGCATAAGCCGGCTTCAGCTGCAGCGAAATTTCGTCCAGGAAGCGGCGCCGGGCGCCCGGTTCTCCACGCAAAAGCTGGAGGTCTTCGGGGGCAAACATCACCGTTCGTAAACTGCCGAGCAATTCCCGAGCCGGGACCGGACCCCGATTCAGGCGGGCCCGGTTAGCTTTCCCCTGCACGATTTCCAGCTCCAGCAGCCGGTCCTGGGAACCGTGGTGAACCCGCGCGCGAATGACCGCGGCCGTGGGCGGTTCCGGCGAGCCGGCCGCCGCGGCGGCGCTGGCCGAGCTGGCCGACTTGGACGACCTGGCCGCCCCGGGGTCCCGGCCCGCGTCCGGGTCGACCGGCGCCTCCGGCTCGGACTGAGCTAAGGGCCGGCGCACCAGCGCTCGGTCGGCGCTGACGCGGTGGGACGAGAAGGTCGACAGGTAGGCGACCGCTTCCACCAGGTTGGTCTTGCCGCGGCCGTTCCTCCCCAGGAAGACGACCGCCCCGGGTGGAAGCTGGAGGACCAGCTCCCGGTAGGAGCGATAGTCGTTCAGCGCCAAATCAGAGACGTACATTGCTTCGCCTCAGCGCAGGGTCAGGAGCCGGTCAGATTCCAAAGCGAATCGGCATGAGCAGGTACTTGAACCGCTCATCAATCGGCTCATTCGGTCCGGCCAGGCCGCACATGACCGCCGCCTTGGTCGGGTGGGTAAACCCGAACTGGACGTACTCCGTGTCGGTGATGGCCAGGCCTTCTTGCAGGAACTGGGGGTTGAACGCGGTTTGCAGGTCTTCAGCTGAGGCGGCCAGGCCCACGGCTTCCTGCGCCGAGGCACTTTCGCCGTGGCCGGCCTCCAGGGTCAGGACCCCGTCGGCAAACGTCAGGCGAACCGAGGTCTTCCGTTCGGCCACCAGGGATACGCGGCGAACTGCCTCCAGCAACTCCTGCCGGTTGACCGTGTAGGTGAGCGGAGTTTCGTCCGGGAACAGCTTCATCACCGGCGGGTAATCCCCATCCATCAGCACCGAGGTCGCCTGGCGTCCCCCCGCGCTGAACCCGATCATCGAGTTCCGGGAGTTGTCCGACAGTTCGGACAGGGCCAGCTCCACCTCGCCGGCAGCTGCCATCGACTTGGCCACGTCGGCCAACACCTTTGACTTCACCAGGAGCTCAGCCTGCAATGACGGGTCTTTCGGCTCCCATTCCAAAGTGCGCATAGCCAGGCGATAACGGTCGGTCGCCAGCAGCGTGATCTGCGGGCCGGAGATAACCAGCTTGAGGCCGGTCAGCAGGGGCAGGGCTTCTTCCCGCGAGGCCGCGACCGAGACCTGTTGCAAGGCCCGCGCCAACTCGGCCGAGTCTACCTTTCCCTGGACGGGAGGCATCTGCGGCAGGGTCGGGTAGTCCTCCAGGTTCATGGTCGAGAGACTGAACTCAGAGTTGCCGCAGCGAATCTGCAAGTGATTGTCAGCCAACTCCATGATCACGTCACGGTTGGGAAGTGAGCGGCAAATCTCTGCTAACAGACGGCCGGAGACGAGGACTTCACCCGGGGTTTCCACCTCTGCCTCAACCTGCGACCGGGCTGACAACTCATAATCAAAAGAGGAAAGTTCCAGCACCCCATCGGCCGCGTGCAGTCGGACCCCGGCCAGAACTGCCACCGCCGGTCGCTGCGGGACTGCCCGAGCGCTCCACTGGACTGCTTCAGAGAGAGTATCGCGGCCAACTTTGAACCTCACTGGTCCTCCTCTTTTCAAACACTTTCGACGGTGGAACCGCTCGGATGAACGACCCAGCACCGACAATCAACCTACTTCAGTCTAGCCGCTCATAGCACCCAACGAAGCCTGATGGTTACCCTGGGGAAAACCCAAACTTGTGAGCAGCGAGCCAAGCGGCACAGGGGGCGCGGAGCGTTTGCGGGCTGTCCACAAAGTTCTGTAATTACAAGTTTGGTCGTAGTAGTAGGGGCTGGGGAAACTGTGAATTAAGGGACTCTTCCGCGCCGGCATGCCAATCGCGCCTGTTGATGGAAGTGGGCAGATCCTGTGGAGTCAGCCGCAAAGCTGTGAACGCGCAAAGTCGAGTGCCGAGCCATCCCCAGCTTTAAGCCGCTCGTCAACAGCAAATCACAAGTTTTTGTCATTTCGTCCCCAGCGCCCACCCCGCTTGGCGCGGCGACAACGAAAAAGAGGGGTTGAACCTGTGGACAGGACCGAAAACTTGTAGTTTCAAAACAGGTTCGGCGGCCACTACCTCCGGGCGCCGATCCTGCCTACCGCTCGCGCGCCTTCTGTTTGATTCGGCTGGTCAGCTCCGTCACGTGGTTGTAGACCTCGCGCCGCTCCGCCATCTGGGCCGTGATTTTCCGATTGGCGTGCATCACCGTGGTGTGATCGCGCCCGCCGAACGCCTCGCCGATTTTGGGCAGGGACAGGTCGGTCAGTTCGCGGCACAGGTACATGGCGATTTGGCGCGCATTGACTGTCTTTTGGGTGCGCTCCGCGCTAGAGAGCTGCTCCATTGTCACGTCAAAATAGGAGGCGGTCTGGCCCATGATCAGCGCCGGCGTGATCTGCCCGTCGTCGGCATCCATGATCAGATCTTTCAGCACCGTGGTCGCCAGGTTCAGGTCCACCTGCTCCTTGGTCAAGTTGGCGTAGGCGGTGACGCGTAGCAATGCACCCTCCAACTCGCGAATGTTTGAGGAGATCCGGGTGGCAATGTATTCGAGAACTTCCGGGGCCACCTCGATGTTCTCGGCGGCAGCCTTTTTGCGCAGGATGGCGATTCGGGTCTCCAGGTCCGGCGGCTGAACGTCGGTGATCAGGCCCCACTCGAAGCGCGAACGGAGCCGATCCTCGAAGTCAGAGAGCATCTTTGGGGGCAGGTCGGAGGTAATCACCACCTGCTTGTTGGCGTTATGGAGGGCATTAAACGTATGGAAGAACTCTTCCATCGTCCCCTCTTTGTTCTGCAGGAACTGGATGTCGTCGATCAGCAAAATGTCGATCTCGCGGTAGCGGCGTTTGAATTCTTCGTTCTTGCCGATCCGGATCGCGTTAATGAAGTCGTTGGTGAACTCTTCGGAGTTGACGTAGCGGACCCGCAGGTGCGGGTACAACGCCAGAGCGTAGTGACCGATGGCGTGGAGCAGGTGGGTTTTCCCCAGCCCCGACCCGCCGTAAATGAAGAGGGGGTTGAAAGAGTTGGCCGGCGACTCCGCCACCGCCGAGGCGGCCGCCTGGGCGAATCGGTTGGAGGGGCCGATCACGAAGGTGTCGAAGACGTAGCGCGGGTTGAGTCGGGTGGAAGAGACCGAGTCGATCGCCATCTGCGGGGCCACGCTGGGGAGCGGAACCGTGTTGTGCGAGGGTGGGGCGGGCATAATCCACTGCTCCGCTTCGGCCGGTGCCGGGGTCTGAGGATTGGGTGAGGCGCCCGCCGGTTGGTTCGGTCCGGAGGACGAGGTGGCTGCGAGCGCTTCCTCGCCCAGGGAGGGATCAATGGTGAAGGCCAGTTGAACCTGACGGCCGAGCTCGGCAGCCAGCGCGTCGATTATGGGTTGGTAGATTCGATTCTCAATGAAGTCGCGGGTGAAGTCGTTCGGAACTGCCACCAGGATGGTCCCATCCAGATCACCCTTGGCTTTGGCCATGCGCAGCACCGGAGCGTGACCGAGCTTGACGTTGTAGTCGACGATGACCTGCTCCATCGCCTTAGTCCAAGCTTGGTGAAGCAAATCCTCTGACATTGTTGGACGATCCCATTCCCCTGATTGATGTCTACGTCGGCGCGAAGGGCGTGAAGTTAACCACGCCGAGGCAGCGCTGCTACCCAGATAGTCTACATAGTTATCAACCGCGTTCCACAGGTTGTGGGAAAACCTGTGGATACGCACGGATGTAGTTACATCGGTGTAATTCCAAGCTTTAAGGCGTGGTGGCAACCAAAGACAGCCGGAGTTACCCACGGGGTGAGGACAACTCTGTGGAAACAGAGGTGGTCCAATCCACGAAGTTATCCCCAACTGTGCACTAAAATCGGTTGACCCCGAGATGACGACAGTCCGGGCGGGGGTGATTGACCGAGGGGGACCCGGTTGGGTAGCCTTTTCAGGCACGTGTGAGCAGGGTTTTGTCTGCATTTTTGACAGGACCTGACCCGCACCCAGGACGCGGCGAGTTTGATCAACGTCAACTCGGCGATCGGACCCCGCCAATTGAGGAGTAGTACCGTGACTAAGCGTACGTATCAACCGAATAACCGTCGGCGCCACAAGGTGCACGGCTTCCGCCTGCGGATGCGCACCCGCTCGGGCCGCGCAGTGCTGGCCAACCGGCGCCGCAAGGGCCGTTCGCGCCTAGCCGTCTGAGACGAACCGGTGCTGCCGCGCCAAAACCGACTGGTCGAGTCCGCCGCTTTCAAGCGGGCACTTCGAGTCGGGGCTCGAGGCGGTAATCGTTTCCTAGCGGCCACGATCGCCGTACCACCAGTGGGTACGGCGATTTGTCATCCCCAGAAAGGTGAGGCGGAAACTTCGGTTCGTGTTGGGCTGATCGTGGCTAAGCGCGAGGTTCCCACCGCCGTTGCTCGGAACCGGCTCAAGCGGCAACTCCGCCACCTGATGCGACCCCGCCTCGGCAACTTTGACCCCGGAACCGATATCGTGCTGCGAGTGTTCGGTCGCTGCCAGGGGCTGAGCAGTACCGAATTGGCACTTCACCTCGACAAGGCGCTGGCGCAGGCGCAACGGAAGCTGTTGGGCCCCCAGGCGATGGTGAAAGGTCGGCCATGATCAACCCGGTGTCGGCGGCGCTGCAGTGGTTGGTTCGCGGCTATCAGAAGTTCATCTCCCCCGCCCTGGGTCCAAGGTGTCGGTACTACCCGAGCTGCTCCAACTACATGCTCGAGGCACTGCGGGTACACGGGGCGATCAAGGGTTTGCTGCTGGGCACCTGGCGGGTGCTCCGGTGCAACCCCTGGTCGCTGGGCGGGGTCGATCATGTCCCCGAAAAGGGCAAGTGGAAAGCCCCGGAGTGGATCCCCCCAGACGACTGGGTCGGCCACGATCTGCCCGATCAAAAGGACAGGTAAAACGAGGCTAACGCCATGATTCGGGCCCGGGTGTGGCTCCGCTAGACTGGCTAAGATAAGAGAGGCGATTTTCGCCTCAGACTGCTGGAGTTTCTCGGTTCCGGAAGGGGCCGGTGGTAGAAGTTCGGTTAGGAGTCCTGAGTGGACACTTGGTTACATTGGATTATCGTTGCGTTTGCTTGGATCTGGGTTAAGATCCACGACGTGGTGGTGGCGCTGGGCCTCGGCTTTGGTGGCGGGGCTGGCTGGATCATCTCGATCGTTATCCTCACCCTCCTGGTGCGCGCGGCAATCATCCCGCTGTACTTGAAGCAGATCAAGTCCCAGCGGGGAATGCAGGCCATCCAGCCGGAGATCCAGAAGCTACAGGCGAAGTACAAGGGTAAGACCGACCAGGCATCGCGTCAGCGCCAAAGTGAAGAGTTGATGGCGCTGTACAAGAAGAACGGCACGTCGCCGTACTCTTCCTGTCTGCCGCTCCTGGTACAGATGCCCGTGCTGTTTGCTCTCTACCGCGTTATTTTCGCCGTCCAGCAACTCAATGCCGGTACCTACGTTTACGACAACCTTGGCCCTTTGACCAAGGAGGTGGCGGCTGAGATCGCCAACTCCAAGTTCCTGGGGATCGGCCTGTTCGAGAGCCTAAACTCCACTCCGGGCGCGCTGAAGATTGTCTTTGTGGTCCTGATCGGTCTGATGGTCCTGTTCCAGTTCCTGACCATGCGGATGTCGATGACGAAGAACATGCCGCCCGCGCAGGATCCGAACAACCCCATGGTTCGCTCGCAAAAGACCATGATGTACATGATGCCGGCCATGTTCATCTTCATGGGCTTCATCTTCCAGATGGCCCTGCTGATCTACATGATCACCACCACGATTTTCTCCTGGGTGCAGCAGGTTTGGGTCATCAAGGCCCTACCGACCCCGGGTTCTCCCGCTTACGACGAGCTGATTGCCAAGCGCGAAAAGAAGTACCAGCAGTGGGGTCAGCCCTACTTTGAAGGTTACGACCGCGAGCTAGAGCAGCTGACCCAGTCGGCCGGAACTGATTCGGAAGCAGCCTCTGACCTGGCCGTAAAGACTCTGGCCGAGGCGAAGAAGCGCGCCAAGGGCGAGAAGGTTGACGTCGACTTCCCAGAAGAGTGGTCGACCGAAGAGCAACTCAGCGTGTTGCGTGGTCTGGCTTTTGACGACTGGAAGGCGCTGCCCGATGAAACCTGGCTGCGCGAACTGAAGAAGACCAAGGCCTCTGCGGCCGATGCCAAGACCCGGAAGCAGCCGAAGAAGCTCTCGCGTGAACAGCGGATGCGTCGCGCCCAGCTGGAGGCGGCCGACGCCGATGCTCAGGCCAAGTACGAGGAGCGGCAGGCTCGAAAGGAGCAGCAGAAGGCGGCCAAGGCCGGCACGACGCTGACTCCGGAAGAGGTTGAGCGTCGCCGGCAAGAACGTCGCGCGGCTGAACGCAAGCAGCGCAAGCAGGGCAAGAAGAAGAAGTAGCGGATTCTCAAGACGAAGGTTGGTTGAATGATGAGCGAAGATTCGCGGAGTGACGAAATCAAGCGCCTGGAGGAAGAGGGCGAACTGGCTGCCGACTATCTTGAGGAGCTGCTAGATATCGCCGATTTTGATGGCGATATTGAGATTGACGTGGAGAACGGCCGCGCCGCGGTCGCGATCGTGTCCGAAGGTGATGACAGCGATCTGTTGCGCCTGGTGGGCGATGATGCTTCGGTCCTGGACGCGCTGCAGGAGCTGACCCGGCTGGCCGTGCAGGCCCAGACCGGCGAACGTTCCCGGCTGATGCTGGATGTGGCCAACTATCGCACGAACCGTCGCTCGGAGTTGCGGGTGATTACGGAGGAAGCGATCACCCAGGTCAAGGTCAAGGGCGAGCCGGTGGAGCTGGAGCCGATGAACCCGTTCGAGCGGAAGGTGTGCCACGACGTGATCGCGGCGGCCGGCCTGATCTCGGAATCTGAAGGGGTGGAGCCCAACCGGCGGGTTGTTATTCACCCGAACCCGGCTCAGGCGGAAGAGACCGAGTAGGTTCCATGGGTGAGGATCCTCGGGTGGAACAACCGAACGAGCTGGTCAAGGGCCTGTTCGGCACGGCCTATTATCCGGTTGAGGAGTTTGCCCGGAAGCTGGCTGAAGAGGGTGAGCTGCGCGGCCTGATCGGGCCCAGGGAACTCGATCGGCTCTGGTCCCGGCACATCGTCAATTGCCAGGCGTTGGTTCCGTTTCTGCCGAAACGAGGCTCAGTTATTGATGTCGGTTCCGGCGCCGGTCTGCCGGGAATTGTGATTGCCGCCACACGGCCAGATCTGGATGTGTACCTGGTCGAAACGATGGAGCGACGGTGCCAGTGGCTGGCCGAAGTGGTTGAGGATCTGGGCCTAGAAAACGTTCAGATCGTCAACGCTCGGGCCGAGGAGCTCGGCCGGTCCCTCCGGGCAGACGCGGTGACCGCGCGGGCTGTTGCCAGCCTGGACAAGCTGATCCGACTGACCTCTAAGCTGATTGCGCCCAAAGGTAAGCTGCTGGCCTTGAAGGGACGGCGGGCGCAAGAAGAGGTGGACAAGGCGGCCAAGGAGCTGAAGCGTTACCACCTGTCGGCTCAGGTTCACGAGGTGGTGTCGGTGATGGACGGGGAGAGCACCTTCGTTGTGGAGTGTGTTCGGCAGGCCACCTAAGCTCATTGCAGCGGTGCCTGTGGACAGCCCGGATGGCACCGGGACCTGTCGGGGTTGCGGCTACACTTGGGATAGTTGAAAGGTGGTCTTGTGATCCAGACGGAGAAAACTTCCGCTCCGCTTGCCAATGAGTTGGCGCGAAATGCCGCCCAGTTGCGGGCACTAGATCGGGCTGAGTTTGAGCGCCCAAGCCGGCCGGTCGTTATTACGGTCAGTAACCAAAAAGGCGGCGTTGGGAAGACCACGACGACTGTGAACCTGGCCGCCGGGTTGGCGCTGGGAGGCCTACGCGTGGTCGTGATCGACATTGACCCGCAGGGAAATGCTTCGACCGCGCTGGGGATTGAACACGGAGTTGGGACGCCGTCCACCTATGACGTGATGGTCGAGGGCCTCCCGCTGGCAGAGACACTGCAGGAATGCCCGGACAGCCCAGGGCTGTTCGTCTGTCCCGCGACAATTGACTTGGCTGGGGCCGAGGTGGAATTGGTCGACTCGGTCAGGCGCGAGTACCTGCTGTCGAGCGCCGTGGCGGATTACCTTGCGCAGCAGCCCGACGTGGATATCATTTTGATCGACTGTCCGCCCTCACTAGGACTGCTGACACTCAATGCGTTTGTGGCGGCTGAGCAGGTGTTGATTCCGATCCAGGCCGAGTACTACGCCCTGGAGGGACTGTCTTTGCTCTGGTCGACCATCGGGCGGATTCAGGCCCATCTAAATCCGAAGCTCTCCATTCGGCACATTTTGCTGACGATGGTCGACGGTCGTACCAAGTTGAGTGCGGAGGTGTGTCAGGAAGTTCGTTCACACTTCCCGGAGCAGGTCTTTGAAGTGGAGATTCCTCGGACGGTCCGAATCTCCGAGGCGCCGAGCTACGGTCAAAGCGTGGTGGCGTATGACCCTAGGGGGACCGGAGCGGTCGCCTATCGGATGGCTGCGTTGGAGTTGAACAAGAGGCTGTTGCAGGAGCGAGGGAACTAGTATGGCCGGAAAAGCTTCAGGTAGTTCACGGAGAGGTGGACTTGGGCGCGGACTGGGAGCGTTGATTCCCACCGGGCAAGAAGAAGAGGTCACAAAGCGCGAGCGGCCTCTGGACGTGCTGTTTCCGGATCTGCAAGGCAAGAACCGGTCGGGAGATGAAGTGGTGGCTCGGGGTGGATCTGCCCGAGACTTGCTGAACCCGCCCAAGAGGGCCACCAAGGGCTCGAATGTTTCACGTGAAACAATCGAGCCCAAAGAGAAGAAGGTAAATGTTTCACGTGAAACATCTGCCTCGACTAAGGCGGCTTCGGCGACTCCGGCTCCCGGCAAGTCTGCCCCGGCCAAGTCTGTTTCGGCCAAGTCTGCCCCAGCCAAATCTACGAAGTCCAAGAATGTTTCACGTGAAACATCCGGCGATACCGAACTGGTAGACGTGCCTGGTGCTTCGTTCGGACACATTCCGCTCGAGGCAATCGTGCCCAACCGGAAGCAGCCCCGCCAGATCTTCGAACAGAGCGACTTGGACGAACTGGCGGAGTCGATTGAACGAGTCGGCCTGTTGCAGCCGATCGTGGTTCGTCCCCTCGCCCTTGATCAACTTGATCAGGCCACACTGGCCGAGCTGAGAGAGAACCACCCGGAAGCTCGCTATGAGTTGATCATGGGAGAGCGGCGGCTGCGCGCGTCCGAGCTGGCTGGCCTGACGGAGATTCCGGCTATTGTCCGGAACACCGAAGAGTCGTCCATGCTTCGGGATGCATTGCTGGAAAACCTCCACCGAGCCAACCTGAACCCGTTGGAAGAAGCCGCCGCATACGCACAGTTGATGGCCGACTTTGCCTGCACTCAAGACGAGTTGGCCACCAAGATTGCTCGGTCGCGCCCACAGATTGCCAACACCCTGCGCCTGCTCAAGCTTCCAGCTTCCATCCAGCAGTGGGTAGCTGCCGGGGTGATCAGCTCGGGGCATGCCCGCGCGCTTCTGGGCTTGGCGACCGAGGCCGAGATGGAAGCGATCGGTGAGCGGATCGTCCAGGAGGGACTCTCGGTTCGAGCGACGGAAGACCTGGTCCGCCGAAAGCGGGAACTAGGGGAGGAAAGATCTCCCCAGCGCTCGAAGCAGCGTACCCAATCCGCCCTGGCCCTCTCGGTGGCCGAACGGGTCTCGAACCTGCTTGATACCCAGGTCACCGTCTCGGAGGGAAAGAAGAAGGGCCGGATCATCATCGACTTCGCTGATGCCGACGACCTGCAGCGCATCGTCGATCTGCTCGGGTCACGCTCAGAATAGGTCGGTTTTTCCCTTTGGTCTGATCCGGTGGGCAAGATAACTAGTTAGCTGTCCGGGTCCGCCACTGCCCGCAACCTGCGGGGGCCAAGGCAGAAAGCTGCAGTTGACCCCGCCAGTCTTCCTGGAGGCAGTTTTCGACGGAAAAAGGTCCGGGACCCAAAATGGATCCCGGACCTTCCGCCTAGCTAAAACTAGTCCTGGTCTTCCCCCTGCAGCTCCAGCCAAAGCTGGGCATCAAGGGCGGCCCGACAGCCAGTGCCGGCGGCGGTGATGGCCTGCCGGTAAATGTGGTCGACCACGTCACCGCAGGCGAAAACGCCGGGCTGGTTGGTGACGGTGGTTGGTTCCTCGACCTTGATATAGCCCGCCTGATTGAGCTCCACCTGGCCCTTGACCAGGTCGGTCCGCGGATCGTGGCCGATAGCGACAAAAACGCCGTCCACCGCCAGCTCGGAAGTTTCGCCAGTGACGGTATCGCGCAGCCGGACTCCTTCGAGAGACGCCGTTCCGAACATTTCCGTCACTTCCGAGTTCCAGACAAAGCTGATCTTCGGATGTTCCAGGGCGCGCTGCTGCATGATGGCGGAAGCGCGCAGCTCGTCGCGCCGGTGGATCACTACCACCTCGGAGGCAAAGCGCGTCAGGAAAATCGCCTCTTCCATGGCGGAGTCTCCACCGCCAACTACGGCCAGCCGCTTGTCGCGGAAGAAGAACCCGTCGCAGGTGGCGCAGTAGGAAACGCCGCGTCCCGAGTAGGCGTCCTCTCCGGGCACGCCCAGATGACGATATTGAGAACCGGTGGCCAGGATGACGGTTTTGGCCTCCAGGACCCGGTCATCCAGGTGCACCCGTTTGACCGGTCCTTCCAGTTCCAGCTTGTTCGCATCCTCGAAAATGATCTCGGTGCCAAACTTCTCGGCCTGGGCCCGGAAGTTCTCCATTAGGTCGGGCCCTTGAATCCCGTCCGGGAACCCGGGGAAATTCTCCACCTCGGTGGTGGTCATCAGGGCACCACCCGCATCGATGGCTCCGGCCACCACAATTGGCTTCTGGCCGGCGCGGGCCGCGTAGATGGCGGCTGTGTATCCCGCGGGCCCGGAGCCGACGACTACAACGTTCGCTACAGACATTTGTCTATCGCTTCCTCTTCATGTTCTGTGTCTACTTGATCGAAAGTCCCGAGATTTGGGCCCGGTTCAGGCCTTCATTGTCGGTTGGCAGGGAGATGAAGTTGATGCCAATCCGCGACATCTTGGTTGGCTGCGCCAGCTTGATCGTGGTGGTCCCATCGATCGCTGAGGTTGCCAGCACCTGGCCCACGCGTGGATCGTCGCCCTCGGGCAGTCGGATCGCCACCTCACCGCCAGAACCCTGCACGTCCAGCGTGATTTCGGAAACGACGGCCTCGCTCTGCAGATTGACCAGCAGTGAGATCATCGAGTCCTCACCGAACTGGTTCAGGTCGTAGTACCGGGTGTACCAGAGGGTCTCCGGGTCTCCGTCGGTCAGTGCCCCCACCAACTCGGGGTGATCGCCTCCGTCGTCCTGCCAGGAGGAAACCCAAATCGAGTTGATTACCGGGGGCGCGGTGGCGGGATCCGCCGGGGCCGCCCCGTCGGCTGCCGGAACCTCGCCGCTTTGCTGGCCGCTCTGTTCGCCAGACATCTGCTGGTCACCCGAGGTGGGCAGCTCAATTGGTTGGCGCAGCTGGTTCACCGCGAAAACTGCGCCGCCGATCACCAGCAGGGCGGCGATAGCCATGGCCGGACCGGTTGGGTTGAAGCGCGGGCCGTGTCCGCTCGGACGCTTAACCCCGGATCCTCCCACCCCGGGAAGCTTCGGGATCATACTGCCCCGCGACGGCTCGGCGGGTACTTCTCCGGCTGGGCTCGCCTGGGCCACCGGGGTGGCACCCACCTGCCCAAACCGTACCTTCGGTGCGTCCGAGGCGGCGGGAGCGGTTGGATGCTCGAGCTCGTTGTCGCCCATCAGCAGGGCGTCAAGACTCTCACGCCACTGGTCGCTCACGGATTCGCCTTCCCCGACCGGGGTGGTAATCGCCTCGCCCGGAGGCAACGACTCGGGTGCTCCCGAGTCGGGCTCGGTCCCGTCAGATCCGGGGGACTTGGTTTCTTCATCGTTCAAGGATATACCCTCCGGGGTATCGTTGGACTGTGGTCTTTGGCTCTGACTCATGATCATCGGGATCTGACCGGTGGACAGTTCCTGGAAGCCGCCCAGTGAACGCGTCACCGAACGGGAAGCGAAATCGCCGTCGACGATTTCATCCCAGCTTGGGGCTACCAGGGGTGACCCTTCGTTGTCGTCTCCACCGGGCCCGGCCACCCCGGCCAATCCGGCCGCACCGGCTGCGCCGGCAGTCCCGAGGGGCATCCGTCCGAGCAGGGGCAGTTGGCTGGTGAGAGGCTCCTCCGCCTCGTCCCCAGGGGCTTTAGCCTCTGCCGCTTCCGGACTGGGGGCCGACTTGGAGTTGGGGGTTGCCTCGGGCTTGGAACGAAGGAATGCCGGCTGGAACTTCTTTGGCAGTCGGTCGCCCAGGTAGGAACCCAGCATTCGGGTCCCGCTCTTGTCGATCGCGGTTAGCACCAGCAGGTAGATGCCGGTCACCACGACTCCGACCAGCAGCACCTTCCAGAAGGCGTCCGCGAACCGTCCCGTGCTAGAGGAACTGAGCGAGGCCGGACCGATCAGGTGCAGCAACCCCCACCCGCCGACAGCAGAGATGGCGAACGCCACCAGGTAGCGGACGTAGTAGGCGATCAGGCGGCCGGCGTTGAGGGTGCGCACCAGGTGGGCGGTCCAGAAGATGGCGATGAACCCCTGGAGGATCCGGCAAACTGTCTCGCCGATCGAAGCGCCGACCATCCACCACTCCGGACCGGTCAGGAAGTAGAACGACCAGCCGACAATCAACTGGAGGACGGTGGGAACAATCCCCATCAGGAACACGGGTTTGGCGTTCTCAAACGCGAAAAACACGCGCTGAGAGATCATCACGATCCCGGTTGAGGGCACGCCCATGATCAGGGCCACCACCACCGAGGCATACATTGAGGCGGCGTTGGCGTCGAACTTGGGCATCACCAGCTGCATCAGTGGCACCGCGGCCACCAGCATCACCGCAACCGACAGCATCGACAGCATCACGATCAGTCGCACACCCATGGTGTAGTTGCGCGCCACCGCCTGGTAGTCTCCGTCGGCCGCGTTGTTTGCCAGCCGGGTGAAGATGGCCGTCGACAGGGTCAGCGCAATCAGTGACTGCGGCACCATGTAGATCATGAAGGCGGTGTTGTAGGCCGAGAGGCCGGCCACCACAATGTCGGCCTCTTCCGCAGCCCGAACCGCGTGCGAAGCCAGGTTCGTGGTTGAGAGGACGCCCAGTTGGCTGACCATCAGGGTGGCGAAGGTCCAGCCCGCCACTTTCGAGGCGGAGCCAAAGTTGGTTTGGCGGAAGCGGAAGTCTGGGCGGAGCTTCACCCCGGAGTGGCGGAGCGGGATGATCAGGACCAGAGCTTGGAACACCACCCCGAGGGTTGCGCTGCCCGCGAGCACCACCATCTGCTGGCTGGTGAACTCGGACGCGGGGAAGACGTCCCCGGACGGTCCCCACAGGTAGAGGAAAATGCCCAACCCGGTAATGGCCACCACGTTGTTGACCACCGGTGCCCACATGTACGGGCCGAAAATGCCGCGGGCGTTCAGCACCTCGCCGAGCAGGTTATACAGCCCGTAGAAGAAGATCTGCGGCAGGCACCAGACCGCGAAGGCAATCGCCAGGTTCCGCACGTCCGGGGGGAACCCGCTCGAGGTGATCGACAGCAGCAGGGGCGCGCCAATCATGGTCAGGACGGTGATTCCGAACAGGATGGTGCCGGCGGCAGTGATCAGCCGGTTGACGTAGACGTTGCCGTCCTTGCGTTTCAGTGCGCGGACAATCTGCGGGATCAAGATGGCGTCGAAGACCCCGGCAGCCAGCAGGTTGTAGACGGAGTTCGGCAGCATGTTGGCTGCCCCGAACGCGTCCGATGCTCCCAGGCTGACGCCGATGGCGGCAATCAGCATCGCGTTTCGAAGGAACCCGAGCACCCTGGAAACCATCGTGCCGGAGGCCATCAGCACCGATGATCGCAGCAGGGACTGCTGGCGGGGTGCTAATGGTTCTTCGCTCGCCTGTTCCGGAGGCACCGGTTCTGCCATTCATTCACTCCTGGTCATTCGGCCCGCGACTAATCAGTTCGAGTCTATTACGGGCGCCGCGCTGCTCGGGGGAGGCGGAGCGGCTCTGCGGACCCGTCTGCGCCCGCGCCGAACGCTTCGAATGATGCCAAAGGTAAACAGCAACAGCGCCGCCCCGACCACCACGATGGTGCCAATGTCCTCCCACGTGGGCCGAACCCGAACCGTGACACTCTGGGAATCGTCGACGATTTGCCCGCTCAGATTCCGGGCCACCACCTGCACCGAGACGTCGCCGGAGCCGACCGCGCGAACCGGCACCTTCACCTCGACCTGGCCGCCCGCGGGGATGGTGGCGTGGGCCAGTTGGCCGGCCTGCAGGTGCGGACTGGAGGGAACCAACCCCACTTCCAGGGTCACCTCTTCCGGCCCCTGATTGGTGATCGAGACCGGGAAGTCCGCATCGTGGTGGACCACGTTCACAGTGGACAGAGGCAGAACCTTGATCGACTGGCTCAGGCTAGTCAGGTCTTTGACCGCCTGGGTCACCAGCGCGGTGCGTTCGGACTCGGTCAGGGAGGCCGCGGTCGGCGCCAGGACCGTCTCCCGATAGGGTGCCAGGACCATGTTGCCATCCCGACCGGCCATGGCCACCGCCTCGGCCCGCTGATACTCCCGAGCCAGAGGCGCCAGCTGGGTCAGGTAGGCTTCCACCTCGTCCCCGTTTCGCGGCACCACCTGCCGACCAATTTCTGACGGGGTCGACTCCAACAACTCGGACAGGCCGGTCGGCTCCACCCACTGGTTGTTCAGCAGGGCGAGCACCCGGTTGGTCAGTTCCGGCTTGGCCCAGTCAAAGCCCGGCTGGAGTTCGGCGAACAGTGATCGCTGGTCGGACGGGTCCTGCAGCCCCACCATCATGCTGATGGTTCGCAGTTGCTGGCGGATCAGCAGCTCCTGGCCGGGACTTTCCACCGGTTCATTCAGCAGTTCCTCAACCGGCACCCACCGGTCGACCACGCGGATCGAATTCGGCGTCCCTTCCGTTGCAATCACGCCGTTTTCCATGCCAATTTGCAGGCGGCCGGTCGGCGTAATCAGGCCGTGCCACAGCTCGGGCACGCCCCAGGTGGCGGGAGCAATCACCGTGTTGCCGGTAAGTTTTTGCAGGGCTTCCAGCGTGAACCCGGTCGGGGAGGCCATTGCGATGTCGGTCAGCAGCCGGTCGGTGGGCACCGGGGCAATGGGCGGATCAGCGGATTGCGGCTGGTCCTGCGGGTCTGAGTCCGGATCGTCCGGACCTTCCGTGCGAGACTCAAGCGCCAAGTTCATCAACGGGGTCAGGTCTGCGGCGGCCAGGGCGGAAATGTCCGCGTTCGCCTCGGGCAGCACCACCAGGTCCGCCCCGCTCTGCACCAGGGTTTGGCGATGCTGGTCAATCAGTTCTGCGTTGCGCCCCTCGGTGCCGTAGGCGACCTGCGGGCTGACGGCCAGGCTGAAGCCACCCAGCTGGGTGAACTGGTCGACAAACTGTTCGACCGAGTCGACCTGGGTGGGACTGAGTGAGTCGTGGGCTAGCAGACTGACCCGGGTGCGGGACAGCTCTTCCAGCGGGGCGTAGATGAGGAGGCTGCGCGCTTCCCAGAGTTGATCACCGTTGGAGAAGCGAACGGTCAGGCCCCGAGCCCCGGTAGTTTGTGCGTCTGGGATCGGCATCTCGTCGGCAGGCACGGTCCAGTCCAGCGTTGCCTCGTCCCGAACGGTGATCTGGTCGGCGCCGATCCGCCAGCCGGGGAAGCCCTCCCCCTGGAGGAAATAGCTCATCTGCTCGGCCGAGTTGAACTGGGTGGGTTGCAGGAATGCTTCGGCGAACCAATGGGTGCCGGGTCGGAGGGCGCCCACATCCAATGTCAGGCGCAGGTCGTCGCCGGGCTCATACAGCTCCGGGCTGAGGCCCGCGATGGAGAACTCGTCGCCGCGGTTAGTGCCCGGTGTCGTCTCGTCCGCGTGCGCGCTTGGGGCCAGCCAGGACCACCCCGCCCCACCGAGTAGCAGAAGAAAGCACCAGATCAGCGCGGTGGCGTGTGCGCGCCACTGGGAGTTGCGAGTCACCGTTGAGACCCTTGATACAGCAGTTCCAAGGCCACCTGCACCACGCGGCGCTCGTTGGGGTAGGCCAGTTTGGTCAGGGCGGCGCGCAGAGGAACCCATGCTGCTTCCTCCGCTTCTTGATCCGGGTCGTTGTCGACGGTGATCTCCCCACCCACGTACTCGAACAGGTAGTGATGCACGGTCTTGTGGACCCGAGAACGCGGACTGGAGAACCAGTAGTCAATAGTACAGAGGCGCTGGATCGGCTCGCCTCGTACGCCGGCCTCCTCTTCAATTTCGCGCCGGGCCGCCTCGACCGCGGTCTCCCCGTTTTCCAAATGTCCTTTCGGGAGGCACCACTCCAGTTTGCCGTTCCGTCCGCGCCGCGCAATCACCGCGACAAAGGGGATTCCCCGATCCACCCGGACACACAGGCCGCCCGCCGAAGTCTCCTCGGAAATGGGGAGGCGGAACCGATTCCACGAACGCGTGGCTGACCGCTGGCGAGGCGGGTGCGGGATTCCCGGCACGGGCAGGCGATCGTGGGTGGTCATGTTCACAGCTTAGGCGGAAAGGGTAATATTCTCTGCCATTGACCGTTCGCTCGTGGCAATCTAGAGGGTGGATACGTGGATTATCAGACGGCATTTGTCACGAAAAATCGCGGAATGGGAGTCGCTTTGGGAGACAACAACAGCTGGGAACTAGTCGGTTCGGGGAACGTGCCGCAGTTGCTGGCCAACGCTCGGCAGACGCTGGCGGCGCTGCCCCGTCCCCTGCTGACGCTGGCCGAGCTGTTCACCCAGAGCGGGTACGAGCTCTCCCTGGTGGGCGGCCCGGTTCGCGATGCGTTTCTCGGGGTGGAGCCCCACGATTTTGACCTGACGACCAACGCTCGTCCCGACCAAACCGAGGAACTGCTGGACCGGTGGGCTGACACCACCTGGGATATGGGTCGTGACTTTGGCACTATTGGTGCCCGAAAAGGCGAGTTGGTGGTTGAAATCACCACCTACCGGACGGAGGAATACCGGTCCGATTCCCGCAAGCCAACCGTTGCTTACGGGGACGAGTTGGAGGGGGACCTGTCTCGGCGCGACTTCACCGTCAACGCGGTGGCGATGCGTTTGCCGCAGATGGCGTTGGTTGATCCGTTTGGCGGCCTGGAAGACCTGGCCAACGGATTCCTGCGGACCCCGGTTTCGGCTCTGCAGAGTTTTGAAGACGATCCTCTGCGGATCATGCGCGCCGCGCGTTTTGCCGCGCAGCTGGGAATCGACGTGGATCTGAGCGTGATGGAGGCGATGGAGAAGTTGGCCGATCGCCTCCAGATTGTCTCCCCGGAACGGATCAGGGCAGAACTTGAACGCCTGATTGTCAGCCCGTTTCCTCGCAGAGGGATCGAGTTGATGGTTTACACCGGGGTGGCGGATCAGGTTCTTCCAGAGCTCTCCGCCCTGGTTGCCACCGCAGATGAGCACGGTCGGCACAAGGACGTTTACCAGCACACCCTGACGGTGTTGGATCAGGCGATTGCCCTGGAAACCGGTCCGGACGGCCCGGTCCCGGGACCGGACTTCGTCTTGCGGTTTGCGGCCCTCATGCACGATGTGGGCAAGCCGGACACGCGCAAGTTTGAGGCTGGCGGCGTCAGCTTTCACCACCACGAGCTGGTGGGAGCGAAGCTGACGAAGAAGCGGATGAAAGCACTTCGATTCGACAAGCGGACCACCGAGGCGGTGACCCAACTGGTGGCCCAGCACCTGCGGTTCCACGGTTACGGGGAGCAGTCCTGGTCCGATTCGGCCGTCCGCCGCTACGTCACCGATGCCGGGGAGCAGTTGCAGCGGTTGCACCGGTTGACCCGAGCCGACTGCACCACCAGAAATCGGCGGAAAGCCGACTTCCTCAGCGCCGCCTACGACGACCTCGAGCGCAGGATTGACCAGTTGGCCCAGCAGGAAGAGCTCAGCTCGATCAGACCTGACCTCGACGGGGAGCAAATCATGTCCCTGTTGTCGCTGAAGCCGGGTCCGCAGGTGGGCCGGGCCTACAAGTACCTGCTGGGACTGCGGATGGAGGAAGGGCCCCTGGGTGAAGAGGAAGCGACCAAGCGCCTCCTCAGCTGGTGGGAATCAGAGGGCAGTCGCTAGTTTATTAGGTCACAGATCCGGCATATTCTGCCGGGCGACTAATTGTCTTTTGCCTCACGGTGTGGCGCTAATTTCTATCCTACTGGCCGCGGCTGCTGCGGCTGGTTGTTGGACGTACCAGCCCTAGTCCACGTGGACGGAGAGCCCAGAATCCCTAAAATAGAGCCACTTTGGGCGGGCGGCAACCTTGGTGCTGAGGTGGCGGCCAAAATTGGCGTGACTCTTAAGTGTTTATATGATGATAGTCTAGGTGGCTTCTGTTTGCGACCCATGTCATAGGTATATATCTGTTGACGATTTCGAATATGGCTCAATACCCTGACCTTATGAGCGTATTTGAACATGTCATCCCGGAGATTGATCGGCGCATCTCCGGCTGGCCCTACCTGCTGGTGGGCTTGGGCGGCGCCGCTGGAGCGTTGGTGCGCTACGGAGTTTCCGAGATGATCCCCGGGAAGGTCTGGGGCATTAGCCTATTCCTGGTCGTCATCAACATCGTCGGAGCGTTCCTGCTGGGACTGCTCTACTCCTCCCTCAGCAAGACTCCGTCTGACGCCCCTCGGCGCCACACCCTGACCCTGTTCCTGGGAACCGGCTTTATGGGAGCGTTCACCACCTACAGCGAGTTTGCTCAAGCTCTGAGCCAGGATCTGCTGCACGGTCAGATCCTGGACCTGCTGGTGGGTGCCATCGTCGTGGTCGGGGCGGGCGTCCTCGGGGCGCTGGCCGGCTTCTACCTGGGTCAAACCATCTTGAAATCTACCTCAGCCACCCGGAAGGCAGGTCAGCAATGAGTCCTCTATACGTGGCCCTGATCGGGGTGGGCGGAGCCGGAGGCGCCCTCGGACGGTACGTCATGGGTGCGCGCCTCGGCAAAAAGTTCCACGGCCAGATTCCCTGGGCGACCGTCATTATCAACGTGTCCGGCGCCTTCATCATGGGCCTGCTGGTGGCGCTATTCGGCGCGGTGGCGCCCGGCTCTCCGTGGCTGAGCGTCCTCACCGTTGGGGTCCTCGGCGGTTACACCACGTTCTCGACTGCCAGCGTAGACGTGGAAAAACTGTTCCGCGAAGGAAAGCCGACCGAGGCGCTCATCACCGCGCTGACCACCCTGGTGCTCACGGTGGTCGCAGCCACCCTCGGATTCTGGGTGGGGGGCCTCTTCTAGCCCTAACCGCTCCTCCAAAGACTAGGCGGCCCGATCCCGGCGATCCCGGGGTGGGCCGCCTTTTGGTATTGGGGGAAGGGGCTGGTGGACGAGGTGGAAGCATCGGCTCGGCCACAATCACCCCGGCCACCACCAATACGACCTTTGACATCTGCTGACATCCCGCCGTCCGGACGCCTCATCGCTCAGCTAACCGCTCTCGGCGGCGACCGGAATGTGACCGCGGTGCCCGCGCTGAGTGATGACGCGGGCGATTCACGGATGGTAGGCGGTGTTGTGGTTCCAGTCGCTGGTCATGCACTGTGGTGTAGCGCTGGCGGGCGGCTTCGCCGCTGGTGCCGATCGCTTCGCCTACCTCTCGCCATGACAGCCGCTGTTCCCGCGCTGCCTGCACCGCGGTTCGTAACCGGCGCGGTAACCAAGTAAGCAGACAACTTGGAGCTCTCTGCGTTCGGTCCAATAAGGTCTACCTTCTCCGAATCAACATGCGCGCGAGTGCCTGGCAACCCAGCGCAGCAGGGAGCAGGAGCGCAGCCCCGGCAGCATAGTCTTTCGCGCGAAGTGGCTCGCCGAGGTCGCGAAGCTCCCGACGAGCAGACTCAGCACCGGGCAGCATGACCGGAAGCGCAGTCGCAACGCCAGCCGTGTACCGATGTTGCAGCACCGAAGCCAACAGATGCGTGCCAACATGTGCCTGAAGTCCCGCGACCATCGCCCGATAGAACCGCGAGTGGCCATTCGATATCGTGCCCCGGCGACAGGCGAGAGCGACGAGAACTCCCATCAGGCCAACAGCCAGCCATGACTGACGCTGATCCATGCGCAACGCCTCGACACCAGTCCGATCAGCCAGGGCATCGCAGATGCTCGGAAAAGCCACAGCCTCCTCAACATCGTGAACAGCCCACGCGATGAAGAGATGAGCGGGGCCACGGGCGAGCATGCCATAACGATACCAAGCACGCAGCTTCGAGACCGTTGGGCAAGGCAGCATCAAGCCCCGCACAGAAGCTTCGGCGCTTGGTCGGCTCCGGCAGCCGTTAGCACTTCTACTAGCACTTATGACGCGAATGACCCCCGACCCGGGAACTGAATCCCCGGCCGGAGGCCACTTCTGGTGGTGCGCGAGGGGGGAGTTGAACCCCCACTCCATCACTGGAACACGGACCTGAACCGTGCGCGTCTGCCTATTCCGCCACTCGCGCTTCGTGATTACTATACCGACACCTCCCCCAGTTCGGTCAAACTGAGCGGAGCTTCGAGACAGTAGTCTTGGTCACGATGAGGTTGCAGTGATTTAGTTAGGCCCGGTTTTCCCGTTTACGATGGCAAACGGGTGCTAACGACCGCCTGTGCGGTAGCCTTATTTCTAACTACGAGCTTCAGAGGTGTGAGTACCGACACGACAGTATTTTGGCACGGCGTCGCGACGGTCACGGGCAGGGAAAAAGGGAGGAAACGATGAGCTTCTTTGATCGTTTCGAAAACGCAGTAGAGAAGGGCGTCAACAGCGTCTTCTCGCGGGTCTTCAAGTCCGGACTGAAGCCGGTTGACGTCTCGTCTGCCCTGCAGCGCGCCGCTGATGACGGGCTGCTGGATGTGGCTGAGGGCCAGGGTATTACCGCGAATGAGTACCTGGTCAAAGTTTCCCCCTCCGACTTCACAACATTGGGTGAAGACGGTTTAGGCGCACTTTCGGCCGAGCTGGCCGAAGACCTCACCAACTACGTTTCCAAGCAGGGATACGCCCTGCTGGGTCCAATCTCCGTTTCTTTCGAAGGGTCCGACCAGGAGTTCACCGGAAACCTGGAGGTGGTGGCGCAGCGGCGGCGAGGCCCGGCTGCTCCCGCCGCGGGGGCGGTGGCCTCACCGGATCACCCGATCATCGACATTGATGGCGAAAAGTGGCTCCTGACCGAGCCGGTAACAGTGATCGGACGTGGATCAGAGGCCGACATCCAGGTGAACGACTCGGGGGTTTCCCGCAAACACGTGGAGTTTCGGATCACCGAGTCCGGGGTGATCCTAACGGACCTCGGCTCCACCAACGGCACCTTCGTCGAGGGGCACCGGGTGGATGCAGCCACCCTGGTCGACGGCAACCAGATTGTGATCGGCCGGACCCCCATTTACTTTTGGACTCACCCTGAAGATGTGAGCGCTCAATGAACTCAGAGTTGGCCTTCACCATCTTTCGACTTGGATTCCTGGTTCTTCTCTGGCTGCTGGTCCTAGGAATGGTGGCCGTGCTGCGCAAGGACATCTACGGCACGGTGGTGACCGCTCGCGGTGCCGGCCGGTCCCAGGCGCAGGCGGGCCGACGTGGCCGGTTAAAGACCGAGAAGGTTGGAGGCTTGGCCCAGCCGCACAACCTGCTGATCACCGGGGGACCGTTGACCGGAACCAAGATCCCCCTCAGCGGGGCCACTATTTCGATCGGTCGGGCCCCCTCCTCCACCCTGGTGTTGGAAGACCCCTACACTTCGAGTCGGCACGCCAGCATTGAAGAGAACAACGGGGACTGGATTATCTCTGATCTGGGTTCAACCAACGGGACGTTTGTCGACGACGAACGCCTGGTGGGCCCGCGCCGACTCCTGGTGGGGGAGACCGTGCGCATCGGCCAGACCACCTTCCAGTTGGTGAAGTAGATGGATGTACAGTTTGAGTTCACCGCTCGCTCCGACGTGGGGCTGCTAAGGGAGAACAACCAGGACTCCGGGTATGCCGGCCAGCACCTGCTGGTCCTGGCCGACGGGATGGGCGGACCGGCCGGAGGGGACATCGCCTCGTCGGTGGCGGTCGCGGCGCTGGCTCCCCTCGATGAGGACGCGGTCCCGTTTGAACAGATGCTGACCCTGCTGAGACAGGGCCTGCAGAGCGCACACGACGAGCTGATCGAGCGCTCGCGGGTGGAACCACAGCTGCGCGGCCTCGGCACCACCTGCATTGCGCTCCTTCGGTCCGGCAACAAGCTGGCGATGGCTCACATCGGTGACTCAAGGGCCTACCTTCTGCGCGGGGAGAGCCTGACCCAGGTGACCACGGATCACTCCTTCGTGCAGTATTTGGTGGATTCGGGCCAGATCAGCCCCGAAGAGGCGGAGAACCACCCGAAGCGGTCAGTGATCCTGCGGGTGCTGGGCGACTCCCCCGGGGTGGTTTCGGCCGACGAAACAATGCGAGAAGCGATCGTGGGCGACCGCTGGCTCCTCTGTTCGGACGGACTGTCGGGGGTGGTTTCGGCCGAGACCATCGCCGAGGTCCTGCGCCGGGTCCCCGACCTGGACGCCTGCGCCGACACCCTGATTGAGTTGGCGCTGCTTGGGGGCGCCCCCGACAACGTCACCGTGGTCCTGGCCGACGTGGTTCCCTCGTCGGTGGAAGTCTCCGACACCCCGATCGTGGTGGGGGCTGCCGCGGTAGAGCGGTCCAACCCGTCGCGGCGGATCCCGGGGGCTGCTGGACGGGCCGCCGCGCTGATCAGCGAAACAGAAGAACCAACTCCAATTGCTGGTGGGACCGAGGAGGGCCCCCACACCCCGAAAAAAAGACACTGGTGGACGGCCGCTGCCGCCCTGATCGTGGTGGCGCTGATCGCCGGGGGGCTCTGGTGGGGTTGGCAGTGGACCCGCACGCAGTATTTTGCGCTCGGGGACAACGGCAGAGTGGTGGTCTTCCAGGGCATTCCCCAGAAGATCGGCAGTCTGGAGCTGGCGACCCCGGTCGAGGTGACCAGCATCCGGCTGGAGGATTTGCCGACCATCGATCAACAGCGGCTGGAGGACCCGGTGACCAGGTCCTCGCGCGAGGACATCGACCAGTACCTGGCTGAACTTCGACTGCGTCAGAAGGCGGCCGAGCCGACCACCGGCACCGGTCAATCCCAGTCGGGCGACGACTCGAAACCGACCCCCAGCCCGACCCCAACTCCCAGCCCCAGCTCGTCCCCCAAGGCGGCGGCCCCGAATGAGGGGGGTGGTGCCTAGTGGCGACCGTTCAGGTCTCCCCCGCTCGGCCCCGCCGGGCAGTAGAAATGGTACTGATGCTGTTGGCCCTGTGCGTTGGGGTCGGCGGCTACGTGCTGACGTCGCTCAACCGGACCGGCGAGTTCCCCCCAAACCTAGGTTTGCACGTGGGCCTGCTGGTGACACTCGCCGTGATGGCAGAGATTGGCGTCTACTTCCTGGCACCCTACGCTGACCCGGTCATCCTGCCGGCCGCGACCGCCCTCACCGGGCTGGGGCTGGCCATGATCTACCGGCTCGACCTGTCCTACGCCGCCCTGGGCGAAGCCACGGTTGGTACCCGACAGCTCCTATTTGCCGGGGTGGCCCTTGCGGTGGCGGCCCTGATTCTAGTGGTGGTGCGCGACCACCGGGTGCTGCGCCGCTACACCTATACTTTCGGGCTGATTTCGATTCTGCTGCTGCTGATGCCGCTGATCCCGGGCCTCGGGGTGGAACACTACGGCGCCCGCATCTGGGTCCGGATTTTTGGGTTTCAGTTCCAGCCGGCCGAGTTCGTCAAAGTCACCCTGGCCATATTCTTTGCCGGCTACCTGGTGACTAACCGGGACAAGCTGTCGCTGGGCGGACCGAAAATCCTGGGCTTGCGCCTCCCGCGGCTACGGGACCTGGGACCGATCCTGGTGGTGTGGGCAATCGGGATTGGGATCCTGGTTTTCCAACGTGACCTGGGCACCTCGCTGCTGTTCTTCGGCCTGTTCGTCACCATGCTGTACGTGGCCACCAACCGGGTGTCCTGGCTGGTGCTGGGGGCCCTGCTGTTCATCCCGGCCGCCATCATCATCGTCAAGGCGATGCCGCACATCCAGAACCGATTCGACGTCTGGCTGAACGCCTTCGACCCGGCCATCTACTCGCAAACAGGTGGGTCCTACCAGGTGGTGCAGGGCATTTTCGGCCTGGCCAACGGGGGTCTGCTCGGCACCGGGTGGGGCCGCGGCTATCCGCAGCTGGTGCCATTTGCCCAGTCCGACTTCATCCTGGCCTCCCTGGGGGAAGAACTGGGGATTGTCGGGATGTTCGCCATCTTGCTGCTGTACCTGATCCTGATTCAGCGCGGCCTTCGGGCAGCCCTGGGAACCCGGGACGGTTTCGGGAAGCTGCTGGCGACGGGCCTGTCCTTCTCCTTCGCCCTCCAGGTGTTCGTGGTCCTCGGTGGGATCACCCGGGTAATTCCGCTGACCGGTCTGACCGCCCCCTTCTTGGCGCAGGGCGGATCCTCCCTAATTGCCTCCTGGATGATCGTGGCGCTGCTGCTCCGGATCTCCAATGCGGCCCGGCGCCCGGCCCCCACCCCCACCCCGTGGAAGTACGACTCCGTGCCAACCACGACTGGTGAACTGCCGGCTGTGGAGGCTGAGCGGCCTCGTTCCCGCTGGTTAGCGCGGGCGAGCCGGCGCGCAGGCGGCCCGACCACCGCCCCCATCTCGGGGCCCGCCACCCCCGCTCGCCCCGTCTCACCGGACGATCAGCCGACGATCGGGGACATCCGATGAACGCCCAAGTTCGCCGCATCTTTGCCGTGGCCCTGCTGATGTTCCTGGTGTTGGCGCTGTCCCTGACCCTGATCCAGGTGGTGAACGCTCCCTCGCTGAAAGCCGACGGGCGCAACTCCCGCCAGATTCTGCAGGCGGCCGAGCGGGAACGCGGAGCCATTATTGTCGAGGGCAACCCGATCGCCTACTCTGAACGCCTGGACGACGGGACGGAACGGTTCCGGCGCGTCTACCCGGCGGGCGGCACCTACGCGGCCGTGACCGGATTTTTCTCTGCGGTCAACCTGTACGCCACCGGGATGGAGGCGGCCGCCAACGAAGTGCTGGAGGGGGAAACCTCCGAGCTGTTCATGCAGCGCCTGCGGAACCTGTTTGCCGGCCGACCCCGTCAGGGCGGCGGAGTGGAACTGACCCTGTCGGCCGCCCTGCAGCAGGCCGCGGCGGATGCACTTGGGGACCGGGCAGGCGCCGTCGTGGTGGAAGACGTGAAGACCGGGAAGATCCTGGCGCTCTACTCCTCCCCCACTTTTGACCCAAACCCGCTGGCCTCACTGGATACCGCGGTCGCGCTGGAAGCCGACCAGAACCTCCAGGACGATCCCTCCCGACCGATGAACAACCGGGCCATCGCCTCGGACCGCTACGCGCCCGGGTCGGTGTTCAAGATTCTGACGGCGACCGCCATGCTGGAGTCCGGGCTGACCCCGGACACGGTGGTGGATTCGCCGCCGACCATGACCCTGCCCGGAACCGAAACCCAGCTGAGCAACATTGAGGGCTCCTACTGCGGGTCGGGACAGGTGAGCCTGCGCGAAGCCTTTGCCCGCTCCTGCAACACCACCTTTGCGCTGGCGGTGGCGAACCTGCCCGCCGGCAAACTCCAGCAGGTGACCAAGGACTACGGTTTTGGGGCCGAGCTGGAGATTCCTCTCGAAGTCACCCCCTCCTATTTCCCCGATGAGCTGAACGCCGCCCAACTCGCCACCAGCGCCATCGGCCAGTTCGAGGTGGCGGTCACGCCCCTCCAAATGGCGATGGTGACCCAGGCGGTGGCTAACGGCGGCCAGATGATGCAGCCCTACCTGGTGAACCGGACCCTGGATGCGGACAACCGGGAGCGTTCCGTCACCGAACCTGAAGTACTGGCGACCCCAATTAGCGCCGAGGTGGCCGCCCAGCTGACCGACATGATGAAGGCCGTGGTCAGCGAACCATACGGCACCGGGGCCTCCATGGCCCTGGACGGGGTGTCGGTGGCCGCCAAGACGGGTACCGCCGAGGTGGGCGACGGCTCGTACACGAATGCCTGGTCGGTCGCGTTCGCCCCGGCCGACAACCCGCAGCTAGCGGTGTCGGTGATTGTTGAGGGTGACGAGAACAATCCCACCCCGCACGGCGGGGATGTGGCCGGTCCCATTGTCCGGAAACTATTGGAGGTGGGGCTGCAATGAGCGCGGCAGAGAACCGGACCGGTCGGCGCCTGGGTGGACGCTACATGCTGCTGACCCTGATTGCCCGCGGCGGGATGGGCGAAGTGTGGAAAGCGCGCGACACCCTGACCGGCGCGCTGGTGGCGGCCAAAGTGCTCCGCCCGGAACTGACCGGGGAGGAAGTCTCCCTCTCGCGCCTGCGGCTGGAAGCGAAGAACGCCATGCGCGCGAAGCACCCGAACATTGCCGCGGTGCTCGACTCGGGCGAAGAGGACTCGCAGGGTTGGATCATCATGGAGTTGGTCGAGGGCCAACCGCTGAACGAGTTCATGGGTGACGGGCTGAAACTGAGCCCGGCCGAACTGATCCCGGTCCTGCTGCAAACCGCCTACGCCCTCGATGCGGCTGCCCGTGCTGACGTGGTGCATCGCGACATCAAACCCGCCAACATCCTGGTGAAGGCCGACGGCCGGGTCAAGCTGACCGACTTCGGCGTCTCCCTGGCGCAGGGACAGGCGAACCTGACCGCAGCGGGAATGGTGATGGGAACCGCCCAGTACCTGCCGCCCGAACAGGCCCTGGGGAAGGTAGCCACCCCGGCCGGGGATCTGTACGCCCTGGGGGTGATCGCGTTTGAAGCCCTCGCGGGGGCGCGCCCCTACACCGGGGATTCGCAGGTGGACATCGCCTTCGCCCACGTGAACGAGGACATTCCCCCGCTGCCCGCTGACGTTCCCGTGCCGCTGGCGGACCTGGTCACCCGGTTGCTGTCGAAGGACCCCGACGACCGACCGAACACCGGCGCGGCGCTGGCTCGCGAGCTGACCCGGGTGGCCGAGGAGATTGGGGTGGGCACCGCCCCGGTTCCGCTGCGGGTTCAGCAGTTGCCCGCGGACACGCCGCTTCCGACCGCGCCCCAGGGTCAGCCCCTTCCGGCAGCAGCCCAAGTGCCCGAACCGGCAGGGCCGTCGGACCGATGGTTGGACTTCGATTTGGACCCGGATGGGAGCCCGGCCGCGGAAGCCGAGCCCACGGTTGCTCCCAAGGTGGAGCTGAGCGGGCCGGTGGCCCAGGCCGAGGCGGCCCTGGCGAGCCCGGCCCCCTCCGCCTCGTCCCCGTCCGCCTCGTCCCCCTCATCCAATCCCCCGGTCCCGCCCGTGCACCACGTTCGCAAACAGTGGTTGCCGGTCAGCCCGGATGCGGTCCCGGCCGCCTCACAGAGGCCGAGGCGGCCGGTGGCACCCTCCCGTGCCGCCGCCGAGGGGGCCAGAGCATCGCGCTCCCCCGCCCCCACCCGGTCGGAGCGCCCCGCCGCGGACCGGACCGAGACCGGCTGGGGCCTGTGGGTTATTGTCGGTCTGACCGTACTGACCGTAATTTTGATAGTCGTCGCAATGTTTAGAGATCATGAGGTCACCGGGTCGGAGGACACTCCGGCCGCCGCGGTCACCCAGCAAATGCAGGAGGTTCACACGTGGCTAACTCCCCTTCCCGGCGTCTAGGAGGCCGCTACGAAGTCCGCTCGCTGATCGGACGCGGCGGCATGGCTCAGGTTCACCTGGGCTTCGACACGCGCCTGTCGCGCGTGGTGGCGATCAAGATGCTGCGCATCGACCTGGCCCGCGACACCATTTTCCAGACTCGGTTCCGGCGCGAGGCACAGGCGGCCGCCTCGCTCAACCACCCGAATATCGTCGCCGTGTACGACACCGGGGAAGAGGACGTGATTGGGGCCGACGGCAAGCCGGTCTCCGTTCCCTACATCGTGATGGAGTACGTCGAAGGGCACACCGTCAAGGATCTGCTGTCTGACGGCACCCCGGTTCCCCTGAACGAGGCGGTGGAGATCACCATGGGGGTGCTGGCCGCACTGGAGTACTCCCACGCCTCCGGTCTGGTTCACCGCGATATCAAGCCGGGCAACATCATGTTGACCAACGACGGCTCGGTCAAGGTGATGGACTTCGGGATTGCCCGGGCGATGACCGACTCGCAGGCCACCATGACGCAGACCAATGCGGTGGTGGGCACCGCCCAGTACCTCTCGCCCGAGCAGGCGCGGGGCGAGCGGGTCGACGAGCGCTCGGACATCTACTCGGCCGGCGTGGTGCTGTTCGAGCTGCTGACCGGTCGTCCCCCCTTCACCGGGGACTCTGCGGTGGCGGTGGCCTACCAGCACGTTTCCGAGATCCCGCCCCTGCCCTCATCCATCGCCGGCGACGTGCCCGAATCGTTGGATCGGGTGGTGCTGAAGGCGATGGCGAAGAATCCTGCCGACCGCTACCAGACCACCACCCTGATGCGGGTCGATCTGGAGCGAGCCGGCAAGGGCCTGAGCGTCAGCGCCCCTCAAACTTCCTCGTGGACCGCGGTTACCACGCCGATGAGTGCTGCTCCGGCGGCCACCGCCGTCTACAGCGGTCCGCTGCGGTCCAACGGGACGCCGGCGGCGGGCAACCTGGCCCTGCAGAACACCACCACGAACGGGGAGGCGATCCAAGATAAGCCCAAGCGTGGGCGCGGGGTCCTGATTGGGTTCCTGGTGGTGCTGGCGTTGGCGCTAGTGGGCGGCGTCGCCTACTTCCTGCTGCGTGAACCCCCGGTCGACGAGGTGGAGCAGGTGGCGGTGCCGGCGCTGGTGAACAAGTCTGCCAGCGTGGCCCAAACTGAGCTTGAAGCCCTGGGTCTGAAAATGACCGTCGGGGAGCGGGTGAAGGATCCAGAGGTCGAGAAGGACCACGTGGTCAGTTCGAATCCGCCAGAAGGTCAGCTGGTCGACGTGGGTACCACGGTGACTGTCACCGTGTCCGACGGTCCCGGATCAGCCACCGTTCCCGACATGACCGGCTGGACGCAGGCGCAGGCCAAAGCGGAGTTGGAGCGACTGGGATTCAAGGTGGGAACTGTAACCACCAAGGACCAGGCCAACGCTGAGAAGGACACCCTGGTCAGCACCGATCCGCCGATGGGCTCCACCCAGCCGGTGGGCGCCACCATCAACCTGGTCATGGCGAGCGGCAATGTTGAGGTGCCCCAGGGGATGGAAGGCGCGGACGCCGACTCGGTGGCCGACCAGCTGCACAGCCTGGGCTTGAACACCTCGCAAAAGACGGCCTACTCGGACCTGTATCCGGAGGGGACCGTGGTGTCCCTGACGCCGAGCGGTTTGGTGCCGGTTGGATCCACCATTACCATCACCGTGTCGCTGGGCCCGGAGCCGATTCCGGACCCGACCCCCACCCCGACGCCGACCCCCACCCCGACCGAGACTCCGAAGAATCCGGATGACGGCGAGGGAGGGCAGGGTTAGGTCAGCCAACCAAAATGGGAGGCCACCCCGAACTGGGGTGACCTCCCATTTGGTTACCGGACAGTGTTGGTTCCGGCGGTGGGCTTACAGGTACCGCTTGACCATTCCGTCGATCAGGAAGTCGATGGCGTCAATTAGGCGGGAGCCGATCGAGTCGACCCGGCGCAGGATCTCGCGGCGCTTCAGGGTTTCCAGCGACAGTTCCTCGCTGAAGATCTCAGCCAGGCCGTTTTGGTATTTCCGGCGCAACTGCCGGGCCTGGTACCGTGCCCGCAGGTACCCTTCCCGCTGCTTGGCGCTATCCAACTGGTTGACCGCCGCCTGCAGGCTGCGCAGTGATTGCAGAGCCGGGTCCAGGATGTTCTTTGACCACTTCCCCGTTCGCACCTCCCACTTCGCCATCTCGCGAACCAGGTCGCGGAGGTGATCGACCACGTCGTCGATGGCCCGTGATGCCCGAACCAGGTCCTCCCGTTCGAGGGGAACCGTCAGGGCCCGGTTTAGCAGGGCGAGCAGATGCTCCTGGGCGTCGTCCCCCTCGTGCTCAATGCTGCGCATGGGTTTGCGGGACTCCTGGGCGTCGGCCTCGCGCGAGCAGACCATGTTGGCCAGTTCGGTGGCCTCAATCGCAACTTCCAGCTGGTGGTTGAGCACCCCCACAATGGTGGGCTTCCGGTTCCTACGGCCGAGTCGAAGGGGGCCGGGCCGGCGAACTCTTCCGGTTGGGGTCATGGTTTTTCCTCTCACGAACTAAGAGTCGAGACTAGTTTTTCAGCTCCGAAGGCCAGCAGGCCAGCTGCGGGCAGAGTCCAGATCCAGGCCACCCCGATCCGGGCGATCCCATCCCAGCGGACAGCGCGAGTCGAGCGGACCAGGCCGGTGCCCAGGAGGGCCCCGGTAATTGACTGGGTCATGGAGAGCGGGGTGCCGACCGCGGAGCCGGCCAGGACCGTGACCCCCGTGGCCAACTCGGCCTGTAACAGTTTCAGCGGGTCCAGGGCGGTGATCCCGTGTCGCAGGAACCGGCTGGCGGAGGGCAACCCCGCGATCGCCCCGGCAATGAACAGGGTGGAAGCGGCAAACATGATGGGCACGTTCAAGGCCACGGTCCCGACCGGGGCCGCCAGGATCAGCGCCACCGCAAACAGCACTTTCTGGCCGTCGTTAGCCGCGTAGGCGAGCGCCAACAGGGTCAGGGCAGTTGCCCGAAAGGACTTCAACCACCGGTTGGCGCTGAAGGGGCGCGGCGGGTGAAAAGGCAGCAGGGAGATCAACGCCGCGATCAGGGCCGCCACGAAGGGAGCCAGCAGGCCCAGGCCCACGGTTCGTCCCAGCAGGGCGCCGTCAAGGGGAACCGAGCGGGCCAGCGCGTCGCCGCTGAGAGCGCCCACCAGGGCCAGGGTGATCGAGGTGGGAATGCCGATTCGGCCCGAACCCCAGACGGTCAGCAGGGTGGAGAGCAGGACGCAGCAGGCACTGGCAAGGGCCATCGATTCGAGTCCGGCCATCTGGCGGAGGGAGTCGGCCACCTTCCACACTCCCAGCAGGGGCACGAGGGGCAGGAACAGCCAGAGCAGCAGGAGGGGGTAGTACAGCCGGACGCCGGTGGTCTGGGTGGCGATTGCCACCAGGGCCGCCCCGTCGTTTCTGCCGTTCACAAAGACGAATGCCAGCGCGCTGATCAGCAGTAGGTAGAACAATGCTCCCCCCTCTCAGGATCGTGGCGGCTCGGGCCCGGCTCGGCTTGGCTGGCGCGGTCGGGTTCAGGCCGGGTGAAGTGTAGCTGGGACCTCAACCAGTCCCGACGACGGGAAAGAAAGAGGGTGGGCCAGCTTGCTTGGACCGGGGATGACGCTGACCGGGAGCCAACAGGGTAGGTACAACATACCGCAAAAGGGTGGCCTGACCGCCTGGTTCCATCGGGGCCACCGAGGGCTGAGGAGCACACCCTAGCCGGGGTGAGTAAAACCCTGCCCCGACCCAGTCAGGTTAGGACGGAAAGTTGGGATCGACCGCCAGGGGTGCCTGCCAGACAGCGGGAGCACTGCTTTGGTGCACGGTCATGTCGCCGTCGAAGCGCTCGTTGATCACCGGATAGAAGTACTGGAACAGAAAGTAGAAGATTACGACCACCAGGGCCAGAAGCACCAGGGCTTTGAGCCAGCGGGGTCCGGGGGCCTTTTGTAGCAGCCAGGTGATCATGAAAGCTTCCTCCGGGTCTTGCTTGGGTTAGCGCGTCGGTTCATCTGCCAGCACCTGCGGAATACCGTCTGCCTTGGAGGTCCAGTACTTCAACTCGCTGTAAACAATGAAGCGTTCGGAGTTGCCGAACTCGGGGTGGCAGGTAGTCATGGTCATTAGTCGCTGGGTGGGGATCTCACCGGGATTGTTTGGGACCGGAGCGATCACCTGCCACTGGCTTGGATCAACGATTTCGTTCCCCGTCATCTCGTACACCAGGTAGGCGTCCGCTGTTTCCACTACCAGTGGGTCCCCGGGCTCAAGAATGTCGACCCGGCGGAAGTTATTGCCGTAGGTTCGACGGTGTCCGGCGACGGCGAAGTTGCCGATCTCGCCGGGAAGTTGGGTGTCCGGATAGTGCCCGGCATGACCTAGGTCCAGGACGTCGGTGCCGATGCCCTGTGTGATCGGGATTTGCATCCAGTTCCACTTGGGCACGTGCAGCACCCCGAAGGTTTCGCCGTAGCCAGGCTGGGCCACCGCTGGCGGCGGGTCTGTCCGTTCCGGAGCGATAGTCGTGGTGTCCTGAACGGGGTGCTCAGCCTGGAAGGTCGAGATACTTTCGTTTACTCCGCCGGATACCTGGACGCTGGTCCACCACAGCTGCCAAACGACATAGCCGCCAACGAGGAGCCCAAGGATAATCAGGAGTTCCCCGATGGAAACCATGATGAACTGGCCGGCCGTCATCTTCTGTGACCGGGTTCGGGTTTGGCGGGGAGCCTGATGAGTCATCACTGTCAAGAGTTCTAGTCCTCAATTACCTGGGCTGTTTTGAAGCTAAGGCCTTCCGTCAGAGCTGGAAGGTGCAGAGTTTCGGCGTTGTCCAGCCTCCATCCTAACCCGTAGGCCCGAACGTACTGCTGATAGATCTGGATCTGTGGATCATTGTTGACGGCGTTGACGAGGCGGTCGGGACTGCCGATGGCCTCGATTTTGTACGGGGGAGAAAACATGGTGGAGCCAACCAGGATCACATTGCCGATACAGCGCACAGGGGTGCGCGGGGTGATGCGGACGCCCTGCACGGCCATGGCCTCGGCCCCACCTTTCCACAGGGCATTCATCACCGCGTTCACGTCCTCCTGGTGGACCACCAAATCGTTGGGGGAGATGCTGCCATCCACCGACACATCCGGCGCGGCATCGTCCAATGTGACCTGAACTCCGGGACCCTGGACCGCCTCGGCCAGGAAAGGCCGGTTCCGTTCAATTAGGTTGTAGTCGTCCGAGGCGGCCAGCAGTGCGTCAATCTGCTGCTGAATCTCCTGGTTGGCCGACTCCGCCTCGCCAATTGAGGCCTGACGCTCGGCGACCAGGTGGGGCAGGTTCAAGTCCAAGGTGGTGGGCTGGGCCCGTGAGAGCTTGGCTGACCACCCGAACAGGATGCCGGTAACCACGCAGATGAGCAGCACGACGATCTGGGCGGCCAGGGTCGAGGTGCGACCCGGACGACTGCCTCGCCTCATCACCCCTCCTGCGCTAGTTCTGCCCGGCCATCTCTTTGGTGCTAAGCCGGTTGTTACGGCTAAGATAGACGCGGTAGTCGCGCCGATTTAGCCTTGGACGCTGTCGTACTGACAGTCTACGGGAAGCGGCACGACGGCAAATATAGACCAGCGTCCCCCGAAGGTTCCGATCGTGGTGGCGAGCGGAAGAAGTAAGGAAGTTACCCAGATGGCTGACAAGCGCAACAAGAAGAGCGGCGGCTCCCGCGGCAACGACCAGGACGTGAGTGCCCGCTGGACTGACGGGATCCCCCTGAGCCCCAGCTGGTGGGCTCCGGCCTTCATCACGGTGCTGATCGTGGGACTGCTGTACCTGGTGGTCTTCTACCTTTCCAGCGGCCGGTTCCCGATCCCCCAGATTGGCAACTGGAACATTCTGGTTGGGGTCGGCATCATGCTGGTCGGGTTCGGGATGACCCTGCGCTGGCGCTAATCACCCTCAGCTGAGCAAGACCAAGGCGGGACCGGGCAGCATCTGTGGCTGCCCGGTCCCGCACTGTTTGGGATTGGGTTACGGCTCCGTGTTTTCGTGACACCTAGGCGCTTACCGCCGCGACTGGCCAACCTACCGGTCCCGTCGGCCCCTCACCACGATCGGGGTTGAGGGGCCGACCGGCATCGTGGCAGGTGAGCCCATTTGGTCCGGTTAGTGGCCCAGGCGGTGCTTGGCCCTCCGGTTTGTGGCGATTAGTCCGGCGCCCAGGATTAGCGCGGTGAGGCCGGTGATCCATAGGAGGGGGTTCGGGTGGATCCCGGTGACTGCGAGTTCTTTGGTTACCTCGTTGTTGGTTTGGTCCGGGCCGTTGCCACTACCAGTGGGTGTGGTCACTGTTAGTTTTGCGGGTGTGCTCGTGGCTTGTCCGGCACTGTTGGTGGCGATCGCGCGGTAGAGGTAGCCGTTGTTGGTGGGGGTGCCAACCACCCTTAGCGCCCACCCGTTGGAGCTGGGGGTGGCATCCGGGTCAGCTCTGATTGCCTCCCAGGTGGTGCCCCCGTTGCGAGAGACCTCCCAAACCACCTCTGGGGTTGGGGTGCCCCCCGCCGTGATGGTGAACTCAGCCGAATCACCCAGGGTCACCATCTGGTCGGTGGGGTTTGTGATTGTGGGGGCGAGCGGGGTGGGGTTGACCGTGAGGGTCGCTGGGGCACTGGTGGCCTCACCCTGGGTGTTGGCCGCGGTGGCCCGATACTGGGTGCCACTATCTGCCAGCACACTTGAGGCGACCATCAGGGTAAGACCATCAGATGAAATGCCCTCCGTGACCGGCGCCCAGGTTTGGCCCCCATCGCGAGAGGCCTCCCAAGTCACCACCGGGGTCGGCTCCCCACTGGTGGTAACGGTGAACTCGGCCGGATCACCCTCAGTAACCGTCTGGTCGGCCGGGTTTGTGATCGTGGGAGCTGTGGGAGTGTAGTAGGTGAACCCACCCGGGTAGGTGATCGGGGTCTGAGCGATCCCGTTCAACGTCCAGGAAACCACCACATCGACCGGGCCTGCCTCATGGGCTGGGGTGACAATACTCCAGGTCCCATCACCATTATCCACCGGAACAGTGCTCTCCGGGTCCCCCGGAGTCGTCCCAGCAAGCCCATCAAACATGATCCCGGTGAGAGCAACCTCGCTCACCACCTCCACCGGAGTTGGCCTATTACGCACCGTGCCATCACCCAGCTGACCAGTCGGATTCCAACCCCAAGCATAGGTCTTACCGTCCTCACCGAGTGCGAAGGAAGAGAAACCTCCGGTGGCGACACTGGTGAAGGTAACCCCAGCCGGCACGGCCACCTCAACCGGGGTGGGTTGGTCAGTCCAGGAGGTGTCCCCCAGTTGCCCGAACTGGTTTGGCCCCCACGCGTAGGTCTTGCCGTCGTTTCCAATTGCGAGGGAGTGGGCGAAATGGGTGGAGATGCTGGTGAAGGTGACGCCGGCCGGCACAGCCACCTCAACCGGGGTGGGTTGGCGCATGCTGGAGCTGTCACTCAGTTGGCCGTAACCCCAGGCGTAAGCTTTTCCATCGTCCCCAATCGCCAATGAATGCAAGTTCCCAGCAGAGATGCTGGTAAAGGTGACGCCTTCAGGCGTGGTTACCTCGACTGGAGTCCGTTCGTACATGCCGTATTGGTCATCTGGATTACCGGATTCTACATAGCCCCAGGCGTAGGTCTTGCCGTCATTTCCGATCGCTAGCGAGGTTAAGCCTCCGGCGGAGATGCTGGTGAAAGTGACCCCTTCAGGCGCGGCTACTTCAACTGGGGTGGGCTGGTCGGTCTTGGATCCGTCACCTATGGTCCCGTAGCCGTTGCTTCCCCAGGCGTAGGTCTTGCCGTCATTTCCGATCGCTATCGAGGTGTTGCCCCCGGCGGAGATGCTGGTGAAAGAGACTCCTTCAGGCGCGGCTACTTCAACTGGGGTGGGCTGGTCGGTCTTGGATCCGTCACCTAGTTGCCCGTAGCTGTTATCGCCCCAGGCATAGGTTTTTCCATCGTCCCCAATCGCGATGGAGTGGTATGCTCCGGCGGAGATGCTGGTGAAAGTGACGCCTTCAGGTGTAGCTACTTCAACTGGGGTGGAGCGGTTGAGGCTCGATCCGTCGCCAATCTCGCCGTGTTCATTGTCCCCCCAAGCGTAGGTTCGGCCGTTGTCGGCGATTGCCACGGTGTGGAAAACCCCGGCCGACACGCTGGTGAAACTCACCTTTGGTGCCTCTATTGTGACCGCGGTGCCTCCGGTATTTGGCCCCTGGTCGGGTACGGGAGTGGCCTGGGCTACGGCCGCGGTCCCCAGGACCAGTGCGCCCACCATCGTGCTGGCGGCAACTGCCCGCCTAACTCTCACCTTCAACTGCTCTTCCTGATAAGTACTTGTCTGCGTGTTAATTGGATACAACGTACGTTACGCAGGGGCTGAGGTTCTGTCGCACGGAACCCTATGGAGGGGTTGGGTGGGAACCCCCTGGTCGAGGCCATGTTCATCAGTTGGCCGCAGGAGAGCAGGGGTCTTCGCGGAGCTGTTTATGCAGGTGGGCCTGTGGATAACCTCCGACTTACCCACAGTTTTCCACAGGATATCCACAGGGCCTGTGAGTGGAGCCGAGTCTAGCCAACGCGTGTTTGTGGCGTCGTCGTCCGGATAAGTCGCTGTTCGACCCTGTTCGAATCCTTGAGTTCACGCCATTTTTCTCTAGTTAAGTCTGTTAACAAATCGGCCGCTCCAACGACCTTTCGTCGGAGCGGCCTAGCTTTTCACCGGCTCCCCACAGTTATCCACAGGCGAATCCACAGCTGGGGAAAGTTACAGGCGTGTAGTTTCGATTTCGGGTTGCCTACCCGATGAGAGGCTGGTACAAGCCGTAGGAAATCGCGCCCAAAACGACGACCATTCCTAGGGTTGCGAGCGCCTCCCAGATGTTCTGTTTGCGCTGCGTGACACCGATGCGAGGCTGAGCCAGGACTGCGTAGATCCAGGCCATCAGTGCACCGGCAATCAGACCCCCAAGATGTCCCTGCCACGACACGCCACCGGCAGTGAAACTGTAAATCAGGTTGATGGCGAGCAGCACCAGAATCGACGTGGGGTTGATTCGGTTCCTCAGCTGCTGAACCAGAACCGCACCAAACAGGCCGTAGATTGCCCCCGACGCCCCAACGGTCCAGACCGTGAGGGATTGGGGTTGAATCAGCGCCCAGGCCAGCACTGCCACTGATCCACCCAGGGTGGACATGGTGTACAAACCTAGGAAGCGCCAGTGGCCGAGGATCTTTTCGCCGCCCGCTCCCAGGAAGTACAGCATCATCATGTTGAACAGGATGTGCAGGAAACCCCCGTGGACGAGGGAGACAGTCAAGAACCGCCACGGCTGCACTGCAGCCAGCACCGGATTGAAGGCCAAGTAGGTGTCGATGGTGGGCCAAATCTGACCGATCAGGTAGACGGCAAAGGTGACCGCCATGATCGCGTAGGTGACCACCGGGCCGGACCGAAGGCCAAGGCTGGCGGCGCGCCGCCGGTTTGTCGGCCGCGCACAGTCGACACAGATCGAACCAACCTCTGTGGGGATAGTGCACTGGGCGCAGGTCGGTCGATTACAACGCTTGCAGTAGTCGACCGCAGTCTCACCGGGGTGCCGCGGGCATTGCTCTTGCCGCGGCACCGCGGCATATTGACCAAAACGAGGCAGATCAGACATTAGTCCACAATGTCGATGGAGGAGATGACCACGTCCTGCAGGGGGCGATCCTGCGCATTCGTCGGAGTGGCAGAGATTGAGTCCACCACCGCTTTCGACTCATCGTCAGCAACTTCACCGAAGATGGTGTGCTTCCCGTTCAGCCAGCTGGTCGCGTCCGTGGTGATGAAGAACTGGGAACCGTTGGTGCCCTTCCCCATCCGAATCCCGGCGTTGGCCATCGCCAGCAGGTAGGGCTTGTTGAACTGCAGGTTGGGGGAGATTTCGTCATTGAAGGTGTAACCGGGGCCACCCATGCCGGTGCCGAGCGGGTCGCCGCCCTGGATCATGAAGCCCGGGATGACCCGGTGGAACACCACTCCGTTGTAGAGCGGCTTGGAGGTGGGCTGACCCGTAGCCGGATCGGTCCACTGGCGTTCACCAGTAGCGAGCCCGGCGAAGTTCTTCACCGTGTTCGGGGCTTCGGAGGGAAAGAGTTCAACGTTAATGTCACCGTGATTGGTGTGAATCGTAGCTTTCATTCTCCTATTTTCTCATTACCGGCCGCGGGTGTCTTCCCCCTGGGCGTGAGCTTCGTTGTGAGCGGAACGACGAGGGGTATCGTCTGGGGAGAGTTTGCCCGCAGTGGAGGCCCGGATCATCAGTTCAGGGACGTTCTCCGCGAAGGTGCGAGCAGGCTCACCGGCAAGCAGACTGACGAGCAGTTGGGCAGCTCCAGCCGCTCTCCTTACCATCCGGAACCGGTGCCAGTTCAAGCCGCTTCCCCCTCGCCCGTCACCAGATCCATAGCCGGATTAAGGTGCGTTTTGTCCGTCGGGCAGGCACAATAGGAGTTAGCTAACCCACAGAGGTTGGGTTCCAGCGGGCAACTGCCGGGGATTACTTGGGAACGAGGATCACAATGAGCCAGCACATCGATCAAGAAGAACTGAAGAAGAAGGCGGCGGAGATCAAGGACGTGGTTTCCGAGCAGGCGGTCAAGGCGTTCGAAAAGGCCTCCGAAGCCACCAAGACCGGGGTCAAGACGGCTGCCCCGCGTGTCCTGCAAGCAGTTGATGATGCCGTCAAGACTGCCAGCCCCTATGTGGACACCGCGGCCGAGCGTGCAGCCAAGCTGACTTCCAAGGCTGGCGACGCGCTGGACCAGTTCCACGAGGACATGGTCAAGGATTACCTGCCGCGCTTGAGCTCGGCGGTCGAGGAAGCGGCGGCTCGGGCCAAAGCTGAAGCTGAGAAAGTAGGAGAGACGGTAGTGGAAGCTCCAGTAGCAGCGGTCGAGGCGGCCGCCAATTCACGCGGACGTCACCGCAAGTCGGGCAAGGTTTTCCGGTGGGGCCTGCTGGCCGGGGCCGCAGCCGGAGCCGGCTACCTGCTGTGGCGGCGCTCCCAGCCGATCGAGGATCCCTGGGCGGAAGAGTACTGGGCCGACCTAGACACAGATGAGCCGGTGGAAGAAATTGCCCCCGAGGAGGTTGCGGGGGTGGAAGCTGAGGTAGCTGAGGTGGCCGACGCTGCTCCTGAGGAAACCGAGCCCGCCGCCGAAGAAGCGGGCGAAGAGAAGTAGTTTAGCCAGCAGTCGAGGGGGAGGTCCCGGTGACCTCCCCCTCGTGCTATCCCCGGCCCCCTAGTGCCAGAAGTGGCGGGTCCCGGTGAAGTAGAGGCTGATCCCGGCCGCCTGGGCGCATTCGATCACCTCGCCATCGCGGACTGATCCGCCCGGAGCTACCACTGCGCTCACGCCCGCGTCGATCAGGATTTGCAGGCCGTCAGCAAAGGGGAAGAAGGCATCCGAGGAGGCCACGGCTCCCTCGGTCCGGTTCTGCCCATCCATCAGTGTGTTGGCTCGTTCCACCGCCAAGCGGGCGGAGTCGACCCGGTTCACCTGTCCCATCCCAATCCCGACGCTGGCGCCGTCGCGCGCCAACAAAATCGCGTTTGACTTGACGGAGCGAACTGCGCGCCAGGCGAAGGCCAGATCTTCCAACTGGGCAGGCTGGGCGGCCGGGCCCGCGACCAACTGCCAGTCGGCGGGATCGTCACCAAAGGCAGTGCCGTCCTCGCGGGTGCCGTGCGCGTCGATCCGATCCACCTGCTGGGCGATCATGCCGCCCGAGATCGTGGTGAACTCCCAGGTCTCCGGGCTGTCTCCCGCCACTTCCAGCAGTCGCAGGTTCTTCTTTTGCCGCAGGATCTCCAGCGCCTCGGGCTCAAACGAGGGCGCGGCAATAACCTCGGTAAAGACCTTGGCTGCCTGCTGAGCCAATGCCACGTCGACCGGCCGGTTGGCCGCTACCACCGACCCGAAAGCCGACACGGGGTCGCAGGCAAAAGCTTCACTGTAGGCGGTGGCGACCGAGTCGGCCACGGCGATTCCGCACGGGTTCGCGTGCTTGATAATGGCCACGGCGGGCCGATCCTGATCGAAGGCGGCCCGAACGGCGGCGGAGGTGTCCTGGTAGTTGTTGTAGGACATTTCCTTGCCCCCCAGCTGCGGGGCGGTGGCCAGGCTGGGACCGGTGGGCTGGGGGCTGGTCTGCAGGTAGAGGCCGGCACCCTGGTGGGGGTTCTCCCCGTAGCGGAGCGGGTGCTCAAGGCGGTAGGTGCGTCCCCACCAAGCGGGGGCGGCCGCCTCGTCCTCCAGTTGCTGGCCGAGCCACGAGGCGATCATCACGTCGTAGTCGGCGGTGTGGCGGAAGGCGGCCAGGGCCCAGTGGCGGCGCTGGTCGGTGGAGGTCCCACCCGCGGTCAGGGCGGTCCGCACTTCGTCGTACTGACTCGGGTCGGTGATCACCCCGACCGAGCCGTGGTTCTTGGCGGCGGCGCGGATCATTGAGGGGCCGCCGATGTCGATCATCTCCACGCACTGGGCGTAGTCGCTGGTGGAAGCGATGGTCTGGGCAAACGGGTACAGGTTGACGACGACCAGCTGGAAGGGCTCGATCCCCAGGTCAGCCAGTTGCTGGCGGTGGGATTCCAGCTCCAGATTGGCCAGAATACCGGCGTGCACCCGCGGGTGCAGGGTCTTGACCCGCCCGTCCAGGCATTCGGGGAAGCCGGTCAGGTCGGCAACCTCTTGAACGGGAAGCCCGGCGCCGGCCAAGGTGGCGGCCGTCGAGCCGGTAGAGACTAGCTCGACTCCGGCCTCGACCAGGGATTGGCCCAACTCGACCAGGCCGGTCTTGTCGGACACCGAGATGAGCGCGCGGCGAATTGGGATGAGCGAAGCAGTTTGAGACATTACCGATCCTTAGACATAGGTCTGAGGCTCGGCACCCAGGCGGGCGGTGTCAAGCGTCTCTTCTGGTCCACGCGCTCCCCGGTGGTACTCCACCCACGCCAGTTACGCGTCTACGCCCATTTTAGGCCGCTAGGACGCGGGTGGGGCAAGCACCCCAGCATGTGACATCAGTCGGCCAGGTACCGTTCGACCGCCTGGGCACTGAGTTCGGCGGCCACCTCGGCCCCCACGTGAAACTCCTGCCCCGCCTCGGGTCCACACAGGTCCGAAACCGCCCGCAACGACAACCAGCCGACCCCGTGCTGGTAGCAGACCTGAGCGGCCGCGGCCGTCTCCATGTCCACCGCCAGGGCCCCGGGGAACCGTGCCCGGGTTTGCTCGGCAATGTCGGCCTGGACAAATGAGTTACCCGAGAGGACCAGCCCCGCGTGGGTAGCGAAAGCCGGAGCCTCCAGCCCGACGTACTCGGCCGGCATCTGCGGGATTTGGCCGGGCTCGTAGCCAAAGCCGGTAGCGTCAGCGTCGAAATAGCGGGCGCGCGTGCCCGCCACCACGTCGCGAACCTGCACCCGGGTGCCCAGCCCACCGGTGGTTCCGGCCAGCAGGTACCGGTCGGTGGAAAAGTGGGCGAGCGCAACCGTGGCGGCGCCGGCCGCGTTGACCAGCCCGATCCCGGACAGCACCAGGGCGACCGGTCGCTGGGCCAACTCGGCCCGGTAGAAGCGCTGGTGATCGCGGGACGAGGCGGGTCCCCCCACCTCGCTCACGTGCTGAGCCCGAGCCAGGAACGGTTCCAGTTCCTCCGTCATCGCGCAGGCAATGACGGCCGCCACCCTCACTGCTGAGCCTCGCGGTGATCCGGCCGGAAGATGGTGCTCCACTGGTCGCGGGCGGCCAGGAATTGGCGGGCGGCCTCCTGGGCTCCGGCCAAAGTGTGGTGGGCTCCCCAGCCGCACTGCACTTCGTTGGCTGCCGGTACTTCGGTGGCGGCCAGAATGTCGGTCAGAGTCTGCTCCAGCAGGGTGAGGAAATCGTCGTAGCCGATGTCCAACGTCAGGGCGTAGAAGCCGGTCTGGCAGCCCATGGGGGAAAAGTCGATCAGTCGATCGGTGTGGTTGCGCATCAGTTCGGCAGTCAGGTGCTCCAGGGAGTGGACGGTGTCCATCTCCAGGTGGGCCACGTTGGGCTGGGTGAAGCGCACGTCGTACTTAATCAGGACGTCGCCGCCAGGTAGTTCCTTGCGGTCAGCCACCCGAACGAAGGGGGCGGCCACCGCGCGGTGGTCCAGGTTGAAGGACTCCACATTCATGATGGGAGGGGTTGCATCAGTCATGCTCTAATCTTAGGGGAGCCACCGCCCTTCGGTTGAACGGGCGTATAGGTCGAATGTGAGGTGGATCCGGAACCGGTGGTGGTGGGGGGGATGCGACACGCCGAGGAGCGGGGCAATTTCCGGCTCGGATCTGGAAGATATCCACAGGGTCGGCCGGGCGGGCCGATCCCCCGCTGTGGACATTTTTTCACAACCGTCTGGGTGGTCGGAAGTGGGTGGCCGGTCGCGGTGGGAGCAACCCTGAAGCCGGAGAAACCTAGGACTCAGGACCCACTTGTCGGAGGCGGGTGGACACTTGAACCAAGACAAATTGTCGCGAAAGAGAGGAGGTGGAAATCACCCCGGTGAGAACCGTCAACACGGTCTCCACAGGGAGACCAGACTTATCCACAGGAAGAAGAGCAGCTGGGGATAGACACAACCTGTAGGGGTGGGTGCACTCTTCAACCACAAGGTGTAGTGTTGCTTTTGTGCCCAGCATTGCGTCGGGCAGAAATGACAAGCGTGTGATTACATTGGCGTCATTTCGCGGAAATGGTCTGCTCGGCGGACAGGAATGATCGAAGAAAGGGTCCTCAGATGAACGTCACCGTTTACTCCAAGCCTCGGTGCGTGCAGTGCGACGCCACTTACCGCGCACTCGACAAACTTGGGATCAAATATTCCACAGTTGACGTGACGCAGGATGCGGATTCACTGCAGTACATTTTGGGCCTGGGCTACCAGCAGGCTCCCGTCGTAGTCGTCGGGGAGTCGCACTGGAGCGGGTTCCGTCCCGACCGGATCAAGGCTCTGGCCGAAGAGTTGGTGGGGGTCGCCAACTAGGCGTTCCCCAGATCGGGATAGTTGGCAGCAGGAGGCGATGGGTCGGTGCAACCGAACGTAGTTTACTTTTCGTCCGCAACCGAGAATACGAAGCGATTTGTCGAACGGTTGGGGGTGCCCGCCCATCGCATTCCGCTTCGGCGGGGGGATGAGCCGTTGGCCATGCAGGACGATTACGTCCTGGTCGTCCCCACCTACGGGGGCGGAAACCATCGGGGAGCTGTGCCTAAACAGGTGATCAAGTTCCTGAACGATCCGGAAAATCGTTCGCACTGCCGGGGGGTGATCTCCAGTGGAAACACTAACTTCGGCACGGCATACTGCCTGGCGGGGGACATCGTTTCCCAAAAGGTGGGGGTGCCTCACCTATATAAGTTTGAGCTGCTCGGCACGCCCGAAGATGTGCAGCGCGTGAAAGAAGGACTGAGGAAATTTTGGTCGACAATCTGACTGACACCGGGCTGGAAACCGCCATGAACCCCGAGCTGGACTACCATGCGCTGAATGCCCAGCTGAACCTGTACGGACCGGATGGGACCATCCAGTTTGATGCGGATCGCAAGGCTGCCCGGCAGTACTTCCTGCAGCACGTAAACCAGAACACGGTCTTTTTCCACAACCTGCGGGAAAAGCTCGACTACCTGGTCGAAGAGGGCTACTACGAGCAGGAAGTGCTGGACCAGTACTCCTTTGAGCAGATCAAGGCTCTGTTCAAGCGGGCCTACGGGTTCAAGTTCCGGTTCCCCACTTTCCTGGGGGCCTTCAAGTACTACACCTCGTACACGCTGAAGACTTTCGACGGCAAGCGCTACCTGGAGCGGTTCGAAGACCGGGTCTGTATGGTTTCGCTCTATCTGGCACGGGGAAACTACGCCCTGGCTGAAAAGATCGTCGACGAGATCATGACCGGCCGGTTCCAGCCTGCCACCCCCACTTTCCTCAACGCTGGCAAGAAGGCTCGCGGGGAACTGGTTTCCTGCTTCCTGCTGCGGGTCGAAGACAACATGGAGTCGATCGCTCGGGGGATTAACTCTTCCCTGCAACTGTCCAAGCGCGGTGGCGGGGTGGCTCTCTCACTGACCAACCTGCGTGAGTCGGGCGCGCCCATCAAGCGGATCGAGAACCAGTCCTCCGGGGTGATCCCGGTGATGAAGCTGCTGGAAGACTCCTTCTCTTACGCCAACCAACTGGGCGCTCGGCAGGGGGCGGGGGCCGTCTACCTGAACGCTCACCACCCGGACATCATGGCGTTCTTGGACACCAAGCGAGAGAACGCCGATGAGAAGGTTCGGATCAAGACCCTCTCGCTCGGCGTGGTCATCCCGGACATCACCTTCGAGCTGGCCAAGAACAACGAGGACATGTACCTGTTCAGCCCCTACGACGTTCAGCGCGTCTACGGGAAGGCCTTTAGCGAGATCTCGGTGACCGAACACTACCGGGAAATGGTGGACAACCCGCAGATCAAGAAGCGGAAGATCAATGCTCGCCGCTTTTTCCAGACGCTGGCGGAGATCCAGTTCGAGTCCGGCTACCCGTACATCCTGTTTGAAGACACGGTGAACCGAGACAATCCCATCGCCGGTCGGGTGACCATGTCGAACCTGTGCTCAGAGATCCTGCAGGTCTCCGAGCCCAGCGAATACAACCCGGACCTGTCCTACGCGCACGTGGGGAAGGACATTTCCTGCAACCTGGGTTCCCTGAACATTGCCAAGGCGATGGATTCGGAGGACTTCTCCCTGACGGTAGAGACGGCCATTCGGGCGCTGACCGCGGTCTCGGATCTTTCCAACATCGAGTCGGTCCCCTCAATTGCCAAGGGCAACGCCCGCAGCCACGCGATTGGGCTGGGGCAGATGAACCTGCACGGTTACCTGGGTCGGGAGCGGATCCACTACGGTTCCGAGGAAGGCCTGGACTTCACCAACATCTACTTCATGGCGGTGGCGTACGAGGCGATCAAGGCTTCGAACAAGATTGCCCGGGAGCGGGGGGAGACCTTCGACGGGTTTGAGAAGTCCAAGTATGCCAGCGGGGAGTACTTCGAGAAGTACGTGAACCAAGACTGGGTTCCGCAGACTGAGCGGGTCCGGGAACTGTTCGCCAACTCCTCGGTGAAGCTGCCCACCCGCGAAGACTGGGCCGAACTGGCCCGGGACGTGGCCCAGTACGGGATGTACAACCAGAATCTGCAGGCCGTTCCGCCGACCGGTTCGATCAGCTACATCAACAACTCGACCTCTTCCATTCACCCGATCACCTCCAAGATCGAGATTCGGAAGGAAGGGAAGATTGGGCGCGTTTACTACCCGGCGCCCTACCTGACCAACGACAACCTGGAGTACTTCCAGGATGCCTACGAGCTCGGCCCGGAAAAGATTATCGACACCTACGCTGCGGCGACCCAGCACGTGGACCAGGGCCTGTCGCTGACGCTGTTCTACCCGGACACGGTGACGACCCGGGAGCTGAACCGCTCTTACATCTACGCGTGGCGGAAGGGGATCAAGACCCTCTACTACGTGCGGATCCGCCAGATGGCGCTGGAGGGGACCGAAGTGGAGAACTGCGTGTCCTGCATGCTCTAGCAGCCAGGCACTAAGCCAAGAGTTGGCCCGGGGACTAGGTTCCTCGGGCCAACCTGTGTCTTGACCCCAGGATCAGCGGCGCGGCTCCCATCGGCCCCAAGCCAACTCGCCCGCGGTCTGGGCGACCCGAGAGACCAGCAGCTCCAAGGGCCCGCGCCGCTGCCGGGAGAACAGGTAGGCGCCCCCGACCAGCAGGACCAGCAGCTGCACCACGAATGCAATCGAAAACCAGCCGACCCGTTCCGGCTCAAGCAGCACCGACATCCCCCCGGCGAAGAAGAGGCCGAACGAGGTCATCAGCAGGTGCAGCGTGTAGGCAGTCAGCGGAGCTGCCCCCATCCCCACGATCGGTCGCCACCCGAGCGGAACCGCAGTGGACCGGGCCGTGGCCAGCAGGCACAGCCCGATCAACGCCACCGACAGGCCGGCGGTGCGAACCAGGTCCACGGTGGAGCCGGTGTGCGTGCTCAGCTGCAGCAGGGCGTTCCATCCCGCCGAAACCGGGGCGCCCGCCCCCGAATCCCAGGGGGGTTCCCACCAGAACTCCTGATAGAGCCAGCCGGCCAGCCAGCCGACCGCGCCGGCCCCAAGTCCCCCGATGAAAAGCCAGGCACCCGCCCGCTCGGACCGGCCCGCCTCCCGCTCGGCCAAAAACCACCGGCAGAGCAGTACCCCGATCAGCAGATAAGCCACCCAGGTCAGGGCTGGATACATCCCTGCGAACAGGACCGACTGCGCCGCCGCCACCGGATTCCCCAGCTCCAGGTAGCCGTCGTGCGGCAGCGCCCCCAACAACTGGGGTCCAAGCAGGGCCAACGCCGTTGCCAGCAGCAACAGCCACCGGGCGCGAAGGTAAATGAGTGGGGCCACCAGGATCATCGCGGTCCCGTAGTAGACCAGGATGATCGCAATCGGGTGCTGGGGCAGCCACTCTAATGCCAAGCCCAAGACCAGGACGACTACCCCGCGGGCAATGCCGGCCGCGATTCCCGGCCAGGAGCTCGGGGCCGAAGCGTAGCGGCGACTGGCAAACACCAGCCCAAACCCGCCTAACACGGCAAACAGGGTGGAGGGGAACCCGGAGGTGATCGCCTCCAGCCAGGGAGTGTACTCACCCCAGCCCAGCAGGTGCGCTGCCATCATTCCCACGATGGCGCAGAAACGAGCCACGTCGATCCCCCACAGGCGACTCAGTGGAGCAGTGGGGACCGAGGCGGGAGTTGCAGGTTGGGTCACGCGCGGGCCTTTCCGGAAAGGGGCAAGTGCTCACAGGCTACCGAAACTAGGGGGGCTCATCCCAGAAATATCCGGGGGTGGCTTTGACTGGAGCGGCTACAACTTCGGGTCCGGCTGAGCCTGCTCGTCCTCTACCGGGGTCAGCATCGTCAGCGGGTCCAACCCCAACCGGGAGCAGTAATACTCGATCGACTGGAGCGACAGGTTCCGCTCACCCCGTTCGATCCCGCCCAGGTAGGTGCGGTGGACGCCGAGCATCTCGGCAAAACGTTCCTGACTCAGCCCAAGCTGCTGCCGGTGGGAACGAAAATTCTTCCCAAAGGCTCGCTGGAGACGGGTCACGGACATGATCCAATAGTTGAATCATGAGCCTTATGAGTCTACAGACTTATAAGTCTCATCCCCGGGCGATAGTGCTCGCGCAGCGGCAGGTAAAATGCCTGATCAGAGGCGGTTTGCCTCCGCCGGTCATCCGATCTTGAGCGAGCGGTGTCGGTTAATCCCCGCGCAGATATCGACCTTTCGCGGACGGGCCAAGAAGGGGGGAAATGGGCGGGCGCCAAAGTCCACCAGCGCGTCCAGGCCCCGATCCTCCACCCGGTCCAACACCTCATCTACCAGCTGCTCAAGAGTGCGGTGGCCGTCGGCCAGCTGCTCGGTGACGCCGCGAATAATCCACGCAATTGCCTCCGTCTGGCCGGGGTCAACGATCTGCTCCACATCCGTTACGTCGACTCCCTGGCGGTCCAACTCGATCCGGTCGACCCCCTGAGTCTTCGTTCGGGAGCGCTCCCCACCGGGACGAACCCGCACGACCAAGCGGGGAAGGGGAGTGGGGAAGTCGGGCAGATCAGTCCGCTGGCGGGGAAACGCGGCCATCACCTCGCCGGCCCGCTCGGTGGCGTCCAGGCACCGATAGGCATCCATTTGCAGGACCAGGTCGGCCGCATCCAGGTAGTCGGCGGAACCGCCGGTCACCATGATGACCGAAACCCCGCGCTCGGAGGGCAGGCTCCGAATCCGATCGACCAGCGGCGTGATCGGCTCCTGGTCGGCCTGAACCAGGGTCCGCATCCGCGCATCGCGGATCATCAGGTTGGTGGCGGAAGTGTCCTCGTCGAACAGCAGCAACTGGGATCCGGCCTGGATGGCCTCAATGATTGAGGCGGCCTGTGAGGTCGATCCGGAGGCATTTTGGGTGGAAAACCGGGTGGTGGACGAGCCGGTGGGCAGGTGGTTGATGAAGGCTGACACGTCGACCCGGGTAATTGGACGCCCGTCGGCCGCGCGAACCTTCATCGCGGAGGGCAAAGCCGCCACCAGCTCGCGCCCATCCCCGGGAACGTGCGGGTAGACGCCCTGCTCCAACGCGGTCAGGACGGTGGACTTGCCGTGGAAGCCACCGCCCACCAGCACGGTGATTCCAGCGGGAATGGCCAGGCCCGAAACAACGCCCGCGTGGGGCAACTCGACCTGCTGTCGCCGTGAATCCGGGGCCGCGAAGGGCACGCCGGAGCGCAGCGGCTGGGCCGACACCCCGGAGGCGCGGGCCAACTGGGAACCGTCAGCAATGAAACCGACCAGGTCCCGTTCAACCAGCAGTTGCTGCAGGGCGCGGTGATCAGCCAAAGCATGGACGTGGGCCAGCCAATGCTCGCGGTGGGCCGAATTGGAAAAGTTGAACAGCTCGCGCAAAACCCGGGGGAGCTGCTCGGTGAAAATCAGAGCGGCCTGGCGCCCCAGCACGGTTCGACCCCGGGCGGGCAGACGCACCGCGATTCTCAGCTCGAAGTCTTCCGAGCCAACCCGGGCTGAGGACCGTTCCAGGATCTCGGGGCCGCAGGGAGCAATCGAAAGAGTCGGCGCGTGCTGGCGAATCAGGTCGCCGGCCCGCCGGGCCAAGAAGTCGGCGGTGGCCAGCTGCCGATCCTGACTGTGCAGGTCGGTCTCGGATAGGTCCACCTGGTCTCGGCGGTAGCGAACCCGGATCGACGACGGGGGAGCGTAGGGATCGGCCTGCACCCGGGTGAAGTCCACCCGGTAGGCGCCAAAATTCCACGAGCCCAACGCCCGCTTGTAGGCGCCGTAAGAGGACCCGTCGATCCGGTGCAACAGCTCGACCAGTTCCGAGCCGGTACCGTTTCGCGGGCGGTCGTCAAACCGGGGCCGGGAGGACTTGGGATGAGAACCTGATCTGCGCATAGTCCAAGGGTAAATCCTGACCCCGGTTTGGGCGGGCTACAATCTGGGGGTGACTATTACTGTGGCAGTGGACGGCTCTTCCCTAGGTAACCCCGGCCCGGCTGGGTGGGCCTGGGTCATTTCGGCGGACGAGTGGGACGCGGGCGGATGGCCTTCGGCCACCAACAATATCGGGGAGCTGACCGCGGTGCTGGAGCTGCTGCGGGCCACCGAGCGGGCCGGTCTGGCGGCAGAGCCCCTCCACATCCTGGCTGACTCCCAGTACGTGATCAACTGCGTGACCAAGTGGTTGCCCGGGTGGAAGCGGCGCGGGTGGAAGAAGGCCGATGGGAAGCCGGTGGCTAACCGGGAGATCCTGGAGGAACTGGATCAGGCCCTTCGGGGGCGCAGCTATCGGTTCGAGTGGGTGAAGGGCCATGCCGGCCACCGGCTGAACGAGTTGGCTGACGATCGGGCGCGGGCGGCGGCGGAGGCATTTCAGCGCGGCGCGCAGCCCAAGCCGGGACCCGGCCTGCAGCGGGCCACGGGCCCCGACCTGACCTCGGCGACCCCGGTGGCGGCGGCGCCGGCGGCTCCAGTCCCGGCGACCCCAGTCCCGGCTGTCGGTCCCGACTCGACCCTGTTTGACCTGGAGCGCGACCCGCTGGCGGACCCGCATCCGCGAGTCACTCCGGGGGAGGCGCGGGATCGCTGGGAAGAGCTACTCTCCACCGCCCTGCTCCGCCCGGTGACGATCAGTGGCCAAGGCGGTGAGTGGCTGCTGATTGAGGCGGCTACCGGTCGGGAGGCGCTGGCGAATCTGCGCAGATCAGCCGGTCCCCCAACCCTGTTCTAGCGGGTGGGAAACCGGCTGCCTGACTAGGTGAGCAGGGTGACTACTGGCCCAACGCCTCGTCCACCACCTGCTTGGCGGCGCTCTGGACCTGGCCCAGATGCTCCTCGCTAATGAAGGACTCGGCGTAAATCTTGTAGACGTCCTCAGTTCCCGAGGGGCGGGCGGCAAACCAGGCGTTCTCCGTGGTCACCTTCAGCCCGCCGATCGGCTGATTGTCGCCGGGGGCGCGGACCAGTTTGGCCGTAATCGCCTCGCCCGCCAGCTCCGACGCCGTCACGTTGTCGGGGGACAGGTTGGCCAGCTTCGCCTTCTCTTCCTTGCTGGCGGCCTGGTCGATCCGCGCGTACCAGGACTCGCCGAAGCGTTCCACCTGCTCGCGGTGCAGCTGGGAGGGGGACTTGCCGGTGACGGCGGTGATCTCCGCGGCCAGCAGGCACAGCAAAATCCCGTCCTTGTCGGTGGTCCAAACGGTTCCGTCCTTGCGCAGGAACGAGGCACCGGCCGACTCCTCCCCACCGAAGCCCAGCGAGCCGTCCAACAGTCCGGAGACGAAGTATTTAAAACCGACGGGAACCTCGATCACTTCGCGCCCGATGGCGGCGGCCACCCGGTCAATCAGCGAGGAGGACACCAGGGTCTTGCCGATCTTGGCTTCGGCGGACCAGCCGGGGCGGTGCTCAAACAGGTACTCGATGGCCACGGCCAGGAAGTGGTTCGGGTTCATCAGGCCGTCAGAGGTGACAATTCCGTGGCGGTCCGAGTCCGCGTCATTCCCGGTCGCAATGTCGAAGGGATAGTTGCCGGCGACGTCGGGCTGCATCCGCTCCAGCAGGGAGGCCATGGCGTAGGGGGACGAGCAGTCCATCCGGATCTTCCCGTCCCAGTCCAGGGTCATGAACGGCCACTGCGGGTCGGTCCGCTGGTTGATTACCGTCAGGTCCAGTCCGTAGCGTTCCCCGATGGCGCCCCAGTAGTCCACGGAGGCTCCGCCGAGGGGGTCGGCACCGATTCGAACGCCCGCATCTCGGATCGCCTGGAAGTCGATCACCGTCTCCAGCTCGGCCACGTAGTTTGCGAGGAAGTCGTAGAAGTGAACGTTGTCCGCTTGGGAGGGGGCGCCGATTTCCGCCTGCGGAATCGACCGCCAGTCGCCGGCCATCAGTTCGTTCGCCCGCGCTGCAATCCACGAGGTTGCGTCAGAGTCCGCGGGGCCGCCCGTGGGCGGGTTGTATTTGAAGCCGCCGTCGGCGGGCGGGTTGTGCGAGGGGGTGATGACAATCCCGTCGGCCAGGCCCGGGCCGCTTTGGCGCAGTTCCCCGGGGGCGCCGTTGGCCATCAGGATGGCCAGGGAGACCGCCGGGGTGGGGGTCCAGGCTCGGCGGGAATCCACGTAGGTCTGCACCCCGGCCGCCGACAGGACGCTGAGGGCGGAACGCCAAGCCGGCTCAGAGAGGGCGTGCGGATCGGCACCCATGAAGAGGGGGCCGTCGTATCCCTGCCGAGTGCGGTATTCCACAATGGCGGCGGTGGTGGAAACGATGTGGGCTTCGTTGAAAGTTCCGTTCAGCGAGGTTCCCCGATGGCCCGAAGTGCCAAAAACGATCCGTTGGTTCGGGTTATTCGGGTCGGGCTGCACCTCGTAATATGCGGACAACAGCGCGTCAACGTCAATCAGATCTTCAGCGGTTGCCAGCTGTCCGGCCCGTTCGTGCATGATTACCCCCAGAATTAGGCTTCGTTGCGTAGTCCTATAGATTGTAGTCTCATTCGTAGGGTGGACTAACTCCGTCCACGAGGTGAATTGTGGCCGTATCTTGCCGTTTGGTTGGGAGTGCGCCGCCGGAGCCGGTCGGTCGTCTACCCGCGGGTCGCCGGAGGGTGAAGTGGGAGCCGGGCCCACCGGCCAGAAGATGCAGGATGCCGGGCGCCCGCGGCGGCTGATGCACACCGGTGAGTTTTCCGACTACGCTAATGCCTATGGGTAAAGCAAGCCGTCGCAAGAAGATTGATCCGTCGAAGCGTAAGAATATTCGACCCGCCATTGCCTTCGTGGACCGACCGTTCCAGGGCCTGGAGCGCGAGCGGGAACTGGTAGCGATGCGGGAGATCATCCCCTGCGCCACCATGACCGCCAAGACCACCGCTGAACACGGGGGGACGGAGTTTGACTTCGTCACCCTGCTGCCCGACGGGGCCGGGGCGATGGTTCGGGGCGACGGCAGGATTCTGGTCGGCGTGCAGACGCGATTCTCCACCGGCGACCTGTCCCACGACCTGGGGGCTGCCCTCACCGCCGCGCTGAAAATGCAGCTGGAAGGCGAAGAAGGGGTAGCCCAGTTTGACGTGAGGGACCCCGCTCCGCGCCTGCAGGAACTGCTGGCCGAGGGCGAGTTGGCTCCGATGACGGTCCTGAAGGATTTCGGCTACTGGTTTGACCCCAACGAGGAGATTGACGCCGAGATGGCGGCCGCGTTGGAGCAGAACCGGGAAGACATGGTGCCGACCGAGGAAGTTCCCGGGGTCGAAGGCATGTACTGGTGCGAGATGAACAACAACTTCATCCGCTACGTGCTGGCGATGGACGAGGACCTGCTCTTCACCGCGCTGGCGCGGCTACAGGCCGCCGGGCAAGCACAACTGGGCGAAGGCTCGAAGTTTGTCGGTGCTTTCCGGGCCTGCGGGATCGCGATCCCGGTGTTCCAGGTGAATCCGGAACTATCCGCCGCGGACTTTGCCGCCCCGGCAGCGCAATTGCGCGATAACCTTGAGTTGGCACTGAAGCAAACGGAGCCTCTCACCGATGATGAGCGCCGAGCCCGGGCCGGGATGGTTTCCCGGCAGGTGACGATCCGTTAGCTTCCGGGTCATGGTGCAGTAGCGGGCGGTAAAGGAGATCAGGGTGGAGCGGGAATCGGAGACATCCGCAGGGCCCCAGCGGGTAGCGGTGATTATCGCCTGCCAGGATGTCCGCAAGTACATCTCCTCCACGGTTCGGGCTTGCCGCGCCATTCCCTCAGTTGACCTAATCGTGGTGGTGGACGATGGCTCCACCGACGACACCTCGCAGGTGGCACGCGCGGCCGGGGCAGTCGTGGTCCGCCACTCGGTTAGTCGCGGCCGTGCTTCCGCCCTGGAGACGGGGGTCAAGGTGGCGGCGATGCGGGACCGGACCGACTGGCCGGCCCGGAACCTCCTTTTCCTTTCCCCTGATCTGGGTGACTCGGCGGTTGAGGCCAACGCCCTGGTGGAGGCGGTCAACTCCGGCCTGGCCGACTGCGCCGTCGGGGTGGTTCCGGTTGAAGATGGGACCCGCCGTGGCGCCACCTGGGTGATGGCCGGCAACGGCATCCGCCAGTCCACTGGCTGGGATGTTTCCGGTCCTCTCTCCCTGCAGCGGTGCCTGACCCGGGAAGTGATCAACGAGGTGATGCCGTTCTCCAACGGGTGGGGTGCGGACGTGGGGATGACGATCGACCTGCTGATTGCGGGGTTCTCGATTGTCGAGATTCCCTGCGCCTTCCATCACCTGGACGAGCATCGGGTGGAGCCCAACAGCCACAAACGGGCCCAGTACTGGGATATCTGGTGGGCCATCAAGGCGCGTCGACTGCGGCGGCGCCGAGTGCCGCTGGTCCTGCGGATCCCCTCCTGGGATCAGGAAGTGGGCCGGCCCTACGCGATTCGGGGCCGGACCCTGTCGGCTAGCCGCCCCGACGAGGGGGGCGACCAGCCGGAAGAGGAGTCGACGGGCGCCTAGCCGGCTCGGCGGAGCCGGAGCGAGTTCAGCACCACGAAGACCGAGGAGAAGGCCATCGCGGCCGCCGCAATCATCGGGTTCAGCAGTCCCGCCACGGCCAGCGGAATGGCCAGGACGTTGTAGAAGAACGCCCAGAACAGGTTCCCCTTGATGGTGGAGAGCGTCTGCCGGGAAATCCGGATCGCGCGGGGGACCGACCGCAGATCCGAGTTGACCAGGGTAATGTCGGCTGCCGCAATGGCTGCATCCGTCCCCGACCCCATCGCGATCCCCACACCTTGGTTGGCAGCCTGGGCGAGCGCAGCCGCATCGTTGACCCCGTCTCCGACCATGGCGACAACCCGACCTTCTTCCTGCAGGCGGGCCACCTCCCGCTGTTTCTCTTCGGGCAGGACTTCGGCCAGCACCCGGGTGATCCCCACCTGGTGGGCGATGTACTCGGCTGCCCGCTGGTTGTCGCCCGACAGCAAAATGGGCTCAATCCCCTCGGCCCTCAGCTCGGCAATCGCCTCGGCGGCACTGGGCTTGATCGTGTCTCGCAGCACCAGCAGTCCCAGCACCTGGGTGTCCGGCAGCGAATCGGGCAGGGTGCGCTGTTTGCCTTCGGTGCGGGCGGGGGCCACCAGGGTGTTCCCCAACTGTTCCCGACCGGTGACTTCGGCCTCGTAGCCGGCACCGACAATGGCGTTGACCAACTCCTCGTCCGAGTGGTCCGCGCGCAGGGTGATGGCGGCCGTTTCAGTCGCCAGGTTCACCTGGGCGTCGACCCCGGGCAGTTTGCGGAGTTTGCGTTCAACCCGGTTGACGCAGGACGCGCAGGTCATGCCGCCCACCTTGACGTTGACCCGGATCAGCGGGTCCCCGTCTGCCGCCGCCGCGGGGGTGAACTGCTCGCTCATGTCCGCGGTCGACTCGTGCCAGTTGGGGATGCGGGCCACCAGGACCGCGGTGGCTCCGGACGCCTCGGCCTGCTCGTGACGGGCGGTCAGGTCCACCGGGAGGCTCACCCCGTGGCGGGCCAACCAGCGGGAGCTGCCCACCAGGACCAAGTCTCCATCCAGCAGGGCGGAGACTCCCCCGCCGGCGTGGTTGGTGAACGAGGTGGAGGGGGCCAGCTCGGGGGTCTTCGCCCGGGCCGCCTCGGCAATTGCCCGAGCCAGCGGATGCTCCGAATGGCTCTCGACCGACCCCGCCAGGGCGAGGACGCCGGAGTCTTCGGGCCAGACGCTTTCCACGGCCAGGTTTCCGGTGGTGATGGTCCCGGTCTTGTCGAGGGTGGCGGCGTTGACCGTCCGGGTCTGTTCCAGAATCTCGGCGTTGCGGATAATGATGCCCAGCTGGGACGCCCGGCCGGAGCCGACCAGCAGTGCGGTGGGGGTCGCCAGGCCGAGGGCGCAGGGGCAAGCCACCACCAGGACTGCCACGGCGGCGGTGAAAGCGGCCTGGACCGAGCCGCCGGCCAGCAGCCACCCAACCAGGGTGACAATCGAAATGCCGATGACGATCGGAACGAAGACCGCGCTGACCCGGTCGGCCAGACGCTGGACCGGGGCTTTGCCCGCCTGCGCTTCGGTCACCAGGCGACCAATCTGGGCCAGGGTGGTCTCGCTGCCAACCCGCGTTGCCTCAACCACCAGTGAACCCCAGGTGTTCAGGGTCGCGCCGGTCACCTCGTCGCCCGGCCCGACGTCGACCGGCACGCTTTCCCCGGTTAGGAGGGAGGTGTCCAGGGCGGAGGAGCCCCGGATGATGACGCCGTCGGTGGCAACCTTGTCCCCCGGGCGGACCAGGAACTGGTCGCCGACCTGCAGGTCTGCGGCGGGAATCACCCGCTCCTGTCCCTGCTGATCCAGCACGGTGGCCTCTTTAGCTCCCAGGGTGAGCAGGGCGCGCAGGGCATCCCCGGCTCGGTAGCGGGTGGCCGCCTCGGCCCAACGACCCGCCAGCAGGAAGACTACGATCATGGCCGCACCCTCGAAGTACAGCTCGGGGTGGGCTCCGTGCACGCTGGCCCGCGGAATCAGGGACATCGACATGTGCATGCCAATCTCGCCGGCCCCGCCCAGCAGCAATGCCCAGTAGGACCAGAGAGAAGAGGCAATCACTCCGAGGCTGACCAGCGTGTCCATGGTGGTGGACCCGTGGCGGGCCGCGCGCAGGGCCGCCGAGTGGAAGGGCCAGGCTCCCCAGGTGACCACCGGGAGCGCCAGGACCCCCACCACCCACTGCCAGCCGGGGAACTGCCAGGCGGGCACCATCGACAGGGCCATGATGACCACGCCGAGCGGCAGGGTGAGGAGGAACCGGGTGCGTAGACTGCGGGCGCGGCGGTGGGCGTCCTCCCCAACTTCGGTCCCGTGGTGGGAGTCCGGATGGACGGTTGGGGTTGAATCAAACTCGTTGGGGAGGGTCATGCTCTCATCTTCTTTCGGGGTGGTGCCTAGAGGTCGCGGGAGATGCGCACCAGGTCGTAGCCGGCTTCCTGGATCGCATCCCGGTAAGCTTCATCGTCGATGGCGGTGTCCGTCAGGACGGTAACCTTGCTTTCGCCGCCCTTGACCAGGATGACGTCGACGTTCTTGACGCCGTTGATTTCTTCCAGCTCTTCCGTCACGCTGGCGACGCAGTGTCCGCAGGTGAGGCCGGTGACGTACAGTTCGGTGGTGCGGTCAAAATCGCTCATGAGAGGTTCCTTTTTCTTTGGTTGTGCGGTTACCCCGGCCGCGGGGGCGGCGGGAGGCCTGGGGGTGGAGCCGGCCGCTTGGCGAGCCGGCCGGTGGATCAGGATTTGAGCAGGCGGGCCACCGCCTGGGTTGCCTCGTGCATCTTTTCGCGCTGCGCTTCTTCTCCCTGTTTAACCGCGTCCACCACGCAGTGGTTCAGGTGATCTTCCAGCAGGCCCAGGGCCACGGCGTTCAGTGCCGACTCAATGGCGGAAATCTGGGTCAGCACGTCGATGCAGTACTGACCTTCCGTCACCATCCGCTGGATTCCGCGGACCTGCCCCTCAATTCGGCGCAGGCGGGCGAGGTATTTGTCGGTATCTTGGGAGTATCCACGCATTGGTTCCGGCTCCTTTCGCTGCCTGTCGCCCACTATACCCCCAGGGGGTATGCATGGCAAGACTAAATCGAAAAACTTTCCAGTAAGCTGGAACAGGTGAAAAGGGGGTGACAGTTGGCTCGCTACTATCCGCTGCGCCGCATTCCCGAGGCGGCCCGGCCCGGACATTTTGCCCGCCGAATGCTCCCGCTGATCCCCGCGATTTTGCGGTCCGCGGCCTGGACTCTAGCGGCCAGTGGGGCCCCGCCCGGTTCTCCCATGCGAGAAGTGCTCCAAGCCGGGGCCGTGCAACGCGGCGACCAGGCGCTGGAAAAGGCGCAGGACACTTTCTTTGCCGAACCGGGGCTCGACACGCTGCTGGTTCGGGAGCTGTCGAAGCTCGGGTCCACCATTTCTCGGTGGAATCGGGTTCGGCTGTGGACCTACATTGCCCTGGGGTTTGACCGCGACGGGCGGGCTGCCCGGAACCTGCGGCGGATCCCGCGAATGGGCTACGACTCGCTCATGCTGACCGGCCTGGCGTTTGGCAAGTCCCTGGGCTACTTCACCGGGGGCAAGGTGCATGCGCAGCTGTGGTGGGACAGTCTGGGCGAGGTGGGGCAGTTGCCGCCCGAGCATCCCACCCCGCAGGTGCGCCGGTTTCAGCCGCCCCGCTCGCTCGGCGACCTGGCGGCCGACATTGACGACCTCTACTGGGCCGACGCCTACGGGCAGGCCGTCAAGATTACCCAGGTGGGCCGCGGGTCGAACCGGCGCTGGTTGGTGTCGGTGCCCGGAACCGATCACCCGGAACCGGAGTCGAAGCCCAACGTGGCCGACCTGGAGACGAACCTGCGCGAAGAACTGAACCTGCCCTCGGCCATGCGCCGCGGGGTGATCGCGGCCGTGAACCAGGCGATGGCGGCGGCCGGGATCGAGCCGTCCGCTCGGGTGCACGAGCGGGTGCTGGTGTGCGGGCACTCGCAGGGAGGAATGGTGGCTGTGGGTCTGGCCGCCACCGCGCCCGCGGAACTGGGATTTGACGTGGAGGGCGTGATCACGATGGGTAGCCCCACGCGGCGTCTGCGCTTGCGGCCCTCGGTGGACATGCTGGCGCTGGAGCACGTGCAGGACGTGGTTCCCGCCCTCGATGGCACCCCGCGCAAGGTGGCCGACCAGCGCGTGGTGGTCCAGCGATCCCTGGTCAAGCCGCGCCTGGGCTCGCTCTACTACGCCCACGCCTCGTCCACCTACACCGACACCCTGCGCCAGTTGGAACGCCGGGTGCAGATCACCCGGTGGGGGCGCGAGGCTCAGGTGGTGGAAGCCCTGCAGCGGTACCTGCCCCGGCCTGGGGAGGAAACCCGGGTTACCCACCATTACATCTGGCAGGAGCTGGTGCCCACCCACGCCAACACGGCCTGGACCGAGTACCTGGAACTGGATCGCCCGGACTGGGAGCCGGTGGTTTACGGGGACGAGGTGGTGAGCCCCGAGCTGCCGCCCACCCCGCAGGAACTGATGGAGAAGGTCGAGGCGGCCCTGGAAAACTCGGCCCTCCTGGCCCAGTTGTCCCGACCGGAGGAGGCCCCTCGTGAAACGTGACCTGTGGCAAAGGGCAAGCGAGTTGAGGCGAACGCAGATCGGCCAGCAGCTGCCGTGGGTGCCGCGCCCCAAAGGGAAACTCACCGTCTGGGGACTGGCCAAAGTGGGGGAGGTGGGGCGCCTCTTTACCCACTACGTTCGGCCCCACCCGCATCCGCAGCGGCCCGTCCGATTTGCGGAGCTGATCAAGCGGGCGATCGAGACCTCCCCGGTGAACCAGGCGGCCGAGCCCGCCGGCGGCATCGACATCGAGGTCGAGGTCCTGTCCGGCTTCGGCAAACCGCTGCTGGTTAGCTTCGACCTGTGCTTCACCTGGCACCAGTTGCAGGAGGTGGAGGCGAAGATCATCCACGAGGATTCGCGCGACGAACAGTTGCAGGCCTACCGCGTCTTCATTCAAGACATGATGGATCGAGCGGTGCGCGCCCTGTGGGACAACGGGGAGATCGCGCCGGTGGCGATCCGCGGCCGGATCCTGATTACCGAGCAGCCCGACGGGGGCTCAGAGCAGCTCTCCGACCTGAAAAACCTTGGGTTTGCCGACGAGATTGCCCGCCCCGAGGATCTGTATGAGAAATACGGGGCGCCGCTGTCCGACCCAACCTGGCGGCCGTGACCGGCTAGTCCAACAGCTCGGGCAACTGGGGGGCCAACCCCACGTAGGTTTCGGGGCGCAGGGCTGTCAGGGTTTCCTTGACCGAGTCCGGCACCGGCAGGTTCTCAATGAACTGGCGGAGCGACTCCTCGGTGATGCCCTGGCCGCGCGTCAGGGCCTTCAGCTGCTCGTAGGGGGAATCCACCCGGGCGGAGCCGATCGCGTCCTGGACTCGCAGCACCTGCTGGACCGCCTCGGAGAGCACCTCCCAGCGGGAGCCCAAATCCGCGGCAATAACTTCCGGGTCGGCCGCGACCCCGGCCAGGCCGCGACTGATGTTGTCCAGCGCCAGCAGCGAGTAGCCCAAGGCCGAGCCGATGTTGCGCTGAGTGGTCGAGTCGGTCAGGTCGCGCTGAAGGCGGGTGGTCACCAGGGTGGCGGAGAGCGACTCCAGCAGGGCGTTGGAAACCTCCAGGTTGGCCTCACCGTTTTCGAACCGGATCGGGTTGATCTTGTGCGGCATAGTGGAGGAGCCGGTCGAGCCCTGGGCGGCCAGGTCCTGGCGGAAGTAGCCCAGGGAAATGTACGTCCAGCAGTCGGTGGCCAGGTTGTGGGCGATCCGGTTGAAGTGGACGATTACGCCGAAGAGTTCGGCCTGCCAGTCGTGGGACTCAATCTGCGTGGTTAGGGGATTCCAGGTCAGGCCCAGGTGGGTGACGAAGCCGCGTGAAACCTCCAGCCAATCAACCTGCGGCAGGGCGGCGACGTGAGCGCTAAAGGTGCCGGTGGCGCCGTTGAACTTGCCCAGGTACTCGCACTGGTCCAGGCGGTCCAGCTGGCGGGCGAACCGGTGGGCAAACACCGCCATCTCCTTCCCCAGGGTGGTGGGGGTGGCGGTCTGACCGTGGGTGCGCGACAGCATCGCGATGTCCGCGTATCGGTGTGCCAGCTCGGCCAGGGTGGCCTGCAGGGAGGCGGCCGCCGGGCGCCACACCTGGGCGATCGCGCCCTGCAGGCAGAGGGCGTAGGCCAGGTTGTTGATGTCCTCGGAGGTGCAGAAGACGTGGACCAGCTCGCCCAGTTCCGGCAGCGGCGAGCCTTCGGGGGCACCGGTCAAGTGCTCGCGCAGAAGGTACTCAACCGCCTTGACGTCATGGCGGGTTTCACGTTCGAAGTCGGCCAGGCGGGCCCGCGTCTCCTCGGAGAAGTTGGCGGGCAGGCTGCGCAGGTAGGCCTGATCCTCGGCGGAAAGCGGAGCCAACCCGGGGTAGATTCCGGCGGCGACCGAGAAAATCAGCCACTCCACCTCGACGTGCAGGCGGGCCCGGTTCAGGGCGGCCTCCGACAGGTAGGTGGCGAGCGGCGCCGTTTGCTCCCGGTAGCGCCCGTCTAGGGGCGACAGGGCTTCGTGGGTCAGCGGGGTGAACGAGGGGGTGGGGGCAGCTGAGTTCATGCCTCCAATTATTGCCGGTTTGGCAGGTAGCGCGAAGCCACATCCACCGTCTGAGTTAGATAGGCGCCCCCAAACAGGTAGGCGTGGACCGTCAGCAGGTGCAGCTGATGGAGGCCGAGGCGGTCCTCCCACCCGGGAGCCAAGGGCGAAACCTCCTGGTAGCCGGCCACGATTCGGTCGAAGTGTGGGACCCCGAACAGGGACAGAGCGCCCAGGTCGTCCTCGGCGTGACCGCCGCTCGCGGCCGGGTCGATCAGCACGGCTCCACCGTCGGTCCACATCACGTTCCCACCCCAGAGATCCCCGTGGGTGCGGGCGGCTGGCTGCTGCACCAGGGCCGGCTGGGGGTGGTCCAGCACTCCGGTTTCGAGTCGGTCACACAGCCGCTCCACCAGGGCCCGATCGTCGGCGTCAAAGACTTCCAGGTAGGGTCGCAGCCGAGACTGGCTGTAAAACTCCCCCCACGATGAGGTGGCCGAAGCTTCGCTCACCAGCGGGAGCGGCGCCTGGCCGATCCAACCCTTTCCTCGGTATCCCGTGGGCGGGGCGCCCAGCCACGGGGCGCCGGCGGCGTGGGTCTGAGCCAGGCGCCGACCAAACTCCTCGGCTTGGGAAAAAGACGGGGGGAATGAGTGCAAGCGGATCTCGGTCAACCATCCCCGGCCGTGATCTAGCACCTCAGCTACTTTGACGCCGTGGGGCACCTCCCGAAGCCAAGCGAGTGCGGCGATCTCGAAGTCGATCTGACTGGGAGAGGCGGTTTTACGAAACCGTGATGGAGGCCCTGAGAGCGTTAACATGGATCAACTTTAGCCAACTATTCCAAAGTTGGAAATATCCACAGTATGGGTGGCGCCTAGTTTTCCACAATTACGATTGTGCTCAACCTAATTGTCGCTCGACTTGGCCTAACGTAAACGGATGGACAGATCAGTAGTATTGGCCGCGCTGGCGGATTTGGCGCTCCTGACCGGGGACTGGGGGTTGATCCACCGGCAGTTGGCGGGGGCCGAGGTGGACTCTTGGGTGGGGGCGGCCGCTAGCGCTTCCCAGGAGAAACTGCGACAACTAGTGGCAACCAGCGCTTTGGTTGAGGCGCAACTGGGCGAAGTCAAGGGTTTACTGCCCGAGGTGGTCTGGGAGGTGACGGTCGGTGACCTCGTCGGGTGAGTCCTCAATGTGGGTGGTGGATGCGGCCACGGCGGTAGACACCGACGAACTGCTGCGTGCGACGGAATCATTGCGCCGCACAATCGTGCGGGTAGACGATATTGTCCAGCGGATAGGGTTGATTAAAGGGAACCTCGACGATTGGTTAACTATTTATCCACTCCCGGGAACCGGTTTGTCCAACCTCGTTCAGCTACTCGGGCAATTACTGTCCGGAATGGCTCAGGTGCAAGCAGCCGGGGCCGACCAGATTCAGTGGCGTGAGCGGGCCGCATTGATCTATGCCGAGGCGGAAAGCTCGACCGTTGGGTTGGCCCAGGCCTGTCGGCAGGTCACCCTCAGTTGCGGGTTGCTGTCCGAGCGACCCTGGTGGCGGTACCTGCGCTGGGTTCCACCCCTGACGGTGCCGCTGACGGTGGGCCAGGCCGGCCTGAACCTGGTGCGATCCGGGCTGGTGCTGACGGGAGCCAGTCCGGGGACGGGGGTGGAAGGCCTGGTGCTGCAGGGGCAGGTTCGGCGGCTGGCACAACTGGCGCCAAACCCGACGGAATTACGGCTCGGGGTTTTTGGTGCTGCCCGGCCGCGCCCACCCAATCGAACCGGGTCGGTGGCGCGCGGGTTGAGCTGGTTGGCTACGGTTCCGATGGGCCTCACCGATTCGCTGTGGGGCCGGGAGCGAGGGGTGCTGCTTCGGGGGAACCTGGAGGGGAAGAATACGGTGGCGCTGGTGACCTCCGGGCGGATCAAACCCGTCGGCGCAATCGAGGCGGCCCGGCTGGGGACCGGACCAATTGGGACCTGGACCCCGCGTCAGGTAGGCGTTCCCCTGCGGGCCAGCCAGGCCCTCGGTCATCTGGGGACCGGTGGCGAGGACGGGCAAATTCAGATTCTGCGCCACGACAGTCAGGGGAGGGGCACCCCGCGCCGGTCCTGGACCGTCCTGATCCGGGGGACCAAAGATTGGGGGTTGGCGGGGGCGAACCCACAGGACATGCTGACGAACCTGCAGGAGGTGGGCGGCGCTGCGTCCGATCAGCGCGAAGCTGTACTCGGGGCGATGGAGCTGGCCGGAATCGGCCCGGATGAGCCGGTGGAACTGGTTGGGCATTCGCAGGGGGGAATTGTTGCGGCCAACCTGGCGGCAGACCCGGCGTTGACCGATCGGTTTGCCATCAGGTCGGTGCTGACGGTTGGGGCTCCGGCGGGTGGAGCCGGACTCCCAAATCCGGGGGTCGAAGTGCTGAGTCTAGAGAATCTGAGCGACGTGGTCCCCGCTCTGGATGGGGCCCCCAACCCGGTGCGACCGGGGGTGACCACGGTCTATTTCGATCCGGACCTGACCCCGCCCGGCGCCACAGCGCACGGGATCGAGACTTACAACCGGGCGCTGGAGGCTCTGGAACAGGACCACCGTGCGGGTGGGGCCGTGGATCACTGGTTGGAAAACCGGCACCGAGAACTGGGGTTGGAGCCAACCACGCAAACCGTGTCGCTGAATTTTTGGACCCAGCGGGTCAGTAGCGGTCCTTAGAGAAGGACCCCAGCACCGCGACCACCAGAGCCGAGATGATGGCGGTGATGGTTCCACCCAGCAGCGCCCCGCCGAATGAGTCCACCTGGAGCGGCAGGTGGAAGAGGCCGGCCAGCCAGCCGGTCAAAGAGAAAATCAACGCATTGGTAATGAGTGCGAAGAGGCCAAAGGTGATGACGTAGAGCGGGAAGCCAATCACTTTGACGACCGGTCTAATCAACGAGTTGACAAAAGTTAGCACCAGCGCGACCGCGGCCAGAGCCAGCAGGTTGGTGGCCAGGTCGTCCTGCTGGGTAAAGCGGACGGAACTGACGATCAGACTGGTAATCCAGATGCCAGCCATGTTGCCAAGGAGTCTGAGGACTAGTTGCATGGGTCCAGTATTACACGGCCGGGTAGCCAACAATTAGAGAGATTAATACCAGAGCTGAATAGCCAAACTCGGTCAAGCCGACAAACATCTGGTGCAGCGGACGGCCGCGACGCAACGACACCAACGGGTAGGCCCAGGCGCGCGCCAACAGAATTAGTCCGACCACCGGGACAAACCAGGTGAGCAGGTGTGCCGCCGCTCCGCCGATAAAGATGGCCAGCATGACGACGTGATAGGTCAGCGAACCCACCAGCCAGGAGCGCTTTCCCCGCTCGCGAATCAGGGTCTTGACGTAGGGGACCGTGCCGACAAAATAGAGCGCCACCACGGCGGTCGCCACCCAGGCGTGACGCCAATCCAGCGGGTGCGAACCGAGGGAGAAAGCAACGGGAACCATCAGGGAGGAAGCCAGGATCGCGCTGACCCGGGCACCCAGTGAGCGTTCGTTCCTCCGCAGAATCTCGATGATCGCCCAGGAGAAGAACACCGCCAACGGTAGGGCCCACACAAGCAGGTGGGGTCGAATCAGAACCAGAGCCAGCGCCCCCACGCCCGCCAGGACGCCGTAGGTGATAGTTGCCTTCCAGTAGCGCTCTTTTCGCCGCGCCTTGATCAGCAGGCCGAAGACGTTGAAGAAGAGGAAAGCGGCAGTCCAGGCAAAGACCAGGAGCAACTGCAGCCACGACGGGCCGCCCAGAATAATCCCCAGTAGCAGCGGGGTGAAAGTCATGGACCAGGCGCCGTGCTGCAGGGGCAGCCAACCGTTCTTGATGAGGGTTCGCTTGTTCACAGCACCAGCCTATCTGACGACCTGGGGCGCCCATATGTCCGGAGGTCCTGCTCTGATGCGCACTTGGGCACTAGAATGGAGCCGATTGACTGCGGCTGACCCGCATCGGCCTCGGTAACTGCCAACCGAGATTCAAGGAGGAGTATCGATGACCAAAGTACATATTGCTGGTGACCACGCCGCATTTGAGCTCCGCGAAGCACTGATCAAGCACCTGGGTGAGCGCGGCTACGAGGTGGTCGACCACGGCGCCTACGTCTACGATGCGCTCGACGCGTACCCGCCCATGTGTATTGAATGTGCCGAAGCGGTGGTGGCCGACGGGGGAGCCTCCCTCGGGGTGGTCCTGGGCGGCTCCGGCAACGGGGAGCAGATGGCCGCAAACCTGGTTAAGGGTTGCCGGGCGGCCCTTGTTTGGAACGAGTCGACCGCCCAGTTGGCCCGCCAGCACAACGATGCCAACGTGGTGTCGATTGGGGCGCGCCAGCACAGTCTGGAAGAGGCCATTCGACTGGTTGACGTGTTCCTGGAGACCCCGTTCTCAGGCGACGAGCGTCACCTGGAACGAATCAGGATGATGGCTGACTACGAGGCAGCTCACCACGCCTAAGTTCCGAACAGGGAGCTGAGACAAAGATGCCCCGGTCCTGCTGCGGACCGGGGCACTTTGCTAGCGCTGGATGGGAATGCCGATAGCGGCATCGATTTCGGTCAACTCTTCGGCGGTGAACTTGCCGTTGTTCAGGGCAGCCACGTTCGCCTCCAACTGGGCCACGCTGGAGGCGCCGATGATGGCGGTGGTGACCCGCGGGTCCTTCACCGCCCAGGCCAACGCCATTTGGGCCAGGCTCTGACCGCGCTCCTGGGCCAGGGCATTCAGTTTCCTGGCGCTGTGGAGGTAGGCCTCGGTGATCTTGTCCCCGGTGAGGAAGTGTCCCACCGCCGCGCGGGAATCCTCGGGAATCCCGTGCAGGTAGCGATCGGTCAGCAGGCCCTGCTCCAGCGGAGAGAATAGGGCAATCCCGGATCCGACCTGATCGAGGCGGTCAATCACGCCGTTCTCAATCCGCCGATCCAACATGGAGTAGCGCAGCTGGTTGATGGTCAGCGGGATGTTCCAGGCGGAAAGGGCCCGCACCACCTCGTCCACTTCTGCGGGGGTGTAGTAGTTGGAGATCCCCACGTAGAGGGCTTTGCCCTGTTGGTAGGCGGTGGCGAGGGCGCCCGCCGTCTCTTCGATCGGGATTCGCGGATCCGGGCGGTGGGCGTAGAAGATGTCCACGTAGTCCAGACCGAGGCGCTGCAGGCTCTGGTCGAGTGAGGCCAGCATGTTCTTGCGGGAAGGCCACTCACCGTAAGGACCGGGCCACATGTCAAAGCCCGCCTTCGAAGCAATGATCATCTCGTCGCGGTAGGGGCGAAAATCCTGCCGGAAGATTTGGCCGAAGTTGCGCTCGGCGCTGCCGTAGGGCGGGCCGTAGTTGTTTGCCAGGTCAAAGTAGGTGATGCCCAAGTCGAATGCGCGGCGGGTAACTTCCCGCTGGCGTTCCAGCGGGGCGGTGTCGCCAAAATTGTGCCAGTAGCCAAGCGAAATGCGTGGCAGCACCAGGCCGGAACGGCCCGACCGGAAGTAGTCTTTGTGGTCGTAGCGGCCGGGAGCCGCCACGTAGGTGTCCTGCATGATTGGGGTTCCTTCCCTAGAGTGTTGCTAGTGAGATTGACGGTCGCTGTCAAGGGAAACGAGTTCCAGTTCGCGCTGGTGGAGTCGCAGAGTCAGCGCAAATAGTACTACCAGGTGTACCACCATCCAGGTGAGGAAGAAATAGATTCGCGAGTCGACCAGGAGATTCCACCCGTGCCGATCAAAAGCTTCGACCAGGGTGGCCCAGCCGGAGTGCGAATCCAGGTCGATGTTGGTGGCGGTGGTGAAGGGATCCGGCACCTCCGGGTTGTGCGCCAGTACGTCAGTTCGATACTGGGCGGCGAGGTGGGCCGAGAGAGCCCCCGGCCGCAGGCCGAGCCAGCCCCCCAACGAAGCCAGGGTTCCAAACAGGACGGGTGGCAGTCCCACCCCGAGAATCAGGTTGTCCTCCCCACCCGAGAGGTCGGGGAGGGAAATGATCTCCCCCAGCAGGAAGCCGAAGATGGCTCCCGTGGCCGAGGTGTTCAGCAGTAGCTCCGGGGAGATGGCGTCCAGCAGCGGAGTGTCCAGGGAAGCAAACGGACCGCCCGGCAGGACAATCACCACCACTGGAATCAGGGCCCCGACGAAGACTCCGCCGGCCGCTCCCAACCCCGCCCAGGTCCCGACCGTGATGGCCGCCCGGGTGAAATCGAGTTGGCGGCCGTTGCCTCGCAGAATCTGCAGTAGGGTCGTCACGATCAGGGTTAACAGGTAGATGACCGTCCAGCAGCTGGCGATTAGCAGCGTGTAGTAGCCCAGGGTTCGGGAGGCGAAATCAGAGGCGGCCGATCCGCGAATGTTGAGCATGATCGCGAGAGCAATCAGGACAATGACCGTGGGGACGGCTACCACCGCCGCTGTCACGGCCATGGTGGCTGCAGTCCGGGAAGCCTCCTTGGTGTCCTCGTGCAGGTGTTCCGGGGCGGACAGGCTGCGCCAGCCCGGCAGGGTTAGTCGAACCAGGTAGGCGATTCGTTCACGCAGGGGCACCCGCGCCAGGCTGGGCCAGGTGGGAGCCGCGGCTCGGCGGCGCCAAATGAGGACAAAGATCCAGCCGAGCAATCCCAGGGCACTCAAGCCCAGGGCCAGCCAGGTGAGCAGCAGGGAAGCGCGAGCCAGGGTCGAGGTGACGGGATCCGCCTCGTAAAAGTAGAAGAAGGCCGCCAGGAAGAGGGAGCCGACGGTAAACGAGCCCAAAGCCCAGACGACCGAGCGCACGCGTCGTCCCTGACGGGGGTCACGCGTCGCCACCAGCACCGACTGCAAGCTGATGCCGTAGCTCAGGAGGAGGCCCAGTAGGCTCAGGATTACCACGGAGTCATTATGGCAGGTGGGGTGTGGTTCGGCAGCGGGGCGCGGATGGGAGTGTGTTCGGATAATGGACAGAATCGCCTGCGATGTGGCCCTGGGAAAACTCTGGACCTAACTGGACCAATCTGAGACTGGTGTTCCGAGAAATCCTTGTAATTGAGCGGATTGGCTCGGGGGTGACCCCAAGATCATAAACCTGCCCACCCGCTAGGCTGTGATGCACGATATAGTTTCGAAATAAAACTGTTGCTTGACGGCACCTCTCAACCTGGCTATCGTCAACTGTATCGAACCGGTTCGACAGAGACGACGAAGAAGGACGAGATGGCAACTATCGGCGATGTGGCAAAGCTTGCAGGGGTGAGTCGCTCGACCGTTTCCTATGTGATGAGCGGGAAGCGGCCTGTCTCATCTGAGGTGCGCCAGCGAGTTCAGGAAGTGATCAAAGAACTGGACTTCTCACCGTCAGCGGCCGGTCGGGCATTGGCCACCGCCACTACTGACACAATTGCGCTGCTTGCCCCCATGGTCGACAATGCGGCCCCGGAAGTGGCACTCCAGTTTGTCAACGGCGTGGTGCAGGCAGCTCGCCGACAAGGACAGGACGTGCTCCTGGCGACCGGGGACGAGGCTTTCCACAGCGTGGAACGCTTGGTCAAGGCAAACCAGGTAGATGGGTTCGTCGTCCTCGATGTGGAAGAACGGGACCCGCGAATCCAAGCTCTCCGGAAAGCCAACTTTCCGGCGGTCTTGGTGGGGATGCCTGAGGGTGTCAATGACTTTGATCGAGTGGATCTGGACTGGCGGGAAGTTGGGCTCATGCTGATTGGGAAGCTGGCCCAGGCTGGCCATCAGCACATCTGCTTGGTGGGCACACCCGCAGCGGGGCAGGACATGGACATGACGTACGTCAATCGGTTCAACGACGGTGTTCAGCGGGGCGCTCAGCTACATGGCTCCACCCTGGTGGCGGCGGATGCCTCTAACGACTTCCTGGCAACCACACGAAAGATTGAAGAGCTTTTGAGGAATCATCCGGAAGTGACCGCGTTCGTGGTTCGACACGAGGTGGCCGCTGCCCCACTTTTCAATGCGCTCAACGCGGCAGGCCTCTCCGTTCCGACGGACGTGTCTGTCTTAGGGGTGTCGCTCGACACCATGTCGCTGCATTCCCGGCCGATCTCCGGGGTGCTCAATCCATTCCGCGAAATCACCGGGGCCGCAGTTGACCTGTTGGCCCAACGACTGGAGGACCCTAGTCTGCGACCGCGGACCGTTCTCTTGCAGCCCGAGTATGACGACCGAGGAACACTTTCCTCACCCAAGCATTAGCTCAAACTAGCGCCCACCTGGAGGTGGGCATCAGGACGGCCATATGTCGAACCGGTTCGACAATCAATTTGACGAGGAGAAACCATGAAGTTCAGTGAGGGTTACTGGATCAAGAAAGCCGGCTACCAGGTTGAACACCCGCGGTTCATCCAGGGAGTTGACGCTTCCGCGACCGGCTTTCGGGCCTACGCCCTTACTCGGCGGTTCACCCATGCCGGGGATGAGCTGGATTCGCCTCTGCTAACTGTCAGTGTTGAGGCGATAGCTCCGGATATGGCCCGTGTTCGCCTCGAAAACTATCGGGGTGCCCGGCCCAAAGAGCCCAACTTTTCCTTGGCTGAGTTCCCGGTCGATCCAGAAGTTGAGGTTGGGGACCAAACTGGCTGGCTGCGAACCGGCAAGTTGGAGGTACGGATCAGCCCTGAGGATGGCTATCGACTCTCCTTTGGAGCTGAGGGGCGAGAGTTCACCTCATCAATTCTCAAAAGCTCGGGCATCGTCACGACCCCGGAAAAGCGGACTTTTCTTCACGAGCAGTTGACCTTGGCCGTGGGCGAAGTCGTCTACGGGCTGGGAGAGAGGTTCGGCCCGGTCGCCAAGAATGGGCAGACAGTGGATCTGTGGAACGACGATGGAGGCACGGCTACCGAACACGCCTACAAGAATGTGCCGTTCTACTTCACCAATGCCGGGTATGGCGTGTTTGTCGACGACCCCGGGCTGGTGTCGCTGGAGGTGGGTTCTGAGGTCAACTCCAGAGTTCAGTTTTCGGTCGAGGGGCAATCGCTCGAATACATCGTGATTTACGGTCCGACTCCGAAAGAGATTCTGGCCAAGTACACCGCCCTAACCGGACGACCCCCGCAGGTGCCTGCCTGGTCCTACGGGCTTTGGCTCTCAACTTCGTTCACCACCGATTATCGGGAAGAAACGGCGATCAGCTTCATCGATCAAATGGAAGAGAAGGGTCTGCCTCTGTCGGTGTTCCACTTTGACTGCTACTGGATGCGTCCTTCGCACTGGTGCGACTTCACTTGGGATCCAGCCAAGTTCCCCGATCCCGAACAGATGCTCCAGCGGTTCCATGACCGAGGGATCAAAGTCTGCGTCTGGATTAACCCCTATATCGGGCAGCGCTCTCATCTGTTCGAAGAGGGGAGAAAACGGGGCTACCTACTTAAGCGGGCAGATGGATCGGTTCGGCAGTGGGATCACTGGCAAAGCGGGATGGCCTGGGTAGATTTCACCAATCCTGAGGCGACCGCGTGGTGGAAGGAAGAGCTCAAGAAGCTGCTGCGGCAGGGAGTGGATTGCTTCAAGACCGATTTTGGTGAGCGAGTTCCCACCGACGTTGTCTGGGCCGACGGGTCGGATCCGGAACGGATGCACAACTACTACTCATACCTCTACAACCAGGCTGCCTACGAAGCGATCGCAGAAGAGCGTGGGGTTGAAGAAGCCATCGTGTTTGCCCGTGCGGCTACCGCCGGAGGGCAGCAGTTCCCGGTGCATTGGGGTGGTGATTCCGAACCGACATTCGTCTCGATGGCCGAAACCCTCCGCGGGGGCCTTTCTCTGGGAATGTCCGGCTTCGGGTACTGGAGCCACGACATGGGAGGGTTTGAGGGCACTCCTCGAGATGACGTATTCATTCGCTGGTTCCCCTTTGGAATGCTCTCCTCACATTCGCGCCTTCACGGTTCGCACTCCTACCGGGTGCCCTGGAATTACGGAGATACCGCGGTCCAGGTGGCTCGTCGCTTCATTCGTTTGAAGAATCGGCTGATGCCCTACATCATCCATCACGCCCGTGCCACCACCGAGTCTGGGACCCCGCTGATGCGGCACTTGATCTTCGAGTACCCCGAAGATCGCGGCTCGCTCCACGTGGACACCGAGTACCTGTTTGGTCCAGATCTGCTGGTTGCACCGGTGTTCAATTCGGAAGGAGAGGTTGATGTTTACCTCCCAACCGATGGGTGGACGGATCTCCTGACCGGTCTGAGGCTGGAACGATCCGGCTGGCATCGACAGCACCACGACCTCACTTCTCTGCCAGTACTGGTCCCGGATGGGTCGGTGATTCCCCTGGGAGCAGAGTCGGCTCGACCCGACTACGACTGGGATCAGAATGTCACCCTGCTGCTGTTCTACCCGGTCTCTGGTACGCGAGAGATCGCGCTTCCCACCGCCGACGGATCCGAAGTGACGGTCACTGTGTCCAGGGAAGGGCAAACGGTCACCGTTAGCACCGAAGTTCCGTTGGGCGACTGGCGGGTGAAGCTAATTGGGCATGAGGTGGAACGAGTTCTGATCGGCTCGGAATCGGCAGCGTCCGGAGAGCCGGACTTGGCACCTGGCCCCGAGTTCATCCCGGAAGGAGACCGTGTCAAATTCATCCTTCGCTGAAAAACAACGCCGCACACCAGCCGAGGCGAACATCGCGCCTCGGGATCACGAAGTAAGCAACACCCAAAAAATGAAATGAGGAATCATGAAACGCATCGGATTTAACGCAGGGGGGCGGGTAACCGCGATAGTGGGTTTGGCTGCCGCCCTTTCTCTCGGGTTGGCAGCATGTGGTGGAGGCGGGACCTCCGACTCTCAGTCGTCCCCAACCAGTGGGGGGAGCGACGGTGCTGCTGACGGGCAGGTCACCATCGAAGTTTGGGACTACCTCGGCCAAGGCGTCAGCCACACTGCCATGGAGGACGCTGTGGCGGCTTTCGAAGCAGCCAATCCCGATATCAAGGTTCACCGGACTTCCTTCGCCTATGCCGATTTGGCCAAGTCAATCGTTCAGGGCGGTGTTGGGGGCTCGGTCCCAGATGTCGCCATCGTGGACGTAGTCGACACACAGAACTTTGCCTCTTTGGGGCTGCTGAAAGATGTGAGCGCTGAGACGCAGGGGATGGAATCGGAGTTCTATGAGGGCCCCTGGTCCTCCACCCAGGTTGATGGCAAAACCTTTGGTCTGCCGCTCAACTCAAACAACCTGGCACTCTACTACGACAAGGCCGCCTTTGAGGAGGCAGGTGTCTCCGTTCCGTTGAACTGGGACGAGCTCCGCTCAACCGCCAAGGCCCTGACCACTTCTGACCGATTTGGGATTGCCATGTCGGGAGCCAAGAATGAACAGGGAACCTTCCAGTTCCTGCCCTTCCTGTGGCAGACCGGTGGCGACCTGGACACCTACGCCACTGATGGGGCAACTGCTCTTGGATTCATGCACGACCTGATCGACGATGGTTCGATGTCCTCCTCGGTGGCGAACTTTAGCCAGGAAGACGCCCGGACTCAGTTTGTGAACGGGCAGTCGGCCATGATGATCAACGGCCCCTGGGAACTGCAGAACCTGCAGGAATCTGACGTGGACTTCGGCGTCGCTCCGCTGCCCACGGGCAAAGTTGCGGCCACCGGGCTTGGTGGGGAAAACGTGGTGGTCTTTGACAAGGCAACGCAGCCAGAAGCTGCCGTCAAGTTCCTGACCTTCCTGACCGGGACCGACGGTGCCAAGATCTACTGTGACGGCTCTGGGCAGCTGTCCAGCCGGGTGGACCTCGAAGGTCAGCTGAAACTGTCCGCGGATCCCAACATGAAGGTGTTCGAAGACCAGCTGGGTGTGGCCCATGCTCGCGCCTACGGAGCCAAGTACAACGAGATCTCTGCGGCGGTGCAGGAATCACTGCAGAAGGTGCTGACCGGGGCGCAAGACCCGCAGACTGCCGCTGCGGATGCCGCCAAAGTGATTGAGCCGCTGCTTCCCTAACTCCCATGGAAACCGTGGCCAAAAAACGCCGACAGCGTCAGCCTCAGGCAGCCAATGCGTCCTCCAAGACGCGGCGCCTGGGGCTGGCCCTGGCGGCCCCCGCGCTCATCTACATCGCCATCTTCTTGGCCTTCCCTCTGCTGTACAACCTCTATCTGAGTGTCGCTGACGCCAGTGGAGCCAATCTAGTCTCCGGGAACCTGCATCTGAACGGAGTGGAGAATTACCGGGTAATCCTCCAAGACCCTGCATTTTGGCATTCGGCACTGCTGTCGCTGATCTTCACGGTCTCGTGCCTAGTGTTCCAGTACATCATTGGGTTCGCACTGGCCCTGTTTTTCCGCCGGCCATTTATGGGCAACGGGCCGATTCGGGCGCTGCTCTTGGTTGGATGGATCCTACCTCCCGTAGTCACCGCCACCGCGTTCCGGTGGATGTTTGATGCTGACTACGGAGTCCTCAACTACCTGATGCAGTCCATGGGACTGATTGACGAGCCCATCCGGTGGCTGTCGCAGGGCGCAACCGCCATGATTGCGGTGATTGTGGCCAACCTTTGGGTGGGGATTCCCTTCAATATGCTGCTGCTTTTGTCTGGACTGCACCTGATCGATGACACTCTGTATGAGGCAGCTTCGGTAGACGGCGCCTCACCCTGGCGTCAGTTCTGGTCGATCACCTTCCCGCTGATGCGTCCGGTCACCGTCTCTGTGGTGCTGCTAGGCGTGATCAACACCTACAAGGTATTTGACTTGATCTACGTGATGACCAAAGGCGGTCCGGTCGATGCCACCACAACTCTGCCGATCTACACCTACCTGAGGACCTTCAGTTTCTTCGAGTTTGGTCAGGGATCAGCAGCCTCTGTCCTGACGCTGATTCTGCCAATCACGCTGTCGTACTTCTATGTCAAGAGTCTGAACGAGGAGGAACGGTGATGGCAACTGCACTGGAGACACCGGCCGAACTCAGCCCGGCGGCAAATGCTAATCGCCATGGCTGGCAGAGGTGGGGTAAACCTGCCATTGCCTGGCTGATCGCGGCGATCTATCTGTTCCCCGTCTACTGGATGGTGAACACCTCCCTGAAGTCGAGTCGGGACATGTTCGCGGCTCCGCCGCAGCTTTATCCACACGACCCGCAGGTAAAGGCCTACCAGACGGTCTTTTCCCCCACCTATGGAATCCCGCAGGCATTCCTGAACAGCCTAATCATTGCAACCTCAGTCTTGATCCTGACGCTGCTGATCGCTATTCCAGCCTCCTATGCGGTGGCACGCCTGCGCGGACGGGTCACGACTTCAATGATGATCATGCTGACTGTGGTTCAACTGCTGCCAGCCATCACCATCTCGGTTCCGCTGTTTGTTATGTTCCGACACCTGGGTTTGATCAACTCATACGTGTCAATCATCTTGGCTGATATCTCGGCAACTTTGCCGTTTGCGGTGATCCTGCTTCGTCCCTACTTCAAACTGTTCCCCTATGAAGTGGAAGAGGCAGCGCGACTGGACGGTCTAGGAACTATTGGGACCATTACCAGGATCGTCCTGCCCACCATTCGACCCGGCATCGTCATGATCGGTTCGTTTGCTTTCCTGATGGCCTGGGGTGAGTTTACCTTCGCCCTGACGCTGACTACCGAGCAGACAATCCAGCCGCTGACCGTGGCACTGAACCGGATCATGGGGCAGTACGGCACCGCCTGGAATGATCTGATGGCCACAGCTGTCATCATTGCCGCTCCGGTGTTGCTGCTGTTTATCTTCATGCAGCGTCACATTGTGGCGGGCCTGGCTGGGGGAGCCACCAAGGGCTAACCACACCGACACCCTGATGGGCTTGGGTCGTTTCCAGAGGTTTCGGGAGGCGGCCCCGGCACCATCGGGGTGTTTGCTGCCCCATCAGCCAGGCTAGCTGGAGGCAAGTTTCTTTCGGCGTTTAGGTGTGGAGATGTCCGGCAGCATGTCTTGAACGAGTTCCCCGAGCAGGCTGCGGTCCTCGGTTTCGACCAGGAGCATCGGCGTGCCCCCCGGATAGGGTTCGGTCAAGACGGCATCAGGCAGTCCGGCGGAGCTTGCGGCGGTCTGCTTGAGCAGGAACCGGTCGTCGTAAACCCCGCCGAAGACTTTTCCTTCGGAGTAGAGCACGTACTCGCCCATCATCTTCCGGAACTGGAGGTCGGGGACCTCGGCCAACAGGTCCAGGACAAAATCCAAGTACTCGCGTGTCGAGCCCATTTTGCCTCCGCTTCTTCGAGTTGGCTCCCGCCGCAGATGGAGCAATGGTCGCTGCCCCCATCCTAATCCAGTTGAAAGTTGCATCGTAGAAAACGCGATCTCTGCCGGGAAACTGGCCCTGAGTGCCGACATTGGTTGCGAGCCGGCAGGACCGGTCCTATCATTAAGGTTTGGCAACAATTGGTATTTGTTTATCATAGAGTCAATCGGTGCAATCGGAAGTTGCGAAAATGAGACCGGTTCTGGACTGTGCTACGGTGAGAAACGGTTTCTAGCCGCCAAGCCTTGCGCAGAAAGCCGTGAGAAACACGCGTCCACCTGCGAATATCGGCGGCAGGATGGGCGAAATCCTGCAGAAGTTGAGGTGCTGAGCGAGAAACAATGAGGCTCGGAGCGACGGTGTGGAGCGGCATTGTTTTCCTCATTTCTTTCGTTAAGGTTGCGAGAACGTAACATAAACAGTTTTTTCGTCTTCGACTGTGTACCGATCGAAAATCGCGCGCTAGCATGGGGCTGTGCCCGGCCGTCGGGCGTGCCGTCCTTAGGCGGCTAAGCAGAACAAAGCAGTTTTGTGAGGAGTACTAATGAAACGGACTGGAGCAGTAGCAGGACTCATAGCTCTGAGCTTGATCCTCGGCGCGTGCAGCAGTGGCGGTGGTGGAGGTTCCTCCGATCAGCCCAGCGGCGATCAAAGCGGCGAAAAAGCGGCCGCTGGTGGCGAGGTCTCTGTCGTTACCTGGTGGGAGGCCGGCTCGGAAAAGAAGGGCCTGGAGGCCCTGGTCGAGGTGTTCAATACCCAGCATCCCGAGTTCACCTTTAAGAACGCTGCCGTGGCTGGTGGCGGTGGATCGCAGGCCAAGCAAAAGTTGGCAGCGGACCTGGCAGCCAAGAACCCGCCGGACACCTTCCAGGCTCACGCCGGGGCTGAGCTGACCGACTACATCGACGCCATGCAGATTGAGGATGTCTCGGCACTGTATGACGAGTTTGATTTGACCAACGCCTTCCCCAAGACCTTGATCGATCGCCTGACGGTCGATGGTAAGATCTACTCGGTACCGTCGAACATTCACCGCGCCAACGTGGTGTGGGCCAACACGGCAGTGCTGGAGGAAGCTGGGATTGATCCCAGCGCAGTGCCTGCTGACATCGATGCTTGGATCGCCGACATGGAGAAGGTTAAGGCTGCGGGCAAGACCCCGATTACTGTCGGGATGGCCTGGACTCAGCTGGAACTGCTGGAGTCCATTTTGATCTCGGATCTCGGGGCTGACGCCTACAACGGCCTGTTCAACGGGGAGACCGCGTGGGATGGACCGGAAGTGACCAAGGCGCTGGAACACTTTGACAAGATCATTCAGCTGACCGACAAGTCCTTCTTGAATGAAGACTGGGAGCCGGCCATGACCCCCATCATCGAAGGAAATGCTGCCTACAACGTGATGGGTGACTGGGCGGTAGCCGCTTTCGATACCGCGGGCAAGAAGTACAAGGAAGACTATGTTGCGTTCCCGGTTCCGGGCTCCGATGGCATCTTCGACTTCCTGGCTGACTCCTTCACCCTGCCGGTGGGAGCCAAGAATGTGGATGGGGCCAAGGCTTGGCTGCAGACCATTTCCAGCAAGGAAGGTCAGATTGCCTTCAACACCATCAAGGGGTCGATCCCGGCTCGTTCGGATCTGAGCGAGGACGAACTGGCACAGTTCGGCGAGTACCAGCAGGACGCGATGAAGTCCTTCGCAGAGGACACGATCGTCTCGTCCATCGCCCACGGGGCGGCGGCACCGGTGGGTGTCTCTGACAAGATGAACGATGCGGTAGCCAAGTTCGTCCAGGGTGCCTCCGACGTGGCTGGCCTCCAGCAGGAGCTGGCTCAGGCTGCGGCGCCGATGAGCAAGTAGCGGCTCAACCCCATCCTTTCAACTCACAACCCGGTGTGGGTGGCGAAGCTTCATTAGCCTCGCCACCCACACCTTGGAAGGACCACACATGGCGACCAAAGCACGGCGAATTCGCCGAACCTCGTGGCGCAAGATCGGACCTCCCCTCCTGCTGATCTCACCTTCGGTGATCCTGGTGGGGGTTTTTGTCTACGGTCTGATTGCAGCCAACACTGTTACCTCCCTGCGCGATGCGCACACGGTGGCTCAATACAACGGAGTTCGAGAGACCACCTTCGTTGGATTTGAAAACTACGCCTATCTATTTGGCAATGCGGACTTCCAACACTCGCTGCTGAACCTGCTGCTCTTCACCGTCACCTTCCTGGTTGGCACCCTGGTCCTGGGCTTCATTTGGGCTTGGATCCTGGAACGACCGATCAAAGGAGAGGGCTTCTTCCGTGCAATCTTCCTGTTCCCGATGGCAGTTTCATTCATTGCCTCCGGCGTGGTCTGGAAGTGGCTCCTGAACTCGGGGGTCGGCGACGACGCGAAGGGCCTCAACCGCCTCTTCCAGATGTTGGGCCTGGACTTCCTGCAAAACTCGTGGACCAGCAACCTCACTTTCGGGGTAGTGGCCGTGGCAATTCCCGCCATTTGGCAGCTTTCCGGTTACGTGATGGCGCTGTTCCTGGCGGGGTTCCGCGGAATCCCGGACGAACTGAGGGAAGCGGGTCGGGTCGACGGCGCGAGCGAATGGCAACTGTACCGGCACATCATATTCCCGCAGCTCTCGGCGGTGGCACTGTCCGCCGTCATCATCATTGGGCATATGGCGATGAAGTCGTTCGACCTGATCATGGCGGTTACCGACCAGCGCACCTACTCAACCAAAGTTCCGGCTATCGACATGTACAACTTCATGACCTCCGGTGACTACTCCAACGCTGCGGCCGTCGGAACCATCCTCCTGGTGATCGTGGCGGTGCTGGTTGTGCCATACCTGATCCACGATGCGAAGCAGAGGCGATGAGATGACGACTGTGGCGGCAACTGAAGTCTTCCCCAACGCTCCCATTGGAGAGGGAAACAAGCAGAATAAACAGAAGCTAGATCGTTCCGGGACTACTCCGCGTGCGACCGCGATTCGCTACCTGCTGCTGATCGTCTCCATGGCGATCGTCCTGATTCCCGTATACGTCCTGATTGTCACCTCGTTCAAGGGGTCGGGAGAGGCGGATCCGTCTCGAACCTGGTTCCTGCCGGAAGTCTGGGAAACGCAGAACTGGGCTCGGGCATGGGACGCCTTGGCGGCTCCACTAGGACGAACCTTCATGCTGGTCATCCCGTCATCGCTGATCTCAGCGATGCTCGGATCAATGAACGGGTTCGTGCTCTCTCGGTGGCGGTTCCCCGGGGCGAATGTCGTGTTCACGCTGATCCTGTTTGGGATGTTCATCCCCTATCAGGCCGTGATGATTCCGCTGATGAAGATGGTGCTGACCCTCGGTCTGCCTCAGGGGATTCCCACCCTGATCCTGGCCCACGTGGTGTACGGCATTCCGATTACCACGCTGATCTTCAGGAACTATTACGAATCGATTCCGCACGAGTTGATCGAGGCGTCCCGCGTCGATGGGGCGGGGATGCTCCGAACCTACTTCTCGGTGGTCCTGCCCATTTCGATTCCCAGCTTCGTCGTGGTGCTGATTTGGCAGTTCACCTCCGCGTGGAACGACTTCCTCTTCGCGCTGTTCCTGACCAACACCGAGACCGGGCCGGTGACGCTGTCACTGAACAACCTGGCCCACGGGTCGATCATGGCCGACTACGGGGCATCAATGTCGGGGGCGCTGATTGCCTCGGCACCAACCCTGATCGTGTACATCCTGCTCGGCAAGTACTTTGTTGGCGGCCTCATGGCCGGTTCCGTCAAGGGATAACTTCCGGGTCGAAGCATCGGTCGGGCCTACCCTCGCGGTGGGCCCGACCTTTTGGCGTCTAGCGGGCGGGGCAGCTGTGTTAGCGCACCCCGGGATGCCGCTCGGTGAAAGTGCGGGCCACCTAAGCAGGTGCCGCGTGTGCAGGTGAGGGATTGCTGGCAAAGGTTGCGAAGTGCTGGCAAAGGTTTGGGAGCAGGCTCGGTTTAGCCCTTGCGGGCATGGTTTTGCCAGCGTTTGCGTATGTTTGCCAGTCTCAGGTTCTGGCAAACGTATCCAAGTACTGGCAAAAGTGGCACGATTAGGCTCCAACCGACCCCTCAGCCCCAAGTTCGCCAGCGTTTGCATATGTTTACCGGGAGTCCGGCATAGAAGTGTGTTTTTATCTTGGATTTTCCGTTGTCTTGGTGCGGGAAAGTCTTGGTTTTTATGGTCTGGGAGCATAATGTCGGGCTGGTCCTTGACATCGCTGATTTGTGTGTTGGGTCCGGGGTTGATGGCCTGGAAACATGGGAAGACCAGCATCAACAAAGAAGTGCCAGGTCTGTGGTTGGCCTGGCCTGGTTCGTAACGGCACTACCAGTGCTGGTAGGCAACGCTGGCGTTGCTCCTCGTTGGGAGCTAGTACCACTAAGACGCGCCGTGACCAGATAGAACTATCCCAGTTCACACAGTTCATTTCTTGGGTGACAGGTCATGACACGCAATCCAGTATCGATGGCACTCAGACAGGCCGATCATTCAGGAAAAACATCGCCTGGTGCTGGAGGATACCTATCCCTGCCCCGCCCCTCACGGGTGAGGTTCACGAGCAGGTCTTCATTGATGGGACCTACCTGGCCTACGGCTGGTGCCTCCTAGTCGCTCGCAGCAACACCGGGCTCGTAGTTGCGTGGCAGTGGTGCCACAGCGAGAACAGCGCGGCCTACGGCAAGCTCCTGGCCCGCATCCCCCCTCCACTGGCCGTGACTACTGACGGGGCAGGAGGAGCATTGAAAGCCATCAAGGAACACTGGCCAGAAACCACCGTTCAACGGTGCTTGTTGCACGTACACCGCAACAACACCCGCGACCTGACCCAGAATCCGAAGACCATGGCAGGTAAGGCCCTCCTTGGCTTATCCAGAGCCCTCCTGAAGGTCACCAGCAAGACCGAGGCAGCCAAGTGGGCTACTCTTCTTGCTGCCTTCCACACCGAATACTCCGCATATTTGAAAGAACGCACCTACGCGCGTGACAACCCTTTAGAGGCTGCATCCCGGGGCAAGAAACCCACGGGCTGGTGGTACACCCACGAGCGAGACCGCCGCGTCTACCATCGACTCAACCGCCTTTACAAGGCTGGCGATCTCTTCGCCTACCTCACCACCGCCAAACAGGCACTAGAACGCACGACGAACCCTGTGGAATCCGTGAACCACCAAGTCAAGAGGGTCATCAAACACCACCCAGGCTTATCTGAAGACCACCTGACCTGCGGGATCGAACGGGTCCTGCATTCCTACACCCACAACCCTGACACCCCCAAGCAAATCTTGAAAGCCTGGCATGCTGCCGGTGAACCCACCCGAAGGCTCATCCCCAAAAAACCCCGCACGACCACACGCCTAGGACCCAAGCAACACGACACCGGCCTCAGCAGCGAAGAAGGCCTCTACACCAGAAAAGGCTGGGCCGGACGACCACTAAACAACCCATGACCAACACGCCCGAGTAAAAACACACATCCATGCCGGTATCCCTGTTTACCGACGTTCCGATACGAAGATGACCTGTAGTGTCGGGAGTCAGTGGGAAGCCTGGCGCGCAATGGCCAGGCCCAGCCTTCCGCGCGCGATGCCCCGGGGCAAAAGAAAACCGCGAACCCTTGCCGTGGCAAGAATTCGCGGTCATCCACGAGTCGGGGTGACAGGATTTGAACCTGCGACCTCTTCGTCCCGAACGAAGCGCGCTACCAAGCTGCGCCACACCCCGTGTGCGTGAATCAGTATAGCCGGGCCAGTCAGATGCGACCAAACTTCCTGCCGGTTATCTGCACTTTGTGTTGCTATCCACAGAAGCCCGCACCCAACCAAGCCCGCGCCCAAGTCCAGGTCAACCCGGCCCAAGCCCGGCCTCAGTCAGCCGGCACCAGCTCGATCAGAGAGGCCTCCGGCGGGCAGGCGAACCGAATTGGAGCAAAGGGGGAGGTTCCCAGCCCAGCCGATACGTGCAGCCAGGACGGCCCGGACCCAGCAGGTTGGTCCCCCCAGACGTGCATCCCAGAGGCGTACTGGCGGGGAAGATCAGAGTTGGTGATCACGGCCCCAAGCCCCGGCACGCGGACCTGACCGCCGTGGGTGTGCCCGGCCAGGACCAGGTCGGCCTGCTCGCGCACCATCTCGTTCACCACCCGCAGGTAGGGGGCGTGGGTGAGGCCCAGCCGCACGGCACCGGGCTCCAGCCAGGACGCGGGCGGGGTCGGCATCCGGTCGCGCCGAATGTGCGGATCGTCCACCCCCATCAGCGCCACGGTCAGTGCTTGATCCTGCACCAGGATCGAATCTGACCGGTTGGACAGGTCTTTCCAGCCGGCCGCCCCCAGGTGCTCCACCAGTTCCATCCACGGCAGGTCCGGGACCGTCCGTCGATGACGCTTGGTTGCGGTGGCGGACCGATTGGGTTTCAGGTAACTGATCCAGCTCTTCGTTTGTGGCGAGTAGTAGTCGTTGGAGCCCAGCACGAATGCCCCCGGATAGGCCAGCAGGGGTTCGTAGGCGGCCAGCAGCTGGTCCAGCGAGTCCGCATCGCCCAGGTTGTCCCCGGTAGAGATGACCAGGTCGATCTCTTCGCGTTCGCTGACTTGGCGCAGGAACCGGGTGATGAACTCCTGCCCGGGAAACATGTGCAGGTCTGAAACGTGGAGGATCCGCAGTCTGGTGAAGCCCTCACGCGGGGCCACCGGAATCTGATAACGGCGCAACACCGGTTGGCGACTCTCCCAGTGAGCGTAGGCGAGTGTCCCCAGACTCAACCCGGTGGCAATGGCTCCGGTGAGGGCGAGGCGGCGCATGGCCCCCACCACCCTTGGCGGCACGATGGAGGGCTGGCGCCCAGTTTCAACCAGGCTCCCCTGAAAGGTCGCTCCCAAGTCGGGAACTCGCCTAATCATCGTCCTGCTCTCCCCCGGTGCCCTGGCCCGGGTTGTTCTGGTTGTTACCCTGGTTGCCCTGGTTGGTCGGGGTCTGGTCGGATTCCTTCTTTTCCTCTTCCGTCTTCGGCACGGGCAGCGGTAGTGGCTTGTTTCCGATCCAGACGTCCGGGATGTTGATCACCTCGGTACCGGTAATGGCCTCCTCCATATAGGTCGTCCATATGGGACCCACGAAGGTGCCACCGTAGATCGAGTCGTAGTACTGCCCGTTGATCCACATGTTCTGAATTGGGCGGGAAGAGTTCTGGGCGGTGCCAACCCAGGCGGCCGTGGCCAACTGGGGGACAAAGCCAACCATCCAGGTGTTGGCGTTGTCGTCGGTGGTTCCGGTCTTGGCGCCGAACTGCCGGCTCAGGTAGACGTCGTACGAGTTGGCCACCTGCTTTAGGACCGTGGCCACCTGGTTCGCCACCTTGGTGTCCCACGCCTGGGTGCAGTTGGGGGTGTAGGTCTTGATCGGGTTCCCATCCCGGTCCGACACCTCGGTCAGAGCGGTAGCCTGGCACCGAATCCCGTTGTTGGCGATGGTGGCGTAGGCGGTGGCCATGGCCAGCGGCGAGACCCCGGTGTCGCCGCCGATCATCTGCGAAGGGTTGTTGGGGCTGAGCGCGTTGCCATCGACGTCGACCACGCCGGCTTCGGCGGCCCGCTGGAAGATCTGGCAGTAATCAACCTGCGAAGCCATGGAGGCGATCCCCTGGTTGATCGACAGTTTCATCGTGTCCAGCACCGAATGGGGCCCGTCCTTGCCGGCCAGGTCGTCGAACCGGAAGTCTCCGGTGTAGAAGTCCGGGTTGGAGGGGCATTTGAGCGAGCCGGCCGGATAGTCACGGTTGTTGGACCCGACGCTGTCGTAGGCGCCCTTGCCTTCCTTGAACCACTGGGCCAAGGTAAACACCTTCATGGTGGAGCCGGGTTGGAAGCCGGTCCCGCCCCCTCGATTCTGGTAGACGTTGAAGTTGACTTCGCTGTTGCGCGGTTCGGCCTCGGTCGGGGGGCCAAAGTTCGTGTTCTGGGCCATCGCCACAATCTGCCCGGTTTGGGGCACCACCGACACGATGGCCGTATTGACGCCCGACTCGTCCATCACCGGCACGGTCCCGGTCACGGTGTTCCAGGCATCGGCCTGGAGCTTCGGTTTAATCGTGGTCCGGATGACCAGGCCGCCGGTCTCCAGCAGGTGCAGCCGTTCGGCGCGAGTCTCCCCGTAGGCGGGGTCGGACAGCAGTTCCTCCAGAGCGTAGGTGCAGAAGTAGCCCATGGAGCCGGTAGCCCCGATGCAGCCTTCGGTCCGGTTGTCGGGCTTCAGGTAGTCGACCACGTTCATGGCCTTAGCCTCGTTGTACTCGTCCCGGGTGATCTTGTCTTCGTCCAGCATGCTTCGAAGGACGACATCACGGCGCTCCTGAGCCTTTTCGGGGTTAACCAGCGGGTTGTACTCCACGGGCGAGTTGGTGATGCCGGCTAGGAGGGCAGCCTGAGCCAAACTCAAGTCGGAAGCAGACTGGGAGAAGTACTGGCGGGCGGCCGCCTCGACCCCGTAAACCGTCGGGCCAAACGGGGCGATGTTGAGGTATCCGGTCAGAATCTCATCTTTGGTCATCCGCGCTTCCAGCCCCATCGCGTAGCGCACTTCGCGGAGCTTACGTTCAGTGCTCTGCTCCTGGGCCTCATCAATCAGGTCCTGGTCGCCAGCTTGGATCCCTCGTTCAACCAGCATGTTCTTGACGTACTGCTGGGTAATGGTCGAGGCGCCCTGGGTGGCGTTTCCGCCCAGGTTGTTGATCGCGGCCCGGGCCAGCCCGTCGGGGTCAACCCCGTGATGCTCGTAGAATCGGCGGTCCTCCACCGAAACGATGGCGTCCTTCATTACCTGGGCAATCTGATCCGAAGCCACAATGATTCGACGCTGGGAGTAGAAACGGGTGATCTCATTGCCGTCCGCATCCAGCATCCGCGATTCTTCCGCTGGGGTGACCAGCTCCAAATCGGACGGAATCTCGTCGAAGGAGGCGGGGCCCGCTTTGACCGCGGCGCCGGCCGCCCCCACCACCGGGAGCAGGAACCCGGCGGCTAGCACGCCAATCAGCGCGGCCAGGACCAGGAAGGCGATAATCCCTTCTGAAAACTGGATAATCGTCATGCTGCGGGCGGCTCGTTTTGCTCTGGGCTGCTCGGAATTCTCCACCATGGTTTCTAGCCTAGCTAGAAGACCTGATAACGTGGTAGACAGATAGTCCAAATCGAAGGCGATTTCTCACATTGTCGTGGGGCTGGACACGGGAACTAGGTAGCACGGGAGGGAAGATGACTCAAGCGACTAGTCTTATCGACCGTAGGTGGGTTGACCGAGCGGTGTGTGCCGGCGGTGAGCCCGACGCTCTATTTGTCCAGGGTGCGGCGCAGCGGCAGGTTCGCCAACGCTGCTTAGCTTGTCCTGTGCGCATCGAGTGTCTGGCTGACGCACTGCAGACGGAAGCCAATTTCGGCGTGTGGGGCGGGCTGACCGAGCGGGAACGCCGGGCCATCCTGCGTCACTACCATGACGTGGAGGACTGGTACAGCTGGCTGCTCCACTCCGACGACGGCCTCGCCGAGGAGCTGCGGCAGAACCGGATCCCCCGGGTCTTTGCGCGGATGCGTGATTGCGCCTAGCGGGAATCTGGCTAAACTGACGCCATGAACAAATGGGAATACGCAACGGTGCCTCTGCTCGTCCACGCCACGAAGGCGATTCTTGACCAGTGGGGTGAGGACGGGTGGGAGCTAGTCCAGGTAGTTCCCGGTCCCGCCGGGTCGGAAAATGTGGTGGCCTACATGAAGCGCCCGAAAGCGCAGTAGCCCCCGACAGACAAAGAAAGACCGCCAGCCCCCACTACGATGGGCTGGCGGTCTTCCAGTCTGAGTCTACCGGGCGCGGCGCGACAGGCGATCGACGTCCAGCAGGGTGACGGCGCGGCCCTCCAGGCGGATCCATCCGCGGGAGACGAAGTCAGCCAGCGACTTGTTGACCGTTTCGCGCGAGGCCCCGACCAGCTGAGCCAGTTCCTCCTGGGTCAGGTCGTGCGGCACGTGCACGCCGTTGTCGGTGACGGTGCCGAAGCGGTCGGAGAGGTCCAACAGCGCCTTGGCCACGCGGCCGGGCACGTCGGAGAAGACCAGGTCCGACAGCGACTCGTTCGTGCGGCGCAGACGCTGGGCCAGGGCGCGGAGCATGTGCTTGGCCAGTTCCGGGTTGACGTCCAGGATCTCCATCAGGTCGCGGTGCTCCAGCACCAGCATCGAGACGGGAGAAACGGCGGTGGCGGTGGTGGAGCGCGGTCCCGGATCGAACAGGGTCAGCTCGCCAATCATCTCGCCCGGGCCCAAAATGGCCAGCAGCGACTCGCGTCCATCTTCGGAGGTGTGGCCCAGTTTGACCTTGCCTTCAGTGACGATAAAAAGACGGTCGCCCCGCTCGCCCTCTTCGAACAGCACTTCCCCCCGGCGCAGGGAGACCGTGCCGGTTCGCGCCGCTAGCGCCTGGTACTGCTCTTCGTTCAGCCCGGCGAACAGCGGAACACGGCTAATGAACTGGTCGTCAATGCTCATCTGCTCCAACTCCATTTCTGCTTGGTGTATCGATCCGAGGCAACCTGCTCGAATGTGAGCAGAAACCCTTATCCTCAATGAGTCTAACTGAGTTGGCCCACTTTTCCCTAGCGTGTGCGCCAGATTCTTCGCGGAATGTCCCCGTGGCTATCATCGGAGGATGACCAGCTCACCGGCGCCTCGGCCCGCTCCCGCTCCTGAAGTTGTCCACCGCCTCGAGGCCACCTACCCGGATGCGATGTGTGCGCTGCATTTTTCCAACGCTTACGAGCTGCTGGTGGCGACCGTGCTGTCGGCACAAACCACCGATGTCAGGGTCAACCAGATCAGTCCCGCGCTCTTTGCTCGCTACCCGAATGCGGCGGCGCTGGCGGGGGCGGACCGGGCCGAGTTGGAGGCGATTTTGCGCCCGCTCGGGATGTTTCGCCGCCGGGCCGACCAGCTTCTCGGATTGGCCGCCACGCTGCTGGCCGACTTTGGGGGCGAGGTGCCCGGCGAGCGCTCCGCCCTGGTGAGTCTGCCCGGGGTGGGTCGAAAAACAGCCAACGTGGTGCTCGGCAACTGGTTTGGGGCCGAGGAGATTACGGTGGACACGCATGTGGGGCGGGTGAGTCGGCGGCTGGGGTGGACGGCCCAGCAGAACCCCCTCAAAGTGGAGGCAGACCTGCGTGCGCTCCTGCCCGACGCGCCCTGGACCAAACTTTGCCACCAGCTGATCCTGCTAGGACGGGAAGTGTGCCATTCGCGCGGGCCCGACTGCGAGAACTGTCCGCTGGTGGACATTTGCCCTCAGCTGATCTGAGCCCGAGGCCCAGGACCGGACGAGGCGGTGCTTCCAACTAGCGCGGGGCCACCTCGTCCAGGTGCGACAGCAGAATCTGGGTCAGCTCGCCGGGCGCCTCCTCGGTCAGGTAGCGGCCGGCCCCTTCCACTTCGTGGCGGCGGATCCGGGCGGCAACATACCGTGGATCGTCCGCGACCGAGCGGGCCTGCACCAGCGGATCGGCCTGGCCCCGAACGGTCCAAACCGGCACCGTGATCGGGCGGGCCAGGACCCGGCGCTCATCCAGGTGCACCTTCCGGGTGGCGCACAGGGTCTCCCAGGCCGACTCGGCGGCGAAATGCCGCTTCATGGGCGCGCTGTAGCTGGGGGCTAGCTGAGCCATCTGCTCGCGATGGTCCGGGTGGGACCAGTCGGAGAGAAGCTGACTGACCAGGGTGCCGTCCTGCAGTTGCTTGGGTCCACGCCGGGGCAGGCGCCAGTAGCGACCGCGTTTGCCGGTGAAGGTGGCGCGGTGAATCCCGCGGGGAGAGAGGCTGCGCGGGTGCGGTGAGGAAACCGCCACCAGTGAGGTCAGGCCCTGCGGGTGCTGGTGGGCCATCATCCAGGCCACCGCTCCGCCCATGCCGGCACCCACCAGCGTGTAGGAGGGGGCGCCCAGCGCGTTCAGCACCCCGGTCACGTCCATCGCCAGTCGGGTCAGGTCGACTTCGCCGGGTTGGAAATCCGATCCACCATAGCCGCGCAGGTCCAGCGCCACCGCCCGGTACCCGGCCGCGGCCAAGGCGGGAAGCTGATGGCGCCAAGACCACCAGAACAGCGGAAAGTCGTGCAGGAGCAGCACTGTGTGCGGCCCGGTCCCCGCGGTGGCAACGTGGAAGGCGACCCCCGACGCGCTCACATTGTGGTGGGACCACTCTCCCGGCTCACGTACCGATACCGCCGCGTCCAATCAGGTGGTCCTTTCCTTGGGGATAACTAGTTTTTGCCCTCCAGCTGAGTGGCCTTGCGAGCCCAGCGGGCCTGGAGGCCGTTCGGGTTGATCGCCGCGACCTCGCCGCGCAGTGCCTCCTCAGCCCGACCCTTCCGCCGGACCCGAGTCACCACCCAGCCGCTAACTATCATTATCACCCCAACGGAGAAAAGTATCCCGGTGGCGCCGGTGAACTGCAGGTAGAACAGGGCGTTTTCGCCAAACGGACCCAGGCGGGTCAGCGGGTCAACCAGTGCGCTGTTGATGAGATCCTGCGTCCAGGTGGGGGCCACAATGAATGGGGCTCCGAGGACGGTGAACACGGCCCCGGCCAGGTAAAGTCCCAGGCTGGACTGGGCGGCCACCACGGCTAGCAGTACCAGCACGGCCAGTCCCCCCAGCAGTTCCACCAGGGCGGCTGGGTTTAGCTGGCCAGTCTGCCAGGGCGCGTTGTTGGCCAGGACGAGGCGGCCGGCGGCGTCACTGAGCAGGTACCAGGCCACGGGGCTTAGCAGGATGAAGGCAATCGCGGAGAGCCAACGCGAGGGCTGGCGCGAGGGGACCTCCGGCAAGATGGTGGCCCCGTCGAGGAGGGCCGCCTCCGGGCTGAGGCCCTCGTAGTTGACCTGGCCGGGCTGGTCCACCTCGTCAAAGATCCGAGCAAACGGATTCTCGGCGGTGGCGGTGTGGCCGGTGGCCGGGGCGGCCGGAGTGGCCGGAGTAGTGGGAGCCGTGGCATCCGTCATCGGGCTGGGCGCAATCGCCTGGGTGGGGGCCTCGGCAGGTGCGGGCGAGCCGAACAGGGAGCGGCGCATCACCCCGGTACTGGTCGGGTCGTCGTCCCGCGGGGTGGCAATCAGGGTCTCCCCGTCTTCGGCCACCACCGGGGTTGCCTCGCGGCCACTGAGCACATCGCGCGATTCTGGCTCCGGCTCGACGTCGTCGCGGTGCGGGGCCGCAAAACCGGCGTCCAACACCGAAGTTTCCTCGGCAAACTCGTCAAAAGTCGGCTGGGCCGGGGGAGTCGGCGTGGGGGCGGTCATTGGGGTCGGCTCGGGCGAGCTGTGGTCGGCGGCGAGAGGACTCGCCGAGCCCACCAGGTCCGCTTCTTCAGCGGCGGCAGCGTCGTCGGTAACGGCTTCATCCAAACTCACGAAGTCGTCTCCTGTGACCTCGTGTTCCGAATCGGCCAGATTGTCGCGGTCTTCCTGGGACATGGGCACCTCCTGTTTCAAAGCCAACCTAGCGGGTTCAATCGGTGATTGGGTGGAATTCGGGCGGCTAGTCGCTGACCGTCACCTCGGTGGTCCGACAGGTTTGCACCCAGTGCAGCGCCCAGGTCAGGCAGACGATGACGATCCCGAGGGCACCCACCAGCGGAGCGGCCAGGGCCAGGGAGGTGGCGACGGGAGCTCCCGGGGTGGCCACCGCGCCGGTGAGCGAGGTGGTGACCGGGAAGATCAGCATCGACGGAATGATCAGGGTTACCACCGTGACGATGGAGCTGGAAAACAGTGACCACCCGCTGGAGACGGTCAGCATCGCCAGCCCGACCATGGCGGCCAGGACCGAACCCAGCTCGGGTTGGACCATTCCCAGCGCCTGCGATCCGTAGACTGCCACCTGCGACACATCCTTGGGGGCTAGCTCCAGCAGGGACATCCAGACGACCGCCGCCGCGGCCAGGTTCAGCACCAGCAGCCCGCCGCCCTGACGGGAACTGGCGGTAGGTCGGTCGAGGGTGCCGAGCTCGGCCAGGTGGCGCCGCTGGTGGCGGGCCACCCGGGTGGCCAGGACGGCCCCGGCCACAATGGTTACCAGCAGCAGCGGGAACTCACTCCACGCCAGCGGGGTCAGCAGGGCGAGGGCGCCGGTGACCCGACCGGGCAGGACCGGCTCGGCCAGGCTAAAAAGCAGTCCGAGCCCCACCCCGGAAGCCAGAATCTCGTAGACGATCAACCCGACTGCCGTCCACACTGCCGACGTGATGATTCCGGCGGAAGTGTGGGTGACGGAGGAGCCGATCCGAAACAGCAGCATGCCCGCGAGCGCCAACCCCATCGACCCCTCCGGAGACGACAGGGGCTGCCCCACGGCCGTCCAGGTCAGCAGCGAGTTGATCGCCACCAGCATGATGACGAAGGCGATCGGGGTGAGGATGAACGATAGGGCCGCCTCGCGCAGTCGGAGCTGGTTCGACGGGTTGAAGGTGACGGGCAACGCCAGGAGCCGCTCGGCGGGCTCCCCCGACCGGGTCGCCTCCGCCTCGTCCACCGGGGAGGAAGGGGACGCGTCAACTGGCATATCCTTCATAGGACAAGAGTAACCGCCCTGAAACCAGACCGGGAGCCAACATGAGTGTCGACGAGGTCCACGAGGCGTGTGCACAGTTGCGCTTCGCCGAGGGTTTGCGCCGCCGGTGGGAGGAGGCTCGGGCCGAGTCGGCCATCCGGGAGGCCTGCGGGTTGGCTCTCCTAGCCGGGGCCCGCGTGTCGCCCACCCAGCTGCGGGCGGTGGTGGTGACCGGGCGCCAGGAGGGTCGGCCGGGACCGGATTTGGCGGTGGCGCTTGGAGCCTGGAAGGCCACCTGGACCATCGTGTCGGGCCTGCCCCCTTTGAACGTGCGCTCCGGGCTTGGGCCGGCCAAGTCGTCGGGGCTGAGCCTACGCCAGAGCCTGGCGGGAATGCAGCGGGATTACGGCGGTTACCTGGCCGAGGTGGGGTTGGCCGATACGGCTCAGCTGACCATTCCGCGCGACCCCACCCAGTGGGGGCAGCTGTTGGCCGGATTGGAGGGTGACACCCAGCCGGCGCTCACCCTGGCAGGACGAGCGTGGGCGGCCCTGACGGTACTGGAACCCTTCGAAGTTGGCTCGGAGCTGATGGGGATCTTGACGGCCAAGTTGGTGTTGGCTCAGCGGGGGGTGGAGCCGACCGCGGTCTCGGTGCTGACCGCCCTGGCGGTTGAACAGCGGGCGCGGTATCAGCTGGCGCTGGCGGAGCTACGGGCGGGCGAATCGGCCGAGTGGGACCAGTTTGTGGCCGATGCCGTGGTGCGCGGGTGCGAGGTGGGGCAGCAGGTGGCTCGGGAGGTGCAGGCGGGCCGGCTGGCCCCCTAGACGCTGCCCACAGCCCGTAAACCTGGGGCTTATCCACAGAAGGCTTGGTGGAGGCTGGCGCCGGCGGGACCGAGCCGGTGAACTGGCCCCATGGCTGAAGAAAATGATGTGCTGCCCCCGGTGACCCTGCTGGGGGCGGGGGATGAGCTCGCCCAACTGGTGACTGAGGTGGCCCAGTTGGCTCGGGTCCGGGTGGTTCGGGCCAGTGCGGTGACCGGTCCGGATCCGGGGTTGGTGCTGGTGGCTTCGGGAGCGAAGCCTGCCGCTGGTCGGTGGGTGCGCGTGGGTTTGCCCGGGGAGGACACCGACCTGCAGTTGCCGCGCGACGGGCCCCAGCTGGCTCGCCTCCTGGCAAGGGAGGCTGCCGGCCGGGATCGGACTGCCTGTCGGACCCTGGTGGTGGCGGGCTGGCAGGGTGGGGTGGGGGTCTCGACTGCGGCCCGAAATTTGGCGGAGTTGGGGGAGGCGCTGCTGCTGGACGCCTCGGGCCAACCCCCATCCGAGCAGGTGCGCCCGGGGGATTGGCACTGGGGACTGGTGGATCCGGACGATCCGCCCCTGGTTGGGTCTTTGGACGGCCTTAGCGGCCGGATCGCTTCCAGGCGAGGGGTCCAGTCTCTGCCCGATGACCCGGTCACGGTTGGTGACCCGCGGGTGGCGGCGCTGCTGGGGATCTGCCGGACCGATGCGGTGGTGGATGCGGGTCGATGGACGCCCGCATTGGCTCGGTTTTTGCTGCAAAGTACCGCCTTGAACCGGCGGACACGTCTGATCTTGCTCGGTCGCGGTGGGGAACAGGACTCCCTCCGCCTGGTCAACCTGCTGGCGGCCTCACCTGCGCCCTGGCTGCCCAGCGGGCTACTGTGTCGGGGCCGAGTGTCAGAGGAACTGCTGCTGGTGGCCCAGCGGTGGTCGGTGCCGGTGCAGCGGCTCTTCCCGCCGCACTCCCGCCGGGGGCAGCGTCAACTCCGCCGGATCTGGGCGGAGGTGGGCTAGTGGGCGGATCAAAACAGGTTCCTGCCGAACGGGGATTGCGCTGGATGCGCCGGGAGGTGGCGGTCGGAACCACCCCGGTGTCGGCGGTGGTGCAGCGGGCCGAGACTGCGTCCGGAGCGGCGGATCGGGCTCTCAGTTGGCGGTCTTTGCGGGCCGGTCAGCTGGGGATGAGCGGCGAGCTCTTTGACCTGCTCAGTGAGCCTGACGTCACCGACGTGCTGATAAACGGGACCGAGGCCTGGGTGGATAGGGGGAGCGGGTGCCAGCGGGTGGAACTGGAACGACTCAGCGAGTTCGACACCCGGCGGCTGGCCGTGCAGATGGCGGCGGCGGCCGGGCAGCGACTGGATGACGCTTCCCCGCTGGTGGATGCTTTTCTGGGGGACAACATCCGCCTGCACGCGGTTCTTCCTCCGCTCAGTCGGGAGGGGCCGCTGATCTCATTGCGGGTACTGCGCCGGGGTGGTTACTCCCTGACTCAGCTGGTGGAACTGGACACCTGCACCCCGGAGTTGGGCCGGGTCCTGGCGGGGCTGGTCAAAAACCGAGTCTCGGTGCTGATTAGCGGCGCCACCGGTGCCGGAAAGACCACGCTACTTTCGGCTCTGCTACAAGAAGTCGACGAGGCTGAGCGAATCATCTGCATTGAGGAGGTCTCCGAACTGTTCCCCACCCACCCGCACGTCGTCCACCTGCAGGAGCGTCAGGCAAACGTGGAAGGGGTCGGGCAGGTGACGCTGGTGGAGTTGGTTCGAGCGGCCCTGCGGATGAGACCGGATCGCCTGGTGCTCGGGGAGTGCCGCGGACCCGAAGTGCGCGAGGTGCTGTCCGCCCTCAACACGGGCCACTCGGGTGGGTTTACCACCCTGCACGCCAACAGTTTGGCGGCCGTCCCATCGCGGATGGTCGCCCTGGGCCAACTGGCCGGGCTGAGCAAATCGGTGCTAACCACGCAGGTAGCCACGGCATTCCAAGCGGTGGTGCATCTGGGTCGGGGGTCGGATGGGCAGCGTCGGGTGCTGGAGGTGGGCCTGCTGCGGGAGGAAAACGGCTTGGTGACCGCCCCCGCCTGGCAGTGGTCGGCAGGGGAGTACCGGGCGGGACCGGCCGAAGCTCAGCTGTCCGCGCTGATCGGCGAGGATTCTCTTGGCGATTGACCTGGCCTTCCTGGGGATGGCCGGGGGGATCCTCCTGCTCACTGCCTGGAGCCTGGTGGGCCAACTGCATCGCCGACGCCAGTTCAGGGAGGAGCTGCAGCGAAGAACCGCCCGAATCGGGGTCGAGGGCGAGCCGCCAGCGGAGCGCCGCGAGTTCTGGTTGGCGCGCCGGAGACGCCAGCCGCGTGACCTGGCCGCGGGCGAAGTGGCCGAACTGGCGCTGGCGGTGGCGGCCCGGCTGAGAGCCGGGGATCCGGCCGGAACCGCCTGGGAGAAAGCCTGGCCGACCGAACGGCTGGGCCCATTTCCCGGGTTGGACGAACTGGGGGCACCACGCAGCCTGAAAGAGGCGGCAGAGTCCAAGCTGCAGCGCAGCTCCGAACAGTTGGCCCGAGACTCAATGCGATCGCTCCGGTCGGCCTGCCGTTTCTCTCACCTGGTGGGGGCGCCGTTGGCGGGGGTGCTCGAACTAATTGCGGAATCAATTGCTCAGGCGGGACAGGCACTAGCGGCCCAGCGACAGGCGTTCCTGGGACCGCGCCTGTCCGCTCAGATCCTGGCGCTCCTGCCGATCCTCCTGGTGGTTGGTTCCCAGCTGCTGGGATTGGGCTCGGTCGTCTGGTTGGTGTCCAGCCCGCTCGGGTGGGGATGCCTGCTGCTCGGATCCGGCTTTTTGGGGGCGGGCCACGTCAGCACCCGGGCGCTGGTGCGCCGGGCCGAGCGGGAAGGGGCCGGCCAGATTGGGTCCACCCTGGTCTGCGACCTGGCTTGCACAGGCTTGAGTGGAGGTTCCTCCATTCCTCACCTGCTTACCTCCCTAAGCGAGGCCCTGCAGGTTCCCGAACTTGATCGCATAGCCCGCGAACTGGTGTTGGACACGCCGTGGGTGCAGGCCTGGACCCCACTTCCACCGGAGACGGAGCTGCTGGCGCGCGGGCTTCGCCCCGCGTGGGAGGAAGGAATCTCCCCCATCCTGCTGCTCACCCACTTGGGGGCCAGTCGGCGCCGGGACATGGTGGCTCGGGCCCAGGAGGCGGCCCGCCGACTGGAGGTGCAGCTGGTGGTGCCCCTCGGATTGCTGCTTCTGCCGGCCTTCATCGTGCTGGGCATCGTGCCGCTGGTCTTTACCCTGCTGGGGCAGCAGGGGCCGCTCTAGCACAACCGAAAGTGGAAGCCTCCAGGCTCAGCAGCAGCCAGTTTTCGGGGCCGCCTCCACAGGCCACTTGAGCGCAGTTGTCCCCAGTTGGGAGGCATTGGTGGTTGAGGGGGAGTAGCCGCGCCGCCAAAGTTGGGACACCGGGCCGGTGGCGCGGTGGGCCTTTTGGGCCCCAACTGATGGGAGAAGAAAGATGAATGCACAGTTAGAGTCAGCCAGATGGAGGCTCAATCAGATTCAGGAGCAGTTGACGAAACGGGCAATTTCCGGGGGTCTGCTGGCCCGCCGATATTTTTCGGCCAGCCCTCGGCCGGACCTTGATCCTCCAGATCTGGAAGAGGCCGGCTGGGAGGAAGGCTCAACCACCGTGGAGTACGCCATCGGGGCCATTGCCGCCGCAGTAGCGCAATAGCGTACTTGGGTAGTAGGCTTCAACTGCATGAGCCAAGACACACCGCAGGTAGCCATATACGCCCGTCAGTCGGTCGATGAGGACCAGGGCATTCGCCAGCAGTTAGCCGATTGCCGCGCCGAGGCCGCCCGCCGTGGCTGGCAGGTGGTAGCCGAGTACGTGGACAACGATACTTCGGGGAGCAAGAGCCGCGCCGCTACTACCGCCTGGGCCGCCATGCTCAAGGCGCTGGACGCGGGTGAGGCCGACACCGTGCTAGCCAACGACGTGGACCGCCTAACGCGTCAGCTAACCGACGTTCTGGAGATCACGAAGCCTAAGCGTGACGTGCGAGTGGTGACGGTGCGCGGGGGCATTGACACCGCGCTAGACGACTACATGCTCAAGCAGTTGGTGTTGCTGGCCGAGCGGGAGGTTCGGCTCAAGGAGACCCGCCGCAAGCGCTACGCCCAGGAGCGCCACGCCCAAGGCCACCCTAAGCCCGGCTCTACTCCCCACGGCTACCGCTGGGTGATTGCTCAGGAGCGGGACGCTAACGGTACGCGGTTCGTGGTGGACCCGGACGAGGCTAAGGACATCCGCTATGTGTTCGAAGCGTTCTTAGCCGGGGTGCCCTTGTATCAGATTGCTAAGACTCTGAATGAACAGAACCGCCCGACGCGCTACGGCGGTAGTTGGCACACCGGCTCACTGCGCCGCACGCTGATGAACCCGTACTACGCCGCGCTGCTGCCGCCGTTGTCTAACGGCAAGGGAGAGCGCAAGGCGCACGAGATAGACCTAGCGGACTGCCGCGCGGGAGCGTGGGAGCCGATAGTCACCGAGGAACAACTACGCGCCGCGCGGGCTACGTTGCTACAGCGCAAGCCCAAGCACCAAGGCACCGCCCGTAAGTGGCTGCTAGGTGGGCTGGCTACTTGCTCTAAGTGCGGTGCACCCGCCCGATCAGCCCGCGCCACCAACCACCCAACCCCGCGCCGGGACGGCACACCTAGCCCTGAGCAAGAGTGGTATCACGCTTACCGTTGCCCCAAGGGTCACTTCCACCGCGCCGGGGACTACATAGACGCCTACGTGGAGGCGCTAGCCGTAGCGCGGCTAACTCAGCCGGACGCCCGCGCCTTGTTTGAGCCGCCGGGCGAGGGACCAGCCCTAGCCGTGCTGGTGGGTCTGCGCACGGAGTTAGACCAGCGTGAGGAGCAGTTAGCCGCCGCGCTAGCGGACGGGCTGTCATGGGAGGCCGCTAAGCCCGCGTTAGACCGAATCAAGGCCGAGCGGGAGACCACCGAGCGCCGCATAGCCGAGGCCATGCGTAAGTCACCGTTACCGCCTAGCGCACTAGAGGACGACATCCGGGAGTGGTGGGCTGGGGCCGGGCTGGAGCAGCGCCGCCTAGTGGTGGACACGCTTATGACCGTGGAGATTCAGCCGCTGGGGATGGGCCGCCGCGTGCGTTCACTGGCCGACGTGCTGGAGACCGTGACGATTACCTGGAAGGGCTAACCGGACTTTCGTCCGGAACTCCAACAGGAGCCACTGGCTAGCCCGCTAGTGTGGTAGCGCACCTGAAGGTTGCCAGGGTAACCTTCAAGCCGTCAACTACATAACGCGCTTTCTGCGGGGGTGAGCCTCGCACAAAAGAGGGGGATAGCCCTTCCGGTATTCCGGATGTGGTCTTACCGCTGACACCAACGCTGAGAGGCCACCGGCCAGACGCAAGTCAGAGAGAAGGCATTCCTAGAACGGAATCCCCTCGTGACTGTCTCAGTAGCCAAAGCCGTCTCGCTTATTGCCAACGCCGTCAAGGACGGCGACCAAGTAGCCGAAGCCGCCGCCCGCACCGCACTAGAAGCCGCCAAGTTAGAGCGCCAGATCCACAAGGTTGTGGCTGCCGCGCCGCCGCTTAGCGCCGCCCAGCGTGAGCGGTTGGCAATGTTGCTCATCGGTGGTGGTGAACGCAATTGAACGCCGCGCCAACCTTCCGACTGCGGCCGGGAACGATGGTCAAAGGCAAGTGGGACCCTCCCGCTGGCTGGCAACACACCACAGGCCAGGTGGACCCCGCAACGCTCAATCCCGGCGACGCGCTGGGCTACGTTACCGGCGGTGTGTGCGACGTGGTGGACATTGACCCGCGTAACGGCGGGGACGTTACCACCTTGCTCGATAAGTTGCCGCCGGTGCGCCGCGTGGTCGCTACGCCTAGCGGTGGACTGCACCTCTACATTGACGCGCTAGGGCTACCCAAGGGCCAACTAGCGCCCGGCATTGACTATCAGGCCAAAGGCGCATTCGTGCTAATGCCGCCCACCGAGGGCTACACCGAACTGGAAACCGTGGACGTGGGAGCGCCAGCGGGCGATACATGGCTTAGATCGTGCCTCGAACGTCCCGAGAAGGAACGAACAGAGTCCGCCGGTGGCCTAGTGACCCCACAACACCGCGCCAAGGCCGAGGCCATACTGAGCAAGGCCACCCGCGACATAGCCGACCGTGGCGAGGGCAGCCGTAACGCTACGGTGTACGCCGCGCTGGTGCCGCTGGTGTCGTTCGTCAAGGCTGGAGCCATAGCCGAGGACGCCGTTAGGGCTGGGCTGTGGGACGCGGTAGCGGCTGTGCCCGCTAGCGAGCCGTACACCCGCGCCGAGTTTGAGGCTAGCTGGGAGTCGGCCTGGGCTGTAGCGGAAGCGCGACTGCCTGCCGTGGATGCGCCCGCCGACCACTTCACCGTCTGGACTGAGCCGGACCCAGACCCCGCCGACGCCTTGTCTCGGGAGATCGAGAGGCTACGGCGCGAGGACGAACGCAAGGCGCTCACGGAGGAAGCCCGGCGCTGGCTGGACAACGGCGGTAAGCCGCCCGCCGCGCCTTACGCGCCGCTAGACCTGGTGCGCCTTATGAACCCCGAACGCCCGGCGCGTGAGTGGGTAGTCGAAGGGCTGATGTTCAAGGGGACAGCCACCGCGCTAGTAGCCCCAGCCGGAACGGGCAAGTCCCTAATCGCCCTACGCATAGCGCTAGCGGTAGCGCGGGGTGAGGCCGACTTTGCGGGCATGCCCATACCTAAGCGCCGCCGCGTGTTCTACATAGATAAAGAGAACCCCGAGGACGAACAGCACGACCGGCTAAAGTCCTTCGGGCTAACTCAGCCCGACGCCGAGGCGCTAGCGGGGTGGCTGTACCTGGTGCCGTTCCCTAACGCCGCGCCACTAGACACCCGCCACGGGGGCGACCAACTCATGGCCGCGCTAGATGCCTACGACGTAGGCGACGGTGACGTGGTGTTTATCGACTCCTTCCAGCGTGTGACGGAAGGCGAATCTAACGACGACACCAGCATCCGCCACTACACACAGTTCACGGGCGACCGGCTGAAGGCCAAAGGCGTAGCCGTAGTCCGCCTAGACAACACCGGCAAGGACATAAGGAAAGGCCCTCGCGGGTCTAAGGGCAAGAGCGACGACGTGGACTTTGAGTACCAGTTGAGCAAGGTCTATGAGTCGCACGGGCGAACCGTAGTAGGGACCAAGGTGCTCAAGGACCGTACCGGCGCGGTTGAGTCCGTGCCGGATATCGCGGTGACCCGCCAGGACGGGCTAACCACCTTCTCGCAGGAGGAGGAGCAGGACCGCGTCCAGCAGTGCGTCGCCTGGCTAGACACCAACGACGTGCCACCCGAGCAAGGCATAAACAAGACCTGGAACTGGGTGCGCGACAACCAGCCGGAGCCGGGCTACTTCAAGAAGGAGCACCACGTAGAAAAAGCGGTGAAGTTCCGCCAGCAGCGCGGGGGTGATTTCGATGTCGAATAGCCGTACGAAAGTGCTTCGTACGGGGTGTCGAACGGGAGCCGTACGAGAACGGCTTCGTACGGCTTCGTACGGGTGGCAGTCGTACGGCCACAAACCGTTGGAACGGCACGGGTTTACCCCGTACGGGAATGGCTTCGTACGGCTCCATACGGACCCTAACGGCGTGGCCGTACGAAGAACCCTATTCATAGGGTTCGTACGGCCGTACGGGGTGGTGGAAAAGAACCTGGTTGTTTGCTCAGTTGACCCCGGTAGCCGGGTGGCGGGCTGGCCGGTGAGTTGGGGCCGGGTAGCCGGTCAGCCGGTGGAGGGTAAGCCGGTGGAGGGTAAGCCGGTGGAGGGTAAGCCCTTAGAGGGGTGGAGCCTGCGGGAGTCCGTTGGTTACGTTCCCGAGACCGGGAGCCGGGACCATAACAAGAGTTACCGGAAGGGGACCCTTCACGTATATAGTTCGGTTCCAATCGAACGTATGTTCTATAGATTGGGGCGACTAATGAAGGTTCTGGGATACGTCAGGGTATCGACTAACAAGCAGGAGATAGGCCCAGAGGTGCAGGCCGCCGCGCTACAGGACGAGGCCGCCCGCAACGGCTGGGACCTAGAGATACGGCGGGAGGACGCCGCTAGCGCTAAGTCGCTGCAAGGCCGCCCGGTGCTTGCTCAGGCACTAGACGATCTCCGCGCGGGCCGGGCTGAGGTGCTGGCCGTAGCCAAGCTGGACCGGCTTAGCCGTAGCGTGGCGGACTTCGCCCGGCTACTGGAGGACGCCGAGCGGCAAGGCTGGCACGTGGTCTGCCTAGACCTAGCCGTAGACACCACATCCGTCACGGGCCGCGCTATGGCGCACGTGACGGTGACCTTCGCGGAGATGGAGCGCCGCCGTATAGGTGAGCGCACGCGGGAGGGTATGGCCCGTATCAAAGCCGAGACTGGCAAGCATATGGGCCGCCCGTCCCGCGTGCCGCCCGCTGTTGTTGCTCAGATCAAGGATATGCGCCGCGCTGGCCTCACGTTGCAGGCCGTAGCCGACGCGCTCAACACCCAAGGAGTCCCTACGCCGAGCGGTGGCCGCTGGTGGCCTTCAACCGTGGGCGACATTGCTAAACGAAAGGACCCCGAACTATGCCAGCAGCAGTAAGACCGCCAACCGACGAGGAGCGGTGCACCGGGATTGTACGCAGCACCGGCAAGCGCTGTAGCCAGTGGGCTATCAAGGGTGGGCCGGTGTGCTACAACCACGGGGGCCGCTTACCCGTAGTCAAGGCTGCCGCCCAGCGCCGCCTAGCCGAGCGGGAACTAGACCTAATCGACGCCGCGCTAGACGACCCGGACCGCCCGCTGGCTACCCCGGCGGCCATGCTGGTCCACGCCGCTAGTAGCGCTCATGCCGTGGTGGCGCTCATGGAGAAGAACGACATTCCCCGTACTGGCACGGCTAAGCAGTTGCGGGACTACGGGGAGTGGCTGGACCGGCTAAGCCGTAGCGCTAAGCAGGTGGTGTCTAGCAAGGCCGACGAGTTGGTTATTGCTCAGCAGGCCCGCGTAGCTGAGGGTCAGGCCCGCCAGATGTGGAAGGTACTCAACGACGTACTGGAGGCGCTGAACCTCACACCCGAGCAGGTAGCGCAGGTGCCGGGGGCCGCCGCTGGCGCTCTCCATGCCTTGGGGCTGCTCCCCAACCAACTACAACAGGCCGAGGCCGATCGCTCCGGAGAGGGACGTCTCGCCATGCTTCGAAGGGAAATAGAACAATGATCTACAAAGTAGTTGAGCAGCTGGTGCGCGAGCGTGCCCCGCGCTGCAAGGTGAGCCTAACGCCGCGCGGCGTAGCGGTGAGCGGGCCGCGCCCGTTCCTAGTGACTGGAGCGCTGGCTACGCCGTACCGCTACTGGGGCGAACTCACATACGGCGACGAGTGCGCACTGTGGGCTGACTGGCCCGCGCTGGAGCTGCTGGTAGCGGACCGGGTGGAGGGGATAACCGGGCCGCGCCGGTGCCCTTCTTGCTCAGGTATAGGCACGCACCGCGCCGCCATAGATGGCGAGTTCTACTGCCCGGACCACTTTCTGGAGGTAGCCCGTTACGACACCGTCACCCAGCCCTACTACCGGCTGTGCGGGGTGTGCGGTAAGCAGGGTGAGGTAGACACCGCCGGGGTAGACTCCCACACTCAGCGGGTCCAGTTCTACGGTGATGTGCGCGTAACCGGGCCGTGGATACATTCGGCTTGCGCCGAGCACCACGAGTGCCGCCAGTGTGGGGAATACACCGCCCGCGCTACGGCGGGCACGTACCTTTGCGCTAGGTGTGGCCGTGGCTAACCCTTGGGGCGACCTGTTAGCCCACATAGACACCGCCGTAACCGGGTCCGTAGCGGCTGATGACCCTATCGCCTGGGCTGAGGGCCACGGCGTGGAGTTGTGGTCTAAGCAGCGGGAGGTTATGGCCGCCGTGCGCGACAACCGCCGCACCGCCGCCCGCGCTGGTCACGGTGTGTCTAAATCGCACACCGCCGCGCTACTGACTGCCTGGTGGGTGACGACTAGGCCGGTCGGCTCAGCCTTGGTAGTAACTACCGCGCCCACCCAGCGCCAGGTGTCGGCCATTTTGTGGGAAGAACTTAGGCGCATGCACGCCCGGTTCGGGCTGCCGGGGGAGATAAGCCTAGACGCTACCTGGCGCATAGACGGCCAACTGGTGGCGCTGGGCCGTAAGCCCGCCGACACCGACCTAGTCGCGTTCCAAGGCCTGCACGCGCGGCATGTGCTGGCCATATTGGACGAGGCTTGCGGCCTGCCGGACCAGATGTGGGACGTAGTAGAAGGCGTGACGACCTCAGCCACTAGCCGCCTGTTGGCTATAGGCAACCCCACCGAGCGCGGGGGCCGGTTTGAGGCCTGTTTTGCTCCGGGTAGCGGGTGGCACCCGGTACACATTCCCGTTACCGGCACGCCCGCCTTCACGGGTGAGCCGGTGAGTGACGACCTACTGGCCGTGTTGCCTAGCCGGGAGTGGGTAGACGACGCCCGCCGTAACTGGGGGGAGGACTCCGCCGCGTATGCGTCCCGCGTGCTGGGGGACTTCCCTAAGCAGAACGTAGACGCCTTGTTCACTTGGGACGACATTCAAGCCGCCCAGCGCCGCGAGGCCGTGGGAGCGCCGCTGCCAGTAGTGATTGGGTGCGACGTTGCCCGCTACGGCGACGACCAAACCGTTATCGCTGTGCGCACGGGGTGGGCCGTGCGGGTGATTATGGCGTACCGGGGGGAGTCCCTGACCCACACCGCAGGCATTCTTACCCAACTGTCTAAGCGGTTCGCCGGGGCAACGGTTCACGTAGACGACACCGGGCTAGGTGGCGGCGTGACCGACATGCTGCGGGAGAACGGCGTACCCGTGCACGGCATTATTGCCGCGGGCCGCGCTAGTGACCCGGAGGTGTTCGCCAACGCCCGAGCAGAAGGCTACTGGCGCACGCGGGAGGCCTTAGCCCTAGGACTCATCTCCCTAGACCCCGACGACGACACCCTAGCCCGCCAACTAGCCGACCAGCGTTACCTGCTGGACTCACGCGGGCGAATCCTGATTGAACCCAAGGACAAGATACGTGCGCGCGGTGGCGCTAGCCCGGACCGAGCCGACGCCGTTTCGCTAACGATGGTCCAACCCAACTCCGCCCGGTTCAAAGGGACCGGCACCTACTACAAAGGAATGTAACCATGAAAGACACACTCAAGACCGCCCGCGCCATAGAAAGCCGGGGTGGGTTCACTAACCCGGACTTCGGCTGGATGTCGGGAACGTCCATTACCAGTGCCGAGATTGTACAAGTGCTGACGGTGTTCGACCGCTACGGGCTAACCGTGCCCGCCGCCGTTAGCGACGTACTCCAGTCCACGGCTAGCGCTATGGATGCCCTTGCTCAGTTGGAGGTAGAAGCGCCGCCGTTCGTGGTGGAGGACCTAGCCCTGCCGGACTACCAGCAGCGCTTTGCGCAGGTGGCCGCCGCCCGCGCCCAACACGACCACGCTAAGCGGCTGCATGAAGAAACCGCCAGGGCCGTGTACCGCCGCCCGGTAGCGGTGATGACTGGGGCCGCGCCGGAACTAGCCACCGAGTTGAACAAGGCATACCTAGCCCACCCGGACGACCCGGAGATAACAGCAGTGCATGGCCTGTTGTTGCGCTGGGGGCCGCAACCGCCACTAGGCACGCTGTCGGCCGAGGGCGAGTGGTGCCTGCAATATTCCTGGTTGCAGCCCGCCTGGAACCGCCTAGTCACTGAGGCTAAGGCCGGGCTAACCGCGCCGCGTGGCATGACCCCGGACGAGTTCGCCCTCAGCCTGGGAGCGGAGCGCCATCTAGCCGCTAGCCGCGCCGAGGCTCAAGCCGCCGGTGACCTACACCGCGAGGCCTGGCTGGTCTACAAGGACTACGCCGCCCAGCAGGCCGCCACCGGCGCTAACACGCTATCGGCAGAGCGGGCTATAGCCGCCGCCATGCACGAGGGTAACCTAGCCCGAGCTCAAGCCGACCGCGCCCGCGACCTACTGGCCCTGAGCCTGGACGGAGAACAGAACAATGGCTGACAAGGACTTTCTACAAGAACTAGCTGAGGAGCTGGAGCAGGAGAACGCCGCCGCGCTCCAGCAGCTATGGACTAAGCGCGACTAGTCGCGCTGACGGGGGCAGGCCCTTCATCACTGCCCCAACGGGTGGGTGCTTGGTTTGGAGAATGTCCCAAGCGCCCACCCGTTCCTTGTACCCTGGCGGTATGGACGGGTGGAGTTGGCCCTATGAGGTCGAGGCCTTACAGAGCGAGATAGCCGAGTGCGAGGCCAAGTTAGCCGACCTACGCGCCGCCTTGGTAGAAGCTGAACTAATGGCCCGTCTAAGTACGCCTTAGCGCCGCTGCGGTGGCGACGGCCGGGTTTGCGGGCTTGCTGGTAGCGGTCCTGAAATCGGGCGGGGTCAAAGGCATGATCACCAGCATCATCCAGACGGCGCTGAGCCTGTGATCGATCCGAGGCAGCGGGAAGGCTCCAAGTGGGAGGCGGGGATGGTCACCGTCGAAGCGGCGTTCGCTGTCACCGCGCTGGTGCTCGTCTTCTCCCTCCTGCTGGCGGGGTTGAGCACTGTTCGCGCGCAGGCAGACCTGTGTCAGCGGGCACGGGATGCAGCTCGGGCCGCCGCGCTGGGAGAGAACGTGGCCGGGGCGGTGCAGGTGGTGGCGCAGGGGCGGTGGGTGGAAGTGCAGGCCAGCGCTCCCGCCCCGGCCCTCGGCTGGCTACCCTTTGGCCAGCTGAACTGCTCCGCGCGAACCGTGGTTGAGCCGGGGGTGACCCCGTGAACATCGGCGGAGACCCGAACGTGTGGGAGCGTGGCAGTGCCACCGTGACCGCGGTGGGGATGACGCTGGCGCTGCTGCTGGTAGGTGGGGTGCTGATCGCAGCTTTGGGGGTCCAGGTGGAGCGGACCAAGACGCAGGCGGCGGTGGACTTGGCCGCCCTGGCGGGAGCGGCCAGCGCCCCCTCGGCCCTGGTTGGGTCCGCGGACCCGTCGGGGCCGTGCGCGGTGGCGGAAGAGGTGGCCGCGGCCAACCGGGTGGAGCTGGTTGACTGCTTTGCGCGGGAAGGGGACCTGTGGGTTCGGGCCGAGGGGTCGGTGCGAGTCTGGTGGGGGCAGAGCTGGGGCGTGCCCGCCCGGGCGCGGGCCGGGCCGGCCGGCACCGGTGAGCTGATCAGCCCACTGGCGAGTGAGTGACCAGAAACTCCAGTAGGGCCAGGGCGCCCGGTTTAGAGAGGGGGTGGTTCCGATTACCGCACTTGGGTGACTGAATGCAGGCGGGGCAACCGTCCTCACACGGGCAGGCAGACAGGGCTTGCGCGGTCAGGGAAACCCACTGGTGGGCGTGGTGGAATCCGTGCTGGGCGTATCCGGCTCCCCCGGGGTAGCCGTCGTGCACAAAGACGGTGGGCAGCTCGGTCTGCTGGTGCTCCGGGATCGACAAGCCACCCAGGTCCGACCGGTCGCACATAGCCAGCAGGGGCAGCAGTCCGATGGCGGCATGCTCGGCTGCGTGGAGGGCGCCGGGCAGGTCCTCGGGGCCGATTCCCGCCTCGCGCAGGGCCCGCCGGTCCAACGTGTACCAGGTGGCCATGGTGGGAAGGAAACGCTCGGGGAAAGCCAGTTCGTGGTTGGAGATGAACTCCAGCCCGGGCAGGCGCAACAGATCGTAGTCGGTGACCCGTTCACCCACATCCACACTGCCGTAGTGCCAGGTGACCAGGCCGTCGGGCGAAGTCCAGGTGTCCTCGGTACTCATGATGGTGACGGACTTGTGGCTGGCGGTGCGGGTGCGGAACCGGGTGGTCAGTTTCTCGACCACCGCGACTCGCTGAGTTCCGTCAGAGGTGAACGGGGACAGTTCCAGCACGTGATAGGTGTGCCCCTGGTGGACGTAAATGGCGTCTGGGAACAGTTCCGCATCCGCCCGGTTGCTTGGAACCGTGCCGACCACCCGCCCCGAGTCGACCTCGACAATCTGTATGTCCGCCCCCTCCCCGCGCAGGCTCGTCAGCGAGTGGGCAGAGTCGGGCAGGGTGGCGTTCCAGACCCAACGGTCTGACCGGTACCGCAGGTAGTCCTGCTGGCACAGTTGGTTCAGCAGGTCCGCGCTGCTCAGGCCAAAAGCTGGGAGCTCATCCGCGCGCAGGGGCAGTTCGGCGGCGGCCGCACACAGGTGGGGAGCGATCACCCACGGATTGTGCGTGTCCAGAATGTTTGCTTCCGGTTCGGTCAGGATCTCCTCCGGGTGGTGAACCAGGTACTGGTCCAGCGGATTATCCCCCGCAATCAGGATGGAGATGCCGTCGGTCCCAGCCCGTCCGGCCCGGCCCATCTGCTGAAACAGGGAGGCGCGGGAGCCGGGCCAGCCGGCGGTAATGGTCGCGTCCAGACCGGAAATGTCGATCCCCAGCTCCAGGGCGTTGGTCGTGGCCAGGGAACGCAGTTGCCCGGACCGAAGGGAGGCCTCCAGTTCGCGCCGTTCCTCCGGCAGGTAGCCACCGCGATAGGCGGCCGCTGCCTGCTGCCCGCTCCAGCCGAGCCAGGATAGCCGATCCTGCACCTGGGCGGCCACGGTCTCCGCGGCTCCGCGCGAGCGGACAAAAGTTAGGACTCGGGCCCCCTCGGCCACAAACTGTGAGCACAGGGCGGCCGCCTCGGTCGTGGCCGAAACCCGGATGGTTGGCAGCGTCGGCGCCAGATCGTCCGCCTCCGCCTCGTCCCCGGCCGGGTTGTCTCGCACCCCGGGTTGCCAGAACACCAGGTGCTTGGCGCCCTGCGGTGACCCGTCCTCCGTGATGGCCACCACCCGCTCGCGTCCACTCATTTGCTGGCCCACCTCCAGCGGATTGGCAATCGTGGCGGAGAGCATGACGAACTGGGGGTCGGCCCCATAGTGGCGAGCCAGACGCTGTAACCGGCGCAGCACCAGGACAATGTGGGCACCGGTCAGGCCGCGCCAGTAGTGCATCTCGTCGATGATGATGTAGCGGAGGGAAGAGAGGAACCGGACCCAACGCTGGTGGCCGGGTAGCAGCACGTGGTGCAGGTAGTCCGGATTGGACAGGATGATGTCAGCGTGGGCCCGGGCCCAATCTTTCACCTCGCGGGAAGTGTCCCCGTCCGCGGTGCTGAGGCGGACGGGAATCGTCAGGTGGCTGGCCAACTGGTTCAAATGGGTGAGCTGGTCGGCCGCCAGTGCCTTAGTTGGGGCCAGGTAGAGGGCCGTGGGTTTGTGGCGCAGCTCCGACAGGCGCCAGGCTTCGGACACGGGCCGGTCGGCGGAGAAATCCGCCAGGGCGGACAGGACCGGAGCCCACGCGGCCAAAGATTTACCCGAGCCGGTGCCGGTGGCCAGGACCACGTCCGCTCCGCCGGCCAGAGCGGTGAGCGCCTCGGCTTGGTGAGACCAGACCCGCTCGGCCCCGCCGGCACGGAAGGCCGCCTGGACCTCGGGGTGAATGGAGCTGGGCCAGGCCTCGGTTTGGGCGGGCCGGGATTCGAGGTGGACCTCGGCCACCAGGTGTCGCTCCTGTTCGGGCCCGGTGCTCGAGTCCAGTTGGCCCAGCACCTCGCGCAACCGGGGTGAGGCTGGGTTAGCCATGGTGGGGGTGACCCAGGCCGAGCACCCGCTCGGCCACCGAGCGGATGTAGTTCATCGCCCGCAGCCCCTGGGTGACTCCGGTGTCCAGGTACTCCGACAGCTGACGGTCGGAAAGGCCCATCGAGCAGGGGGCAATCATGTCGGCCACCACCAGGGCGGTATGGTCGGGGCTCTCCAGCAGGTACACGGTGGGGAAGTAGCTCTCCCGGTTCCAGTTATCCGCGGCCGCGAACAGGGCGTACTCGGCACTTCGGTACGGGTGCTCGGAGTCCCACCGGGTCTGAATAGCCAGGATGTCTTTCCCTGGATGCCAGTAGGCCCGCAGCTGGTGGGCGTCCGCCTCGAAGTCGACCCGGTTCGAGCCGGGGTGGCGCTCGGTCGAATAGCCCAGCTCGTTCAGGGCGTGGACGAGGCGGCGGCACGTCAGCGGGTAGGGGTCGCCCGCTCCTTCAGGGGCCAGGTGGAGGGGCGCGCTAGACATCGTCTTCCTCCCAAGTCACCAGCTCGGGAAGGGCCGCCTCGGCGTCCAAAAAGAAGTCGCGCAACGAGGTCAAGCCCAAATCGAGGAACTCGTGGAACTGGGCGGAAGTGAGGTCGCCGTCGTACAGCATTGAGCTCTCCGCCATCAGGCCGTAGTGTCCCCGATCCTTCAGCGGCCACAGGTAGGCCTTGGGGAAAGCCCGGGTGGCGTTGCAGGTGGCGACCACCTCGCGGAGCCGGTGGAACAGCTCGCTGTCGTGGGCGAAGCCATTCCACTGCCCCCGCAGCTGCAGGACACAGCCGTTCTCAATCGAAAGTGCGTAGCTGGCGTTGGGGGCCACCACACACCAGCCATCCCCAACTGCGGGAACTACCCGCAGGTGTTCGCGCTGCAACAGGCGCTGGGCCCGCGGCAGCGAAATGGGATTTGGTAGTGCGGTCATAACCTTCCTTCTTGCTCGCTAACCCCAGGGTAGTAGAGGGGGCATGGCTCTGCGCGTCGATAAAAAATCGGGAAAAATGCTTACTGCTGGTAGCCTCGTGGCTCCGACTGTGCCACGGTTACCAATAGGGGAATGTCCTGCAATTCAGGGTGTGAAAGAGTGGAGGAGAGGACGTGGGCCAACTGCCACCGGGCTTCCAAGCGGCTGCGCGCCGCCGCCGCTCACTGGTGGTGCTCCTGTCTGCAATTTCGCTCATCGCGCTTTCTTATTTAGCGCTCTACACGGTGGCGGGCCAAAACATCGACAATCTGACGATGGAGGCGGTGGCGGCTTCTGCCCGGTGGTTGCACCTGCGCTTGGGGGCGGTCTCGGCCGCCGTTTCGATCCCGGCTCTCGGTGCCATTTCGATTGGGGTGGTGGCGGTGGCGATTGCCCGGCGCCGGGCCGCCCTGGCGTGGCGTGCGCTCCTGGTGGTGGGAGGGGCCAATGCGACCGCCCAACTGCTGAAGGAGATTTTGCCGCGGCCGGAACTGGGAGTGGGGATTCAGCTCGAGAACTCCTACCCGTCGGGCCACGTCACCTACGCGGCGGCGATTGCGGTGGCGCTGATCATGGTGGCGCCGAGGGGGTTTCGCTCACCGGCGGCGCTGGTCGGATGGTTGTGGACCACGCTGATGGGACTGATGGTGATCTCGCAGGGTTGGCACCGCCTGGCCGACGTGGTGGGGGCCCTGCTGATCGTGGCGCTCTGGGGGTTCGCCTCCGCGCCGGCGGAGCTCCGTCCACGGGTCCAACCAGGTTTGACCAGGGCGGGCACCTATCTGGCGGCGGCAACGTCAGCGATCGGGGTCACCCTCTTCGTCGTCAGTGTGATTATCATCACACCCGAGGTGTTTGCTCCGCTGTCTTACGGAGAAATCGGCGAGATGGTCGAGGTTGGGACCCGGGAGGGCGTGTTGTTCTCTCTCGCGACCCTGCTCCTGCTCGGCGGTCTGGGCGGGCTGTTATTGAACGGGATCGATCGGCTCTCTGAAGCCCGTTAGTCAGATTCGCCCTCTTTTTCCAACAGTGGGTCCTAGTCGTCAAATCGGCCGACAACCACAAGATACGGTGTGTCGCGCCGGAGCGATACACTAGATGTAGGTATTGTGGTCCAAGGTCGTCCACGAGGCCGACCCCAAAAAACTGACTTGATAACAGCCACTACACAGGAAACCGCACCGCGAAGGAGCACTCAATGAGCCGCTACGATGTTGACGCCATCGGGACCATCGATGAGTATTTGGAGCGCGCCGACTGGCGTGTCAACGCGAATGCTAACCAGGGCTATTCCCTGGGTGGCATGATCCTCAATTCAGCCGGCAAGATCATTGCCAACTACTGGCTGGAGAAGGTTTACTCTCCCCGCGCTGCGGCGGCGCACCGACGCGGAGACCTCCACATTCACGACTTGGACATGTTCTCCGGCTACTGTGCTGGCTGGTCACTCAAGCGCCTCCTGGAAGAGGGCTTCTCCGGGGTTCCGGGGGCCATCGCCTCCACCCCGCCCAAGCACTTCTCTTCCGCGGCGGGACAGGTTGTCAACTTCCTGGGCACGCTGCAGAACGAGTGGGCCGGGGCGCAGGCGTTCTCCAGCTTCGACACCTACATGGCGCCCTTCATCCGCCTGGACAACATGGAGTACGACCAGCTCAAGCAGCAGATGCAGGAGCTGATCTTCAACCTGAACGTTCCCAGCCGGTGGGGCAGCCAGTGTCCGTTCACCAACCTGACTTTCGACTGGACCTGCCCGGACGACCTGAAGGATGAGCACCCGGTAATCGGGGGCGAGGTCTGCGACTTCACCTACGGCGACCTGCAGGAAGAAATGGACCTGATCAACCGGGCCTTCATCGAGGTGATGAGCGGGGGAGACTCCAACGGGCGCGTCTTCACCTTCCCGATCCCGACCTACAACATCACCCCTGACTTCGAGTGGGACACCCCGAACGTGAACGCGCTGTTCGAGATGACGGCCAAGTACGGTCTGCCCTACTTCCAGAACTTCGTGAACTCCGATCTGAATCCCGGTGACATTCGGTCCATGTGCTGCCGCCTCCAGCTCGACCTGCGCGAACTGCTCAAGCGCGGTAACGGCCTGTTTGGCTCGGCGGAACTGACCGGTTCGGTCGGCGTGGTGACCGTCAACATGGCCCGCCTGGGGTACCGCTTCAAGAACGACATGCGGGGCCTGCTCGACGAGCTGGATCACCTGATCGACCTGGCTTCGGGCACGCTGGAAGCCAAGCGGGTTGTGGTGCAGCAAAACATCGACAACGGACTTTTCCCCTTCACCAAGCGTTACCTGGGCACCCTCGACAACCATTTCTCCACCATCGGGGTGAACGGGATGAACGAGATGGTCCGCAACTTCACCGACGACAAGCACGACCTGACCGACGAGTTCGGCCAGGAAATGTCGATCGCCATTCTGGATCACGTGCGCGAGCGGATGGTTGAGCTGCAGGAGAGCACCGGCCACCTGTACAACCTGGAGGCGACCCCTGCCGAGGGCACCACCTACCGGTTCGCCAAGGAAGACCGGAAGCACTACCCGGGCATTCTGCAGGCCGGCACCGACGAGCAGCCCTACTACACCAACTCCTCGCAACTGCCGGTGGGTTACACCGACGATCCGTTCCAGGCGTTGGAAGAGCAGGAAGTCCTCCAGTCCAAGTACACGGGCGGCACCGTCCTGCACCTGTACATGGGTGAGCGGATCTCGAACGGTGAAGCCTGCAAGCAGATGGTCAAGCGTTCGCTGACCGCCTTCAAGCTGCCCTACATTACGATCACGCCGACCTTCTCGATCTGCCCGGTGCACGGCTACCTGAACGGCGAACACTTCCTGTGCCCGGAGTGCTCCGAGCCGCAGGAATGCGAAGTGTGGACCCGCGTGATGGGGTACTTCCGCCCGGTCCAGTCCTTCAACATTGGCAAGAAGGGTGAGTACAACGAGCGGACCATGTTCACCGAGTCGGCTGCCAACGAGCACGGCGAACTGGTCTCTACCCTCACGCCGGCCAGCAAATGACCGACATCGCCATTGCCGGTCTCCAGCCCCTGTCCACGGTGGACTGGCCCGGCAAGCTAGCGGCAGTCCTGTTTCTGCAGGGCTGCCCCTGGTCCTGCCCCTACTGCCACAACTACCAGATCCTGGATCCGGCCACGCCGGGGGCGGTGCCCTGGGAGGAGGTCCAACGCCTGCTGGCTAAGCGGCAGGGCCTCCTCGACGGGGTGGTGTTTTCCGGGGGCGAGGCGACCCGGCAGCGGGCAGTGGTCGAGGCGGCCGCGGAGGTGAAGGAGATGGGTTTCCAGGTCGGGTTACACACGGCCGGGGCCTACCCCAGCACTTTCGCCCGCCTCCTCGACCAGAACCTGGTCGACTGGGTGGGACTGGACATCAAGGCCCTGCCCGGCGACTACCAGGGTGTGGCCGGTCCGGCGGTGTCCGCTGACAAAGCCCAACAGTCATTGGAACTGCTGTTGAAATCCGGGGTGGACTACGAAGTTCGGTTCACCCTCTGGCAGGGGGGACTGGACTACGCGGAGAAGGTGGCGGCCTGGTGCCAATCCCAGGGGGTGGAGAACTTTGTCCTCCAACGCCTCCAGACCCAGCATCTGCCGCCGAATTACAATCCGGGTCCGGAGGTGACCAACTGGGGTCAGGCCCAGGCAGAGGAAATGCTCAAACAGTACGAGTTCCCTCAGTCCCTGGTGCGGGTTTAGCTCCGGGTCAGAAACACTAGCGGCGGCGAAGTCGGTTTGGACCGACCTCGCCGCCGCCTGTTTGTGCGACTAGGATGTTGGCATGAAGCCGTTCCTACTGGTCTCCACCCGACCCGAAGAAGAAGCCCTCGTCTCCGAATACCAGGCGTACCTGCAGTCCACCGGACTCTCGGAGGATCGCCTGGAGCTGGCTGAGTTTGACCTCGTGGGTCTGCCCCCGGTTGAACTGGGGGACTACCAGGGCGTGTTCGTGGCCGGCTCGCCCTATGGAAACATCACCGCCGGGACCGCCACCTCGAAAACCCAACGATGGGTGGCCGAGGAGTTGCGCGAGTTTTTCCGCCAGGTGTTGGCCGCTGAGATTCCCTGCCTCGCCACCGGCACCGCCATGTCGCTGCTAACCGAGCTGCTGGGCGGCAAAGTGGCTGATGAGCACATGGAGCTGTCGGAGGTAACCTGGGTAACCCAGACTCGCGAAGGGATGGAGGACCCGCTGCTGGCGGGCGTCGCCGAAGATTTCCTGGCCTACGTCAGCCACACCGAGGCGGCACGTGAGCTGCCGGCCGGGGCGGTGCGCCTGGCATGGTCCCCGAACTGTCCGGTGCAGATGTTCCGCCACGGCCAGCACATTTACGCCACGCAGTTCTCTCCCGAGTTGGACGGAGAGGCGATTCAGCGCAAAACCGAAATGTACGCGGATGCGGGCGATTTCCGGGTCGGTGACCTGGACATGCTGGTTGGAACCGGACGGCACCGAACCGGCGGGCAGCAGAGCGCCCTGATCCTGCGTAACTTCGTCAAACAGTTCAGCTAGCCGGTCCCAATTGCCACTCGAATGCGGGGGAACAAATGGTGACCCACCGCGCACTTCGGGCTGGAGGAAATAGACATTCTGATTTTGCGCCTTTTTGCCGGTCGGGCGCAAACGAATCCCACCGTTAGGGGCCGAAGGCTGGTCCGCGGACCGGCTGAGTTACGCTTGAATCCCGAACGTTGACCTGGCGGAGGCGCACCCTTACCGCCCCAACTGATCGGGAGTCCCATGCAATCACCCTTGTCCTCCATCCTGCGCTGGAAAGTGCACGGCACCGGCACCAGCATCGCCCCCGGCGAGGTGGTCCTACCGCGCGAGCGCCTCTCCTGGCCCCGCACCGTCGGGATCGGCGCGCAGCACGTGGTCGCCATGTTTGGCGCCACCTTCCTGGTGCCACTGCTCACCGGCTTCCCGCCCAACACCACGCTGTTCTTCACCGCGATCGGTACCATCCTCTTCTTCCTGATCACGGCCGGCCGCCTCCCGTCCTACCTGGGTTCGTCCTTCGCTCTGATTGCCCCGATCCTGGCGGTCAGCCAAACCCTGGGGGCCAGCTACGCACTCGGTGGAATCATTGCGACCGGTGCCACCCTGGCGCTGGTGGGAATCATCGTGCACTTCGCCGGGATCAAATGGATCGACCTGGTGATGCCGCCGATCGTCACCGGTGCCATTGTGGCCCTGATCGGTTTCAACCTGGCCCCGGCCGCCTGGAACTGGGTGAAGGAGGGGGCCGTCACCGCCCTCATCACCATCGTCGCCATCCTGCTGATCACCGTCCTGTTCAAGGGGATTATCGGGCGCCTGTCGATCCTGTTCGGGGTCTTGATTGGCTACGTGGCGGCGGTTATCCAGCACGAGGTGGACTTCACCGCGGTCCAGCAGGCCGCCTGGTTCGGGTTCCCTGAGTTCCACTCGCCCCAGTTCTCCGCCTCCACCCTGGGTTTGTTCATTCCGGTGGTGCTGGTGCTGGTGGCCGAAAACGTGGGTCACGTGAAGTCGGTGTCGGCCATGACCGGCGAAAACCTGGACGACCTGACCGGTCGAGCCCTCTTTGCCGACGGCATCTCGACCATGCTGGCCGGTTCGGGCGGCGGCTCGGGCACCACCACCTATGCCGAGAACATCGGGGTGATGGCCGCAACCCGCGTCTACTCCTCGGCCGCCTACGTGGTTGCCGCTGGCTTTGCCTTCCTGCTGTCGATGATGCCCAAGTTCGGGGCCCTGATTGCCACCATCCCGGCCGGGGTGCTGGGCGGGGCAGCCACGGTCCTCTACGGGATGATCGGCATGCTGGGCGTTCGAATCTGGGTCCAGAACCGGGTGGACTTCTCGGATCCGGTGAACCTGAATACTGCCGCCGTGGCCATGATCGTGGCCATCGCGGACTACACCTGGGCCCCCGGTGGGATGGTCTTCGGGGGGATCGCGCTCGGCTCGGGGGCGGCCATCATCGTCTACCACTCAATGCGGGGAATCGCGCGGTGGCGCGGAACGAACCTGGAGGCGGCCACTCCCGCCTCGGCTCCTTCCGGCACCGAGCTGGACTCTGAGGCCTACGCGCGCAGGCACCGGGTCAGCGACGGGGTCGACGGCGTGTTGCCCGTCGAAGACGCACGCGAAACCAACGATTAAAGGTGCAGTGACGCAACCGGCCCCCCGGGTGGGGGCCGGTTTTGCCTGTTCCAGATAGGATTGACCCATGCCCGACTCCCCAAGTTCCAGTGCCAACCAGGGTGGGATGTCAACCGCTCAGCCGGAGATGTCTGACCGGATCTGGACGCTGCCCAACCTGATTTCCATTAGCCGCCTCCTGCTCCTGCTGCCCCTGACCGTCTGGTTCCTGGTGCAACAGAACTACGTAGGTGCGCTCTGGTCGCTGGTGGCGCTGGGGATCACCGACTGGCTGGACGGGTTCCTGGCCCGGCGGCTAAACCTGGTGACCCGGTTCGGGAAGAATCTGGACCCGCTCGCGGATCGGCTCTCCGTGCTGGCCGTGGTGTGGGCGCTGATTGTCGACGGGATCCTGCCGTGGCCCTACATTGTGGTGATCGCCGGGATCGACGTCACCGTTGGTCTGCTGGGCCTAGCCTGGTTTGGGGGTCCGCCGGACATTCCGGTCTCCCGGGTTGGGAAGGCGCGCACTGCCGGGATTCTGGTCAGTTTGCCGCTGCTGATCCTGGAGGCGGCCACCGGGATCGAATGGATTGGCGTCGTGGGCCTGGTGATTTTGACCTTCAGCGTGATCGGACACGTCTGGGCGGGGCTCGGCTACCTGCGGATTATGCACGCTTTGCATCGGACCCGGCTGGCCGAGGTGGCCGCCGCGAAAGAGACTCAACAGTAGTCCTATTCGGACTGGGCGCCCTCCCCGGACTGGGATCCAGACTGAGGTCCTGACTGCTGGCCGCCACTTTGCTGGGTCTCGGGCACCGACTTCGGGTCAACGGGAAGGCACTCGCGCAGCGGCTGGAGGCGACTGGTCGAGGTGGCCAGAGCGGTCAGATCGTCGGCTGGCAGGAGCCCCTGGAACCCTTCCCCTAGGGTGATGGAGACCGTGCCAATGGGAAGCTCCCGCAGCTTGATTCGAACGGGAGCCTCGAAGTAGCGGGCAATCGTGTAGGCCAGGTCAACGCTGGCGGGGCCGACATCCAGCTGCACGTTGCCCATGAACGGGTCGGAGGCGTTGTCGACCAGAGCAATTCCGTAGCCCATTTCCTCCAGGGTGCCGGCCACGGAGCCGGCCAAGCCTGAGACGGAGGAAGCGTTCAGCACCTGGAGCTGAGCCCCGGCGACGGAAACCGGCCGGGCGTCCTCGGTCGGGCAGGGAGTGTCACCCATTTCCGCGTAGTCGATCTTCTTGGAGAACTCATTGCCAAACGGGGTGGGGATGATTCCGGTCAGGGTCAACGCTGCCAGTGCCAACGCCGCCAGCAGGAACACAATGATGATACTGAAAATGCGCATCTGGCGGCGCGCCATCGTCTCGCGGTAGATCTGCCGGGGGGACTTGTGCGGCCCGGGAAGATGTTGGGGCGCCGGCGCGTTATTCTCAGGGGTGCTCACGGTTCAAACTTACTTGATTCAGTCGCTAAAAGGTTAGCCCGCCCGCTTTGTCTGGGGATTCACCGCCGCTTAGATCGACGAAGTGGGCGGTGGGGAGGCGTTTGGTGCAGATGTCATAGGACTGGGGATTGTCGTCGACCAGAAGGAACTTTCGTCCGAGTTGCTGTGCGGCATCGCCGGTGGTGCCGGAGCCGGCAAAGAAGTCCAGCACCCAATCGTCTGGCCTGGAACTGGCGGTAATCACCCGGCGGATAATTCCCAGTGGCTTTTGGGTGGGATAGCCGGTCTTTTCCTTCCCGGTGGGGGAGACAATCGTGTGCCACCAGACGTCCGTCGGCAACTTACCCCGTTTGGCTTTCTCCGGGGTGACCAGACCCGGAGCCATGTAGGGCTCCCGATCAACTTCGGCACTGTCAAAGTAGTAGAGGTTGGGATCCTTGACGTAAACCAGGATGTTGTCATGTTTGGTGGGCCAGCGACGTTTGGTTCGGGCACCGTAGTCATAGGCCCAAATGATCTCGTTCAGAAAACTCTCGCGCCCAAAGATTTGGTCGAGCAGCACCTTGGCGTAGTGCACCTCCCGGTAATCGAGGTGCAGGTATAGGGTTCCGCTGGGGGTCAGCAGTCGCCACGCTTCGATCAAGCGCGGCTCCAGGAAGGCCCAATAGTTGGAGAACTGATCGTCGTAAGACTGAAGGTTTAGTCGGACGGATTCGTAAGTGTGTCCCCCGAACCCGACCCGGCCCCCGTCGACTGAGCGCTTAGTTTGCAGCGTGGATCGGCTCTGCTTCCGTCCCGTATTAAATGGGGGATCAATGTAAATGAGTTGAAACGACTCGGACGGCAACGCCTGCAAAACCGGGAGATTGTCCCCCAAAATGACAGTGTTTGGGGACGTTGGATGCCAAAGGGATGCCATTTCCCGACGATATCACTAGAATCCGATCAGCGTCGTGCAGTTTGAGTATGCGAACTGATCAAATGTTGATTTCGACCTCGGTAATGTGCAGCTAGTGCCCTCTGACCTGCACGTTTCCATGTGTAGCAAGGAAGTGTTGACGGGTTGAGCTGGCAGCCCAAAGTGAGGCTGTATCAACTACTTGCTACACCTGGTCGAGGGTGCTAGCTTGGTCTTACCGGTGTAGCAAGTAGTTGATACAAGGTGGAGGGAAGCACGCTCATGATGGTGGGATCAGCATTGATACTGCTGGTGGTGGTCATTCCCCTGGTCGCCGCCTGGATGATTGGCAGCGGCAGCCCCACGCGCTGGGTTCGAGTCTCGGTGGATCAGTACCACTGGTCGGCCCTGCGCTCTGCCCGTCGCCGGGGGCTGATCAGTATCGCCGTGGCGGCGGGGGCCTTCCTGCTGGCGCTAACTTCCGCCGGCACCGGCCTCGGCTTGGGTGCGGCCCTCGCCCCGAGCGTGGCCGTCACCGCCGGCCTACTGGTCTACGCCGCCACCCCGGCCGCCGGCAAACGCGTGGGGACAGTGCGAACCGCCTCCCTCGAACCGAGGCGCTGGTGGTCCTTCGTCCCCCCGGGACCGGCGCTCCTGTGGGGAGTGGCCGCGGTGCTGCTGGTTGGGTCGGTGATTTGGTTCGGAAACACCGCGGTCCCGGACTCATTTGGCCTGTCCCGTGCTTTTGGACGGGCTGACGGGGTGGGCGGATCCGCCACTGCCGGCCCCTACCCGGGCTGGTACTACGGGGTGCCGATCGCGATTGGCGCCCTGGTCCTAGCCGTCGTCACCGCGGTGGGAATCTGGCGGGTCAGCCTCTGGCCCGCCCTGCCCGGGCCCACGTTGGAGGCGGCCGACTCGCGCTGGCGGTCCCGCTCGTGCGAGGTGGTCCTCCTGCTAAGTGCCGGCTCCCTCTGGGCGCAGTTGGCCGGCATCTGGTTCATGGGGGGCCAAGCCATTCGATCGGTGGCCTGGTCACTGTCGGATCCGGGCAGCCGGCTGGTGGCGGTGGGATCAGTCGTTGCCCTCTTGGGTACGTTGGCCGCACTGTTGACGGCCGTCATGGTGGGGGCTGCTATTCGGCGAGCATTGGCTCTGCCCGCCGCCTCCTTGGGGACGCTGGTGACCGATGATCACAGTTGATGCCGACCTGTCGACCCCGCCTTTTGAGCAGATCCGAGCACAGATCGCGGCGCAGGTCCAGTCTGGCGAGTTGCGGGCGGGACAACGCCTTCCCGCCATCCGGCAACTAGCTGCGGATCTGCGGATTGCCCCCGGAACGGTGGCGCGCGCCTACTCGGATCTGGAGGAGGCCGGGTTGATCGAGACCAGCCGGCGGTTTGGTTCCCGCGTGAAGGCGGCCGCCGCCCCGGGGGATAGCGACTTGGCCGAGCAGGCGCGAACCCTGTCGCGGACAGCGAAGCGGGCAGGGCTGTCGCAAGCCGACCTGCTGGGCCTAGTTCAAAGTGCCTGGAGCGAGATTAGTGGTGAAGGGGGGCAGCATGAATCAGCTGCTGGTTAGGGTTCAAGTCGAGCCGGAGGAGGGTCACCGGGGCCTGCTTAGTCGTCTGGCCCGCCTCCTGGTGGCCACAGTCCTGTGCCTGTTGACGTTACAGATGGCGATCGTGTCCTCGACAGGACGCTGCGGCCTGGTGGCCGAGCAAACGCAGTGCGTCACGATGGATTTACGTCCTTCAGGCACGGGGGCATTGCTGCTGGTGCTGGTGCTGCTGGCCGGAGTTCTGTGGGCCCGACGCCAGCCCACCGGCCGAGACGCAGACCTGGCCCTTCGCCGCCTCGCCGGGGTGCTGGTGGCTGCCACGGTGGCGATCATCCTGGTAGCCCAGGTTGCGTTCGCCCTGCTTCCTTGGCCCGCTGATCCAGTTGCCGGCCAGGTGGTGCCGGTGCCGTTTGGCTCGGTCCTGATCACGGTCAACTAGCCGGGGCGGTTACCGGTTTTGGTCCCACCAGACTCGGAACGCTGAGACCGCGAACAGCACCCCGAGGGCCAGGGCAGCCGGAGCGGGGGCGAACACTAGGCCGAGCAGTCCCACCACGGCGGCAACCAGCCAACCCGAGGTGGATCGAGTCACCAGCCCCAGGGAAACTTGCCCCAACTCGGGCACGTGTACGACCGTTCCCAACGGCCCCTGCTGCTGGACCCGGGCCAGGGCGCGCCCCCGCTCCACCAGCAGGTAGGCGCTGGCCAGGACCACCACCGCCGCCCGGTCGAACGGAAACGAGTTCGGGAAGGCGCAGAGCCAAACGGAGCCCACCCCAACCAGTGCCGGCAGGATCCAGAGGCCCAAAAACAGGGCGGTTGTCTTGGGTCCCGCGATGACGGCCATGGTCCGTCGAAGCGAGGGACTGGTGCACCAGGTGTTCCAAGCCTTCCCCACCTTCAGGGTCAGGGCGAGGGTTCCGGCCAGGGCCACCAACCCGCCCAGACTGGGTCCACCTGCCAGTGAAGCGACCCAAGTGCTCGCGAGTACCCCGACCGCCCACCAGCAGCTAGCGGCTCCCGTTCGCTCGGCCAGCAGCAAAAACAAGGAGGCAGCGTGCGCGGTGGGTGGGGGCCAGCTCGGCCTCCGGCTCGGCGTTCCCCGCTGGTCGATCAGCGCGGAGATCGCATCGGAGTCCAGCAGGAAGATTGAGGTGTGCAGGCTCCCGAGATTGGCGTCAGCGCGGATCAGCTCCCACCGGGGGGTGCGGCGGTTGCGCTCGCGGAGACGAGGGGCGGCCAACCCCAAGCAGACTCCGGCGGTGACTACCGGGGGCGCCAACTCCAGGGCCCGGGTCAACCCCGCCTCGAACCCGAGGGCAGGCAGGAGGAGGGTCAGCGCACCCGCCCCAAGGAAACCCACCGTCAGCCACCTGGTGGAGTAGGGGGAGCCAAACCGCTGCACCACCAGCGCCAGCAGAAACAGCAGGGCCGAACCCACCCCGACCTCGAGCAGGAACTGGAGGATAGCCGCGCCACCCAGCCCCCACTCGGCAAACATCGAAAGCGCCAGCGTTAGAATCAGCGACAGTCCAAGTGCAACCAGCAGGGCGGAAATCAGCGGAGCGTGACGGGACTGCGCCTGCTGCCTGCGCCAGGTTAGCTGGGCGAGGGAGGCGCGTCGGGGTCCGAGGAACACCAATGTCAGCCAGACCAGGCCGAGCAGGACGGCGCTGGTCAGACCGGGCCAGGTGGAGGGGTCAATTCGAGGCTCGACGAGGGTGGACAGGTGGGTGCCCGCCGCGTGGAGGGCGCCGTAAAGCAGGGTTCCCCCCACCACGGAAATCGTGGCCGCATACCACCAGTCGCCAGCTTTTGAACTCAACTGTTGTCCCCTGCCAGATGTAGGCGCTGAGCCGGGAGGTCGGCGAACAGTTCCGGGCGGTGGGTGGCGAGCACGACCGAGCGCTGCCCGAGTATCGCGCCCAGCGCCTCCGCCAGGACCTCCTGGTACTCCTCGTCCAATCCCCGCTCGGGTTCGTCGAGGAACAGGAAGCTCCACGGTCGGACAATCATGGAAGCCAACGCGCAACGCCGCTCCTGGCCGGTGCTGAGGGAGTGGGGGAGCCGGCGAATCAGGTGGGCCGCGCCGAAGAGGTCAAGTGCAACTTCAACCGAGGAGGACCGCTGGGATTTGCTCGCCAGGAGCAGGTGGTCCCCGACAGTGAGCTCAGGCAGCCAGGCCCAATCGTCGAAGATGGAGTGGGTGAGCTGGCGGTGGGCGCGACTGGTTGGGGGACAGTCCTCGCCACCGAGCAGGTAGGAGCTGAACTTCATTGGCTGGAGGCCAGCCAGTCCGCGCAGAAGCGTCGACTTGCCGGCCCCGTTGGCCCCGGTGACGATGAGTGCTTGGCCAGGTTCAACGTTCAAGGAGAGATCTCGGATGACGGGAACTTTGCCGTAACCCATCCGGATGTCGTCCACCTGCAAGCCACCGGGCATCGGCGCTCCCCTTTCGCTGTGTCTGGTTTCAGTCTAGGGGTAGTCCAGTGGCGGCTTCGCCGCCGATGTGCGAGACCCAAACATTGATCTCGCTAAGAGTCCCTGCGACGATCCTGACTTGCCCGTCATCGAAGAGGAAGAGATAGTCTTCCTAACTAGGGATGAGTTCATGATCCTGCTTGGAGGCTTCCCCGAGGAATACCAGCGGTTCGTGCAGGCCCAATTTGTGACTGGAATGCGGTTCGGCAAGATCACCGCACTGCCAGTGAAGCACTAAGCCCCTCTCCCTCTCTGGAACCCCTGCCTCCTAGCGTGTCGCCCAGGCAGGGAGGAAAACCCCGGGAAATGGCAACTGAGGCTCCGAGACCACACCGGGGCCGCCCCGAAGTCTGAATCAGCGAGGAACTCGAGGCAGCCAGCTGGACTCTGATTGAGGGCAAGGACGCTCATGATCTGAGCTTCACGACCCTTCGTCGGGGCCGGATTAGGCACTCGACCTTCTATTCTGACGCGGGGGTGCTCGATCTGGCCCGGTAAGCGCCCCCGGCTAAAACAGTGCGGTCCCCTGGAAGCTGCCCGGTACGGGATTGCCCCAATTGTGGGGTGGAGTCCGCGGTGCTGGAGGTGGGAGGGCGCAGGTGAGGCCGGGATTGCGGTAGTCGAGACAACCTGCGGGTCTGCTCTGATTGCTACTGCACGCTGGAAGGAGATTGGCGAAAATCTGCACCGATTGGGTGGTGCTTACCGTTCTGTAGCGTCTTGTCACTCTTTAGCTGAGTTGCCGGGAGGTAAGAATGCCTCATAGTGCGCGGCGCGGGGTCGACCAACTGCGCGTCCAGACGAAAGGGAGATTGTGACCCTGACCTGCGCTTTTACCCCGATGTGCCTCTTGATATATCCATATTTCCGCCCACCATTATTGAAGTTTCCAACCATCCTGTCATCCGCCGAAACCAACGGGCGTTCTTGGAGTCCAATAGAAATTCGTAAAACGATCCGAGTCACGGTTTGGTAACACTACTAGCTCTGTGTGGAAGCTCGGCTCAAAAACGGACAGTCCGTCGGTACGCTGAGGTAGGTGAGGTTGAGGTGTTGACCCACAGTCGTGGATGACGACTCAATGACAACGATGTTGAAGTGGAAGTTCGGAGGAGGCTTGACTCATCGTTTTGAGGCCAGCGAGACAATCACCTTCTTCTTTGAGGGCGTTCCTGTCGGCGATCTTTTGAAAGCCTCGATTTTTTCGAGACAGTCCTCGGCTTAACCGACACAGGAACGTTCCCGCTGATAGACGATTATTTGACTTAGCCAATTTTATACTCCATCGACACTAAGGAAAGAGATGCCGAACTGGGAAAAAGCGTTGCATATCGTATTGCTTGGTGCTGCGACTATAATTGCTCTGGTCACTTATTCTAGGATGGGCACTTTGCTAATTTTTATTGGATACATGTTTGCACTGATTCGGCGAGCTCAAGAGTGTCCCAAACGAGATGTAATCTCCGTCAAGCCGCTTGCAGGGGGAGACAGGTAGTCCGGCCGTTCAGGAGGCAGGACACGCAACGCAAAGAAGCTGCCTCGCCCCGGTGCCAGGCCGGGAGTTGGGCCGGTTCCAACTGCACCCCAAGTCCGAGGTTGGTGGTCCGGTAGAAGCCGGAGCTGAGCCTGGCTTGAGATTCGCGCCATCGTCAGAGCTCAGCGCGTGGCAGCACCCGGCAGGCAACACCGCGCGGCCAGGCCTTCGGCCACCGGTCCGAAGTACGATCGCCGACCGGAGGACATGGATTCTGGGGTTCTGTCGGATAGCTATGCAATAGCCGTTCAGACGATGAACCCGGCAACTGGCACGATAGCCCAATTGTCCCGCAATTGCGGTACCTCGGTTTGGACTGTGTGCCACCCATGGGGACAAGAGTTTGCGGCGACCCTCGCCAACGCTGCCAACCGGCAGTAACTAGGAGCGGAGGATGGGGGATTCGAACCCCCGAGGGCTTGCACCCAACACGCTTTCCAAGCGTGCGCCATAGGCCACTAGGCGAATCCTCCGGTGCATTGATGCTGCGTATCCGCACCAACCATGCCCAGCTATCCTACCTAGATTTGAGGTTGATTGCGAAACTGAGGCTGTGATTTGGCGAACGCCACCAGCGGGCCCGAAAGCAGGGCCGCTAGTTGGCCAGGCCCTCAATCACCTCGGATCCCGGCAGGGTGGCCAGGACCTGTCCGGGCAAAACCAGCTTGGAGTGGCGGACCCCGGAACCGATGCAGGCCCAGCCTTCGCTGGCCCGCTGGTCCACCAGCAGCCGCCAAGTGGTGGGAATCCCGACCGGGGTGATCGCGCCGTATTCCATCCCGCTCTGCTCGACGGCCAGGTCGCGGGCCAGGAACGAGGCTTTCCGCACGTCCAGCAGTCGGCGTACCACCGAGTTCACATCCGCGTTAGTGGTGGCCCGGATATTGCAGGCGGCGATCCGTTGCTCACCTGCTCGTTTGCCGCCGACCAGGATGCAGTTGACCGACAGAGCCGGGTCCAAGTCAAACGCCGAGGTCAGTGCCTCCGTGTCGGCCGCCTCCGGCGGGACCGGGGCCACGAAGATCTGCTCAGCCAAATCGGGACGGGTTTCGCGATACGCGAGCAGTGCTGCCCGAACGGGAGCGGCAACCAGATCCAGTTCGTCCCAAACGGGGACAAGTTCCAAAGTTCCGGTGCCGGGAATCTGAGGGTGCGACAAGCTGCTTCCTTCCAGACAAAGATCAGTCGGCCAACTTGATCATATCCACAGCGGTCCGAGCTCGTTCCCGCGGCTGAGATGGAACGTGTAGACTGGTCCTCGATCCCCCGTGTGACGGTATCACCTGAACCTCCCCAGGGCCGGAAGGCAGCAAGGATAAGGTCGCTCTGCCGGGTGCGCGGGGGATCGCTATATGCCGGCCCGTGCGTGAACCAACGGATCAGCGAAGGGAGAATCGTGGCTGTTGCGCTGTATCGTCGATATCGTCCCGACAACTTTGATGACGTGGTGGGGCAAGATCACGTCACCGAGCTGCTGAAGAACTCTCTCGACAGTGGCAGAACCTCACATGCTTACCTTTTTTCCGGCCCCCGCGGCTGCGGAAAAACCACGTCGGCCCGAATCCTGGCTCGCTGTCTGAACTGCGCCGAGGGCCCCACCTCCACCCCGTGCGGAGTGTGCGAGTCCTGCGTTGAGCTGGCCGCTGGTGGCCCCGGCTCCCTGGATGTGGTGGAAATTGATGCCGCCTCGCACAACGGCGTGGATGATGCCCGGGAGTTGCGGGAGCGGGCGTCATTTGCCCCGACCCGGGATCGGTACAAGATCTTCATTTTGGACGAGGCGCACATGGTCACCTCGGCCGGGTTCAACGCGCTGCTGAAAATCGTGGAAGAGCCGCCCGAGCACATCAAGTTCATCTTCGCCACGACCGAGCCGGAGAAAGTTATCGGCACGATCCGGTCCCGCACCCACCACTACCCATTCCGGCTAGTGGGCCCAACGGTTCTGCTGCCCTACCTCCAGTCACTGTGTGAACGCGAGGGCATCACGGTGGAAGACGGAGTGTTGGAGCTGGTGATTCGGGCCGGCGGCGGATCGGTCCGAGACTCCCTCTCTGTGCTCGACCAGCTGATCGCTGGTTGTGGCGGCCAGTCCGTGTCCTACGCGCAGGCGACCGGGCTACTGGGTTACACCGACACCTCCCTGCTGGAGTCGATGGTGGCTGCTTTGGGGCAGGGCGATGGGGCGCGGGCGTTCCAGATTGTGGAGAACGCCGTCGATTCCGGGGTGGACGCCATCCAGTTCACCAAGGATCTGCTGCAGTTGCTGCGCGACGTCCTCATCTGCGCCCTGGTGCCCAGCCAGGCCAAAGAGGTGCTGCCGCACGTGCCGCAGGATCGCCTCACTCGGATGCTTGAGCAGGCTCAGGCCTGGGGCACCCGCGCGCTGTCGCGGCGGGCCGACCAGATTGATGAAGCTCTGCGAAACATGAGCGGAACTGCCAGCGCGCGCCTGCAGCTAGAGTTGCTGCTGGGACGGATGCTGGCCGAAGATCCTTCCGCTGAGCACGAGGCGGCCCCGGCTCCCGCGCCCGCTCCGGCTCGAACATCAGCGCCGGCCCCGGTTGAGCGAGTTGACCCCGCCTCGGTTGCGCCCGTCCAGCACAAGACTCCGGCCCCCGCCTCCGAGCGGCCCCAGGGGAACGATCGCCGGCAGGCACCCCCCGCCGCCACTCGGCCCGCGGCTCCGCCCACCCCCTCGCAGTCTGAACCTCGGCGTCCAGCCGCAGCTTCCACCGGTTCGTCGAACAAAACGTTGGCCGAACAGTGGGCGCAGGTTGGGACCATTGTCGGCCAGGTTTCCCGCGTGTTTGAAGTGGTGGTCAAGGGCACGACTCCGGTCGAACTGGACGGTGCCACCCTGCGAATCGCTCCCAGTGCCTCCGTCCGAAACCGGCTCCTGTCGGGAGGGGCCGAGCTGACTGCCATCAGCGCTGCCGTCAAGCAGGTGTTTGGCCCGGCCGTGGAAGTTGAAGTGGGCGAGGGTAAGCGCGCCACACCGTCCACTTCCCCCACCTCGACCCCGGCTCCAACGTCCGCCCCGAGCCGCCCTGATTCTCCTAGTCGGCCGACCCCACCGGTAGCGGTTGAGCCGGAGCCCGGGTTGGCCGTTGCGCCGGATCCGACCCCTGGGTCGACCCCTCAATCGGCCCCGGAGCCTACCCCTCAACCGGCCCCTCGGCCGGCCCCCGAGCTGGAGCGCGAGCCGGAGCCACCGGCTCCCCCGGCCTACGACCCGCGAGACGACGAAGTTAGCCTGCACGACCCCACCGTGGAGACCGCTCCCAACCGGGGTGTGCCCGCAATCTTGGATGTGCTTGGCGGCACGCTGATTGAAGAAATAGAAGAGGAGCGGTAAGTGTTCGAAGGTGCAGTTCAGTCCCTCATTGACGAACTGGGGACTCTGCCGGGGATCGGACCCAAGTCGGCCCAACGAATCGCCTTTTACCTGCTGGCTGAAGAAAACGAAGAGGTGGAGCGCCTGATTGGCGCCATCAAAGACGTCAAGACCAAGGTCAAGTTCTGCACCCAGTGCGGGAACGTGACCGAGAGCGAAATCTGCTCAATCTGTGCTGATCCGCGTCGGGACGAGACGGTCATCTGCGTGGTGGAGGAAGCCAAGGACATTCAGGCGCTCGAACGCACTCGCGTGTTTCGTGGGCGCTACCACGTGCTGGGTGGTGCGATTGATCCGCTGAGCGGAATCGGGCCGGATCAGCTGCGGATCCGGGAGCTCTACCGACGCTTGGCCGACTCGACCGTGACCGAGGTGATCCTCGCGACCAACCCAACAATTGAGGGCGAGGCTACCGCGACCTACATCTCGCGGCTCCTCGCCCCCCTGGAAGTCAGCATTTCCCGTCTGGCCTCCGGCCTACCCGTGGGGGGAGACCTGGAGTACGCCGACGAGGTGACTTTGGGTCGGGCCCTGGAGGGGCGCCGATCCCTGTAGCCGGCTAGACCGGGTCGCCGTTCGCGGCGGCGATGTCGGCCCGAACCTGATCCATGTCGAGTTCGCGAATCTGACGAATCAGGTCGTCCAGGGCCGGCCCCGGCAGGGCTCCGGCCTGACGGAAGATCGCAATTCCATCCCTAAAAGCCATCAGGGTCGGGATCGAAGAAATCTGCGCCCCCTGGGACAGTTCCTGCTCCGCATCGGTGTCAATCTTGCCGAACACGATGTCGGTGTTGGTCTCGGAAGCCTTTTCGTAGATCGGGCCGAACTGACGGCACGGTCCGCACCACTCCGCCCAAAAGTCCAACAGCACAATCGGATTCTCAGTAATAGTGGCTTCGAAATTTTCCTGGGTCACTTCAATGGTGCTCATTGATTCCTCCGAGCTGGTTGCCAAGTGGGCAAACTCTTTGCCTACCTTCTCTCCTCAACGCTGCCACATCCGTCAGCATTCCCGCTACTTGAATGTTGCCTTCCCCACTCGCTCAGCCAGCAGTTGAGTGACGATCGGACGGTTGGTTGGCAGCCACGGTAGGTCCAGCACGTCCTCCCACGGAACCCACCGCGCCTCCAGGTGAGAATCCCCCACTTCAGCTACCTGACCGGGAAGAATCGTTGCCCACCAGACGCGCATGGTCCGGCCCTCCAGGATCGGCCATTGCCACTGATTAGGAGCGGTCTGCACCCCGATCCCGGGCGGCGACAGTAGTTCCGCGCCCAGCGAAATGGTTGCACCCAGTTCTTCCTGAATTTCCCGAAGCAAAGCCGACTCTGGGTCTTCCCCTGGTTCCACCTTGCCGCCGGGAAGTTCAAACAGTCCCCGCAACTGGGTTGGGTAGGCGCGAGCCGTGCAGAGCAGCCGGCTGGGGTTCACCTGCGAATCGACGATGGCGGCTGCCACGACTGGGCGAAGTGGAAGGAGTCGGTCTGTCACCCTGCCAGCGTACGACGACTTCCAGGGGTGTGGTTGAGAGCTGGACCCGGCAGCAGGTGAGGGCCCGGTCGGTTTGGCCAAGGCCAGATGACTTTGGTACCCTAAGTGAGTCTTAAAGACGCGCGGGTGTAGTTCAATGGTAGAACTTCAGCTTCCCAAGCTGACAGCGCGGGTTCGATTCCCGTCACCCGCTCCACTCGACATTTCAGCAGGATTCCAGTGGTTTCTCGCCATCGGGCACGCTCCGCAAAACGGCTAAAAAACGGCTACTAGGCACATTACTAGGCACATTCCCATAGGTTGACCTGCCGGGGTCATAGCAGCGGGACTTCAAAGTACGGGTAGCCCCGAGGACCGGATCTAGAGCGAATGGTTGGGCCCACCGCCGTTGGGCCCGCGGTTCTCCTCTCTCCGCGCTGGCGAACAAGAGAGTCTGTCAACAAGTCAAAGGATTGAGTCCCGTGTGGGCCGGATGTTGCGAAATAGTAACGAGAGTGAGCGGTTCCATCTACCCTGTGCGACTGGGGCTGCTACAATAAAGACATAACTCCCCGCCCTCCACTGAACAAGTGGGCTGGCGGGGTTTCTTCTGCGAGGAGGCAGAATGCCCCGACGGATGATAGTCGTGATGGACTACGAGAACGTGTTGAGGACGGGGCACTCGATTTTTGCTGCGGACAGGAAGTTGACCGACTGTACTATCGACCCATTTCGATACGCCAGTCAGATTGCCCGCATCAAGAACAAGGGGCTTTCTCTCACAGATTCGGACCGTGTGGAGGTAACGCGAGTAGAGGTTTATCGAGGTTGGCCGGATAGCAGGGCAAATCCCAAGGGTAACAGCTTGAACACGCGTCAAAAGGAGTCTTGGACGCGCGGGCATCAGGGGGTCGTTGATGTCACCCTTCGCCCTTTGCGGAAGGTGCCCCGGTCGAACAAGTGGCAGGAAAAAGGGGTAGATGTGCTTTGCGCGCTCGCATTGGTGGGGGCCAGCCGGAGCCACCAGTTCGAAGTGGTTGTGTTGGCATCACGCGACTCGGATCTAGGCCCAGCTATCGACGAAGCGTTTCGGGAGCGGGACCCCGGAGTCGAAGTTGGTGCGGCGAAATGGTACGACCCGGATGTGAAGGAGTCACGGGGTTTCCTGCCAGCAGAGCGATCCTTCCCCACGGTGAATCTCTGGCGGTCAGAGTACGAGGCATCTTTGGATCCAACACCATACATGACTCGCAAAGAGAGGCGACAGAAACAGAGGGAGAACGAAACATCGGGTTGAAGGCAAGGCTTGTTCACCTTGCTCGCCCGTTTCGAGTTTGGGTAGCAATCAGCGTCGATGGTTGCTGCAAGACAGCGGCACCGGGGCGGCTTCGGGTATCCCTGCCTTTGACGACTGCTCCCCTCGTCGCATATCCAAAGCAGAGTGCTCGCGCCAGCAATGGCAATGAGTTGGGACTCCGTTCGGAACCAGGGGCCGACTCCTTCTACCTAATCCGTGCCACCGGTGACGAGTCGAGCACTACTCGTGCAGCTGAACCAACCTTGGTTGAGAACTTGGTACCCCGCTGAATTCCCTGCAACAACCCCGCGATCCCCAGCTTCCCACCCCGCCAACCGTATGTCTGACGTAGCAATACAACGCAATAGCTCGTACCATGTTAACAAAGGTTTCTCAAAAGTTATTACGAACTGGTTTTCGGCTCACCTTCAGGCGATTCTCAGCATCGAGCCAAACGTCTCAGAGCGGGTCGAGGCCGGTAACAGTTTGGCTGCGAACCGCCAACAACAAGCCCAGATCAGTACCAAATCTGGCGTTTTGATTTAGAATCGTCTGGTCACTAATGACAGGTGTTACAGCACTTACCGCTCTGACGGCGATAGTTAAAAAATGCGCTATCACAGTCGGGGGCGGACTGTCTCATATTAGAAAAGTGAAAGGGAAGAAAGAATGCGTAAATCTGCATGGTTCGCGGTTGCGGCCGCGGCAGCGCTGGGATTGGCGGGTTGCTCCAGCGGAGGTACCGACGAAGCTCCCTCCGCGGACGATTCCGCTCAGTCTGCTCCGTCGGCGTCCGAGTCGACTGACTCCATCACCGTTTGGGTAGATGAGACCCGCCAGGGTCCGGTGTCAGAGGCAGCCAAGAAGTTCACCGAAGAGACCGGCACCAAGGTCGATCTGGTCCTGAAAAACTTCGATGACATTCGTGCTGACTTCACCGCCCAGGTTCCGACCGGCGAGGGCCCGGATATCACCGTGGGCGCCAACGACTGGGTTGGCGAGTTCACCGCCAACGGTGTGGTGGCCCCGGTTGAGCTCGGCGACAAGGCCGGTGACTTCCAGGAATCCGCCATTCAGGCCTTCACCTATAACGGTCAGGTCTACGCGGTGCCCTACGCCATCGAGAACATTGCCCTGATCCGGAACACGGATCTGGCCCCCGAAGCTCCCGCCACCTGGGACGACATGATGGCGGCAGCGGACGCGGCCGGCGCCAAGTACAAGTTCCTGATTCAGATGAACGGGGAAGAGGGCGACCCCTACACCTTCTACCCGCTCCAGACCTCCTTCGGCTCGACCGTGTTCAAGCAGTCTGACGACGGCTCCTACACCCCCGATCTGAACCTGGCCGAGGGCGGCGCCGAGTACGCCCAGTTCCTCGCCGACAACGGCCCCAAGGGTACCGACGTCTTCAACCAGGACCGCACCTACGACATCGTGGTGGACGCGTTCTCCAAGGGTGAGTCTCCGTTCCTGATTGGCGGCCCCTGGATGCTCGACGCAATCAACCAGGGTGGCATCAACGTGGCCATTGATCCGGTTCCTTCCGCGGGCGGTCAGGAAGCGCGTCCGTTCGCCGGGGTGCAGGGCTTCTACCTGAGCGCGAAGGCGCAGAACCCGCTGCTGGCCACCAACTTCCTCACCAACTACATGGCCACCGAGGACGCCCAGTACGCCCTGTACGAGGCGGGCGGTCGGCCCCCGGCGCTGAAGGCTGCCGCGGACAAGGCGGCGCAGGATCCGATCACCGCCGGCTTCATGAAGGCGGGCGAGAACGCCCTGCCGATGCCCTCGATTCCGGAGATGGCTTCCGTCTGGACCCCGTGGGGTCGCACCGAAGCTGCCATCATCTCCGGGGCGGAAGCCGATCCGGCTGCCGCTTGGGAACGGATGATTGGCGACATTCAGAAGGCGATTGACGGCAACTAGGACCTAGCTGCCAGCTAATCAAAAGGTGGGGGGCCGGGGATTCCCAGGTCCCCCACCAAGTCTCATCCGAACAGTCACAAAGTTGTGAGTCCAAAAAAGTGAGGGAATCGATGGGGAGCACCTCAAATTCGAAAACACGGGCTTCTGTGTCACCGGGCGACGGGGAGTCGCCGGACGGGAAGAAGCCCCGGCGCACGATCAACCTGGCCGAGTGGGGGCCGGGCTACTTCGTCAAACTCGTGCTGATGGCCCTGGTGAATGCCTTCGGGGTTTACCTGCTGATCGCCTCGTTCAACGCCAAATCCTGGGGCCTATTTGCCGCGGTCCTGGTGTTGGTGGCCCTGGCAGACTGGGTCTACTTCGCGCGGAAAACCCTGCCACTCAAGTACATTCTGCCCGGCTTGGCCTTCCTGTTGGCCTTCCAGATTTACACCATTTTCTTCACCGTCTACGTTTCCTTCACCAACTACGGCGACGGCCATAACTCCACCAAGGGTGCAGCCATTTCGGCTCTGCTCCAGCAAAACGAGAAGCGGGTGGAGGGCTCAGCGGCCTACCCCGTCACCGTGGTGGAGAAAGGCAGCGACCTGGGGCTGGCCATCGTCACCGATGACGGGGTCCTGGCCGGCACCGCTGAGCATCCGCTGGAACAGCAGCCCGACGCCGTGGTCGAGGGAAACCGCGTCACCGAACTGCCGGGTTGGCAGGTGCTCACCACCCAGGAAATGTCCCGCCAGCAGCAGGCGATCTTTGACCTGCGGGTTCCCTACACGGACGATCCCGAAGACGGTTCGATTCGAACCACCGATGCGTTCAACGCCTTTGTTTTCCGGCCCATTCTGGAATACGACGAGGCGGCCGACACCATGACCAACGTGGAGACGGGCGTGGTCTACCACGCGAGTGATCGCGGCCAGTTTGTCGATGACCAGGGCAACGCGCTCACCGTCGGCTGGCGGGTGGGGGTCGGTTTTGAGAACTACACCAAGGCGTTTGGCGACTCCCGTTATGCCGGCCCGTTCTACTCCATTTTGTGGTGGACCTTTGCGCAGGCATTCCTCTCGGTGGCCTTCACCTTCCTGTTAGGTCTGTTCCTCGCGGTCACCTTCAACCGAAAGATCCGGGGCCAAAAGATCTACCGAGTGATGATGATCCTGCCGTACGCGATTCCAGCGTTCATTTCGGCGCTGATCTTTGCCGGCATGTTCAACCGCTCCTACGGGTTCATCAACCAGGTGCTGCTGGGGGGCGCGGACATTCCGTGGCTGCAAAATGCCTGGCTGGCGAAGCTGGCGGTGCTCCTGGTCAACCTCTGGCTCGGGTTCCCGTACATGTTCCTGGTCACCACCGGTGCGTTGCAGTCGGTTCCCTCCGAGTTGGAGGAGGCGGCCAAGATTGACGGCGCCGGTCCGGCTCGGCAGTGGTGGTCAATCAAGTTCCCCCTGGTGTTCATTGCCACCGCCCCGCTGCTGATCTCTTCCTTTGCCTTCAACTTCAACAACTTTTCACTCATCTACATGCTGACCGGGGGTGGACCGTCCTTCGGGGACCCACTGATTCCACTGGGTCACACGGACATTCTGATCACCATGGTGTACAAGATTTCGGGAATCGATGGGGGAGCCGCCAAGGACTACGGCCTGGCGTCGGCGCTCTCAATTCTGATCTTCGTCATCGTCGGCACCATCTCGGCGATCTCGTTCCGCCAGACCCGCAAGCTTGAGGAGATTATGTGACATGAGCGCGCAAACATTATCTCAACCCAACGTGGGCTCGGGGCAGACCCCGGAGCCGCCGCAGAACCGTCGGTCGTTTGGCCGCTGGGCACGGGACAAGGGCTGGCGACACCTGGTTGGCATCGTGATGTCGATCGTGGCCCTGACCCCGATCATCTACATCATCTCAGCCTCGCTCAACGTGAACGGCACCCTGACCGGGTCGAACGAACTGTTCTCCACGGTGAGCCCGACCAACTACCAGGCACTGAACGCAACCATGTTCTGGAAGTGGGTCGGCAACACCCTGGTGATCGCCTCGGTTACCTCAATCGGTACGGTGCTGATGGCGGCCGCGGCTGCCTACGCCTTCTCCCGGTTCCGGTTCAAGGGTCGCCGCCTCGGCCTGACTTCCCTCCTCATCATCCAGATGTTCCCGCAGATGCTGGCATTCGTGGCCATCTTCCTGCTGCTGCTCAACCTGGGGAATGTGGTTCCGATTCTGGGGTTGAACTCGACCCTCGCCCTGATTGCGGTCTACCTGGGCGGCGCGCTGGGGGTGAACACCTTCCTGCTGTACGGCTTCTTCAACTCGATTCCGAAGGAACTGGATGAGGCCGCCATGATCGACGGAGCCTCCCACGCGCAGATCTACTGGACCATTGTGCTCAGGCTCGCGTCCCCGATTCTGGCGGTGGTGGCGCTGCTCAGTTTCATCTCCACGTTTGGCGACTTCGTCATCGCCAGGGTGATCCTGCAATCAGAGTCGAACTGGACGGTGGCGATCGGCCTCTACTCCTGGGTTTCCAGCCGGTTGGACGCCAACTGGGGACAGTTTGCCGCCGGGGCCATCATCGCCACCATCCCGGTGCTGGTTCTGTTCCTGTTCCTGCAAAAGTACATTGTCGGTGGCCTGACCGCCGGCTCAGTCAAGGGCTAGCTGGCCCCGCTGGCCCAGTTGGCCGCCCTGGGCCGCCAACTGGGCCACCTTGGACAGCTGCGCCTCACCCGTTGGAGTCGGGCCGCTGACCGGAGATTGACATTCCGGTTGGCGGCTCGACTTCTGCTCGTTTGGCGGAGGAGGGGAGGCCGACCGGCACCTGGGAACCGCCCTCCGGCAGGACGGGTGCCCGCCCGGTCAGAGCCCGCAGTGAGTAGACGATGGCGACCAGGTCCAGGACTTCCTGCAGCAGCGCGCCCACCACCGCGGGAATTGCGCCGGTGGTGGCCACCAGCATCAGGGCAACCGACAGCGAGATTCCCAGCCAAATCGAGGTGAGCGCCACCCGGACGGTGTCGCGGGAAATAGCCACCAGCGTGACCACCGGGCGGAGCGAATCCTGCAGGATGACTACGTCGGCCGCCTCGCCCGCCGCGGTGGAGCCGCGGGCCCCCATCGCCACCCCCAGGTCGGCGGCAGCCAACACCGGTGCATCGTTGACACCGTCCCCGACCATCATCGTGGGTTTGGGGGACAGGGTCCGAACCACCTCAACCTTGTCGGCCGGGCGCATCGAGGCGTGCACCTGGGTGATTCCCACCAGCTTCGCCACCTCCTGCGCGGTCCCGGCACTGTCCCCGGTGACCATGGTGATCTCCGGGACGCCGTGATCCCCCAGCCACTGCACCACGGCGCGGCTCTCGTCGCGAATGTGGTCGGCCAGGATCAGCGCACCAAGGTAGCGGGAGCCCTCGGCGACGTACACTGCTACCTGGCCTGGCTCCAACTGGGCCCGCTTTGCCGAGGGGGCCACCGCCTGAATGTAGGAGTACCGGCCGACTCGAACCGGGTCACCCCCGAAGTCGGCTTCCACGCCCTGCCCGGTGTCCTCGCTGGCGTGCGCCGCGTTTTCCAGGGTGAGGCCCGCCGAAGTGGCCCCGGCCCGAATCCCGCTGGCCAGCACGTGGCTGGAGTACTGTTCGGCGCTGGCGGCCAACTGGGTCAGACGCTCAGAACTGCTGCCGGGCTCGGGCCGGGCTTCCACCAGCACCGGCTCCCCGTCGGTGAGGGTGCCGGTCTTGTCGAAGGCGATTGACTTGACCTTGGCGGCCTGCTCGAGAGCGGCCCCGCCTTTGACGATGATGCCGTTTTTGGCCGAGCGGGACATCCCGCCCATGAAGGCCACCGGGGCGGCGATCAGGAGCGGGCAGGGAGTGGCCAGCACCAGCACCTCGACGAAGCGGACCGGCTCCCCGCTGACGATCCACGCCACCCCGCCGATCAGCAGCGCCACCACGGTAAACGGCACGGCAAAACGATCGGCGAGGCGGACGGTGGGAGCCTTGGCATTCTCAGCTTCCTGGACCAGGCGGATGATCTGCTGATATTGGGAATCCGCGCTGCGTTTGAGTGCCCGCACTCGAACCGCCTGCGAGCCGTTGACCGCACCGGAGGGCAACTCGTCCCCGCTGACGACGCTGACGGGCAGGCTCTCCCCGGTCAAAGAGGATTCGTCAAACGAGCCGGTGGGGCTCAGCAGAATACAGTCGACCGGAACGATTTCCCCGGGCAGGACCAGCAGCAGGTCCCCAACCTGAACGGACTCGGCCTCAATGTCGCGCACGTCGGTGTCCGACCAGTCACCGGAACTGTCCGCATTGGTCTCCCCGGCTCGGGCCAGCAAATGCGCGCTGGTTGGGGTCCGGTCCAGCAGGGCTGTCAGCTCGCGCTGGGCCCGATTGGCGGCGTAGTCCTCCAGCGCCTCGCCGCCGGAAAGCATCAATACCACAATGATTGAAGCCCAGTACTCGCCTACCAAAAGTGTTGAAACAATCGCCAGTAGAGCCAGGATGTCCAGGCCAAAGTGGCCGCGGATGATATCTCGGATCATTCCCACCGCGGTCCAGAGAGCGAATGCACCAGAGAAAGCGCTGATCAGCGCGTGAGCGATCGCGGTTTGCTCGGAGGCATTCAGAACTAGACCGACGATCAGGACGGCCAGTGCCATCGCGACCACCGGGTACTGTCGGAGGAAGGACCAGACTTTTTGCATAGCTCTACCATGGTGGGTTTGGAGCAGGATTTCAACGAAGGTTAGGCGATGCTTCCCTGCCGTTGGGACCTTGGACCCACCCGGTGGGGAACCCTGATTTTTCCCGGATAAGTGCATATTGGCTGAATATCAGTTTGCCGCCGTGGGATGCTGTCCATTCGAGGACAGAACATTTATCATCGGCAAGTCAAGCTGTCGGTCCAAGCGGCAGCTGACCCCCCACAGCGCGAAAGGTTTCCTCATGGCGTACCAGACTGAACCGCAATATCCGCAGCAACCGGACAGCGGGTACTACACCACGGTTCCCCCCAAATCATTTGTCGTAACCTGGCTGTTTGCGTGGCTGCTCGGGACCTTCGGGGTGGATCGTTTCTACCTGGGCAAAATCGGCACCGGCGTCTTGAAGCTGCTGACCGGGGGTGGATTCGGAATCTGGACGCTGGTCGACGTCCTGATCACCCTGTTCGGCGGGCAAACCGACAAGTGGGGCCGCCCGCTGGTGGGTTATGAGGAGAACAAGACCATGGCGTGGATCATCACCCTGGTCTTCCTGTTCGGCGGCGTAGTGCTCGCCATCGTGACCGGGGTCCTCAGCGCAATTTTCAGCTCTTTCTAGGCGATCCCGGCTCGGACCCGGATGGGAGCCGAGCCGGTTTTTGCCCGCCCTTCGGGGCTCTTTCCTCGCTGCTGGGTGAAGTCGGGTTCAAATTGTGGCTGAACCCCGACTTCACCCAGGGCGTTCTCATGGAAAGATAGGCTTATGCTGCTAAGTGACCGCGATATTCGGCGCGGAATTGAGGCCGGACGCATTGACCTCGATCCGCTTGACCTGGACCTGATTCAGCCCGCGTCCATCGACGTCCGCCTGGATCGTTACTTCCGCCTGTTCGACAATCACCGCTACCCGGTGATCGACCCGGCGCAAGAGCAGCCGGGACTGACGCGCGAGGTGGTGGCCACCGGGGAGCCGTTCGTCCTGCACCCGGGCGAGTTTGTCCTGGGTTCCACCTACGAGCGGGTGACGCTGGGCGATGACATTGCCGCCCGGCTGGAGGGGAAGTCCTCCCTCGGCCGGCTCGGCCTGCTCACGCACTCCACCGCCGGTTTCATCGATCCGGGCTTTTCCGGCCACGTCACCCTGGAGCTTTCCAACACGGCCACGATGCCGATTCTGCTGCACCCGGGGATGAAGATTGGCCAGCTCTGCTTCTTCGACCTGTCCAGTCCGGCCGAGCATCCCTACGGCTCCGCCCAACTCGGATCCCACTATCAGGGTCAACGCGGCCCGACCCCGTCCCGCTCCTACCTGCGCTTTGAGCTGACGGTCCTGGATGAGGACGAGTTGGAGGCGCCGCCGCCAACCGAGCAGGACCGGGCAAAATGACGGCGGCCAACCCGGAGCGGCGCTCAATCTGGGAGCGGCTGGCAGAAAAGAAGGGCGAGGTGCACCCCCTCGCCGACATTGACCTTGCGCCCCTGGATGAGTCGACCTCCACCTTCCGGATCGAGCACACGGGTCAGCTGGTGCTGGACGACTCGGCCGCCTCCATTGCCGCCCCGGTGGACGCCAACCAGCCCCTCGGCGAGTTGGACGCGGTCACCGCGGCTGCCTACCACCTGCTGGTGCTGCCCCCGGGCCGGCGCGGGGAGGAAGTTGAAGCGTTGGCAATTTCCGTTTGGAACGAGGCGGGGTGGATTAACCCGGGCGTCCTGCACCTAACCGAGGGGGTCACCCTGGAGGGGCCCTGGCAGGTGAGCGAGGCGACCCACCTGGACCTGGGTTTGCAGGGGGACAACGAGTCGGTTTGGCTGCTGCGCTGCCAGCCGGTTCGCGGCGCCGCCCCGACCGAGGAAGTCATGGCTCGGGAAGAGCTGGCCCGCGCTTTTCCCGCCGGGATGCCGGTCGGGGTGGAGCTGGGTGCCCTCTCGGTCCTGCGCCGGGTCGCTCGGCGCCTGGGCGGACAGCTGCGGATCGCGGGTTCCGGTCAGGTGCTGGTGCCCGATCCGGGCAGCGCGGTCAACCTGCGGGTCTACACCGCGGAGCCGGCCGGGCAGGACGAGGTCCTGGCCGCTCTGTCAGAGCGGTTTCCCGAGGTGGAGTTGGTGACGCCGGCCCTCGAGGGCCAGGGTCCCAGCCCCTACGCACTCCTGATCAAGGTGGGGGCCGCCTCCCAGGTGCTGGTGGGCCTGCGTCTGGTCACCCAGATCCCGCGCGCCCTCCGGTGGGAAAGCTGGGTGCGCCAGGACGTGTTTGTTTACGAGGTGAACTGGGCCAACCTGATTCAGCAAACCCTGCCGAACGGGCAGCTGACCCGGGTCGGCCGGCGCGAACGGGCCCTGGTCTCAGCGGCGATTTCGGGCGCCGCGGCCACGCTGGCCTCCCTCATGCGCGATGTCGCCGTGGTGGACGAAGACGATTTCCTGGTGGCGTTGGACGAGTTGGAGTCGCCAACCGAAAACTAGGCCTGGTCCTGGGCTTGGCTTCGGTGGACCCCTTCCAGCAGCAGCATCGCCACGTCCTTCACCTCCGGGGCGGGAACCCCGGTGACCGAGGCGCTGGCGGAGTCAAACATCTGCGTGCAGAACGGGCAGGCGGTGGCGACGGTGGTGGCGCCGGTGTCGGCGGCCTCCTGCAGCCGGTTGGTGGCGATGCGAGTCCCGCGGGTCTCCTCCATCCAAGCCCGGGCTCCGCCGGCCCCGCAGCAGAACGAGTTCTCTCCTGACCGCGGCATTTCGATTACCGGCAGCATGGAACCGAGCAGTTCCCGCGGGGCAGAGAAGACCCGATTGTGGCGCCCGAGGAAACACGGGTCGTGGTAGGTGATCCGCTGACCCTCCGGGGGCGCGGTGGGGGTGAGGGCGCCCTCCCGGACCAACCGGTTCAGCAACTGCGTGTGGTGAATGACCTCGTAGTGCCCACCCATCTCCGGGTACTCATTCGCGATCGTGTTGAAACAGTGGGCGCAGGTGACCACAATCCGCTGGGCCTTCGCCTCGTTCAAAGTGTCAATTGCCGCCTCGGCCAACAGCTGGAACAGCACCTCGTTGCCCGCGCGTCGGGCCGGATCCCCGGTGCAGGATTCCCCCGACCCGAGGACGGCAAAACTGACCCCGGCCGTGTGCAGCAGTTCGGCCACCGCCGCGGTGGTCTTCTTGGCCCGGTCGTCGTAGGCTCCGGCGCAGCCAACCCAGAACAGGTACTCCACCTCGGTAGCGTCCTCCAGGTCCTCGCCGATCACGGGCACGTCGAATGCCAGGTCCTTGGCCCAGTCCAGCCGTTTCTTGGCCGGCAGGCCGTACGGGTTACCCTTCGTTTCCATTCCCTTGAAGGGTCGGCGCAACTCGCGCGGGAAGGCCGATTCCATCAGCACCTGGAACCGGCGCAGGTTGGCGATCCGGTCCACGTGCTCGATGTCGACCGGGCACTGCTCGACGCAGGCACCGCACATGGTGCAATCCCAAATCATGTCGGGGCCCAGCACGTCCGGGACCAACTGGTCGCCGTCGGTCTGCGACACTCCCGCCGCCAGCAGCGCCCCCAGGATGTCCCCCGAATGCGTCTGCGCAGCCCGATCCCGCACCGCCAGGGTCAACAGTTTCGGCGACAGGGGCTTCTGGGTGTTCCACGCCGGGCAGACGTCCTGGCAGCGGCCGCACTCGGTGCAGGAGAGCACGTCGAGGCGGTCCTTCCAGGTCAGGTCGTCCACGGTTCCGAGCCCCAGGTGGTCTTCGTCCAGTTCCCCGTCAACGGTTGGAATCGGGGCGAGCGCGCCCAGGGACTTCGACAGGTCGTCCTCCCGGCTGGTCATCAGGTTCAGCGGGGCCAGGAATCGGTGCCAGGAAACCCCCATGGAGACCTGGAGGCCAACCACGATCATCCAGGCCATCGAGACGACGATCTTCCCGGTGGAGACCAGCACGATCAGGCTGGCCCGAGTGCTGGGGGACAGGTCTGCGAAGCCGGAACCGAGCCACGCGGTCAACGGGAAATGGAAGGTGTCGCCCCGGGCCTGCAACCCGTGCAGGATCAGCACGGCCAGGCACACGAGCAGGATGACCCACTCGACGAAGTGGGCCTGCCAGCGGGTGGAGCCAAAGAAGCGGGAGGTGCGTTCGCTGGAGCCGGTCCGGAGCCGGACCAGCATCAGGGCGACGATGCCCAGCAGTCCCGCCCAGGCAAAGAACTCGGTCAGCCAGTTCCACGGGGCCCAGGTGCCAAAGAACGGTAGGACCGAGTCTGGTCGCCACACCTGCAGGTACGAGGTCACGAGGGTCACGACCAGCACCACGAAGGAGACCATCACCAGCCAGTGGGCGGCCCGCACCAACGGGCGACCGCGGAAAGTCTGGTGGCTCAGCGTCTGCCAGAGGGCCCGCCCGGCCCGGCCCCACGGGTGGTGCCAGCGGCCCGACTCCGGTTGCCCCGCGGTGATGATTCCAACGATCTGCCCGACGCCTCGCCCAAAGAACCACAAGCCCACCAGGGTCATGATGATTGTCAGCGCGCCCGCTGTCAGAACCATCGGGGTCGGAGCCATACCACGTACCTTTCACCGGGGAGGCGCCCCGGACAAGTGCTGGGCGCGGGCCACTCCAGGTTACCCCGCCCGACCTGCGACGTCACGAACCTTTACAATTGGAGGGACGACGGCGGCCCGTCTGGCTGCCGACAGCCACTTCGAGGGGACCCTGAATGTTTTTCGTGCTCGGATTGCACCTTTTGGCAGCAATCTGCGCGCCCCTCCTGGTCCGGTGGTGGGGTCGACAGGCGTTCCTTCCCTTGGCGTTGGCCCCCCTCTCGGCGGTGGGGTGGGCGCTGGCCCACACCCAGCAGGCCTTTCACCAGCCGGTGGTAGAGCAGCTGAACTGGGTTCCCGCCCTGGGCTTGACCGTGGCTTTCCGCCTCGACGTCCTCTCCTGGTTGATGATGCTGATCGTCGGCGGGGTGGGGGCGCTGGTGATGGTCTACGCGTCGCGCTACTTCGCCCCAGACGCCCGCTCCCTCGGACGCTTCGCCGGGGTCTTCGTCGCATTCGCCGGCTCCATGCTGGGCCTGGTCACCGCCGACCACACCATGGCCGTCTACATGTTCTGGGAGTTTACGACGGTCCTGTCCTACCTGCTGATCGGCCACCACCATCAGCGCGGCCCCGCCCGCGCGGCGGCCCGCCAGGCGATCCTGGTGACCACCTCGGGCGCCCTGGCCATGTTTGCCGGTCTGGTCATGTTGGGCCTAGCCCCCGGCGGCTCCTTCCGCCTCTCCGAGCTGGTCGCGAACGCCCAGAGCGGCGTCCTGGCCACGCACTCTCCGCTGGTGGTGACCGCGGCCGTGCTGGTGCTGATCGGGGCGCTGACCAAATCCGCCCAATTCCCCTTCCACTTTTGGCTCCCGGGGGCGATGGCCGCCCCGACCCCGGTGTCCGCCTACCTGCACGCTGCCGCCATGGTCAAGGCGGGGGTGTACCTGGTCGCTCGCCTCACCCCCGGGTTTGCCGAGGTGCCGCTCTGGTCCCCGGTCGTGGTCACCTTCGGCCTGATCACCATGCTGATCGGCTCGTACCGGGCGCTGCGCCAGTACGACTTGAAGCTGATTCTCGCGTTCGGCACGGTCTCACAGCTGGGGCTGATGATGGCCGCAGTCGGGTTTGGCACCCAGGAGGCGATGGCCGCCGGCCTGGTACTGCTGGTGGCACACTCCCTGTTCAAATCGGCGTTGTTCCTGACCGTGGGGGCGGTTGAATCCTCCACCGGCACGCGCGACCTGCGCGAACTCTCCGGGCTGTGGCGGCACAAGCCGGTGCTGGCGATCGGGGCCGGAGTGGCCGCCCTGTCCATGGCCGGTCTGCCGCTGACCACCGGCTACCTGGGGAAGGAAGCGCTGCTGACCGACCTGCTGCACCGGTCCTGGCCGGTGCTGGTGATCGTGGTCCTCGGCGCAATGTTGACTCTGGCCTACTCGTGGCGGTTCTGGTGGGGGGCCTTCGCCACCAAGAGGCTGCGGATGGAGCGCCCGATCCAGCCGGTTTCCCCGATGATGCGGGTGCCGATCCTGCTGCTGGCGGCCGGGGCGCTGCTCGGCTTGGCTCCCGGGTGGTTGGAGCTGGTGGCCGCCCCGCCGGCGCAGGGCCTGCCCGGCTCGGTGCACCTGGCCTGGTGGTCAGGTTGGGGTCCGGGGTTGGCCACGCTGCTGATTGTGGCGGGAGGCCTGGCACTGATTCTGAACCGACCGAAGGTGGCCCGCTGGCAGCGGCAACTGGCCCCGCGAGGCGGGTTGGTGCGGGTCTACACCTGGTCGCTGGTCGAGCTGGAACTGGTGGCGGCGCAGGTGACCTCGCTGCTGCATCGCGGTTCACTGCCGGGCGAGTTGAGTACGATCTTCGTCACCATGGTGGTGCTGGCGGCGGTGGCTCTCACCCGGGTCGACGTGCCCTCGCAGCCGGTGGTCCTCTGGGACAGTCCGGTCCAGGCCGCCCTGGTGGTGCTGGCAATCGGGGCGGCGCTGATTGCCGCCCGCTCACTGCGACGAATGAAAGCGGTGCTGGCGCTGGCGGCCACCGGAATGCTGATCACGCTCCTGTTTGCCACTCAGGGCGCGCCCGACTTGGCCCTGACCCAACTGGTGGTGGAAGCCGTCTCCATCGTCGTCTTTGTGCTGGTGCTGCGAAATCTGCCCCCCTACTTCTCGAAGCGTCCGCTGTCCCTGTCCCGCTGGTGGCGCGGGCTGGTGGGCGCCAGCGTCGGCGTGGTGGTGGCGGTGGGCGGCTGGGTGGCGGCCGCCTCGCGAATTCACGAGCCGGTGTCCAACCTGATGCCGGAAGAGGCCCTGGGTTTTGGCAACGGGCAGAACGTGGTCAACGTGATTTTGGTGGACATGCGCGCCTGGGACACCGTCGGCGAGCTGTCCGTCCTGCTAGTCACCGCCACCGGGGTGGCCTCGCTGATTTATTTGAAGTCGCGCAGCGGGCAGATTGATAAGGCTCCACCCGCGGCGCTGGCGGAAGGACAGTACCTCCCCGGAGCGGCCGCGCTCAAACCGCAGGACCGGTCCCTGGTGCTCGAGGTGGCCACCCGCGTCCTCTTCCCGGCCATGCTGGTGCTGTCGATCTGGCTGCTGCTGGTGGGCCACAACAACCCGGGTGGCGGCTTTGCCGGCGGGGTGGTGGCGGGCCTCGCGTTTGTTTTGCGCTACCTGGCGGGAGGTCGGTTCGAGCTGGGGGAGGCGATGCCATTTCCGGCTGGGCGTCTGCTCGGATTTGGCCTGTTCGTGGCGGCGGCCGGCGGGGCGGCTCCCCTCCTGTTTGGGAACGCGGTCCTGCAGTCAACTCCGGTCGACTTGACCTTGGGGCCGCTGGGCGACCTGCACTTCACCACCGCCATGATTTTGGATATCGGCGTCTACCTGCTGGTGATCGGCTTGGTGATCGACCTGGTGTCAGCGCTGGGGGCCGAGATTGACCGGCACAATGAGGCCTCGCGGCCAGTCCCGTTGGAACGGAGGATCCTCTGATGCCCTCACTGGCCATGCTGCTCTTGGCCGGTGCCCTGGTGGGCACCGGAGTTTACCTGGCGCTTGAGCGAACCCTGACCCGCGTCTTCATTGGGCTGTCCTTCATCACCAACGGGGTGAACGTCCTGATTCTGGCGATGGCCGGTCCGGCCGGGTTGCCGCCGCTGCTGTGGGGGGACTGGGGTCAGATTGCGGACCCGCTGCCGCAGGCGCTGATCCTCACCTCGATTGTCCTGTCGCTCGGGACGACCGCCTTCGGGTTGGCCCTCGCCTACCGCTCCTGGCGCCTGACCGGTCACGACGAGGTGGTTGACGACATTGAGGATCGTCGCCTGGCACGACTGGCCCAGCGTCAGCGGCGCCGGGGTGAGGATTACGGCGTTGAGGGAACTGAAGATCCCGGGGTTGACTACGACCGGTCGTCGGAGGGGAGTGACCAGTGAACCTCCTGCACGAGTGGAACTGGCTGCTGCCCCTGCCGGTGCTGATCCCCCTCCTCTCCGCGGGCTTGGCGTTGGTGGTGGGTCGACGTCCCCGCCTGCAGCAGCTGATCTCCGTCACCGCGCTGGGGCTGAGCCTGGTCATCGGGGTGATCCTGGTGCTCGGTGCGGCGGTGGCCCCCATGGCTCTCGACGTGGGTTCCTGGGCTGCCCCGATTGGGATCACCCTGGTGGCCGACAAGCTTTCGGCCCTGATGCTGCTGATCTCGCAGGTGGTTACGCTGGCGGTGCTGCTCTACACCGTGGGCGAGAACTTCTCGGATTCTTCCCCCAACGCTCCGGTAGCGATCTACCATCCGACCTTCCTGATCCTGGTGGCCGGGGTTTCCAACGCGTTCCTGACCGGCGACCTGTTCAACCTGTATGTCGGGTTTGAGATTCTGCTGGCAGCCTCTTTTGTCCTCATCACCCTGGGTGGCACCCGCGGCCGGATTCGGGCGGGCACGGTCTACGTGGTGGTCTCGCTGGTTTCCTCCGCCATTTTCCTCACCGCCATCGCCCTGGTATACGGCGCGGTGGGCACGGTGAACCTGGCTCTGCTGGCGGAGCGGCTGCCGGAGATCGACCCCGGAACCGCCCTGCTGCTCCAGTCACTGCTGCTGGTGGCTTTTGGAATCAAGGCGGCGATCTTCCCGCTGTCTGCCTGGCTTCCCGACTCCTACCCGACCGCCCCCGCTCCGGTGACGGCGGTGTTCGCAGGCCTGCTGACGAAGGTGGGGATTTACGCCCTGATTCGGCTGCAGTTCCTCCTGTTCCCGCAGAACCCGCTGACAGACCTGCTGGGGGTGCTCGGCCTGCTGACCATGCTGGTTGGGATCCTGGGGGCGGTGGCCCAGGACGACATCAAACGTCTGCTTAGCTTCACCCTGGTGTCGCACATCGGCTACATGGTCTGGGGGATTTCGCTGGCCACCCCCGCCAGTTTGGCGGCCGCCATCTACTACGCGCTGCACCACATTCTGGTCCAGGGTTGCCTGTTCCTGATCGTGGGCCTGATTGAGCGACACTCGGGCACCACCTCGGGTCGGCGCCTGTCCAACCTGGCCCGAACCGCCCCGGTGACCGCGATCATGTACCTGATCGTCGGCTTCAACCTGGTCGGCGTCCCGCCTTTCTCCGGGTTCATCGGCAAGCTGGGCCTGGCGGAAGCTTCGGTGCAGGTGGGGACCCCCATGGCCTGGGCGCTGCTGGCCGGCGGTTTGGTCACCTCGTTCCTGACTCTCTACGTGGTGGTCAAGTTCTGGAATCGCGCCTTCTGGCAAACCCCGGATTCGGGTTCTGAGCTGGCCATCAACTACGAGCAGCGGGAGCACCTGTCCGGGCGGGAGGAACGCCGCCTGCGCCGGGCCGTCCGCGCGGCCCGAACCCAGCGCCGAGCCTACCGCCTGACCGAACTGTCCCGAACCGAAGGGGAACGCGGGGCCGGGCACTCGAACCCAATCATGTACGGGGCTGCGATCGGCCTGATTGTCGTCCAGTTGGGGATGGCCTTCGGGGCCGGCCCGATCTACGGTTATGTCACCGAGGCGGCCCGCGAGATTGTCGGCGGCGACGTCTACGTCGAGGCGGTGCTGGGGACGACCGGCCGGGGCGAGGGAATCTCCAACGACGTGGGCACTCCCGCAACCCCGCCCTGGGAGACCGACCCGGCCCCGTCGGTTCCGGTCCCCCGTCCAACCGAAGGGAGTGGCCATGACTGAGTCCCGGACTCGCCCCACTCCGGCCCAGCTGCGCGCACACCGCCAGGCGCTGGCCAATCGCCGTCCCCGGCTGCACCTGGCCCTGGACCTAACCATCTGGCTCCTGTTCGTCTGGATGGCAGCCTTTGGGTCCCTGGAGCCGCTGGCTTTGATCGGCGCGCTACTGGCGGCGGTGGCCGTCCAGTGGCTGTTTCCGCTGCCGAACCGGGCGGGCATCTACCAGGTGCACCTGCTTTCCCTGGTCTGGCTGATTCTGCGGTTCATTTGGGATATGGCGCGGGCCGGCCTGCACGTGGTTTGGCTGATCATCGCCAACCCACCTAGGCACGACGCCATCTTGCGGATCCAGGTTCGCACCTCCGTCCCCGAGTACCTGGCGTTGCTGGTGGCGATGACCACCCTGGTTCCCGGCACGGTCGTGGTGGAGGTCAAAGCGAAAGAACGGGTCCTCTATCTGCACTGCCTGGACGTCGAGGGGCAGGGTGGGCTGGAGGCGTTGCGGGCCAACACGTTGGCGCAGGAGGCCCGGATTCTGCGGGCGGTGGCGCCGCGTGAGTTGCAGCGGGAAGTGGGGGTGAGCCGTGGACGCGGTTGAGATTATCTACTGGGTGGCAGCCGCGCTGTTGCTGGGGGCGGCGCTGTTCACCCTGCTGCGCCTGGCTTGGGGGCCAACCACTTTGGACCGCGCCCTGGCCGCCGACCTGCTCACCTCGGTAGCCATCGCCCTCACCGTCCTGGTGATCGTCTGGTGGAACCGGGCCGACCTGCAGGTGCTCCTGGTGGTGTTTGCCCTGACCGGCCTGTTTTCCTCCACCACCATCGCCAAGTTCATCGGGAAGGAAAGCAAAGTGCGAGGGGAACCGCTACCTTCCGCCCAGGTTGAGCAGTTCGAGGCGAAGCTGGCCGAAGAGGAAGCCTGGCTGGAACGGCGCCTGCACCTGGGCCGACACGGGACGGTGGAGACGACCGGACCGGAGCGCTCCGGCGACTACGCCGAAACCACGGAGGAGGAACAATGACGCTGCTCGGTGCCATTTTGATCCTGGTCGGAGCGTTCTTCACCCTGGTGGGGGCGGTGGGGCTGTTCCGCTTCCGTACGCTTTACGCCCGGATGCACGCCGCCACCAAACCGCAGATGTTGGGGTTGCTGTGCCTGCTGTCGGGATTGGCGCTCACGATCCGCACCTGGCAGGCCGTGTTGGGATGCGTGCTAATCCTGGCGATCCAGATGGTGGCGGCCCCGGTGGCTTCCCACCTGATGGGTCGCAGCGCTTACCGCCAGGGGCTGGCCGACGGGCCAGAACTGGTGGTTGATGAGTTGGCGGCAGACACTGACGACTAACGTCGGTCGGAGTCGTCCCAATCGTCGACGTAGTACTTGTCGTCAAAGTCCTCGTCCAACTCCTCAAACTCCTCGTTGGAGTCCTCCGGATGACCAGAAAGCTCGCGCTGTAAAGCGTCGAGATCAGTCTCTGGACTGAAGTACTTTAGTCGCCGAGCGACCTTCATCTGCTTCGCCTTTTGACGGCCGCGCCCCATGGCGTCGACCCCCTCTTACTCTTGCGGGTCCGTTAGACGGTCCCCTGGTTTCACCAAATCTGTCGTGGGGCCATTCTAGCCTGTCCGCAAATATATTCGCCATTCCCGGACGGGTGGTGACCCTAACCCTGTGCTGTGCCGATGGAGAACTCGACGCTTCCCGGGGCGTGAACCTTGCGCAACTGCCGGACAAACCGGCGCCACTCACGTCGCTCACGAGCCCGTCGTGTCTGACGGGCCACACAGAAACCGGTGGCAACTCCCGCGGCGGCCACCGCTCCCGCCGCGATCAGCACGCGCTTGATCGCTTCCCGGTCACCGTGGCGGGCCGCCTCGACCGTGTCCTGACAGTCCTGCTTGAACTGGTCGACCCGGTCGCGAACCGACTGCTTGGCATATTCGATTTGGACGGCCGGTTGCGCCTCGTGCGCCAGGGCCTCCATCGTGGCGGACAAACTGGTGCGGGCATCGTCAATCTGCTGCTTCAGCTGGGCTTCCAGCACTTTTTCCGACTTGCTCATTTGCCTAGACCTTCCTTGACCGCATCGACATTAGCCTGGATTTCCCCACCCACGTCGGGCACGTCTTTGGTGCCCCGGTTGATCAGCAGGGCGCCCACCGAAATAAGGAGAATCATCAGCAGCAGGATGATCCCCAGCGTGATCAGGGAGGCGGCCCAGGCCGGCACGATCAGCAGGAACAGCATCTCGATCGTGCGGAAGAACCAGAAGATGAAGTAGAAGAGCAGAATCAGACCGACCACGGCCAGGCCCGCGCCCGCCCCGAACTTCTTGGCGGCCTTGGTTACCTTCAACTTGGCCAGTTCAATCTGGGTGGTCAGCAGGGTTTTGGCCTGATCGAATGCGAGGCTGACCAGCCCAAACAGGCTGGCGCGCTCGGGGGGCTGGTTGAGGGCATCGGCGATTGCCTCTTCCCCCAGCAGGGTCTCGTTTGGTCCTGACTGTGTCATGGAGGTCCCTCCCTCTGGCCGGCGGCTGCCCCGAGCAGCCAATCAATGGTTATAGTGTGTCACGTTCGGGCTCGCTTTGCGGCCCGCTTGTCCGCTCGGAGGGCTCCTCCAGGATTGAACCGCCCAGGCCTTCCAGGATCTGGCGGGCCTGATCGACCACGTCGGCCGCTTTCGGGGTGAGGGGAGCGGGAGGGGCAATGTCGTCCAAGCTCAGCCGTGCCAACTCCAACTCGGTGGGAATATCCGAGATCACGGTCTCCACCTCGTTCTCGCTGAGGGGGACGAGGCGGGGGGCGTCGGCCTCGTCGAAAACGGCGGGAGCGGGCGCTTTTTCCGCGGCGTGGTGGGCCGGTTTTGGAGGTGGGGTCGGCCCGGTCTCGTTGGCCTCACCCAGCTCGCGGAGCGCCTCGAGGACGTCATCGCGACTGGGGTGCCAGAGTTCCCCGACCACCATTCCGTCGCCGAGGAAGATCACCCGATCCGCCCACGCAGCCGCGTCGGGCTCGTGGGTCACCATCACCACGGTCTGAGAGAATTCATCAACCGCGGTCCGCAGGAACTGCAAAACGTGCAGGGTGGAGCGCGAATCCAGGTTCCCCGTGGGCTCGTCCGCAAAGACGACGGCGGGGGCGGTCACCAGCGCCCGGGCGCAGGCCACCCGCTGCTGCTGGCCGCCGGACAGCTCGGCCGGTCGGTGGGAAAGCCGATCCCCCAACCCGACTGCTTCTACCACCGCGTCGAGCCGACCCGGAGGCAGCTTCATCCCCGCGATGTCCGCCGGCAGGGTGATGTTCTCCCGCGCGGTCAGGGTGGGAACCAGATTGAATGATTGGAAGATGAAACCCAGGTGTTCGCGGCGGACGCGGGTCAGCTGACGCTCCGACATGGTCGTCAGCTCCTGCCCGTCGAGGATCACCTGGCCGCTGGTGGCCGAGTCGAGTCCGGCCAGGCAGTGCATCAGGGTGGATTTACCCGAGCCGGACGGGCCCATGATCGCGGTGAATCGGCTCCGCTCGATCTCCAGGTCCACCCCGCGCAGGGCGGTCACTGCCGCCTCGCCCTTGCCGTAGACCTTCCGGAGGCCGCGGGCCTTCACCACCGGCTCTGAGAGTTGGCCCGGTGGTTGGGGGGCGCGCAGCACTGTCGAGCTGGACCAGGTCATACTTCCTCCGTCGCGATGAACTAGCAGGGGCGCGAGGCCGGGGACACGGTGTAGGTGTCCTGCTGGTCCAGGTTGGCCACCGGCTCGGTGATGCTGGCGATCTGCTCCATCACTTCCACCGGGATGGACACCCCCGAAGCGCGGACGGTGTCCTCCAGTTGCTCGGGACGGGACGCTCCCACCAGGGCCGCGGAGACGTTCGGGTTCTGCAGGACCCAGGCAATGGCCAGCTGAGCCAGAGTCAGGCCCAGCGAGTCCGCAATCGGGCGCAGCTGCTGGACGGCGGTGAGGGTCTGGTCGTCCATGAACTTCTGGATGAACTTGGACTCAGCCACCTGGGCGGTGGCCCGGGTCCCCTCCGGGGCCGGCTGGCCGGGCAGGTACTTGCCGGTCAGGACACCCTGAGCCATTGGGGACCAGACAATCTGGGTCATCCCCAGTTCCTCACAGGTCGGAATCACTTTGGCTTCAATGACCCGGTGCAGCAGCGAGTACTGCGGCTGGTTGGTGACCAGCTGAATGCGCAGCTCCCGGGCCAGCTGGGCGGCCTCCCGGATCTGCTCGGCGGTCCACTCGGACACGCCGATGTAGAGGACTTTGCCCTGGCGCACCAGGTCCGCGAAGGCGACCATGGTCTCTTCGAGCGGGGTCTCGTAGTCGTAGCGGTGGGCCTGGTACAGGTCGATGTAGTCGGTGCCCAGGTTTCGCAGCGAATTGTGAGCGGAGTCCATGATGTGCTTGCGGGAGAGGCCGCAGTCGTTGGCCCCGCCGGGACCTGTCGGCCAGTACACCTTGGTGAAAATCTCCAGCGACTGGCGCCGCTGGCCGCGCAGAGCCTCCCCCAGGATCTGTTCGGCCGCCCGGTTGGCGTAGGCGTCGGCCGTGTCGAACGAAGTGATCCCCAAATCGAGGGCCTTGTGGACGGTGGCGATGGCCACCTCGCTGCCCACCTGCGAGCCGTGTGTAACCCAGTTTCCCAGGGTCACCTCGGAAACCTTGAACCCTGAACTTCCCAAATACCTGTATTCAACCATGCCCCCAGGTTACCGCTGGAGGGGGGAGTCGGACAGAGGAGCCGGCGGGTGTGGCTATCCGAGCACGCGCCGAAGCTGGTCGACATCCGCACCGGAAAGACCCGATTCCACCAGGTACTGGGCGGCGGTGCCGCTGTGTTCATCCACCCAGCTGAGTGCCGACTCGATCGCGTCCGGGGGAGTGGTGCTCACAAGTTTGATTACGGAGTCATCCACCGGCATCCCCTCGCGCGAAAGCCGGTCCAGCATCATCTGGACCCAGGCCCCCGCCAGGTACCGTTCGCTTTCGCAGTAGTTCGCCACCACTGCCTGCCGGTCGGTGCCCGCCAGTTCCAGCAACAGGGCGGCGGTGATTCCGGTCCGGTCCTTCCCGGCCGTGCAGTGCACCAGCACCGCCCCGCCGGTGCGGCTGACCCGCGCCACCACGGAGGCGGCCAGGGCAAACTGTTCGCCCGCCTGAGAGAGCATCGCCCGGTAGGCCTCAGCCAGCGGCGGCACCTTGGGGCGGGCCGCCAGTTCCTCCTCCAACTCGGTCAGTTCCCGCGGGTCGAGGGAACTGACCGTAATTGGGGCTTCAATCAGGTCGATCCCAGCGTTGGGTGGAAGGCGGTGGGGGCTGCGTTCCCGCTCAGCCTCGGAGCGCAGGTCCACGACGGCCCGAACCTCCAGCTGGCGGAGGGTGGCGATTCCCCGGTCAGAAATGGTGTCCAGAGCCGCCGAGCGGTAGAGGACGCCAGCATGAGTGCGCCCGCCACTAGCCAGGGGCAACCCGTCGACCCCGCGCGAGTTTGGCACTCCGTCAAACAGTGGTGTGACAGTCATTTTGGCAGTCTATCCGAGGAGCGGTGGCCGGGCCGGCAGAGTGATGGGTTCGATCATGTGCAGCGCGCCGAGACGGGCGTTGGCCCGGCTGGTACGGTGAGGAAATGAGTTCTGTTTCCCAATGGTTTGCTGACAATCAGAGCAACTGGAACGACCGCGCTGCGCAGCACGAGGCGGCCGGTTACGGGATTGCCGAGCTGGTGGCCAACCCCGATGCGGTCAGTTCGGAGCTGGCTCCCGACCTGCCCCGGTTCGGGTCCTTGACCGGCCGGGATGTGCTTCATCTTCAATGTCACCTGGGGACGGACACGGTGGGGTTCGCCCGCCGGGGTGCTCGCCGGGTGGTGGGGTTGGACCTGTCGGATGAGTCGCTGCGCCGGGCCGAGCAGATCACCCGTGCCTGCGGGGTGCAGGTCGAATACGTCCAGGCCAACGTTTACGACGCGCGCGAGGCGGTGCGGGGGCAGTTCGACCTGGTGTACACCTCCTTGGGGGTGCTTTGCTGGCTGCCCGACGTGGACCGGTGGGCCCAGGTGGTGGCATCGCTTCTGCGCCCGGGCGGACAGTTCTTCATCCGCGACGACCACCCGATGTTCATGACCGTGGGTGAGGACGTGAGCCAGGGCCTAAAAATTGAGTTGCCCTACTTCCAGCGGGAGCAGCCCTGCACCTGGGAGTCTGAGTACAGCTACATGCCGGTGCCCGAGGGCACACCCCCGCTGACCCACCGGCGAAACCACCAGTGGAACCACTCGCTCAGCGAGATTGTTACCGCACTGATCCGGGCGGGGCTGGTGATTGACGTGCTGGAGGAAAGCACCTGGTCGCACTGGTGCCCCTGGCCCGAGCTGATGGTGCGGGAGGCGGATGGGCGCTGGCGGCTCCGCGACAACCCCGACCGGCTCCCGCTGGAGTTTGTGATTGAAGCCCACCGATGAAAGTTCCCGATCGAAGGAGACCCCAATGAGCACTCCGCGCATCTACCGAATGACTTTCGCCTCGCTCTACCCGCTCTACCTGGCCAAGGTTGAGCGCAAAGGCCGCACCCGCGAGGAACTGGACCGGGTTATCTTCTGGCTCACTGGGCACGATCAGGAATCGCTGGCCCGCGAAATCGAGCGGGAAGTCGACCTGGAAACGTTCTTTGCCGAGGTGCCCCAGCTCAACCCGAACGTGCACCTGATCACCGGGGTGGTGTGCGGGGTCCGGGTGGAGGACATTGCCGACGACACGATGCGGAAGATCAGGTACCTCGACAAGCTGGTGGACGAGCTGGCCCGGGGCAAGAAGCTGGAGAAAATCCTCCGCCAGTGACCGGGCGCAACTAGGGCTGGGCCGGGTGGCGCGCAGCCGCGTGGGCAATCCCCAGCCAGGTGTGCCGGTTGTTCCACCAGCACCACCCCAGTTTGGGCGCGTTCTTCCGATCCGATCCGTCGCGGCCGGTGCCGTTGCTGATCCACAGGGCCGGCGTCCGCGAATCGTAGCCGCCGCGCGGGCGAGGCTTTCGGGAGCCGACGGTCATGAAGCAGTGGTTTCGCTCCAGCGTGTCCGGCTGCTGCAGCAACCAGAAGACGCCCTCTGCCGCCGTCAGGGGGACCCGGTTGGCGGCCACGATTTGCTCCCAGGCTTCGGCGGGGGAGGCGTTCTCAAACTCGTCTCCCCGCCTCGGATCCTCGAGCCAGTACCAGCCGTCCGGCAGGGTGATCGGCGAGGGGTCGAGGCCGGAAACCGGCACAAAGTCGGCCGTGTCGACGAAGTCCTCCACGATGAAGCCGCGCTGGCCCTCCCGGCAAATCAGCGGCACCAGCTCGTCCAGGTGAGTGCGGGCCGCCTCCGTTACCAGGAGGCCGGGAGCGGGCGAGCCGAGGGCCGTGGCCGCCTCGCGCACGGCGTCTGGGTTTTGCCCCAGGAGCGCGGGCACCCCCAGTTCGATCAGCCGCTCGGCCTGGTCAGCGGGAGGGGGAAGCGTCGTCATGGGCCACAGTGTAGCGGGGTTCAGCCGGCCAGTTCCCGGTAGGTGCCCTCAATCCGACGATCCGGGACAAACCAGAGGGCGGCCACGACGACGAAAGTGGTGAGGGCAATCCAGATGCCGATCCGGTCGTCTTCGACCAGGGTGGCGCTGATGATCCCCACCGTGTACAAAATCAGCGAGGTGCGGCTTTTCCAGTCGCGCCCAAGCGCCGCCTGCAGGACCGAACCCTCACCCTGGGAGTGAATGATGGTTCGCTGCAAAATCCGGTACGAGCTGGCGCACAGCAGCAGCACAATTCCGTAGACAATCACCGGGATCCGGGCAAAATGCATTCCGTCCATCCAGGCGGTGGCAAACGGAAGCAGGGAGAGGAAAAACAGCAGCGCCAGGTTGGCCCAGAGGACCCTCCCGGTCACCTTCGAGGTCAGCTTGAAGGTGTGGTGGTGGTTGATCCAGTAGATGCCGACATAAATGAAGGACAGCAGGTAGCTGAGCAGGCCGGTCCCGGCCGTGGCCCACAGGTCGGTGAGGGCGGCGCCGGATGGGACGTGGAGGCCCAGGACCATGATCGTGATGATGATGGCGAGGACCCCGTCACTGAATGCCTCCAGGCGATTGCTGGTCACACTTCCCCTCCAAACCGGTTGGCTCCCCTCTCAGGTGACAGCGTAATCGCTGCCGACCTCGGAGGGGAGCCATGTGCTGGGGGTTACCAGTCGGCCGGGTCGACTCCCGCTCGTTGGACGCTGAACTGGCCGTCGCGGTAGCTCAGCTCGGAAATGGAGGCGTTCCCCACCGATTCCCCGCCGTAGCCCTCCGGGTCCATCAGACCCAGCATGGTGGTGATGGTGCCGCCGTGGGACACGACCAGCACCGTCTCGCAGGCGTGCTCCTCTGCGGTGCGCGCCACCTGGGCGACGGCCTGGCTGATCCGCTGCTGGTAGGTGTCCCAGTCTTCCGCCTCGCCGCTCGGGTCCAGCTCGGCCAGGGTGTTCATCACGTCTTCCTCGCTGACCGAGGAGTACCAGTCCAGCGCGTCCGGGTTGCCCCAGAAATCGCCCGGGTCACTCTTCGACTCGTCAAAGGGGTAGCCCATCTTCTCCATGATCGGGAGCCACAGGTCCAGGTCGGAACCGCCATCGAAGCCGCCGTAGTTTTGCTCGCGCAGTTCGGGGACTGGAACCGGGGTCAGGTCGGAGCCTCCCTCCTCCAGGATCAGTTCGGCGGTCCGTTCCGCCCGGCCCAGGTCGGAGGTGAGGACCGCGGACAGTTCGGTCCCGGCCAGGGCTTGGCCGGCGGCGCGAGCCTGCTGCACTCCCTTTTCGGTCAGGTCGGTTTCGGACCAGCCGGACACCTCGCCGGCCACGTTGGCTTCGGTCTGGGCGTGGCGGACCAGCAGCACGGTCGTGTCGCAGCTGTTCGCGCCGCTCTGGTTGGATTGGGGGGCCTGGGCGGCCGGGGTGCTCTGCTCACCGGCGCCGCTCTGTGCTGAAGGGCCGGCGGTGCAGCCGGCCAGGGCGCCAGCCAGCAGGGCACCGGTCAGCAGCGCCGGCGCAATGGTCTTTTTCATCACTAGTCTCCTCAGGGTCAGGGCCAGGGTCGAGCAGGCGGATGTTCCGCCACTCGTGGTTCCAGGCTGGCTGAGGAGGGGAAGCGCCGGCCAATGCGGGATTTCCGGCTGAGCGGAAACCCGGCCAGGTGCGGCCTAGCTGGGGAGCGTCAAGTCAAGGATGGCCCGGCGGTAGCTCTCAAAATCGGTCCCCTGCTCCACCAGGGCCCGGACGTGTTCAGGCTGGGCCAGCAGCTCGATCAAATGCTCAAACATGGCGCCGAACAGGCCTCGCTCAGACCGGCTAAAGGCGATGAACAGGACCAGGGAAACCGGTTGGCCAAACCAGTCCAACGGCTCGTCAAAACAGACGACGGCGCTGGCCGAGCGTTTGGCCACCATCTGGGTGGGATGCGGAATGGCCACCCCGGAGGCGAAGGCGGTGGAAGAGAACGACTCCCGCGCCAAGATTTGCTGCTCAATGTCCGGGTCGGCCACGCCGCTGGTGACAAAGTCTTTCGACACCAGCGCGATCAACTCGGTGGGACTGGACACGGCCGGGGACCGGTAGAACAGGTCCGGGTCCAGCAGGCGGTCGGTGAGGTCGCCGAAGCGGCGCCCCCGCTGCTCCTCCAGCAGCGCGAGCGTTCGCTGGCGGACGCGCTCCAGGTCCCGTTCGCTCAGCATTGGGTCGATCACCAGGGTGGGCGGCACCGACGTCAGGCCGGCCAGGTTGGTGACCAGCAGGTCGGCGCGGTCGGCTTCCTCCACCCGGGTGACGATCCGAACCGTGGTCTTGGGCGGGAGGGCGGCCCGGAGCCGGGCGGCAGCCCTCGGGGGCAGGGCGGCGTATCCCTCGATCAGCAGCGCCACCTCAACCTGTTCTGCGCGCAGGGACACCTGGTCAAAGTAGGTGCCCAGGTGCATGGAGATGAAAGTGGATTCGTCCTCGTCAATCGCGATCTGGGTGCGGGCTGCGATTCGGCGGGAAAAGGACACGCCCAACTCATAGACGAGGGGGTGGGACTGCTTGATTTGGGCGGTGAACGGGTTGACCGCGCCCTCGCCGCGGGTGGCCCGCTTAATCAGGCTCTGAACGTGCAGGGTGAAAGACTCGATCAGGCTGGGTTCGGCCAGCTCCACCTGGTATTCCTCCGACAGTTCAGCCAGGCCCTCCTGCACCAGCTGCTGGGTGTCACCCGTGGCTTCCCCCTGACCCGTCCGCGACTCCAGCAACTCCGCCAGGTAGGTTCGCTCGCTGGCGGGAATCTCCAGGTGTAGGAGCTGCTCCAGGTCCTCGGCAATGTCCCGGGCGACCGGATGGTCGGTGCCCGGACCGGGAAGAGGATGGCCGGACTGGATCCGGTTCAGGGCCACCAGTACGTGCAGCAGGGCTCCGGCTGCCACAATCGGGTTGATCCGCAGGCCCGAGCGGTCCAGGTTCGCCTGCAAAATCCGTTGAACCCCGACCACGTCGAGTTCGGGGAAGGCCCGCTGCAGCGCCTCCAAGGTGAGGACCGGGGTGGCGGTGGCGCTGTCCACCAGGAGCTGGCGTAGTAGCGCCCGCTGGTTGGCTTCGGAGCCCTCCACCCGAAGCTCGTCTCCGCGTCGGCGGATACGCAGGTGGTGGCCGCGCAGCAGTCCCCGCGCCCGGGCCAGGTCTGCTTCCAACGTGGGTGGGGCGACGAACAGCGCGTCGGCCAGCTCGAAGATGTCGACCCGACCGTCGCCGGTCAGCAGCGCCCGGACAATAAAGTAGAGGCGTTCCAGCGGGGTTTCCGGCCCGAGATCGCGCTGGGAGGCGAGCCAGGCTCGGGCAAGCTTGTGGTTGGCTCGGTAGCCGTAGCGTGAGGACTCGATGCCGGGAATGGACCGGGCGTAGGTGCGAACCGTTCGATCCGAGACCCCGAGGACACGGGCCAGCTCCGGCCCCGAGATCCAGTCGTCAACGTCCAGGAGCCGGGTGACCAGTGCGCGCTTGGTGTCCCCCATGGTTCTATCGTGGCCTGATCTGGCCGTAGAGCAAATCCCGACCGCTTCCGCCTAGGCGGAAACTGTCCATTGGTGTGCAGGGCACAATCGGAGGACGCTGAAGGTGAACGCGGGGGATTGACCGGATCCCCCAGCCATCAAAGGAGAGATTATGAGTGACAAACTGCGCGTCCTCATCTGCTGCGGGGCCGGTGCTTCCAGCGGATTCATTGCCCAGGCGGCTCGGAAGGCGGCGGCAGCCCGCGGCTCGGATCAGTTCGAAATCACAGCTCGCTCCGAAGCGGAGCTGAACGAGTACCTGCCCGATTCGGATGTGGTCCTGCTGGGGCCCCACCTCGAGTACATGAAGGATGATGCGGCCGAGCGGGCACGCCCATTTGGGGTTTCCGTGGCCGTCATCCCGCAGATAATTTACGGCACGATGGACGGCAACGGTCTGTTGGACCTGGCCGTGGCCACCGCCGGCTAGCCCCCTTCCCATCCCGCAACCTGACCGGAGGTAAACCATGGACGGCTTGATTAAGTTCATGAATCAAAAAGTGGTGCCCCTGACCAACAAAGTGACGCGCAACGCGTGGGTGAAGGCGGTGCAGGACTCGTTCATGACGATCCTCCCGTTCATCCTGCTGGGTTCGTTCGTCACCCTGATCTCGCTGATCACCGAGATTCCCTGGGTCGCTGAGAACTGGACCTGGTGGCCAGATCTGACCCCGATCAACTCGTTCACGTTTGGCCTGATGGGCCTGATCATGGCGTTCCTGATCCCCTACTTCATCATGGAGAACAAGGGGGTGCAGCGGACCAAGCTGCTGGCCGGAGCCACCGGCGTGGCCATGTTCCTGATCCTGGCGATGCCGAGCTTCGATGAAGAGGGCAACGTGGCCTGGATCTTTGAACGGCTGGGCGCAACCGGCATGTTCGGGGCCCTGGTGGTGGGCCTGTTCGTCGGCTTCGTCATGTACCGGTTCGCGAAGATCTCGTTCTTCAAGAACTCTTCCTCCATGCCGGACTTCATCATCACCTGGTTTGACTCGCTGGTGCCGATCGCGATCTCGGTGGTGACCGCCTGGCTGATCAACTTTGTCTTCGGGCTGGATGCCTTCAACTTCCTGGCCTGGCTGTTCGGCCCCCTCGTCGACGTGGGGCAAAGCTACTTCGGCTTCGTGCTGATGGTGTTCCTGATCGTGTTCGTCTACACGTTCGGAATTTCCTCCTGGGTGCTCGGACCGATCATGTTCCCGGTGATGCTGACCGGCATCCAGCAGAACATGGACCTGGTGGCGGCCGGAAGCGCCCCCACCGCCATCAACACGATGGAGGTCGTCTACACCGGCTGGATTGCGATTGGCGGCTTGGGGGCCACCCTGCCGCTGGCCTTCATGATGGCCTGGGCTTCCCGCTCAGTCCAACTGAAGGCGGTGGGCCGAGCGGTCCTGGTTCCCTCCATCTTCAACATCAACGAGCCGGTCTACTTCGGCGCTCCGATTGCCTTCAACCCAATCCTGATGATCCCCACCTGGATCAACGGTTTGCTGCTGCCCCTGATTGTCTGGCCGGTCCTGCACTTTGGCCTGGTACCGATTCCCTCGCAGGTGTTCCAGCTGTGGTACCTGCCGTTCCCGATCAGCACCTGGATGGTGTCGCCGGGAATTGCCGGGCTGCTCCTGTTCCTGGTCTGCTTCGCGGTGGCGGCCCTGGTTTACTTCCCCTTCTTCAAGGTGTACGACAACCAGCTCCTGTCCCGGGAAGCGAAAGCAGCACAACCAATTCCCGCCTAGCGGGCCACCCCCTCGTCCACCCCAATTGGAAGGAAACTGATGGTCGACAAGACTGAAATGATGCAGACGGCGATGCAGATTATTCTTCACGCCGGCAATGGTCGGACCGAAATCAAGCGGGCGCTCGTCTGCCTGGAAGAGTTTGACTTTGCCGCTGCCGAGCAGGCGCTGTCGGAGGCGCAAGAGCAGATTCGGCAGGCGCACCGGGCCCAGACGGAACTGATCCAGTCCGAGTCCCGCGGGGAGGAAGCTGAGTTCTCGATCCTGTTCGTCCACGCGCAAGACACCCTGATGACCATCAAGTCGGAGTGGAACATCGCGGAGCGACTGGTCGGCCTGACCCGAAGCCTGGATCGCCGCCTGAGCAAGTTGGAGCAAAACCGTGGCTAAGTTTCCAGCAGAGTTCCTCTGGGGCGCGGCCATCGCCGCCAACCAGGCCGAGGGCGCCTGGGACGTGGCCGGGAAAGGCCTCAGCCAGGACGACGTCGTCCCCTACGGGGGTGACGCGCGGGGGAAAGCCCTGCAGACGATCCGGTCGAGGGCCCAGATCGACGCCCTGCTGGCCGACCAGAACCTGGTGTTCCCCAAACGCTCCGGGATCGACTTTTACCACACCTACGGGGAGGACCTGGCGCTCCTGAGTGAAGGAGGCTGCAACGCCTTCCGAACCTCGATTGCTTGGACCCGCCTGTTCCCCACCGGGATGGAGGCGGAGCCGAACCCGGAGGGGGTGGAGTACTACCGGAACCTGTTTGGCCGGATGCGAGAGCTGGGGATCGAGCCGGTCGTGACCATTTCGCACTACGAAATGCCGCTGACCCTGATTACCGAGCACGGCGGCTGGGCCAACCGGGAGGTGCTGGAGGCGTTCCTCCGCTTCGCCTACCTGGTGCTGGACGAGTACCGGGACCAGGTCAAGTACTGGCTGGTGTTCAACCAGATTTCGTCGGCGCTGATGGATCCGTTCCTGGCCCTGGGCCTCCTGACCGAGGACTTGGACCAGCCGGAAGCGGCCATCTACCAGGCGATTCACCACCAGCTGGTGGCCAATGCCGCGGTGGTTCGCTACGGACGACAACTGGATTCCAGCCTGCACATGGGCTCGATGGTGCTGGACCAAACCGCCTACCCGCGGACTTCGCGGCCCGAAGACGTCCTGGCTGCCCTGCAGTACAACCAGCAGGCGCTGTTCTTCTCTGACGTGATGGTTCGGGGTGCCTATCCGAGCACGATCCTGGCCGACCTGGCCCGCCGCGGCATCGAGATCGAATGGGCTCCGGGTGACCGGGAGACCCTGGCCGAGGGCACGATCGACTACCTGGCTTTCTCCTACTACATGAGCATCGTGGTGGGGGAGGGAATGAGCCTGCTGGATGCCAACACCTGGTCGATGGGGGAAGAGTTCAACAACCCCTACCTGAAAGCGACCGAGTGGGGGTGGCAGATCGATCCGGTGGGTCTGAGGTACGCCCTGAACGTCTACACGGATCGGTATCCGGGGCTGCCCCTCCTGATTGCGGAGAACGGCCTGGGCTACCGGGATCAGCTGGTGGGCGAGACGGTGGAGGACGACTACCGGATCGAGTTCCACCGGGATCACCTGCGCGCCATCTCCGACGCGATGGCGGATGGCTGCTCGGTGATCGGCTACCTGCCGTGGTCTGGAATCGACATCGTGAGTGCGTCCACCTCGGAAATGAGCAAACGGTACGGGTTCATCTACGTCGACCTGGACGACTTCGGTCAGGGTTCGGGTCGGCGGTGGCCGAAGAAGTCGTTCGGTTGGTACCGCGACGTGATCCGCTCGCAGGGGGAAAACCTCTAGCCGAGCCGAACCAACCGGCCCCGGCCGAAGGCGCCCTCCGTGACCTGACCCCAGGCGCGGGGGGCGCTCAGTTATTGGCCCGGCCGACTCGTCCCCCCAAGTGGGCGCAGGAGCAGGGCTACCAGCGGAATCAGGAACACCACCCCGGCCAGCGACAGCATCGAGAAGCTGGTGAGGGCCATCAGCGGCCCGGAAGCGAAGGCGGCGGTGGCGCCGAACAGGTTGGAGAGCGCATCCACCCCGCCCTGCGCGGAGGCGCGAGCATGAGAGGGGACCGCCCGGGAGAACAGGGCCGAGCCGGAGACGTTGACGAAGGACCAGCCCAATCCGAGCAGGATCAGCGCAGCTACCACGCCGGTCATGTTTTCCGGCCAAATCATCCCGATGGCCAGTGAAGCCAGCAGAATTAGCACCCCGACCGCGATGGTGAAACGGTTGCCAAGGCGGTCGGTGAGCCAGCCCACGACCGGGGCCAGCGCGTACATCCCCACCACGTGCAGGGAAATGGTGATCCCCACCAGGGTGACGGATCCGCCCTGGTGCACCACGTGGACCGGAGTCATCGTCATGATCGAAACCATGACTACCTGGGCGACGATGATCGCGACCACCGCCAGGCGAACCGAGGGGTTCCGGCGCATCTCCGCGAAAATCACCTTGAGCGCGCCGCGGGCTCTGGCCGGGGAGGTGGTTCGCTCAGTTGCCTCCAGCTGGCGGGAAACCAGCATCGGATCGGGGCGCAAAAACACCAGGATCAGCAAGGCCGCCGCGGTGGAGAAGACCACCGCAATCGCGAAGGCGCTGGCGTAGGGGGTCAAACCCGTGTGGCGACTGACCAGCTCACCGGGGGCGCCCAAGTTTGGGCCGAGCACCATGCCGATGGTCGACATCCAGACCACCAGCGAGAGGGAGCGGGCCTTGTTGGCGGGCGTAGCCAAATCTGTGGCCGCGAACCGAGCCTGCAACGTCACCGCAGCGCCGGCCCCGAACAGGAACAGGCCCGCAAACAGGGGCACCACCAGGTTCCACTGGGCGGCGGCTACCAGGATCAGACCCCCAACCGTGGCGATGGCCCAGCCGGTGGAAAGGGCGAAGCGGCGTCCACGCCGAGCCGCCAGGTTCCCGAGCGGAATCCCCATCGAAGCAGTTCCCAGGGTGGAGGCCACCCGCGCCAGTCCCGCCCACGCTTCGCTGCTGGTCACCTCACCCGCCAGCAGGATCCCGATTGTGGGGGCGACGCCGATCCCGATGGTCCCAACGATCTGCGAGATGATCAGAATGGCCAGCGTGTGGCGTTGAATGCGGGGGACGTCCAAGTTGGGATGGCTTTCGCGGGTGGTGGCGGTGCCTCGAACAGCCATCGGTTCAGTTCATCCTTCGTTGGTGGGGTGATGCGGTTGACGGGCGGCGATCCGACTAGCTGCCGGAGGGGGCAGTAGCCGAGCGGCTACCTATCTATCGTACGGACGGCGAGTTGGGCCCGGGGGTGGAACGGGAAATGTGGGGTATTTGAAGGTGTTTGTGTGTCGGCTGGTTTTGGGCCTGTGGCTGTAGGTTTGCCAGTGTTTGGGGGTTTGCCAGTTGCGGGCGTTGGCATACGTGGTCAAGTGGTGGCAAACGTTGGGGTTTTGGGCTGGTTTGGGCCTTTAGGGCTTGGGTTTGCCAGTGTTTGGGTATGTTTGCCAGTTGCGGGCGTTGGCAAACGTGGTCAAGTGGTGGCAAACGTTGGGGTTTTGGGCTGGTTTGGGCCTCTTGAGCTTGGGTTTGCCAGTGTTTGGGTACTGGTGTCGGCATCCGTGGTTAAGTGCTGGCAAACGTTGGGAGGGGGGCTGGGTCAAGTCTGACGTGACCGTTGTTGGCACCACCTTTTACAGTGCGGGGCAACCTCGCCGCAAAGGCACTGTGTTCCCAACGACAATCGCCCGGGAGCCACACAACACTCATGATCGAAACGCCCTTGCTGTCCAGTACGAAGGGCAAACGGTCGGCCACATTCCTGCAACGTTAGCGGCGAAGCTGTCGCCCGTCCTAGACCAAGAGGGCGTTCCACGCATCCAGAGCCGGGTCGGATGCGATGGGGGAAACAAGCTCAGTGTGGCGATGATCTACACGCCGAACCGTCTGCGGGACGAAATCAGGGGGAGAGGCTGAGACTGTCGCGAGAGAGCGCAGCAGGCGGCATGTGATTCTGGACTGGCAGCGCCTCCTTTTGCCTGTGGTGATCCGCGTCTACCTCAGGGCGCTAGAGCGGGCAGCGTATACTGGGGAGCACCGCTAGCGGATCAAAGGAGAGCCCGAAGTGGGAAGCATACTTAGAGCGATTTTCCGTCGCCGACCCTCACCTTCCACGGAACCGGAACCAGCGACGGCCCGGACATCGCCGCCGTGGAAACCAAGTCGTCCGCGGCCCGTGGAGCCCACCTTCGAGGAGATTCGCCGCGCTGTGATCGCTGAAACGCAGTCCTTGACGACAGAAAGTCGCGGACGCCCGCCATCAAAGGGAGGGCAACCGTACTCCCCGCCGCCGTTCGAAGACCGACACTGGTTGATCCGTGAGGATTTCATGCCCAATGGTGCCGAGTTGGAGTACTTGCTCGACACTGCAGCACCGAGAGCGCGACTCGAAGAGGTCAAAGGGCAGTTGCTGATCGTCACCGACGACGGGCAGCGGGTGAACCCCGGTAGCCCTCACCTGTACAAGGCTGGCATCTTCAGCTTTCGCCTTCGGGGAACCAGCTACTACGAGACGGCGGTCAAGTATGGCGACTTTTCTCCCGGCACGAAGCTACGCCTAGTTCGCGAACCGGACAACGAGTACGACTCCAACGCCATCGCTATCTACGCACCTCGGGCACGCAACAAGGCGGGGTACGTCAATAAGCTCAACGCCAAGCGGATCGCGCCCCTCCTTGATCGCGGTGACAAGTTGGTGTGCATCTCGTGTCGTGGGACTGGCCCGGGTCGGGCCGGTGAGGTTGTGCCAAGAGTCCTGGTCCTCCAGGATCAGCTCTTGGCTCAGCTTTGGAAGGAGCTATAGACGGGGTATGAGTGGGGAAGGCTCTATCGAGATTGACGTCGGTAGCGCGGACGCACTGCTGAAGAAGTGGCAGGCCACGAACCAGCCCTCGGCGCTAACGGGATCGGCGATGAGTGGCGACAACAAAAGGTCACTGTCATACCCAATGTCAACGGCTGCCTGGTTCAGCATTGTTACTGGAGTTCAGCACTTTGACGCACTGCTGGGATCGCTGCGGGCCGGAACGCTTGATGTGATGCCCTCACTGAGTGTCTCCCGAGGGGCACTCCTCGGTGCAGGCCAGGCGATTTGGCTCCTCTCACCGTGGAACCGGACGGAGCGACTTGATCGCCTGGCATCGCAGCGACGGGAAGACATGCGTGCACACAAGAAGTTCGCTGACCTCAATGCAAACAGCCGCATGGTCAGTGCTGCGGGAGCGTCCGAACAAGTTCTCGCAAGCACCAAGGTTTACAAGAAGAAGCAGGCGGACAGAGCCAAGGAAGCTGATAACGCAGGTCGCCATAGGTCGTTCACTTCTCGCGAGATCATCGAATGCGCTGCCAAGTACACGACTGGGGAGGTTCGTCCCGAGGAACATCTGCTCGGCTCGGCCATTCTGACCCTCTGACACCGTGCCTCGGGGGCGGCCCATGGCTGGCCGTGGCTGCTGAACGTGGAATCGCATCACGATTTCAGTGGCCCGGAAGGGGAGCTTCAGCGGGTGTTAGAGCACGACGCTGTTTCCCTAGGCGTATCTATAGGGGTTCCCGCAATCCTCATTGACAACGCACTACGTCTTTACCTGACTCGCGCCACCTCCTTCCGGGCACACGGCGAGCGCCCGCGAAATTGAGGTCTTGTTGGCTCCCACCCCGGCGCCCCCGCTGTGGAGTTGGACACCAGCCCGCACGGGATCGTCGCGTGGCAGCGCCTCCTTGCGTGCCTGTGGTGAACTGCAGCCTGCGTCGCGGGCGGACTGACCAGTCCCGTATAGCAGCTCCAGCTCCGTAAAGAATGTTTAACGCAGTTTGACACTTGAAGTTTAGCGTTGGTATACTCTAGGGTGTGAGGCGAGAACAGATACTGAGGCAGGTCGCGAAGATAGCCAAAGCCAAGGGTGTCCAAATGACAACCAGCGAAGGCCACAAGCACACGCTCATACGCTTCAACGGTGCTCTCGTGACGACCGTAGGTAGACACAAGGAAATCAACGAGATGACCGCTAGGGGAATCATAAGGACGGCACAGACATGGAAAGAGAACCAGTGATCACCGCGACCGCCACCCGCTCCGACGGTTGGTGGGCGGTCGAGCTGCCCGTGAACGGACGCACCCAATACACACAGGGTCGCACCCTCGCGGAGGCCAAAGCAATGGCCCAAGACCTGCTGAGCATCTGGGCTGACGAACTCGACAGTGAGGAGCTGCGTGACGCGACAGTAGTGCTTGAGGTCGTGGGCGAAGAGCGAGCGCTAGCTGAACAGGTAGCCAAGGCTCAGGCCGCAGTGGATGAATCCGCGCGGGCTGCCCGCGCCACGCAGAAGGACGCGGTAGCCGCGATGCGCAAGCTTGGCCTGACGATGCAGGACATCGCCGACCTGATGGGAGTAACCAAAGGGCGTGTCAGCCAGCTTGCCAATTCGTGAACTCCTGGAACTGTTATTGGAGAGGGTTGGCAGATACGGGAGAGATGACCGAGAGTGAAAGGGGTGCCCTGGCGCTAGCCGAGGGCGACATCGACCTGTCGAAGGCCACCATTTGCCGATCCGCTGCCCGTGAACCGATGGCTACCCTTGACCCAATCATGACATTCAGGGAGTCCGGCATAGAAGTGTGTTTTTATCTTGGATTTTCCGTTGTCTTGGTGCGGGAAAGTCTTGGTTTTTATGGTCTGGGAGCATAATGTCGGGCTGGTCCTTGACATCGCTGATTTGTGTGTTGGGTCCGGGGTTGATGGCCTGGAAACATGGGAAGACCAGCATCAACAAAGAAGTGCCAGGTCTGTGGTTGGCCTGGCCTGGTTCGTAACGGCACTACCAGTGCTGGTAGGCAACGCTGGCGTTGCTCCTCGTTGGGAGCTAGTACCACTAAGACGCGCCGTGACCAGATAGAACTATCCCAGTTCACACAGTTCATTTCTTGGGTGACAGGTCATGACACGCAATCCAGTATCGATGGCACTCAGACAGGCCGATCATTCAGGAAAAACATCGCCTGGTGCTGGAGGATACCTATCCCTGCCCCGCCCCTCACGGGTGAGGTTCACGAGCAGGTCTTCATTGATGGGACCTACCTGGCCTACGGCTGGTGCCTCCTAGTCGCTCGCAGCAACACCGGGCTCGTAGTTGCGTGGCAGTGGTGCCACAGCGAGAACAGCGCGGCCTACGGCAAGCTCCTGGCCCGCATCCCCCCTCCACTGGCCGTGACTACTGACGGGGCAGGAGGAGCATTGAAAGCCATCAAGGAACACTGGCCAGAAACCACCGTTCAACGGTGCTTGTTGCACGTACACCGCAACAACACCCGCGACCTGACCCAGAATCCGAAGACCATGGCAGGTAAGGCCCTCCTTGGCTTATCCAGAGCCCTCCTGAAGGTCACCAGCAAGACCGAGGCAGCCAAGTGGGCTACTCTTCTTGCTGCCTTCCACACCGAATACTCCGCATATTTGAAAGAACGCACCTACGCGCGTGACAACCCTTTAGAGGCTGCATCCCGGGGCAAGAAACCCACGGGCTGGTGGTACACCCACGAGCGAGACCGCCGCGTCTACCAGCGACTCAACCGCCTTTACAAGGCTGGCGATCTCTTCGCCTACCTCACCACCGCCAAACAGGCACTAGAACGCACGACGAACCCTGTGGAATCCGTGAACCACCAAGTCAAGAGGGTCATCAAACACCACCCAGGCTTATCTGAAGACCACCTGACCTGCGGGATCGAATGGGTCCTGCATTCCTACACCCACAACCCTGACACCCCCAAGCAAATCTTGAAAGCCTGGCATGCTGCCGGTGAACCCACCCGAAGGCTCATCCCCAAAAAACCCCGCACGACCACACGCCTAGGACCCAAGCAACACGACACCGGCCTCAGCAGCGAAGAAGGCCTCTACACCAGAAAAGGCTGGGCCGGACGACCACTAAACAACCCATGACCAACACGCCCGAGTAAAAACACACATCCATGCCGGTATCCCGACATTCATGACAATCGTGTAGAAACAGAAAAACCCCCGCATTCGCGAGGGTTCCAGTGGCTCCGAGGGGCGTCGATCCCCTGACCTTTCGATTTTCAGTCGAACGCTCTACCAACTGAGCTACAGAGCCTCGACCGACCAAAAGGCCGGTCTGGCGACCCCGACGGGACTCGAACCCGCGACCTCCGCCGTGACAGGGCGGCGCGCTAACCAACTGCGCTACGGGGCCTTGTGCATTTCACTGAGGTCTCTCAGCGATCTGCGACTTGGTAAGTTTACCAGGCCAAGACCAAGTATTCATATTTCGTTCCCCACCGTCAAATCACATTCGCGACTCTCAGTGGTTCGTACCCCCAACGGGATTCGAACCCGTGTCGCCGCCGTGAAAGGGCGGTGTCCTAGGCCTCTAGACGATGGGGGCCATCTCTTGAGTTTTCAACTTGAGACTTGACGATCATAGCCAACCTTTGCCGGTCAGTGCAAAGTTTCGACTGAAATATAGCTCACGTTTATTCCGGGCTCTTATGGTGAGCTGGTTTCGCCCTCGGGTGGCCCCCTCCCCTCGCTGGTCAAAGGCTCCTAAGCTAGTGGGTATGGAGAACACGGATGAGGTCGTCAGCCACGCCATCAACCTGATGGCGCTGCTGGGTTGGACTGTGGGCGGCGCGGCGGTCGGGGTGGCGGTCGCAGTGGTGATTCTCCTCCTAACTTTGCTGCTCAGTCGACGTTCGCGGACGCTGAACGCCTTCCGCCGGCGGACCCGCGCCCCCTTCCTGGCCACGCTGCTGTTTGTGGGGGCCCTCACCGGTTACAGCCTGGCGGACGTGCCCGAGACTTCCGGCCTCTACCTGGCCGTCAAGCACGGGCTGCTGCTGGCGGTCATTGCCTGCCTGGGGTGGTTTTTCTACGCCAGCTGCGGCCTGCTGCAGGATGTCACCCACGCGCGGTTGCGCCGGGATGCGCGCGATGCCCAGCGGATGCAAACCCAATCTCAGGTGCTGCAGCGGGTGCTGCAAACCATTGTTGTGATTGCCACCCTGGTGGTGATGCTGCTGACCTTCCCGGCGGCCCGGGCTCCGCTCGCGTCGCTGCTGGGGGCGGCCGGAATCGTCTCGGTGGTCACCGGCCTGGCTGCCCAGTCGACGCTGGGGAACATGTTCGCCGGCATTCAGTTGGCCTTCACCGATGCCATCCGGGTGGGCGACACCGTCACGGTTAGCGTGGGTGGGACCGAAGAGGTGGGTGTGATCGAAGAGCTCACCCTCACCTACGTGGTGCTGCGGATCTGGAATGAGCGCCGGGTGCTGCTGCCCTCCAACTATTTCACCGGGCAGGCGTTTGAGAACTGGACCCGGACGGGTGCCGATCAGCTCGGCAAAGTTGAGATCCATTTTGACTGGCCGGTGCCGATGGCCCAGATCCGCCAAGAGGTCCAACGGATCCTGGTTGAGTCTGAGCTGTGGGACCACCGGACCTGGAACGTGCAGATGACCGACTCGTTGGGGACCTCCGCCACGGTTCGGGTGGTGCTGTCTGCAGCCACCCCCGGGGATCGCTGGGACCTGGAGTGCGAGGTTCGGGAGAAGCTGGTGGCTTGGGCTTGCCGGGAAATCCCGTGGGCCCTACCGCGCCTTCGGACCGTGCCCGAGGAGGTCCACGTCGTCAACCGGGACGTGTCCGACCAGCGGGTGGCTGAACTGGCCGAAGACCTGCAGCGGATCACAGCGGCGAACTCGCACCAGGACTCGGCCGAAATCCCGGTCCAGGACGACGCGGTGGCCGCGCGCGACCCCCTGCACGCCGCGCGCCTGCGGGCCAGCCGCCGGAAGGCCAAGCAGGCTCGGCGTCGATCGGTGCTGCACCGCCCCGCCGGGCCGCCCCAAGCTCCCACCGCCCTGGACTCAACCCGGGTGATCACCGACCCGACCATGGTGGCTGGGGATCTGGCCCCCGCCCATCGCTCGACCCCGGATCCGACCGCGACCGCCTCGCTGGCAGACACCGACGGGGATGGCACCCGCCTGTATTCCGGTTCGGCGGATGCGGAGGCCCGCCGGGCGCTTTTTGCCGGTCCGGGTGAGGACGTGATCCGCCAGCGCGAGGAAACCATCGTCATGCAGGCCCTGGACGCCCGCGGTCAGATTCCCCCTCCACCCGAGGGGGACTCCGATGGGAAGCGTCCGAAAGCACAGAAGGAGACTAGTGATGACTGACAGCCCGAAAGCCTGGACGGAAGAGGAGTGGCGCCAGCGCCTGAGCCCGATGCAGTACCACGTGCTGCGGGAGGCCGGAACCGAGCGTCCCGGGTCCGGTGAATTGCTGGCCGAGGAGCGCGGCGGCACCTACACCTGCGGTGGTTGCGGGGCGGAACTGTTCTCCGCGGACACGAAGTTTGACGCGGGTTGCGGCTGGCCCAGCTTCTTCGAAGCCCGCCCGGGCGCGGTCGAGTACTTCTCTGATTTCAAGCTCGGTTACGAACGCAAAGAGGTCCGCTGCGCCAACTGCGGCTCCCACCTCGGACACATTTTCCCCGACGCTCCGCAGACCCCCACCGGCATGCGCTACTGCATGAACTCGGCAGCTCTCGGCTTCGTGCCGAGTGAAAGCTAGGCAACTGGCGGGCTCCGTGCCCGCCCCGCTAATTTTCGTCGGCTCGGGTTTCTTCCAGTACTCCGGCGCCGCGCTCGCGGTCACCCTGTTTTCGGTGCTGGGCCCGGGCCCCACCACCTGGTGGCGCCTCCTGGTCGGGGCCCTGACCCTAATGGTCCTCTGGCGGCCCTGGCGCCAAAAATGGACCCGGCAGGATCTGCTGGGCTCCGCGCTGTTCGGCATCACCCTGGGTCTGATGAACCTGCTGTTTTACGAGGCGATTGCCCGAATCCCGCTTGGGGCCGCCGTCTCGGTGGAGTTCCTGGGCCCGGTGGCAATTGCCGTTTTCCGGGGACGAGGCGTCCCCCCGCGCCTGGCGGCGCTGCTAGCCCTGGTTGGCATCGCCCTGATTGGGGGCTGGGGGTTGGACCTGTCCGCCCCGGGGGTCCTGACCGGCGTCCTGTTTGCCCTGGGGGCCGCCCTGATGTGGGCGGGCTACATCCTGCTGGGTCAGGCAATCGCTCAGCGCCGCTCGGGGGTCAACTCCCTGGCCGTGGGGTGCCTGACCGCGGCCGTGGTCTTCACCCCGTTCCTGGCCCCGGCGGCGCTGGCGGTGGAGTTCACCGGGCCCGTGATCTTGGCCATTCTCGGGGTGGGGATCTTCTCCACCGCGATTCCCTACTCGTTGGAGGCGATCGCCTTCCGCCGCCTCACCCCCGCGGTGTTTGCGCTCCTAACCGCCCTGTTGCCGGCCACCTCTACCCTGATTGGGGCGCTGGCCCTTCGCCAGATTCCCACCCCGGGCGAGCTGGTGGGCCTCCTCTTTGTTTCGGTGGCAGTCTGGCTGGCCAGCCGGGTCACCTAGCGGGTCGACCCGGCCCGAAAGGGTGGGAGTAGACTGGCCCGAGTCAACCGTCAGATCATCCCCGTCTGGCTTCGCGCAATAGGGCCGGGCTCGTCCCGGCGGAGGTTTCCTTGTCGATCGAAGAACTGCACTACACGGCTATTGACTTCGAAACAGCCAACGGCAACGCGGGCTCGGCCTGCGCGGTCGCCCTGATTCGGGTCGAGTCGGGCCGGGTGGTGGACCGGTTCTCCTCCCTGCTGCGCCCGGTCGATGGGGGCGGGTTCAGCTCGTTCAACACTCGGATCCACGGCCTGCGAGCCCGCGATGTGGCCGACGCCCCCACCTGGCAGGAGCTTTGGCCCACCGTCCGCACCTTTGTGGGCCGGGACGCGCTGGTGGCGCACAACGCCCCCTTTGATCGGGGGGTTTGGCGCGCGGCGGGGCGCCTGGCCGGGATTGGCGAGGCGGAGCCGGACTTCTACTGCACGGTGCGCCTGGCTCGGCGTCACCTTTCACTGCCCTCCAACCGGCTCCCGCTGGTGGTGGAGGCCCTGGGTTTGCCGAACTTCCGCCACCACGACGCGGAGGCAGACGCGCTGGCCTGCGCCCAAATTGGGATTGAGATTTCCCGCCGGGCCGGACTGTCCCGGGTGGAGGACTTCGGGGCCCCGGTGGGGGCGGGCCGACGCTGAAAAGTGGACGGCCTTCCCAGAGCCGGCCCCACCTCGTTTACACTGACTGCAGATTTGTCCCGCCCGTTGCTGAGGAGTGCTCGTGGCCGCTAATTCCCCTTCCTTGAGAGTTGCGATTCTTGGTGCCGGCACCGTTGGCTCGCAGGTGATTCGCCTGCTGAGCGAGCAGGCCGACGACTACGCCGGGCGTATCGGCGGGCACCTGGAGATTTCCGCGGTGGTGGTTCGCGACGTGACCGCGCCGCGCGACACCGAGATCGACCCGGCCCTGCTCACCACCGACGCGGAGGCGGCCATTGCCGGCGCGGACCTGGTGATTGAGCTGATCGGCGGGATCGAGCCGGCGCGGACTTTCGTGCTGTCCGCCCTGAACCAGGGCAAGACCGTGGTCACCGGCAACAAGGCGTTGCTGGCCGCTCACGGCCCGGAACTGTACGAGGCGGCCGCCGAGTCGAACGCCGACCTGTACTACGAGGCGGCCGTGGCCGGGGCGATCCCGGTCGTGTACGGCCTGCGCGAGTCGCTGGCGGGTGACAAGATCAGCCAGGTGCTCGGGATTGTCAACGGGACCACCAACTTCATTCTGGATTCGATGGCTTCCTCGGGAGCCAGCTACGAGGAGGCCCTGGCGGAGGCCCAGCGGCTGGGCTTTGCCGAGGCGGACCCGACCGCCGACGTGGAGGGGCTGGATGCCGCGGCCAAATGCGCCATTTTGGCTTCGCTGGCCTTCCACACCCGCGTCAGCATTGACGACGTTGCGGTGGAGGGGATCACCGGGATCACCGCTGACGACATCGCGCAGGCGCAGAGCTCGGGCCAAACGATTAAGCTGCTGGCCATTGCCGAGCGGAAGACCGGCCCGGACGGGAAAGAGGGGGTGTCGGTTCGGGTCCACCCCGCGTTGGTCCCCGTTTCTCACCCGCTGTCCACCGTCTCCGGCGCGTTCAACGCGGTGGTGGTGGAGGGCGAGGCGGCCGGTCGGCTGATGTTCTACGGCCAGGGCGCCGGCGGGGCCCCGACCGCGTCGGCCGTGCTGTCCGACCTGGTGGCAGCCGCCTCCCACCGGTTGCACGGGGGTCACGCCCCCCGCGAACTGGTTTACGCGGATCTGCCCATCCTTCCCGCCGAAGCGGCGGAAACCGAGTATCAGATCCGCCTGCAGGTGGAGGACAGCATCGGTGTTCTGGCCGAGGTCGCTCGACTGTTTGCCGATCGAGGCGTCTCCATCCGTTCGGTGGATCAGGTGGGGGGACACGACGGGGCCAGCTCGCTGGTGATCGCCACCCATCGGGCGCCCGAAAGCGCCCAGCAGGCAGTAGTCAAAGCACTGGCGGAAAGCTCTGCCGTGCGAGGGGTAAGTTCAATTTTGCGTCGTGAAGGCGCCTAGAAAGAAGGACCTTGAGTAATCCACCATCCGGCGCGGGAGTCAACCCCGGAGACGAGCTCTCCCGGCGCCAACGCCTAACCTATGTTGTTGTCCTAGGGATGCTAACCGCCCTAGGACCTTTTACCGTGGACATGTACCTGCCCGCGTTTCCCGCGATCCAACACCAGTTTGGGGTGGACCCGGCCGCGGTCCAGCTGACCCTGACGGGGACCATGGTTGGGTTTGCCGCCGGCCAGCTGATCGTTGGGCCCCTCAGCGACAAGGTGGGACGGAAAGTCCCGCTGATCGTGGCGGCCCTGGTCCACATTGCCGCCTCGATCGGGGTGGCGATGGCGCCGGATATCATCTGGCTCGGGGTGCTCCGCGTGATCCAGGGGTTTGGGGCTGCCTCCTCCGGCGTCGTCTCGATGGCGATGGTCCGGGACCTGTTTGGGGGCCGCCGCCTCGTGAAAATGCTCAGCCGTTTGGCACTGGTCAACGGGTTGGCGCCGGTGATCGCCCCGGTGTTGGGCTCACAGCTGCTGGCGATCATGAGTTGGCGGGGGATCTTCTGGGTCCTGGCCGGCTACGGGATCCTGGTCTCGATTGCCCTGGTCGTGCTGATTGCGGAAACCCACCCGCCGGCACGCCGGCTGGCGCTGCAAAAGCCGCTGCGGGAACGGTACCGGGCGGTGCTGTCGGACCGAATTTACGTTGGGTCGCTGGTGGTGACGGCGATGAACTTCACCGCTCTGTTTGCCTACCTGTCCAGCTCCCCGTTCCTGTTCCAGCAGGTGTACGGGATGAACCCGCAGCAGTACGGGATCCTGTTCGCGATCAACTCCGTCGGGGTGATCGTCGGGGTGCAGACCAGTGCCCACATGATGCACCTGGGTCGGTGGTCGCCGCAGTGGATCATTGCCACCGCACTGGCCGGGCAGATTGTCCTCGGCGCGGTTATTTTCGGCCTTTCCCTGGCCGGGGCGGGCCTTTGGGGGACGATCATTCCGCTGTGGTTCTTCATCTTCTGCTGCGCCCTGAACTTCCCCGCCATTCAGTTCCTGGCTCTGGCCAATCACGGCGAGGAGGCGGGAACTGCCGCCAGCCTGCTCGGCGCGGTCAACTTTGGCGTGGCCGGGATCCTCTCGCCCATCATCGGGGTGCTGGGGGTCGGCTCGGCCGAGCCGATGGCTGGAATGATGGTGGTGGCCGCCCTGCTGGGCACGGCCGCGCTCTGGTTGATTATCCGACCCCGGACCGTCCCCGACCTGGATTAGGGCCGCTCGGGCACGCCCGAGGTCACCGACCGGTAGGCCGCTTCGATCGCCGCCAGGGTGCGGCGGGCCTCCGCCAGTCCGTAGTCGGCGTCCTGGCCGGCCAGGGCAGTGGTGACCACGTGGTCCAGGTAGGCCCGTAACGCTTCCTCGCCGCCGTCGAATGATTCGGCCCGCAGTCCCTCCGGACCGTAGTGTTCGAGGGCGGGCCGGTCGTCGTCGGCCACCGCCTGGCCGTGCGAACCCAACACCCGCATCGAGGTGGCGGTGGGCCCCAACCCGGGGGCAAAGGGGACGCGCCCCAGCGTGATGGTGGCGTTCACCCCGTGGGTCAGTTGGACCGAAACCACTGCGGCGTCCTCCACCCCTCCTCGGCGGTGCGAATCCAGGAACAGGGAACCGGTCAGGGCGAAGATTTCCTCCACCTCCAGTCCGGTGGCGTAGTGCATGGCATCCAGGCAGTAGCCGAGGAAGTTCATCATTTCTCCGCCCCCGGACAGGGACCGGTCCACCACCAGTTCGGGCCGCTCCACCGAGGTGGAGAAGTGCGCCCCGTCGGCCAGGAACTCCAGGTCGAAGTGGACGGGCAGGCCCAGGTAGCCGGCGTCGATCCACCGGCACAGCCGGCGCAGTGCCGGCGCGTGCGTCCGGTTGATTACCGAGCACCGAGCCCCCACCCGGGCCTGGGTGGCCAGCAGTTGATCTACCTGCGCGACGGAGGTGGCGACCGGCTTGTCCACCAGCAGCGATAGGCCGCGCTCAAGCAACTGCTGAGCCAGGTGCGCGTGGCGGGTGGGTTCGGAACAGATCAGGACCAGGTCCACCCGGCTCGGGTCGAGCCATTCACCCAGGTCCTCGTGCCAGGGAATCCGGGCCTGCTCGGCCACCCGGCGCGAGTCGGTGCGCATCCACTCGGGTACCCCCGGTTCTTCCCCCAGGCCGACCAGTTCGACCCGGGAGTCTTGCCCCAGGATCTCCAGGTAGGGGCCGGCGTGGCGAACCCCGCTGGCGCAGGCAACTCGCAGGCGGTTCATGCAGAAACTCCGTTCGGTTCAAGGCGGACCGGGGCCCCGGTGACCAGGGATTGCTGGGCGGCCAGAGCGCCGCGGAGGGCCGCCCGCACCTGCTGCGGCTGAACCAGGAGTGACTCGGCCCCGGTCACCACTGCGATCCAGTGCGCCAGTTGACGATCCAGCGCGCCCAGGATTGAAGCCGGGGGCACTTTGACCCCCGGGGCGCTCAGACCGGGATCGTCTTCCGTCGAGTGTTTCAGGGTGCCGCGCTCACCGACCAGCACCACCCGGCGCAGGGCGTCGCCGCGCTCGCGCAGGGCGTAGCAGAGCTCCAGGGTGGCCAGGGCGCCGTTGTCGAAGCGGACCACCGAGGTGAAGCTGTCGGGCTGGGGCATCCGAGCCGCGAACGTGTTGAATCCGCGGGTGAGCACCTCCACCGGCTCGGCTCCCAACAGCCAGACCGCCAGGTCCATGATGTGGGTGCCGTTGTGGACCGGGTGGCCACCGGACTGGGCGGGATCCAGCTGCCAGCTGCGCCACCCGCCCGGCCAGACGTGCCCGGTGTACCAGCTCACGTGCAGCAGGCGCGGGGCGCCCAGCTCCCGGCTCCGGGCCTGAAGCTGGGCGATGATTGGCTGAAACCGGACGGTCTGTCCGACCATCAGGCTGACCCCGGCCCGCTCTGCCGCCGCGGTCATGGCATCGAAGTTCGCCACCGAGAGCGCGGCCGGCTTGTCCACGTGCACGTGTTTGCCGGCGCGCAGGGCCGCCAGCGTCGCGGAGGCGTGCTGGGCGGTGCGGTTGCAGATGTCCACCGCCACCAGTTCCGGGTCGGCCAGGACCCGGTCCAGGTTGGTGCTCGGTTGGGCGTGGGGGATAGTGGCTGCGAACGAGGCAGTGTGGGCCGGGTCGGAGCCGACCACGTACCTGATGGTCACCTCGGGCAACTGCTGGAGGGCCTGGGCGTGTTCGCGGGCAAACGCGCCGGTTCCAACCAGGGCAATGTTCAACATCAGGGTCCTCTCCGCGGGTGGTCGACCGGCGTCGGTCTCCTCCCGAAAGCAAGTTCTTCTCCAGATAATAGATCAGATATCAGACAAATGTTGGCACTTGGGGTTGGGTGAGCTCGGTCAGTGGGTGGTCAGCAGGGGAGTTGGAGGCTGGTCGAGCCTGCGTCCAGAGAGTGGTCAAAGTTGGCAACTTTCCAGTTTCGGGTGACTTGTCTGATGTCTTATGATTTAATAGGGTCTGTTCATAGTCGAACGAATAGGAGAACTGATGACAGTCTGGACCCGCCGCCTCGCCGGGGTTGCGGCCACCGCCATCTTGAGCATCGTTGGCCTGGCCCCCCTGTCCCACGCCGAGCCGGCCCCGGCTCCGGCCAATGTGGATCCCACTCTGCCCGCCAGCTACGAAGAAACCCGTCTGGCCACCAACGGTGTCGACGGCTTTACCTGCTATCGAATTCCCGCCCTCACCACCGCCAACGACGGTACCGTCCTGGCCTCCTGGGATGGGCGGCCCGGTTCTTGCGGCGACGCGCCCAACCCTAACTCGATCGTCCTGCGCACCTCGGATGACAACGGGCTGACCTGGTCTGAGCCCAGGGTGATTGCGCAGGGTGTCGGCGGCGACGACCAGGTCGGCTACTCTGACCCCTCGTTCGTGGTCGACCGCGAGACGGGCGACATTTTCAACTTCTTTGTCCAGTCCTACGACTGGGGCTGGCACCAGGGCGGCAACAATCCGCCCTCCACCGAGCGTCAGGTGATGCACGCCGTCTACATCAAGTCTTCCGACCACGGCCAAACCTGGTCGGAGCCGGTACGCGTCACCGAGGCGCTGGATCCGAACGGGGACGGCACTGTCGTCAACGGTCGGTTTGCCGCCTCCGGTGAGGGGATCCAGCTTCGCACTGGCGCCCACGCCGGGCGCCTGATCCAGCAGTACACCGTTCGCGACATCTCCAAGGGTGGCGGCATGTACGCCGTTTCGCTCTACTCTGACGATCACGGGGAAACCTGGCAGGCCGGGGAGCCGGTAGGGCCGAACATGGATGAGAACAAGGTGGTGGAGCTCTCGGACGGTCGGGTGATGCTGAACTCGCGCTCCTCCGGTAGTTCCGGCGGCCGCTGGATTGCCTACTCCGACGACGGGGCTGAGACCTGGACCGGACTCACCTTCGACACGCAGCTGACCGACCCGCGCAACAACGCCTCGATCATCCGGGCCTTCCCCCTGGCCGAGCCGGGCACTCCCGAGTCGAAGATCCTGCTGTTCTCCAACGCCAACTCCGCGAGCAGCCGTGCCAACGGGACCATCCGAATTTCTTACGATGACGGTCAGACCTGGCCCGATTCCAAGGTGTTCCAAGCGGGCGGAATGTCGTATTCAACCCTGACCACCCTGGCCGACGGCACCATCGGGTTGCTCTACGAGCCGGGCGGATCAAACATCCAGTTCGCCAAGTTCACCTGGAACTGGCTCGAACCGGGTGGAGTCACCGCCGAGGTGGCCGAGCCCGGTGTGGTTCGAGGCGCGAACACGGTGAGCGTGACCCTGAGCAACCCCGGCCTGGCCGGGGATCTGGAAGCGGGCACGCTCACGGTTGAGTATCCCGAGGCGACCGGCAGCGTGGCGGTCCCGGCGCTGGCCGGTCAGGGTCAGGTGACAGTCGAACTGCCCCTGGAGATCGGCCAGTTTGTCGATCCTGGCCCGCTCACGCTGGCGGCTAGCTACCGGACGGGAGAGCGAACCTTCACCCTGCAGCTGCCGCTGGAAGTCACCTTGGCCGAGGGACAGTATGCCTCGGAAGTGGCTCCGCGCGACCAGTTCTCGGTGATTGAGTCCGCCCCGGCCCAGGCCGGCGAAGGACCCGAGCGGATGCTCGACGGAGCCAACTTCACCCTGTACCACACACTGTACGCGGGGATTGAGTTGCCGGACGGCTTCGTCGTCGACCTGGGTTCCGAGCTGCAACTGGCCTACCTCGACCTGACCCCTCGCTCCGACGGGGCCAACGGCAAGATTGGCCAGTACCGGATTGAGGCGGGGTCAGATCTGGCCGACCTCCAGCCGGTGGCCGAGGGAACCTGGCCGGCCTCCGCCTCGTCCCAGCGCGCCTACCTGGATGGGGTCAATGCCCGCTACGTCAAGGTGGTGGCGCTGAGCTCCTACGGCGACACGCCCAACAGCTGGCTGTCGGTGGCCGAGTTCAACGTCCGAACCGTGGGTGAGGAGCCCGAGCAGCAACCGCTCCAGGTCGAGATGACCCTGGCTGGGACCCCGGCTGCATCCTACGCGGTGGGGGATCTGATCCCCGTCAACCTGCGCTTCACCAACCTGACCGACCAGCCGCTCTCGGCCCAGTCCACCACCTCCGGGTGGGAGGGGTTGGCCGGCTGCGCGGTGGAAGATCTGGCGGCGGGCACCAGCGTGGACTGCGAGGGTCAGGCCAGCTACCGTGTGACGCAGGCGGACCTGGAACGTGCCTACGTGGACCTGAGCCAAGTCTGGTCGGTTGAGCAGTCCGAGGTGCAGGTCAGTGGCCCGCGGGTGAACCTGGGGATCATCATCACCAACCTGGGCGTAATTGACGTTCCCGAAGTCATTGAGGCGGGCACCGTGCTCACCTACCGGTTCGAATACCAAAACCTGACCGAGCGGACGGTTGCGGTGGTGCCGTTGGAAGGCGATTTTGGCGGTTTCCACATCACCGGGACTCCGAACTGTCGCTACGGCGCACTGGCCCCAACGGGCAGCACGCCCAAGTTCTGCAACACAGCGGTGTACACCGTAACCCAGCAGGATCTGGACGCCGGACAGATCGCCCCGGCGGCTCGGTTCGCGGTGGGGCCGAACACCAATGGGACCGACCCCTACTTTGAGGTGGACGTGCCCGCCCCGGTGTTGCGCTTGGGTGAGGACCTGCCGGTGCTGACCGAAGTGGACCCGGTCGATCCGATCTCGGTTCCGTTCGGCACGGATCTGGATGGGGTGTTGGCTCTCCTGCCAACCCACGGGCAGGCACAGGACTCGGCCGGCGGCACTCACGAGGTTGAGTTTGCCTGGGAAGTGGTTGACTACGACGGCTCCTCGGCCCAGACCTACCCGGCTCGCGCCACCTTCGCGCTTCCAGACGGGGTGGAGGCCGGCGGGATTGACCCGGTGGTCGAAACCAGCGTGACGGTGGAACCGGCTGAAGTCACCGAGCCGAAGCTGGCCTCAGTCACCCCGGTCGACTCGATCACGGTCGAGGAGGGAACCGACCTGGTCGCGGTCCTGGCTCAGTTGCCGGCCACCACCACGGTGACTGACACCGAAGGGACCAGCTACCAGGTAGAGCTCACCTGGGAGGTGACAGGTTACGACGCCAACGTCCCCGGCACCTACCGGGCAACCGGGAGCTTTGCTCTGCCCGAGGGGGTGGCGCCCTCCGATGAGGTCGACCAGGTGGTCACCACCGGGGTCATTGTCGAGGCGAAGGTCGTCCCCAGCCCGACGCCGACGGAACCGCCCGCACCGAAGCCGGGCGAGCCGAAGGACCCGGAGTTGGCTGACACCGGTGCCAACCTTTGGCTTCCGGTTGGGTTGGCCGGGTTGCTGGTGGTAGCTGGAGGAGTGGCGTTGCGCCGATTTCGCAGCTAGAACCGGTAGTTAATGCAGGAGGTGGGCGGAGCCGGTTGGCTCCGCCCACCTTTTGCTGTCTGGTTGGGCTGTCTGGTTGGGCCGGTCCAGTTGGGCCAGTCGCGCAGGCTGCGTCCGAGGGCGACTACTCGGCGGGCTCGTGGCGCAGAGCGGTCATCAGCGGCTCGTAGTGCTCTTCGACGGCCAGGCAGTAGGCATCCAAATCTCCGGCGTAGGCGGCGGAAAGCATCGCCTGGTGAGCGCGGGCGGTCGCGACGGCCGCCCCCTCGGTGTGGGTGACCAGGTCGGGCAGGATCGCGGTGTGAACCAGCCAGAAAGAGGAGTAGGTCTGTCGCAGCAGTTCGTTGCCGACGCCCCGCAGCAGCAGGTCGTGAAAGGCCATGTCCTCGGCCATGAAACTGCGGCCCTGCTCGGTCAGCTCCAGCATCGCCTCGACCAGTTGGTCGAGCTGTGGGTTGGGGCGCTGGTGGTGAGCGCGAACCACGTCGCGCGCCATTCCGTAGTCCAGGGCCCGCCGAGCCTCGGCGACTTCCAGCAGGAAGGTTCGGTTACCGGTGGCGGACAGCGAGGCTCGCAGAGCGAGCGTCTGGACCATCGGCTCAAGCGACATTTCTCCCACGAAGGTCCCCGAGCCGTGCTTGACCTGGACAATGTCCAGCGCTTCGAGCTTTCGAAGTGCCTCGCGCACAGATGAGCGGGAGACTCCGATCTCGGCTCCAAGTTCCGCCTCGGTGGGCAGGGGATCCCCCGGGGCCAGGTTTCGGCTCAAGATGTAGGACTTGATGGCGTTCATGGTCGCTGCCGCCCGGTTCATCATCGAAACCGCGGGAGGTTGCGTAATGGCAACGCTAGATAACAGTTCGGTTAACGCGCCTTGCGCGAAGTTGTCAGACATCATATGATTATTCTATCTCAGCATCGTAAGTGTTGGGACAAACATAAGCACAACAGTGTTCATAGCTCAACGGAGAGGAGCAGGGATGTCGTTCCTGCGAAGGAAAGGCGGCGCGGCCGCAGCAGTAGCCGTGGTCGCAGCGCTGGCCCTGTCAGCGTGTGGCAGCGGAGGGTCCAAGGACCAGTCTTCTGCTGACCAAAGCGGATCCGCCGAAGGAGGGAGCGCCGGTACCACGATTACCGCCGCTGCCGCATACGAAACCACCAACTACGACCCCTCCAGCACGTCTTCCGCGCTGGCCATGGGAACCAACTGGCATGTCATGGAGGGTCTGTACGAACTCGACATGCACACCTTCGAGCCCTACACCGCGCTGGCGGCCGAAGATGAGCCGACCAAGATCTCTGACACCGAATACGAAGTCAGCCTCCGCGACGGAGCCAAGTTCTCCGACGGAACTGACGTAACCGCGGCCGACGTGGTTGAGTCCTACAAGCGGGCCACCGCCGAAGGCAACCTGTACGGCTCCATGCTGGACTTCATTGACGACGTTGTCGCCAAGGATGACACCACCGTCACGATCAAGCTCTCTCACCCGTTCTCACTGGTGAAGGAACGCCTGTCGCTGATCAAGGTGATCCCCGCCTCGAGCACCCAGGAAGACATGACCGCGATGCCCGTTGGCACCGGCCCCTGGAAGTACGATTCCATCGATGAGCAGAAGGTTGTCTTCTCGCCCAACGAGTACTACAACGGCCAGTTCCCGGCCCAGGCCGACTCGATGGTCTTCGACATCATCAAGGACGACACTGCCCGCACCACCGCCCTGCAAGAGGGCACCGTCATGGTGATGGAAGCGGTTCCGGCTGACGTGCGCGACCAGCTGGAAGGCGCCGGCCTGACCGTCGAGTCCATCCAGGGCTTCAACCTGCCGTTCCTGATGTTCAACACCAAGAAGGCTCCGTTCGACGACGCTCGCGTCCGTCAGGCGTTCTTCTACGCGATTGACACCGAGAAGCTGATCTCCAACGCGATGGACGGAGAAGCCCAGGCGGCCACCTCCTTCCTGCCGGAGACGCACCCGAACTACAACAAGGCGAAGAACGTCTTCACCCACGATCCGGAAAAGGCCAAGTCGCTGCTGGCCGAGGCGGGTGTCACCTCCTTGGACATGACCCTGCTGACCACCGATCACCCGTGGATCACCGCTCTGGCTCCTCAGATCCAGAACGACCTGGCCGCGGTGGGCATCAACGCCACCATTCAGTCTGAGGCTTCCGCCTCCCTCTACGCCAACAACACCGACGTGGAAGACCCGCAGTTCGACGTGGCCCTGGCCCCCGGTGACCCCTCGGTCTTCGGCAACGACCCGGACCTGCTGATGAACTGGTGGTACGGGGACAACCCGTGGACCAACCAGCGGACCCAGTGGAAGGACTCGGAAGGCTACACCAAGCTGCACGAGCTCCTGAACGAAGCTGTTGGTCAGGAAGGCGACGCCCAGCAGCAGCTGTGGAACCAGGCCTACGACCTCCTCTCTGAAGAGGTGCCGCTGTACCCGCTGTTCCACCGCAACATGATCACCGGCTACAGCCAGGACATGCTGCAGGACTACCAGCCCATTAGCACCACCGGGCTGAACTTCATTGGCGCTGGCGTCAAGTAAGTTCGACTAGTACCGCCTTGGGGTGGGACCCCAACTGGTCCCACCCCAAGTCATACCCTCAACAATGGAGTTTTCGGCGTGAATAACCTACTTCGCCTGATCGGGCGGAGGTTGGTAGCACTCCCAATAATGGTCTTGGGCGTTACCTTCCTCGTGTTCTTTTTGATGTCCTTTTCCAAAATCGACCCGGCCTACTCAGCCCTCGGCGAGGGGGCCACGCCGGAAGCACTCGCTAACTACCGCGAGACCCACGGGCTCAATGATCCGTGGATCGTCCGCTACCTCAGCTTTCTAGTCGGCCTGCTGCACGGCAACCTGGGCACCTACGGGGCCAACCAGACCTCCGTGGCCGACAAGATCGGGACCGCCTTCCCGATCACCATGCAGCTGACTTTCCTGGGCTTGATCTTCGCCGTGGTGATCGCCCTGATCCTCGGCGTAGTCGCCGCTCTGTTCCGCGACCGCTGGCCCGACCAGGTGATCCGGATCTTCTCGACCGCCTTCATCGCCACGCCTTCCTTCTGGTTGGCCGTGCTGCTGATCCTGCTCTTCTCGGTCAACCTGGGGGCTCTCCCAGCGTCCGGTCCACTCCCAACCCTGTCTGAAGACCCATCGGGGTGGCTGGCCCGCATGGCTCTACCCTGCATCGCGCTCGGCGTCCCTGTGGCCGGTCAGCTCACCCGCGTGATCCGAACCGCCATGGTGGAAGAACTGGACAAAGACTATGTCCGGACCGCCCTCGGAGCCGGGATCCCCAAACGGGTCGTCATCTCCCGCAACGTGCTGCGGAACGCTTTGATCACCCCGGTCACCGTCCTCGGCCTGCGAATCGGCTACCTGATCGGTGGCGCCGTCGTCATCGAGGTCATCTTCAACCTGCCCGGGATGGGAATGGCCATCTTGCAGGGTGTACAGCAGAACTACCCGACCCTGGTGCAGGGCGTCACCCTGGTGGTGGCTCTCTCGTTCATCGTCATCAACATCGTCGTGGACATGCTGTACATCCTCATCAATCCGCGCATTAGGACGGTCTGACCATGCGACGCAAACTCACAGAAAAAATGGAACACAGTGCGGGCAACGTCCGCTTCCGGCGCCTGCGGGCCATGCCGTGGAGCTCCCGCCTGGCACTGGTGCTGCTGGTCCTCATTGTTGGCATCGCGGTGTTTGCCCCGCTGCTGGCACCGCACAACCCGCTGGAAATCTTCACCGCTCGGCAGGCGCCCTCCTCTGAGTTCCTGTTCGGAACCGACGAGAAGGGGCGCGACGTCCTCTCGCGGATGATGTACGGGGCCCGGTACTCGCTGGTGATTGGCCTGGGAGCCACCGCCTTCGCGCTGCTGCTCGGCTCGATCATCGGCTCCTTCGCCGCGGTAGCCAACAAGGCCGCCTCCGAGGTGACCATGCGGATCATGGACGTGATCATGTCCTTCCCCGGGATCGCCCTGGCCGCCGTGTTCGTCTCCGTTTTCGGCAACTCCCTGGTCGTGATCATCTTCGCGATTGGCTTCCTCTACATTCCGCAGCTGACCCGCGTGGTTCGCGCCAACGTGATGAGCGAATACGGTGAGGACTACGTCAAGGCGGCCATCGTCTCGGGTGCCTCCGCGCGCTGGATCCTGATCAAGCACGTGGTCCGCAACTGCATTGCCCCGGTCATGGTTTTCACCACGGTCCTGGTGGCAGACGCGATCGTCTTCGAAGCCTCGCTGTCCTTCATTCAGGCCGGCATCCAAGAACCGACCGCCACCTGGGGTAACATCCTGGCTGACGCTCGTTCGGGCGTGCTGTCCGGGCGCTGGTGGCAAGCGCTGTTCCCCGGCCTGGCCATCATGATCACCGTGCTGTCCCTGAACATCCTCTCCGAAGGCCTGACCGACGGCCTGGTGGCTGCCCCCAAGGGCGAAGCCCCCAAGCCCGACGAACTGGCTGGCGAGCGCGAAGCCGACCAGATCCTGCTGGATCCGGTCGCCGCTCACAAGGCCCAGGCCGAATCGCTGGATGCGGCGCTCACGCAACTGCGCGAAGTGGAGCTCAAGCGCCGGGACCGCCTGGTCTTCTCAGCCGACGCGGAGCCGCTGCTGGAGGTGCGCAACCTCTGCATTCGCTTCCCGCGTCACGGGCAGGTCAACGTCATCGACCACATTTCGTTCTCGGTCCGCCCGGGCGAAACCATGGGCCTGGTGGGCGAGTCCGGATCGGGCAAGTCCATCACCTCCCTGGCCATCATCGGCCTGCTCGATCCGCGCGCCGAAATCGAGGGCGAAGTCCTCTACCAGGGCCAGGACCTGCTGACGATGCCGGTCAAGGAGCGTCAGGCGCTGCTGGGCCACGAGATCGCGATGATCTACCAGGATGCGCTCTCCTCGCTGAACCCGTCGATGCTGATCCGCGCCCAGATGAAGCAGCTGACCAGCCGCGGCGGCACCCGCACCGCGGAGGAACTGCTGGAACTGGTCGGATTGGACCCCAAACGAACGCTGGAATCCTACCCGCACGAGCTGTCCGGTGGGCAGCGCCAGCGCGTCCTGATCGCCATGGCTCTGACTCGAGATCCGAAGCTGGTGATCGCCGACGAGCCGACCACCGCGCTGGACGTCACCGTCCAGAAGCAGGTGATCGACCTGTTGAACGAGCTGCGCGAAAAGCTTGGCTTTGCCATGATCTTCGTCAGCCACGACCTGGCGCTGGTGGCCGAGGTGGCCCACAGTGTCACGGTGATGTACGCCGGCCAGGTGGTAGAGCAGGGTCCGATCCGTCAGATCCTGATCGACCCGCGCCACGAGTACACCCGCGGCCTGCTCGGGTCGGTGCTGTCGATCGAGGCGGGGTCGGGTCGACTCCACCAGGTGCCCGGCGTGGTGCCCAGCCCGCGGGACTTCCCCGACGGTGACCGGTTCGCCCCGCGTTCCTCGCACCCGGATCAAGATCCGAGCCTGCGACCCCGACTCGTCGACGTGGGTCACGATCACCGCTTTGCCACGGTCGTGCCCGACGACCTGCTAATTGAGGACCCGAACGGGGTTCGCGCCCTCCTCGCCCAGGTGTCCGGCTCAGATTCCCAGGAGGTACAGGCATGAGCCCCGACCAGAGCGCACCCATCATTGAGTTGCGCGACGTAGACGTCACCTTCAAGACGCGGACCGGTTCCCTGATTCACCCGAACCTGGTGCGGGCAGTTCAGGGGGTTAGCCTCTCCCTGATGCCGGGTCAAACCATCGGCCTGGTGGGCGAGTCCGGCTCGGGCAAGTCCACCACCGCCAACGTGATGTGCGGACTCCAGGCCCCCACCTCCGGCCAGGTGTTCTTCAAGGGCGAGGAGGTGACCAAGCGCAGTGCTAAGGACCGGAAGCGAATTGGCCGCGTCGTCTCGGTCGTCTTCCAGGACCCCGCCACCGCCCTGAACGCGCGCATGGTGGTTGAGGAGCAGCTGCTCGACCCGCTGCGCGTGCACCACGTGGGCACCGACTCGGAACGCCACGTGCGCGTGCGCGAGCTGATCGAAATGGTGGGTCTGCCCAGTTCCGTCCTGGGGGCCCTTCCCGGGCAGCTTTCCGGCGGTCAGCGTCAGCGCGTGGCCATTGCCCGCGCCCTGGCTCTGAACCCGGATGCGATCATCGCCGACGAACCTACTTCGGCCCTCGACGTCTCCGTTCGCGCCCAAATCCTGAACCTGCTCACCGACCTGAAGGATGACCTGCAGTTGGGGATGGTCTTCATCTCCCACGACATCCAGACGGTTCGCTACGTGTCCGACCAAATCATCGTGATGAACGGTGGCCTCATCGTCGAACAGGGACCGGCCGAGCAGGTCCTGCACCACCCGAAAGATCCCTATACCCGCACGCTGCTTGGCGCTGCACCCTCCCTGCTGCACCCCAGTGTGCACTGATCCTGAGAAAGGTCTGCTTAATGTCTCTTCGTGGAGTTGTTCCTCCCGTAGTTACCCCGTTGCTCCCCACCGGAGAGTTTGATCGGGAATCCTTTGATCGCAACGTCAACCGCATGCTCGACGCGGGGGTTCACGGCCTGTTCGTGATGGGATCTTCCGGTGAGGTCGCCTACTCAACTGATCGGCGCCGGGACGAGGTGACCCGTGCGGCCGTCGAGGTGGCTGCGGGGCGCGTCCCGGTTCTGGTCGGGGCGATCGACATGCAGACCGCGCGGGTGGTGGAGCAGGCTCAGCGCGCCCAGGACCTGGGGGCCGACGCCATTGTTATCACCGCTCCCTTCTACGGCCTGGGTGGTCCCGAGCAGGTGGAGCGCCACTTCCGAGTGGTGGCCGAAGCGGTCGACGCCCCCCTGTACGCCTACGACCTGCCCGTCTCGGTGCACACCAAGCTGCAGCCGGAAATGCTGGTCCGGCTTGGCGTGGACGGGGTGCTGGCCGGGGTGAAGGACTCCTCAGGGGACGACGTCTCCTTCCGCCGCCTCGTGCTGGCCAACCGGGATGCGGGCAGCCCGCTCTCGCTGCTGACCGGACACGAGGTGGTGGTGGACGGCGCCTACCTCTCCGGCGCTGACGGAGCGGTTCCGGGCCTGGGTAACGTCGACCCGCACGGCTTTGTCCGCCAGTGGGAGGCCTACCGCGCCGGCGATTGGGCCGCCGTGCAGGCCGAGCAGGACCGACTCTCACGCCTGATGGACATCACCTCGGTGGTCAAGGGCGTCAGTGGATTTGGGGCCGGGGTCGGAGCCTTCAAGACCGCGCTTCAGCTGCTGGGCGTCTTCACCAGCAACCAGATGCCGGAGCCGGTGCCCAGCCTCACCGGCGCCAACGTCGAGGCGATCGCCAACGTCCTGCGGGCCGAAGGGCTGCTGGACTGATGACCATCCTGGCCCTGGACATTGGGGGAACGAAGGTGGCTGCGGGCCTGGTGGATCTGACCGATCCACCCCGGGTCCAGCAGCGCCGCTCCCAACCCACCCGCCCCGAGCGGGGCGGCGAGCAGTTGCTGGCCGACCTCGTCCAGTTGGCCCAGGAAATGATTGCCGCGGTGCCGGCCGGATCAGTGAGCGCGATCGGGATTGGCTCGGCGGGAGTGATCGACCCCGAAACCGGGTGCGTCACCTCCGCCACCGACCTGATTCCCGGCTGGGCGGGCACGCCGCTTGGCCCCACGCTGGCTGCAGCTACCGGCCTGCCGGTCGCGGTCACCGGGGACGTGCTGGCCCACGCGTTGGGCGAGCAGGTTTACGGGGCCGGCCGGACCTACCCCTCCGCCCTGGCGGCCGGCATCGGCACCGGGGTCGGCGGGGCGCTGGTCGCCAACGGGCAGGTTCGCCACGGCGAGCACGGGGTGGCCGGCCACTTAGGCCACGTCGGCCACCGGCTGGCCCGCGACCTGGTCTGCTCTTGCGGCCGGCGCGGGCATATGGAAACCATCGCCTCGGGGACCGGAATTGCCGACGAGTATCGCCGCAGGACCGGGCGTCAGCTCGATGGGCGGGCGGTGGACGAGGCAGCCGAAGCGGGCGACGAGGTGGCCCGGGCCGTGGTCACCAACGCCGGGCTGGCCCTGGGAGAGGTGCTGGCCGGGCTCACCAACACTTGGGACCCGGGAGTAGTCATTATTTCCGGTTCCGTGGCCAAGTCGGGTCAAACCTGGTGGGACGCCGTCCGGTCCGGGTTTGCCGCGCAGGCAATGGACCCGGTGGCTCACACCCCGCTGGTTCCCGGCCAGCTCGGTGGGGATGCGCCCCTGCTGGGGGCCGCCCACTTCGCACAGACAAAAAGTGAGGAAAACTGATCATGGATCCGCTGATTGAATCGCTCCGGGGCCGACTGGTGGTCTCCTGTCAGGCCTACCCCGGGGAGGCACTGCGTCACCCCGAGACGATGGCCCAAATGGCGCTGGCCGCCGAAGCCGGGGGAGCGGCCGCCATCCGCTGCCAGGGATTGGCCGATATTTCCGCGATCCGCGGTCAGGTGCAGGTGCCGGTAATCGGCCTGTGGAAAGACGGGCACGAGGGCATCTACATCACCCCCACCCTCCGCCACGCGCGTTCCTGCGCCTGGGCGGGAGCGGACATTGTCGCGGTCGACGCCACCCGGCGTCCCCGCCGCGACGGCCTCACCTACGCCGAAACCGTTGCGCGCCTCCACGACGACGGGATCCTGGTGATGGCCGACTGCGGTTCCATCGCCGACATGGAAATGGCGGCCGAGGCCGGCTCGGACATCCTGTCCACCACCCTGGCCGGCTACACCGGCGAGCGGGCCAAAACTGACGGTCCGGACTTCGAGTTCCTGGACCAGGCGGTGGCGCAGTTCCCCGAGTTCCCGGTCCTGTGCGAGGGGCGGGTCCACACGCCCGCGCAGGCGGCCGAAGTAATCGCCCGAGGCGCCTGGAGCGTCGTCGTTGGCACGGCCATCACCCATCCGACCACGATCACCCAATGGTTTACCGCCGCTCTCTGAGCCGAGGCAACCATGCTTCCGGAAGTCAGGCCGTCTACCCTGCCTCCCGGGACCAGCCGCGTCAGCCTGAGCTGGCGCGGCTTTGGTCATCCCGGGGCGGGTGCCCGAGCGCGGGCCCGCTCGCAAGTCACTAACTTTTGTCAGTATCGCCCGTGAGCTGACTGTGAAAAGCTGAAATCACAATGAAAAACCGGCAGGAGACAACAACATGATGAATCGGCGCCATCGGGCCCTCGTGGTCCTGCTGGTGATTGTGGCCCTCCAGATCGTCGCTGCGTTCTGTCTGGTCTTTCTGGACCGCGTCCCCACCGCGTCGCAGCTGGCACTGGTGGTCGGACTGGACCTGCTGGCGCTGGCCACCATCGTCGGTGTCACCAGCAGCAACCCGGAGATACCGGCAGAGTCAGTGAGCTAGGCGCGGCCCGGTTCCGCTGGCCGGGTGGGTTCCCGCCGCGGCCAAATGGTGTAACTCAGGGCCCAGAGGAAGTCGATTGCAGGACAGGTGCCCCGGTAATTTCACCGACTATGAGAGCGTGGAGACGATGAGCAGACGGGAGTTAGCTGAGTAGCTGTCCGACTCCGCTTGCCCCCTGCTGGACGAGGGCAGTCGAGAACTCGTTGATCTCGACGTTGAAGAGGGAGACTGGGACGTGGTGGCTGACGAGTTGATGCATGCGGCCGACGTCCTAGGCGTCCCACTGACCGACATTGTGCGAATCTAACGGTTCTCATCTCATACCCGCCCCTGCGGCGGGTTTTTTGATGCCCGCTTGGGTGTCTTTATTTCCCTGGCCGCCGAGGATCGTTCCGGCGAGACGTGGACTATCCGCCCGGACCTAATCTTCTGGGTGGAAGAAACAGTGAGGGTCCGGCCTGAATGTGTGTTAGGGCTGTGCTCGGTCGGTGCGGGCTCCGCGTCCGGGGCGTTGGGCTTGCCAGGTGTCGATTGTCTCGGGTAGCCATCCGCGCACGGCTCTTGGGCCTGAGCCGGTGAGCGCGTCTGGTTCTGGGAGGATGCCCCGGCCGGAGTAGCCGCGCGCGGTTCCCTCGGTGATTCCGATCCGCTCTGCTACGTCCCGCAGTGCCAGGTAGTGCACGCTCATTTTCTGCTGCCCTGTTGGACCAGTACGTTCCAGGCGGTGAGTGCCCAGCCCACCGCGCATAGTGACCAGGCGGCTACTGGCTTCCAGCCTGTGCCTCTGTCGGTTAGTAGCAGGAGGGCTGCGGTGGTTGCCAGCATGACCGCGACCCCCATCAGGTCTCGTTTCATTGTTTCTTCCCTTTCTCGGTGCTGGAGCCCGGAGTAGGCTTGAGTGGCGGGGATTGAAGATGGTTCGTTCATTTTCAATCCCCGCGTTCCTTCTTAGCTACCGTCCTTGTCCCGCAGTAGCTGCCATAGTGCAGGCAGAACTGGGATAGCGCTGAAAGCAAAACTCAAGTTCTGCTGATCTAAGCTTGCGCTGCTTTGGGTGTTGCTTTTGCTCCGAGCTGACACTCATTACTATGCAGTGGTATCCCGGTCGGATCAAGTTGATACAGGATCACTTTGCAGGTCTTGACCCCCACTTTCTGCCTGGGGGTCTGTCTCGCTCACTGGGGGCTTTTGCTGCTAAGTCCAGTTAGGGTACCGCATAGGGTACCCTTGCTGGTTTTGGATGCCTGGGGGAGGGGTTTTTGCCTGGTGAAGGCAATGCAAAAGCCGCACTATTTCAACGAATAGTGCGGCTTCTGACCCTGGTAGGCCCAGCGGGGCTCGAACCCGCGACCCACGGATTAAAAGTCCGTTGCTCTACCAGCTGAGCTATAGGCCCACAACCATTGTAGTCTGGATGCTAACGGAGCAAAAATCGGTATTTGTCACGATAGGTGCCGGTCGAAGGTGGGAAGGAAACAGCTGTGGAAGCTAGAAGGTTTCGTCGTCCAGCCATGCTCGACCCGAAAGAGGCCGAAGAAATCATGGGTGATGGGGATCCGGCCGAAGAGGCCGAGATTGCCCACACCTCCGCCTGGGCACTGATGGGAGTCCCGGAGGGAGACTTCGACCAGGAGCACGTGGACCGCCTGGTGGAGGTGGTCCAATCCCAGGGCGTCGATGCCATTGCGGGTCTGTGGGACCGATCCTCCGAAATCACCCTCGCGGGCGCTCTCTGGCGCCTCTACCTGCTCTGGCAGTGGCACCAGCTTGACCCCGCGACGGTGGACGAGCGCTTCGACGAGGGGCGGGAGGCCCTGCTCGCCCAGGGGGAGACCCCCGACTCGATTCCCCCGCTCGGCGACGTCCTCCGCGGGCTCGAGATTGTGCTCGGCGGCCGGGCCAGCGAAGATCAGCTCTCCCCGGTGCTGGAGGTGGCGGCCCGAACCCTGGAGGTGATGGCAGCCGGCGTCTCAGCAGGTCCTCGGTGGATTGAGTCGGACGAACACGAGCTGGCCCACCCCGTGACCCGACGCCCCCGCGCCCTGCTCGACACGGCCCAAGAACTCAGGGAAAGTGCCCGGCAGGCTCGCCAGGGCACCCTTGGATAAAGGAGTCCCCATGACCTCGCCCGACTCTGTTCCCGAGGCTCCGGTGGAAGAGGCGCCGCCGGAAATCTCCGACTGGGAACCCGCCCTGCCCGAAGAGCTGTTTTTGGATGCGACCAAGCTGGTCGGGGAGGAACACCAGGACGAGGAGTACCCCATTGCCGAGGTGGACCGCCTCGCAGAACTCACCCAGGAAGAGTGGGAGGACGAGGTGTCCCCGATCCTGGGGCTGCCCCTGGACCGGTCCAAGCCGATGGGCCTTGACCACCCGCTTCCCGACGGGCGCTTTGCCGATCGGGAGCTGTCCTGGCTCGCCTTCAACGAGCGGGTGCTGGAGCAGTCGGAGGATCCGAGCGTGCCCCTTTTGGAGCGGCTCTGGTTCTCAGCCATTTTCAGCTCCAATCTGGATGAGTTCTTCATGGTCCGGGTGGCCGGCCTTCAGCGTCGGATTGCCGCCGGCATCGCGGTGCCGACCGCTTCCGGGCTGGCCCCGCGCGAGATCTTGGACCTGATCCTGCGCCGAACGCGGGAACTCACCACCCGTCAGGCTGAGGACTTTCTGGAGGACCTGCTGCCCGCGCTCGATGACAACGGGTTGCATCTGCGCAGTTGGAACGACCTGGACGAGGCCCAGCGCGAGCGGCTCGCCACCTATTTCCGGAGGCGCGTCTTCCCGGTGCTGACCCCGCTGGCGGTCGACCCCTCGCACCCATTCCCCTACATTTCGGGCCTCTCGCTCAACCTGGCGGTCGTGGTGCACAATCCGGTTTCCGGCAAGCGTCACTTCGCTCGGATCAAGGTGCCCGAGACGCTGCCGCGCCTGATCAACGTGGACACGGCCAACACCGACGGCAACCCGGAGGACCATGTCCGCCAGCGACGCGGAGCCACGTTCATCGCGCTGGAGGACCTGATCACCGCGCATCTGGACCACCTGTTCCCGGGGATGGAAATCCTAGAGGCGCACACGTTCCGGGTGACCCGGAACGAAGACCTGGAGGTGGAAGAGGACGACGCGGAGAACCTGCTGACCGCAATGGAAGAGGAGCTGTCCCGGCGCCGATTCGGCCAGGTGGTCCGCCTGGAAGTGACCGACTCGATCACGCCGTTCGTTCGAAACTTCCTGATTGACCGGCTGGAGATCTCCGCCGGGGACGTGTTCCAACTGCCGCCCCCGCTCGACTTCACCGCCTTTAACCAGCTCCACGACCTGGACCTGCCCGCGCTGAAGTACCCGCCCTTCGTGCCGGTGACTCCGGCCGGGCTGTCCGAGGTGGAATCCTCCCAGCCGGGGGACATTTTCGCTTCGATCCGGAACCACGACGTCCTGCTGCACCACCCGTACGACTCGTTTGCCACCTCGGTTCAGCAGTTCATCACCCAGGCGGCGCGGGACCCCCACGTGCTGGCCATCAAGCAGACGCTGTACCGGACTTCGGAGAAGTCCCCGATTGTCTCCGCCCTGATCGAGGCCGCCTCGCTGGGCAAGCAGGTGGTGGCCATTGTCGAAATCAAAGCCCGCTTTGACGAGGATGCCAACATCTCCTGGGCCCGCCAGCTAGAGCGTGCCGGGGTCCACGTGGTCTACGGGGTGCTGGGGCTGAAAACTCACTGCAAGCTGTCCCTGGTGATCCGGGAGGAAGCGGACGGGCTCCGGCGCTACTGCCACATCGGGACCGGCAATTACCACCCGGGGACCGCCCGCGGATATGAGGATTTGGGACTGCTGACCGCCGACCCGTCCGTCACCCAGGATCTGACCCGCCTGTTCAACCAGCTGTCCGGCTACGCGCCGAAGTCGACGTTCCGGCGCCTGCTGGTGGCACCCGTGTCAATCCGGTCCGGCCTGATTGAGCGGATTGAGGAGCAGATGGCTCGGCGCCTGCGCGGGGAGGATGCCTGGATCGGGATCAAGGTCAACTCGATTGTGGACGAGGCGACCATCGACGCCCTCTACCGAGCCTCCCAGGCGGGGGTGAAGATCGACATCGTCGTGCGGGGAATCTGCGCGCTCCGGGCCGGGGTCAAGGGCCTGTCCGAGAACATCAAGGTGCGTTCGATCCTGGGCCGCTACCTGGAGCACTCCCGGATTTACGCCTTCGGGGTGGGGGAGCAGCAGGAGGCGTGGATCGGCTCGGCCGACCTGATGCACCGGAACCTGGATCGCCGGGTCGAGGCGCTGGTCAGCATCGAGGATCCCGAGCAGGTGGCCTACCTGGTCACGCTGATCAAAACCGGCGTCTCCCCGCGGATCTCCTCCTGGCAGCTGCGCAAGTCCGGAGCTTGGAAGCGGCGGACCCACGATAAGGACGGGGCACCCCTGCAGGACATTCAGGAACTTCTGATGGACGAAGCATCGGCGCGGGTGGTGGGTCGCTAAGAGGGTAAGGTGTAAGGGTGGTACCACGTCCTATGGCTCTCCCTCAACGCCTAATCCGATCGGCCGGCGCGCTCGTCTGGCGTCCCGTTGGCGACCTGCCAGAGCCCGGGACTCCGCTTGGCCCCAACGACATTCAGGTGCTCCTGGTCCACCGGCCGCGCTATCGCGACTGGTCCTGGCCCAAAGGCAAGGCTGAGCTAAACGAGCCGTTGGCCCAGACCGCGGTCCGGGAAGTGGAAGAGGAAACCGGCGAGCTCGTCTACCTCCAAAAGCCGCTGACCCTGCAGCGGTACCGGCTCGGTTCGGGGCAGACCAAAGAGGTGCACTACTGGGCGGCTCAGGCCCTCGGCCCGGACCCGGCCAAGGCGGCTCGGCCCCCGGTGGAGCGGGCCCCCAGCAAAGAGATCGACCAGGCCCGCTGGTGCCGGCCCTCGAAAGCACGCCAGATCCTGACCCGGCGCGGCGATCGCCGCCTGCTGACCGAGTTGCTCCAGCACGGGGCCCGGGGTGAGCTGACCTCGTCAACCGTGATTCTGCTGCGCCACGCCAAGGCCCGCTCGCGGAAGAAATGGGAGGGCAGTGAAGCCGACCGTCCCCTCACCCGCCTGGGTGGGATGCAGGCGCTGGATTTGCCCCCGCTGCTGTCGGCGTTCGGGGCGAACCACCTGATTTCTTCCCCCTGGCTCCGGTGTCGCCAAACGGTGGGACCCTACGCCGAGCTGACGCGCCTCCCGATCCACACGGACGACGTGTTGACCGAGGATGCGGATCCGCGCGGAGCCACCGAGCTGATGCGTTCATTGCTGGCCGAACGGACCGGGGTGCACGTCGTCTCCCTGCATCGCCCGGGCCTGCCGGCGCTACTCCAGCCGCTGCTGGAGGGGGGTTTGCGCTCCCCGGGGGTCGAGGAGGGTCTCCGGACGGCAGAAATGTTTGTCGCTCACGTGTCCCACGGTGATCAGCCCCGGGTGCTGGACCTGGAGCGGCACATTCCCTACACCTATTTGACCTAGCGGGCTGAACCTCGGACGGAGCCGATCAGACTTTCGCCGGTGGTGGAGCGGACGACGCAGAGGATCTCCCGGTCGCCGCGCTTTTCCCACGTGTTCTTGGTGGGTAGGAGCGGAACCAGGTCGTAAATGGACGAGGCGACCGGCACCCCGACGTAGAGGGCGAACGCCGCCGCGCAGGACCCCTGCGCTTGCTGCTCCAGGGCCGCTTCACCCGGGTAGGGGCCGTCCTCAGCCCGATAGGAGCCCACCACCTCGCCGCTGTGCGACTGCTCGCACGAGATGACGCGGACGTGGTCCGCGCTGGGATTGGTTAGGCAGTCACCCACCTCAATGGTGGGAGCCGAGCTGCAGCCCCCGAGCGCCACCGCGCCCAGGCCGGCTGCAACTAGCGGACGGATTCTCAACCGGGAATCACCGTGTGGAACAGGAAGAACATGATCCCGGCGACCAGCGCTGCCGCCGGCAGAGTCAGGAACCAGGCCACCACGATGTTTCCGGCCACGTTCCACCGGACGGCGGACCAGCGCTTGGTTGCGCCGGCACCGAGGATAGCCGAGGTGATCGTCTGGGTGGTGGAGATGGGCGCGTGTGCCCCAAACGCGGCAATGTACAGCACCGCGGCGGAGACGCCCTCAGCCACAAACCCGCGGGCCGGGTCCAGGTCGATGATTCGGCGACCCAAGGTCCGCATGATCCGCCAGCCACCCGAGTAGGTTCCCAGCGAAATAGCGGCCGCGGCGGACAGCTTCACCCAGAGCGGGATCTGCATGTCGCCGGTGACCGGGTCGAAGATGTTGTGGGTTTCGCCGTAGCCGCCGGCCAGCAGCGCCATCACGATCACACCCATGGTCTTCTGCGCATCCTGCAGGCCGTGGCCGAGCGCCATCGCGGCGGCCGAGACGGTCTGGGCGTAGCGGAAGCGGCGCATGGTCCGCTGGAACGGGCGGTTAGCCAGCCAGCGCATGATCCCCTTCATGATCAGGAAGGCGGCCACGAAGCCAATCACCGGGGACACCACCATCGGGATCACCACGTGATCGAGGATGCCCGTCCACTGGACCTGGGTGGCCGAGGCCAAGCCCGCGCCCACCAAGCCGCCGATCAGGGCGTGAGAGGAAGACGAGGGCATCCCGAACCACCAGGTGATGTAGTTCCAGGTGACTGCCCCCACCAGGGCGGCCAGGACGATAATCAGCCCCATTCGCTGGATGCTGACGTCGGTCGAATTGGAGTACTGGTAGATATCGATGATGCCTTCACCGATGGTTTTCGCCACTTCGGTCCCCAGCAGGGCGCCGACCACGTTCATCACCGCGGCCATGGCCAGGGCGACGCGGGGGGTCAGGGCCCGGGTGGAGACGGAGGTAGCGATAGCGTTGGCCGCGTCGTGAAACCCGTTGGTGTAGTCAAATAGCAGGGCAATCGCAATGACGACGACGACCAAAACGAGGTTGAGGTCCACTGGTTTAGGACTCCTTCACCGCGATGGACTCGATCGCGTTGCCGAGGTCCTCAAACTTGTCGGTGCACTTCTCGAGCACCTCCACCACGTCCTTGAGCTTGATGACCGTAATCGGGTCAATGCCGGTGTCGAACAGGTGCTTGAGGGTGCGCCGGTAGGCCTTGTCGCCGTCGTTCTCCAGGCGGTTGATCTCAACCCAGTATTCCCGCATGTCCTGCGGACGCTTCAGGTTCGGCATGTTCTCGGCGGTGAGGAACGCGCACTGGTTTAGCACCTGCATCTGGGCCTGGAGCAGCGAGAAGACCGGCTCGGGGATGTCGTGCAGGTTGTAGAGGACCAGCAGGTCACCCGCCTCGTCGAGCAGGTCCATGCAGTCATCCAGCAGTGAGGCCAGGGCTTGGAGATCTTCCCGGTCAAACGGCGTGATGAACGACTGGTTCAGTTTGCGGATAATCGAGTGGTTCAGGTTGTCTGCCTCGTGTTCTACCTCGTGCAGACGATCCCTGAGTAGGTACCGTTCTTCCTCCGGAGCATTGAACAGGGTGGTCAACAGGTCGACCGCCGTCACCAACTGGCTAGCCTGCGCCTTGAGGATCTCGAAAAACGAGGGGCCCCGATCTTTTGTCTTTCCCACTGGTAGTCCTCCATTTGCGTTGCGGGCGCAACCAGACTATGGCACAACAGGCAAATCGCACAATCAGAAAGACCGTTGTCACGTTTTGCAGTAAAACGTCCTAGGCCCAACCGCATAGGTGCTTCCCCGCGGGATCCGCACTGTGGTCGATCAGGCGCCGTACCTGGGACTAAGGGTAGGTGCAATTGGTCTCAAGCCACGCGATAATAGAACGGCTAGCGCGGGAGGGTTTCCCGCACGAATATGTCCCTCAGGAGGCAAGCAACTAATGTCCGTAACTGAACAGGATGTGCGCGCGGCCGCGCCGTCAAACGCTCCGGAAGACGTGATCACTTGGGTGGCTGAAATTGCCGCTCTGACCCAGCCAGACCGGATCGAATTCGCCGATGGCTCCGACGCCGAATGGGACCGCCTCACTTCTGAAATGGTCGACAGCGGCATGTTCATCCGGCTGAACCCGGAGAAGCGCCCCAACAGCTTCCTGGCCCGCTCGCTGCCCTCTGACGTGGCGCGCGTTGAATCCCGCACCTACATCTGCTGCGAGAACCCCGAGGATGCCGGCCCCACCAACAACTGGGCCGATCCGAAGGAAATGAAAGAGATCCTGCACGAGCGGTTCACCGGCTCGATGAAGGGTCGGACCATGTACGTGATCCCGTTCTCGATGGGACCCGTGGGCGGCCCGATCTCCCAGCTCGGAATCGAAATCACCGATTCCCCCTACGTGGTGGTCAACATGCGGATCATGACCCGCATTGGCACCCCGGCCATGGACCTGATTGCCGAAGGCAAGCCCTGGGTTCCCGCCGTTCACTCCGTCGGCGCTCCGCTGGCCGAAGGCGAAACTGACGCCGTCTGGCCCTGCAACGACGAAAAGTACATCACCCACTTCCCCGAGACCAATGAAATTTGGTCCTACGGCTCGGGCTACGGCGGCAACGCGCTGCTGGGCAAGAAGTGCTATGCCCTGCGCATCGCCTCGACCATGGCGCGGGACAACGACTGGATGGCTGAGCACATGCTCATCCTGCGCATGACCGATGAGAAGTCCGGCAAGGACTACCACATCACCGCCGCCTTCCCGTCCGCCTGTGGCAAGACCAACCTGGCCATGCTGCAGCCGACCATCCCCGGCTACAAGATCTCCACCGTGGGCGACGACATTGCCTGGATGCGTCCGGGCCCCGACGGCCGCCTCTACGCGATCAACCCGGAAGCCGGCTTCTTCGGGGTCGCGCCGGGCACCTCCTACGACACCAACCCGATGGCCATGGAAACCATGAAGGCCAACACCATCTTCACCAACGTCGCGCTGACCGACGACGGTGACGTCTGGTGGGAAGGGATCGACGGCGAGGTTCCGGCTCACCTGATCGACTGGCACGGCAACGACTGGACTCCCGAGTCCGGCACCGCGGCCGCCCACCCGAACAGCCGCTTCACCACCCCGGCCTCGCAGTGCCCGATTATCTCGGAAGACTGGGAAGCCCCGCAGGGCGTGCCGGTCGACGCGATCCTGTTCGGTGGCCGCCGCGCCACCAACGTGCCGCTCGTGGCCGAAGCCTACGACCAGGAGCACGGCGTCTTCGTCGGTGCCACCGTCGCTTCCGAGGTGACCGCCGCGGCGCTGGACGCCAAGGTCGGCTCGCTGCGTCACGACCCGTTCGCGATGCTGCCCTTCTGCGGCTACAACATGGCCGACTACTGGGGTCACTGGATCAAGATGGGCAAGCTGCTGGGCGACAAGTTCCCGACCGTGTACCAGGTCAACTGGTTCCGCAAGGACGAGAACGGCAAGTTCCTGTGGCCGGGCTACGGCGACAACTCCCGCGTGCTGGACTGGATCGTCCGTCGTCGCGCGGGCGAGGTCGAAGCGGTCGACGGCGTGACCGGGCGCTACCCCAAGTTCGAGGACTTCAACATCGACGGCCTGGAGGGCTTCACCAAGGAAGATTGGGACAAGCTCTACACCATCGATCCGGAAGCTTGGGCGGCTGAGACTGAGGATTCGGCCGAGTACTTCAAGCAGTTCGGCGACAAGGTCCCCGCTGGCATCTACACCCAGCTGGACAAGCTGCGTGAGCGGATCGCCAACGCCTAGTTGTTGACGACTGGCCCCACCCGCACCGGCCAAACCGGCCACCCGGGTGGGGCCTTTCCACGTCCGCGGTTAGGATAGGGGAGACAACCAAGGAGGACGCAATGAGCTACCTCACACCGGAGGAGACGGCGACAGCCACAGACTTGATCGGCCGAATCCGGCAGATCTTTGCCCAGCGGATCGTGGGGCAGCTTGAACTGCGCGACTCCCTCACCGCGGCCCTGATGGCCGGGGGACACATCCTGATTGAGTCGGTGCCCGGCCTGGCCAAAACCACGGCCGCCCACACTCTTGCCCAGGCCGTCTCCGGCAGTTTCCGGCGGATCCAATGCACCCCGGACCTGATGCCGAACGACATCATTGGGACCCAGATTTACCTGCCGACCACGGGTCGTTTCGAGACCCAGCTGGGGCCGGTCCACGCCAACTTCGTCCTGCTCGACGAGATCAACCGATCCTCGGCCAAAACCCAGTCCGCAATGCTGGAAGCGATGCAGGAGCGCCAAACCACGATTGGCGGCGAGCACTTCCCGCTCCCCGACGTTTTCATGGTGATGGCCACCCAGAACCCGATCGAGGAAGAGGGCACCTATGTGCTGCCCGAAGCCCAGATGGACCGCTTTCTGATGAAGGTAGTAATCTCCTACCCGACCCCGGCCGAGGAGATGAGCATCCTGCAGCGGGTGGGGGAGGAACCAGAGTTGAACGACCCCCTGACCCTGGCCGAGGTGGAGCAGTTGCAGGAGCTGACCTCGCGCGTGTTCGTCCACGACTCGATCAAGTCCTACATCGTCGACCTGGTCAATACCACCCGCGGCTCCGGCCCGGCCCCGCTGCCCGGCTTCACCCACCACGTCCGGTTGGGCGCCTCGCCGCGCGGAGCCATCGCGCTGCAGCAGGTCGCCAAGGCCCACGCGCTGCAGCTGGGCCGCTCCTACGTGGTTCCCGACGACGTGAAAGCCCTGCGCTACTCGGTGCTCCGGCACCGCCTGATCCGCACCTGGGACGCCGTGGCTGACGACGTTTCGGTTGAGGGGCTGATCGACGCGGTGTTCAACGCGGTCCCGGTGCCCTAAGTGCTGCACGACTACGGCAAACTCGTCTCCCTTCCCGTCCAGCGTCGCCTGCTGACGCAACTGGCCGGGATGCACCGGGGTGCGCGGGCCGGGACCTCCCACGAGTTCCTGGAGATGGACGAGTACAAAGTGGGCGACGACGTCGGCGACATTGACTGGAAAGCCACGGCCCGCCACAACCAGCCCGTGGTGAAGCAGTTCGAAGCGACCGCGATCCTCTCCGCCTACCTGCTGCTCGACGCCGGCGCCAACATGGCGGCCGCGGCCAGCCTGACCGAAACGAAGAAGCAGGTGGCGCTCGAGTTCGTCACCGCCATCTGCTGGCTGATGCGCGGCGACCACCTGGGCTTGGTTTTGGGCAACCAGGCGGAGGTGCGGGCGGTTCCCGCTCGCTCCGGCACGGCCCACTCCCAGCAAATCCTGCGCCTGGCCGAGCGCGCCCAGGTGAGCGGTCCCGCCGCTAACCTGGACCGGCTGCTGCGCTACCCGCTCCCGCACCGGTCTATGGTGCTGCTGGTCACCGACGCCTACCAGCTGAACGAGTCGACCGCGCTGGCGCTTCGTCGGCTCCAGGCTCGCCACTCGGTGTTCGTCTTCCTGGTGGCAGATCTGGACCCGACCGAGGCCGGACCGGGTCCGGTTCGCGACGTGGGCGGCGCCCTGATCCCCCAGTTTGCCCAAACCAACCCGACCGTTGCCTACCAGTGGGCCAACCTGAACCGCGCTCGCCTCCAGTGGGTCGAACAGGTTCTCAACTCGGTCCCCCACGCCACCGCCGCCAGTCGGGCCGAAGTGCTGCCCGCCCTGCTAGAGCTCTTCGATCGCCATGCGTGAGCCGATTCTGTATCCGAACTGGGTCTGGGTCATCTCCGTGACCCTGGTGGTGGTGTCGCTGGCAGTGACGCTCGCTCTGTTGGTGGCCTATCGCCGCTCTCAGGTGCGTCCCGAACTGGTCTTGCGCTCGCTGGACCAGCGGGTGCGTGAGCGCTATCTGCGCCAGATTGCCGAGGTGGAGGCCGGCCACCTGGGGGCGCGAGAGGCCCACCTGGCCCTGTCGGCCCTGATCCGGGCGGCCGCCTCGGAGCGCCTTCGAGCCAACGTGGAGGCCATGACCGTGGCTGAAGTTCAAGCGGTGGGCTGGCCCGCTCTGACGGAGGCGTTGCGCTGGTGCGAACCCCCGTCCTTTGGGGCCGTGGAGCCGCCCGCCCAACTGATTGAAACCGGTTTGACCCTGGCCCGGCGGGTGGTGGAGCAATGAGATACCCGTGGCTGACAGCCCTGATCCTGGTGGCGGCCGGAGCGCTGCTGGCGTGGCAGTTGGCGCGCCGGTCCGAGGCGACCCGGACCTGGTTGGCCAACAGCGCCACCCTGTTTGCCCTCCCGTCGTTCCGCACCCAGCAGCGGCGCTATCGGGTGCTGATGGGATCTGCCGCGGGCGCGGTGCTGGCCGCCGTCTGTGCCAGCGCCGTCCTGGCGGGGGCACCGGTCGATCGCCGGGTGGAGAATCCGGCTTTGGCCCGCCGGGACCTGGTCCTCTGCTTGGACGCCTCCGGCTCGATGCTGCCCTACGACGGTCAGATCCTGGATCACATGCGCGAGGTGTCCGCCCACTTTTCCGGGGAGCGGATGGCCCTGCAAATGTGGTCGGCCCAGACCGTGGTCAAATTTTCCCTCACCGATGACTACCAGCTGATTGACGACGTCCTGGCCGAGGCAGCCGGGGTGATTCGGCGCGGCTACATGGGGGAAGAGGGCGAGTACGTCCTGGTCTCCAACGAGCTGTTCGACTACCTGCACGGGGTGGATGCGCCCGACGGGGAGGAGATTGCCTCCCTGGTGGGAGACGGGCTGGCTTCCTGCGTGCTCGGGTTTGACCACCGGGATCAGGAACGCTCCCGAACGGTGATTCTGGTGACCGACAACGAGGTCCAGGGACCCCAGATTTACACGTTGGAACAGGCCGTCAAGTTCGCCACCGACCAGGATGTGCAGATCATTGCGCTCTATCCATCCCCCGACGGTGCGCTCACCTCGGAAGGGGAGGCGCTGCGCTCCCTGGTGGAGGGCGCGGGCGGAACGTTCTATCAGGCGGACGATCCCGGCTCCGTGGAAGGAATCGTGGCTGACATCCAGGCGCAGCAACTGGTCGAAGCCGAAGGTCGCAACCGGGTGGTGGAAACTGATCGACCCCGAACGGCTGCCCTCTGGTTGGCCGGCAGCTCGCTGCTGCTGCTCGCGCTGCTGGCTTGGAGGCGCCTATGATCTTCCAACCGCTGGTGAGCCCCGTTGTCCTGGTCCTGTTTGCGGTGCTGTGGGTGGCCCTCACCCTGCTGACCGTGCGGGCCCGGGCCCCGCGTCGCCTCGCCCTGGGGGCGCTGATCGGGCTGATCCTGGCCGGTCCTTCCATCCCCGGGGAGGAACTGGAGATGACCAGCAACGTGGAGATTTACCTGGCGGTGGATCGGACCGGGTCGATGGCCGCCGAGGATTGGGAGGACGGACAGCCGCGTCTGGCCGGGGTGGCCCGGGACATTGTCGAGCTGGTCGACGACACCGCGGGCGCGCGGTATGCCATTTTGACCTGGGATTCCACCGCCCGGTTGGAGTTGCCGGTGACGACCGACTCCTCCGCAGTGGACAGCTTCGCCCAGGTGCTCCACCAGGAGTTGGCCGAGTTTTCCGCCGGCTCGTCCCTGAGCCGTCCGGCCGACCTGCTGCTGGCCACGCTGGCGGATGCGGCCGAGTCTCGCCCGGAGAACAAGCGGTTCCTGGTGGTGTTCACCGACGGGGAAGAGACGGACCCGGAAGATTTTTCCCCCGCCTGGGCACAGATTGCGAACCTGATTGACGGGGGTGCGGTGCTGGGTTACGGGACCGAGGGCGGCGGCCCGATGCGGACCTACCCGGACGGGGAGTACATCACCGACGAGGAGGGAAACCAGGAACTGTCGTATTTGGACCCCGCCACGCTGGAACAGTTAGCCGACACCCTCGGGGTCCCGCTGCTGCTGAACCCAACGTCGCTGGACCAGTTGGATTTCATGGCTGAGGCCCAGCAGATTCAAGACGAACGGAACCAGCAGCAGACCTACCGCTACCTGGTTTGGCCCCTGGCGCTCGGGGCCGGGGTCCTGCTGCTGTTTAAACTGCGGGTGCTGGCGCGCGATTGGAGGGCCAATGTCCGATAGTCCGCTGCCACCGTTTGGGGCACTCCCGCGGCCCACCCCGGGCCCGCGTCCCCCGCGGAACCGGCGCTACCTGCGTGCCCTGTGGATTCTCTCCCCCCTGCTGGTGCTGGCACTAGGAGCGGGGCTGGCTGGGTTGGCGCTGCAGGCAACCGCGGCCTGGGCGCGCAGCCAGGGCGACTGGGACCGGGCGGAGGCCATCTACTCGCACCAGCCGCTGTGGGTAGGCCGCTACAACGAAGGGACCGCGCTGCTGCACCAGGGCCGTTCCGAAGAGGCGATCGACCGGCTCGCACTGGCCTTTGATCAGGTGCCCCGGGCTCTCCCGGACGCGGATGGGCGGATCCAGGCCTACACCTACGAGTGTCAGGTCCGGCTCAATTTGGCGGCGGGCTGGGATCAACTGGCCGCCACCCAAAGTGGGGACGAGGCGGAGGCGAGCACCCGGCAGGGCCAGAACTGGGCGGAGCCGTGCCAGGATCCCCAGTCCAGCAGTTCGGAGGACGAGTCGGATCGGCCCAGCGAGGGAGAGTCGGGTGCGGATCAACCCGAGCCGGCCCCGGCCGATCCCTTCGAGGGGGAGACCCCGGAAGAGCAGGCTCGGCGCGAGGAACTTGAGCAACGCAACCAGGAGCAGCAGGAGCGGGAACGCGAGAAAGAAGAGTCGCAGAATCGGGACCGGTCCCCCCGCGGCTGGTGAGCGTGACCGACTGATCACTCACTCCGAAAAACGGTGCGGTGGCGCCACTTTGAGGCCTTGAATCCGAGGGTGAGACCGGTCGCGGGCACCTCCGGTCCGGCGGGTGGAAACCAAGTGAGGGTAACCTAAGACCACCGTCTAACCTAGGAGGACCAATTGGCAAAGACAGTTGCGGTACTAGTGGGCTCAGTTGACCCCGACTCCCTGAATCGGCGCCTGGCGAAGGCCATGATGAAGGGGGCGCCCGACTCGTTGGAGTTTGTCGAGGTGCCGATCGCCCAGTTGCCGTTCTACATGTCGGCCTACGACACCGCCCCCACCCCGGAGGGTCAGCAGGCGCGGGAGATTGTTTCCCGGGCCGACGGTGTTCTTCTGATCACTCCCGAGTACAACCGGTCGATGCCGGCGGTGCTGAAGAACGCGATCGACTGGCTGTCGCGCCCCAAGGGACACAGCGCCTTTGCCGGGAAGCCGGTTTTGATTGCGGGTGCCACCGGCGGCGCCATTGGCACCGCGGTGGCGCAGTCCCAGGCCCGGTCGATCCTGCCAATGATGGGCGCCATCGTCATGGGAACCCCGGAATTGTACCTGACGCTGCAGAAGGGCGATTTTGCGACCGACGGCACGGCCAAAACCCCGGGAACCCAGGACTTTCTGACTAGTGCCATGGCCGATTTTGCTGCCTTCATTGCACGACTCGGCTAAATCTTCACCTTGAAGCGGTCACCCTGTGAAATGGGGGTTCTGCGCGGGGGACCATTTTGCAACAATGAACGCCGTTAGACGAATGAATCGAGTTGAGGAGCACTAGTGAACGAAAAAGTGCAGGCAGTCTATGAAGAGGTTCTCCGGAGAAACCCCGGCGAACCCGAATTTGCCCAAGCAGTGCACGAAGTCCTGGAAAGCCTCAGCCCGGTCATAGATCGTCACCCCGACTACGCCGAGTACGCTCTGCTGGAGCGACTGGTGGAGCCGGAACGGCAGATTCTCTTCCGCGTCCCCTGGGTCAATGACAACGGGGAAGTGAAGGTGAACCGCGGCTACCGCGTCGAGTTCAACTCGGTGCTCGGACCGTACAAGGGTGGGCTTCGCTTCCACCGGTCGGTCAACCGCAACATCGTGAAGTTCCTTGGGTTTGAACAGATCTTCAAGAACGCCCTCACCGGGCGGGGCCTTGGAGCTGGCAAGGGTGGGTCCGACTTCGACCCGCACGGCAAGTCCGACAACGAAGTGATGCGTTTCTGTCAGGCGTTTATGACCGAGCTGTCGCGTCATATTGGGGCCATGACCGACGTTCCCGCCGGAGACATCGGGGTCGGCGCCCGCGAAATTGGCTACCTGTTCGGGCAGTATCGCCGCCTGACCAACCGCTACGACACCGGCGTCTTGACCGGGAAGGGCCTGGATTGGGGCGGCTCCCTGGGCCGGAAGGAAGCCACCGGTTACGGTGAGGTTTACTTCGCCCGGGACATGATGGCCACCCGCGGTCAGGACCTGGAAGGCAAAGTTGTGACCGTGTCCGGCTCCGGTAACGTTGCGATTTACGCGATCGAAAAGGCGCAGGCCTTTGGCGCCAAGCCCGTCACCTTCTCTGACTCTTCCGGGTGGGTGTACGACGAGGACGGAATCGACCTGGATCTGCTCAAGGAAATCAAAGAAGTCCGTCGCGGCCGGGTGGCCGACTACGTGGCCGCTCGCCCGAGTGCGGTCCTGAACACCGAGGGTCGGCCCTGGCAGGTGCCCTGCGACGTGGCCCTCCCGAGCGCCACGCAAAACGAACTGGACGAGCAGGACGCCATCGCCCTGGTCAAGAACGGCTGCCAGGTGGTAGCGGAGGGCGCCAACATGCCCTCCACTCCCGACGCCATTGAGATCTTCCAGGAAGCCGACATTCTGTACGGCCCCGGGAAGGCAGCCAACGCCGGTGGCGTGGCGGTGTCCGCCCTGGAAATGCAACAGAACGCTTCGCGCGCTAACTGGACCTTCGAACGGGTTGAGGACGAGCTGGCGCAGATCATGGTCGACATTCACGAGACCTGCCTGGCCACCGCCGAAGAGTACGGTCAGCCGGGCGACTACGTCCTGGGCGCCAACGCCGCCGGCTTCATGCGGGTGGCTGACGCCATGAAGGAACAGGGTGTCATCTAAAGTAGATCCAACTCGGGGGCGGGCCGCACTCACTGCCTGGGCAGCTGGGGCCGACGTGCCCGCCTCCGAGCAAATCTGGGCGGTGCGCTACTCGCTGGAATGCCTGACGAAACTGCACCCCGGGCGGGCGCTGGAAGTTAGGGTGCCCCCGGCGGGCGCCACCCAGATCCTAGGCGGCACCACTCACCGACGCGGGACCCCTCCCGCCGTGGTGGAGATGAACATGGCCACCTGGCTGGACCTGTGTGTGGGGCGAACGGACTGGGAGAGCGCCAGCGAGCGGGTGGACGCCTCGGGCCAACGGGCCAACCTGGCGCCCTACCTGCCGCTCACCGGTTACTTCTGACCGAACGGGTGCGCCGCGATGTAGCTGTTGGTCTTGCGCATAGCGAACTGGCGCGCCCAGGAGGCGGCCATCGCGGTCACCCCGGCAAACACCACGACCTTCAGCACCGAGTTGTCATCCTCCTCGGTTGGCGGCTGCTGGCCGGTGGCCAGTTTCCACGCTAGGTCCACCGCTTTGGTGACGGCAAAAGCCGCGGCGGCGGCCACGATGGTGGTGGCGATCTTCTCTTTGATCTCTGTGTTCAGTTTCAAGATTTCTCCCTTCCAGTACTACCATCATGCCGCATCTTCGGGCCCGAAGGTATGATGACAGAAAAGGGGGAGAACTTGTCGCGATTAGCACGGGCAGCCACGGTGCTGCTGGTCCTCAGCCTAGCCGGGTGCACGTCTTCAACGGGCGAGTTTCGGCTGGAGCGCCAATCACTGTGGGTTACCTCCGAAATTCCGGTGGCCGAGTGGGAAACCACCACCGAAGCGCCCCCGCCCGAACAGGAAAACTGGGTCCGGCTCGACGGGTCGACCGGCACCCCCTACGGCACCGACTACACCTGCCTGCTGGCGAACCAATCCTGGTTTAGCGCCAACCGCCTCCCCGTGCCCGCCACCAAAGAGGACGCGGACAAGTACCGGTCCGAGGGTGCGGTCAAGACCGAGTCGGCCCTCTACCCCTGGCGAACTGTCAACAACCTGGGAACCGAGAGCTCCTGGGTGGTGGTGCCCGGCACCTGTGAGAGTCGAACTGTCTCAGTCCAGGCGGCCGGCGAACTGGGCGAAGAGTTTGTCGAGCACCTGCTCACCCCCGAGGGGCAAACCCAAATGGCCGAGGCGGGGCTGGCCTATCCGCTGACCGGACCGGTACCCGCAGACGTCGAGCGGATCGCACCCAAACCCGAGTAGCTACTCCAGGTCGGCGGCGCTCACGCGGCACTCGTCCCCGATCCGGATCGGGGCAATCTTGCCTTCGTCGCGCAGCTCCTTCAGGCGCGCGACCGTGCGGGCCTGCACCTGCCACGGGTCGATGGTGTTCAGGTAAATCCTGGTTCCACCTTCAAACCCGGCCAGGGTCGAGATCCGCCACTTGAGCAGGATCCGCCAGCGGACCGGCGTGACGGTGGTCGGGGGCCGGTGGTACCACTCCTCATTGGAGGGAACTTCCGCCCCGGTGGCGGCGTGGACGGCGTGCAAAATGTCGGAGACCCCGCGCAGCTGCTCCTCGCTGGCCTCCCACGGGTCCACCGGCTTTCCCAGCGGCCAGATCGCCACCGTCGGATACCGGTGGCCAAACCCGGCCAGCGCAATCGCGTAGTCGTTCTGGGCAATCAGCAGTTGGCGGGTTGCCCCCACCTGCAAGATGTCGGCGTAGATGGACGGGTGTTGGCGGATCCGGTCGATCTCGGCCACCGTCTGCACCGACTTCTGGTCGATCGCCACCAGCTGTTTGTGCAGGTGGTCAAAGGAGGCGCCCGCGGGCTTCAGCCAGTTCTGGAACGCCACCACGTACTTCACGGCAGGATTCAGCTGGTATAGGTCCTGCATGGCCCGCACGGTCATCTGCAGGTACTGGAAGTGTTCCTCCGGGGTGAGGGTCCCGGACCCGGCCAACTGGGAAGCGTCAGTCGCTCCGTCGGCGTAGTGGCGCCGCGCCACGATCACGTCGTGACCCCCGGAGAAGAATCCGTTCGCGTACTTCAGTTTCTCCGACTCGCTCATCCGGTCGAAGTCTTCCGCGCTGACCCCAGACGCCAGGATCCGGGCCTTGACCACGCTCATGACGTGCTCGTATCCGGTCGAGGAAGCCAGGTACTGGGCCATCCGCCGGTGGGCTGCTTCCGAGGGGGTGTGGTTGTGGTTCAGCATCCAGTATGAGAACGAAACGATCTCAAACAGGTTTGGGATCCGGCGAAACTCGGCGGTGGTTTGAAACAGTTCGTCCGCCGAGAGCGCTTGCAGCGTCTTCCACCGACCGTCCTCCAGTACCAGCCGGGATTTCTCCGGCGGCGTCTCCAGGTAGCGGTTCTGGCAAAAGGCGCACCAGGAGTTCTCCTGCGCGTAGTCGATTGGGTCCGGGGCTGGAAGGGACGAGGGGAGCGGACGGTCACCTCGCCCGGGGACGGTCCAGACCTCGGTGCCGGACAGCAAATTGGTCTGTTTTACAGTCCCGTCAGCCATCCGAACTATTGCTTCGTTGCGATAGTTGTCGCTCAAATCCATGCCTCTAGCCTAGCCTATCGGGAGTACGCGACCTCCGGAACAGCCCCGTCAAAGAGCTGATCGATCGTGACCAGGGTGAAGCCCCGATCGCGCAATTGAGCCAAAATCTTCGGGATCGCCGCCGTCGTGGTGGCGTGAATGTCGTGCATGAGGACAATGTCACCGGGATCGGGGTCGGTGGCGGCGGACCGGATCAGGTCTTCCTCCGGCGGCTCGCGCCAATCCTGAGTGTCGATGTCCCACAGCACGAACGGCAGTTGGATCCGTTCCTGCAAAACCTGGTTCCAGTCGCCGTACGGGGGTCGGACCAGTGCGGGGCTGACCCCGCTGGCGGAGACAATCGCGGCGGTGGTATCGGATATCTCCTTGCTAGCTGCTTCGAGGGGCAACTTGGTCAACGAGGGGTGTCCCCAGGTGTGGTTCCCGAGCTGGTGGCCGGCAGCCACCTCGTCGGCCACCACCTGGGGTAGGGCTGCCACGTTTTTCCCGATCAGGAAGAAGGTGGCGGCGCTGTCGTGGGCGGCGAGGTCCTGCAGCAGCTGGGGGGTGTTGGAGGAGGGGCCGTCATCAAAAGTGAGGGCCAGGCACGGGACCAGATCGCAGTCGACAAAGGCTTGGCCCGCGTTCACCTGCGGAGTTCCTGCCCATGGCTGCGCGATCGAGCTGGCGATGGCTCGGCCCAGATCCGTCAGGTATTTCTGGGCCAACTGAGGGGACAGTCGGAGGCTGAACGGGGTGGGTGGGGGTGCGTCCTCACGCCGAGGGTGGGCGGCAAAGAACCCCTGGTCGACGGTCAGCAGCAGGGAGCCGTCGGGCCCAAACTGGATGGCACTGACGTGGTCGCGCAGCAGCGGCGCCCCCTCGGGGGGAGTCAGGGCGCCGGTCAGCTGCCCGATCGGGGCCGCCAGCTTCTCAGCCTGCTGGTACAGGTCCGGTAGGCGCTCGGCGTCCAGCAGCTCGGCTTCGCGCGCCACCCGATCGGTGCCCGTTTCGGTGTACAGGGTTTCGACCGTGTCTGAGGTGACCTGCCCGCCGTGGCTGCGGATGAACCGCAGCCGCTCCCCAAAGTGCGGGCCGGCGGCCAGGACCGGATCGCAAACAATGGTTAGGGCGGTACCCGGGGGTGCCAGGTCGGGGTCGGACACGATCTGCTCGGCACTTCGAAAGGTGGACCCGGGAACGCAACCTCGATCGGACAGTCCGGCCGGGGCTGGGGGCGCCTCCGGGGTGTAGTCGGTGCCCAACTCGGCTGTCAGCGCCTCGATCTGCTGCTTGACCACCTCGGCCAGTTTCCGGTTGAACTCTTTCGCGCCGGGCAGATCCGCCCACCGAGCTGAGATTCCCGCCGAGTTCAAAATTCGTTGGCCCCGCAGGCCCGGCACGCTCACCCCGGCGGCCGGATAGCTGGCGTCCAGCACGGTCAGCGGGGGCAGGGGCGGGGCGGTAGGGCGAGGCTGGTCGGGATGACCCTCAGCGTCAGACTGCCCGGAACGAGGGGCGGTCGCGGTACACGCGGAGAGGGTAGCGGTCAAAGCCACCAGCAAGATGCCGGTCATCCACCGTCGCCTAATCATTGGGTCCTCCATCACCTAACGATTAGGGCAATTATCAACCCCTGGTTAGTGGGTGTCCACCGGTGCGACCGGCCTCCCCTCGATCAAGCTGGTCAATTAACGCCATTTCTGTTGCGGTTAGACGGAAGTCAAAGAGGTCCAAGTTTTCCCGCTGCCGGGCCGGGGTGGAAGCTTTGGGCAGGACGACGTGGCCGGTCTGCAGCCCCCACCGGAGCGCCACCTGGGCGGGACTTTTGCCGTATTTGGCACCGATTTCGCCCAGGGTGGGGTCGGTGGTGGTGCCGCCGCGTGCCAGGGGCGACCAGGCTTCAAACACAATGGAATGCTCGCGGGCACACGCCTCTACCCGCTCATTGTGAAAGAAGGGATGGGACTCGACCTGAATTACGTGCGGGACCACCTCGGTATTGGCCAAAATCGTTTCGATGTGTTCCGGTTCAAAATTTGACAGTCCGATCGCCCGGGCCTGCCCGGAATGATGCAGCTCTTCCAGTTGGCGCCAGGTGGTGACGAAGTCTCCCCCGTAGCGCATGGGCAGGGGCCAGTGAATCAGGAACAGGTCGACGTAGTCGGTCTGCAGGTCCTCCAGCGTCTGTTGCCAGGAGGCGGAGAACTCCGGCTCCCGGTGATTGGGGTTGTCCAGCTTCGAGGTGATGAACAGGTCGGAACGAGCCAGACCGGACCCGGTCCAGGCGCGCCCCACCTCCGCCTCGTTGCCGTACATTTGGGCGGTGTCCAGATGGCGGTAGCCGACCTCCAGGGCCGACTCAACAATCTCCTGCGCCCGATCGGCGACCTTGTAGGTGCCGAACCCAACCATTGGTAGTTTGGCCCCAGTGGCCAGTTCAACGGCGTCGATCACGAGCCCACTCCTCTCCGCGCAGCGCTTCCAGCTGGCGTCGTTCTTTCTTGGTCGGTCTGCCCGCCCCCTTGTCGCGCACCGCGACCGGAATGTATCGGGGCCGAGGCGGGGTCAGGTCCTGGTAGCACTGCTGGGCGGCCGGTGCCCCCAGCCGCTTCGGGGGCAGGTCCAGCACCCGCAGGATCCGATCAAAACCCTGAATCCGAAGGCGAACCTCGTCGCCCACCCGCACCGGCGCGGAGGCCTTGGCCGGCTCCCCGTTGATCCGCACGTGGCCGGCTCGGGCCGCCGAGGTGGCCAGCGAGCGAGACTTCAACTGGCGGGTGGCCCACAGCCAGATGTCGACCCGCAGCTTGTCCATGGCTAGTCCACCTGCACCAGCAGCATCTCGGGGCTGGCTAGGGTGAGCACCGAGGCGGCGTTGAACGCGGCCAGGGCGGTCACGAGGCGCTCGCTCGGGGCCGGGACCAGCTCGGCCAGGGCCGCGGCTGAAGCCGGGAATGCCCAGGCGTCCACGACGAAAGCCTGGGGGGCGGGCCGGTAGGCCTCGGCCAGGGCGGGCGTGTTCAGGGTGGTGCCCCTCCGGTAGTTCAGCACGGTGGCCGACTCCGCGTGATCCCCCACCAGGTCCAGGATCTGCGCGTTGGGGGCAGCTGCTACCGCCTCAACCAGGTCCGTGCCGCTCTGGGTGACCAGGCCGGCCACCTCTTCCACCCGCTCAACCAGGGTGGCATCCATTCGCCCGGCATCCATCAGGTTGAGTAGGTGCTGGGCGTGACCGCGCTGCTCCAGCAGGTTCCCCAGGATTGGAACCAGGCCGTCGGCGGCCCCGCATCCACTGCCGGTTCCGGGGCCGCGATGCGCCCCAATCGCGAGGCCGGCCCGGTCCAACCCGGACACCACCTCGTCCAAAGCGGGCAGCTCCGTGCCGGGCGGGGTGGCCAGGGCCGCGGCCACCCACAGGCCGACGGTTCCCCCGGCGGAACGCGGGGTGAGTCGGAAGGGACCTTCGTGAGCGGGCCGCCCGTCGATACAGAGGGCAGGAATCTGCCCCTCGGCTGCGGTCAGCCACTGGCCGGTGACCAGCTCCATCAGGAACTCGGGATCGTCGGAGTATTCGTTCGGGCCAATCGAGCCCACGGCACCTTCGAGGTTCATGGTCCCATCCTAGCGGCCTACTACAGTGGAGGGGTGGAGACAATTCTGGCGCAACAACCGCTGCTCACCCTGTTCATCGTGGTTGCTCTTGGTGCGGCCATCGGCGCGATCCGACTGGGCCCGGTGCGACTGGGAGCGGCCGGAGCCCTGTTCGTGGGACTGGCCCTGTCGGCCGCCTCGCCCAGCCTGGCCAACGACTGGACCATCGTTCAGCAGTTGGGCCTGCTCCTCTTCGTCTACACGGTGGGCATTGCCGCCGGCGCGACCATTCGCTCCGGTCTGAAGGAAAACCTTTCCCTCCTGCTGCTGGCCGGGCTGGCCTCGCTGGTGGGGGCGGTGGTGATCGCGGCGGGGGCCGGGCTGCTCCACCTGCCGGCCCCGCTGAGCGCCGGCCTGTTTACCGGGGCGTTGACGGCGGCCCCGGCCCTGGACGCTGCCACCCGGCTGACCGGGTCGGCCGACCCGGCGGTGGGCTACTCGTTCGCCTATCCGCTCGGCGCGCTGGTCGGGGTGATTCTCGTGTCGATCGTGGCGGGCCGCCCGTGGCGGGGCCGGCGGGACACGCCTTCGCTCGCGGGCCGGGGCCTACACGCTGTCACGGTGCGCGTGGCCGAATCGGTGAACCCCCGCGAAATTGCTGCGTGGGCGGATCAGCGGATCCGCCTGTCCTACGTTGAACGGGAGGGAACCACCCGGGTCCTGATTCCGGGTGAGGACCTGCGCGCCGGGGACCTGGTGGTGATGGTGGGTGAGCCGGGTTCGGTCGAGGAAACCGCCCGCGAGATTGGGGACATTGCGGCCGATCACCTGGCCGACCATCGCGACGAGGTCGAGTTTGAGCGGATGGTGCTTTCCAACCCGGACCTGGCCGGACGCGAGGTGGGTGAGCTGAACCTGCCCGCCCGCTTTGGAGCGGTGGTGACCCGGGTTCGCCGCGGCGACCTGGACCTGCTGGCCCGCGACGATCTGGCGCTGCAACTGGGCGATCAGGTGGCGGTGGTGGTGGCCCGCGATCACCTGCAGGCGGTCCGCGATCACTTCGGGGACTCCCAGCGACAGGTGTCCGAGGTGGACGCGCTCGCCTTGGGCGTGGGCCTGGTCCTCGGTCTGCTGCTGGGGATGGTCAGCTTGCCGCTGCCCGGGGGCGAATCGTTTGCGTTGGGGGCGGCGGCCGGCCCCCTGGTAATGGGCATGGTGCTGGGATCTTTCCGGCGGACCGGTCCGCTGGTGTGGACCCTGCCGGATTCGGCCAATCTCACAATTCGGCAGTTGGGGCTGCTCTTCTTCCTGGCCGCGCTAGGGCTGGGGGCGGGGCCGCAGGTGGCTCAGCTGCTGCGGTCACCCTCGGCCTGGCCGGCGTTGATCATTTCGGTGGCCGCGGTCCTGGTCGCGTGCCTAGTCGTGCTGGTCGGGGGCCGGTTGGCCGGAATGTCGGCGCCTCGAACTGCCGGTGGCATTGCCGGTTTCCTCGGGCAGCCGGCGGTGCTGCAGGCGGCCAATTCTCGGGTGCGGGACGAGCGGGTTGAGTCCGCCTACTCGACCCTGTTTGCCGCTTCGATCGTGGTCAAAATCCTGCTGGTTCCGCTGGTGGTGGCGGTTCTGAGCTAACTGCCCCTCCCATCCAGCCAAACCATGAGGTTAGACTTACCTAAGTGCGAGTTGAGCTGGAGGCAAGAGGCATGCAAAAAACCAGGGTCAAAGCCATCTCCGCCCAGGGGAGCAGAGACACGAAACTAGTGGGGTTGGCGCGGCTGGGATCCGCGATCTGCTGGGGCGGCGCCCTGGTGGCGGCCGGACACCTGTTTGACCACCGGTCGGTGGGGACGCTGATTGTCGGCGTCGTCTTCGCCGTGGCCGCGGGGTTGTTGGCCGCCGCCGAAATTGTCGGTGGGGGCCGCGCTGCCCGCAGCGAAGAACGGCGGCTGCGTCAAGCGCTGCTGGCGCGCCAGTTCCGGTCGGTGGACGAGGCGGTGTCGGCTCGGGAGGAGTTTCCCCCGGGCCGGGTTATCCAAATGCTCACCGACGGGGTGGAGCGGGTGACCGAGTTCCGCCAGGTTTACTTCGGCTCGACCCTGGCCGCCATGATGATTCCGGTGGTGGCCCTGCTCTACATCGGTATCTTCATCGACCCGGTGGTGGGATTTGTCGGACTGATTTTGGTGCCGGTGATTCCGCTGGCCGTCGGTGGGTTCCTGCGGCTGTTCCGCCGCACCTCGGCCAACTCTCGGCGCCAGCGGGGCGCGCTGGCGGGCCGCTACCTGGATGCGATCCGGAACCTGGTTACCATTCGCATGTTTGGGGCCGGCGAGCGGATCGAGCGGGAGCTGCGGGCGGACGGCGAGCACAACCGGCGCATGATCATGCGTCTGCTCGGCGGGAACCAGGTGGTGATCATCGTGATGGACGGGATCTTCTCCCTGGTCCTGATCTGCGCCATTGCCTGGCTGACCGTGATCCGCGGGGTGAGCCCCGGGGAGGGCCTGACGATCATGCTTTTGACCGTGCTGATGCTCGAACCCCTCCAGCAGGTGGCCGGGTTCTTCTACATCGGGATGGGTGGCCTCGCCTCCCAAAAGGAAATTGGGGCCTACCTGCGGGCCAACGGCCTGGCCTCGGTGGACGAGGCGGCGGCCCAACTGGGCGACCTGGCCCCGGAGGTTGGCACCCACAGCGGCCCCGACATTGCCGTCGACGGGGTTCGATTCAGCTACGGGCAGGGCGAGGTGCTGCGCGGCGTCAGCCTGGAGGTTCCCTGCGGAACCCGGGCCGCCCTGGTTGGCCCCTCCGGAGTGGGTAAATCCACCCTGATCGGGCTGCTGCGCGGCTCGCTGCCGGCCCAGGAGGGCAGTATCCGGGTGGCGGGCAAACCCATCTCCGAGCTGACCCCGCGCCAGGTGCGCGGGCTCTCCGCCTCGGTCTCCCAGTCCACCTGGATGTTCACCGGCACCATCGCCGACAACTTGCGGTTGGCTCGGCCCCAAGCCACCGAAGCGGAAATGTGGGAGGCGCTGGAGCTGGCCCACGTTGCCGAAGAGGTTCGGCGGATGCCGCGGGGACTGGAAACCTACCTGGGTGAGGGGGCGCAGTTGGTCTCTGGTGGACAGGCGCAGCGGATCTCGCTGGCGCGGGCCCTGCTGTCCGGACGCCGCATCCTGATCTTGGATGAGCCCACCTCCCAGGTCGATATCGAATCCGAATCGCGCATCATCGAGGCTCTGTCGAGCCTGCCCTCCGACTGGACGGTGCTGGTTTCCACCCACCGCCTGGCCCTGCTGGACATTGCTGACCGGGTTTACGAGATGGACGGTGGCCACCTGAAGGAGAAGCAGCATGCCTAAGCTCCCTGAACTGCTCCGCTGGCTCCTGGGCATCACCCGCCCGGTGCATCCTCCGCTGCTGGCCTCCCTCCTCTGCCGGGTCCTCAACCTGTCGCTGGACCTGGCCCTGTTCGCCACCGCTACCGGCGGAGTGGTGAACCTGCTGGTCAACGGGGGCTCAATCTGGACTCTGCTCGCCATTTTGCTGGGCCTGGCCCTGCTGAAGGCGCTCTGCTACTACTTTGAGCAGTTCCTCGGTCACTACGTGGCCTTCAAAGCGCTTGAACTGCTGCGGGCCTACGTGTTCTCTAAGCTGTGGCCCAAAGCGCCGGCCGTGGTGACCCAGTCCCGCTCCGGCGACGTACTGGCCTCCCTCACCCGCGACGTGGACCGGATCGAAGTGGTCTACGCCCACACGTTTGCTCCGGTGGTGTCCGCCTACCTGGTGGGCATCGGCGCTTCCCTGACGGCCGGCTTCTGGCTCGGTTGGGACGTGGTCTGGGTGGCGGTGCTGTGCCTGGCCCTCGCCCTGCTGGTCGTGCCCTACCTGGGGATCAGGCGCGCGCTGCGCTCCACCCAGGGCGTGCTTGAATCTCGGCGCGACCTCGCGCATCACCTGACCGACTCGGTGTTTGGACTGGACGAGGTGGTCGGTTACGGGCGGGAGGCCGACCGGCTCGCCGAGTTGGACGAGCTGGGAATGCGGGTCAGTCGCCTGAGCGCCCAGCCGCGCGCGGTGCGGGCCTGGCGCCGCGGGGCGAACCTGTTCCTGACGATCGTCGCCACCCTGTCGGTCATCTGGTTGGGGCAGGGCACGCTGTCGGCCGTGGCGGTTGCCGCGCTGGCCGGCGCCACCCTCCGAGTTTTCGAGGGGCCGCGCGGGGTCGAGGACGCCCTCGGGTACCTGGATCACTCCCTATCGGCCGCCCGCCGACTGTGGACCATCGCGCACGCGCCCGAGCGGGTCAGTGACGGACCGGTGGAGCTGAACCTGACCGAGCCGCCCCTGATTTCATTTGACCGGGTCAGTTACACCTACCCCTCCACCGACGGGCGAGCGGACGAGCCGGCCGTGACCGAGATCAGCTTCGAAGTTGAGCCGGGAAGCCACACCACTTTGGTTGGCCGATCCGGGTCGGGTAAGTCGACGCTGATGCAACTCCTGCAGCGCTACGACGATCCCGGTGAGGGGCAGATTCTGCTGGACGGGCGCCCGCTGCCCGAGTTCACACTCGACTCGCTCCGGCGCCACGTGGTGGCCGTGTCCCAAAAGAATCAGCTGCTCCAGGGGTCGGTGGCTCAGAACCTGCGGCTTGGGGCGCCTGACGCGACCGACGAGGAGCTGTGGGCCGCCCTGCACACCGCCTGCCTGGACGAGGATATCCGCGCGCTTCCCGACGGGCTGGAGACTTCGGTGGGACGGGCCAAGACGGCCCTGTCTGGTGGTCAGGTTCAGCGGCTCTGCCTGGCCCGGGCGCTGCTGCTGCGCCCCCGAGTGCTGATCCTGGACGAGTTTGCCGCCAGCTTGAACGTGGACCTGGAGGAGCAGATTCGCCACCGCCTCGATCAGTGGCCGGATCCGCTCACGCTGATCGAAGTGACCCACCGCCTGCGGGCCACCGAGAATGCGGACCAGATCATCATGCTGGATCGCGGTCAGATCATCCGCCGGGGATCGGGGGCGGAACTGTCCGCTGACAAGCTGGCGCAGCTCTTTTTGTCCTGACCCGACCCGGCGGCCAAGACAGCCGTGTCAACTATTTGGCCAAAGAGGCCGAACGGCTAGGATTCAGAGCTGTTTTAACCTTGTCAATAAATCGCGCCTAGGGCTTGAGTCCTAGGCGCGATTGTGCTCAAATGGAGAGATGACAAACACACCAGATTCCGTCGTATACCAAGCCGTTGCCGAAGTGACCGGGGGTCGGGGTGGGCACGCCCACTCGCACAACCCCGAGCTGGAGCTGGACCTGCGGGTCCCGACCGAAATGGGTGGCCCGGGTGGGGGGAACAACCCGGAGCAACTGTTCGCCATGGGTTACGGTGCCTGTTTCCAGGGGGCGCTGGCGCTGGCGGCCAAAGAGGTGGGGGCCGACGTCTCCCAGTCGGTGGTCCGCTCTTCGGTCGGAATCGGCCCGGAGGGTGAAAGCTTCGCCCTGACCGTCAAGATGGAGGTCTATGTTCCCGGGTTGGAGCTAGACCAGGTTCAGGCCTTGGCTAACCGGACGCACGAGCTGTGCCCCTACTCGAAGGCCACTCGCGGCAATGTGCCGGTTGAGGTTGTGGCCGTAGCCAGCCTCTAGTCAACTCAGCGATAACCCCGGGACGGTCAGGTAACTCTGGCCTAGTCCCGGGGTCTTCGTTTAGCGGTTGCCGTTTAGGTAGGCGGTGGCCACCTGGGTTGGTGATCAGGCGCGAGAAGAGTGGTCGTCCGGATGGGGGAACGGTCGTAGCTCTCCGAACCGGAGCGAACCACTGTCGGTCAGTCTACCTAGATAGACTTGTATAGTCGCGTCGTGTAGACTACTTTGATGACCAAGCGGAAAGACCTGCTCTCAATCATTAGGAAGTATGCCAAAGAGCAGGGTTTGGAGCTGGTTGTGAAAGAGGGGGGAAGTCATACCTGGGTGTGGGTGGGCGAGAAATACGCGACCTTGCCGCGCCACAATGAGATTCCAAATCGTTTCGCCCACACAATTCTCAGGCAGCTAGGAGTTGAAGAATGAGTACCTACACCGCGAAAGTGAGCCGTGATGAGGGGTGGTGGGTTGTCACGGTAGCGGAAGTGCCAGGCTTGTTCACTCAAGTGAAAAGGCTCGAGCAGGTTGAGCCAATGGTCAGAGATGCGCTCGGTCTTTTCCCAGAGGTGGAGTCAAACCCGGCGGAAGCAGTGGTGAACGTTGAAGTGCAGGGCACGATCGGGAAGTTGGCCACTGACGTGCAGCAGGTGAGAGCTGAAGCTGACAAGGCACAATCGGCTGCCAGTCAGATCACGCGGGAAGCTGCCCGGAGCTTAGCGGGGCAGGGTCTGCCTTACCGGGATATTGGGAAGTTACTCGGTGTCAGCTTCCAGCGCGCGCAAAAACTGGTCTCAAAGAGCTAGCGGGAGCGAGGATAAGCTCGTAGAAGTTGGATCCGGCGAAACCCCGGGACGGCCAGCCAACTCTGGCCTAGTCCCGGGGTCTTCGTTTATCGGTTGCCGTTGAGGTAGGCGGTGGCCACCTGAATCAGGGCCTCCTCGTCGGCAACGTGGCTCATTTCCCGGGCGGAGTGCATCGACAGCAGTGGGATCCCTACATCTACGGTCAGCAGGCCGAGGCGAGTAGCCGTGATCGGGCCAATCGTGGACCCGCAGGGAACCGCGTTGTTAGAGACGAAGTCCTGCGACTCGACCCCGGCGGCGGCGCAGACCCGGTGCCAGAGGGAGATTCCCTGGCCCTCCGAGGCGTACCGCTGGTTTGCGTTGATCTTGAGCAGTGGGCCGCGCCCCAGCAGGGGACGGGTGTCATCGTCGTGCAGCTGCGCGTAGTTCGGGTGGACGCTGTGGCCCGCGTCCGCTGAGATGCAACTGGAACGCGCCATCAGCTGCCAGAACTGATCACCGGTGGCACCGACGGCACCAGCGGTTCGACGGAGGACGTCCTCCAGGAACGGCCCGGCCGCGCCGGTGCGGGTGGCCGACCCGATCTCCTCGTGGTCAAACGCCACCAGGACCGGGATCACCTCGGGGTTGGGTGCGGTCGCCTTGAGGGCGGTCAGACCGGCAAACACCGAAGAGAGGTTGTCCTGGCGTCCGGCGGCGACGAACTGCTCCCGGTCCCCAAACAGCGCGGCGCCCTGGCTGGGAACCAGGAAGATGTCGGCGGAAGCGACCTCTTCCTCGGGGAGGCCGGTCGCCTCGGCCAGCAGCGCCCCGATCGAAGCGGTGGGCTGGTCGACGGTCCATACCGGGCGCAGGTGCTGCTGGGGGTTCAGCTTCAACCCCTCGTTCACCGTTCGGTCCAGGTGGATTGCCAACTGCGGGATCCGGGCCAGCGGACCGGTGCGAACCAGGTGCGCCTGACCCGAGCGGTCATAGAGCGCCCCGGCTAGGGCCAGTTCGCGGTCCAGCCAGGAGTTCCAGATCATCCCGCCGTAAACCTCGACGGCCAGTTGCCCCCAGCCGTCAGGACTGAGGTGGTCGGGTGTCGGCTTCAGTTTGAAGCACGGGGAATCGGTGTGCGAGCCGAAGATGGCAAAACCGGCAGTTTGACTCACTTGGGGTGGAATGATCCAGGCGGCCAGCGCCCCGGACCGGATCAGAAAGTAGCTGCCCGGCTCCGAGGGCCACTGCTGCCTCTCGTCCACTTCGACAAAGCCGGCCTCAGCTAGCTGGCGGCCCGCCTCGTGCGCGGCGTGGAAGGGAGAGGGGGAAGCGTTCAGGTAGTCCAGGTAATTTGCAGTGTGAGTCATGATTCCATTGTGGCACTTAGCGTGCGTAGCGGTACACGTTCGTCTCTCGCAGTTCGAAGCCGCAGCGCTGGTAGAGGCGGTTGGCTGCTTCGCGCGAAGGGCGGGAAGTCAGGTCCACCGTGCGGCACCCGAGGGAGAACGCCTGTTCAATCGCGGCTTCGACCAACTGCTGGCCGGCGCCGTGCCCGCGGGCAGCCTCGTCCACCACCACGTCTTCGACCCAGGCACGCAAGCCGGTGGGGATACGGAAGGTGGCCAGGGTGAGCAGGCCGAGGATCGGGCTGCCCGGCTCGTTCCGGTAGGCAAATAGGTACACGCCATCCTGGTCGATTAGGGCGGAAACCCCTTCGGCGTCCAGCGTTGGCGCGGAAGAGGAAAGCTGCGGCAGGAGGTGGTCCAGGGCGGCCACGATCTCCGGGGTGACGGTAGTAACCAGCTCGGTGGTCATCTGAGGTCCTTTCGGCGGTGCTCCACGGTCGGTTCCAGCGTACCGCCCCGCTTTTCTCGATCCCGAGTGCGGCGGCGGTGTGGTGGATCTTGCTTCCTCCGTCAGGTTATCTCGACGGCCGACTAATTTGAATGAAGGCGGCATATTCAATGTCGGTGGGGGCCAAGGTCCCGAACAAACAGTAGGTCAGAACTAGCGTAACTTCGGACAACTCGAAGCCGTTCAATAGTTGAAGGGCAGCAAAAAGGGCCACCCGATGGGTGGCCCTTCTACGCTGTTACGTCGGGAGGAGGCTAGTCCTTCTTGCCGCTGACAACGAAGCCAGCCCCGGTGATCGCGGTGGTGACGCCCAGGCCCATGACCAGAGCGGAAACGCCAAACGCGAGGATCGAAGTGAAGAGTGAGGCCCGCAGGAACGCGGCGCTCTGAGCGGTGTTGCGCAGGGCCTGGAGCTTGGCGGCTTCCTCGGAGTCGTCGCCGAACTCGGCCTTGGCTTCGTTCACCTTATCGCCCAGGGTGGCGTAGGTTTCGCCTTCGGTGGAGTGCTCGGCGTGGATGTTAATGATCTCCTGCATGGACCAGGCGGTGAACGGCCCAGCCACAGCCTTGCCGGCGTTGGAGGGAGCGTCGTCCGGGACAACCATCTGCTGAACCTTCAGCTGCGAGGAGACGGCACCCCACGCGACGCCACCGGAAACCAGCATGATTGCACCAGCTACGATCAGGATAATGCCAATGATGCGGGCAGCCCCACCGGCGCGCTTGGTCGCCGATGCGTCTACGGGCTTGGTAGAAGCAGTCATCAATCTTCCTTCTGTTTTTGCCGGCACCTTCCGAGCACCGACAGATCAACTTTGTCCTAGAGATCGTCTAGGTGCTGTCTAGACTACTCCAGTCGAATAGCTGATTTATGCATTTTTTGTAAAATACGAAGTTCGGAATGAGACATTGCTCCTATGGGATGCCTCACACTTTCTGGAAGCCGCGAGATGGTGCCGATTGGGGACAACTTGAGTCTGGTCGACTCAAGTTCTTCGGGTGAGGTCTTGCGCTCCAGACTCCTCATCCGTAGACTTGAGTGCAACAGACTCAAGGCGGGGACAACCCCCGGTGAGAGCAAGACTTCAGTCAAACTAGGAGAGAACTTATGGCTAAAGCAGTAGGGATTGACCTGGGCACCACCAACTCGGCAATTGCCGTCCTGGAAGGGGGCGAGCCGACCATCATCGCGAACGCGGAGGGCGCTCGCACCACCCCCTCGGTGGTGGCCTTCTCAAAGAACGGTGAGGTTTTGGTTGGCGAAATCGCCAAGCGCCAGGCTGTCACCAACGTGGACCGGACCATCACCTCGGTCAAGCGCCACATGGGCACCAACTGGTCGACCCAGATTGACGACAAGACCTACACCGCGCAGGAGATTTCGGCGCGGATCCTGTCCAAGCTCAAGCACGATGCGGAGCAGTACCTGGGCGACCAGGTGACCGACGCGGTCATCACGGTCCCCGCCTACTTCAACGATGCTGAGCGGCAGGCTACCAAGGATGCCGGGCAGATTGCCGGTCTGAACGTGCTGCGGATTATCAACGAGCCGACGGCAGCGGCCCTGGCCTACGGCCTGGACAAGGGGAAAGAAGACGAACTGATCCTGGTCTTCGACCTGGGCGGCGGGACCTTCGACGTCTCGCTCCTGGAAGTGGGCAAGGATGACGACGGCTTCTCCACCATTCAGGTGCGCGCCACCTCCGGCGACAACCGCCTCGGCGGCGACGACTGGGACCAGCGGATCGTCGACTGGCTGATCCAGCAGGTGAAGAACAAGACCGGGGTGGACCTGTCCAAGGATCCGGTGGCGCTGCAGCGGCTGAAGGAAGCTGCCGAGCAGGCCAAGCGCGAGCTGTCGACCGCGACCACCACCACCATTTCCCTGCAGTACCTGTCGATGAGCACGGAAGGCCCCATCCACCTGGATGAGAAGCTGACCCGGGCGAAGTTCGAGGACATGACCTCGGATCTGCTGGAGCGGACCAAGCGCCCGTTCCAGGACGTGATTCGGGAAGCGGAAATCTCGGTCAAGGACATCGACCACGTGGTTCTGGTCGGCGGTTCGACCCGGATGCCGGCCGTGTCCGACCTGGTTCGCGAAATGACCGGAGGCAAAGAGCCGACCAAGACCGTGAACCCGGACGAGGTTGTTGCCATCGGGGCAGCGCTGCAGGCTGGCGTGCTGCAGGGCGACCGTTCCGACGTGCTGCTGATCGACGTCACCCCGCTCTCCCTTGGAATTGAGACCAAGGGCGGCGTGATGACCAAGCTGATCGAGCGGAACAAGGCGATTCCGACCCGGGCCACCGAGGTCTTCTCGACCGCGGAAGACGGCCAGTCCTCCGTGCTGATCCAGGTGTTCCAGGGCGAGCGTGAGTTCACCCGCGACAACAAGCCGCTCGGCACCTTCGAGCTGACCGGAATTGCGCCCGCCCCGCGCGGGGTCCCGCAGATTGAGGTCTCCTTCGACATCGATGCCAACGGGATTGTCCACGTGTCCGCCAAGGATCGCGGCACCGGCAAGGAGCAGTCGATGACCATCACCGGTGGTTCGGCTCTGCCCAAGGACGATATCGAGCGGATGGTTCGGGAGGCCGAAGCGCACGCGGAAGAGGACAAGGCTCGCCGGGCTGAGCAGGATACCCGCAACCTGGCCGAGCAGACCGTTTACTCGATGGAGAAGCTCCTGAAGGAGAACGACGAAAAGATTTCCGAAGGCACCAAGACCGAGGTTCAGGCCGCGGTCGACGAGACCAAGAAGGCGCTGGAAGGGGAGGACATTGACGCCGTCAAGTCCGCCCTGGACAAGCTGAACGAGGTTGGGATGAAGATCGGCCAGGAAGTTTACGCCGAAGCTCAGGCCTCGGCGGCCGAGTCGGACCTGCCCAGCCAGGACGATGTCAACGCGGAAGAAGAAGTTATCGACGCGGAGATCATTGAGGACGAGGAAGACAAGTGAGCCAGGACGCTGTGAACCCCGATGAGTTCGCGGGGGAAACTCCGGAGAACTCCGGTGGTCCCGGCCGGCCAGAATCCACCGGGGCGGATCAAACCGCCCCGGCGGGTTCGCCCGAACAGGAGGCAGTGGTCCCCGTGGAGCAGGACCCGAACGCACAGTTGGAGGCCACCGTGGCCGAGCTGGAGCAGGCAAAAGAAGACCTGGCTCGGGCGCGAGCTGACCTGTACAACCTGAATCAGGAGTACGGCAACTACGTGCGTCGGGCCAAGTCCGAGGGAACCGCCCAGCGCCAGCTGGGGCAAGAAGAAGTGGCCGAGGCGCTGCTGGGGGTGCTCGACGACATCTCCGCTGCCCGCGAGGCGGGCGAACTGGGCACCGGCCCGTTCGCCTCGATCGCCACCAAGCTGGAGGAAACCCTAGCCAGCCGGTTCCACCTGGAGCGCTACGGGGCCGAGGGCGATCCGTTCGACCCGCAGCTCCACGAAGCGCTGATGGCGCAAACCAACCCAGACATCGAGCACCCGGTAATCAAGCAGGTGCTCCAACCCGGATATCGGATCAACGATCGGGTGCTCCGGGCCACCAAAGTGATGGTCGACAACCCCGAATGACACGTGATGGCCCGGCTCAGATCGGGCCATCACCGTCTATTGGTCGGTGGTCTGCCCCCGACCCAAATAGACGCAGAAAGGAGTATCCATGGGTGAACAGGACTGGTTCAACCAGGATTTTTACCAGACTCTTGGGGTGAAGAAAGACGCCGACTCGAAGGAAATCAAGAAGGCGTACCGCAAACTGGCCCGACAGTGGCACCCGGATCAGAACCCGGGCGATCTGGCCGCAGAAGAGAAGTTCAAGCAGATCAGTGAGGCCTACTCGGTCCTGTCTGACCCGGAGCAGCGCGAACGCTACGACGCCATTCAGCAGATGGCGCAGGGGGGCGCGCGCTTCACTCCCGGCTCCGGCGGGGGCGGTGGCTTTGAAGACATGTTCGGTTCCATGTTCAACGGGGCCGGGCGCGGCGGAACCTACCAGTTCCAGACTTCCGGTGGGGGTGGCGGCTTCGACGACATCCTGTCCTCCCTCTTCTCGGGTGGGGGACGAGGCGGCCGCGGGCCGGGCGCGGGCTACTCCAGTTTCGGGATGCCCGCCCAGGCCGGGGCCGATCTGACCGCCCAAACCACGCTCAGCTTCCGAGATGCCTACTTGGGCACCTCGATTCGGCTGAAGGTAGGGGAGCGAACTCTGACCGCAAACATTCCCGCCGGGGTGCGCGACGGCCAGAAGATTCGTCTGCGCGGCAAAGGTCAACCGGGTTCCGGCGGCGGTCCGGCCGGGGACCTGGTGATTACGGTCCAGGTCAAGAAGGACCCGCTCTACTCCGTCGAAGGCAATAATCTGCGGGTGCGCCTGCCGATCAGCTTCCCCGAGGCGGTGCTGGGGGCGCAGGTGGCGGTGCCCCTGCCTGACGGTACCTCCGTCAAGGTGAAGGTGCCGGCTGGAAGTTCCTCGGGCCGTGTGCTGCGGGTTGGCGGGCGCGGGATGCACCGCGGCAAGAAGCGCGGCGACCTGCTGGTGGAGCTGTCAATTCACCTGCCGGCCCCCGACACCACGGAACTGAAAGAGCTGGCCGAACAGGTGCAGGCCGCCCAGGGTGAGTGGGACCCGCGGGCCAACCTGGGAGGTGAGCGATGACCGCTGCCTCCTCCCCGAGTGAAGCCGTCTACGTGATTTCCGTGGCGGCCGAGCTCGCCGGGATGCATCCCCAGACGCTTCGTCAGTACGACCGCCTCGGCCTGGTCAGTCCCCAGCGGACCAAAGGTCGGGGCCGGCGGTACTCTCCGGCGGATATCCAGCGCCTGCGCCACGTGCAGGCCCTCTCGCAGGACGAGGGGGTGAACCTGGCCGGGATTCGGCGGATCATGCACCTGGAGCGCCAAATCGAAGAGCTGAACCGGCAGATCGAGGTGCTCTCCGAACAGGTGCACTCCGCTCCCATTCACCGGGTGTTCACGGCCGACTCGCACGGGTTCATCAACACCCGGAGCCCGCAGGCACCGGTCCCGTCCCGGCCCACCGGGCGCGGCGAGTTGGCGCTGAGCCAGTCGCGCGAACTCGAACCCCACGGCCACCTTTACTGGCAATTGCCGCCCCACCTGCGCTCCCTGGTGGCCCTGGCCCTGGTCTCTCGTCAGGAGCGATAGGCGGCTTGGGCAAAGGCCGCCCAACCGCGCTAGGTTTGTTCCATGACCAGACCCTTAACTTTTGGCCGCCGGCTGCGCGGCGCCGTTGCCACCATCCTGGGCGGCTCGGCTCGAGACCTGTCTCGACTGCTCGGGCGCGGCTCGGGTGGAATGATCGGCGGTCGGGTGGCGCTGGCGGTGGACCCGTCGGTGCTGGCCACGTTGGCTCACGACAAGCAGGCCGTGATTGTCAGCGGTACCAACGGCAAATCCACCACCACCAAGATGGTTCGGGCGGCGCTCGGCACCGCGGGAACGGTGGCTTCCAATACGCTCGGGGACAATATGCCTCCCGGGGTGGCCACCGCCCTGATGAACGAGCCGCGCGCCCCGTTTGCGGCGTTGGAAGTGGACGAAATGTACGTCCCGCAGGTGGCGGCGGAGGTGCGCCCGGCAGTGCTGGTCCTGCTGAATCTGTCGCGAGACCAGCTTGACCGGGTCGGCGAAATCGGCGCGGTTGAACGCCGGCTCCGCCAGGGGGTAGAGGAAAACCCGCAGGCTCACATCGTTGCCAACTGTGACGACCCTCTGATTGTCTCAGCCGCGTGGAATGCCCCCCACGTCACCTGGGTGGCGGCCGGGTCCAGCTGGGGCGCCGACTCGACCACGTTCCCGCGAACTGGCGGCCAGGTCACCCGGACCGAGGACGGCTGGTTTGTCGACGAGCAGATTCGCCGGCCCGACCCCGACTGGTGGGTGGATCAGGATTCCCGCCTGCACGGCCCGGGGGTGGAACTCCCGCTAAAGCTGTCGCTGCCCGGCCAGGTCAACCTGCACAATGCCGCCCAGGCGATTGCCGCCGCGGTGGAGCTGGGGGTGCCGGCGGCCCAGGCAGCCGAAGCGGTGGGCCAGGTGCGCGACGTGGCCGGCCGCTACCAGGAGTTCGATGTCGACGGGCGCGGCGTCCGGTTGCTGCTGGCCAAGAACCCTGCCGGCTGGCAGGAGGCGTTGGCCATGGTGGACCCGACCGTGAACCAGGTGGTGATCGCCACCAACGGGCAGATTCCCGACGGGGTGGACCTGTCCTGGCTCTGGGATGTTCGGTTTGAAGAACTGCCCCAACCGGAGCGCCTGTTTGCCAGTGGCGACCGGGCTGCCGACCTGGCCGTGCGCCTGGGCTACGCCGGGCTGGAGGCAAAGCTGGTCCCCGATCCGCTCAGTGCCATTCGGCAGTGCCAGCCGGGCCCGGTGGAGGTGGTCGCCAACTACACGGCTTTCCGCGACCTGTTGCCGCAACTGAAACAGATCGATCGGGCGGGGAGGGCGCAATGAGCGAGTCGACAGTTCGAATTGGAGTCCTGGCCCCGGAAGTGCTGGGCACCTACGGCGACTCTGGCAATGCGCTGATTTTGGCCGAGCGGGCCCGGCGGCGAGGCTTCCCCGCCGAGATCGTCACCGTCAACCTGTCCGAGCCGATTCCGGACCAGCTGGACCTGTACTCACTGGGGGGTGGCGAGGACACCGCTCAGGCGCTGGCCGCCGATCATCTGCGATCCGAGCGGGGGCTGAGCCGGGCGGTGGCCGCGGGCCGACCGGTGCTCGCCATCTGTGCCTCGCTGCAAATCCTCGGGCGGATCTACGTGGATGCGGCAGGCAATGAGATTTCCGGGTTGGGACTGCTGGACTTGGAGACCCACCCGCGCGGGGAGCGGGCTATCGGCGAGGTAGTCACCCGCCCGCTTTTGCCCGAGCTCACCCAGCTGCTCACCGGGTTTGAGAACCACGGGGGCGGCACCCGCCTCGGCCCCGACGCCCGCCCGCTCGGCGAGGTGCTAGCTGGAACCGGCAATGGGTTTGACCGGGTCGAGGGGGCGGTTCAGGGTTCCATCATCGCCACCTACCTGCACGGGCCGGTCCTGGCCCGGAACCCGGAACTGGCCGACCTGCTGCTGTCCCAAGCCCTGGGCCAAGACCTCGCTCCGCTGGAGCTGCCAGCCATCGACCAGCTGCGCCAGGAACGGCTCTCGGACGCCGGGGTCGACCCCGCGGTAAACTAGACTCAAGTGCGCTTCGACCTGCGAAAAGGCGGGGCCTGAGGAAATGAGGATGACCTGATGACCGACCCCCAAGATCGGTTCAATCCCGATCAGACTAACAATCCTGCGCCCCAGTACGGCCAGCGCTCAGAAGAGTGGAACCCGAACGGACCCGCCGAGCCGCAGAGCCCCTGGCCGGTCTACACGCCCGGGCAGGAGGGCGTCCCGCCGAATCAGCCTCCCGCGGTCCCGCCCCCGGGCTACGGCACTCCCCCTCCCGCCGGGCCTCCCACCGGTCAGCCCGTCTACGGGCAGCCGGTCTACGGCCAGCCGGTCTACCAGCCGATGACTCCGACCAACCTTCCTTCGCGCGCCTGGTCCATCGTCACCATGATTGCCGGGGTGATCCTGATGGTGATCGTGGCTCCCGCGGTGCTGTTCGGTTCGGTCCTGTCCGGGATCGACTTTGACCGGATCGCCGACGGCTCAATCAGCGTCTCCAACGGCGGTCAGGTGACCGTGGGCGAGTCCGGCACCCTGGCCCTGATGTCCCAGAGCGAGCGGACCCCCTCGAAGTGCGAGATTACCGGCGAGTCCGGCACCTTCTCGCTGACGGAAGAGTCCGGCTCCGGCGTGGTCGTGGGTCGAAACCTGCCGAGCGGAACCTACTCGCTCAAGTGCGACCTGCCCGATGGGGCTCCGATGTTCGCCTTCACCGGGGAGGAAATCTCCGGCCTGGTCGGCAAAGCCACCAGCGGCCTGATCTGGTCCGGCGTAGTCGGGCTGGTGGGCCTGATCGCCCTGATCGTGGGGATCGTCTGGCTGGTGAAGGTCAACCGCAAGCGCCGCGAGCTGACCCGGATGCAGTGGGGTCCCCAGCCTCCCTACCAAGTTTAGCTAGTCGCATTGCCCGCAAACGCGGGCCGAATGGTCCCGCCTGGGCCTCGACAGAGGCCGGGTCGGGACCATTTTTGCTCCTGTTTTCCCAGCTTCAGCTGTGATCTGGGGTACTGACAGACAAAGTTGAGTGTAGTAGACTCAAGTTAGCATTTCGGCCGGTCCGCCGGGCTCCGATTGGGACCTACAGCGCCGGGCCGAACGAACTTAACTAGAAATGAGGAGTCGACGTGAGTCAGAACTTGACTACCAAGTCTCAAGAGGCCCTCAGCTCTGCTGTCCAAATGGCCTCAGCTGTGGGAAACGCACAGGTGGAACCGCTGCACCTGCTGGCGGCCCTGCTTGAACAACCCGAAGGAATTGCCATCTCACTGCTGGCGGCAGTGGGGGCTCAACGCGGGGAGGTGGGCGCGGGGACCCGGACCGCCCTGGTGGCGCTGCCGGCCAGCTCCGGCAGTTCCGTCACCCAGCCGCAGACCTCTCGCCAGCTGATGAACGTGCTGACGGCATCACAGAAGCTGGCCGAGTCGCGCGGGGACGCCTACGTCTCCACCGAACACCTGCTGATCGCGCTGGCCGGATCCGACTCGGAGGCGGGCCGGATTCTGCGCCAAAACGGGGCGACCGCCGAAGAGTTGGAGGCGGCCCTGGCCAAACTCCGGCCCGAACCGGTCACCACCGCCAACCCGGAAGGCACCTTCCAGGCCCTGTCCAAATACGGTCGGGACCTGACCGAGGTTGCCCGCGAAGGCAAGCTGGACCCGGTGATCGGCCGGGACGCGGAAATTCGTCGGGTGATCCAGGTGCTGTCGCGTCGGACGAAGAACAACCCGGTCCTGATAGGGGAGCCGGGGGTCGGCAAGACCGCGGTGGTCGAAGGACTGGCCCAGCGGATTGTGGAAGGGGACGTGCCCGAGAGCCTGCGCGGCAAGCGACTGATTAGCTTGGACCTGGGGGCGATGGTCGCCGGGGCCAAATACCGCGGCGAGTTCGAGGAGCGCCTGAAGGCGGTCCTGGAGGAAATTTCCAACTCGGACGGGGAAATCATCACCTTCATCGACGAGATGCACACCGTCGTGGGGGCGGGTGCCTCCGAAGGGTCAATGGACGCGGGCAACATGCTCAAGCCCATGCTGGCTCGGGGTGAGCTGCGTCTGGTTGGGGCCACCACCTTGGACGAGTACCGGGAGAACATCGAGAAGGACGCCGCCCTGGAGCGCCGCTTCCAGCAGGTGTTCGTCGGGGAGCCCTCCGTCGAGGACACGGTCGCAATTTTGCGTGGAATCGCCCCCAAGTACGAGGCGCACCACAAGGTGACGATCTCCGACGGCGCCCTGGTCGCGGCCGCGACCCTGTCGGATCGCTACATCACCGGGCGGCAACTGCCCGATAAGGCGATCGACCTGGTGGACGAGGCGGCCTCCCGCTTGCGGATGGAACTGGACTCATCCCCAATTGAGATTGACGAACTGCAGCGGGCCGTCGCCCGGCTCAAGATGGAGGAAACCTACCTGCGTGAGTCGGATGAAGACGACCGCGACCCGGCCACGCAGGAGCGCCTGGTCAAACTGCAGGAGGACATCGCCAACACGGAGGAGCAACTGCAGGGTCTGACCCTGCGGTGGGAGGCCGAAAAGGCGGGCCGGAACCGGGTCGGGGACCTGCGCGCCCAACTGGACGAGCTGCGAACCGCCTTCGAACTGGCCCTGCGCGAGGGCCGGTACGAGGAAGCCGGACGGATCCAAAATGGGGAAATTCCGGCGATCGAGCGGCAAATTGCCGAAGCCGAACTGGCCGATGCCGAAGAGGCGGAGCACGCGGCCGAGCCGATGGTGGCCGACAAGGTTGGTCCCCAGCAGATCGCGGCGGTAATCGAGTCCTGGACCGGGATTCCGACCGGACGCCTGCTGCAGGGTGAGACCGAGAAGCTGCTGGAAATGGAAGCGTGGATTGGGAAGCGACTGATCGGCCAGCACCCCGCCGTCCAGGCGGTGTCGGACGCGGTTCGGCGGTCGCGGGCCGGGGTCTCCGACCCGAACCGTCCCACCGGCTCCTTCCTCTTCCTGGGTCCCACCGGCGTCGGCAAGACCGAACTGGCCAAGTCGCTGGCCGAGTTCCTCTTCGACGACCCGCGGGCTATGATCCGGATCGACATGAGCGAATACTCCGAGAAGCACTCGGTGGCGCGCCTGGTCGGGGCCCCTCCCGGGTACGTGGGCTACGAAGAGGGCGGCCAGTTGACCGAGGCCGTCCGGCGGCGCCCCTACTCGGTGGTGCTGTTGGACGAGGTGGAGAAAGCGCACCCGGAAGTGTTCAACATCTTGCTGCAGGTGCTGGACGACGGGCGCCTGACCGACGGGCAGGGGAGGACCGTGGACTTCCGGAACACGATCCTGATCCTGACCTCCAACCTGGGCTCCCAGTACCTGATCGAACCGCTGCTGTCCCCGGAGGAAAAGCGCGAGGCGGTAATGGGTGAGGTCCGGCGAAACTTCAAGCCGGAGTTCATAAACCGGCTGGATGAAACGGTCGTGTTTGAGCCGCTGACCAAGCACGAGCTGGGCCAGATCGTCGACCTGCAGGTAGCCGAAATGGCCGCCCGGCTGGAGTCGCGCCGGATCACCCTGACGGTGACCGACGAGGCTCGGGCCTGGCTGGAGGACCACGGGTACGACCCGGCCTACGGGGCCCGGCCGCTGCGCCGCCTCGTCCAACGCGAGATCGGTGACCCGCTGGCGGTCCTGTTGCTCGGGGGCGAAGTGAAGGACGGGGGGACGGTCACGGTTGGCACCCGCGATGGGGAACTAACTGTGACGGCCGCCTAGATGGGGTGGGGGCTCGCTGCCGGCGGGCCCCCAAACCTGTGCCAAACTGGAAGGCATGGAGATTCCGTTCCCCCACGCCCTAGTCGCCATCGATCAGGCCGGCGAGCCTATCTGGCAGGAGGGCGACCTGAGTCAACCCTTCCCGTTCGCTTCGGTGACCAAGCTGCTCACCGCCCTCGGGGTCCACCTCGCGGTCCAGGACGGCTACCTTCGCCTCGACCAACCGGCCGGTCCCGAGGGGTCGACCGTGGCCCACCTGCTCGCCCACGCCTCGGGCCTCGCCCCGGAAGGGGAGGGGACCCGGATGGCGGCGCGGGTGGGGAGCCGGCGCATCTACTCCAACCAGGGTTACGAAGTCCTGGGCGAGGTGGTCACGGCTGCGACCGGTGACCCGGACTGGACCCGGAACCGGCTGCTGGCGCCGCTCGGAGCCGAGGGGATCACCATTGCGGGCACCCCGGCCTGGTCGGCAGTCGGTTCGGCCCTGGATCTGTCCCTGGTTTTGCAGGAGTTGTTGCAGCCGGAGCTGCTGAGCCGGGCCAGCTGGGAGGCATTCCGCTCTCCGGCTTTCCCCAGCCTCCGCGGGGTGCTCCCCGGTTACGGGACCCAGGAGCGGAACCTGTGGGGGCTCGGGCCCGAGATTCGCGACCGCAAGCACCCGCACTGGACCGGTACCCGGGCCGACCCGAGCACCTTCGGACACTTTGGCGTTTCGGGGTCGTTCCTGTGGGTGGACCCAACCCGCGCGGTGGGGGCGCTGTTCCTGGGCCAGGAGCGCTTTGGTGATTGGCACAAGGCGAACTGGCACCAGCTGAACGACCGCCTGATCGAACTGGCAGAGGCCCGCTAGTCCCAGTCGACGATCACGGGAACGTGGTCGGAGGCGCCCTTACCCTTCCGCTCGTTTCGGTCGATTTCGGCGGCGCTGACCCGTTTGGCCAGGGCGGGGGAAGCGTAGACGAAGTCGATCCGCATTCCCTCGTTCTTCGGGAAGCGCAGGCGCTGGTAGTCCCAGTAGGTGTAGTTGGTGACGAGTGGACGGGTCACCTCCGTGAAGCCGACCTCGCCAATTGCTGCGAAGGCTGCCCGTTCCGGGGGCGAAACGTGGGTCTTCCCCTCGAAGAACCCCATATCCCACACGTCGACGTCTTCGGGAGCGACGTTCCAGTCGCCCACCAGCGCGATCAGTGCGTTCGGGTCGGTCGTGAGCCAGCCGGTGGCCGCCGACTTCAGCTGGGCCAGCCAGTCCAGCTTGTAGGTGTAGTGCGGGTCGTCCAGTTCGCGCCCGTTGGGGATGTACAGACTCCAGACGGTCAGGGGGCCCGCCGGGGAATCCACCGTCACCCCGAGGGCGCGTGCTTCCACCACTTCGCGAAACTCGGGCTGGCCCGGGAAGCCAATCTGAACCTCCAAAATGGGGTATTTCGAGATGACAGCGACCCCATTCCACTGGTTTAACCCGTGGACGGCGAGGTGGTATCCGGCCTCCTCAAACGGCGCGGTCGGGAACTGGTCGTCGCGACATTTGGTTTCCTGTAGCGCTAAAACGTCGACCTCGGAGCGCTCCAAAAAGGCCAGGACCCGATCCACGCGGGTCCGAATTGAGTTAATGTTCCAGGTTGCAATCCTCATACCTCAACTGTATGCGACTAGAATGACTTTATGGGTACAGCACTAGTAACGGGCGCCACGTCTGGACTGGGACGTGAATTTTGCTGGCAATTGGCTGCGGCCAAACACAATTTGGTGGTTGTTGCTCGCAACGAATCCCGACTCGAAGAGTTGGCGGAAGAGCTGCGACAGGTGGCGGCGATCAAAGTACAGGTCCTTCGCGCCGACCTGGCTGAGCCGGAAGACTTGGCTCGTGTCTGCCAGCGGTTGGAACAGAACGAGCCGGAGATTGGCGGGCCCGTGGGCCTGCTGGTCAACAATGCCGGGTTCGGCTTGGGGAAGCGGTTCCTGAACGACACGTTGGACCGGGAGCTCTATGGGCTGGAGGTGATGGTCCGCGCGGTCATGGTCACCTCCCACTTCGCTGGCAGGGCCATGGTGGACCGGGGTCACGGAGCTATTTTGAACGTGTCGTCGGTGGCAGCCGACACCGGGATGGGCACCTACTCGGCGCACAAAGCTTGGGTGCGGGCCTTCTCCGAGGGCCTGGCGGAGGAACTGCACGGCACCGGGGTCACCTGCACCGTGGTCTGCCCGGGTCTGGTTCAAACCGAGTTCCATGAGCGGATGGGTACCGACATGTCCGAGGTGCCCGACTTCGCGTGGGCGCCGGCCGACCAGGTGGTCTCGCAGGCCCTGGACGCGGTGCGGCGCGGACAGGTGATCGTGACTCCGACCGCCCTCTACAAGGTGGTCAATGGGGCAGCCCGGGTGGCTCCGCGCGGAGTTGTCCGAGCGGTCACCAGGCTGCTACCCCACGTCTGAGCTACAGCAGCGCGAGGATATCCGCAATCGAGTTGTGGATCCAGGCCGGACGGTACGGGTAGTCGGCCACCTGCTCCAGCGTGGTCGAGCCGGACAGGACCAGGTGGGTGCGCAGCCCCGCCTCGACCCCGGCCAAGATATCGGTGTCCATCCGGTCGCCGATCATGGCTGCCGTTTCCGAGTGGGCCCCGATCTTGTTCAGACCGGCGCGGATCATCACGGGATTCGGCTTGCCAATGAAGTAGGGGCTCTTCCCGGTAGCCGCGCTGATCATGGCGGCAACCGCGCCGGTGGCGGGGAGGGTGCCCTCGTCGGAGGGACCGGTCACATCCGGGTTGGTGGCGACAAACTTGGAGCCGCTCTCAATCAGGCGGATCGCGGTTGTGATCGCGTTGAAGTCGTAAGTGCGAGTCTCACCCAGGACCACGTATTCCGGGTTCACCTCGGTCATAATGTAGTCCGCGTTGTGCAGGGCGGTCGTCAGGCCGGCCGAGCCGATCACGTAGGCGGAAGAGCGCGGCGACTGCTGCGAAAGGAAGGCGGCGGTGGCGTTGGCGGAGGTCCAGATCTGGTCCTCACCCACGTCCAGGCCGGACTGGGCCAACCGGGCCGACAGGTCACGGTTGGTGAAGATCGAGTTGTTGGTCAGGACAAGAAACGGGAGCTCCCGTCGGCGCAGTTCCTCCAGGAAGTCCTGAGCGCCAGGAATGGCGGAGTTTTCCCTGATCAGGACCCCGTCCATGTCGGTCAGCCACGCCATGACTGGCCCGAACTCACCTTTACTGGTTACCTTAGATAATTCAATCGTCATAGCTCTGATGGTATCTGGCTTCCGTGACAAGTTGGAGGATTGTGAACGACGCTACTCATTTGCCCGGCGAGCCTGAACGGGAAGTCGGGGTCGGACCCTGGACCGGCCCCTGGCCCGAAGGTGACCACTACGATCCGGACCTGCTGGAGGCCGGCGACCGGCGCAACGTCGAGGACCAGTACCGCTACTGGCGACGCGAGGCGATCCAGGAGGCAATCGCCGCCAAGTCGCTGGGCCTGGAAGTGGCGATTGAGAACCTCGGACACGACTTCAATATCGGCTCGATCGTCCGGACCGCGAATGCCCTGGGGGTGTCCGCCGTCCACATTGTCGGGCGCCGACGGTGGAATCGTCGCGGGGCAATGGTGACCGACCGCTACCTGCCGGTCGACCATTTTCCCGAGGTCGACTCGTTCGCCAAGGACGCTGACCTCCGGGGGCGGATCCTGATCGGAATCGACAATCTGCCCGGATCCAAGCCCTTGGAACTGGCGGACCTGCCGCGGGAAGCCACCCTGGTATTCGGGGAGGAATCAGCCGGCCTCAGTCCACAAATGCGGGATCGGTGCCGGGAAATTTACCACATCACCCAGTACGGCTCGACCCGCTCAATGAACGTGGGTCACGCCGCCGCCATCGCCATCTGGGCCTGGGTGATTCAGCACGGTCCCCGGCAGAAACAACATCTGGCCTAGTTCAAGGGTCCCGTTAACTAGCGGGGGCAAATGTGGGACAATAGAGCGCGTAACTACTGTCGTTATGAGGAGGCTTCATGCCAATCGCATCCCCTGAGGTTTACAACGAGATGCTCGACCGGGCGAAAGCCGGTAAGTTTGCGTACCCCGCCATCAACGTCACCTCTTCGCAGACCCTGACTGCCGCGCTGCAGGGCTTTGCTGAAGCCGAATCTGACGGGATCATCCAGGTGTCCGTGGGCGGCGCCGAGTACTGGTCTGGCTCGACCATCAAGGATCGCGTGGCTGGCACCCTCGCCATGGCTGCCTACGCCCGTGAGGTAGCGAAGAACTACCCGGTCACCGTGGCTCTGCACACCGACCACTGCGCCAAGCAGAACCTGGACTCCTGGGTCATTCCGATCATGGAGCTGGAAGCTGCCGAGGTGGCCGCTGGTCGTGAGCCGTTCTACCAGTCCCACATGTGGGACGGTTCCGCTGTTCCCCTGGACGAGAACCTGGAAATCGCGCAGAAGATGCTGAAGCTCGCGGTTGCTTCCCGCACCATTCTTGAAGTTGAGATCGGTGTCGTGGGCGGCGAAGAAGACGGCGTCGTCGGCGAAATCAACGAGAAGCTCTACACCACCGCTGAAGACGGTCTGAAGACCGTGGAAGCGCTGGGCCTGGGAGAGAACGGCCGCTACCTGACCGCCCTCACCTTCGGCAACGTGCACGGGGTTTACAAGCCCGGCCACGTCAAGCTGCGTCCGGAGATCCTCGGCGAGATCCAGACCGCGGTGGGCGCTGCTCACAACGCGGGCGACCGTCCCTTCGATCTGGTCATGCACGGTGGCTCCGGCTCGACCGAAGAAGAAATCGCGCTGGCGGTGGCCAACGGCGTCATCAAGATGAACGTCGACACCGACACCCAGTACGCCTTCACCCGTCCGGTCGCCGACTGGATGTACAAGAACTACGACGGCGTCCTGAAGATTGACGGCGAAGTGGGCAACAAGAAGACCTACGACCCGCGTGCGTGGGGCAAGGCCGCCGAAAAGGGCATGGCTGACCGGGTCCTTGAGGCCTGCCAGCGTCTGGGCTCTGTCGGCACCAAGATGTAAGTTCAGTTTTTTACCCGGGGGCCTGCTGTTCAATTGTGAACAGCAGGCCCTTGGTTTTGAACATGTGCCCTCAAGCGAATGAACGAGCAGACATCGGCGCCGTTTCATGGTGAGATTGAGGTAGAAAAGGGGGGTCCAATGGAAGCTAAGACCTGGAACCGAGTTGAAGGCATGATCATTGCCAGCCAGCTCGATCCGCAAGACATCACCAACTATCTGACCGAACAGAACGTGGTTGCCCAACTGGACTGGTTCAAAGAAACTCCCAACATGATGGGGATCCGCGTGGTCATGGATGACGAGCACGTGGGGCTGCTGCCCGCCGACGCCACCGAGGTCGAGCCGGGACCGAAGCTAATCGACTTCATCGAAGAGCTGGCAGGCCAGTTCAAAGCGGAAGTCATGATCGGCGACCTGGGGATAGACCGGCTGGAGGGCGAACTGCCCGAGACCGACGACGAAGAGGACGACGACCAGCCGCTGGCGGTAGTGGAGATCTCAGACACCCCCGCCTCGGCGGTCCCGCTGATGGCCGCGTTCAACGGGATCGACATTGTGGACCTGGAGTTGCCTTCGGGCAAGCGGGCGCTGCTGGCGACGCTGCCGGCCGGCCGGTCCAACTGGACCCTCGGCGACGTCCCACTTGTCACCCTCACCTCGACCGGGGATGAGTTCCAGGCCTTCCTAATTGAAGACGACGACGACCCGGAGAGTATCGTCACCTACAACTGGGGGATGGAAGAGCGGGTGATCCCCGGCGGCGCCAAGGGAAACCGGGTGGCCGAGGATCTGGCTCAAGACCTGGTTGGTCCGCGCGCAGACATCGAAGCTATTCACGATGCAGTTCCCGGGGTGGGAGCGGAGCTAGCCTTTGCTGCCTCCCAGCAGCGGGGCGCACTTGCGGTGAAGTCGTTTGTCGCTTCGCTGGGTTTGCCCTCGGAAGTGGCGGACTTCCTGCGTGGCCGGCGCACCCTGGAGGAGGTCGGCGGTCACCTGCATCAGGCTCGCGGCGTCTCGAACGCAATTGGGCGCAGCGTTGACATCATGATTGGGGAGCGCGAACCGAGCGGCGGCCTGTGGGATTCCTACACCCAGTTTGTGGTCAGCAAACCCTGGGCGGTTCCGCTGCTGGCATCGGCCGAGGCGGCCATGGGCCTGATGTTCCTGTCGGCTGGCCGGTCCCGGGGGGAGAAGCGTTCCGCCGGGCGGAAACTGGCCACATTTGCCGGAGTGGCCCTCCTGATCGACGCCGTGGCTGAGTTGTCGCTGTCTCGGCTGGTGATCCTGCGGCATCAACGCCACGGGGAGAACAGCTAGGGATAGACCTCTGCGGGCCGGATTCACCTGGTGGGTCCGGCCCGTTTGGTGTTAAGGGGTGGTTTGCGGCCCACGCGTCTGGTTTGGCCGGTGTTCTGGCGTTGGCAAACGTGGTCAAGTGCTGGCAAACGTTGGGGGTTTGGGGTGGTTTTGGCCCTGTAGCTCCATGTTTGCCAGTGTTTGGGTAAGTTCGCCAGGTTCTGGCGTTGGCAAACGTGGTCAAGTGCTGGCAAACGTTGGGGGTTTGCGGTGGTTCGGGTCCGGTGGCTCCATGTTTGCCAGTGTTCGGGGAGGTTTGCCAGGTTCTGGCGGTAGCGGCCGCGGCAACCCCACCTGTCCGCCGCCGACCCCGGCACCGCACCAAAGTTGGCGTGACCGATCCCATGATCCGAGCCGAACCCCCGCCAGCTAGCCGTTTTGTCGCTCCCGAGACCCACGGACCCCGACCGGCCGACCCGTATCCTGAGACGACCTGCGCATAATATACATGCCGATGCATAATCTGAATAACATGATTTGAAAGAGGAGTCCTATGCGCACTCGTACCGGAATCGCCGCGATCGCAGCCGTGGCCGCCCTGGCCCTGGCTGGCTGTTCAGACCCCGGCACCACCACCGACACCCAGTCCGAACCGCAGTCGGATTCGGGTCAGTCCCAGGCAGCGGCGGGGATGGAGATCACCCCCTTCGATATCAGCACCATCAGCGTGCAGGAAGATATCGCTGCCCTGGTTCCGCAGGCCATTAAGGATCGCGGAATCCTGCGCAACGGAGCTTCCACCGACTACGCCCCGGGCGAGTACCGGGCTGACGACGGCCAGACCCCGGTCGGCTACGACGTCGATCTGGTTCGGGCGCTGGCACGCGTGATGGGACTGGAAGACGGACAGACTTCTCACGCAGAGTTCCCGACCATCATTCCGGCCCTGGGCTCCAAGTTTGATGTCGGCGTCTCCTCCTTCTCGGTCTCCCCCGAGCGGATCGAGCAGGTCAACATGATTTCCTACGTCGAGGTCGGATCGGCCTACGCGGTCGCTGCCGGCAACCCGAAGGACTTTGATCCGAACAACATCTGCGGCACCACCATCGGGGTGCAGACCGGCACCTACCAGCACGACTACCTGCTGGCCCAGTCCGATCAGTGCGTGGCCGACGGAAAGAAGGCCATCGAGGTGATGCCGCTGACGGTTCAGACCGATGTCTCCACCAAGGTGATTGGCGGCCAGTACGACGCCACCCTGGCCGACTCCACCGTGATCGGCTACACCGTGAAGAAGTCTGACGGCAAGCTCGAACAGATCGGCGACGTAATCGAGTCGGCCCCGCAGGGCATCACGGTGAAGAAGGACGACGAGGCGCTGACCGAAGCGATCCAGAAGGCCCTGCAGTACCTGATGGACAACGGCTACCTGACCCAGATCCTGGCTCCCTACGGAGCTGACGGGGCCGCCCTGACCACCGCCGAGTTGAACCCGGCCAGCTAAAGAGATTCTCATGCCTTCCACCATCGACGGAGTGGAACTCTTGCACGCCCGGCCGGTCCCCCGGCCGGGCCGCTGGGTGTCTGCCTTCCTGGTTCTCGTCATCGTCGCACTCGTGATCAAGGGCCTGATCACCAATCCGAACTTCCAGTGGTCCCTGATGGGACAGTGGGTCTTCTCCAAGACGATCATGACCGGGGTTCTGTACACCCTGCTGCTGACGGTGGTCGCGATGGTGATCGGCACGGTCCTGGCCATCACGATGGCGGTCATGCGCCAGTCACCCAACCCGGTGCTGCGCTACGTGGCCATGTTCTACATCTGGTTCTTCCGCGGAACCCCGATCTACACGCAGTTGATCTTCTGGTCCCTGCTTCCGTCGCTGTACCCGCAGATCTCGATTGCGATCCCGTTTGGGCCCGAGCTGTTCAGCGCCCAGACCGTGGACCTGCTCCGGCCGCTGATGATGGCGTTCCTGGGGCTGGGCTTGAACGAGGGTGCCTACCTGGCTGAGATCATCCGCGCCGGGCTGCTCTCGGTGGATAAAGGCCAGTGGGAGGCGGCCACCGCCCTGGGGATGAATCGGGGAAAGATTTTCCGCCGGATCATCCTGCCCCAGGCCATGCGCGTGATCGTCCCCCCGATCGGCAACGAAACCATCTCCATGCTGAAGACTACTTCGCTGGTCTCGGCCATCCCGGTGACGACCGAACTGACCTTTGTGGCCAGCACGAAGGGGCAGGCGCTGTTTGCTCCCATTCCGCTGCTGCTGGCGGCCGCCGCCTGGTACCTGGTGATCACCTCGCTCCTGATGGTGGTCCAGCACCGGATCGAGCGCTACTACGGCCGTGGCTTTGACTCTAGAACAAAGGCCGACAAGGCCTCCTCCCGTCAGGCGGCCATCAACTCGGCTCCCACTACTCGCGACGACCCGTTCTTGGATGTGACCCCATGACCCAGACTCCGATGGTGCAAGTTAAAGATGTCCACAAACTCTTCGGGGACCTGCACGTGCTCAAAGGGGTGGACCTCGAGGTCGCACCCGGCGAGGTGTGCGTGGTGCTCGGCCCGTCCGGCTCGGGCAAGTCAACCTTGCTGCGCTGTATCAACGAGCTGGAAAAGATTTCGGCGGGGCGAATCTACGTGGATGGGGAACTGCTCGGTTACCGCGAGGTGACCAAGGGTGGGAAAACCACGCTCCACGAACTGCCGGAAAAGGCTATTTCACGTCAGCGCTCGCGAATCGGGATGGTCTTTCAGCGTTTCAACCTGTTCCCGCACATGACTGCGCTGGAAAACGTGATGGAGGCGCCGGTGCAGGTGGCTAAGCGTCCGCGCGAAGAGGCTCGCGCCCGGGCGCTGGAACTGCTGGACCGCGTTGGTCTGTCCGACCGACCCGACCACTATCCGGCCCAGCTTTCCGGGGGCCAGCAGCAGCGGGTGGCGATTGCGCGGGCATTGGCGATGGACCCGGAACTGATGCTGTTTGACGAGCCGACTTCCGCCCTCGACCCGGAGTTGGTCGGCGAGGTGCTGGCCGTGATGAAGGAACTGGCCGCCTCGGGTATGACCATGGTGGTGGTGACCCACGAGGTCGGGTTTGCCCGCGAGGTGGCCGACGAGGTGGTGTTCATGGATGAGGGTGTGATTGTCGAGCAGGGGGCACCCGCTCAGGTGATCGACCACCCCCAGCACGAGCGCACCCGGGAGTTCTTCTCGAAAGTCCTCTGACGGGAGTAGGTTAGGCCGACTCGGCTGGATCCTTCTGGACGGTAGACAGCTCCAGGACGTCGGCCAGCACTTTCCGGGCGTGGACCAGATACTGTTCGATGTCGTCGGCGTGGCTGTCGCAGGTGGAGACAAACCTCATTGCCCCGGACAGCAGGTGGTAGACCATTCGTGACTGGTCGGCCACCTGCTGCTCGGTCGCGCCGGGCACCTGATGGCCGATGCGCAGCGAGATGACTTCGACCAGCTCTTCCTCAATGGCGCTCACCCGCTGCATTTGTCGGGCCAGCAGCGCCGAGGAACTGCCAATCACCTTCATCCGGTCGTTCATTCGGGGGTGTCCAAGGTTCGGCGCGTTCTGAGTGATAAGCGACATTGCTTCAATCAGCAGGGGGCCGGAGGAAAGGATGAACTTGCGGGCGGCAGGCTCGTCAATTTCGAGGCGGTCCCGGCCCAGAATTACGTGGTCTTTGGTGGGGAAGTGGTTGAAGAATGTGCGCTGGCTAATCCCCACTTCTGCGCAGATATCCTCCACGGTGACGTTGTCGTAGCCGCGGGCCAGGGAAAGGTCGAGGGCAGCATTCTGGATCGCTTCGGCGGTGGCCGGACCGCGGGTCCGTGGTTTGCTCATGTCCGTATCCTATCGTGAGGAATCCCATGCTCCCTAGATGTGCAGGAGGTGTAACATATTACTTCAGTAACTGCACATTGTGAAAGGAAGCCGATGCCAACCACCACAACCGAGCCAATTCTCCTGACGAAGAAGCGAGTCTGGGTGATCTTCTCCGCCCTGATCGCGGGGATGCTCCTCTCAAGTTTGGACCAGACCATCGTCACCACGGCCATGCCCACCATTGTGGGGCAGTTGGGTGGGGTCAGCAGCCAGATGTGGGTCACCACCGCGTACCTGCTGGCGATGACCATCGTGATGCCAATCTACGGCAAGCTGGGCGACGTGCTGGGACGCCGGCGCCTGTTCCTGTTCGCGATTGCCATCTTCACGATCGGCTCTCTCGGCTGTTCTTTTGCCCAAACCTTCCCCCAGTTTGTCGTGCTGCGGGCGGTCCAGGGCCTGGGCGGCGGTGGCCTGATGATCCTGTCCCAAGCCATCATCGCCGACATCGTGCCCGCTCGTGAGCGCGGCAAGTACATGGGTCCGATGGGGGCCATCTTCGGGCTGTCCTCCGTGGCCGGGCCGCTGCTGGGCGGCTACTTCGTCGACCACCTGACCTGGCACTGGGCCTTCTACATCAACATCCCGGTCGGCATCGCCGCGTTCTTCATCGGCTACTTCGCCCTGACCTTGCCGGACAAGCGCGCTGAGAAGCGGATCGACTACCTGGGCATCATCCTGCTGTCGGCCGCCACCACCTGCCTGATCTTCTTCACCGAGTTCGCCGGCAACAAGGAGCACGGCTGGGATTCGGCTGCCACCTGGGCGCTGGCCGCCGGAGCCGTCGTGGCCGGCTCGCTGTTCGTGTGGGCGGAGTCGCGGGCGGAAGACCCGATCATCCCGCTGCACCTGTTCCGCAACCGGATTTTCCTCAACACCGCCGCCATTGGGATGACCCTCGGAGTGGCTATGTTCGCCGCCATTGGCTTCATGCCCACCTTCCTGCAGATGGCTTCTGGGACCACGGCCGCCAACTCGGGCCTGCTGATGATTCCGACCATGGTCGGCATGATGGGGACCTCGATCATTTCCGGGCTGGTGGTGACCCGCACCGGGCGCTACAAGCTGTTCCCGATCGTGGGGGTCCTGATTGCGACCCTGACCCTGCTGGTGATGACCACCCTGACCGCGCAGACTCCGATCTGGCTGATCTGCACCTTCCTCTTCTTCTTCGGGGTCGGCCTCGGGCTGGTCCAGCAGATTGTGGTCCTGGTGGCCCAGAACTCGGTTGCCCCGCGCGAGGTGGGAACGGCCACCTCGACCAACAACTACTTCCGCGAGGTGGGCGCCTCCCTCGGAACCGCCGTCTTCGGCACCATCTTCACCACCCGCCTGGCCGAGAACCTGACCCACGTCTTCCGCCAGTCGGGGATGGATCCCACCGCGGCCACCGAGGCCAGCTCCACCATTGACCCGGCCGCCCTGTCCAGTCTGCCGGGCCCGGTCCGCGAGGGCGTCGTCAACGCCTATGCACACGCGCTGGCCCCCGTGTTCTGGTACATCATCCCGTTCATGCTGCTGGCACTGCTGCTGGCCCTGTTCCTGAAGGAGGTGCCGCTCAGCCGCCAGGCCGGCCTGGTTGCGCGCGGGGAAGCCGTCGGCGGGGACGAGGCGGAGGAACTGGCGCGGGCCGAGGACTTGGCCCGGGTAGAGGAAATGGCTCAGCACGGGACCGGTCGCGACAGCGCGGGACAACCGGACGGGGCCGAGGCCTAGCCGGGGGAATCCCCGAATCATGGAGCCACCTAGGAGACTCGAACTCCTGACCTGCTGTTTACAAGACAGCTGCTCTACCAACTGAGCTAAGGTGGCGCGTGAACAATCTTGCCTGCTCAGTGGGGCCGGGTCAAAATGGCTAAGCCATGACCCGGCCCCACTGGCGTACTAGCTGGCGGTACTAGTTGGCGGGGGTGAATCCCAGCGCTTTCAGGGATTCCAGGATCCCGGCCCAGATCTCGTCCGGGGTGCCCTGCTGCCAGGCCACCTTGGAGCCGTCGAAGACCAGCTCGGGCGTCCCAAGGGAACCCTCGCGGCCCTGCACGTCGGCCTCGGTCCAAGCCTTGGTGGTCTTCTCCAGGTAGGCTTCGGCCGTCCCGCCGAACTGGTTGATCACGTCCTCCGGAACGCCAACCTGCTGCGCCAGGGTCACGACCTGCGCCTGCGAGGAGTCCGCATTGCCGATCACGCTCTGGTCCTGCGCCTGCAACTGCCCGTAGAAGTAGTCGGTCAGCGCCTGGTGGAAGGCCAGGAACTGGTCGGGAGCATTGGCCGCCACCTGCAGGGAGGCAAAAGTTGCCGGTCCTTGGAACGGCATGTAGGCGGTGTTCACCGGCTGCAAGATGTAGTTGAACTCGCCATTCTTAGCGGCTTCCGCGAATTTCTCACCCACGGCCGAGTCCAGGTAGGCGCACCAGCTGCAGGTGTAAGAGAAGTACTCTTCCAGGTCGGGCAGGTTCTCATCCCGCACCCCGACCCCCAGGTGGGAAACGACGATCGGCTCGCCATTTTCGAACTGAGTCGGAATCGCCTCGTTGGAGGGGCTCGGGTTTTTCGACCCCTCGTTGGTCACGACGAACACCAGGGCCGCAATAATTGCCACCACAATGATGCTGACCGCCGCGATAATCATATTGCGAGTGCGCCGGTCCGCTTTGGCCTGGGCCTCCCGCATGGCTTTGGCCTTTGCCTGCACTGAATCCTCGGTGCGCTTCGAGCTCTTCTGCCCCACCGTCTCTCCTTCTATTGAAGTGTCAATCCTGCACTAAATCTACCGGCAAAACTTGGGAATCACCTGAACAGTCAACCGGTTTGGACGGATTGGCGCCTTCGCGCAGCTAGGAGGCGTTCATCAGCAGCGCCACCAGGCCCACGGCCAGCGCAATCAGCGCCAGTCCGAGCAGTTCCCGGTACCAGCGGTTGGGAACCGCGCTGTGAACGACGTAGCGGAGGCCCCACCGGAGGGGAGCCGAACTGGGGGTCAGGTAGGTAACTGCCAGCACCAGCAGCGCGAGCGCCCAGGTGGCCACCGGGTTGACCGTGTCAGGCTCCAGGCTGGCGACCCAGGAGGTCAGGTTGCTGATCCCGTCGGACACCGAGCCGCTGGCGATCATCAGCCCGACCAGGCCGGCCAGCATGCCTAGGGCCAGCCCCGGGATCAACTGCAGCATGCCCATCACCGTGTGGCGCGGAAAGTAAAGGAACTTGGACGTGCCGGTCGCTCGTCCACCGGCCAGCAGGCGCCGGTCAATCCAAACGCGAACCTCGCCGCCAATCGCCAGCAGGGCCAGCATAAAAATGACCAGCGCGAAGCCGCTCGTCCCGAAGTAGGTGGGTAGCAGGGCCAGCCACATGAGGATGGCGGTCGCCTGAATCGGACTGTGGCCCGGAATTGGCTTCGGCTCGGGCGGGACAACCGGTGCGAAGGAGGCGACGCTTGGCTCCCACGGGGTCCCACCCGGCTGGGCCGGCGGCCACGGGGTGGACGAGGCGTTGCCGGGGCCCGGATAGGGCAGGATCGGCTCCGGTATCGGCCCGGGGGGCGGCTGGGGGGACGGGTAGGGAGCGAGGAGGGTCGGGTCGGGTGCCCCGGTTGGTGAGAGCAGGGCGGCGGTTGGGTCCACTGGAGCCGAGGTGGGGCCGGCCTGCTGGGCCTGTTCGAGCGCGTGAACCAGTTTGATCGGCTCCGGGCGGAACTTCGGGTTGACCGCCAGCGCCAGTCGGAAATGCGGCTGCAGATCCGGGGGAAGGAGGCTCAACTCGGGCTGTCCCTGGTACATCCGATGGGCGATCACCTCGGGTGCGCCGGTCCCAAAGGGAGGCTGCCCGGTCAGGGAGCTCAGCAGCAGGGCGCTCCAGGCCCACCAGTCGCCGGCTTGCCACTGCTCGAACGGAATGTGGGAGCCGCCGGCCATCAGTTCCGGGCTGACGAACCCCGGGGTGCCGGTGACCAGGCCGGTCTGGGTCAACCGGTCGTCAGCGTCCCCCTGAGCGATGCCGAAATCGATCAGCACCGGACCGTGGTCCGAGATGATGATGTTGGACGGCTTCAGGTCCCGGTGCGCGATCCCGGCAGAGTGCACCCGCCCCAGCAGGTCCCGCAGTAACTCGGCCAGGTAGGCGGCTTCAGCCAGGCTCAGTGGCTGCTCGGCGACCACCTGCGCCAGGGTCTCACCCTCGATGAATTCCGTCACAATGAAGGGGGTCAGGTCGTCCGCCTCGTAATCCAGGACCCGGGCAATGCCGGTGCCGGGAATCTGGTTGACGAGGCGGGCCTCGCGAATGAGGCGGTGGCGTCCCTCCTCGGTGGCGGCCACGGTTGGGTGCAGAAGCTTCAGTGCCACCGGGGTGTTCGCCTCGTCCTCAGCCAGCCAAACGGTGCCGGAACCACCCGCGCCGAGGCGGCGCTGGAGGCGGTATCCACCCACCGACTGGGGGGCTGAGTCTTCAAACATGGTCTCCAGCATAGTGAGTCCAGGAATCTCGACCCCAAGAGACACCCGTTTCGTGCTATTCTGAACTCGGTTATGCGCGCAACGGTGCGCTGCCCACCGGCGGAAACATCTGCCGGCGCTAACTCTACAACGGAACGTCCGGCACGTACCTGCCGGTGGAGGAAATATGGCTAGTGTAACTTTCGACAACGCTACCCGGATTTACCCGGGTTCGGATCGCCCCGCGGTTGACAAATTGAACCTGGAAATTGCCGATGGCGAATTCCTGGTGCTGGTGGGACCGTCCGGTTGCGGCAAGTCGACCTCGCTGCGCATGCTCGCAGGGCTGGAAGATGTCAACTCGGGACGGATCTTCATTGGTGACCGTGACGTCACCGATGTCCAGCCCAAGAACCGCGACATTGCAATGGTTTTCCAGAACTACGCCCTGTACCCGCACATGACTGTTCGCGACAACATGGGCTTCGCCCTGAAGATCGCCGGTCGCCCGAAGGACGAAATTCGCCAGCGGGTGGATGAGGCCGCCAAGATCCTGGATCTGGAGCCCTACCTGGACCGCAAGCCCAAGGCTCTGTCCGGTGGTCAGCGTCAGCGCGTCGCCATGGGCCGCGCCATCGTCCGGAAGCCGCAGGTCTTCCTGATGGATGAGCCGCTGTCCAACCTGGACGCCAAGCTGCGCGTCCAGACCCGGACCCAGATCGCGCAGTTGCAGCGCGACCTTGGCGTCACCACCGTCTACGTCACCCACGACCAGACTGAAGCTCTGACCATGGGCGACCGGATCGCCGTGCTGAAGGACGGCATCCTGCAGCAGGTGGGGACCCCGCGCGACATGTACGACCGTCCCGCGAACTCCTTCGTGGCCGGGTTCATCGGTTCTCCCGCCATGAACCTGGGTACTTTCACCATCGACGGCAAGGTTGCCCGCCTGGGCACCGCTACCGTTCCGCTCTCTGACGAGACGCTGGCGGCTGTCACCCCGGAAGACAACGGCCAGATCGTGATTGGCTTCCGCCCGGAGGCGCTGCGCCTGGTCGCCTCCGACGCCGACGGCGTCATTCCGATCAAGGTGGAGCTGGTGGAAGAGCTCGGCTCCGACGCCTACATCTACGGCCAGCTGGCCGGGGATGCGGGCGATGCCAAGCTCGGTTCCGGTGAGGAAGGCGGCGGACGCCAGCTGGTCGTTCGCGTACCCCCGAACTCGGCCCCGCCGGCCGGCTCGGTCATCCACGCGGAGATCGCTCCCGGGCAGCAGCACAACTTCTCGGCTGCCACCGGTGTTCGGCTGCCGTAGCGCTAACTAGTTGTGGCGAAGGGGCGGGTGAGTCTATCTCACCCGCCCCTTCCCCTGTTCGAACACCCCCGATTGCTGTGATGGCGAAATAGAGAAGGCCCTGAGACAATAACGCTATGCCCCAGTCCCTACAGATAAAAGCGGCCAACGTCGACCCGGCCCTGCTGGATCTGCCGTGGGAGATCCCCCTGGAAGAGTGGCCCGAAGATATTCTGGCGGCCCTTCCACGCGGTATCTCCCGCCACGTGGTCCGCTTCGTCAACCTGTCGGGGCGCGTGATTGCGGTCAAGGAAATTGGCGAGACGGTGGCCGGGCGCGAATACGAGCTCCTCTGGGATCTGGCGCGGCTCGGGGCCCCCTCCGTCATGCCGACCGCCGTGGTCACCGGCCGCCGGGACCTGGCCGGGGAGGAACTGAACGGCGTCCTGATCACCGAGCACCTGCAGTTCTCCCTGCCCTACCGCGCGCTGTTCCGCCAGTCCCTCAGCCCCGAGACCGCCACCAAGCTGATCGACGCGTTGGCCGTCCTGCTGGTCCGGCTGCACCTGCTGGGCTTCTACTGGGGTGACGTTTCGCTGTCCAACACGCTGTTCCGACGCGATGCCGGTTCGTTCTCCGCCTACCTGGTGGATGCGGAGACCGGGGAACTACACCCTCAGCTGACCGACGGTCAGCGCGACTACGACGTGGACTTGGCTCGGGTCAACATCATTGGGGAACTGATGGACCTGCAAAGCGGCGGGTACCTGGATGAGGTGGACGACGTCATCTCGATTGGCACCCGGATTGTGGAACGCTACGAAGCCCTCTGGTCTGAGCTGACCGCCCCGGAGCTGATCGAATCGGATCAGCGGTGGAAGGTGGAGCGGCGGATCGAACGGCTGAACGCCCTGGGTTTCTCGCTCGGGGAGCTGACCATGAGCTCGGACCCGGGCAGTCAACGCCTGACCATTCAGCCGAAGGTGGTCGACGCCGGGCACTATCACCGCCGGATCATGCGCCTGACCGGGCTGGATGTGGGGGAAGAGCAAGCCCGGCGCCTGCTCGACGATCTGGATACCTACCGGGCGGTTCACCAGCTCAGCAATGTGCCCGAGGAGATCGTGGCGCACCAGTGGCTGCGCGAGGCGTTCGAGCCGGTGATCGCGGCCATCCCCACCAACCTGACCGGGAAGTTGGAGCCGGCCCAGGTTTACCACGAGTACCTGGAGCACCGCTGGTTCATGGCCGAGCAGCGCCAGCAGGATGTCCCCCAGGAAGAGGCCATCGCCTCGTACATCGAAAACGTGCTGTCCAAAAAGGAAGATGAACTCCTGTTCCTGGACTCTGAACTGCTGGGTCTGGCTGACCCGGACGACGTCGGCGAATAGAAAGGTTCCCCCATGCGCATCATCGCTCACCGCGGTGTTTCCTCCCTGGCCCCCGAAAACACGATGGCCGCCTTCGTCAAATGCCTGGAAGTGGGGGCCAAGTGGTTCGAATGCGACGTCCGGATGCTGGGTGACAACTCCCTGATCGTCGCCCACGACGAGACGGCCGAGCGCACCACCACCGGGACCGGTCGGTTCTTCGACCTGACTTTTGCCGACCTCCGGCGCCTCGACGCGGGCCGCTGGTTTGGTGACGGGTTCCGCCTCGAGCGGGTGCCCGAGTTGGCCACGGTGCTGGACCTGTTGAACACGACCGGACTGAGCGCCAACCTGGAGCTGAAGTTTGAGGAATCCGACCCGGAGGTGGTCCGCACCTACCTGGAGACGATTGCCCGCAGCACCCGCGCGCTGAAGCAGCCGGACCGGGTGCTGGTCTCCAGTTTCTCCGCTGAACTGCTCTCGGGGATGGCCGCCCTGGCTCCGGACCTGGCTCGGGCCCTGCTGGTGGACGAGGTGGGAGCCAGCGTGGATCAGGTGGTGGCACAGGCTCGGGACCTGGGTTGTGACGCCGTCAACCCCGGCTTGGAAGGACTGACCGCCGATCGGGTGCAAGCCCTCAAAGCCGCCGGGATGGCGGTCTATGTCTGGACCGTCAACAGCGTGGAGACGGCCCGCGAACTGGCCGAGTGGGGAGTAGACGGGGTCTTCACCGACTACCCGCAGGACCTGCTGGCGGCCGGGCTCGACCAGGAGTAGGTCAGCTGACCGGTAGGTCGGTCCAGTCGATCGGATCGGCCCCCTGCTGTGCCAGCAGCTCATTGGCGCGGGAGAACGGCTTGGAGCCGAAAAAGCCTCGGTAGGCCGACAGCGGTGACGGGTGCACCGATGTGATGGCCGGAGTGGAGCCCAGGAGGGGCAGCAGCGACTGGGCGTCCTTCCCCCACAGGATTGCGACCAGGGGGCGGTCGCGTTCAACCAGGGCTTCTATCGCTCGTTGAGTCACCGCCTCCCAACCGCGGCCGCGGTGGGAACCGGGTTGGCCCGGACGGACGGTCAGGACCCGGTTCAGCAGGCACACGCCCTGGCGAGCCCAACCGGTCAGGTCACCGCCGGTGGGAGCGATTGGACCGACGTCGTCGGACAGCTCCCGGTAAATGTTGCGCAGCGAAGCGGGGATCTCCACCCCCGGGGCAACCGAAAACGACAGGCCCATGGCGTGGCCGGGGGTTGGATAGGGGTCCTGCCCCACCAGCAGGACCTTCACCTCGTCAAAGGGGTAGGTGAAGGCGCGAAGCACGTCGGTGCCAGCCGGCAGGTACTTTTGCCCGTCCCGAAGCTCAGCTCTGAGCATCTGTCCCAGTTCGGCAATGGTATCCGCCACGGGGGCCAGCGCCCGGGCCCAGCCGGGATCCACGATGTCGGTCAGGGGACGGGGGCCAGCTTGCATGGAAGTCACCCGTCAATTGTAGAAGGCAGGGGGGCGAATTTCGTCCGCTCGGTACTTTGTCCTCGGTCCGGCCCAATCAATCCGCTAAGGTGAAAGGGTGAGCTCGACATATCCTGCAGACGAATTCGAACATCCCGGCGAAGATTTGCCGGTGGGTGCGCATCGGCAGCCGCCGTCGCGCTGGCGGCCCGTGATCCCGTTCCTGGTGATCCTGGTGGTCGTGCCACTGCTGGCGTGGGGCGTCAGCTACCTGCTGCAGCGCCGGGACGCGGGCGACGATGCGGCTCAGTCCGCTCCGCCGGCCGTCACCCAGCAGTCCGGCCAGTCGGACGCTCGGCCGACTCCGTCCCCGACGCCGACGCCGACGCAACCGTCGGCCGCTCCGACCGCTCCGGACGAAACGAAGCCGGAAGAGGAAGAGAACCCGGAACTGGGGATTGACTACGCCCTGACCATTGAGGTTCTGAACGCGACGGACATTTCCGGCTACGCGGGACAAATTGCTGCCGACCTCGAAGCTGCCGGCTTCACCTCGGTGATCGCGGACAACACCTCCGGATGGATAACCGAAGTAAACACTGTCTTCTTTACTTCGGCGGAGCAGGAAGCCACGGCCCATCAGGTGGCGTCGATTGCCGGGATTGACTCGGTGGTGCTGGATCCCGACGCGACCGGAGGGGAAGGCATCGTCGTCCTGCTGGTTGAGTAGGGCTGCTTCTGGCCAGATTTTGACGAAATCGCGGTTTCGTTCACATCGCCTTGCACTCGTAGCGGAGGAGTGCCAAACTATTCATTAGCACTCTCGGGTTGAGAGTGACAGAGACTAGATTCTCGGTGAGGGTTTGTCGCGCGCGGGTCGTGAACGCGGGCGGGAGGCTCGTCCGTCGCGGGCATCGGGAATCACCAACCGCCATGCGGAAGGAAAGTAGTTAATGAGCAAGTTTATTTCGTACGACGAGGAAGCCCGTCGGGGGATGGAAAACGGCCTGAACAAGCTGGCCGACACCGTCAAGGTCACGCTTGGCCCCCGCGGTCGCAACGTGGTGCTGGACAAGAAGTGGGGCGCCCCCACGATCACCAAGGACGGCGTTTCCGTCGCCAAGGAAATCGACCTGGAAGATCCGCTGGAGCGGATCGGCGCCGAACTGGTCAAGGAAGTTGCCAAGCGCACCGATGATGTCGCCGGTGACGGCACCACCACCGCCACCGTGCTGGCCCAGGCCCTGGTCCACGAAGGATTGCGCAACGTGGCTGCCGGCTCGAACCCGATCGAACTGAAGCGCGGCATCGACAAGGCCGTGGACGCCATTGTCGCCCAGCTGCACAAGATTGCTCAGCCGATCGAGACCTCCGACCAGATCGCCTCCACCGCCTCCATCTCGGCCAACGACCCGGAGATCGGCAAGCTGATCGCCCAGGCGTTTGAGACCGTCGGCCCCGAGGGCGTCATTACCGTGGAAGAGACCAACTCTTTCGACACCACCCTGGAAACCACCGAGGGTATGCGCTTCGACAAGGGCTACCTGTCCGCCTACTTCGTCACCGACGCTGAGCGCCAGGAAGCCGTGCTGGAGGACGCCTACGTCCTGCTGGTCGAATCGAAGATTTCCTCCATGAAGGATCTGCTCCCGGTGCTGGAGAAGGTCATGCAGACCGGCAAGCCGCTGCTGATCATCGCCGAGGACATCGAGGGCGAAGCCCTGGCCACCCTGGTGGTCAACAAGATCCGCGGCATCTTCAAGTCGGTCGCCGTCAAGGCTCCGGGCTTTGGCGATCGCCGCAAGGCCATGCTGCAGGATATGGCCATCCTGACCGGCGGCCAGGTTATCTCCGAGACCGTGGGCCTGACCCTGGAGGGCGCCGACCTCGACACCCTGGGCACCGCCCGCAAGGTCGTTGTCACCAAGGATGAGACCACCATCGTCGATGGCGGCGGCGAGAAGGAAGCGCTGGACGCCCGCGTCAAGCAGATCCGCGCCGAAATCGAAGCGACCGACTCCGACTACGACCGCGAGAAGCTGCAGGAGCGCTTGGCTAAGCTCTCCGGTGGCGTCGCCATCATCAAGTCCGGGGCCGCCACCGAGGTGGAGCTGAAGGAACGCAAGCACCGGATTGAGGACGCGGTTCGCAACGCGCGGGCAGCCTCCGAAGAGGGCATCGTCGCCGGTGGCGGCGTGGCCCTGATCGAGGCGGCCAAGGGTGTCCTGGGCGACCTGGACGTGGCCGGTGACGAGAAGATCGGCGTGGCCATTGTGCGCCAGGCCGTCGAGTCCCCGATCAAGCAGATTGCCGAGAACGCTGGCATCGACGGTGGCGTGGTCGTGGACCGCGTCTCCCGGATGGAGTCGGGCCACGGCCTGAATGCCGCCACCGGTGAGTACGGCGACCTGCTGACCGAAGGCATCGCCGACCCGGTCAAGGTGACCCGCTCCGCCCTGCAGAACGCGGCCTCCATTGCCGGCATGTTCCTCACCACCGAAGCTGTGGTTGGGGACAAGCCCGAACCGCCGGCCCCGGCCGCTGCGGGTGGCATGGACGACATGGGCGGCATGTACTAAGCCGCTGAGTTAGTCAACCAGAGGGTGGTCACTTCGGTGGCCACCCTCTTGCTATCCGTGGAACAGTGCCGCCGCCGCATCCTCCGCCTCCGCGTAGGTGGTGGCCGCCTGGGCCAACTGGGTGCTGATGGCCCGCAGCGACTCTTCCACCTGCAGCTGGGTCAGCTGCCACTGTTCAATTAGCCCCTGGAAAGTTAGGGCGGCCGCCCCGCCCCAGCTGGCTTCCAACCCGCGCAGCAGGCTCATCATCTGGGCCACCTCGGACTGGATGGTCGCTGAAGACTGACTGGCGGTGGCGGCGGCGCTGGCCACCTGCCCCGAATCCACCTGATAAATTGCCATCATTGTTCCCCCGTTCTCCCGCGCCGTGCGGGTGTGGCCACTCTAGGGGGGCACTGGCCGGAAAACGAGCGGCCACAGCCGGTCCTGGGGACAACTCTGGCGGTCAGTGGTTGTGGAGAGATCCGGCTAGTGTCGCTTGCTGCGCCGGTGTGAGAACGGGTCGTCGAAGGCCTCCAGGGTGGAGGTGTCGTCGGGGTTCTGGTCCTCCGAAGGGTCAGCTGTCCGGGCAGCAGCTTTCTCAGCTGCCGGTTGGCGAACAACCGGAACGGCCTCTCGGGCGGCCCTCTCGGCCGCTCCCTTGCGGGCTGCTCGCAGTCGATCGGCAGCGCCGCGAATCAGCAGCGGGCCGGTGTCCTCGCCCCGAACCACATCGCCGGCGCCGTCCTCTTCGCCCAGCAGGGCGTTGATCTGGGAGAGCTCACCCAGCAGATTCTCGCGGACCGGCTCGGTCCACGGCGCGGCAAACGGGGTTAGGAACAGGCGGGAGCGCCCCAGGATCTTGGTTATGAAGCGCTTGCGGGCTCGCAGGTAGCGCGGGTCCTTCTCTCCGTGTGCCTCCCGGGCCAACTGATCCCGGAAGCGAGCGTAGCGCTGCGGGGTGGTCCCGATGGTGGCCAAAAGGGCATCGAACAGGATCTGAGCTTCCAGATCGTCGACGGGGAGCTTTCGTGAGCTCAGCTGTCGCACCAGCGACGCGACCCGATCCGCGGTCGGTCCAGGGACCCCGAGGGCGCGCAGTCGCTCCTCCGCGTGGATCGGTTCGACCGGCCGGGCGCTTTCCCACCCGCCCAGGGCTTCCCAGGTGTTGACGGTGGAGGTGACCAGGTAGACGGCGGCCAGTTTCAGGACGTCCGGGTCGGCGGTGACCCCGTCGAAGTCGGCCAGGCGCTCGATCACGCTGGAGAGGTACTTGACGTTGTGGGCGGTGCGTTCGGGCACGTTCCAGGCGTGGACCAGGAACTCGGCCTCGTCCTCCAGGGCGGATTCGGGAGCGTCAGCGCCCACCGCGCGCAGAGAATCCACGATGGCTCCAGTGAGCCATTGTGGGACTTGCCCAGCCATGAGTTTCTCCATCTACTCGCCAACCTGCCCTGCTATGTTAGCGCGAAAAAGAGTGGGCCATCCCCAACTTCACGCGCCGGACAGGGGAAGGAAGACGCGCACGGTCAGGCCGCCGCCCTTGCTGTCGGCCAGTTCCACCCGACCGTGGTGAGCCTCAATGATTCCCCCCACAATGGACAGCCCCAGCCCGGAACCGCCCAGTGACCGGGCGCGGGAGGTATCGGTCCGGTAGAAGCGCTCGAAGACTCGACTTCGCTCCTCCGGGCGGATTCCGGGGCCGTGATCGCGAAACTCGATTACGCCCATCTCGTCCTGTTGCCCAACCGCAATCTCGACCGGGGAGTTGGCGGGCGTGTACCGGTCAATGTTCCCGACTAGGTTCACCATCACCTGGGTTAGTTGGTCGCGATCCCCGCTGACCAGCAGGGACGGGGGCGGTTTCCGCTGGCTCAGACCCACCAGCTTGATGGTGCGGGACTGGTTCAGTGCCTCCAGGTCGGATCGGGCTTCGCGCGCGAGGCGGACCAGGTCAATCTGGGTCATCGACAGGGGACGCTTCTCGTCGATCCGTGCCAGGATCAGCAGGTCCTCCACCAGGGCTCCCATCCGAGTCGACTCCGACTCGATCCGCCCGAAGACCTCGGGGACCCGCTCCGGGGGGACCGCCCCCATCCGGTACAGCTCCCCGTAGCCGCGAATGGCCGCCAGCGGGGTCCGCAGTTCGTGCGAGGCGTCGGAGACAAACCGGCGTACTTTTTGTTCCGAGTCGTCGCGGGCGGCAAACGAACTCTCAATCTGGGCCAGCATCTGGTTCAGCGACAGGGACAGCGAGCCGACCTCGGTGGCGGGAGCCAGAGGAATGATCCGCTGGGAGTAGTCGCCGGCCGCGATTTTCCCGGCCACCGTTTCGATTTCGCGCAGGGGTCGCAGGGACTGAATCACCAGGTAGTAGCCGGCAATGCCTCCCAGCACCACAATGCCGAGGCCGGCCAGGAAGAACGACAGAGTGGTGTTCAAGATCGTGTCGGAGACGTCGATCAGGGGGAGGGCGACGGTCACGACCCCGGCGGGCTGGCTGGTGGCGGTCACCTCCATCGGAACGGCCACGGCCCGCCAGTTGGCGCCGGGGATGTCCGAGCTGACCGTGATCGGCAGGGTAATCCCGGTTTCGGTTAGGGCCACCTGCCCGATGTCCAGCAGTTCCCCGACCACCGGGGTGCCGGCCCGCAGGCGGGTCTCCTCCGTGAGGATCACCTTGGGTTGCTGCCCAATCACCTCGCGCCGAATGTAAAAGTTGGTTGGAATCTCGGTGGGGGTGCCGGTGAAGGAAGCGTTTGACACGGTGTTGGCCAGCTGCGAGGCCGAGGCCACCAACTGCTCGTCCACCTGGCGAATCAGGTGCCGCTGCAAGATGCCGATCATGATGGTTCCGACCACGGCCAAAGCGGTGGTGACGATGACGATGATCAGGAGCACCATTCGCCCGGCCAGGGGCGTTTGGGTCCAACTGCGGCGCATCCGCTCCAACAGCCCCATGGCTTATTCCGATTCGCGAATCAGGTATCCCACGCCGCGGCGAGTCTGGATCAGCTCGGGCAGATCCTCGCTCACGGCCAATTTCCGCCGCAGGTAAGAAATGTAGGACTCGACGATGGCGGCGTCCCCATCCCAGTCGTACTCCCAGACGTGGTCCAGGATCTGCATTTTCGACACCACCCGGCCCGCGTTCAGCAGCAGGTAGCGCAGCAGTTTGAACTCGGTTGGCGACAGGTCGACGGGAATCCCGGCTCGGCGGACCTCGTGGGCGTCCTCATTCATCTCGACGTCGGCCACCCGCAGGATCGAGTCGTCGTCCGGCCCGGTCTTCGTCCGGCGCAGGATCGCCCGGATCCGGGCCACCACCTCTTCCAGCCCGAAGGGCTTGGTCACGTAGTCGTCCCCACCCACGGTCAGGCCCTGGACTTTGTCGCGCATGTCGTCACGGGCGGTGAGGAACAGTACCGGAATCCGCATTCCCGCATCCCGGATCCGCCGGGTGACGGTGAATCCGTCCATGTCGGGCAGCATCACGTCCAGCACGATCAGGTCGGGGTGAAATTCTTGGGCTTCGTGGTAGGCACCGGCCCCGTCGGCAGCTTCGCGCACTTCGAATCCGGCAAACCGCAGGGACGAGGCCAGCAGGTCCCGAATGTTGGGTTCGTCATCAACCACTAGCAGGCGCGCTTCTGGCGCCGGGAGAGCGTCTCGATTAGCCATACTCACTAGTATTAGGGATGTTCCTGATAGTTTCCTGAGAGCGGCCTGAATCGGGGGGAGAGGCTACCCTGGAGGGGTGGCAGAACTGCGAGTAGGGATCATCGGGGCCGGTCGGGTGGGGCCCGCCATTGCCAGCGCCCTCCGGGGAAACGGCTACCAAATTAGCGGGATTTACGCCCGTTCCAGCGCGGGCCAGGACCGGGTCGAGGTGATGCTCCCCGGGGTCAGGCTGCTGTCGCCAATCCAGGTGGTGGACTCCTCCGACCTGGTGTTCCTGGCGGTGCCGGACCGCGAAATCGAGGTGGTGGCCGCGGAGCTGCGCGACCACTGGCGCCCCCGGCAACTGGTGGCGCACCTGTCCGGAGCCACCGACCTGAGTGTGCTGGCCCCGGCGGAGGCGGCCGGCTCGCTCACGATGAGCCTGCACCCGGCGATGACTTTCACCGGTACCTCCCTGGATGTCCACCGGTTGCAGGGGTGCCCAATTGCCGTCACCGGGGACCCGCTGGTGCGACCGGTCGGGTGGGCTATCGCCCAGGACCTGGGGGGCGTCCCCTTCGAGCTGCCCGCCCAAAACAAGGTGCACTATCACGCGGCCCTGACCCACGGCGCCAACCACCTCGTCACCGTGGTGGTCCAGGCCCAGCGGCTGCTGGCCGAGGCGGGGGTGCCGCCCGAGGCGCTGGCCCCGCTGGCCCGGGCCGCCCTCGAGGGGGCGCTCGCCGGGGGGATGGCCAACCTGACCGGGCCGGTCGCGCGCGGGGACGAGCAGACGGTGGAGAACCATTTGGCGGAACTGGCGGGGAACTCGGTGGCCGACTCGTACCGGTTCCTCAGCGACCAGACCCGCACCGAACTGATGAGATTCCGGGAGGCAGACGATGAGTGAACTGTTGGAAAGCATTTCCGCCCTGCGCCAGTGGCGCCAGCAGCCGGGAACGGTGGCCCTGGTTCCGACCATGGGGGCGCTACACGAAGGGCACCTGTCGCTGGTTCGCCAGGCCGGTGAGCTGGCTGAGCGGGTAGTCGTCTCCATCTTCGTGAACCCGACCCAGTTTGGCCCGAACGAGGATTACGCGCGCTACCCACGCACGCTGGCGGCCGACCTGGAGGCGCTGGCGGACCTGTCCGTGGATGCCGTTTTCGTGCCCAGTGCCGACGAAATGTACCCGGACCCGCCCGCCCGGGTGAGCCTGCGCGTGGGCGATTTGGGCTCTATTCTCGAGGGTGCCTCGCGCCCCGGTCACTTCGACGGCGTCTGCCAGGTGGTGGCCAAACTGTTCAACCTGGTTCAACCGCAGGTGGCCGTGTTCGGGGAGAAGGACGCCCAGCAGCTGGCCGTGATCCGCCAGCTGATCCGGGACCTCAACTTCCCGGTGGAAATCGTCGGCGCCCCGATCGTGCGCGAAAGTGACGGGTTGGCGCGGTCCAGTCGAAACGCCTACCTGTCGACCGAGGAGCGCCTGGCCGCCCCGGTCCTGTTCCGTTCCCTGGAGCAGGGCATTGCGGCCGGCAGTGCCAACGGGCGGGTGGATCCGCCCGCCGCCGTCAACCAGGTGATGCAGACGCTGGTCTCGGAGCCGCTGGTGGAACCCGAATATGCGGCCGTGGTCAATCGGGACAGCTTCGAACTGGTGGCGCTGGCCACCGTGGGGAATGTGGAGTATTTCAACCCCCCGAAAGGTGATCTGACCCTACTCGTGGCGGCTCGTTTGGGCAATACTAGACTTATCGACAATCGCCATTGGAAGGTGGAGCAGTAATGACTGAGTTTCCCGTCTATCGGGAGATGGTGTCCGGAAAGATTCATCGGGCTCGGGTGACCGGGGCCGACCTGAACTACGTCGGCTCGGTCTCAATTGACTCCGACCTGCTGGCTGCAGCCGATATCCTGCCCGGGCAAAAAGTCGACGTGGTCGATGTGACCAACGGGGCTCGCCTGACCACCTACACCATTGTGGCCCCGGCCGGCTCCGGCACCGTGCAGCTGAACGGCGCCGCCGCCCACCTGATCCACCAGGGCGACATCGTCATCATCATCGCCTACGCGCACCTACCTGAGGAACTGGCCCGCACCCGCGAACCCCGCGTGGTCCTGGTGGATGCGAACAATCGCCAGGTAGAAGTAGGTCACGATCTGGGCCGGTAGAAAAACCGGTTACGATGGTGGGGTGAGCACTAACGAGAATCAACCAGCTGTCGATCCCGCCCTTGCTGACGCTCCGGAGCAGTTCCGCGTCCGCAGTGCCAAGCGTCAACGTCTGCTAGCCGCGGGCATCAACCCGTACCCGGTGGAGGTGCCGATCACCGCCACCATTGCTGAGCTGCGCGACAAATACGCGGGCCTGGAGGCCGGCGAGGAGACGCAGGACTACTACGGCGTGGCCGGACGGGTCGTGCTGGCCCGCAACTCCGGGAAGCTGTGCTTTGCCACCCTGCAGGACGGGGCCGGCAATCGGCTGCAGGTGATGCTCTCCGCCCGCGAGGTGGGGGTGGAGTCGCTGACCCAGTACAAGGCGGACGTAGACCTGGGCGATCACCTGTTTGTGCACGGGAAGATGATTGCATCGCGGCGCGGGGAACTCTCAATTATGGCCGAGCCGGCAGAGGGAATCCCCGCCTGGCAGCTCGCCTCCAAGGCGCTGCGGCCCCTGCCCAAAACCTATGAGGCTGAAGACGGGACCGAGGTGAGCCTGTCCGATGACGCCCGGGTGCGCCGACGCTACCTGGACATGATCATCCGACCGGCCGCGCGCAACATGGTTCGCACCCGAGCCGCGATCGTGCGGTCCCTGCGCGAATACTTCCACGAGTCGGGCTTCATTGAGATCGAGACCCCGATGCTGCAGGTGGTCCACGGGGGCGCGGCGGCTCGCCCGTTCTCCACCCACATGAACGCCTACGACACGGAGCTGTTCCTGCGGATCGCGCCGGAACTGTTCCTGAAGCGGGCGGTCGTCGGTGGGGTAGAGAAGGTCTTCGAGATCAACCGGAACTTCCGGAACGAGGGCGCGGACTCTTCCCACAGTCCCGAGTTCACCATGCTGGAGGCCTACGAGGCTTACGGCACCTACGACTCGATGGCCCGCCGGGTCCAGGAGATGGTCCAAAAGGCGGCCCGCGACGTGTTCGGTACCGAGCAGGTGACGCTCTCCGACGGGACGGTTTACGACCTGTCCGGCCAGTGGCATTCCATTTCCCTGTACGAGTCGATCAGCGAGAAGCTGGGTCGGAAGGTCGACGCACAGACCCCGCGGGCAGAACTGCTGGCGATTGCGGCTGAACTGGGTGAGGAAATCCCCGACCACTACGTCGACGGCAAGATTGCCGAGACAATTTTCGAGGTCCTGGTGGGGGACGAGCTGTACGAACCCACCTTTGTGCGGGACTTCCCCGAGGACACTTCGCCCCTGACCCGCGGTCACCGCTCCATCCCGGGGGTGACCGAGAAGTGGGACCTGTACGTCCGCGGGTTCGAACTGGCCACCGCCTACTCCGAGCTGGTGGACCCGGTGATTCAGCGCGAACGGTTTGAAGCCCAGGCGTTGGCGGCTGCCAACGGCGACCCTGAAGCCATGGTCCTGGATGAGGACTTCCTGGAGGCGATGGAGTACGCCATGCCCCCGGCCGGTGGCATGGGGATGGGCTTGGATCGCCTGATCATGGCCCTGACCGGGGAGGGAATCCGCGAAACGATCACCTTCCCCCTGGTCAAACGACGCGAAGGATAGTCCCGTGGACCTAGGAATCTTGGGCCGAAACGCCTTTGTCTGTGCCTCTACCGGCGGAATTGGGCTGGCGGTGGCCGACGCCCTGGCGGCCGAAGGGGTCAACGTGGCTGTCACCGGGCGCCGCGCCGACGTGGCCGCCCGTGAGGCCGAGCGGATTCGCCAGGATTACCAGGTGGACGCGATCGGGCTGGGATGCGACCTGCTGGACGCGGACTCCCGCCGGGAGGCCCTCGCGCAGGCGGTGGCGGCACTGGGTCCGATCGACATCATTTTGCTGAACGGTCCGGGCCCGCGCCCGGGCGGATCTGAGGAACTGCAGCCAGTAGATGTGGTCGAGGCGGCCCGCAGCCTGATCGCCCCCCACGTCGACCTGGTCGGACAGGTTCTGCCTGGAATGAAGGAACGCGGGTGGGGGCGAATCATCGCGATCGGCTCCTACACGATGGAGCAGGCTTCCACCACCCTGTCGCTGTCCGCCATCGGACGCGCCGGCCTGCAGCGCTACCTGGGGGCCCTGGCCCGCGAGGTGGCCGCCACCGGGGTGACGGTCAATATTGTCGAGCCGGGGCTGATTTCCACTGCTCGGGTGGCGGCCCTGGACGAGGCAGCTGCCGCCCAGTCGGGGCAAACCACCGCCCAAATTAGGGCCGAGCGAGAGCGCTCAATTCCCTACGGCCGCCTCGGAAAACCGGCCGAACTTGCGGCGGCAGTGGCCTTCTTTGCCTCCGACGAGGCCCGCTACCTGACCGGGCAGTCGCTGCGCGTGGACGGCGGCCTGTACGCCTAAATCGGGGGCGGGGGAATGTGAGCCGAGGCGACAATCTCCCGAATGCGCCGGTCGGCCGCGCCCAGTGACTTAGCCGGCTCGCAGCCGTGACCGATCCAGCGCTGCACCTGCTTGGGCTCTGACAAAGCCAGCTTGAAGCCGCGCCACAGCAGGACCGGCACCGGCTTCCGGGCTTCCCCCAGGTCGCGGGCGAGCCGGAACCAGGCGTTCCGCATCGGGGAGCGGGCGATGCAGACCGCCCCCAGCAGCAGGCCCTCCTGGCGCAGCGGCTCCACCAGCAGAGAGGCGAAAATCCCCTCGACGATCACCACCTGCTGACCACCCAGGTCAAACTGTTCCATCCCGGTGCGCTGATTGGTGGGGATGTTGTAAATCGGAACCCGCGCCCGACCGGTCAAACACAGGGTGCTCAGGGCCTCCATCGCCTCGTCCTGCGCCCACGACGCCGGGTCGTCCCAGTCGATCAGCCCCCCGGCCAGGCGGGGCATCCCCTCCTCGTCATCGTTGCGATAGAAGTTGTCCAGAGAGAGGGAGGGAAACCCGAGGCGATTGGTCAGCGAAGTCTTCCCCGACCCCGACGGGCCGGTCAGGACGATCACCCGGGCCTGGGGACGAAGCGCCCCTTCCGGGAGGGGAAAGAGGGGCGGCTGCTGGGTCACTGAACGATTCTCCTTGCGGGTCGGCGTTCCAAGCGTAACTGGTTCAGCACCACCCGCGCCAAGGAGGAATCGATCACCAGGTCGGTGGCGACGCCGGAGCGGAGCGCCCCGACCAGGGGCAGCGCCTTCGAATCGCCCGCGGCCACGCACAGGCGCCGGGGGATCTTCTGAAGTTGGGCTGGGGTGGGGCCGGAGGCGCGTGCGTTCAACTTCATATCGGTCGAGCCGTCCCGGCGCAGCAGCACCGTGCAGACGTCGCCGACGACGCCGTCGCGCCGAGCCTGGTCCAGCTCCTTCTGGTCCAGGAAACCGCCGGAGTAGACGTGGCTGGGAATGGACCCGTCGAGGGAGCCAACCCCGAACAGGGCCACGTCGCAGGAGTCGATGGTCTGCAGCACCTGCTGGATCGACCGTTCGCGCCACATGGCTTCTTTGGTCGAGGCGAAGTCGAAAAACGCGGGCACCGGGAAGTTGACCATTTTCGCCCCGAGGGCTTGGGCGGCCTGGGTGATGATCGCCTGGGCGTAGGGCAGGCCCGACTCGGCCGCGTTCGAGGCGCCGTTCAGCTGAACCACCGTCAGCCCCGGCAGGTCCACCCGCGGAATGTTCTGCGCGATCATCGAGGTGGTGTTGCCCCAGGCGATCCCGAGCGTCGCCCCGGGGAACAGCATGTTGATCAGGCGCTCGGCCGCCACCGCCGAGACGTTGTGGAGCCGATTCAGGTCGGTGTCGGCCGATCCGACCGGGACCACCCAGGTGTGTACCCCGAAGGTCTCCTCGAACTTTTGCGCCAGGGTGTCGCTGGTGCCGGGCGGAGCGGTGATCGAAATGCGCACCAGGCCGACCTCGCGCGCGTAACTGAGTAGGCGGGAGACGGTGGAGCGAGAGACCCCCAGCTTGGAGGCGATCGACTCCATTTTTTGATCCTGGAGGTAGTAGAGGGTGGCGGCCTCTTGGGCCAGTTCATCACGCACGTTCACGGGATCAAGTCTGCCATGAACGGATGTGCAACCGCTACGCAACGGCGTGCAAAGCATAGATACTTTTCACATAGGTCATCATCGGCAGTCGAAGGAGACAAAGTGGCAACGCCAGTGTTATCCAAGGAATCACGTGCAGCAGCGCTAGCGGAAATGGCGAATGGCGAAGAGCTCGATGTCCTGGTAATCGGGGGTGGGGTCACCGGCGCAGGTATTGCCGTCGATGCGGCCACCCGCGGCCTGAACGTCGGCATCATCGAGGCCCAAGACTGGTCCTCGGGAACCTCGTCGCGCTCATCCAAGCTCATTCACGGCGGGCTTCGCTACCTTTATCAGCTGGACTTCAAGCTGGTCCACGAGTCCCTGCGTGAGCGCGGACTCCTGCTGATCCAAAACGCCCCCCACCTGGTCAAGGCCCAGCCGCTGCTGTGGCCGCTGAAGATCCCGGTAGTGGAGCGCACCTACTCGGCCGTGGGTGTCGGAATGTACGACGCCATCGCGCAGGCAGCCCATCCGGGTGCCGTTCCGATCCAGCGGCACCACACCAAGAAGGGCTCGCTGAAGCTGTGCCCGGCGCTGAAGGATGACGCCCTGAACGGCTCCATCGTCTACTACGATGCCCGGGTGGACGACTCCCGCCTGGTGATCACCCTGGTCCGGACTGCGGTTCGCTACGGGGCCAAGGCAGCCAGCCGCACCCAGCTAATTGAGATCCTGAAGGACAACCGCGGCCGGGTCAACGGTGCGGTGGTTGAGGATCTGGAAACCGGCGAGCGCTACACGATCAAGACCAAGGCCATCATCAACGCGACCGGCGTCTGGACCGAAAAGACGCAGGCGCTGGCCGGCACCACCGGCGGCCTGAAAGTGCTGGCTTCCAAGGGGATCCACCTGGTCATCCCCAAGGATCGGATCAAGTCCGAAGTGGGCCTGTTCCTGCGGACCGAGAAGTCGGTTCTGTTCATCATTCCTTGGAAGCGGTACTGGATCATCGGCACCACCGACACCAAGTACCACGAGAGCCTGCTGAACCCAGTCGCGGATGAGGCCGACATCGAGTACCTGCTGGAGCACGCCAACTCGGTGCTGAAGGACCCGCTGACCAAGGACGACATCATCGGCACCTACGCCGGGCTGCGGCCGCTGCTGCAGCCGGGCACCCTCGACGGGGACGCGGCCAAGTCGACCAAGGTCTCGCGGGAGCACACCGTGACCGAGGCGGCCCCCGGCCTGACCGTGATCGCGGGTGGCAAGCTCACCTCCTACCGCCAGATGGCGGAGGATGCGGTCGACTTCATGCTGGGCAAAGAGCGGGCGGCAAAGCAGCCGTGCGTCACCGGGAAGACTCCGCTGGAAGGGGCGGATGGATACCGGGCCCTGTGGGCGCGACGCGAGGCGATGGCCAGGGAAACCGGGCTGAGCGTCGACCATATCGAAGACATGCTGGACCGCTATGGAAACAATATCGATGTGATCTTCGATATGATCAAAGACACCCCCGATCTGGGAGAACCATTGGCTGAGGCACCCGAGTATTTGCGGGCTGAAGTGGCCTTTGGGGTGACCCACGAAGGGGCGCTGCACCTGGAAGACATTCTGCTGCACCGGATTCGGCTCGTTTACGAGCACCGTGATGCGGGGCTGGCAGCAATGCCCGAAGTTGCAGATATCATGGGCCACTATTTGGGTTGGGACGAGGACACCAAGGAACGCGAAATGGACCTGTACCGCCGCGCATGCGAGGCGGTCCGGGAAGCAGAACTCATTACCGATGAGTCTGCGGCGCAGGCAGTTCGCGACGAGGTGGAACCGATTCGCCCAATGTTGGACGTCTAGTATCACCCGAAGTAAACCGGGGTCGACCATCCTCTTCCGGTCGGCCCCACCCTCAGGAGGTGGCATCGTGAGTCGTAGCTGATCGCGGTGCCACCAGACCACAGCGCGATGTAGCGCGTAAGGAGAACAAAACACAGTGAATGCATTTGAGATTTTTGCATCCGAGTTTTTCGGCACGATGCTGCTGATCATCCTCGGTACAGGCGTGGTGGCCAACAACCTGCTCCCCAAGGATAAGGGCAAGGACACCGGCTTCCTCATGGTCAACTTTGGCTGGGGCCTCGCGGTCTTTGTCGGTGTCTACGGCGCTTGGAAGACCGGCGGTCACCTGAACCCCGCCGTAACCATTGCCAAGTGGGTGGCAACCTTCTACGACCCGAACGTCACCCTCAACGGTCAGCCGATGGGTTCCGAGTTCGCGGTCCCGGCCACCGCCAGCAACATTGCCCTTTACCTGGTAGCCCAGTTCCTCGGTGCCTTCATCGGCGCCATCATCATGTACCTGGCCTACAAGAAGCAGTTCGATGAGGATGCTCCGGCCGCGCACAAGCTCGGCGTCTTCTCGACCGGACCGGAAGTCCGTTCCTACGGTTGGAACCTCGTCACTGAGGCCGTCGGTACCTTCATCCTGATCGTCTTCGTCCTGGTCGCCGGGGGCACCCCGACTGCGGTCGGACCGCTGGCGGTTGCTCTGGTCATCGTCGGTATTGGCGCCTCTCTCGGTGGGCCGACCGGCTACGCCATCAACCCGGCTCGTGACCTCGGCCCCCGCATCGCGCACGCTGTGCTGCCGATCAAGGGCAAGGGCGACTCCGACTGGGGCTACTCCTGGGTGCCGGTCGTCGGCCCCATCATCGGTGCGGTTGTCGCTGTGGTCGTGACCTACGCCCTCAGCCTGTCCTCCCTGGACTTCTGGCCGCTGTAGCACACAACGAAGTGAAAGGTGAGTAAGGAAAAACATGTCTGAAGAGAAATATGTTCTCGCAATCGACCAGGGCACAACCTCGTCGCGCGCGATCATCTTCAACCACTCGGGTGAGATCGTATCCGTCGGACAGCAAGAGTTCGAGCAGATCTTCCCGAACCCCGGTTGGGTGGAACACGATCCCATTGAAATTTGGGAGTCTGTGCGCGCCGTCGTAGCTGATGCGCTGCAGAAGGCGGAGATCAACCGGCACTCGCTGGCGGCCGTCGGGATCACGAATCAGCGTGAAACCGCAGTCGTCTGGGACAAGACCACCGGTTTGCCCGTCTACAACGCCATTGTTTGGCAGGACACCCGTACCAGCAAGATCATCCGTGAACTGGCCGGTGACCAGGGTATGGATCGCTACCGGTCCAAGGTGGGCCTGAGCCTTGCCACCTACTTCTCCGGGCCGAAGGTCAAGTGGATCCTCGACAACGTGGAAGGGGCGCGGGAAAAGGCCGAGGCGGGAGACCTCCTGTTCGGCAACACCGATGCCTGGGTCCTGTGGAACATGACCGGTGGGGTCGACGGCGGCGTTCACGCCACCGACGTCACCAACGCGTCGCGGACCATGCTGATGGACCTGAAGACCCTGCAGTGGGATCCGGAAATCTGCGCGGACTTCGGCATTCCGATGTCGATGCTGCCGGAGATTCGCTCCTCCTCGGAGGTTTACGGCTACGGGCGCAAGCAGGGCCTGCTGATCGACACCCCGATCGCCGGCATCCTGGGCGACCAGCAGGCGGCCACCTTCGGCCAGGCCTGCTTCACCCCCGGGATGGCGAAGAACACCTACGGAACCGGCTGCTTCATGCTGATGAACACCGGCGAAGAGGTGGTCTTCTCCGATAACGGGCTGCTGACCACCCTCTGCTACAAGATTGGCGACCAGAAGGCCGTCTACGCGCTGGAAGGTTCGATCGCGGTGGCCGGCTCGCTGATTCAGTGGGTCCGGGACAACCTGAAGCTGATCGAGTCCGCTCCGGAAATCGAAGAGGTGGCCCTGACGGTGGAGGACAACGGTGGCGTCTACATCGTCCCCGCTTTCTCCGGCCTCTTCGCCCCGTACTGGAAGGATGATGCTCGCGGTGCGATCGTGGGCCTCACCCGCTACAACAACCGTGGTCACATTGCCCGCGCGGCCCTGGAGGCAACTGCCTTCCAGACCCGCGAGGTGCTGGACGCCATGGAAGCTGACTCCGGCGCCAAGCTTTCCGAGCTGCGCGTTGACGGCGGCATGATCGCAAACAACACCCTGATGCAGTTCCAGGCCGACGTGCTCGGCGTGGACGTGGTAGCTCCCCAGGTGGCTGAGACCACCGCGCTGGGCGCCGCCTACGCAGCCGGGATTGCGGTCGGCTACTGGGATGGGGAAGCTGACGTCATTGCCAACTGGGCCGAGGGCAAGCGCTGGAAGCCGCAGATGGACAAGACTGAGGTGGAACGCACCTACCGCCTCTGGAAGAAGGCTGTCACCCGGACGTTCGACTGGGTCGACGACGACGTGAAGTAATCGAACTGGAAAGGGCGGCTCTGCGGAGCCGCCCTTTCTACTGCCTAAATTAGGTCAAAACCAAAGTGGGGGGCGCCTCGATCAAGGCGCCCCCCACGATTGGGTAAAACTAATCCTTCTTCTTCAACGCGGCGAGGCGGGCCTCCACCTCCAGCTGAGAAGCGTCGGTCTGCAGCTCCGCAAACTGGTCCTCCAGCGAGTCCCCGGCCAGTTCCATCTGCCCCTGAACCTGGGCTTCGGCCCGGCGGATCTTCTCTTCGTAGCGGGCCAGCTCAGAGGTCGGGTCCAGGACGTTGATCGACTTGATCGCGTCGTTCACCTTCGCCTGCGCTTCGGCGGTCTTTTGCCGGGCAGCCAGCTGGTCGCGGCGGGTCTTCAGATCGGACAGACGCTCCTTCATCTGGGAGAGTCCGGCCTTCAGCTGCTCCACGGTCTGCTGCTGGGTGGCGATCTGCGGTTCGGCGGTGGCGGCTTCCTGCTCAAAGGAGATCTGCTTGCCAAGGGCCACCTTGGCCAGGCCATCCCACTTGTCGGCGCCGGCCGTGTCGCCCGAAGCGCGGCATTCCTCAGCCTTGTTCGAGGCGGCCAGGGCCTTTTGCCCCCAGTCGTTGGCGGCGGCCACGTCCGCCTCGTGATCCTTTTCGGCCAGGCGCAGATTACCGATGGTCTGGGCCACGGCCTTTTCGGCCTCCACGATTTCGTTGGTGTAGTCGCGGATCAGCTGATCAATCATTTTGGCTGGATCTTCCGCCTTGTCAATCAGGGCGTTGATATTGGCCTTAAGAAGCTGTGACACCCGGCCAAATACGGATTCTTTCTGAGCCATTGTTTCTCCTTTAATAGGTAGGTAAGTCCATCGTATCTGCCCGGCGGTCCGGGTGATAGGGGTTACTAGAAGCCGGAGGAGCCACCACGGCCCCCGCTAAAGCCGCCGCCGCCTCCGAACCCGCCGGAGGAGCCGCGCCAGGAGGACCCGCTCGACCCGCCCCAGCCGGAGCTGTGCCCACCGGAGCTGCGTCCGCCGCCCATGTTGCCCAGAATCATCGACCAGAGGAAGACGTCGCTCATGTTCATCCCGGAGCTGCGTCGCCCGGCCGGTTGCGGGGCCGTGGCCAGTGCGCTGCGGGCGAATGACTCGGCCTGGGTGGCCTGCTGGGCCGCCTGCCCGGGGTTGGATTCCAGCAGCGACTGGGCGGAGGTGAGGAGCGACTGGGCTTTGGCCACGCTGTTGCGCTGCTCCATGGTGGCGTAGGCACCGTGAGCCTGAAGCTGAGCCTGGGCCTGCAAGACCAGGGTTTGGGCCCCGGCGATCCGCTGCTGGGCGGTTTGGGTTTCCTTCTGGAACTGGTCGTGGGCCGAACGCAGGGGAGCGAGGGCCCGGTCCAGGCCGTCCTCGGCCAGCCGCAGGCGTTCAATGGCGGAGAGCGGGTCGCCCTGGCCGGAGCGAGCGGCGATCCCGGCCTCGATGGCCGCCTTGGCCTCGTCCACCAGCGGGGCAAAAGAGGCCCGGTCAGCGGAGAGGCGGGCCACGTCGTCCAGGTCGGACGAAATGGAGGCGATGGCCTCGGTCAGCACCTGGGCCGACTGCTCCAGGGCCGTCCGCGCTCCGGTCACCGTTTCGATCAGGCGGAGGGCCTGGGCCAGGGCGGTCGCCGCTAGATCCAGCTCCTGCACCGCCCGGGTCCGGTCGGTCGCCACCAGCTGCTGCACCTGGGCCACGTGTTCGCGGGCCTCGGTCAGCTCGGCCTCGGCCTGGTCCGGATTGTTGGCAATGGAAGCCAGGGACGAGGCGGAAAAGTGCTGCTGAAGGCTCTGCAGCTCGGCCCGGGCCGCCTCCAGACGCCGGTCGGCTTCACCGATCTGTTCGCTCAGCTGTGCGGCCTGCTGCTCCGCGGTCCGTTCCCGCTCGCGCCGGTCCTTCAGCACCTTCTGGGCCGTGGCCACGGCCGGCATCACCCGGCCGACCAGCTCTTGAATTTGCCCGGCCAGCTGGGCTTTGGCGGCCAGGTTCGGCTCGTCGTTCATCCGGGACAGGACTTCGAAAGCCTGCTGCAGCACCGGCTTGGCCGCCTCAATTGCGGTGGCCAACGACTTGGTTTCCAGCGTGCCAAACTGGGCGGTGGCAAAAGACAGCTCGTCTTCGCTTCGGCGCAGAGCCTCATCGGCGTACAGCAGTTGCTGGGAGGATTCGTCGACCAGCTTTTGCTGGGCGGCGGGGCTGGCCTTGGGGCCCAGGCCCGCTTTTCGCAGGCGCGCACCCCGACGGGAGGATGAGACCACCACCGCGAGGACCGCCGCGATCATGATGGCGATTGCCACCCAGACGAGCGCGCCGACACTGCTGCCAGAGCTGGAGCCGTTCGCGCTGGCACTGACTCGCTCGCCAAAGGTGACGATGGCGGCGGTCAGGTCTTCGGGCTGAAGCGGGTTGGACCGGCCCAGCTCGCTGCGGGCGGCTTCGAAGGCCCGGTTCAACTCGGAGTCGCTGACCTGGTTGGAGTCAGCGCCGGTGCACCAGGCCGCGTCGCGCTGTTCGTAGGCGACCGCGAAGATAACTGAGTCGCCGGCCAGGTGGGACTGCTCGCCGGTTTGGAGGCACCACCCGGTTGCGTCCTGGCCGTCGAAAGTGGGGACCGCCACCGCGTAGAGGGCCAATCCGTCTTCGGCTGCGGCCGACAGGGCGTCGTGCGCCTCCTGCGTTTGGGAGGCGTCCAGGAAGCCGTTTGGGTCGGTCACCCGGTCGGTGATGGCCAGTGGCGGCTCGGCCGAGGCGGCCACCCCCAGCAGCACCGTCGCCAGCCCGACCGTTGCAGCCCCACCCAGGCGGGCCAGCCAGTTGTGTTTGGTCTTCATGTCCCCTCCGATCAGTTGGCTTCAAGCATAACTTTCTGTTGGCGGCAATGACACGGTACTCGTTGGGTACTATGCTTGTTCTGAGGATTTGTGACCAAAAAGCGGTTCGGAAGAAATGGGGTTGCCGTGCCTACCGGTAAGGTGAAGTTTTTCGACGTCGACCGAGGATTCGGGTTTATTGGCGGCGAGGATGGGCGCGAGGTGTTTTTGCACGCCTCGGCACTGCCCGACGATCTTCCGGCGCCCAGGCCTGGTCAACGGGTCGAATACGGAATTGCCGACGGCCGGCGCGGCCCGCAGGCAATCTCGGTGCGGGCCCTTTCGGCGCTCCCCTCGGTAGCCCGCGCCCAACGCCGCAAGCCGCAGGAAATGGTGCCGGTGGTTGAGGACCTAATTCGGTTGCTCGACTCGTCGTCAGATTCTTTGCGTCGCGGCAAATACCCAGACAATGCGGGCAAGATTGCCAAGGTTCTGCGCGCAGTAGCGGAGGACTTTAGTGCCTGAGAATGAGATCAATGAACCGGCCCCGAAACTGGACCGGTCGGTAAGACGCGACGAACTGCTGCTCGAGGCGGTAGAGGTGGCCCGGCAGGCGGCGGTGGAAATTTCCCGGCCCGAGTCGGTGGGTGAGCACGTGGGCGCTCGAATGGTGGCCAAGGGCGTGGCTGCCCACCGGTTCCACTGCCAAGACGCCGGCTACCCGGGTTGGGACTGGGAGGTCTCGGTTGCCCGGGCTCCCCGCTCCAAGACGGTGACCGTCTGCGAGGTGTCGCTGCTGCCCGGCGAGGGCGCCCTGCTGGCCCCCGAGTGGGTTCCGTGGGAAGAGCGGCTTCGCCCCGGCGACGTCTCCCGCGAAGACGTGCTGCCCTACAGTGCCAACGACCCGCGCCTGATGACCAACCTGGAGCAGACTGACCCGGAGCTGGTCGACGAGCTCGGGGTGGAAGAGCTGGGGCTGGGTCGCCCGCGGGTGCTCTCCGAATACGGGATCCAGCAGGCCGCTGACCGGTGGTACGCCTCCGATCAGGGACCGGTGCCGGCCGCCAAGCAGACCTGCGCCACCTGCGGGTTCCTGCTGAAGCTGCCCGGCTCGCTGGGACGGGTGTTCGGGGTTTGTGCCAACGAATGGTCCCCGGATGACGGACGGGTAGTTTCCCTGGACCACAGCTGCGGGGCCCACTCTGAGACTGACACCACCAAGCGGAAGCCACAGTGGCCGATGCAGAGTTCACGAATCGACGAGTTCCAGATTACGGTTGACGACCTTCGCCAGTGAACGTGGGTCGCAATTATATCATCGGGTAGGACCGCCCCCCAAATAGCGGACTCGGTTGGAAGCCTTGTCCGAACTGGGCAAACTGACGTGAGTGAGTACCACTGACACAGAGAAGCAGGTTCAGCCTGCCAACGGCGCACTAGATCGATTCTTCAAGATCTCTCAGCGGGGTTCCACCGTCAGCCGCGAAGTTCGCGGCGGACTGGTGACGTTCTTCGCCATGGCCTACATTTTGGTCGTTAATCCATCCATCCTCTCGGCTGCCGCCCCCGAAAGCGGCCCGATTACCACCGCGGCTATTGCCGCCGGCACCGCCCTCATCGCCGGTCTCCTGACCATTGCGATGGGGGTTTTCGCTAACTTCCCCATGTCGATGGCTGCCGGCATGGGCCTGAACGCCATGGTTGCGTTCTCGCTGGTCGGCGGGGAAGGCCTGACCTACCAGGAAGCGATGGGCCTGATCTTCTGGGAAGGCCTGATCATCCTGGTGCTGGTCCTGTCGGGCTTCCGCGAGGCGGTCTTCCGCGCGGTTCCCCAGCAGCTGAAGAGCGCGATCTCGGTTGGGATCGGCCTGTTCATCGCCTTTGTCGGCCTGGCCAACGCGGGCATCATCCGCGCCGGGGCCGGCACCCCGGTCCAACTGGGCGCAGACGGACACCTGTCCGGGTGGCCCATGGCCATCTTCATCTTCGGCCTGCTACTGGTGATCGTGCTGTACGTTCGCAAGGTCAAGGGTGCCATTCTGTTCGGCATCATTGGCGCCACCATTTTGGCCTTCATCGTCCAGGCCGTGGCCAAGGTTCCCGGGGCCGGGGACGACAGCCCGACCGGCTGGATGGGGACCGTTCCCGAGTTCCACGGCTCGCCCGTTTCCCTGCCCGAGTTCGGCACCCTGGGCCAGGTCGACTTCTTCGGCGCCTTCGAGAAGCTGGGTGTCCTCTCCGTCATCCTGCTGATCTTCTCCCTGATGCTGGCCGACTTCTTTGACACCATGGGCACAATGGTGGCGGTCGGAGCCGAAGGGGACCTGCTGGATGAGAGCGGCACCCCGCCGCACTCGGCCCGGATCCTGATGATCGACTCGCTCGGCGCGATGGCCGGTGGCCTGGGCGGCGTCTCGTCCAACACCGCCTACGTCGAATCCACCGCCGGGGTGGGTGAGGGGGCCCGCACAGGTCTGGCCTCGGTCGTGACCGGGCTCCTATTCCTGCTGGCCCTGTTCTTCGCTCCGCTAATGACGCTGGTTCCGGCCGAGGCCGCCTCGACCGCCCTCGTCTTCGTCGGCTTCCTGATGATGACCCAGGTGACCGAGATCGACTGGTCCCGCCAGGAAATGGCCCTGCCGGCCTTCCTGACCATCGCGATGATGCCCTTCTCCTACTCCATCTCCGTGGGGATCGGCGTGGGCTTCGTCTCCTACACCGTCATCCAGATCGCTCGGGGCCACGCCCGGAAGATCCACCCGCTCATGTGGGTGGTGGCCGCACTGTTCGTGGTCTACTTCGCGATGACCCCGATCCAGCAACTTTTGCTGGGATAGGCGGGGCTACAATAGAGAGCAGAACCGTTCACTAGCTGTCGGGGGAGGCGCCCAGCCAATTGTCAAAAACGTTCCACTCACTCAAATATCCCAACTTCCGACTGTGGATCGCCGGAAACGTCGTGGCGTCCACCGGGACCTGGATGCAGCGAGTGGCGCAAGACTGGCTGGTGCTGACCGTCCTGACCGACGGCGCCGGTTCCCAACTGGGGATCGTGACGGCTCTGCAATTCCTTCCGCTGCTAGTGCTCTCACCTTGGATGGGAGCACTAGCAGACCGGGTTAACCGACGGACCCTCCTGCAGATCACCCAGGCCTCCACCGGGATTCTGGGTCTGGGGCTCGGCCTGCTGGTGCTGACCAACCAGGCCGAACTGTGGATGGTCTACTGCTTTGCGCTGGCGGGTGGGGTCGCCTCCGCGGCCGACTCTCCCGCCCGGCAAGCTTTCGTGTCCGAACTGGTCCCGCCCACCTCGCTGGCCAACGCGGTCGGTCTGAACTCGGCTGCCTTTAACACCGCCCGCCTGATTGGCCCGGCCGTCTCCGGCCTGATCATCGAGTGGGTGGGAATGGGGCCGGTGTTCCTAATTAACGCGGGCCTGTTCCTGATGCCGGTGCTGACACTGGCGCTGATGAATCCAGACCTGCTCCGCCGGCCCCCGCTGGTGCCGCGCGCGAAGGGGCAGATTCGCGAAGGTTTCGCCTACGTCCGCTCGCGCCCCGACATTGTCTCGATCATGGTGATCATGGGGATGGTCTCGGCGTTTGGGCTGAACTTCCAGATGACTTCGGCCATGATGGCCACCGAGGTGTTCGGCAAGTCCGCCGGCGAGTACGGGATGCTCGGCTCCTACATGGCGATCGGGTCTCTGGCCGGGGCGCTAATTGCTGCTCGCCGGGCCCGGCCGCGCCTGCGCCTGATCGTGGGGGCAGCCCTGATCTTCGGCCTGTTCGAGGCGGCGCTGGCCCTGGCCCCCAGCTACTTCTGGTTTGCGGTCATGTCGGCCCCGACCGGCCTGGCCTCGCTCACGCTGATCACGGCGGCGAACGCGGCCGTCCAAATTTCCACCGCGCCCGAGATTCGCGGGCGGGTGATGTCGCTGTACATGATGATCTTCATGGGGTCCACCCCGCTCGGCGCACCGATCGTCGGCTGGATTGGCGAGCAGTTCGGTGCTCGCTGGTCACTGGGGATCGGGGCGATTGCCTGCGTGGTCGTCGCCCTCCTGGTCGGGGTCTGGGGCAAGGTCCACTGGGACGTTCACCTGCAGGTCGATCGCAGCCCGTATCGTCTGCGGGCCATTGGCCCGGTCGAGCGGGCCGGCCTGGACCCGATCACCCTGAAGCCGCTCTCCGATCCGCCCGAGCAGCAGGCGCAGCGCGGAGACTAGTGCTCGACCGCCCAGTCGATGCAGGCCAAGACCGAGTCGATGTCCGCCTGGTCGATGGAGGGGAACGAGGCGATTCTCAGCTGGTTTCGACCCAGCCCGCGGTAGCCCTCGATGTCTTGAATCCCGGCCGGGCGCAGGCGAGCCGCCAACTCGCCGGCCGAAATCTCCTCGGCCAGGTCCACGGTGGAGACCACCGGTGAGCGCCAGGCGGGAACCTCGACGAAGGGGGTGGCCCAGGGGCGGGACTCGGCCCAGCGGATGATCGCGTCGGCGCCGGCCTCGGCCCGAGCGGCCATTTCCGCCAGACCCCCCTCGGCCAGCATCCATTCGAGCTGGCTGTGGACCAGCAGGAGGGTGCCGATGGCGGGGGTGTTGACCGTTTGGCCCTTCCGAGCCGACCTGATCGCCGAGGTCAGGTTCAAGATGCCAAACTGGGGCCGGCTCGAGAGCCGGTTCAACTCTTCGGCCCGAGCCACCGCGCGGGGGGAGAGGATCGCGACCCACAGGCCCGCATCCGCCCCGAAACATTTTTGCAAAGAGAAGTAGTAGGCGTCGACCAGGCTGAGGTCGACCGTGGCTGCCCCCGCGATCGAGGTGGCGTCCACCAGGGTAAGTGCCTCGGGATCCGGGGCCCGGTACAGGGGGGAGACGACCCCGGTGGAGGTCTCGTTGTGCGGGTAGCAGTAGGCGTCGGGGCCGAGCCCCAGGCCGCCGGGCAGCGCGGTGTTCATGATGGCCAACTCGCCGGCGGGCGCCTCGTCCACCGTCGCGTTCATCCAGGGGGCCGAGCGGCCGTCAGCGGCAAATTTGCCGCCGAACTCGCCAAAGACGGCAAAGTTTCCCCACTCGCGAATCAGCGAAACGCAGGCGGTGGCCCAAAAGGCGGTGGCGCCACCGTTGCCCAAAACGATTTCGTAACCTTCGGGTACCGAAAACAGCTCCCGCAACTGCTGCTGAATCGACTGGACCAGACCGATTACCCCGGCCTGCCGGTGGCTGGTTCCCCACAGGTTTGACTGCCCCAATTCGTCAATCTGAGCTGGACGCACTTTTGAGGGGCCCGCACCAAATCGCCCATCGCGTGGCCAGAGGGAGCGAGGGGGAAGTTCCTGTGTCATCATGCCAATACGTTAGGGCAGGGAGCGGCAGAAATGTTGCCAAAGACCATAGGGTGAACTGCCCGGTAGAGTTGGGCTGAAGCCCGCGAGTCCACGTGCAGAGGAGATGTGATGGCGTCCTTTGATCTGATTGACACCACCGAGATGTACCTCAAAACCATCTACGAGATGGAAGAGGATGGGGTGACGCCGCTGCGGGCCCGAATCGTGGAGCGGCTGGGTCATTCCGGACCGACCGTGTCCCAGACGATCGCCCGGATGGAACGGGACAACCTGGTGACCGTGCGCGACGATCGCCGCCTGGAGCTGACCGATGAGGGCCGGGGGATTGCCGTCGAAGTGATGCGCAAACACCGCCTGGCCGAGCGGCTCCTGGTCGACGTGATCGGCCTGTCCTGGACTCAGGCTCACGACGAAGCCTGCCGGTGGGAGCACGTCATGTCCGCCGCGGTTGAGGATCGCCTGGAAGACCTCCTAGCCGGTCCCGAGTTTGATCCGTACGGCAATCCGGTCCCCGGACGCGGTGTGAGCAACGCCACTGAGGTGAATATTGAAACGGCGTTGGAAGGAAAAGACGAGGTTACCGGGACCATTGTCCGGATTGGGGAACCCATTCAGGCCGAGCCGTGGCTGCTGAAAAAGTTCGAGGAGCTTTCCGCACGACCCGGCGCTAAAGTCTGGATCCGACGGGTGCCCAGCGGGTACCAAATCGGCCTGGACCGGCCCGAAGGTGGGCGTGAACCACTGGTGCTGGAACCGGTCTTTGCCGCCCACCTGTTCGTGACTTTGCCCTAGTTTCCCGCCCTTTGGACCGGCGTCGGTGAGCATAGTTACCAAAACGTGACATTTTTTTGAACGGGATGCTACTGTTCTTTTTAGCCGATCCCCGCCCGGGGTGATGCCGCCTCTGATGAGAAGCCGAATCTGCAGCCTCTCAGATGGTGAAAGACGCGCTGCAGGACGGAGGAACCGAATCCCGACCGCAAGGTCTTGGGGTGAAGTCCGAATGGACGGGGCGCTCCGGCCCCAACCCGACAGCTAACTTCGTAGGCTCAATCAGGAGAGATTAATAAGTGACAAAATCGAGAACTGTAGGTCGGCATCGTCTGGCTGCACGCCCGATCACCCCGTTGGTGGACCTAACACAGACCTCTGAATTTGGCCGGATTACTCTGCGTCGAGCCGCTGGCGTCACCGCCACGGGCATCATGGTCACAGCCGGACTGGCCGGGGTAGCAAACGCCGCCCCCACCTTGGAATCCGAGGCGAAGCCGAAGCTTGCTGATCCTTCGGTCAACCTGACCGACCAGTCCGTGGGCACGATCGTGTCCCTGGATAAGGCCTGGGATCCGGGTGACGAAGTTTCCGTCGCGGTCAAGGCCCCGGTTGAGGTGGCAGAGCCCGTCGAAGAAGAGGTCGAGGAAGTCTCCCGCTCTGAGGAACGCGAAGAACTGGTTGAGGAACCCGTCTACGTTCCTTCCGGCTCCGTGAACGCCTCCTCGGTCGTGGAAGCTGCCTACCAGCTGCTGGGGATCCCCTACGCGTGGGGTGGCGAATCGATGGCCGGGGTGGACTGCTCCGGACTGGTGAAAATGGCGTTTGCTGCGGTTGGGGTCAACCTGCCGCACAGCTCTGACGGAATTGCCGCTGCCGGCACCATGATTCCCGCCTCTGAGGCCCAGCCCGGCGACGTCGTCGCCTACCCGGGTCACGTGGCCATCTACGTGGGCAACGGAATGATGATCGAAGCTCTGGATTACGGATACGTTTCGCAGCTCTCTCCCGTTCGCGGGGGCGGCTGGTTCGTGCGCATCTAAGGCTGACACAGAGCATCACACTGGCACCGAGAAATCGGTGCCAGTTTTGCTATCCGGGGGCGGGCGGCCAAACAGTGCCCGGAACTCCCCCAACCACGCCTTGTTGTCCAACTGTGACGCACGTATCAAAAAAAACAGTGCAAAATAGAACCAGAGCTAGCTGGAGGAGATCTGATGGACCAGACAGAGATCGTCGTTGGAGTCGACGGCTCCCGAGAGTCCCTTGACGCCGCACTTTGGGCCGGGGAGCACGCCAAACGGGTAAATGGACACCTGACGGTGGTGTGCGCGTACCCGACCGCTTCCTACAGTGCGGCGGCCCTGGACGGTGGGTTTGCGGTGGTCGACGATGAGTCGCTGCACCAGGGGGCGTTGGACGCCGCGAACGAGGCGGCCGCGGCCGTGCGGGAACAGGTGGGGGTGGACCCCGAAGTGAGCGCACTGGTGGGTGACCCCTCGATTGTGCTGGCTGAGCTGTCCAAGGAGTGCGACCTGATCGTGATCGGCTCGCGCGGGCGCGGCGGGTTTGCCGACCGGCTCCTGGGCGCGGTCTCCTCGGCTGTTCCGGCCCACTCCAAGTGCCCGGTGGTCACGGTGCCCCCGCACAGGTCCGGCAAGCCGTTCACTCCGATCGAGCGGATCGTGGTTGGGGTTGACGGCTCGGACCAGGCCTCAACCGCGCTGGTCAAGGCGGTGGACCTGGCCTTTGCCTGGCAGGCAGAGCTGACCGCGGTGGTAGCGATTCCGGTGGCCACGGCCGGCGGGGCAATGGCCTGGCTGCCGGTGGCGGTCGATCGCCAGGTGCTGCTGGACGACATTATGGAGAGTCTGAACTCCGCGATTGAGAAGGCGCTAAACGGGAGGGACATGTGGGTGGCCCGCCACGTGCTGGACGGATCGCCGGCCGCGCTCCTGACCGAGTTCTCCACCGCGGTGGACCTGGTCGTGGTCGGGACCCGTGGGCGCGGAGGCTTCGCCGGCATGCTGCTGGGGTCCACCTCGCAAACGGTGCTGCACCACTCCACCTGCCCGGTGATGACCGTTCCCTCCCGGCACCGCGATCGGCGCCCCAGCCCAACCCAAAGCTGGGAACGGCGCTAATTTTCGGGCGGATAAACCCCAGTGCTAGGGTAGTGGGGTCCACCCCCGCCCGCGTAGCTCAGGGGATAGAGCAACCGCCTCCTAAGCGGTAGGTCGGACGTTCGAATCGTCTCGCGGGCACCGGTTCGGTGCGCGTGGTTGGCGCCCGAAAAACGCAGGTCAGGGCGGAGTGTGCCCCGCGCTTTTGTCGGCGGAAAAATGCGCAACTTCGGCACGCCTGTTGGGGTATTGCCCAAGGTCCGGTTAGTGTATTAGGCGTGAGCCCAAGCATCTTCAGCCGCCTGAGTCAGAGCGGTGCCGAGCAGGATTCTGCCCCGCCGGTTGAGCAGACCCCGGCCGACCAGCCGCGCCCATTTCGCGCGGTGGTTGACGACTGGCGAACCCAGCTGGCGGACACCATGCGCCAGGAGCTGGCCAGCAACCCGCTGACCCGCCTCGACCTGGGCCACCCCCACCCGGGCGGTTTGGCCCAGCTTTACGCCGAACACCCGACCAAACTTTCGAACCTGTTCCGCGACTCTGATCAGCAGCGGGTGAGCGAGGCGGCCGCGCTGGATGTCCTGCGCCAAGCCCAGCGGATGATTGACGATCATGGCTCGGTCACGCTGTACCTGTCCATCGGGACGGCTCGCTGGCTCGAAGACGACGCCCGCCGGACCACCCCGATTCTGCTGCGCCCGATCGACATGACGATGGGGGAGGACTCGGAGATTTACCTGGCGCTGCGCCCGGGCATTGAGATTTCCAACCGGCTGCTGATGGTGCTCTCGCGCTACGGCCAGCCGATTGAGACCGCCGACCTGCTGAACCTGGTTCGGACCCGCCACGGGTTCTCGCCCGAAGCCGCCCTGCAACTGGTGCGCGAGGCAGGGGGCGCCGTCCCCGGGTTCGAGCTGGAAGACACCCTCTCGGTCGGGGTGTTCTCCCACCCCACCTCCGCCCTGCTGCGCGAGCTGGGCGCCCCGCAGTGGTTGAGCCTGTCGGCGCCGGTGCGGGCCCTGGCGGGAGATGCTCAGGCACGCGGCGAACTGGACTTTGAGCCGGCCCCACCAAACCCTGGGGACCGGGACCCGTGGGCCGAGCGCGGCCTCGGGGAACAACCCCCGCAGCTGGCCGACGTGATCGAGGCGGCCACCGGCCCCAACTCGGTGCTGGTGGAAGCCCCCGCCGGGGAGGACTACTCGCACACGGTGGCGGCCATTGCCGCTGAACACGCGGCCCAGGGCCGATCCGTTCTGGTGGTGGCCGCCCAGGGGGCGGCCCAGCAGGCGGTGGCCGACGCCCTCACCCGCGAAGGGGTGGCGGGGGTGGCCAACCTGATTGGGGGGACAGCCCGGTCGGCCGAGACGGTGCAACAGCATCTGCAGTCGGCTTTCCTGGATGCCTCCGACGACTTCGACAAAGACGCGATTGACGAGATGCGCACCCGGCTCCGGCGTCGCCGGGAGGAACTGTCTTCCTACACCGAGAGCCTGCACCAGGAGTTTCCCGAATGGGGAGTGTCAGCCTTCGATGCCCTTCAGGTGCTAACCGATCTGACTTCAATTCCAGGTGGTCCCACCACCCGGGTCCGACTCAGCCGAGCCTCACTGGAAGCCCTGGCCGCCGACCAGGGGCAGGCCGCCCGCGAACTGCTGCAGCAGGCGTCGAGCCTCGGCATGTTCTCCGGCGACGTACTGCGGAACTGGTGGACCGGGGTGGAGCTGCTGGACGACCCCAGCGTGGAGCAGGCGCTGCACGCGGTCCGTGAACTGTCCGAACGGGTCCTGCCCCAGACGGAGCGGGACATGCAGGCGGTGTCGGCCAAGACCGGACTGCGCCTGGCAGCCAACGTGCGCGACTGGGAAGCGGAACTGGACCTGCTGCGGGGGGTCCGCCAGAGCCTGGATGTTTTCGTCCCCCGGGTGTTTGAGCGTTCCGCCGCCGACATGGTCCTGGCCACCGCCAGCAAGGAGTGGCGCCGCGACCGGGGCATCAACCTGCGGGGCTCCCAGCGCCGCCGCCTGGTCAAGCAGGCAAAAGACCTGCTGGTGCCCGGGGCCCACGTGCCGGACCTGCACCGGGAACTGGTGTCGGTGCAGGAGCGGCGGGACCAGTGGCGCAAACTGGCCGCGCCCGAAACCTGGCCGACCGTACCGGCCGACATCACCGCGGTCCTGGCCACCTTCGAACTGCTGATGCAGAGCCTGCACCTGCTGAACCGCTACCTGGAACCGGTTTACGGGAACCTGTACGAACTGTCGATGGAGGAACTCGGCGGGCTGATGGACGCGCTGGCGGCCGACCCGGCTGGGGCCCGCGAACTGCCCGAACGGGTCCGGATTGCCAGCCGCCTCGAAGCGATGGGGCTGGGCGAGTTGATGGCCGACCTGCAGGAGCGCCGCGTCGACGGGGAAGCCCTGTCGTTGGAGGTGGACCTCGCCTGGTGGGCGACCGCGCTGTCGATGATGCTGAGTCAGGATCCGCGCCTGGGTGGGTTCGACCCCTCCCAGCTGCAGGACGCCCTGGGGGAGCTGCGGGACCTGGAGGGGCAGCAGGCTGCTTCGCTCGGGCCGCAGGCGCGCTCGCGGATCATGCGGCTGCGCCAGCAGGCCCTGGCCGAGATCGGCTCGAACTACGAGCAGACCCAGCGCGAACTGGCGGTGCCGATGGCTGCCGCCGCCTACTATGCGCGCCAACCTATTAGCTGGCGCCTGATGCCAATCGTGATCACCGCCCCGGCCCTGGTGCCGCTGGTGGTGCCCTGGGGACGCCACGTGGACGTGGTGCTGCTGGCCGGGTTGGACGAGGTGTCGTTGCCGGCTCTGATTCCGGTGCTGGCTCGGGGGCGCCAGGTGATTGCGGTGGGCCCGGGGGGACCGCAGCAGGAAAACTTTGCCGAGTTGGCCCGCGCCCTGCCGAAGGTAACCATGACCCCGCAGCCGCAGCGGGTCAACGACGCCATCGTGGGGCTGCTGAGCCGCTACGACGTGGGGTCGGCCGGAATTTCGATTCCGTCCCGGCGGACTCAGGGTCGGTTGGACCTGCAGCTGGTGGATGGGACCGGGATGCCCGCGCCGGGTCTGCACGCGATTGAGTCTTCGGCCGCCGAGGTGGAGGCGGTGGTTCAGCGGGTGCGCGAGCACGCCCACCACCAGGCGGACGTCTCCCTGGCGGTGGTCGCCCTGAATGACCGGCATGCCGAACGGATTGAGGCGGCCCTGCGAACCGCGGTGGCGACCGATACGACGCTGCGCGGCTTTGTCCGGGCCGGACGGACCGAACCGTTCGTGGTGATCGGACCGGAAGCCGCCCACGGACTGCGCCGCGACCGGGTAATTGTCGCGGTGGGCTACGCCAAGACGCCGCACGGCCGCGTGATCCACGACTTTGGGCCGTACTCTCAGCCCGGGGGCGAACACCTGCTGGCCCAGGTGCTGCGCACCGCTCGGGGGGACCTGGACCTGATCGCGGCCTTCGATCCGGCAGAGGTTGACACCGAGCGACTGCGCCAACCCGGCGCCCACATGCTGGTGGATCTGCTGAAGCTCGGGAGCACCGTCCAGGCGGAAAGCGAGACCCCGTGGCCGACGTTGGAGGTAGCCCCGGACCACCTGCTGGTGGATCTGGCCGAGCGCCTGTACGGCCTGGGCCTGAACGTGGTTCCGAACCTGGGGGTCCCCGGTGGGTTGCGGATCCCGCTGGGCATTGGGCACCCGGAGGTGCCGGGTGAACTGCTGGTGGCGGTGCTGACCGATGACGATGACTACATCTCTGAGCCCTCCCTGCGGGTGCGGGATCGGCTGATCCCGGAGCTGCTGGAAGAGCAGGGGTGGAAGGTCCGGATTGAGCTGTCGATGGCCGTTTTCATCGACCCGAACAAGGAGGCCGAGGCGATCGTCCAGCTGGTCCTGGACGCCGTCGACGAGTTCTACGACCGGCACCCTGAACTTCGCCCCGAACCGACCCTGATCGAGGTGGAGGCCGGTCCGGCCACCGCCGCCGAACTGGATCTGCTGGATGAGGAACCAAACCCGATGGGGGAGGACCAGTCAGCCACCGAGGACGAAGAGGCCACCGAAGCGGAGCAGGAGGAAGCCCCCACCCAGGAGGAGAGCCTGTTCGAGTTGGAGGACACGGCTGCTCACCTGCGCGAAATCAAAGCCCGCGAGGGTCGGCCTTCGATCGCCCCGGGTCTGCCGTTGGCAGCCTACGGGGATGATCAACTAGACGAGGTGGCCCAGTGGATCATCCAGGGCGCCCCCGAGCTGGGCGGCGACGAACTGGTGGAGGAATTGCGAAAGACCCTGGGTCTGCATCGCCGGGGGGCCCAGTCGGACGCGGTTCTGCGCAATGTGGTCCGCCGGAACCGGGCCGCGTTGGACCTGCCGGAGGAAACGCCGTTCCAGGGCCAAGATGAGCCCGAACTCGAAGTTGAACTGGAGGAGCCCACCGTTGAGTGAGGCTTCCTCCCCTCGGCGGCGCCGGCGCGTAGTACAGATCAACCCTATTGATCAGGCGCGACTGGAACGCGGCCTGGCCCCCACCTGGCTGGAACCAGCCCAGCTGAGCGACGACGAACCCGTCCCCGAGCAGCAGGGGGAGACCGCCAACGACCGGCGCCTGCAGGAGGATCGGCCCCCGCACTGGAGCCCGCGTCCCTAGCCCGGCCGGAGCGTCAGACTGAGCGTGCCGTTTTGGGCGGCCCAGAGGACGTCGGCGGTGGCCGAAGCCGGGACCGCCAAACTGAGTAGCACCCCCTCTGCTTCGGTCCAGCCCGGGGGCTCCGCCTGCTGCAAGACCCGGGCCTCGGCGGCCATCAGGGTGGGCGGGCAGGCCAACTCGACGCAGTCCGCCGCCTGACCCCAGACATCAACCACATCCCCGGGTGTGAAGCTGCCGCTCCTTGCGGTCACCTCAACCAGAGTCTCATCCGCGGCCAGCAGCCGGGCACGTTCAGAGCCCCGCACGTCCACCTGGGTCAGCACCGTCCGGGCCGGCAGGAACCGCGCCGCCACAAAGCCGGGCGGTCCCTCCTGCGCGGGAAGGGCCAGGTCGGGAAGAGCTGCGGCGGGGACGGTAACCAACTGCAGGTCCTTCCCGGTGACCTGCCCACCCAACTCAATGTCGCGAGTCGTGACCCAAACCGGGGACCCGTCCCCCGGGGCGCGCAGCGCCAGCACCCCGAGCCCCAGCACGGTCAGGGTTACGCCCGCCAGAGCCAGGGTCCGCAGGACCTTCGAAGTGCCACGCCACCAGGTGTTCATCCAGTCAGGGTGCCACCGTAGCGGGGGCGCGGCCAGGGGCCCGATTGCCGCCAGTGGAAAACCGGGGTCCGCGCTGGCTGTGGAGCACTACTGGAGGGGGAAGGCCCCGTTCTCGGTGACCGCAAACGACAGCGGCACGTCGTGGTCCTCCCGGGGCAGCGCCGCCCCCGCCAGAAAGTCCGCTTGGTAGACCATGGCCGCGGTCAACACCCCCGGCGGCAGGTCCGCCAGCACCCGGTCATACCAGCCGCCCCCCTGGCCAAGACGAGTCCCCGCCTCGTCCACCGCCAGGGCCGGCACCAGCACCAGGCTGACCTCCGCTAGTGAACCCGGCCGATCCGCGCTCGGCTGGCCCGGGGCCCAGGTGCGTGGCTGCTCCCACAGTTCCCCGGGGCTCCACCAGGCCCACTGACCCGGCGCCAGCGGCGCCCCCGCCAGCTCCGACTCGTCCACCGAGAACAGGCGCGGCAGCAGGACCCGGTCCCGCTCGCCCCAAAACACGCGCACGTCCGGCTCGGTCCCAACCGGGACGTAGGCGGCCACCCCGCCCTGGCCGGCGGCCACCCAAACCGCCTCTAACCCCGCCCAGAAAGCACTGCCCGCTGGCAGCAGGCCGGCCTGGTGGGCGGCCAGTCGCCGGGCCCGCACGCACCGGCGCCAATTCGATTTCGCTGTTGCTACGCTCACAGAACCATCGTAGGTGAAGCCGGCGAACTCGGAGCGTGAGCTAACCGAAACGGCGCTTTGTCTGCGAGACTTAGAGCATGCGTTCTGTTGCTGAGTTCTATCAGGATTGTCTGGGTTCGGCCCGCCAACAACCCCCCTTGGATGTTCAACTTTCCGATGCGGTCGGGTGCGTGCTGGCGGAGGAAGTCCAGGCCCCCTTTGACCTGCCCGTGGCCAACGTGGCCGCCGGAGACGGGTACGCCGTGCGGACCGCGGACCTGGCCGGGGCCAACCCGGACCATCCCGTCACCCTGCAGGTGACCACCGAGGTGCGGGCGGGGGATGTGAGCCCGACCGTGCTGGTGGCCCGCTCCGCCGTGCGGATTGCCTCCGGCGCGCCCGTGCCCGAAGGGGCCGACGCGGTGGTGGCGCTCGAGTTCACCGACCACGGGGTGGCCAGCGTCCAGGTACGGACCCAGCCGGCAGTGGGCGAAAACATCCGCTTCCAGGGGGAAGATGTGGAGCGCGGCGACATTGTCCTGCGGCCCGGCACTCGCGTCGGGGCCCGGCAGGTGGCGCTGCTGGCCGGGGTGGGCCGCTCGCGCGTGGTGGTGCACCCGCGTCCCCGCGTGGTCGTCCTCTCGATTGGGGACGAGCTGGTGGAGCCCGGCTCGAAGGCCCGGCCCGGCACCGTGTTTGACGCCAACGGTCACGCCCTCACCACCGCTATCTCCGATGCCGGGGCGGAAGTGTTTCGGGTGCCGGCCGTGCCCGACAACCGCTCGATCCTGAAAAACACGATTGAGGACCAGCTGGTTCGGGCCGACCTGATCATCACCACCGGTGGGATTTCCTACGGTTCGGGCGACACCGTCCGGGAGGTGCTGGGCACGCTGGGGACCGTCCGGTTCGACAACGTGGCCGCTTGGCCCGGGCACATCCTGGGGGTCGGCACGGTGGGTGACGGCACCCCGATCTTCTGTCTGCCCGGCGACCCCGTCTCCGCTCAGGTCTGCTTCGAAGTGTACGTTCGACCGGCACTGCGCCAAATGCAGGGGTGGGCCAAGCTGACCCGCCCGAGCGTGCAGGCCCGGGTCGACCGCGGCTGGTATTCGCCCCGCGGACGGCGCGAGTTTGTGCGCGTGCGCCTGGTGGGGGATCCACGCCAGGGCTACCAGGCCCGCGTGATGGGCAAACCCGCCTCCCTGTGGCTCTCCGCCCTGGCCGCCTCGAACGCGTTGGCGATCGTCCCCGAAAACGTGACCAACGTGCGGGCGGGCGACGCCCTCCAGTGCCTGGTGTTGGACTAGTGGACGGCGTGCCCGTGAGTCCGTCCTGGTGGGAACGCCTGCGGGCTCCCAGCGTGTGGGGGAGAAGCGTCGAGGAACTCACCCTCGACTTTCCCGCCCCCGGGGCGAACGGTCTGCTGCGGCCAGATACCTTTATCCGCCACCTGCGGATCCGGCCCGCCTGGGGTTCGGATCACCAGAAGTTGGAGGCGGTCCGCCGTCAAAACCGGCTTTGGCTGAGCCCGTGGGAGGCGACATTGCCCCCGGGCTCCAACGAGTTGCTGCCCACCGCAGGGGAGTACCGCCGGCGCGTCGAACGCCAAATGCACGACGGGGAATCGCTGGTGATGGTGATCGAGGCGGACGGTGAGGTGGCCGGGCTGGTGTCCATTTCCGGGGTTCAGCGCGGAGCCATGAGCCAGGGCAACCTGGGCTACTGGATTGGGCAGCAGTGGGCCCGGCAGGGGGTGACCTCGCTGGCGGTGGCCGCCGTGGTCGACCTGGTGATCGGCGAGTTGGGGCTCCACCGACTCGAAATCAACGTTCGCCCCGAAAATGCGGCCTCGCTCGGGGTGGCCCGTCGGCTGGGTTTGCGCCACGAAGGGCTGCGGGTGCGCTACATGTGCATCGCCGGGGCTTGGGCCGACCACGAGGGGTTCGCGGTCGACGCCGAGATGCTGAGCGAAGGCGGCCTAGTCGAGCGCCGAATCGTCGGTCGGTACCAGCCCTGAGCGGGTAAAGTTCCAACACCCCCGGGGCGTCGCAAGCCAATTGGCAGACCCTGACCTAAGTTGGAGTTGTGGTATTAGGTGGTCTGGCTCTAGCAACGGTGTTCCTCCTGGTGGGAGGCATAGTGGCACCGCGAATTGTGGGGCGCCGTCAAGCGTTGGTACTCTCGCGTGACGGCGACCGATTCTCGACTGAGCTGCGCCTGCTGGAGGAACCGCCGGCGCTGAACCCCACCACTCGCGGGCGGAGGCCCGCCCCCATGCCTTTACTGAAAAATGCGTCCAGCCCCTCGGAAAGTGGGACAGCCATGAGCTACGAATCGTCAGCCTCTCGGCCACACCGGCCCCGGTCCGCCACCACCCTGCGGATGACCACCGAGCAGACCCGGCAGTTGGCCGCCCTGAAAGCCCAGCGGGCCGCGCGCATCTCGCGTGAAGCCGCTGCCGCCCAGCGTCGCCTGGTGACGGTGGGGGTGGCTGCGGCACTGATGCTGCTGACGGTGTTCCTGGGTGCCACCGGGGTGGCGAGCTGGTGGTGGACGGCCGGAACGGGTGCTCTGCTGGTTGGGAGCGTCGGCGGTTCGCGGCTGGCGGCCATCAACATTGAGCGGGCGCGTGAGCGGGAAGACCAGCAGTTCCAGGCTTTGCAGGAGCAGGTGGATGCCCGGGGTGGGACCCGGGTGGCGCCGGTTGCTTCGGAGACGGTGTCGGGTGCTTCGGCTGCGGTTGTTTCGGGGCAGGCTGGTTCGGAACAGGCCGTGGAGGCGGCTGAACCGGTTGTGGTTGAAGTTGAAATGGCTGAGGTTACCGAAGTGACTGAGGTTGTCGAAGTGGAGGAGGCGGCCCCGGTGGCTTCGGCGATTGAGCTGACCGAGTCGGTGGCGGCCGAGGTGGCCACCGGTTGGACGGTGCCGCAACTGCCGGTGCCCGTGGCTGTGCGAAAGGCCAAGACCGTTCGACGCCAAGTCCACATCGACACCGATTTGCGCGGGGTGCCGCAGGTGGAGAGCAAGGTCGGACGGCCAATGGCGGCCACCGCCAGCCCGGTGGTCAACCTGCGACCGATGGTCGAGGAAGACGACTTCAACCTGGACCTGGAAGCGGTGCTCGAAAAGCGCCGAGCGCAGTAGGTGGCGGCTGGTAGGTCCAGGCTGGCTGCTGGCGGCTGATGTTTGACGGTGGTGAGCAGGACCACCTCCCCCTGAGCGGGAGCCAAGTTGCAGGCCGAACCGGGGACCGTGATAAGCTATTCAGGTCTTTCCCGCTGAATGTGGGGAAACATCGGGGCTATGGCGCAGTTGGTAGCGCGTCTCGTTCGCAATGAGAAGGTCGGGGGTTCGAATCCCCCTAGCTCCACCACGATGCTTTTGCTCGAACCCTCGACGAAAGTCGTCAAGTCACTAGGCAGTACATCTAGGAAGAGCCCGCTGATTCCAGCGGGCTTTTTGTTTGCCCAGTGTTGTTAGGTGTGGCGGCGGGCTGTGCGGGTCCTAGAGAACTGCCCCAGGATCCGAGCTGAATGACATTGGGTGGTGCTATGGAGTTTGCTCCGACGAGGTGTTGACCATTGTCGGTGATGGTGGCGCGCATCCTTTTGAAGAGGCGAAGGTTGAGGATGCAGCGGGTTCGGAAGGATGCCTGCTGGAGGAAACCCCAACGAATGTGGTGGATCCGGACTGGATTCTTCAAGGGCCGTGCGGTCGGCACTGCCGTGAGGTCGCGTCGGACCTGCTCTTTGGTCTGTGTGCCAATAGGGTGCCTACCGGTGGCTTGGGTGTTGAAGCCCCAGATAACCAGTGGTGTGCGCCTGTCGTCGACATTAGCGGTGTGGTTCTCGTGGTAGTTGTTGGCGGCTTGGGTGTTGAGGCGGCCAATCGGTAGGGGGCTGATTGAAACGCAATTCTTGAGTTTCCTGCTTAATTTGCCTACCCCGAGGCAGAGGTCTGCGTACGCGCAGGAGGGGCACACGCAATTGAAGGCGCACGAGTATGGCGAAGGTAGAACCCGAACCCACATGTACTGGACGCAAAAGGGCACATTGTTCATCTACGACTTGCCGAAGTCGCGGGATGAGTTGCCGGCGATCGAACAGGGTAACCAGACGTAACCGCCAACATGGATCCGCGTCGCAACGGGAGGGGTATCTCAGTCTGACTGTGTCCAATGCATTGCAAATGGTACTTGCTGGTGCGAGAGGCTGGTGCCGGTGGGTGGTTGTCGGCCGTGATTTGGTCTGATTGTTGGGGTGATGCATCAACGGAGACTTTCAAGCTCTGTGACGGACAATTGCTTGGGTTGGGAAGTCATGAGAAAATGTAAAGCAAATCACCACTGTCTTGGCTGCGTGGCCCGATGCTGTCCCCGCAGGCTGGGTGACGGACACTCGAGTTGTCGGAGCCTAGCGGTAACGTAGGTGGCGGGATTGAATCGCTGGAACAGATGTGTTCCTTCGGCATGGAGGATCGGGACTAAGTGACGTATAGTTTGGCGCTTGTTTGTGGGCCTGGTGGTAGTTGTGCGTTTGAAGCCGCGCAGTGGTGGCTTTTCTCGGCGCAGAGGGGGAACTGATGGTCTCTCCTCTTACCGATTACCAAGCTAAGTACTTTGCACACCAGTTGCAGTGCAGCTATGCGAATGACCATGTTGGTAAGATTGCTGGTCTATTGTTTGACGCCCAAGTGGAGCCGAAGCCGCACCAGATCGACGCCGCCCTGTTCGCGCTGCAGACACCGTTTCTGCCGGGCGTGATCCTCGCCGATGAGGTCGGCCTCGGGAAAACGATCGAGGCGGGCATCGTCATTTCGCAGTACTGGGCGGAACGCCGCCGCAGCATTCTGATCGTTGCCCCGTCGAGCCTTCGGCAGCAGTGGCAGCAGGAGTTGTATGAAAAGTTTCTGCTTCCGTCTGCCATTCTCGATTCAAAGTCGAAGGACACGTTGCTAGCTGGTGTGGCTCGAAGTCCGACTCAGGTGCTGATCTGCTCTTACGAGTTCGCGCTCCGGCATGAGACCGCACTGCTCAGGGCATGGGATCTGGTGGTTGCGGACGAGGCACACCGGCTGCGGAACTTCTGGACGGGCAAAACCAAGGCCGCCGAGGCAGTCGCGCACATAGTTGGCGGTGCACACAAGACCGTCCTGCTGACTGCGACGCCGCTGCAGAACAAGCTCGAGGAACTGTATGGGCTGGTCTCGATCTTCGACCCTGACTACTTCTATTCCCTTGATACGTTCCGGGAGCGGTATGTCAAGAAGCGTGCCTTCGGGGGTGACGACGACCTGGTCGAGCGTGTCGCCACCGTCTCGAAGCGCACGCTGCGGCGCGATGCCGACAAGTACATCCACTTCACCAAGCGCCTGCCGATGACGGTTGAGTTCACCCCGTCGCCCGACGAGGCGCGGCTTTACGATCTGGTGAACGATTACCTGCAGCGCGATGAGCTCTTTGCCTTCGCGGACAGTCAGCGTCACCTCTGTGCCCTGATCATCCGCAAGCGTCTCGGTTCGTCGACCTACGCGGTCGCGAGCACGCTGGAGAATATCGCCAACCGTCTGGCCGATGAGGTTGCCGCCGGGCAGCGTCGCGACGGCCGCGGTGGTCTGGTCGCAGCAGACTTTGCCGTCGACGACGAGATCACCAGCGAGGAGCTGGAGGAGGCCGAAGAGATCAGCGGACGCACGGAAGCCCGCTCCTCTGTGCCGCTGGACGCGTCGTTGCTGGAGGCGATGCGTGCCGAGGTTGCGGAGCTGCGTGAGTACGCGGCGTTGGCTCGTTCTATCACCGAGAATCAGAAGGCGGTCAAGCTTGGAGAGGCGCTCGACCTTGGCTTCGAGCGGTTGCGTGAGTTGCAAGCTCCGGAGAAGGTGATCATCTTCACCGAGTCGACCAAGACGCAGGAGTACATCGCACGTACTCTGCGGGAGGCGGGTCGAGGGGAGGGGCTCGTTCTGTTCAACGGTTCGAACAACTTGCCGGAGCAGACTGAGATCTACCGGGCCTGGTTGGAAAAGAACAAAGACGGCGACCTGATCACCGGCATCGCCGCCGTGGATCGGCGCAAGGCGCTCGTGGACTACTTCCGCACCGAGGGCACAATCATGATCGCGACCGAGGCCGCAGCGGAGGGCATCAACCTGCAGTTCTGCTCGATGCTCGTCAACTACGACCTGCCCTGGAACCCGCAGCGGGTCGAGCAGCGCATCGGACGCGTGCATCGCTTCGGGCAGAAGCACAACGTCGTCGTCGTGAACTTCTCGAACAAGGGCAACATCGCCGAGCAGCGCATTCTGGAGCTGCTGACGAACAAGTTCCAACTGTTCTCCAGCGTCTTCGGCGCCAGCGACGAGGTGCTCGGCGCGATCGAGGACGGGCTGGACTTCGAGAAGACCATCAGCGACATCCTCACCCGCTGCAAAACCGCCGACGAGCTGGACTCGGCGTTCCGGAAGCTGGAGGATCAATACGCAAGTGAGATCTCGCGCGAGATGGCCAACGCCAAAGCAAAGGTCTTCGACAACCTCGACCCCCACGTCCAGGATCGCCTCAAGGCATACGACACTCAGTCCGGCGAGGTGCTCAACAAGTTCGAGCGCCTACTGCTCGCGGTGACTCGGCACGAACTGGACGAGCACGCCACCTTCGAGGGCGACGGGCGCACCTTCGTGCTGAACCAGTCGCCAGTGAAGGACGCGCCTACCGGGCGCTACTATTTCAAGTCCCAACCGCTGGAGAACGCCCACCAATACCGATATGCGGGCCCCTTAGCTCAGCACGTGGTCGAGTCTTCGAAGGCTCATGACACCCCTACGCGTGAGCTGACTTTCTCGCTGGGCCAGTCGGAGCGTGTTAGCAGTGCAATCCGTGCGCTGGAGGGCGCTAGTGGCGAGCTTACTGTTGGTGTTGTGACCTTTCGGATGAGCGCGAACAAGGAGGATGTCTCCGAGTCCTACTTGCTCGCCGGCGCACTGACCGATGACGATCGGTGGCTCGACGAGGAGTATGTCGCAGACATCCTCGACCTCGCCTGCATCGACGTCGGAACAGCGCCGGTGGCGATCGACAAGAGCCGTTTCACGCCACACCTGGACATTCGCCGGGCTGAGCTGGAGAAAGAAGTCCAGGGGCGCAACGCTCGTTACTACGACCAGCAGGAGGAAATGTTCTACCGCAACAAGCAGGATCGCAAGGCTGAGTGTGATGCTGTCATCCGCGACTACCGAGCCAAGGAGAAGGAAACCCGCAGGCTCGCCCAGCAGGCCAACGACCCGATGGAGCGGAATCGCCTAAAAAAAGTTGCCCGCAAGTGGGATCAACGTGCCGAGGAGGTTGACGAGGAGTTCCGAGCTATGAGCAAGAAGCTGCGGGCCGAGGCGGACAGGTTGCTGGAGATGATTGAGCAGGCCCTCCAGGGAGCCCAGGAGAGTGAGCACCTGTTCACGATTCGTTGGCGCATAATTGGATAGATAACGTACTTTGAGCAAATCGGATGCAGACTGGCTAGATCATGAAAGAGAATTGTCTGAATGACTGACGAGATCTACGAGACATCACCTACTACGCCTGACTTTAGGACCGAGCTTGCCAGGCAGCTTGCTGATCTGGTACCCGAGGCTATCGCGGACGGAAAGGTGGATGTCGAGAAGCTCAAGGAACTGCTCGACGATGACGCGGCTGATAGTAGTGAGCGGTTTGGACTCTTTTGGCCTGGCAAGAAGCGAGCCCTGCGAGCTGCGCAGGAGCCGACCTCAGCAACCTTGAAGCCTGACTTCGAGAACTCGAAGGACTGGGACACGACCAAGAACGTCTTCATCGAGGGCGACAACCTTGAGGTTCTTAAGATTCTGCAGAAGCACTACCACGCCAAGATCAAGATGATCTACATCGATCCTCCGTACAACACCGGTAAAGACTTCGTCTACCCGGACAACTACAAGGAGGGCCTGGACACCTATCTCGAGTGGACACGCCAGGTCAACGAGGAGGGTAAGAAGGTCACGACCAACGCCGAAACCGAGGGCCGCTACCACTCCAACTGGCTCAACATGATGTACCCGCGGCTCAAACTCGCTCGAAACTTGCTCACCGATGATGGAGCAATACTGATTTCAATAGGCGACAATGAAATCGCGGGCTTGCGATTGCTATGTAACGAAGTATTCGGTGAGAATAATTTCGTCGGAGCGTTTTCTCGGACGAGTGCGGAAGGCGGTGGTCTAGCAAAGCAGATCATAAAGGGGCATGACTATGTGTTGATATACGCTCGAAATCTCACAAACTTTCCTCCACTACTCAGACCGAAAGATATACGCGGTAGAAGAGTAAGCCGATCCGGAGAAGATACTGGATCGAGGAAGACTGGTTTCGGCGGGAATTTGGTAAGTATGGAACATGCTTTTATGAAGAAATTCTTGAGTATTACGACGACTCTAAACTGGAGGAAATAAATGCGGGATTAGCGGACGGACGCTATGTATTGACGCCCAAGAGTGGAGGGCATATTGTGGGCCGGTACCGTAAGATTGCTGAAGATGGGTCGAAATTTCATTCAGTAATAAAGCACCTAAATGCTGATGGAGTACGTGATCTACGGAAGTTAGGCGGATTGGACGCCTATTTTGACTTTCCAAAGCCGGTGTCGTTGATTCGAGATCTCGTCCTCGGAGCCACTTTTACGAGCAAAAACCGCGAGGATATTATATTAGACTTTTTTTCTGGATCGGGTACCACAGCTCAGGCTGTAATGGAAGCTAACGCGGTCGATGGCGGGAATCGGCGTTTTATATTAGTTCAGATTCCGGAGCCCCTGGCTAAGGGCGTGGCTCAAGATAACCATGAATTTGGGACTATTGCGGATGTGTCTAGAGAGCGCATCAAACGCGCAGGAGGTTTTGTCGCGACTGATCTGGCAATGCAACCTCTAAAATCTGCCTTGCCGATCGACCTGGGATTCAGGTCGTATCAATTGAGTGAGACTTGTTTTACAGAGTGGCATGTGTCGAGTGATGTTGAGGTGGATGCGTTGCAGCAGCGTTTGCTGAGTCTTCGTGATAGTGCGACCGATGACGCGAGTGCTGATGATTTGCTCACTGAGATTCTGCTCAAGCAGGGTTACTCGTTGACCGAATCGGTTGCACCGGCTGAGGTTGGTGGTCTTGATGTCCGGGTTGTGCGGGATCGGGATGGTGACATTGCCGTGTTGGCGTACTTGAACGAGCATGTTAAGCCGACGCTTGAGCAGCTTCGTGCGTTTGTGGAGGAGTCTCCGATGCGGATCATCGTGCTTGAGGATGCGTTCCAGGGCGATGATGAGCTCAAGACCAATTTGGCCCAGCTCGCTAGAGCCAAGGGAGTTGAGGTCTGGACAGCATGAGTATGAAGACGAGTGCAGCGAGTGGATCAGGATTCCAGTTTGACGCTAGTCAGCCGTATCAGTTGGATGCGATCTCGTCGGTGGTTGACCTATTTGACGGGCAGCCGAGGGATGTGGACAAGCTACTGTCGACGCTGCATGGACGGGTCGATGTCGAGATAGATGAGCAAATCGAACTGTCGGGGGTGGCAGCACATGCTTTACGTGAGGCAGAAATCGCCTCCGAAGTAGGTGCGGTCGGGAACAGTCTTGTGCTTGATCGAGAAGTAGTCCTCGCGAACCTTCAGCGTGTGCAGGATAGGAATGGTCTTGAGGTAGCGTCCTCGCTTGCGGGCGATGCGTTTGACTTTGATATCGAGATGGAGACGGGGACAGGTAAGACCTATGTCTACCTGCGTACCATCTTTGATCTGGCAGTTCGGTACAACTTTACGAAGTTTGTGATTCTGGTGCCGAGCGTGGCGATCCGTGAGGGTGTAAGTACGAGCATTCGGCTTATGCGTGAGCATTTTGAGAGCCTCTATAGGCCACAGGGCATCACTTTTGATGATTCAATCTATAGGGGCAAGAATGCTGAGGAGGTCCAGTCTTTTGCGACTTCCCCGAATGTGCAGATCTTGATCATGACGATCGACTCGATTCGTGGGAACGCGAACACCCGAATCATCCACCAAACCCGTGACAAGCTAAACGGATTGCGGCCGATTGACTACCTGAAGGCGACGCGTCCGGTCGTGATTATGGATGAGCCCCAGAATATGGAGTCTCGATTGTCGCAGTCGGCGGTGGGCGAACTCGACCCTGTCTTCACCCTGCGTTACAGTGCGACGCACAAGAAACAACGTAACGTCGTCTATAGGCTTGATCCGGTTGACGCACATGACCTGGGACTAGTGAAGCAAATTGTCGTGGCTGAGGTGGCGCAGCAAGGTGCGGATGCGACACCGTACATAAGGCTGGTTGAGGTCCGCCGGGAGCCGTCATGGTCTGCTCGGTTGGAGTTGACCTGTCGGCGGGCGGATGGTTCGCTCGAGCGGCGGATTGTGAGTGTGAAGCAGCATCAAGAGTTGTCCGATGAGCGTATCACCAACAATCCGATCTACGAGGGTTGGCGTATCAACGAGATGAGTATTGATCCTGTCTATGTTGATCTCACGCTGCATGGTTTCTTGTATGAGGGAGAAAGCATCGGTGCGTCGGCCGGCGCAATCTACAAGGAGATGATCCGTGAGACAGTACGGGAACATCTTCGTAAGGAAGCGATGCTCCGTGCAAGAGGTATCAAGGTGCTTAGTTTGTTCTTCGTTGACAAGGTTGCCAGTTACCTGGGTGATGGTATGAACAACGAAGATGCCAATGGAGATTTTGCTCAGTGGTTTGATGAGGTCTTTGTCGAAGAGCGTGCGAAGTCGGCACGTTACCAGGAACTGCTACCGCAGGAGCCGAGAGAGTTGCGGCGGGCCTACTTTTCCCAGATTCGGCGCGGCAAGACGGTTAAGTTCCAGGACTCGTCTGGCACGACCAAAGCTGATGACGGCGCCTATGAACTGATCATGCAGCAAAAAGAGCGACTCCTAGATGAGACCGAACCTGTTCGGTTTATCTTTAGCCACTCTGCCTTGCGGGAGGGTTGGGATAACCCGAATGTTTTTCAGATCTGTACGCTGCGCGAGATGGGCGCGGAGACCGAGCGTCGACAGACTATCGGGCGGGGCTTGCGTCTGCCGGTCGCCAAGACCCAAGAGGGCTTTGTGCGCGTGGCTGACCGTGGAGTCGCCACGCTGACCGTTGTTGCGAACGAGGCCTATACCAAGTTTGCCGATGCTCTTCAGCGTGAGTACAAGGAAGCAGGCGTTGATATCGGCCGGGTTCGTAGAGCAGAGTTCTCGAAGATTCCATTGCAGGACGAGAATGGTGCACTCACAGACGATCTGTTTGGGTACCAGCGATCTGTTCAGGTTTGGGAGCACCTCAAGGACAAAGGCTTCATCGACAAAGACGGCACAGTCACGCCGAAGTTTCAGCCGAACCAGCTGGGATTCTACCTTGATCTACCAGAGGATCTAGCTTGGGCCGAACCCACCATTGTCGAGCTAGTTGAGCGTGCGAACATCGGCAAATATGTTAAGTCCGTCAGTAAGCGTCAGGCCCGAGTGCTCAACAAGCGGCTCTATTCGACTCCGGAGTTTGAGGAGTTTTGGGAGGCGATCAGTCAGAAGACCACCTACCGGGTCCGCGTCGAGCGCAATGAACTGATCGAGAACGTAATCCGCGCGATCCGGGAGGCCCCAAAGATCGAGGCACTGCGAATCCAGGTTACCCGCGCGGGAGTAAAGGTGCTGCGAGGCGGCGCGAAGGGTGAAGAGCTTAGCTCCCGCTCGGCAGAACTTCGGGGTAGCTACGACTTACCTGACATCATCACGGAACTGCAGGAGGCAACCTCCCTCACTCGCAGAACCATTGTTGACATTCTGGTCGGGAGCGAGCGGCTGGGCGAGTTCATCGGCAACCCGAATGACTTCATTGCGATGGTCAAGCGCGCCCTCCAGAGCGAGCTGGCGAAGATCGTGGTCGAGGGCATTCAGTACGAGCGGATCGCGGGCTCGGTCTACGAGCTTCGCGAGCTGCAGCGGGACGGCGAGGAGGAGAAAGAGCGCTTCCTCGACCAGATGTACAAGGTGCAGCACACCCAGAAGACCGACTTCGACTACGTCGTCTTCGACTCCGACGTCGAGCGCCAGTTCGCGGAGCTGCTCGACTCTCGCGAGGACATCAAGCTGTTCATGAAGCTACCCGCCAAGTTCAAGATCGATACCCCCGTCGGGCCATACAATCCCGACTGGGCAATCATTAAGCAGGAAGATGGAGAGGATCGGATTTACATGATCCGTGAGACAAAGAGCACGCTCGACGACTCGAAGCTCCGCCCAACCGAGCTCGCCAAGATCAAGTCCGCCAAGCGCCACTTCGAAGCCATCGGCATCGACGACTACGCGCGGGCGGTACCGGGAGTGTGGATGCTATGAGGCTCATCTCCGCTCACGTCCAGGGCTACGGCCGGATCGTCGATTCCAAGATCAACTTGGATGCTAAGGTCATCGCTATCGTGGGGCCGAATGAGGCAGGCAAGACCACCCTGCTCAAGGCGCTCGCTCACGTCGATGGCGAGACCGCCGTGCCGGTACCTCAGCGTTCGCGAGCTACCGAAGTGACCGATCAGACCCGTGTGACGACCTTCGACTACATCGTGGAGAAGGAAGATTGCACTGCCCTTGCGGATCTCGACTTGCACGAGCAGCCGACTCGCGCCCACGTTGCACGCTCCGCTTCCGGAGACAAACTCATCGTGGACCTGATTCCAGCGCCTCGAAAGTCCGTGCAGCCACTCCAAGATGCACTCGACACCCTTAAGGCAGCAGCCGTCAAAGAAGACCTTGACGACTGGATCGATCCGAACACTACGTATGCCGATCCAGGTTCTGACGATCCGCATGATTACCGGGCGGAGCTCAGTTCCGTGGTCGAGGCTGTCGAGGCTGCGGTCGCGGAGATCGGCAGTGATCTTCCTGACGAAGCAGTTCAGACTGCGCAATCCCTCCGGGGTGTCACGCTTGCTGACGACGTCGATGCGGAGTCGCTGCATGCGGCCTTCGATGCGATCATCGCGTGGTATGAGCGAGAAGACCCCGCTCCCGCCGCTCGCGAACGCGTCTGGAGGCGCACGCCGGACTTCATCCTTTTCGACGAGGCCGATCGCTCAATTCAATCCGCGTACACGTTCAACGATGCGCTGATCAACGACACCCCAGTCGCGCTTGCGAACCTTGCGGGCACAGCGTCACTCGACCTCGCAGAGCTTCTCCAGTTCGTTCGAACAGGAGACATTGCGCGTCGACGAACGGCGATTGTCCAGGCCAACAAGCGGATGGACGCCATCTTCGACGAAGCGTGGAAACAGTCGAAGCTGGCTGTCCACTTTGAGCTTGACGGTGATCAGCTTCGCATCGAGCTCATGGAGGACGGCGACAACATCACAGTCTTCGACGAGCGCAGTGCCGGCCTCCGAATGTTCGTCGCTCTGATCGCCTTCCTGAAGGTTCATGGTTCGGAGCGTGCGCCGATCTTGCTCATCGACGAGGCAGAGAACCATCTCCACATCGATGCGCAAGCGGATCTGGTCAATATGTTCGTCACGCAGGAGCACGCGATCAAGGTCATCTACACGACCCACAGTCCTGCGTGCCTTCCGCCCGACCTTGGCACTGGAATTCGTGTGGTCGTACCGCGTCACGACAACTTCCAAGTGAGCGACGTGAAGAACAGCTTCTGGCAAGGTGCAGCAGGCTACTCGCCTTTGATGCTTGCGATGGGTGCAGCAGCCGCTGCCTTCACACCCGCTCGCTACGTCGTCCTGGCCGAGGGGGCCACCGAGATGATCCTTCTACCTACGCTGATACGTTCCGCAACTGGACAGACGGATCTGCCCTATCAGGTAGCGCCAGGACTGTCCGAAGTCCCGAACGACTTCCTGCCAAAACTCGACCTCGAGGCTGCCCACGTCGCATACCTCGTCGACAGTGATCATGGCGGGGCGAAGCTGAAGACTGCCCTCACAGAGGCTGGCGTGCCAGAGAGCCTCATCGCTGAGCTGGGATTGCCGGGGATCGAGAACGCCCTCGAGCCGGACGCCTACAGGGCGGCGATCTCGGCGCTGCTTCCTGAGTGCAATCCAGGAGCCACTGCAAGCGATCTTCCAGAAGTGCCACCGATTGCAGCAGAGACGGGAGCTTCTACTGCGAAGTGGATGTACGACTGGATCAAGAGCGTCGGGCTAAAGGCTCCGTCTAAGGTGGCGGTCGCGAATTGGCTGGTTGAGAACGACCGATCAACGCCGAGCGCTGAAGGGTCGGCGGTGTTGGTGTCGCTCCACGCGAACCTGGTGCGGGCGCTCGGGATAGAAAACGACGAGAGTCTGGCGAAGCCAGGAAAGGCAAGTCGGTAGTCAGGGCAAACGAGTCCACTATAGCCATCGATTTGGCTGACAATGGCGGGCACTTCTACCGCGCCGATTTCCAAGTCCATACCCCGCGTGATACCCAGTGGGATGGGGGCCGACGTACGACTGCCGTGCGCGATACGTGGGCTGCGACATTCATTTCTGCCGTACGAGCTCGGGGGCTCATTGCTGTTGCCATCTCTGATCACCATGACTTTGCGTTTTTCCCGTTTATAAAGCGCGCTGCAGCCGCAGAGCTGTTAGCGGACGGCACACCGGTGCCTGTTCGCGAGCAACTGACAGTGTTTCCTGCACTCGAGCTGACGTTGAGCGTTCCGTGTCAGGCGATTCTCATTCTCGACGCAGACTTCCCAGAGGACCGCCTCAATGACGTCTTGAAGGCACTTCATTTTGACCCGATTGGTGCGGTCCAGGATGTTCTCCCTCAGACAACGGTCTTGCCGGACTCAGGCGACCTCAACGACATCCACGCGAAGCTTGACAAGAATGATTGGCTCCGAGGAAGGTATATCCTCCTTCCGAACGTCACGCCGAACGGTCATAATACTCTGTTGCGGGAATCCTTCCAGGCCAAGTATCGGGACATGGTTGCTGTCGGAGGATACCTCGACAAGCCCATCACGGAGCTGAACCGCCAGAAGTACGCCGGCGAGAAGCGGATTCTCGAAGGCGGCGACGGCAACTGGGGATCGAAGCGTCTTGCATTGTTCCAGACTTCCGACGCGCGCAAAGCCGACTTCTCCACGCTTGGTGAACACGCGACCTGGGTGAAGTGGGCGAAGCCAACAGCTGAAGCAATCCGTCAGGCATGCCTGGCGCAGGAGTCTCGAAGCTCCCAAAGCTCTCCGGCAATACCTAACGTCTGGGTTTCGCGCGTGGTGGTCTCGAACTGCAAGTTCATGGGTCGCGTAGACGTCGCGCTCAACCCGCAATACACAGCCCTCATAGGCGGAAGAGGTACCGGCAAGTCGACGGTGCTTGCTTACTTCCGCTGGGCCTTGTGTGACCAGCCTACGCGAGCAACCGAGGATGACGAGGTTGCAGATCCCCGCGTGCGTCAGCGCAAACTCATTGACGCGACGCTCAAGCCTCGCGACGCGTATGTCGAAGTGTGCTGGGTGATTAATGGGATCACCCACATTGTGCGTAGGCACGCCGGCGACGGAACGATTCAACTCAAGGTAGGTGACGTCAGTTCGAGAAGGAGGCTGAATCAGCCATCCAGAGTTTCATCCCCATTCAGGCGTACAGCCAGAAGCAACTGAGTAGCGACTTAGTCTGCGTCGATGAGCTGTTGCGATTGCCACATCGCCGATCCAGCGGCAGCTCGAAGAGATCGACCGCAAACGGCAAGAAGTGGCCGGCCAACTTCGCGAGAACTACGGCACCCTCCAGTGGCACGGGAACTTAACTGCCTAGATTGTTTGGGGGCGATCTGCGCATCCGGTCGTTGGCGGAACAGGCGCAGTCGCTGCGCGATGGCCTTGCGGGGATCTCTGAGGAGGATCGAAAAGTCCTCGACGGGAAGGCCGGGCACGACGATTTGCGCTCAGCCCAGACCGGATGGCTCCGGCACATAGAGGTCACACAGGAGAATCTCGCTTCTCTGGTTGAATCGCTGGACTCATCGCTAGAGGATCTTGAGCTCCCAGCCTCCGCTCCAGCCAGCCTCACTGCAGAAGCCAACGCATTGCTTACTACGGCCCGTGATGCACTGCTGGGTCTGCGATCGACGATCAGTGGGCTGGAAACTGAGTTCAATGTACTCTCTACGGACGATGGTGCGATCGGTGCGATCGCTGAACCTCTGTCGGTTAAGGCGACCGAATACAGCGGGACAAATCGGGCAGTGAAGCAACGGTCTTTGGCGCACGAAGCCAAGCTGGCAGAGCGCGCCAGGCTAGAGGAGCAGCAACGCAAAGCTCTCGAGCTTGTGCAGCGTCAGCGAACTGATCGTCAACGCGTGGCAACCCGGGTGACAAGCACAAGGAGTTCAGCGCCGAGCGGACCGCCGCACGGAAAGAACGGACGAGCGCGCTGCGAGCTCAGTGCGAAGCTCTCGCGTCCTCATCGAACGGAATGTTCCGTGCAACATTACCGACGAGCCGTGGATTTGATGGAGTACAGAGCAAGTCCAAGGCGCTGATTGCGGGTTCAAACGTGCGGGTCAGCAAGGTCGATGCCTTCCTTGAGGAGCTCGCGAAGGAGTCGGATTCTGCAGCGACCTCGGAGAACATGCTCGAAGAGCTCGAGTCGCTGACCCTACTCGAACCAAATGCCGACATCAGCTCTGAACAAACTCCCGTGCTGACCAGGCTAGGCCTCACAGTTGCGGATCAGAAGAGATTCGTCCCGAAGCTCACCCCCGGTGGCTGGCTCGATCTGTCGCTCGCAGAAGTGTTCGACTTCCCATTGTTTGAGTACTGGGCCAAAGAAAGCGAGTACATCTCGTCTGACTCGGCTTCGGCCGGGCAACAGGCCTCCGCTATGCTCGGCACGCTACTATCTCAGGGTGGCACACCACTGATCATCGATCAACCGGAGGATGACCTCGACAGCGACACCGTGCAACCGATCGTCTTCAAAATCGGGCAATCCAAGAATCGGCGATAACTGATCTTCTCCAGCTATAACGTGAACTTGGTTGTCAACGGAGATGCCGTTTTGGTGCTCGAATGAGCCTACCTGACCGCGGGAGACCAGTCGGCCGGACACATCAAGGAGCAGGGTGCCATAGATGTTGCCGCAATGCGTGACGCGATTATGTCAGTAGTGGAAGATCGAGAACGGGTTTTCCGCGTCCGCAAAGAGAAGTAGGGATTCTGATCCAAGTTCGGTTCTATAGTTCAAGCTGTCCATGGCCTGCCAGGCTACGACCGCGGTCGCCCGTGAGAGTCGCGTGTTGTGACACCTCGGTGCAAGAACTTCGTGCGGACCGTTGTGGCGTTGAAGCCGAGTTGGGTGCCAACGCTGGCGAGTGAGAGTCCTGACTCATAGAGTCGAGCAGCTATGTCGACCTGGCTTGGGCTCATGCCCTTCGGCCGCTTCGTCGTGCCAGTCCGGTCGAGCACCTCGCTGACGGTGACCCGATGGATATTGTGCCGAGCAGCGATCTGCTTCATCGTCTGGCCTGCCTTGTACTCGGCCACGATGGCCCGCTCCGTCTCGCCAGGCAGCTTCTTGCCCGTGCGCGCCGAGCGTGGAGGACGAGGAGCGCGTCGTGGCGCGGCAACTGCGGTCTGACTCCTTGCTTCTGCCACCAGGCCATCGAGTTGGCGGACTGTCTCGTTTTGATTGCAGTAAGTCCGTAGGAGCCCCACCACGATAATTTTGCTCGAACCCTCGACGAGGGTCGTCAAGTCACAAGACAGAACATCTAGGAAGGGTCCGCTGGTTCCAGCGGGCTTTTTTGTTTGCCCAATGTTGTAAAGGTGTGGCGGCGAGCTGTGCGGGTCGTGTAGAACCAGCCAACCCGCGACAGCGTGCGCACCGGCAGCTTCACAGACTCAAGCTCTGCGGCGAGGGCTTCAAGCGTGGCGAAGTCGATCTCGGCGGCAGCTTGAATGTCGCCGTGTGGCATTGCGCCTGCCGGGATGTCCAGCGGGCTAGTGATCAACTGACCGGTGGGTTCCATGTCGGTCACTTCGCTTCGAGCATGTTCGCGGTGGCAATTGCCCAAGCGATGGCGTGCCCGGCATCTTCGAAAGCCTCTGTGGCTTCGGCGACGAGTTCAAGCTGGCATTCGATGAACCCGCGAGCTTCTTGCCCGAACCCGGGAATGGGCTGCTCGGTGAGGCGGTAGACTCGGGCATCGTTGCCGTAGCCATCACCTTTTGTCCACCGGTAGTTCGAGACGAAAGCTCCCGTACTGCATGACCGTGCCGTAACTCCGGTCGGTTCTCATTTGCAGCGCTTCCATCGTGCAGGTGGTTTCGGCGGTGGTTTTCATGGTCTCTGGCTCCTTGTATGTTGTTGTTTGCGTATGTACATACAGCCATACAACCGGGACGTTAGCCAGTCGAAATCCCCAGTGTTTCAACGTTTCTCAGGTCACCTGTAGGACGGAAAACAGGTGGACTGAAACAGCAAGAGGAAGACGGAAAGGGAGCACTGGCGCCGTTTAGTGCAGCCACGGAGTCGGGGTCAGATCCTTCGGCAGATATAGCGGGTGACTTGGCTGCCCGGCCTTGGTGAGACGCAGATAGTTGATCTGGGAAAACCCAGGAAGACGGAGGACTTGTTTGACACGTTCAAGTTTGGCGTTCCCGCCCCAGGCTGCAACGAGAAGGTCGCCGCTCTCTCCGGCGGCACACAGGTGGGAGTCATTATCTCCACCGATTGGATCTGCGGTACGCCACAGATCATCCGGATTCGTTGCTCGGTATGCGTAGAGGTTTACGATACTCAAGGCCGCGTAACCCCACGACTGTGCGAAACTGATGCACCGGCGCAGAGTCGGGTCATCTTCATGTGCGTCAGCAGTTGAAGGGTTAAGCATCACGAACGTCACCTGATCGCCGTCATCCCATCGCCGCGTCAAGCGGTAACGGTACAGGCCGTCCTCAGATAGTAGGGCGTCGCGGAGCATTTCTGGCACCAGCCAATTATCCCATTGCCCCTGAATGCAGGCTACTCATGCGCGACGCAGGTGGAACGCGGGCACCTTGCCACGGTTGCCAGAGAAGTCAGTGAAGCGTTCAAACACCCGGGTAAGACCTGCGAGATCCCACCCTTGCTCGGTGATCTCGATGAGGGTTGCGGCCATGTCAGATTGGCGCACACTGATCGTGAATTCGGTGACCCCAATCTTGTCGAGTTCGGTCGTGAAGCCTGGCAGTGCGGAGTCGAAGATGTACTCGGAGAAGTCGAGCAGTTCGTTGCCTGCTTCTTGAGTGGAGATGTAGGCGCGCAGTAGAGTGTTCGAGTTGACCTGCTTGCGGGTGGCGATCTGCTGTTCGAGAGCGTCGATGGTGTCCATGTTGTTCTGGCCTTTCAGGGGTTTTCGTGTGTTACATACAGCCATACGTTCCAGGCTTTATCCAGTCATGAACCCTTGCGTTTTCAATGATGTTTAGAGCCTGTCGTCATTCACGCGGCAGACGTAGTTGGTGCGACGATTTGAGCGGGTGGGGTTGCCCAGGCGGCTGATCCTTCAAGGTTTGCAAGCAGGACGCGTCGCGCGGCCTTGTACTGGTCACCGATGAACCCGAGGCGCAGAAGGAAGCACCTCATCGCATACTTGACATTGGTTGCTGCTGGTGGTTTCGGTGAGATGCGGCTCGCGTTCGATGCGGCCTCAATCATGCACATCAGCAACTGCGTCACAGCCTCTGCCACTGCCCGGGAGGGATGACAGGTGAACCAGGAGAACCGCACGGCGTCGCCCATGAACTCGACTGGTAACGCCTCGAGGCTAAGGGCTTTGGTGATGAGCACGGTTTTGGAGGCGAGCATGGCCTCGAGGTTGCCGCGTGTGCGCTCATTCCACCCGGTGGTGGGGAACGCCAGCACAAGTGGTTGTTCCTCGCCGTCTCGGGTAATCTGGTAGCCCGCCTGACTCACGAGCTGTTCGAGCTGCTCGATATCGCTATCACTGATTTCTGCTGGCCAGGTGACCTGCCAGTTCTGGTTGATCCTGACCCCGCCAACCACGTAGTCGAAAGTGGGTGTGCCCTCGTAGGTGGGCGAGACGTCGAGGTGAGCGGCAATCAGCATAGCGAGGTGCTTGCGGGTCTGCTCCCCGGTGGGTGTGACAGTGGTGGCGGGGCGTTCCATATTCATGGTCCTTGGTCTGTGCCCGCAGGGCGCGGACACTATCTGGGTCATGTACATACACGCTCTACCGCCACCACTTATCAAGTCGCAGCCGCCCTATTCGTCGTGATATTGTGCTCTCGCCCTGACTGTTCGGGTCACTGGTTCTGATCGACGTGTTTGACCAGTTCGAGATAGCTCAACTCTTCCTCTCCGCGTTTGCAGGTGATGCCAGCGGCGTCTCCGGTGTGCTCGGCGTAGCGGCGCAGGATCACTGAGGCATACTTTTCGTCGAGTTCCATGCAGTACGCGATACGGTCAGTGGCTTCGCATGCCATGAGCGTCGAGCCAGATCCTGCGAACGTGTCAAGCACGATGGCGTTGGCTTGCATGGAGTTCTGGATCGGGTACGCGATCAAGTCTAGTGGCTTCGAGGTGGGGTGGTCACTGTTCTCGCGAGGCTTGTCGAACTGCCAGACCGTGGTTTGCTTACGATCTGCATACCAGCGATGTTTGCTGCGACCTTCACCGCGAACCGCCCCGCCGACCCCCAGATCTGCTCCAACTCAAACGATGGAAGGGGTGGGTCACACAGGTCGGCTTTACGGTCAAGCAACTCCCTGGCTTGGGCGGTCTTGCCGTAGCGGATCAGGGCTCGCGCGGCGAACCTCGACCTGGTCGAGTTGCGTGACCCCTCACCAATCGCCTGCGTCGCCTTATCAAACTCGGCGAACAAGTCAGCATCCTGCTGGGCAGTCAGCCATACGTCGACGGTCTGATCACCGCCGGTGAACGTGGTTTGGGGGTTGGGGCTTCCGAAGATGAAACGGCCTGCATCGAGGGCTTGCCGGTCGAAGAATTCGAAGCGTGCAGCGAACTGCTTTTTGAGCCCTGCGTACTGCTCAGCGTTCGAGCAGGGTGTGATGGGCAGGTAGACGTGAAACCTCGGACGGGCAGACAACACACCCTTGGGCAACATGTGGTTGCAGGTCGTTGCTGTCGCCACCGTGACACCTGGGATGAGGGCTGGCAGGTCTTTAGGGCTGACTCATTCGTCAGGGTTGTCGGTGTGGTCGTTATCGACATCCATCACCACACAGTCAGAGGTGACGAGGTTCTTGTTCGCCCGGTACCCACCCGAATACCCAGCGGCAACGTGATCCCACACCGCCGCTGCCTCCAGGTCAGGCGCAGTGGTGATGACTGCGCTGTTCGGATAGTAGTTATTGTTCTGCTGACCTTGAACAGTGGCGCAAAACAGGGTCATCTGGGTGCGCACGAGCGTGCCTCCTCAAAATTGGTAGTGAAGTACTTGACCGGCAGCCCCAGCGGGCGCGCCCACTGGAGTTCTTGGCGCATCCCTGCACTGAGGTTCCCGGCGTACACCCAGACCGCTTCACAGTGAGCGAGCAGGATCCGGTTGAAGAACATCGCCAACTCCCGCTCGCCGGGGTTGCGGTCGTTCATGAACTGCGGGAATAGCAGGTGCGGGGCGAACGGGATCTTCCGCCGAGCAACCGCGACCCGGCAGAACTCACGCGCCACCGCCACGTTCCCTTCGACATCACCGGAGTAAGGCGAGCAGATATGCACCAGTGGCCGGTATCCGAAGGTCTTACGCTGTGCCCGCTTCAACGCCTCAAACGCCGTCAGATTCAGATAGCCTTCAGCGTTTCGACGTGGGTCGCTCTCACGCGCGGCGCTCACGCGTCACCACCTTGCACGATCACCGGCAACACGCCCTGCGCTTTGAGGAGGTCGTAAATGAACAGGCGGCCCTTCTGTGTCCAGTACATGTGGGTGCGGGTCTTACCCTCGTCGTACTCGTGAGTCTTTGACTGCGTGTAGCCCTGCTGGGCGAGCTTTGCATACAAGAACCAGCGCCCCGACTGCTTGAACTGCACACCAGCTGCGTGCAACACCTGGTTGAGGCGTTTCGTCGACAGCCCGTAATCTTTCGCGATCTCCGTCGTAGTCAACAGCGACGACGACTTCAGCACCACGTCGTAGTACGAGATCTTTGGCGCAGCCTCGAGCAGAGCCTGCTCAGCAGCGAGACGAGCCAGCCGCTCAGCCCGCAGGGCACGGATCGCTTCTTCGAGGAACTCATAGTTCTGCAACAACTCGTCGATGGCATAGATGCCGTGGCGACGAATCGACGGCAGCACCTCATCGAACACCCACGACTCGAAACGCTCAGCTGCTGGGAGTATCGATGATGAGATCAGCCGGTACAGGTCACCCTCGGTGATGAAACGGAACTGCTGTACTCCGCCAGGGGTCTCAAGGGGGTGGTATTTTGCCACCCCCTTGCAGTGCAGCTTGAGCGCATTGGTCGGGTCTTTGTAACCGAGCGCGGTGGTGACGTCCTTGCCGCAAAACAACACATGCCCTTCGTCGTTGACGGTGCGGATCATGCCGAAATCGTGGTTGTCGAACACCTGGACTGTTGTAGCCATGACTGGCTCCTTCCAGAGAGCCAAAGTCAGTGACGCCGGATTGCGTGGAAAGCTCTCTGAGGGAAGACCAGGAAGACGAGAGAAGTTAACCTCCGGTGTGCTGGACTTCCTCGAGCACCGATTCTTAGTACGCGCCGCCGCGTATTGGGACGGGAGTATTCAGTGCTGGCAGAATAGATGTGTGCACAGGAGCTGGAAGCCCTTGCCTCCTTGCGTAGAGATCTGATCGCGTCATTCGCAGTGCCGCGAACGTGCGGCTCGCCCCCGACCGTACGTGTAGTGGAAGTGAGTGCAGATGGCAAAGAGCGAACAGAAGGTCAGAGACCTCGTAGCCAAGATCCGCAACGGCGAGTTGATGCTGCCCGAGATGCAGCGCGGGTACGTATGGAAGTCAACCGACGTCCGCAATCTGTTTGACTCTCTGTATCGCGGCTATCCGTCAGGCGTGATTCTGGCCTGGGAGACTGATGAGCCGGTCGAGACTCGTGATTTCGCGGTGGGGGCGACCGCAGCCCTAATCAGACCGCTACTGTTGCTCGATGGTCAACAGAGGCTCACATCTTTAGCTGCTGTGATGAATGGTGAGGGCGTTCAGGTCAGAGATCGCACGCGCGAAATCTCTCTGCTTTTCAACTTGGAGCACCCCGATAAGTTGCCGTTTACCTCAACCGAAGAGTCGGATGACGCCGAAAATGCGCAGTCGGAAGGAGACCGGCTAGCTGAGAGCACAACCCGCCTCGCATTCGTGGTGAAGACCAACCGTCTAGCATCTCAACCGCAGTGGGTTGAGGTCTCGGACATTTTCAAGTTGGGCGACGGCACGATCCTCAAAGCCGCCGGTATCACAGACCTTGAAGATCCCCGTTATGAGAAGTACCAACAGCGTCTGCAAAAAGTTCGCGCAATTGGTGACTACATCTATCGCATGGACATTCTTGAACGCACTATGTCTTACGAAGAAGTCACAGAGATTTTCGTTCGTGTGAACTCGCTGGGTGTGACGCTGCGTTCTTCTGACTTAGCGCTTGCGCAGATCACAGCGAAATGGCGTGGATCATTGCAGACCTTCTCAGAGTATCAAGACACCGTCGTAGCGGCAGGGTTCACCATCGACTTGAGTGCCTTGCTCCGTACTCTCGTCGCGTTGATCACTGGGCAAGCAAAGTTCTCTACGGTCAATTCACTGACGGTTGAGCAGCTGCAGGCGGGGTGGAAGCGAACTGAGAAGGCTTTCGATTTCGCAGTGAACTTCCTCAAATCGAACCTCCACATCGACTCATTGAGCTTGCTCAGCTCTCCCTACTTGCTGACCACTCTCGCGTACTGGGCTGATCACAATGACTACAAGATCAACTCGGAGGACGCTGAGACGTTTCGACGCTGGTTCCTCAACGCTAATGCGAAGGCGCGCTATGCCGGGTCTGCCGAGACAAAGCTCAATCAAGATCTAGCGGAGATACGGCGCGGTGGCGGTGGCGAGGAGTTACTCGAACGTCTCAGCAACGACGTGGGTCGTCTCTACTTCACTGCGTCCGAACTGCGCGGAAGAAACACCAGTAGTGGTGCGTTCAAGACTTTGTTCATGGCTCTGCGGTATGACGGTGCGAAGGACTGGGCTTCAGATCTGATCGTCGCACCCACCCACAAGGGGAAAGCCTCGAAGATCGAGTACCACCATATCTTCCCGAAGGCCTACCTGGAGAAAGTCCGTACCGATCTCGATAGGCAACAGATCAACCAGATCGGCAACATGGCGTTCATCGGTGCAGGCACAAATAAGAAAATCTCGGCAAGCGCTCCGAGCGAATACCGCGACCAGTTTTCCGCGCATCACTTCGATGCTCAGCTAATTGATTTCTCGGACGGAAAAGATCGGCCAGACAACTACGAGGCATTCATTGACCGGCGGCTCGAACTCATCGCAGAGCGAATCAACACGTACCTGGGCGTGGAAGCAAACTAGTTCTCCATATAGAACACACACTCGTAGCCATCAGCGTCGAGCGGTAGACCTCGCGCCCAGGCTGGTGGTGTCGCCATGAGTGTGCACACTGATTCGACGGTGGTAGCTGAGTTGTAGGGTTCATCGATGACTGCTCTGCGCACCATGAAATCAAGCGCGGCGCCGTACTGCCGATCTGGGCAGCTGTGGGTGACGAGGCCGTTGCGTCCCCCAACCCACCCTACCTATCACTCAGGATCCGCGGAATCCCCTCCCGGTACTGGGTGACCGCAAAATCGGGGAATGCCGCCTGGAACTTGGCCGACTCGAACACGTTGTCTTGGCGGTAGCGGGGGAGCAGTTCCTCGGACTCGCGCACCGATTTGTTCAGCATGCCACCGATTCGAAACGCCCACTCGGGCACAGTCGTAAACGGGATCTTTTTCCCCACGACCTCGGACGCGACCTTGATCATCTGGTCGTAGGTCAGCAGGTTTGGGTCCACCGGCAGGTGCCAGGTCTGCCCGTAGGCGCTGGCGGTGTTCCCAATCAGCGCCAGCGCTCGACTGGCGTCCGGCGTCCAGATCAGCGAGCGGCGGGTGTGGGCGCTCACCGGAACCAGCGGCCGCTGTCCGCGTTTGATCCGCTGGAAGATCGCGGTGTTGGTCAGGCTCTGGGTCTTGCCGGGGCCGTAGAACTCCGGGGCGCGGCCGATCACAGCTTCGATCGTGCCGGCCTCGATCTGGTCCAACAGTTGCTGCGCAGCCTGGGCGCGAACGGTGGCCTTGCGTCCCACCGGCGCGAAGGCAGTCTCCTCGGTCTGCGGGGTGGAATCCCTCGGATACATATAGGTGTTGTCAAAGAACACCAGCTTGCTGCCGTGCTGCTGGCAGGCGGCGATGGTGTTGCGCATCATCGTCGGGAACCGCTGTTCCCACAGGTCAGAATCTAGCGGCAGTCCGACCGTCAGGTAGACGACCTCGCTGCCTCGCACCGCCTGCTCGGTGGCCGCGGCGTCCATCAGGTCGGCCGACATCAGCTGATCGCTGTCGTTGATCCGGTGGGGGTTTCGGCTCACCAGCCGAATGTCCTGGGTGTAGTTGCGGTGCAACTCTCGGGTGAGTTCCTCGGCAATTTGCCCGCCTGCTCCAAGGATGGTCTGCATGGGGTAGCTCCTCTTCGTTCGCCTGGCCGGTTGCCCAGCCGTCATACTTGGCCGCTCAGTTTTGCTGCAATAGCTCGGCCACTTTGGTGGCGGTGGCGTGGGCGGAGCCGGGGTTCTGCCCGGTGACCAGCCGGCCGTCAATTACCGTGTATGAGATGAACGGCAGCAGGGCCTTCGAGTAGTGGGCGCCTCGTTCCTGGATTCGCTCCTCAATGTTGTAGGGCACCAGCCGGTTGACCCGGGCCAGCACCTCCTCGCGCCAGGAGAACCCGGTCAGGTTTCGACCCGCCACCAAGTAGCTGCCATCGGACAGGGTGGTGTTCACCAGCCCGCAGTAGCCGTGGCAAACGGAGCTGACGACCCCGCCTCGTTCAAAGATTTCGCGGGTGATCCGCTGCAGGCCGGCGCTGTCTGGGAAGTCGAACATGACCGCGTGCCCACCGGTGAAGAAGATTGCGTCGTAGTCAGCGCTGTCGATCTGCTCCGGACTGGCGGTGTGCTCCAACAGGGCCATTCGGGCCGGATCCTGGTGCCACGCTTGGGCTGAGCGGTCGTAGTTGGGCCGCTTCAGGGAGCGCGGCTCCAGCGGACTGTGGCCCCCGGCCGGGCTGACAATGGTCTGCTCGAACCCGCGATCGGCAAAAATGTCGTATGCGTGGGTTAGCTCAGACAGCCACAACCCGGTCGGGTGCGACGGGTCGACCTGGTAGTGATCGACGTTAGTGACGACCAGCAGGACGCGTTTGCTCATCGGGAACCTCCAACAGCCGTGGGCGAGGTGGAGGCTGGTTCTGGAGCCGGGCCCCACCTAGTGCCGTTATGTTTGCACTGCTTACATTAGCATGGGTGAGGGAACCGCGAGAGGTGACTCCGCCTCGTCCAAAGCCGCGACCGGGGACGAGGCGTCCATCCCTTAGTTGGGAAGCTGCCGCTAATTGGGGGTTGGGTTACGGGCGCCGCTCCTGCCAGCGTCGGAACTGCCCCCAGGCCCAGCTCAGACCCACCGGAACCAGCGACAGCAGCAGGTAGCCCACCAGATACACCAGCGCGGAAGAGTTGAACGCCAGGTAGGCCGAGGCGACAAAGGCCAGACTGTAACCCACCGTGGTCACCCAGACGAGGCGGCGAACGCGGGTCCAGGTGTGCCAAACTCCGACCAGAAACACGATCGGGTTCAGGAGCAACAACTGCAGGAACCCGAGGGCCATCCCCGCCTCGCCCACCTGAGCCAGGTTCATCACCAGCCAGGGGAGAACCAGGATCAGGCCAACCCCAACACCGAGCGTCCACCAAAGAACTGCGGGCCAGGTCGGGCCAAGTTTCGGAGCGGTCATGGCCTCAGCCTACGGGATGGCCGCCTCGCCTGGGAGAGAACGCGGTGCGCGGGGCAAAACCAAATCCCGACCCCCACCAGGTGGGAGCCGGGACTCGGCGCACTGCCGTGGGGGCAGGGCTAGACCAACCCGAATAGCCCCGGGAGCCAGAGGGAGAGGCCTGGCACGAACGTCACCACGAACAGCATGATGACGAGGGCAATGAAGAATGGCACCAGTGCTTTGATCACCGGTTCCACTCGTAGGTTGGCGATCTTGGCTCCCACGAACAGGACGTTGCCGACCGGGGGAGTGATTGTGCCCAGGCACAGGTTGAACGTGACCATCAGGCCGAAGTGAATCGGGTGCACGCCGAACTCGGTAACAATGGGCAGGAAGATTGGGACGAAAATCAGGATGGCCGGGGTCGGGTCCATGAATGTGCCCACCACCAGCAGGATCACCATGATCAGCAGCAGAATCACGGTTGGGCTGTTGGTGAAGCCCAGCATTGCCTGGGACAGGGCGCTCGGGATGCCCGAGAACGCCATCACCCAGCTCATGATGGTCGAGACGCCCACCAGCAGCATCACGATACAGGTGGTTTTGGTGGCGTCCAGGATGATCCGGGGCAGGTCCGACACCTTGATCGCCCGGTAGGCGAAGCCCAGAATCAGGCAGTAGACGACTGCGATCGCGGCCGACTCGGTCGGGGTGAAGACGCCGGCTAGGATCCCGCCGATCACGATGATGATCATCAGGATTGAGGGGACCGCGCGCCACAGCGTGATCAGACCTTGGCGGAGGGTCACCCGTTCGGTAATCCCGACCCCCTTGTGCTTGTGGACGTAGAGGCCGACCACGATCATGCAGGCTACCGCCCACAGGATGCCCGGCAGGTAGCCGGCAATGAACAGGGTGGCAATCGAGGTGCTGGACACCAGCGAGTAAACGATCAACGTGTTGCTCGGCGGAATCAGCATCCCGGACGGGGCCGAGGCGACGTTCACCGCGGCAGCGAAGTTCTTGTCGTAGCCTTCCTTCTCCATCCGGGGACCGACCACGCCCCCGACCGCAGCCGCGGAGGCGACCGCCGCGCCGGAAACGGAGCCGAACATGGCGTTAGCGACCACGTTGGTTTGGGCGAGGGAACCGGGCATCCGCCCAACAATCACCTTCGCCGCATCGATGAGGCGGCTGGCAATGCCGCCGTTATTCATTAGCACCCCGGCCAAGATGAAGAAGGGTATGGCTAGCAGGGTGAACGAGTTGATCCCCGTGAACAGGCGTTGGGCCGCCACAAACGAGGCTTTCTCCATCCCGATCACCGCGGCTACCGCCAGGAAGGCGGAGAAGCCTACCGAGACGGCAATGGGGACTCGCAGGAGGAGCAGAACGGCAATCCCGACGATCAGGACGACGCCGGCAACAACAGCGGCTTCCATGGCTAGACCGCCTCTCTGATTTCTTCGTCCGAGCTGGGTAGCCCCCGGCCCTGGACCGCCTCAACAATGTGGTAGAGCGCAAAGTACGCGATGATCAGGCCGGAGATGGGTAGCGCCAGATACATCATGCCGACGCTGACCGGCAGACCGGACACGTTTTGACTCCAGGTGATGCTGACCCCGCGCAGGCCGCCCCAGAGCAGCACCAGCGCTCCGAACAGGCCGATGATCAGGTTGACGAACACCTCCATGGCGCGCGTCCGGTTGATCTTCAGCGCGCGGGTGAGGAAGTCGACGGCGATGTGCTCCTTCTCGGAAAACACCCAGGCCGATCCGAGGAGGGACAGCCAGACAAACAGGTACTGGGCCGCGACCGTGGTCCAGGTGAGCGGGTTGTGCATCACCTGTCGGGTGAACACCTGGAGCACCACGACGATGACCAGGGCGGAAAACAGAGCCACGCAGACAATCTTGAGCAGCTTCTCGAGGACTAGGGCAATTGCTCTCACTGGTCAGCCTTCCTTTGGATCTCGTCGTACAGCTTCCGGTCCTGCTCAGAGGTCAGGTACTTCTCCACCACGGGGCTGAGCGCTTCCCGGAATGCCTCCTGATCCACCTCATTGAACTTCGAGCCGGTCTCCTCGGCCGAGGCAATGGCTGCGGCGGTTTCCTCCACCCACAGCTGGGTATGGTGCCGCATGGTTTCGGCCCATTCCCGGTCGAAAATGGCCCGGTCCTCATCCGACATTCCGTGGTAGACGTCGGTGTTGATCAGCATGTAATCCAACCCGATCAGGTGCCGGGTGAAGGCCACGTATTTGGCCACTTCGTTGTGTTTCTGGGTGACGTAGGAGACCTCGTTGTTCTCGGCTCCGTCCAGGACGCCGGACTGGAGCGCCGTGTACACCTCGCCGAAGGACATGGGCGTGGCCGAGCCACCCATCGCGTTGATCATGTCGATGGCAATGTCCGACTCCTGCACCCGGATCTTCATTCCCTTCAGGTCAGATGGCTCCACAATTGGACCCTTGACCGTGTACAGGTTGCGCTCACCCTGGGTGAGGCCGCCTAGGACGGTGAGGGACTTGTCGGGCTCCAGCGAGGCGAACAGGTCGCCGACAATCTCCGGATCCGACAGCACATCCATTTGGTGCTCAATCGAATGGAAGGTGGTGGGGAGATTCAGGACGGCAAACTCCAGGTTCAGGTTCTCCAACTGGGTGCCCGAGGCCACCGCCATGTCGACCGAGCCGTCAGAGACTAGTTGGATCACCTCCTGCTGTGCGCCCAGGGTTTCATTGGGGTAGACCTGAACATCCCAACGGCCATCGGTCGCCTCGTGGAGGCGTTCACCAAAAGCCACCAGCGCCACGTAGGAGGGGTGCTCTTCGGTCTGATTGAGGGAGAGAATCAGGGTTTTGCCTGACTCGGGCGTGCCCGTGAGGCCTGAGGCGCAGGCGCCAAGACCAAGGGCAACAGCCGAGGCGACCGCAACGATGCGGGTTCGGCGGAATTTCATGTGGGATCACTTCCTGCCCGGGACGAGGGGAAGTTGCCATCGTCCAAATCTGTGTTCCCTCATATCATGTCGGGCTGATCACATATTTTGCCACTAGTTGCCAAGTGTTGCTTTCTACATACCCTGTGGACAGGAAACGATTACCTCTTGTTTGCTGGGGTGGGTGGGGATAGTGCGCAGAGCTGAAAACCGGGCCTTTGTGTGTATATGCGCAGGTCGGGGGCGCGTCTGGTTTCAAGTGGAGGCCTGGGCGTGGGCGCCGCTGGCTAACTGTTGGGTGGACAGACCTGTGTATTCAGTCCGTGCTGGCTGGGGTCTCGAAAACGGTTTCTCTGGGGCTTGGGGGAGATTCGTGCTGGTCGGGAGGGGATGCCGGGCGGGTGTGGTGGGTGCCAGCGGGATTTAGCGAGAAAAGCGCTGGCTCAGTTGGTTTCGGACCAGGGTGAGGGCGGAGGCGAAATAGGTGTGTTACCTATCGAAATACCGTCGGTCTTGATGAATTTTGGATCGCAGTAGGTGGGCGGAAATGTTGGTAAAACGTTGCCAGCATCCGCGGGGGCGAGGGGAGTGGCTTGGGCTGATGATTTTGTGGGTGTGCATCGGTTTCTCCATCCGGCCTTGGTGTGGCCGCCTCTGTGGCTGGGCTCGAACCTAGAGCCGGCCCAGGGGCCGCTTGGTGCTCCCTGAGCTATTGTGAGCAAGCGCACATTTGCCAGGCGACACTGAGCCCGGTTTGGCGAACACCAAACGGCGGGCATGGCTCGCCCCGACCGTCCAGCCGGTACTTGGTTTTTTTGACAAGTTTGCCCTCAAAAATGAGGTCGACCACACCTAAGCGATCCCTGCCTCTCGGACCGCCCACGTCGAGGGCTGGTCCCTGCCTGCGGTCCACGTTTGTGAGCGCTAATTCGCGCTTTGTCCGCATGTATGATGGCACCATTCCACGCCCCCGTAAGGCATCTGAGTCATCTGGCGCCAAAAAGCTCGGGTTGGCGGGGTCGATGAAAGGGGCTTCGGGAGTGGTCGAACAGGAACCGGTCCGACTGTCGGGCACCCGCCTCGGAACCAACATGCCGCGGGTGGGTGACTACAATCTTCTGGTTGTCTTTGACCTTATTCGCCGAGCCAAAGACGGGGTTAGCCGGGTTGCGTTGGCCAACCAGACCGGCCTCAGTCGCCAGACTGTCTCCAATGTGGTTTCGCGGCTACTCAAGGCCGGGTGGGTGCACGAGGGAAAGCGGCTCTCCTCCCCGGGGCGAGGCAAGCCCCGCACGATGCTGCACGCGCGAGCCGACGCTGCATTCGCCGTTGGCGTCCATGTCGAACCAGCCTCCATCTCGGCCATCGTGATGGATGCAAATGGTGGGATTCGTGCCCGCGGAGAGTTTGGGTGGGAGTCGGATCCCGCTCGGGCTGTCAACTCGATCGGTGCCTTGGTTCGCGAGTTGATCGAGGCGGTGCCGGCCGATCGGATTCTCGGTTTGGGCTGTTCGGTGCCGGGTCCAATTGACTTGGAGCGGGGTGTATTTGTCGACCCGCCAACGCTGCCTGGTTGGGATGGGGTCCAACTGCGCGAGCTGGTTCAGCAGGCAACCGGACTGGAAACCTTCATGCAGAAGGACTCGATTGCGGCGCTCGCGGGCGAGCTCTGGAACCGAGAGCGGGGCCTGGATCGAACCACCCTGTTTGTCTACTCTGGGTTTGGCATTGGCTTTGCTGCTGCCGATCGGGGAGAGCTCTTCTTTGGTGGGAGCGGTAACGCGGGCGAGGGCGGACACATTCGGATCAACACGGATGACACCGAACTGTGCACCTGTGGGCGGCAAGGATGCGTGGGCAAGGCAGTTGAGTTCGACTATTTGGTCCGGCAGGCAGTAGACAGGGGGTTGCTCCCCCCTGCTGAGCGCTCACATACCGAGTTGGTCAAAGCAATGGACCAGCTGACCCAACTGGCAGGTGCTGGCGACCCGGACGCACTGGAACTCAAGGCCAAGTCCTGCGCCGCCATCGCCCAGGCCGTGGTCGTGGTGGCGGACCTGATGGATGCCACCGATGTGATTGTGGGCGGCTCCAATGCTGCGCGCTTGGCGCCCGACCTGGGCGAAGCGGTTGAGCGGGAGTTCTTGCGCTATTCGGCCGTTGCCTCCCTGCACTCACTGAAGGTGCACGAGGCGGACTTTGGCAGCTGGGTTGGGGCGGCCGGTGGGGCTTCGCTAGTGTTTGACGCAAAGCTTTCCCCTAGTCCCGCGGTGTTGACCGGGTCGGATTCGGCCGGTCCTGCGGGCCCGCCGGAACTGATCACAGGTATCGCTTAACGATCCCATCGAGGACTGCATCCGCGGCATCCATCAGTCGCGCCTCGATCGTAAGTAGGCGACGCAGCACCTCCATCTGCTTGACCGTGTCCAGGGTCAAGGGGTCGACCAGGATCCGCCGGCTCCCCTGCTGATAGTGCAGATGTACTTTGCGGGCTGCGATGCGCGCTTGTTGGGCCTGGAACTGGCCGGCCTGCCCGTCCGGAACGGTCACCGCCCGGCGCAGTGCACGCAACGAGTCGACAACTGGCGCTAACATTCCTTGGGACCACCGGCCGGTCGGGACCTCCCACAGGGCGAGCTCCCGCACCATGTCGCGCAGGATATCCAACACGTCGTCTATGGCCCGCGATGATCGGATCAAATCCTCGCGCTCCAGGGGGACTGTTAGCGCCGAACTGGTTCGGGTCATCAGCTGGGTTCGCAAGCGATCCCCTTCGTGTTCGATTCGGCGCATGGTTTTGCGGGCGGCTTGGGCATCGACTTCGCCCAGGCAGACCTGCCCAACCACATCGGCCGCCTCGATTGCGGTGTTCAGCTGGTCTGCCAGCAACTCGGTGACAGAACGGGGGCGAACTCGGCTCCCGATCCATCGGCGGCCCAACAGCGGTCTCATAAGCGTTTACTTTCCAAATAGGGTGACGGTGAGGAACGAGGAGGCAATGGCAAAGGGCATGGTCCAGAGCCAAGCTCCGCCGATCCGTTGAAGCGAAGACCAGTAGACCGCCCGAAGTGAGCGGGACAGCCCGGTTCCAAGCAGTGCTCCCACCAGGGACTGGGTCATTGATAAAGGCACTCCCAGTGCCGCTCCCGTCACCACTGCGGCCGCGGCGCTGAGCTCGGCAGTGAGGACTGTCTGAGCGCTAACAGAGGTGATGCCGTGGCGCATGAACTGCGAAGCGGACCGGAGGGATGTGAGCGCCCCCAGAGCGAACAGGCAAACGCCCGCGACAAAGGCAGCGGGGACCAGTCCGGGCGGAGGGGTCCCGATCGAATGCCGTAGCAACAGGGCGGTGAAAAGCAGCTTTTGCCCGTCATTGACCGCGTAGGCGCCGGCCAGGGCGAGGAACGTCAGTTGCCGTGCCACCGGACGGGGGAACCTGCGCCAGGTTGGCAAACGGCTCAGGGTCCAGGCGCAGAGCGCGGCCAGCACAGGTGCGGCCAACCCGAGCACGATCACCCGAATCAGCAGTCCCCGATCGATGGGAGTGCCCTGCGCCAGGGCGGCTCCGGTGAGCGCTCCCACCAGGGCCAATGTGATCGAGGTGGGAATGTGTACCGCGGTGGCCAGCGCGAGAGTAATCAGGGTGGAAGCCACGATCCAGGCGGCCGAATTGGAGGTGGAGGAGCCGGTTCCGATCATCGAGAACAGGGTGTCAGCAACTCCGGTCAAGCCCAGGACCGGGGCACTCAACAGTGCGAGCACCAGGACCCCAACCGACCAAAGTGGCGCCCGTTCTGTTCCTTGTAACGACAAGGCAACCAAGGGGCCACCGTCATTTCGGCCCACCACGAAGGCGAAGGCAGCTCCGAGCGCAACGAAGATTGTGAGCATCGGGTCCGCCTCCTTTCGTCGAATTTGCGTGGTCCAGCTGGTTCCCCGACCGGGGCGGGGCCATCGTCCCTCACTGTGAGGTATGTCATACAGTTTTATTTGTCCAACGTTTGGATTATAACCACGAATCTAGTTAGGCTGATCACAACCCGCTGAGCAGACATTGTCGTCAACAACGTTGCGAATGATTGGACATGAAATGAAAGTGGCAAACGCTCCCGTCAGCTACGGAGTCTTTGGGTTGGCCCTCCCCGGTACCGTCCTTCCCGACGGTGAGCAACTGGCCCGTCTGGTTCATGAGGCTGGCTACGAGGGAATCGACCTGGGTGCCCCCGGGCTCCTAGGTCTTGGATCGGATCTGACCGACCGCCTCGCCCGGCACCACCTCGGCCTGGCCGGCGGGTGGGTGGACCTGCCGTTTGGCGCTGGCACCGAGGAAGAGTTCGAGGCCGCGTTCGCAGCCGCCCGGGAGGCAATGCCACTGTTTGTGGCGGGTGCCCAGGCGGGCGACTTCCCGGCTCCCAAACCAACCATTGCCGACATGGGTGACGACAGTCGCCGGCTTCACCCGGGCGGCGGGGAAGAACTGGAGTTGGCCCCCTGGCAGTGGGATCGCTTTGGCGAACGCTTGACTCGGGTGGCCGAGCTGGTCCGTGGTTACGACCTGGAACCCACTTTTCATCATCATGCCTGCACCTTCGTTGAGACACCCGCTGAGATCGACCAGTTCCTGGCGCTCGGAGCCATGGACTTGACCTTTGATTCGGGTCATCTCCTAATCGGCGGTGGCGACCCTGTCCGGGACATCGTTCGCTGGATGGATCGGATCAATCATCTGCACCTCAAGGACGCCGACCGGTCGATTTTGGCCGCTGCCATGGGCTCTGAGGATCCGCTTCGTGACGTGTGGTCGAAACGAGTCTTCGTTCCCCTGGGTCAGGGCGACCTGGACGTGGAAGCGATGATGAGCACGATCATGTCCTCCGGCTTCGACGGGTGGCTGGTGGTGGAACAGGATGTGATCCTGCAGGACGAAGCCGACCTGGCCCGCGCAGTGCAGGACCAGATCGACAATCGGGTGGCCCTGCGGCGGTGGTTGCCGTGAGCGCTCCAATCCGACTGGCGTTGATTGGCCTCGGCGGGATCAGCCAAAGTGTTCACTTGCCGATCATCACCCGACTCCACGACCGCGTCCAACTGGTAGCGGTGGTGGACCTGTCCGCCCAGCGAGTGCGGGAAATCCAATCCGCCTACGGTGAGCAGCTGGCCGGCTTCACCTCGGTCGATGATCTTTTGCACGCAGTCGACGCGGGCCTCCAGGTGGACGCGGTGGCGCTCGCTACCACCGGCAGTCACAGCCAAGCCGCACTGCCACTGGTCAAGCGAGGCTGGCCGGTCCTGGTGGAAAAACCCCTCGGATACTCCCGAGGAGAAGTGGCGGAACTCCTTCCGTACGCGGCCCAAATGCGGGTCGGCTACATGAAAGAGTACGATCCGGCCTCCCGTCGCGCCCGCGAGCTCGTCTCCCAGGTTCGGGTTCGGTCCGTCGAAGTGGAGGTGCTCCACCCGCAAGATCAGGCGCAGTTGGAGTTCGCCCACCTGCGCCGGCCGGCCAACGATGTCTCCCAGGAAGCTCTGCGAACCGTGGTTGAACCCACTGAGTCAGCTTTGCGGAGCGCCCTCGGCCCAGAGATTCTGTCCGATCGGGTCGGTGACCTGGATCGGCTTTACCCAAACGTCGTGTTGGGTTCGGTGGTCCATGACATTGCCCTGCTCCGGTACCTGGTGGGGGGCATTGGAACGGTCGAACATGCCCAGCACTACGGCCCAGAGTTTCCCGGCTCGCTTCGCCTCGGCGGAACGCTTCGGGAGCAGGCGGTCCCCTGGCAGATCAATTGGCATTTCATTGCCGGTTATCCGCAGTACCGGGAGACCGTCACCATCCACCACGAAGAAGGCACCATTCAGCTGGTGTTTGACGTGCCCTACCTGCTGAATGTGGCCACCGAGCTGCATGAGGTGACGGCAACCCCTCACTACGGAGTCAACCACTCCGTCCAGACCTGGCCCCAGCAGGAAGCCTTCGAGCAAGAGTGGCTCGACTTCCTGGCGTTGGCCGGGAACACCCCCCGGCCGGGCTCCTCCGTGGCCGAATCCCTGGAGGATCTCCGGGTGGGGCAGGAAATGATCCGACTACTAGCCGAGTCCAAGGGGATCTCCCTGGACCCGGAGGTGGAGGCATCCCGGTAGTTCCCTCCACTGCCATGCAATTCTGAAAGGACAAAGAAGTGCTGAATAAGACACGAGTAATCTCCACGGCTGGGGGCGCGCTCCTGCTGGCCACTAGTCTGGCTGCCTGCGGAGGTGGCCAGCCGGCAGATCAGTCCGGCGATGCCACCGACGCCGTGACCCTCTCCTTCACCGCTAACGCCATCGTCGGGGGCAAAAACTCAGCCGAAGCCGAGTGGATTCAGGATTGGGTGATTCCCAACTTTGAAAAGGAAATGGCCGATCAGGGCAAGAACGTCAAGGTGAACTTCGAACCTCAAGGCGTCGATGACGAGGACTACAAGACCAAGCTTGCCCTGGACCTGCAGTCGGGCGGCGGCGCCGACGTGTTTGCCATCGACGGCATCTGGGTGGGCGAATTCGCGGAAGCGGGGTACATCAAACCGCTGGAAGAGGTCGCACCCAACTCGGCCAGCTGGGACGGCTGGGAGCAGATTGACGACTCGGTCCAGCAGGCTCTGGCCTTTGATGGACAGCGCTACGGCGTGCCCCAGGGCGCTGACGGCCGCGTCATCTACTACAACAAGGATCTGTTCAAAGAGGCTGGTCTCCCGACTGACTGGCAGCCCACCAGCTGGGACGAAATCCTGGATGCGGCGAGGGCGCTGAAGAAGCTCGACGGGGTAATCCCGATCCAGCTCAACGCGGGAACGGCCATGGGTGAGGCCACCACCATGCAGGGCATCTTGCCGATGCTGGCTGGCGCTGGCGGCTCCGTCTGGCAGGACGGCAAGTGGCTGGGTGACACCCCGCAGCTGGAAGACGTGATGAACCTGTACCGGACCATCTACGTGGACGAGCAGTTGGGTGACCCGATTCTGCAGCAGGAAGCCTCCGGGCGCGACACTTCCTTCCAGCAGTTCGCGGACGGTCAGATCGGAATTTTGCTGGAGGGGGACTACTTCTGGCGCTCGGTGGTGAACCCCGCTGAAGGCGTTGGGACCGCCCCGATGGAGAACCGGGATGAAGTGGTTGGGTACGCTCTGATTCCGGCGATGAACCCCGGCACCGGGATCAACGGGCAGGATTTTGTGTCCATGTCCGGTGGCACCGGGCGCGTGCTGAACCCGAACTCGAAGAACCCTGACCTGGCTTGGGAACTGCTGGCCTTCATGAACTCGGCTGACGCCTACAAGGCGAAGGCTGCGGGCACCCTGTCCATTTCGCCGCGGGCCGATGTCAATGAGGAACTGCTTAAGGCCGACCCCATGCTCACCTTCGTTTCCAACGAGGTGCTCCCAATCACCGCTTACCGACCGGGCCTGGCCGCTTACCCGGAAGTGTCCCTTGCGCTCCAGCAAGCCAGCTTGGATGTGGTGAGTGGGACCCCGGTCTCCGACGCCCTGGCTACCTACGTCTCCACAATGGGGAACATTGTCGGGGCTGAGAACGTCTCGTCGAAGTAAAGCATGATGACCAACACAACTACGACAGCGCCGGGCAGTGTCAAAGCTGCCCGGCGCCGCCGGCGCGCCGACGACGTCGCCGGCCTGGGAAAGGGCAAAGCGGCAATTTTCGTTGCCCCCGCCCTGATCCTGATCGGAATGTTCCTAATCTTCCCGGCCATTTGGACCATCTATCTGGGGATGACCGACTATCGCCTCACCGGCGTGCAGGCGGCTGACCCCCAGTTTGTCGGGCTGGACAACTTCCGATTTGCCCTCAGCGATCCGGCCTTCTGGAACTCGCTGAAACTCACGTTCATCTTCGTGCTGCTGTCCGGGGTGATCGGCCAGTCATTCCTTGGCTTCGGACTGGCCTGGGCGATTCAAGGCCTGCGCGGATTCTGGAAAGGCCTGGTTGAGGGGCTGGCCCTGGCTGCCTGGGTGATTCCCTCCTCGGTGGTCGCATTCTTGTGGATTGCCCTCCTGGATCGGCGGGGTGGAACCCTGAACCTGATTCTGAATACGCCCGGTCACGCCTGGTTGATCAACAATCCCATGACGGTGATCGTCATCTTCAACATCTGGATTGGCACCGCCTTCTCGATGCAGCTGTTCTCCTCGGCTTTGGCGGCGGTCCCGCCTTCACAACTTGAGAGCGCTCGCATGGCGGGGGCATCCGGTTGGCAGCAGCTCAGAGACGTAATCCTGCCCAACATCAAGGGCCACATTCTGACCAACACCCTGCTCATTACCCTGTGGACGTTCAATACGTTCACTCCGTATCTGCTGACAGCCGGTGGGCCCAACGGTGCAACCTCAATCCTGTCGGTCTACATCTATCGGACCGCAATTCCGGGCGGGCAACTGGGGCTGGGGGCGGCGATCTCACTGATCATGCTGCTGATCAACCTGGTGATTGCCCTGGCCTACCTGCGGATTGCCCGGGGAAGGAAGGGCAAATGACTAAGACTTCCCGCCGCCCCAATGCGGCCAAACGTTTCCTGCACCGGATCACCTTTGTGGTGCTCCTATCCCTGGTGTCGCTGTTTTTCGCTCTGCCGATGCTCTGGCTGGTGACCGCGCCCTTTGACGCGCAGCCGACGATGGCCGTGTCGATTCCGGACTGGACCCTCAGCAACTTTGGGCGGGTCTTCGACAACCCCTACGCGGTCCGCGCTATCGGTAACTCCCTGATCATCGGCTTGGGCACCATGGCCCTGGTGGTGGTCTTGGGCGCAACCGCCTCCTACGCGCTGTCCCGTGTCAACATTCCGGGTCGAGATGCACTGCTCTACGCGCTGCTTCTGCTCAGCTCCATCGTCACCGGCACCGCCGCCATGGTTCCGACCTTCCAACTGATCAACATGCTGGGCCTGATCAACACCCAGGTGGCGGTGATCCTGGTGATCACCGGCGGACTGCTGCCCACGGTGATCTTCATTTTGAAGGACTTCATGGACACGTTGCCCAAGTCCTACGAGGAGTCGGCCCGCCTGTACGGTGCCAAGCCGTGGCAGGTCCTCACCCACGTGGTGGTTCCTGTGGCCCGGCCCGGGATTGCGTTCATCGCGATCTGGTCGATTGTGCAGGTGTGGGGGAACTTCCTGGTGCCCTTCATCATGCTGCGCAGTCCGGAACTGCAACCCGCAGCCGTGGTCATGTATACCTTCTACACCGAGTCGGGCCAGGCGGATCTGCGACTGATCTCCGCATTCTCACTCATCTACTCACTGCCGGTGATTCTCATTTACTTCTTGGTGAACCGTAAGTTCGGGTTCCGCTTCCACGGAGGGATCAAATCCTAATGTCCTCAATCAAAATGACAGACCTGGTCAAGGAATACCCGGGCGGTGTTCGCGGTGTCGATCAACTGGATCTGGAGATCCAGGACGGTGAGTTTTTCGCCCTCCTCGGTCCTTCCGGCTGTGGCAAGACCACCCTGCTACGTTCAATTGCCGGGCTCGAGGCCATCACTGAAGGCACCCTTTGGATTGACTCCGATGAGGTCACCCACGCCGAACCCGGCGACCGGGGAGTGGCCATGGTGTTCCAGGATTACGCCCTGTTCCCGCACATGAACGTCGCGGACAATATTGCCTATCCGCTGCGAATCAGGAAGGTCGCCAAGCACGAGCGCCATGCCAAGGCCGCTCAGGTGGCCGACAGCCTGTCCCTCGAAGGACTGCTGGAACGCAGGCCCGGGCAGCTCTCCGGTGGACAGCAGCAGCGGGTGGCCCTGGCCCGAGCCGTTGGGACCGAGCCGACAGTGCTCCTCCTGGACGAACCGCTCTCAAACCTTGATGCCCGCCTGCGGCTCGAAGCCCGCACCTTCCTGAAGGAGTTGCAGCGAGACCTGGGGATCACCACCGTCTTCGTCACCCACGACCAGGCGGAAGCGTTGGCTTTGGCCGACCGGATTGCGGTCATGAAAAAAGGCAAACTGCAGCAGGTCGGTACTCCGAAGGAAGTGTTCCAGCGCCCCGCCAATACTTTTGTGGCTGGGTTTATCGGATCGCACCCGATGAACCTGCTTCCGGCTCAGGTGGCCGATGGGCACCTGACCGTGTCCGGCATTCAGGTTGGAGTGCGGGTCGACCCGGCTCAAGCCCACGACGGTGAGTCGGTCATCTGGGGCATTCGGCCCGAGTACTTGCACTGGCACGCGGAAGTCGGCCCCAACCGGTTCGAGGTTCGCGCCCGCACGGTGGAAAGCCTGGGGGCCAGCTCCCTGGTGACGGTGGAACTTGGTGACCAGGTGCTGCAACTGATCGTCGACGAAGACGACTGCCCCGAACCGGGCGTGGTTGGCTACGTCTCGGTCCGGGACGGAAGATCGCTGATGTTCGATCTGGAAACCACCGAGAGGATCTAGCGATGCTGGTGACCACGGTACAGGCCGACCTGCGTCTGCAAGCGCAGGATCGATACCACCGAGTGCCCTTCACGGTTCCTCCGGGGGCACCCTCGGTTGGGGTAAGGATTAGCGTCACCGACGGGGTGGTTGACCTGGGGTGCGAGGGGGCCGACGGCTGGCGCGGTTGGTCGGGTGGGGCTCGAACAGAGTTCACCATCACGGCGGAGGCGGCCACCCCCGGCTACGTCCCGGGACCTCTGGAAGCAGGGGAGTGGGCAGTCATTCTGGGCCTGCATAACCTGCCCTCGGGTGCGGCGCAGATTCGGGTGGAAGTTAGCGTTCCCTCGGAGGTTGACCTGCCCGAACCCACGCCGGCACCGGCGGTGCCAACCCGCTCGCCGCGCCCGGAACTGCCCGCGCCCCCCGGCCTGACCTGGTTTGCCGGTGATTTCCACAATCACACGCTACATTCGGATGGAAAACTTACTATCGAGGAACTGGCGGCCCTCGGAGTGGAAAGCGGCCTCGACTTTTTAGCGGTCACAGACCACAACACGGTCAGCCACCATCCGTTCCTTCCGCAGATCGGTCGGGACTATGGCATCACCCTGGTGCCGGGCCAAGAGGTGACCACTCATCGCGGTCACGCCAACGCTTTTGGCGACATTGGGTGGATCGACTTTCGGGAGCATCCGGATCGATGGGTGGACGAGGTGGAAGCGCGCGGCGGGATCCTGTCGCTAAACCACCCGATCGATGCCGACTGCGCCTGGATGGTGCCGCTAACACGAACCCCGAAGGCAGTAGAGCTGTGGCATTCAACCTGGTACCGAGACCTGTGTGGGACCGGGATCTTCGCCTGGCTGGCCGGACGCGACCGGAGAGTCACCCTCCTGGGGGGCACCGATTTCCACAACCTTGGTCAACCGCCCAGGCCCGGCACCCCAACCACGTGGGTGGCCGCCACCGAAAACACTCTCGAAGCCATTCTGGAGGCGGTGCGGGCCGGTCGAACCGCGATCACCGGTTCGGTCACTCTAGCCGACGGGGTGATCACGCCGCGGCTGACCGACTGTCCGATCCTGCTGCGCCAGGATGATTCCACCCTGCTGGCGCTGCGAGCCCAAGGGCTAGTGTTTGTCGACTTCCTTGGCAACCGAACTGTGGTTGATGAAGAGGAGCAAGCTTTTGCGGCCCCGCTGGATCGCGGCCCCTACTCTTTGCTGTTGCCGGACCGAAAGATTGTCGCCCTGAGCGCGTAACTGAAAGATAACCATGACCTCTGTTCCTGATGAAATTGTCGTTGTGCCCCACACTCACTGGGACCGCGAATGGTATGAGCCCCACGACGTGTTTCGCCTGCGTTTGGTGCACATGATCGATGGGCTGCTGGACTTGCTTGAGCGCGAACCCAGCTATCGCTTTACTCTCGACGGGCAGGCGGCCGCCATCAACGACTATTTGGAGATGCGCCCCGAAAACACTGCCCGGGTGCGGCGACTGGTGACCGACGGACAGTTGGCCATCGGTCCGTTCCTGATCCTGCTCGATGAGTTCTGCTGCGATGGGGAAACCATCATCCGAAACCTGGAGTTGGGGTTGAGCTCGTCCAGGAAGTTGGGCCCGGAAATGCGGCTAGGCTACCTGCCCGACATGTTTGGTCACGCGGCCCAGACGCCGCAGATCCTGGCCGGGTTTGGCCTGGAAGACACGGCGCTGTGGCGGGGGGCGCCCGACGCAGTTCGGTTCCACGCCTTCACCTGGAAAGCCCTCAACGGGCAGGGGGTGCGCTGCGAGTACCTGTATGACGGGTACGGTAACGGGCTAGATTTGTTTGCGCTCCCAGGGCAACTTCCCGAGCTGGCATCGGAGTACGCCCGTCGAAATGCCTCCTGGTACGACGGGGACCCCGTGTTAGCGATGCTGGGTTCGGACCATACGGCGCCACTGGCCGATTTGGTGGAACGGATCGAAGCTGCGGCCAAGGATCCGCGGGCACCCAGGTTCAAGATCGCCACGGTGGCGGAGTACGTGGAGAGTGTGAGCGCTCGCAATCTCCCCGAGGTTACCGGTGAGCTTCGTTCACACGCCCGGGGAAACCTACTGCCCGGGGTCTTCTCGATCCGGACCAACCTCAAGCAGTCGATGGCTGACGCTGAGCGCGCGGTCAACGTGGCAGAACGGCTGGACGCCCTGTTCCCAGGCGCCGACCACCAGCGGTTCTTTGAAACCGCCTGGTACCGGATTGTCGAATCGACGGCCCACGATTCCGTCACAGGCTGCGGCGTCGACTCCACGGCCGAGCAGGTGGAAACTCGGCTGCACACTGCTTCGCACCTGGCCCGGGGGGTGACCGAAGCGGTGTTGAAGCGGGCCGCCTCCGGTGTCAGTGCGGACGACTACCTGGTGGTCAACCCGTCGTCCTTTGCACGGATGTCCCAGGTGGAACTGGTAGTGGGCCGGGAGATTCCGCCCGGCGCCCAACAGTTGGCCGAGTTGCCAACCGTGTTGGGAGACGAGGTGATGGCCCGCGCCGACCTGGTCAAACTCCTACGTCGAATCCACGGTCGTGAACTATTTGGCCAGCAGATCAACGGCTACACCTGGGGTGAGCATGAGCTCCGCTTTGATGTGGGTGAAGTAGCGGTCGGCCCGTTCGACCTGGCTCAGTTCACCCGTGAGTTGGAGTCTGCCCCCGAAGGGGACTGGCACGTGTTGACCGTGGCCGAGCCGCGCCACCGCATTCTGGTTCAGGTTCCCACTGGCGGACTAGGGGTCAATCTGGCCAGCACCACTGCCGGGGGAGGCAGCGTCCGGGCCAGCGCTACGGGATTGTCTAACGCCCAGGTTCAGGTCACAATCAATGAGGATGGCACCGTTGATGTGCGGTCAGAAGGCTACCTCGTGGAGCGGGCCCTCCGTCTGACCGATGAGGGTGATCGCGGCGATTCCTACAACTTTGGGCCTTTGGCAGGCGACCATCCAGTCGACCGGCCGACGTCGGTCAATGTGAGCGTGCTCGAAGCCGGCCCACTGCGTGGACGGGTGCGGATCGACCGGACCTATCAGATTCCGGTTGGGGTGGATTCGGCTGACCGAGATCGGCGCCTACCAGAACTAGTGGAGCAACTGGTTTCCACGGTGGTTGAGTTGCGGGACACCGAGGACTTTGTCCGGGTGGAAATCTCTCTCACCAACCGAGCTCGGGATCATCGACTCCGGGTTCTGGTGCCCACCGGGGTGAGCGCTCTCACCTCCTCTGCCAGTGCCGGCCAGTACGGCGTGACCACTCGCGGCCGGACCGGTGAGGGCGGCTGGGGGGAGTTCCCACTTCCAACATTCCCCGCAACCGTTTTCGCCCACGCCGGCCAAACCACCGTTCTGCTGGACAAGCTGACCGAGTACGAAGTGACCGATCCGGGGGACGACCTGGCCCTCACCCTCGTTCGCTCGGTCGGAATGATGAGTGTGAACGTTCACCCGCTAAGGGATGAGCCTGCTGGTTCTGAGATCCCGGTTCCGGGTGCGCAGTATCTAGACACCACAGTTGTCACCAGGTTCGCAATCCTGCCTTCGCCCCACGGTTGGGAGGAAGCGGAGGCAGCCCGCCACGCGGATCTATTCCGCCTCCGCCCGCTGGCCATCCGTGGGCAGGCCCCGGTCGGAACCAGCTCCGAGGTGCCGGAGCCGGCCGTGACCGTGGCTACTTCCGGCCGGGTCCCGCTCACCTCGCTTCGGCGAGTTGACGCCGGGTGGGAAGCTCGCTTCGTGAATTACGACTACCAGGACCAAGAGCTACGCCTAGATACTGACCGCGAGTGGGAGCCGGTGAACCTCGCGGGTGAGCGCCTCCCAGGTGCGGTGGCGCAACCGATTCCCGCCTCCACCATCGCGACGTTCAGGACTGGGCGATAGTCGGTGAGATAGCGGGTTGACGGGCCGAGGCAGGCCTAAATCGGATCTGCCCCGGCCCGTCTTTTTGTCGCATTTCGTCGACGGTAGAAACTTACGGTTAACCGATCCACCGGGCCGCGGTATGCACCTTAGTTGATTTGCAAACCAGATGGACTTTTTCGCCTAGAACGGGCCTTAAGTCCAGCGTATACTCCCCGTAGGCGCTGACCACTTCACTTTGCAGGTGGAACTTATCATCGCTCTCCAGCACCATTTTTGAGGAGGTTGTGATGGATTTAGACGTCTCAGATGTGCGCCAACAGGCCGCGACCGGATTAATCCCACCTGAAGGTGAGATTATGGCAGCCCTGCGGGGAGCCTACGAGCGCGCCCTGGAACACCACGAGGGGCAGGTCGCCGACTATATCCCCGCTTTGGCCCGCGCCGACCACGAAGCGTTTGACCTGGTTGTGGTCGATGTGGAGGGCAACTCCTACCAGCAGCAGGGAAGTGGAGCCAGTTTCACGATTCAATCTATCTCGAAGGCATTTGTCTACGCGTTGGTGTGTGAACGCCTCGGTCACGAGCGGGCTCTTGAGCTGGTCGGGGTCAACAATACGGGCCTCCCATTTAACTCGGTGATAGCGCTGGAGCTGAATCACGGGCATCCGATGAACCCAATGGTCAACGCGGGGGCGCTGTCGACCACCTCCCTGGTTCCCGGTGACAACCCCACCTCCCAGTGGGAGTTCATCCTGGCCGGCCTGAGCGGTTTTGCCGGCCACCAACTGACCGTGGACGAGGAAGTCTTCCAGTCAGAGATGGCCACCAATCAGCGGAACATGGCCATTGCCCGCCTCCTGCAAAGCTATGACCGCCTCGATGGGGATCCCGACCAGGTGGTGGAGGTCTACACCCGGCAGTGTTCGGTCCAGGTCACCGCCGCTGATCTGGCAGTCATGGGGGCCACCCTTGCCGATGGTGGGGTCAACCCGATCACGAAACAGCGGGTGGTCTCCGCCGAAGTGGCCCGCGATACCTTGGCGGTGATGGCCGCCTCGGGCCTGTATGAGAACTCGGGACTGTGGCTGTTCGACATTGGTCTTCCCGGCAAGTCCGGGGTCGCGGGCGGCCTGGTCACCGTGGCCCCCGGAAAAGGTGGGATCGGTTGTTACGGTCCGGCACTGGACTCAGCTGGCAACAGCGTTCGCGGCCAGATTGCCACCGCCTACCTGTCCCGCTCCCTCGGCCTGAACATTTTTGCTTCCAACCCCCGACCGGAAGGTGCCTGATTATGAGCACAACGTCCCCAACACAGGCAGTCGAACGCGCCTCCTGGGTGCCGATGATCGGCCTGTTCTTCGCCCAGGTGCTGATGTCATTCAATGTCGCCGCGCTTCCCGTATCCCTGGGCGGCATGGTGAACGACTTTGGCGTGCCCCCAACCGACGTGTCCACCGCCATCGTCATGTACGGGCTAGTGGTGGCGGCGCTGGTGATGGTTGGCGCCAAGATTGGGCAACGGGTCGGCTGGGTGCTGGTGTTCCGCATCGTCGTGGCCATCTTTGCCGGCTCGGCCTTGATGATGATTCTGGCTCCGACCGTCACCTGGGTGATCTTGGCTCAGGCGCTGGCGGGTGCTTCGGCCGCCATCATCGTCCCCTCGCTGGTGGCCCTGATTGCGGAAAATTACCGCGGTGACCAGCAGGCAACGGCCATTGGTTCGCTCGGTTCGGCCCGGGCTTTCTCGGGTGTGAGCGCATTCCTGATCGGCGGCACCCTGGCCACTGTCGTCGGTTGGCGTCCCGTCTTCATGATTGTGCTGGGACTCGCGGTGGTGGTGTTCCTGTTCAGCTTCCGGCTCCGGTCGGACCACGGGGACCGCTCTGTCGTCATCGATGTGGTCGGTGCGTTCCTGATTGGTCTGGGAATCATGGCGCTAACATTGGGGGTCAACAACCTCAACGGTTGGGGCCTGCTGCGCGCTCGCCCGTCCGCTCCCTTCGAAATTGGGGGACTCTCACCCGCACCAATCCTGATCGTGTTGGGCGTGATCCTGGTCCAGGCCTTCTTCCTGTGGACGAGGCGGCGCACCGCTCGCGGGCAGGTTCCCCTGGTCAGTTTGCAGGTGTTCCGTTCCTCGCGTGAGCGGGCTGCCGTCTACGCCATGTTCATCGTGGTGGCGCTGGAAGCGGCGCTCAACTTCACCGTCCCGCTTTACATTCAGATTGTTCAGGGCCGGACGCCCTTTGACACCTCGTTGGCCATGCTTCCCTTCAACCTGACGGTGTTCTTCACCGCGATTCTGGTGGTGCGCACCTACCGGCGCTTCACCCCGCGCCAGATCGGGATGTTCTCGTTCACACTGACCACGGTGGCGCTGATCTGGCTCTCCTTCGTGGTGACGAACAACTGGGAGACTCTGCCGACCATCCTGGGCCTGTTCGTGTTCGGAGTTGGGCAGGGGGCGCTGGTCACGCTGGTGTTCAACGTGCTGGTGACCTCCGCTCCCAAGGAACTGGCGGGCGATGTTGGTTCGGTTCGCGGCACGACCCAGAACCTGGCCTCCGCGGTTGGCACCGCCATTGCCGGCGCCCTGCTGGTTGGAATCCTCTCGGTCAACATCACCACTTCGCTGGCCACCTCGGTTGACCTGCCGGAGGACCTGGTCACCCAGGTGGATCTGGACAACACCAACTTCGTGTCCAACGATCGCCTGGCCGAAGTGTTGGCCGAAACGGATGCGACCGAGGCTCAGGTGGAGGCTGCCATCGAACTGAACGAGGGGGCCCGCCTGTCAGCACTGCGCAGTGGGCTGCTGATCTTGGCAGCCGTGAGCGCGTTGGCTATCATTCCGGCCAGCCGACTGCCCAAGTACAAGCCGCACGAGCTGCCTGAGCCTGAAAACGTCGAGTAGGGGAGAGTGCTCGCAAGGGCCAGTGCCGACACATTGTGATCCGGCACTGGCCCGCACTCTTTGCCTCGGAGGAGGCACTTCCGGGCGTGGCGGTGGGAGCGATAGTGGTTGAATGCCCACTGGTGAATGTCTCTGGCCGGTCGAGGATTATCGGTCACCTGAGCCTTGAGCTGATTTAGTCGTTCGGGCAGGTCCAAGGCCGATCGCGGCTGAAAAGGAGGACAGGAGATTCGGGCAAATATGGAGAACTTTTGGATTAGTACTTGACAGGCTCTGTGACCTCCCCTACGTTTAGACACCAAGACAGACATGTGACTGTTCGGCAGGCAGGATCTGGTGGCGTGTAGTGCAAAAGCATTGCGCGACAGCAGATCCTTTTTTGTTGCCCATTTCCAATGGAGGAACCATGCGACTTTTTGCCAGGAAACGCAGGGAAGAGCAGGAGAACATCCACTTGGTCTCGCCCGTGACCGGCACGGCAATTGAGATGAGCGAGGTGCCTGATCCGGTGTTTTCCCAATCAATTCTGGGTCCAGGTTTTGCTGTGTTGCCAAAAGATGATGAAGTGGTGGCCCCAGCAGGTGGGACCATCACGAGCGTGGCGGATACCAGCCACGCTGTCTACCTGACCGATCCTCAGGGGAGCCAAATTCTGGTCCACCTTGGACTGGAGACAGTCAAGCTCAACGGCAAACACTTTCAGCTGCTGGTGAGCGAGGGGCAAGAAGTCCAGCCGGGAGACCCAATTGCTCGGTGTGACTTTGCTGCCATCCGAGCGGCCGGATATCAGACCCCGGTCCTGGTGTGCCTGATCAACGGGGCTGAGACCGTCAGCGATTTCGACTTGGCAACGCTGGGTGAGGTTGTGGCCGGGCAGGCAGTTGCATCGGCGAGGCGAACGGACCGCTAGCATGGCTGATCCCGCAAGCAGGCATGTGAGAGTGGTGAAGTCTCTGAACTCCAGCGTGGTCCTGGTGACTGACGGCACTGGTCATGAGTGGCTTCTATTGGGTAAAGGGATTGGCTATGGCCGCCGGGCCGGAGACCAACTGGACCCGAGGGACGCGGATCGAGTGTTTGTTCCGCTCTCGTATTCGGGCAGTCCCGACTACCTGCAGACTCTGAGTTTTCTGACACCTGAGCGTCTCCAAGTTACCGAAGAGATTGTTCAGGAGGCCGAGCGCCGCCTCGAGTGCACGTTGGACAGGTACATCTATGTTGCCCTCACAGATCACCTGGCGTTCGTGCTTGAGAGAGCCAAGTCGGGCAGTCCGGTCACTCCGGCTCTTGGGTGGGAAGTGCAGGATCTCTACCCGGAGGAATATGCCGTCTCGGTGGACGCGTTGTCGACTATTGCGCGCCATACCGGGATCCAGTTGCCCCAAGAGGAGGCCGTTAGCATCACCCTCCATCTGGTGAATGCCTCCCAGCTGAGGCCGGACATGCCGGCCCTGGCTCGGCTATCGAACTTCCTGGACTGGTTCACCTCGTACCTGGATCAGCTGAACCCCGAAGCGGAGCCGAAGGCTCGAGCCCGCCTGGTGCGACATGCTCGGCTCTTGTTCCAGCGGCTGATGAATCAGGAAGCTTTGACTGAGGATGTCGGCGAGCTCCTCTCTGACTACCGCCGCCGCCATCCCGCCGTGATGGACCAGGTCGACCGAGTTGAGCGTCAGCTCAAGCTCAAATGGCAGGCAGAACTGACCGACGAAGAACGTCTTCACTTGGCTCTCTACCTGAAGCCAATCATCAAACCTCTCTAGCTCAATCCATCCCGTAACGCACAAGGAAGTGACATGAGAACACGAATACAAGGAAAGTTGCAGCAGTTCGCTGGCGCCATGATGGTGCCAATTATCCTATTGGTCGCGGTGGGCCTCTTCGTTGGCGTCGGGGCGGCTTTCACCAACTACATTTTGCAGGAAGGAACCATCCCCTGGCGCATTGCCGACGTGTTCGTACAGATCGGCTTCATGATCATGAACACGCTTCCCATGTGGTTTGCGGTCGGTATCGCCTTCACCCTGGCCAAGAAAGAGAAAGGCTGGGCCGCGCTCAACGGACTGGTGGTCTTCTTTAGCCTGCACACGGTTATTTCCGCCTGGGCGGCGTCCCAGGGCATTACTGCCGAATCCACCGAAGTGGACTACCTGGTGTCGACCGGGATGAGCCCGACGCAAGCGCTGGAGTACAACGCACTTTGGACGCAGTTGCTGGGAATCTTTACCGTCAATGCGGGCCTCTTTACCGGACTAATTGCCGGCTTGGCCGCTGCCTTCGTGCACAATCGCCTTATCGGCGTCAAAGTTCCAACTATGCTGTCGTTCTTTGCCGGTCCTCGGCTGGGCATCCTCGGATCGATGGTGGCGGCAGTTGTCCTCGGCATTGCGTTCTTCTACATCTGGCCGGGGGTCGCAGCCGGGCTGCAGGGCATTACGAGATTCATCACGGCTTCCGGATTATTCGGTACGTTCGCGTTCGGCACTTTGGACAAGATGCTCCTGCCGTTGGGCCTCCATCACCTGATTGCATTCCCGATTGAGTACACCCAGGTTGGCGGCACCATGGAAATCGATGGGCAGACCTTCGAGGGTGTTCGCAACATTATGGCCGGGCAATCAGCCAGTGCGGATGCCACCGGGTACATCACCCGGAACTTCACGACCGGCCGTTTGCTGTTCATGTTTGGAGGCATTCCGGGGATGGCGCTGGCCATGTATCGGACCGCCTTCCCCAAGAATCGGAAGAAAGTGGCTGCGCTGCTGATTCCGGCAGTACTGACAGCCGTGGTGGTCGGGGTAACTGAGCCGTTTGAGTTCACTTTCGTCTTCATTGCCCCACTGGTTTATTACCTGGTTTACGCGCCTTTGGCCGGGTTGGCGTACGTGTTGATGGAGGTACTGAATGTCTCCATTTTGGGCCAGGGGGGCCTGTTCATGATCCCCAACTTGCTCCAACCCCAAAAGGTTCATGCATGGCCGTTGCTGATTCTCATCCCCGTCTACTTTGCCCTGTACTACTTCATCTTTAAGTTCCTGATTACGAAGTTCAACCTGAAAACTCCTGGTCGAGGAGAGGACGAGGAGGAAATTGGCTTCGCTACCAAGGAGCAGGTCCGAGCCAAATACGGCTCGGAAGCACCGACCTCCAGGGCTCCCGGCACCGCCGAAGTCTCGGAGCCACCCCCGGGTGAAAGCAGCGCGGACCCGTCCGACGAGCCGGAGGTAGCGTCGCCAGATACCTCAGCCGGAGTTGCGACCAAAGTGGCCGTCCAGGAGAAGGAAAAGCTGGAAGACCGGATAGTCGAAGCTCTGGGCGGTCCCACCAACATCGAGGAGGTCAGCTGCTGTGCCTCCAGACTCCGCGTGACGGTTACCGATCCATCGAAAGTGGTGGATGAACGCACCTGGAAAACGCAGTACGAGGCTTTGGGGCTGGTCTCTCAGGGCAACTACCTGCAGGTCATCTACGGGCCCAGGGTTATTCAACTGACAAGCAACATCAAGAGCCTACTGGGCATCGATTAACTAGGAGAAAAAGATGCGAGAAATCAAAATTGCCGCCGGTCTTGCCCACATTGATTACGGGCACCTGGCCGACATTGTCTCAGAAGCAACGGCTGGCGGGGCTGACTACATTCACTCCGACGCCGCCGACATGCATGACCTCAAGAACATGCAGCTGATGGGGGGTCACCAGGTGGTGGCCGGGATTCGGCCCCACACCGATCTGCCCATCGAAGTCCACTTCTACACCAGAGAATGCGACCGTATCTTCGTGGAGAACATTGCCGCGGCGGGGGCACAGATGCTGATTGTGCCGGCGGAGCATTTCATCGGTGCCCCGTTGGCGTACCTGATCAACTACTGCCGTGAACTCGACATGAAGTTGGGTCTGACAATTGGTTGCTACACGCCGCTGAGCTTTGTCGAGGAGGCCATCTACGATATCGATCGCCTTCAACTGGTGATTCACGGGGTTGATGAGACCGACGGCAAGGACAACTGGGGGTGGCGCCGGTCCTCGCTCGATTTGATCAAGCGGTCGCGGGATCTGATCGAAGCCAAGAATCCGCGCTGCGAACTGGCAGTGGATGGGGGCCTGAGGGTGGACAATCTGGCCCCAGTGGTTCAGGCAGAGCCCGATGTCATGATCTTCTCCTCGGCCATCTTCAAGGATCCCGAAGGTCCGGCGCAGGGAGTGCGACACTGCCGGGCCGCGATCGAGGCGGCGCGGCTTTAGCTGACCAAACTAAAAGGTGAGTGCGGCCAGTTGGTCCGCGCGGCGGGCGCGATCGGTTCGCCCACACGGGCGCCGCACCTTCCTAGATAACACCGCTGCTGCCGGCGGCACCTGGACCTGCACTTTCTGTGGGGGACCAGGTGGCCGCCGCCGTGTTTCCGCCAGGGGCTCACACCCGGCAGGTACCAAGGGGAGTGTTTTGTCCGTCTGTGCCGGTCAGGCTGCTGTTGACTCCTTCCCAAACCCGGCGCCGCCCACTATGCTTTGGCCCAACCAGCGTCCCCAACAGAGAGTCGGATCAATGCCCGAGTCGGTAGCAGAGTTTGTGGCCCAGGTGGTCCCCGCCAAGCGTCAGCGCGACGCGCACACCCTGCTGGAGCTGTACGGCAGGATCAGTGGAGAGCAGCCCGAGCTGTACGGCACCATCATTGGTTTTGGGCACTACCACTACCAGTACGCCAGTGGGCGCGAGGGGGATGCGCCGGCCGGAGCTTTCGCCCCGCGAAAGGCAGCCACCAGCATCTACCTGCCCGACGGGATCGGCGCGCATCGGGCCCTGCTGGATCAGTTGGGCCCCCACCGCGAAGGGGTGGGCTGCCTGTACCTGACCGACTTGGAGCAGGTCGACCTGGCGATCCTGGAGCAGATCATCACCCGCAGCTACGCCACCTTGAGTGCGGACACCTACCGTCTTCGAGCCCGAGACGGCGAAGAGTAGCGGTGCACTAGCCGGCCGCTCCCCGCGAGGCTGGCCCCCACCTCGACCGGGTCAATCAGGCATCTGTCGCGGAGTAAAGGGCGGGTCCAACCGTGCCCTCCCGGGGCCCAAAGCCCCTGTTCCAGGCCGATTTCCCCTCGTACCATCGAGGTACTAGCCGGTTGGCTAGGTGCGATCCTGTCTCGGAGTTGTCCATGACCAAAACCCGTCCCGGTGTCACCCTCGCCCGCCTGCGTGCGGTCTCTCTTGACCTGTTTGCGACCCACGGAATCGTGGGAACCTCGCTGCAGATGATTGCCGAGGCGATGGGCGTCTCCAAAGCCGCGGTTTACCATCATTACCCGACCAAAGACGCCATCGTGAAGGCAGTGATGCAGCCTGCTTTCGACGGGTTCGCCCGCCTGGTGGAGGAGGCGGAAAGCTTGGAGCCGGGACCGGAACGCCAACTGTTCCTGGTGACCGGGTTGGCCGACCAGGCGGTGGCCAACCGCGCCCTGTACGCGGTCATGTTTCAGGACCTGGCCGTGCTGGAAATCATCACCCGCGATGTGCAGCTGGCCGACCTGTTTTGGCGTTTGCGGGCCCATCTGGTTGACCCGCACGACGGCCCGCTGCCGGAGCTGCGCGCCGGGATCTTCCTCTCTGGGCTGGTGGCGCCAGTTCGCGGCGACCTATCCAACGGCATTCCCGACGATCAGCTTCGCGAGGCGATTCTCGATAGCGGGGTCCGCCTCCTAATCAATTCAAGTCACTCGGAAGGGCAAAGGAGCCATGACTAAGACACTGGTAATTGGGGGCAACGGCCTCCTGGGACACCACACCGTGGTGGAACTGCTCAACCGCGGGTACGAGGTGAGCTCGCTGGCCCTGCCCCCGCAGCCCGGTCAGGCCGGAGTGCCGGAGGGAGTCGAGGCCCACTGGGGTAACCTCAACCAGATGACTGACCGGGAACTGCTGGACTTGTTCGCCGGGCAGGACACCCTCTTTTACGCCATCGGGGCGGACGAGCGGACCGTGCCTCCCGCCCCGGCCGACGTGTTCTTCTACCGGCAAAATGTGCTGCCCACCCAGCGGGTCGCCCATTTGGCGCGCGAGGCGGAGGTGAAGAAGTTTGTCGTGTTCGGCTCGTACACCGCTGAGTTTGGCGAGCTTTGGCCCGACCTCGGCTACCGGACCCGCAACGGCTATCCCCGCACCCGCCTCCTGCAAGAAGAGGTCGCCTACCTGGAGGGGGCCGGGCGGATGGACGTGATGGTGCTGCGGTTGCCCTACATTTTTGGCCTGGTGGAGGGACAGCGTCCCCTGTGGCAATTCATCCTGGATCAGGTGGCCACCCAGGACCATCCGGTGGTGCTGCCCGGGGCGACGTCGGCGGTGACTGCGCGCCAGGTCGGTCAGGCCGCGGTTGGCGCGATGGAGCACGGCACCCACGGGGGCCGCTACCCGATCAACTCTTACCGCCTCACCTACCTGGAGCTGTACCAGTTGGCTTGTGAGGCGTTGGGCAAAGACCCGGCCGCAGTTCAGGTGGTTCCCCTCGAGGCGGTCCTCCCCAGCTACGAGCAGTTGGACGCGCAGATGGCGGCGGCCGGGGTGGAACACGGGGTCCACCTGCCCGACACGGCCCGGTTCCAGGCGCGCGAGGCGGTCAGCGACCCGGGTCAGAGCGCGGTCTTGCAGATTGAACCCGACGACGTGGTGGGGGCGATCCGGGAAACTTTCGCCTGGTGTGTGGCGAACCCGCCGGAGGGGTAGCCACCCCCTCGTCCACCGCGACCGGCCCCAAACTAGAGTGGGCTCCCACCCGTTTGGATGGGAGCCCACCGGCAGTCATCGGTGCTGGCTAGTGTCCGGGACACCAATCGGCCGGGTCGACCTGCGCCTTCACCGCGTCGACATGCAGGCCGCAGCCGTCCCAAGTGGTTTTGCCGCACACGGGGCAGGGAACCGGGTAACACATAGTTCGTCTCCTAATATTGTTCACTCAGCTGAGGGTCAAAAACAGTTTCTCTAGTTCTTCGGGGGTGAGGCGATCGTCGCCGCCCTCCTCGTCCGCCTCGTTCATGCATGCCCGCATGGCGGTGGCGATGATGGCAAATCCGGCTCGGTCCAGCGCGCGGGACACCGCCGCCAACTGGGTGACGACATCGCGACAGCTGGAATCCGCGTCAACCGCGTTGATGACAGCGTTTAGCTGCCCCTGAGCGCGGCGGAGCCGGTTGAGGATCTTCTTTTGGGACTCTGGGTCGCATGCCTGCATGATGTTCCTTTCGGCCGGTCCGACGGGGGTCGTGGCGCCCCCGCGGAACTCCTGAACTCTATTACACCTTAATCACCGTGTCGGCGCGCTTTCCCAGGTACTGGCGCAGGCTGGTGATCCCCCCGGAAAGCGAGGCCGAGTCGAACCCGCTCTGGGTCAGCAGCCGGTGCGCAATCGCGGAGCGAACCCCGGAGGCGCACAGCACCCGAACCGGACGCCCACTGGCGGCCCCGCGCACTTCGTCCAACCGGTCGCGCAACTCCGTGTGCGGGATGTTCAGAGATCCAGGCAGGTAACCGGTCTCGTACTCTGCCCGGCTCCGGGTGTCGAGGATGAGGCTGCTTTGGGCCACCTCCTCGTACTGGGCCGGATACCAGAGCCGCAGCGTTCCATCGAGCACGTTGGCCCCGACCATGCCGACCAGGTTGACCGCGTCCTTCGCCTGCCCGTAGGGCGGGGAGTAGGACAGGTCCAGGTCAATCAGGTCCTCCACGTGCAGTTGGGCGCGGATGGCGGTGGCCAGCACGTCGATCCGCTTGTCCACTCCCTCTCCGCCGACGGCCTGGGCCCCAAGCAGACGCCCGTCTTCCCCAATGTGAACCACGAGGCTGATTTGGCTGGCCCCCGGGAAATAGCCCGCGTGCTGGTTGGGGTGTAGATGCAGCGTGGTGTGGGCAATGTGGTTTCGCTCCAGGGCGGCGCGGTTGGCCCCGGTCATGGCGGCCGTCAGCCGGCCGACCCGAACGATGGCGGTTCCGAGCGGTCGCGGCAGGGGCCGGGCCGCCTCGCCCCGCATGACGAAGTCGGCGATCAGTCGACCGGCCCGGTTAGCGGGTCCGGCCAGCGCCACCGGGCGGACCTCGCCGGTGATCTGATCGGTGGAGGTAACCGCGTCGCCCGCAGCGTAGACATTCGGAGCGGAGGTGCGGCCCCGCTCGTCAACCACGATTGCCCCGCGGACGGTTTCAATTCCGGCTGCGGCAAACGGTGCGGTCGCGGGGACCACCCCGGCTGACAGGCAGATCAGATCGGCCTGGAGTTCGGTGCCATCGGCCAGGACCACCGTGTCGGAGTGGGCACCCGGTCGGATCGCGCTGGCGGCCACCCCCAGGTGGGTCTTGATTCCGAGCCGGCCCAACTCGTCTTGCACCGGGTGGGCCACCTCGACCTCCAGTGGGGGCAGGACGTGGTCGGCCAGCTCAACCACGGTGACGTCCACCCCGGTCTGGGCCAGGGCTTCGGCCGCCTCCAGCCCGATGAAACCCGCGCCGAGCACAACTGCCCGCTTGATTCCCGCCTCGACCTGGGCCCGCATCTGCCGGGCATCGTCGACGGTTCGGAGGGTGAGGACCCGGTCCGAGTCGATCCCGGGGATCGGCAGGCGCATCGCCTCGGCCCCTGGGGCGAGGAACAGAACGTCATAGGTTTCGGTGGTCGGGCCGCTCGTAGTCTGGATTGTCACCGTCTGTGCCTGCGTGTCCACCGCCGTCACCTCGTGGCGAACCCGAACGTCCAGGTTCAGGGCGTTGCGAAGCTTCTGTGGGGTTTGGACCAGGAGCCGGTCCGGATCGGTGATCTCTCCGCCCACGAAGTAGGGCAGGCCGCAGTTGGCAAAAGAGACGTACTCACCGCGTTCGAGGACGATGATCTGGGCGTCCTCATTCAAGCGCCGGGCCCGGGCGGCGAAACTCATGCCGGCGGCTACGCCCCCGACGACAATCACCTTCATGCTTTGGAGCTTTCCGCTTCGGCCACCTGGCGGCGAACGTCGTCCATGTCGAGCTCTTCGACGGCCTTGATCACCTGGTCAAACTGGGGGCCGGAAAGGGCGCCGGGCTGGGAGAAAACCATGATCCCCTCGCGGAAGATCATTAGGGTGGGGATGGAGGTAATCCGGAAGGCTGCAGCCAGTTGCTGCTGAGCCTCCGTGTCGACCTTGCCGAAGACCATCGTTGGGTGGGCCTCGGAGGCCTTCTCAAAGACGGGGGCGAAAGAGCGGCACGGGCCGCACCAGGCCGCCCAGAAGTCGAGGAAGACAATATCGTTGTTGTTGACCGTGTCCTGGAGGTTCTCCAGGGTGATTTCCATAGTAGCCATGCGGATCATGATACCCCTAGGGGTATATCTTGTCGAGTGGTCAGTCATTCCCGACCAGTCGGCAATTGGGTGCAAAAAGACCGGGGCGTCGCCCCCGGAAAGAGGGGGAACCGCCCCGGTCGAGCCGAAAGTTAGGCGTCCAGATCGGCGCTGATCATGTCAGCGATCTGGGCCACAGCTTCCTCGTTGTCCGATTCAACCGTGACCTCGGTCCCGCAGTCAGCGCCCAGGGTCATGATCATCATCGCAGAGGACGCATCCACCGGATCGTCGCCAGCCACGCTCAGCAGGATCTCGTCGTCGTATTCGCCAGCTGCCTCAGCAATTAGGGCGGCCGGGCGGGCGTGCAAGCCCACCTTTGATCCAACGGTTACAGTTCGTTTCGCCATCGGGATGCTCCTCTTTTATTCTCGGTCGGGCGGTCGGGTACCAGCCGACCTAATTCTAGCCGCGCTCAGGACCAATTGGGGACTACCAATCTCTGCCTGAGAGCGACGCAACTTCCCGGGGGATCCCGCCGGTTCCATCAGGTTCCACCGACCGGATGGCCGGTGCAATTGTAAGAGCAAATAATGCCGATAATCTCGGTAGGACTTGTCAGCTGGGTGCGATAGGCTGGCCTCGAATATTCCAATTGACGCAGATAATGGGGTGGCCCGATGAGCAGTGAAGCGATCAATCAAGAGCAGGTAGTTGTGCATGGCACGCCGGTGGTTGCCGGAATCGCCTACGCGCCGGCCGCCTGGACGCAGCGGCCACCTCTTCCTCCCGCTTCAGCCCCCGACCTACCTGAAGATGAGCGGGAAGCGGAGATCGAGGCTTTTGATCGGGCAGCCGCTGCCGTGGCCGAGCGGCTCCTGCAGCGGGCTGAAGCTGCCGAGGAGCACGCAGCGGAAGTGCTGACCATGACCGCGGGCCTGGCCAAAGACAAGGGTTGGCGCCGCGAAATCGTCAAAGCAATCAAGACCGGCGTGCCCGCTATTCAGGCCACCATGGCTGCGACCGAAAAGTTTGTCCTTCTGTTTGAGAAGGCGGGCGGCCTGATGGCAGAGCGAACCACGGATCTGCGGGACGTCCGCGACCGGGTCATCGCCCGCCTGCAGGGCAACCCGGAGCCGGGAATCCCCGTCCGGGACCATCCGATTGTGCTGCTGGGGGACGACCTGTCGCCGGCCGACACCGCCGGGCTGGACCGGAATGACTATGTGGCGATCGTGACCCAGGGGGGCGGCCCCACCTCGCACACGTCCATCATTGCCCGTCAATTGGGCATTCCCTGCATTGTGGCCGCCCGGGAGCTGGAATTAATTCCCGAGGGGGCCGAAGTTCTGGTGGACGCCTCAGTTGGCACGGTAACCATGGGGGTCCCCGCGGCGGAGGCGGAGCGCCTAGTGGCGGAGGACTCGGCTCGCCTGGAGCTGGTTCGGGCCTGGCGTGGACCCGGTCAAACCCAGGACGGGGTTCCGGTCCAACTGCTGGCCAACGTGCAGGATGGGCCGACGGCTCGGACCGCGGCAGACGGGCAGGCTGAGGGAATCGGTTTGTTCCGGACGGAGCTGTTGTTCCTGGACACCGCGACCGAGCCGAGCGTGGCCGAGCAGGCCGGGAGTTACGGGGAGGTGTTCTCTGCCTTCCCCGAGGGAAAGGTCGTGGTTCGCACGCTCGATGCCGGCTCGGACAAGCCAGTCCCGTTTGCCACCCTGGCCGAGGAAGCCAACCCGGCCCTGGGGGTCCGCGGCATTCGCGTGACCGGCCACAATCCGGAGCTCCTGACCCACCAGCTGGATGCAATTGCCGAAGCGAGCAAAAAGAACCCGGGCACCGACGTGTGGGTGATGGCCCCGATGATCTCGACCGTGCCGGAAGCCAAATGGTTCGCCGGCCTGTGCCGTGAGCGCGGGCTCAAGGCCGGCATCATGATTGAAGTCCCCGCCGCGGTGATCCTGATTGACCGGTTCATCGAAGTGGTCGACTTCGTCTCGATTGGCACCAACGACCTGACGCAATACACCATGGCCGCCGACCGGATGTCGCCTCACTTGGCGGAGTACACGGATCCGTGGCAGCCGGCCGTGCTGGAACTGATCCAGTGGACGGCCGATTCGGGTCGCCAGCATGACGTTCCGGCCGGGGTCTGCGGCGAGGCGGCCGCCGATCCACTGTTGGCCTGCGTCCTGATCGGGATGGGAATCACCAGTTTGTCGATGGCCAGCAGCGCCGTTCCGGCGGTTGGTGCCCAGTTGTCGCAGGTGACTTTCGCTCAGTGTCAGGCCGCGGCCGAGGCGGTGCGCGAGGCGGAGGATTCCGGTCAGGCTCGGGCGCTGGCTCGCCAAGCCCTGGGCTTGGCTTAAGCCGGGCGTTCCCAGGTTTGGCTCCGGCCACAAATTGATCACTTTTGTGGGGGTGTCTTTCCTTCCGAGGGATCTTTTGTGACGATAGGTTTCAGTTACACAGCAGCAGGACGATCGACTAGATACCCTGGTCAGGGCCGCCTTGCTGTGTCTGAGAGAGGACTGGCATCGTGATTTCTAACCGAAAGTTTGTCACCCGTGGATTGGCTGGCCTGGCTGTGGCCGCCTCATTTGCCCTGGCCGGGTGTGGGGGAGGGGGCTCCAGCGCGGCTGGTGAGCCAGTCACCACCGACACCCTGGTTGGCACCTGGGAGTTTCAGGAGGGGAAGGGCCCGAGCGGTGACCTGAAGCCGCTGGATCAGCCGATCGAACTGGTCGTGACCGAGGATGGCGCATTCTCTACCTCTGTTGGTTGTAACCAGATGTTCACTCAGGTCGAGGTGGGAGACGCGGGCAAGATCACCCTTGGCCCGCTAGCTATGACCCAGATGGCGTGCGAAGAGGATCTGATGACTCTGGAGCAGAATTTTGCCGGTGCGCTGGAGAAGGTTTCCGAGGGGAAGCTCGACGGCGACAAGTTGGTCCTGACCGGGGACGATACGGAGCTGAGCTTTAAGGCCACCACCGGTTCGTCGGACCAGTCGGGCGAGTAGGCGCTCCGGCGTTCGGCCGGCCCCCGCAGCGAGGACAGAGGGCCTAGCAGGTCTCATCTTTTGAGCTTCGTCTAGGTAGCCTTGACAGTGGGTAAAGCCGATTGATGTCGTGACCAGAGAGGTCCTGTCGGGATGAGCCCGGCAGGGCCTCTCTGCCACCTCAGCCCAAGCAGCACTTTCCGCACCAGCAAGCCGAAAAGTAACCTTGTGGTCCGTATCACCGGTCCCGAACTTGTCAAGGTCCGAAATCCGCTCTAACTTAGTACCTGTTGCTCTTCGGGGCAGCGAGGAAAACTAAATACCTCTCCGAGTCCCAGTGGCTCAGACCACAGAGGCGAAGTTGACAGCTTCGAATCGGATGAGGTAGAGTAGTAATCCGCTGGTTGAGTCCGAAACGGACTTGAGGCCAGTAAAACCCTAGCGGTTTGTTGTTTGTGAACTTGATAGTGTGTGTTTTTGATTGTTTTGTTTTTTTGAGTGTTGGGATTTTCTGGTCACCGTTTTTTGGTGGCTGGTTTTCCGGATTGTTTTTTTCGGAGAGTTTGATCCTGGCTCAGGACGAACGCTGGCGGCGTGCTTAACACATGCAAGTCGAACGGATTGCGCCTGCTTTTGTGGGTGTGGTTAGTGGCGAACGGGTGAGTAACACGTGAGTAACCTGCCCCCTTCTTTGGGATAAGCTCCTGAAAGGGTGTCTAATACTGATTATTCTGCTGGTCTCGCATGGGGCTGGTTGGAAAGCTTTTGTGGTTGGGGATGGGCTCGCGGCTTATCAGCTTGTTGGTGGGGTAATGGCTTACCAAGGCTTTGACGGGTAGCCGGCCTGAGAGGGTGGTCGGTCACATTGGGACTGAGATACGGCCCAGACTCCTACGGGAGGCAGCAGTGGGGAATATTGCACAATGGGCGAAAGCCTGATGCAGCGACGCCGTGTGAGGGATGAAGGCCTTCGGGTTGTAAACCTTTTTCGCTCTTGACCAAGGGCCGCTTTTGGGGTGGTTTGAGGGTATGGGGTAAAGAAGCACCGGCTAACTACGTGCCAGCAGCCGCGGTAATACGTAGGGTGCGAGCGTTGTCCGGAATTATTGGGCGTAAAGGGCTTGTAGGTGGCGTGTCGCGTCTGTCGTGAAATTCACTGGCTTAACTAGTGAAGTGCGGTGGGTACGGGCATGCTTGAGTGTGGTAGGGGAGATTGGAATTCCTGGTGTAGCGGTGGAATGCGCAGATATCAGGAAGAACACCGGTGGCGAAGGCGGATCTCTGGGCCATTACTGACGCTGAGGAGCGAAAGCGTGGGGAGCGAACAGGATTAGATACCCTGGTAGTCCACGCTGTAAACGTTGGGCACTAGGTGTGGGGGCTGTTGTGGCTTCTGCGCCGTAGCTAACGCAATAAGTGCCCCGCCTGGGGAGTACGGCCGCAAGGCTAAAACTCAAAGGAATTGACGGGGGCCCGCACAAGCGGCGGAGCATGCGGATTAATTCGAGGCAACGCGAAGAACCTTACCAAGGCTTGACATATTTGAGAAGACCGTAGAAGTACGGGGATCTTTGGACACTCATTTACAGGTGGTGCATGGTTGTCGTCAGCTCGTGTCGTGAGATGTTGGGTTAAGTCCCGCAACGAGCGCAACCCTTGTCCTATGTTGCCAGCACGTGATGGTGGGGACTCATGGGAGACTGCCGGGGTTAACTCGGAGGAAGGTGGGGATGACGTCAAATCATCATGCCCCTTATGTCTTGGGCTTCACGCATGCTACAATGGCTGGTACAGAGGGTTGCGATACTGTGAGGTGGAGCGAATCCCTTAAAGCTAGTCTCAGTTCGGATCGAAGTCTGCAACTCGACTTCGTGAAGGTGGAGTCGCTAGTAATCGCAGATCAGCAACGCTGCGGTGAATACGTTCTCGGGCCTTGTACACACCGCCCGTCACGTCATGAAAGTTGGTAACACCCGAAGCCCATGGCCTAACCACGTTTGTGGGGGGAGTGGTCGAAGGTGGGATTGGCGATTGGGACGAAGTCGTAACAAGGTAGCCGTACCGGAAGGTGTGGCTGGATCACCTCCTTTCTAAGGAGACCCTGTTTGGGGATGCTCGTTTTGGGTGTTCCGTGTTTAGGGTTGTTTTTTCCTGCCCCTGGTGTGGGTGGGGGTCAAGGGCACACACTGTCAGGTTCACTTTCAACATGGCATCCCGTTTGTTTGTGGGGTGTTTGTTGGGGGTTGGGTTGTTGGTGAATTGTATAGTGGTTGTTTGCATCTTTATTTTTGTGTGATTTGAGTTTTTTTTGGTTTGTTCTTGTTGTTTGTGTTTGTTTAGTTTTGTTGGGCGTTCGGTGGATGCCTTGGCATCAAGAGCTGATGAAGGACGTTGTGGCCTGCGATATGCCTCGGGGAGTTGGCGAGCGAGTGTTGATCCGAGGATTTCCGAATGGGGGAACCTAGCAAGAGTTATGTCTTGTTACTAGCATCTGAGTTTTGTAGGGTGTTAGGGGGAACGCGGGGAAGTGAAACATCTTAGTACCCGTAGGAGAAGATATTCCGTGAGTAGTGGCGAGCGAAAGCGGAGGTGGCTAAACCGTGTGTGTGTGATACTCAGCGAGGGTTGTGCATGCGGTGTTGTGGGGCAAGTTTTTCTGGGCTGTCGCTGTGGCCTGGGGTGAGCAGGGTTGGGTAGCTGAACCTTCTGGGATGTTGGACCGTAGCGCGTGATAGTCGTGTAGGTGAAATTCTTCCTTGTTTGCTGAGCTTGTTCCCGAGTAGCGCGGGGCTCGTGGAATCCTGTGTGAATCTGCCAAGACCACTTGGTAAGCCTAAATACTTCTTGATGACCGATAGTGTATTAGTACCGTGAGGGAATGGTGAAAAGTACCCCGGGAGGGGAGTGAAATAGTTCCTGAAACCGGGCGCCTTTAAGCCGTCAGAGCCGGTCGGCTCCTCCTTGTGGGGGGTTGTGGTGATGGCGTGCCTTTTGAAGAATGAGCCTGCGAGTTAGTGGCATGTGGCTTACTTAACCCTTGTGGGGTAGGTGTAGCGAAAGCGAGTCTGAAATTTTTGGGCGTTTATGGTCGCGTGTTCTAGACCCGAAGCGGGGTGATCTACCCATGGCCAGGTTGAAGCAGTGGTAAGACGCTGTGGAGGACCGCACCCACCTAGGTTGAAAACTGGGGGGATGAGTTGTGGGTAGGGGTGAAAGGCCAATCAAACTCCGTGATAGCTGGTTCTCCCCGAAATGCATTTAGGTGCAGCGTCGTGTATGTCTGGTGGTGGTAGAGCACTGGTTGGTTGATGGGCCCGTTGGGTTACTGAGATCAGCTAAACTCCGAATGCCATTAGTTTGAGCACGGCAGTGAGACTGTGGGGGATAAGCTTCATAGTCGAAAGGGAAACAGCCCAGATCATCAGCTAAGGCCCCTAAGTGTGTGCTGAGTGGGAAAGGATGTGGAGTTGCTTTGACAACCAGGAGGTTGGCTTAGAAGCAGCCATCCTTGAAAGAGTGCGTAATAGCTCACTGGTCAAGTGATTCCGCGCCGATAATGTAGCGGGGCTGAAGTACACCGCCGAAGCTGTGGCAATGAGTGCTCAACTTTTGTTGGGTGTTGTTGGGTAGGGGAGCGTCCTGCCTGGGGTGAAGCCTGCGTGTGAGCGTTGGTGGACTTGGTGGGAGTGAGAATGCAGGCATGAGTAGCGAATGACAGGTGGGAATCCTGTCCGCCGATTGACTAAGGGTTCCAGGGCTAGGTTTATCCTCCCTGGGTTAGTCGGGTCCTAAGGCGAGGCCGACAGGCGTAGTCGATGGATAACCAGTTGATATTCTGGTACCGGTGTTAGACCGCCAAACGCTGCATTTAGACTGAGATAACTCTAGTTTCGTGTGTTCTGCTCTTTCGGGAGCGGGATGTTTCGGGGCTGCGGTTGTGGAGGTTTTCTTGTGGTGAGCGTGTTAACAGGGGTGACACAGAGTGGTAGCTTTCGCACACCGGTGGTTGTGTGTGTCTAAGGTTGTGGCCTGTCCTCAGGTAAATCCGGGGACGTTATAGGTGAGGACTGATGGGAGCCCCTTTTTTGGGGTTTGAGAGTGAGCCTGTGCTGTCTAGAAAAGCCTCGACGTGAGGTCTGATACCGCCCGTACCCTAAACCGACACAGGTAGTCAGGTAGAGTATACCGAGGCGACGAGAGAATCATGGTTAAGGAACTCGGCAAAATGCCCCCGTAACTTTGGGAGAAGGGGGACCTGTCTTGGTGGAGCACGCTTGCCGTGTTTGGTGCCAGGGTGGGTCGCAGAGAATAGAGAGAAGCGACTGTTTATCAAAAACATAGGTGTGTGCGAAGCCGTAAGGCGATGTATACGCACTGACGCCTGCCCGGTGCTGGAAGGTTAAGAGGAAAGCTTAGCTGCCCCTTTGTGGGTAGCGAAGGTTTGAATTGAAGCCCCAGTAAACGGCGGTGGTAACTATAACCATCCTAAGGTAGCGAAATTCCTTGTCGGGTAAGTTCCGACCTGCACGAATGGCGTAACGACTTCTCTGCTGTCTCAACCATGAACTCGGTGAAATTGCACTACGAGTAAAGATGCTCGTTACGCGCAGCAGGACGGAAAGACCCCGGGACCTTTACTATAGCTTGGTATTGGTGTTCGCTGGTGTTTGTGTAGGATAGGTGGGAGACTGTGAAGCAGGCACGCTAGTGTTTGTGGAGTCATTGGTGAAATACCACTCTGATATTAGTGTGCATCTAACCTTGGCCCATGATCTGGGTTGGGGACAGTGCCTGGTGGGTAGTTTAACTGGGGCGGTTGCCTCCTAAATGGTAACGGAGGCGCTCAAAGGTTCCCTCAGCCTGGTTGGTAACCAGGTGGCGAGTGTAAGTGTAAAAGGGAGCTTGACTGTGAGACTGACAGGTCGAGCAGGTGCGAAAGCAGGAACTAGTGATCCGGCACTGGCTTGTGGAAGCGGTGTCGCTCAACGGATAAAAGGTACCCCGGGGATAACAGGCTGATCTTGCCCAAGAGTCCATATCGACGGCATGGTTTGGCACCTCGATGTCGGCTCGTCGCATCCTGGGGGTGTAGTCGCTCCCAAGGGTTGGGCTGTTCGCCCATTAAAGCGGTACGCGAGCTGGGTTCAGAACGTCGTGAGACAGTTCGGTCCCTATCCGCTGCGCGCGTAGGAAACTTGCAGAGACCCATCCCTAGTACGAGAGGACCGGGACGGACGAACCTCTGGTGTGCCAGTTGTACCGCCAGGTGCAGGGCTGGGTGGCTACGTTCGGGTTGGATAACCGCTGAAAGCATCTAAGCGGGAAGCCATCTCTAAGATAAGGTTTCCATCAACAATTGTTGTGAAGGCCCCCAGAAGAAGACTGGGTTGATAGGCCAGAAGTGGAAGCACCGTAAGGTGTGTAGAGCTGACTGGTACTAATTGGCCAACACTAAACCAAACACAACACGCGAGCCATCAAAACACACAAAAATCATTGATAACACGCGAACAACCACTATACGATCCACTACCAACCCAAACACAAAAACCCCTAGGGGTTTGAGTGACCATGGTAGACCACTTTTGCGGTGGTCATAGCGTGGGGGAAACGCCCGGTCCCATTCCGAACCCGGAAGCTAAGCCCCACAACGGCGAAGGTACTGCAACCGACAGGATGTGGGAGACTAGCAAACCACCGCAAATCAACCAAACAGAACGCCCCCCACCACACGGTGAGGGGCATTCTGCATTTAACCCTGCCCCATCCTGGCCCTAGCTCGGTTGGGTCAGGTCAGGGCGACGTGCTCTGGGGGCCGGCCCAACTGGAAAGTGGTAACGCTTTGGTCTGGGACCTCCTGCCAGGTGCGGTCGGAAAAGTCCAACACCACCGGCTCGGAAACGACTAGCTGAGCATTTTCCGGCAGCCGTTCCTGGCTGCCATCGTGCAAGCGGATCTGGATCGGACCGTGAGCAAAGTAGAGCGTAGGCGAAGCCCAGGTTGGGGTTTGCCCTTTCGCTGGCACACTGGAAGTTCGAAGCGCGTAGGTTCCGTTCCCGGAGGTAGCCGCCATCGTGGCCGTGAACGGCGCCTGGATTCCGTTCTCGGTCCGGGCCAGTTCGATCCGATCTCGCAGGCGAGCCAATGCGGTGACCGGATCCTTAGCCAGTCCGTAGGTGAGCGCTAGGTAGAAGCAGACCTCGGTGTCAGAGTTGCCCCGGAGTTGCGAGAAGTACCTGGGGGCAATCTCCAGACATAGTTCTCGGCGAATCAGGTCGAACCCGCCGACATTGCCGTTGTGCTGGAACATCCACCCGTCCTGGACGAAGGGGTGGCAGTTCTGCTGGCTGATGGTGCCGCCCGGCGCTGCTCTGACGTGGGCAAGGAACACCGGGGCGCTGATCTGCTCGGCCAAAGACCGCAGGTTTTGACTGTCCCACGCCGGGGTCACCTCATGAAACTGGCCGAGTGTTCCCCGCGGCCCGACCCAAGCCATCCCGAAGCCGTCCCCATTGGTCGGGAACTCGTGGTCACGGAACTGGTGCGCCAGGGGTGAGGTCTGGAGGCGCAGGTGCCGAGCGTTGATGCTCTGGTCCAGCAGGGAATGGTTTGGTTTGGTCAGCAGGGTGTCCAGGTAGATCTGGTCCCCCTGGTAGGCAATCCAACGGCACATGTCATTCCTCCTTGGAATGGGTGCCTCGATGGTAACAATCCATCCGAGCTCATGGAAAGCTTAAGGAGTTTGCGCCTGTCCGGACGGGGAACAAGGTACGATCGGTACGTGCAGTAACGCGGGGAGTCCAAGTGGGTTTCCCCAGGTCAGCGACGTGTAAGCTTCGCTAGGGAAGGTAGGGTATCGTGCTGATTCGCCGGGTTGACGCTGAGGAGTTGCGCCAAGCTGTCTCGGGAGCAGCCTTCGTTCCACTAGAACAGGCCACCCCCTGGCGGAAGTTCTCCGAAGCGAACGGCCACTACCTGTGGGGGCACCTGCTCTGGGAGGAAGACGGGAAGGTTCTGGCCGCTGCCACCTTCTACCGGTACGAAGTTCGGGGTCAAAAATACCTGTGGACGAGAAACGGGCCGCTGTGGCTGAAGGCGCCGGCGCCGGATCGGGAAGAGGAAGCCCTCGACCTGCTGCGCACACACCTGCGCCAACACGCCAAGCCTTACAGCTTCGTTCGGCTTCACGCCTGGTACGAGCACCCGGCGCTGCACCGCCCATTTCGGGTGATTGGCTACGATCGGACGGTTCTGATCGACGGAGCCAGGGGTAACCGGGAGCAAGCGTTCCAGCTGCTGCCCACGGCTGGGCGGCGCCTGATCAAAAAGGCACGCCGCCGGCTCGAAGAACACAACGGGACCATCGTCGAGGCGACCGGCCTGAGCCGGGAAGAGTTCACCGAGTACTACCGGATCATGGAAGAGACCGGTAGCCGGGACGGCTTCACCCCGCACGAGTTCGATTACTACTGGGCGATGCTGCAAAAGCTCGGCCCCGAACACGCCCGCCTGTTCGCCCTCAAACTAGACGGCAAGCTGGCCGGGTGGGACCTGGTGGGAGTGTACGGGAAGCGGGCGACCGCCTTCTACGGAGCCACCAATGCGGCGGCCCGCTCGTCGCAGACCGCACCTCTGCTGGACTTTGAGGTGGCCTGCCTGCTGGGCGAGGAGGGAATCGAGGGGTTGGACCTAATGGGGATTCACTCCCCGCGCACGCCTCAGCTCTACGACGTGGGTCGGTACAAGCTGCAGTTTGCCCAGCACTACGTTGACGTTCCCGGGCTGTGGGACCTGCCGCTGAGTGAACCGATGTACCGCACCCTGGAACTTGCCTACCGCACCCGAACGGTCTACCGCCGCCTCACCGGTCGCGTTCGCGGCCAACGAGGGGACGACTGACGAGTCGGCTAGCCGACTTCTTTGGGGAGGGCTCCGCGCCGGTAGAGCCGGTTTCGGGGCACCAGGATCAGGGACGAGAGCAAAGCCGCAATCACGGACGCGGTCAAGATTGCCACCTTGGTCTCCGCGTGGGCTGCGTGCCCCGCCTCAAATGACAACTCGGACACCAGGAGCGAAACGGTGAACCCGATGCCGGCCAGGACCGACATGCCGAACAGGTCCAGCCACTTGACCGAGGGATCCAGTCGAATCGGTCCGATCCGGGTGATCAGCCAGGTGGTCAAAGAAATGCCAATTGGTTTTCCAAACACCAGGCCCGCCATCACGCCCAGGGCGGACGGCGAGGTCAGCGTGTGGATGAAGCCGTCGAAGCTGCCTACCGCCACACCGGCTGAGAAGAATGCGAACAGGGGAACCGCGACGCCAGCCGAGATCGGGCGGAATCGGTGCTCGAACTGTCCGGCCAAACCGGTGTTGCCGTGGGCTGGCAGGCCCCGCGGTGGCTTGACCGGAATCGTGAAGCCGAGCAGCACCCCGGCAATCGTGGCGTGAATGCCGGACATGTGCATGAACGCCCACGCAACCACGCCCAGGGGCAGCAGAATGTACCAGGCAGTGGCCGGTTTCAGCGCGAAGTGCAGTCGCCGATACTGGGCGATGGCACCGTAGAGAGCAATCACCGCGAAGGAAATCAGGAGCGCCACGTAGTTGATGTCGGTGGAGTAGAAGATGGCGATAATGAAGATCGCAATCAAGTCGTCGACCACGGCCAACGTCAGCAGGAAGATCCGGACGGCACTGGGAAGCGCGGATCCGATCAGCGCCAGGACGGAGACCGCAAACGCGATGTCGGTGGCGGTGGGGATGGCCCAGCCGTGGTGCAAGTTGGGGTAGTTCCGCACCACCAGCGTGTAGATCAGGGCGGGAACCAGCACGCCGCCGGCGGCCGCGGCCATCGGCACGATCGCGGTGGAGAACTTTCGCAGATCACCGGCTACGAACTCCCGCTTCAGCTCCAGTCCGACCAGGAAGAAAAAGATGGCCAGCAGGCCGTCCGCCGCCCAGGTTCCCAAAGACAACTTCAGGTTCCACGGGGCGTAGCCGATCTCAAAGTCGCGGAGAGCGAAGTAGCTGTCTGACCAGGGAGAGTTAGCCCAGATAAGCGCGACCAGAGCGGAGAGGACCAGCAGGACCCCGCCCACTGTTTCCGCGCGCAAAATGCGTAGGATCCGGCGTTCCTCCCGCTCGCTCCCAGGAGACAGGAAGGTGGCAATCACCTTGGGTCGGTTAGTTGACTCCGGGCTGGACATCGGAGCTCCTCTCCAGTGGGGATGGCAGTCAGCACCGTCAAACCAACACTGGGGCGGTGCCGCATTAAGGCCAGTCTAGTGAGGTTGCCACGGGAACAAAGTTTTGTTGTCAGTTAATGCATCCAAAGAGTGGACAGGTCCGCAACCGGTTGTCTGCGCCTAGTTTCGGGGTTTGCCGGAGGATTCTCGAATCACCAACTCTGGTCGGAGCACCACCTGTTGATGCTGGTGGTTCGGGTCCCCCGAGGTGTGTTCGAGGAGCAGTTGGGCCGCAACCCGGCCCATCTCGCTGGTTGGCTGGCGGACTGAGGTCAGCGGCAACACCCAATCGGCGGCAAAGTCGACGTCGTCGTAGCCGATCAGGGCCACCTCTTTGCCGACCTCCACCCCGGCCGTGGCCAGCGCCCGGTAGACGCCGAAAGCCATCATGTCGTTGCCACAGAGGATTCCGGTGGGTAGGCCAAGATCGAGGAGCTCAGCTCCGGCAAACAGTCCGTCCTGCATGCCCAAACCGGGGGGACGAATCTCAATCAGGCTCTCGGCCGGATCGAGACCCCGCTCGGCCAAACCTTGACGGACCCCGGTGATGCGGTCATCGAACTGGTGAAGTTGTGTTGAGTCGCCAACAAAGGCAATCTGTCGGTGTCCCAGATCCAGGAGGTGTCGGGTGGCCAGGCGGGCTCCGGCGACGTGATCCACCGAGACGCAGCAGTGATCCGGTCCCATGTGGCAGTCAACGTAGACGGTGGGGACTTCCACCTCGGCCACCGGCGCGGTTGGGGGGAAGGGCCCCGCCGTCGCGGGGCTGAGGAGCACCCCACGCACCTGCTGGGCCGCCAGCATCTTCAGCAGTTGCTGTTCCTTGGCCTCGCTGTTCTCAGAGGAGGCCACCACCACGACGTGATCGTTCATCGAGGCGACCTTCTCTACCGCATGGGCCACCTCCATGAAAAAGGGAGACCGAACGTCCAACACGATCAGCCCGATTAGTTGGCTGGCGCTACCGGAGAGAACCCGTGCGTGCGGGTTTGGGGTGAAGTTCAGGTCGCGGATGGCCTTTTCAACCGCCTCCCTGGTTGGCTTCCGAACGGTTTGGGGCCGATTCAGCGTGTTCGACACGGTCCCAATGGAGACGCCGGCCAACTCGGCTACGTCGCGAATCGAGGCCCGATTGGCTTTCTTTCCTTTTTTGGATTTGCCCTTCCCAGACGACGCGTGACTGCTCTCTTGGTTGGGCATGCGGCCTCCTGGCTAGATTAACTCCGGCTCTAGTTGCGGCTCCGCTGGTCTCGAAATGGTTACGACGCCGAAACCACGGTTGCGGAGCAAGCTTCACCAGTATACAGTGACTATCACCACGTTTGAACCGGTTCATTAGATGAAGCGGTTCAAACTAGGTCCTGGAACGCAACACAGTCGTTGAAAAAAGATGCCGCCTCCCACCGAGCCAAGTTCTGCCTAGTTCTCTGTCCATCGGTGTGAGGAAAGCGTACCTTTCGGCGACCTGATGTCGTTTCGGGTGCAGCAGGTTGGGTTGGACCTAATTGAGGGCGTGGGGGCCCTCCACAACAGCATGTCGCTAGGACAATAAGGAGATTGAGATGAAACTACGCCGTTACTCAGGGCCGCTAGTCGGACTGTTCGCCGCCTCAGCACTGGCGCTGTCGGCCTGCTCTGGCGGGTCCGACGCCCCGACAGAGAAGCCCTCTGACCAGTCGGGTGACGCCTCGGCCGCCGAACCGGCCGGGGGCGACTACACGATCGCAATTGTGCCGAAGGACGCCACTAACCCGTGGTTCGTCCGGATGGACGAGGGCGTCAAGCGTTACGCGGCTGACACCGGGATGAACGTGTTTCAGAAGGGGCCGGCCGAGACCGACGCCACCATGCAGGCGCAGGTGATCCAGGATCTGATCGCGCAGGGCGTGGATGCGATTGGTGTGGTGCCGGTTGATCCGGGCGCGCTGGAGACCGTGCTAAAGGAAGCGATGGACGCCGGCATTGTGGTTGTTTCCCACGAGGGGGCGTCGCTGCAAAACACCCAGTACGACATCGAGGCATTCAACAATGCCGACTACGGCGCCTTCATTATGGATAACCTGGCCGAAGCGATGGGCGAGGAGGGTGTCTACACCACCATGGTGGGTCACGTTACCAACGCCTCTCACAATGAATGGGCAGACGGGGCGGTCGCCCGCCAGAAGGAGGCCTACCCGAACATGCAGCTGCTCGAGGCTGAGCCGCGAGTGGAGTCCCAAGATGATGGCGAGGTCGCCTACCAGACCGCCAAAGAGGTCCTGAAGAAGTACCCCGAGGTCAAGGGAATCGTCGGTACCTCCTCGTTTGACGCTCCCGGAATTGCGCGCGCGATCGAGGAACTGGGACTGAAGGGGAAGGTCTTTACCGCTGGAACGGGTATGCCCGAAGCCAACCGCGCCATCTTGGAAAGCGGCCTGGTCACCTCCCTCACCCTGTGGGATCCGGCAGATGCCGGCTACGCGCTGGCCTCGCTGGCCACCAAGATCCTCAATGGGGAAGAGATCAAGAACGGCCTGGACCTGGGAGTTCCCGGCTACGAGGATATGCAGTTCGCTGAAGGCTCGGACAAGGTGCTGGAAGGCAACGGCTGGATCGTAATCAACAAGGAAAACGTGGGCGACTTCGGCTTCTAGTTCGAACGTCGAAAGTGGGAGGGGGCGCTGTCCCCCTCCCACTTGAATCCAGACCGTCAACCCTAGTCGTGGAGGGAGCCAGCAAGTGTCAGATAATGTTCTGGCTGTGAAAGACATCCACAAGTCTTTCGCCGGCGTTAAAGCGCTAAAAGGCATCGACCTGCAGATCAAACCGGGTGAGATCCACTGTCTCGCCGGTGAGAACGGCAGCGGCAAATCGACCCTGATCAAGATCATCTCCGGTGTGTATCAGGCGGATCAGGGCACCATCACCTACGGAGATAAGTCATTCAGCCATATCAGCCCACTTGAAGCCATCGATCATGGGGTTCAGGTCATCTACCAGGATTTCTCGGTCTTCCCGAACCTGACCGTGATGGAAAACCTGGCTTTGACCTCTGAACTGGCTGCAGGCCGAAAACTGGTCAACTGGAAGCGGGCTCGAGCCATCGCGGAGGAAGCGGTGTCCAAGGTCGACTTCAAGGTTGATCTGGAAGCAAAAGTCGGTGACCTGTCGGTGGCTGACAAACAGCTGGTCGCGATCTCGCGGGCGCTAATGAGTGACGCCAAGTTGATCATCATGGACGAGCCCACGACGGCACTGACCCGCAAAGAGGTCGAGGCCCTCTTCCGTGTAACCCTGGATCTAAAAGACCGGGGCATCTCCATTCTGTTTGTGAGCCACAAGCTGGAGGAAGTGTTCGAGATTTCCGATCGGTTCACCATTATTCGAAACGGCGAGATCGTCGCCACCCGGCTACCGGAAGAACTCGACCGCAAGTCGTTCTCCTACTTCATGACCGGCCGTGAGTTCGAGGAAAGCCACTTTGTGCCGGAGAATGTCTCTGACGATCCGGTCCTGGAAGTGCAGGGATTGAGCCTGGCACACGGCTTCACCGACATCAACTTCTCCCTGAGGCAGGGAGAGATTCTGGGGATTACCGGCCTGCTGGGCTCCGGACGAACCGAGTTGGCGCTGGCGCTGTTTGGTGAGTACAGTCCCGACTCGGGTCAGATTCTAATCAATGGAAAACCCGCCCGGACCGGGTCGATTCGGAAGGCAATTGGGGCCGGAGTTGGCTACGTCCCGGAGGATCGCCTCACCGAGGGCCTGTTCCTCGATCGGTCAATCAGCGACAACATCATCATCGCCGAGATTGACCGCCTGGTCGGGCGGATGGGACTGCTCGACGACAAGAAGCGGGAGAATGAGGCGCAACATTGGGTCGACGAGCTGAAAATTGCCACCAATGACCCTGAGAACGCTGCGTCCACCCTCTCCGGTGGCAACCAGCAGCGGATCGTGCTGGCCAAGTGGCTGGCCACCGCCCCGAGAATCCTGATTCTAAACGGCCCGACCGTTGGGGTAGACATCGGCTCCAAATACGACATTCACCAAACCCTGCGCCGACTGGCCCGGGAAGGGCTGGCAGTCGTGATCATTTCCGACGATATCTCTGAGGTATTGGAGAACTGCAACCGGGTCCTGGTGATGAAGTCGGGGCGAATTGAACAAGAAATTGACCCCTACACGACGACCGAAGCCCAGTTGAGCCAGATCATGACGCACGAGAGTGGACAGGAGGTCAGCCGATGAAGAAGCTAGTCAATCGAGTTGTCCGAGCTAACGAGTTCTACCTGTTTCTAGTCATCGTCCTCCTCGCGCTGGTGATCCAGCTTCGCTCCGGGCAGTTCTTTGCGGCCAACAACCTGGTCGACATCGCCAATGCGATGGTGGTCCCAGGAATCTTTGCCATCGGCGCCTACCTGGTGATTATCTCCGGCGGGATCGACGTGTCGTTTCCGGCCTTGGCCTCCCTCGCGGTCTACGCCACCACCAGCTACCTGGTCTCGGTCAGCTATCAGGGATCAATCTTCCTGCCGCTGATCATGGTGGTGGCTCTGGGGGCTCTCCTGGGGGCATTCAACGGAGTCTTTGCCTCCCGGCTGAAGGTGCCCACCCTGATCATCACCCTTGGAACCACGTCGGTCTTCTCCGGCATCATGCAGGGAGCGCTCGGCTCGGTGCAAATCCCGAACCTGCCGCCTTCAATGAATGCCCTCGGCAAATCGACGCTGCTGGTGGCCACCAATCCCCAGTCCGGATTGACCTCAAACCTGCCCACCACGTTCCTGATCTTCGTGGCGGTGGTATTTGGAGCCTTCCTGATGATGCGCTACACCATGTTTGGTCGCGGCATTTTGGCGATTGGGGGCGATGAGACTTCGGCGGCTCGGGCCGGGTTCCGGGTTCGTCGGATCAAGTTCTGGCTCTACGTGATTGTCGGGGTGATCGCTGCGCTGGCCGGCCTGGTCCGCACCTCCATGATGGGCCAGATGCACCCCACCAACCTGCTCGGATCGGAAATGATGGTGATCGCTGCGGTCGTGTTGGGTGGAACCTCCATCACCGGCGGCACCGGCTCCATCACCGGGGTCATCCTCGGCACCCTGCTAATCACCATGGTGCAAAACAGCATGATTCTGCTTGGAATCCCCACCTTCTGGCAGGGGTTCTCTCTGGGCCTGCTGATCATTATCGGGACTGGCATCACGGCCGTGCGCGCCATGAGGTCCCGTCGCCGACTAGCCGTTGAAACTGTGTGAGAGGGGCGGACCATGAAACTAGAAGCTGCGAAAGAGTCCTTCACGAAGAGTCTGCGCCGAGATGCCCACACCTATCGTTTGCTTGGGTTCCTGCTGGTTGTCTTCCTGTTCTTTGCGATCGCCAAGCCCGACGGGTTCCTGCAAATGCGGACCTGGCAGGCTATGGCATTCCAGTTCCCCGAGTTTGGCCTGATGGCACTCGGAGTCATGCTAACCATGATCACCGGAGGTATTGACCTCTCGGTGGTGGGGATTGCCAACATGACCTCAATTGGTGCCGCGGTGATCATGCTGTCCCTGGCCCCGGTAGATGCCAGTGGGGGACAGGCTACCGTGGCCATCCTGGCGGCCATCATCTTCGCTTTGGCGGCGGGGGCGTTGGCGGGAGCATTCAACGGGTACCTGGTTTCCAAGGTGGGGATCCCGCCCATTCTGGTCACACTCGGAACGCTGGAGTTGTTCACCGGAATCGCCGTCATTATCACCGGCGGCAAACCCGTGAGCGGGCTGCCAACCCAGTACGGCCAGATCTTTGCCGGGAAGGCTTTCGGCGTGATCCCGGTGCCGCTGATTGTCTTTTTGCTGGTGGCGGTAATCATTGCCTTCCTGCTGACGAAGACCACCTACGGCATCAAGTTGCGGCTGTTGGGGACCAACCCGAAAGCTGCAAATCTCTCGGGGTTACATACGACTGCCCTGCTGCTGAAGACGTACACCATCTCCGGGATGACGGCCGCAGCTGGCGGGCTGGTGATGCTGGCCAACTACAACTCGGCCAAGGCCGATTACGGGTCGACCTACACCCTGCTGACCATTTTGATTGTGGTCCTCGGTGGAGTGAATCCAAACGGTGGAAGTGGGCGAATCATCGGGGTGCTGCTGTCGGTGTTTACCCTGCAGATTCTGTCCTCGGGGCTGAATATGTTCCCGAGCATCAGCAGCTTCTACCGGCCGTTGATTTGGGGTTCCGCCCTCCTGATTGTGATTGTGATGGACCACTTCTCAGAGGATGGGGTCCTGAAGAAGCTACGCCGAAAAGAAAGGGTAAGCAGTGAGTAATTCCAATGAGAAGCGTGTTGTCCTAGGTGCCGACTTCGCCGGGTTTCCCCTCAAAGAGGCGGTCAAGGAGCACCTTCAGGAGCGCGGCTGGGAAGTGGTAGATCTGACGCCAGATCTGGACCATTCCGATATGTACCATCGTGTGGGTTTCCAGGTGGGAGCCCAGATATCCGAGGGAAACTTCGCCAAGGGGCTGCTGTTTTGCGGCACCGGCATGGGCATCCACGTGGCGGCTTCAAAGTGTCCTCACGTTCATGCGGCCGTAGCTGAGAGCCTGCCTGCTGCCAAGCGGGCGGCCACCGCCAACAACTGCAACGTGCTGGCAATGGGAGCGTTCTTTGTCGCGCCGCCGCTGGGGATGGCGATGGCCGATGCCTTCCTGGAGAGCAAGCTGGGAGACGGATACGAAGACTGGGAAGGGTTCTACGAGTATCACCAGCTCGGATTCGAGGAGTGCGAGAACTTCGACTACGAAGCATACCGAGACAATGGCTTTCAGCTTCCGGTAGCTCCAGAAATCCCCCTGGGACCGCAGCCGCGCGGCCTGGCGTACTGAGAGGGAAACATGGCACGAGTACTGCTGGCGGGTGAATCGTGGATCAACTCGGCCACCGACCATAAGGGCTTCGATCCGTTTCCTCACACCCAGTTGCAGATTGGGTGCACGGAACTATTGGCTGCTCTCTCTGAGCGCGGCCACCAGGTCACGCATCTTCGTTCCCACGACGTGGCCGACCTGTTCCCCCAGGAGCAGGCTGAGTTGGACCGGTTTGAGGTAGTCATCCTGTCCGACATTGGCGCCAACTCTCTGCTCTTGTCCCCCCGGGTGTTTGCCGAGGGGAAGACGGCACCGAATCGGCTTCACCTGCTGCGCGACTGGGTCCGGGCCGGGGGCTCCCTCCTGATGGCAGGCGGTTACCTCAGTTTCCAGGGTTTCCAGGCGAAAGCCAACTACGCTGGCACCGCCATCGAGGAGGTACTTCCGGTCAACCTGTTCCGATGGGATGACCGAGTCGAAACCCCGGAGGGCTCCCGGGGCGAGGTCCAGGACTCCGCCCACCCGATTGTGGCCGGGTTGGACCGGGTGTGGCCGCCACTGTTGGGCTACCAACAGCTCCGAGCCAAGCCTGAAGCCGAAGTTCTGGTTCGCATTGGGGAGGATCCGCTCCTGACAGTGTGGGAGTATGGACAGGGACGGGCCGCGGCCTACGCTTCGGATATCTCTCCGCACTGGGCCTCAGCCGAGTTCATGGTCTGGGCCGGGTACGGCCAACTTTTCGGAGCGCTGATCAATTGGTTAGCGCGCACAGACCCATCGGAGGTGTAGGTGAACCAGCAGGAAGTCCTCGTCGTCGGCTCCGCCAACCAGGACATCGTGGTTCGAGTTGATCGACTCCCGAAACTGGGGGAAACCATCCTGGGGGAAGACGTGGTCTACCTGCCGGGTGGCAAAGGCCTAAATCAGGCCTGTGCCTGCGGTGCCACCGGGACCAGGACCCATTTTCTGGGGGCGGTGGGGGCCGATGGATCCGGCACCCAACTGCTGGCAGCGATGCGGGAACGGGGAGTTGACGTTGACCTGACCCCCAGTCTGGACGAGGTGGCCACCGGTACCGCACACATCTTGGTGAGCGCTAACGGTGGCAACCAGATTGTGGTGGTGCCGGCCGCAAACTCCCAGGTGTCCGAAGTCCAGGTGCAGCAGGCATTTGCCGCACTGCCCGACCCGAGGGTGTTGGTGCTGCAGGGGGAGATCCCGTTTGCCACCTCGCTGGCAGCGGCGGAGCTGATGGGCGCGCGCGGGGGCAGAACGGTGTTCAACCTGGCCCCGGCTGCGGAGGTGCCGGAGCGCCTCCTGGCTCTGGCCGATCCGCTGGTCGTCAACGAGTTTGAAGCCGGGTTGATTCTCGGTGTCACCCCGCCGAGTTCGCGGGCCGAAGCGGCGGAACGGGCCCGGGAGTTACTGGCCCGCTCGCGGTCGGTGATCATCACCTTGGGAGCCCAGGGCTCAGTGGTCGCTGATCAGGAGGGCACCGAGGAAATTGCCCCCACAGAGGTAGCCGAGGTAGTGGACACCACCGGAGCCGGTGACGCTTTTGTTGGCGTGCTGGCCGCTGAACTCTGCCACGGCCAGGACCTCCGGGAGGCGGCCCGCCGAGCCAGCTTGGCCGCTGCCCAGTCGGTCACCCGGCCCGGAGCCTCCCAGTCCTACGGCGCCATTGAGGCGCTGTATCGCGAAGCCTAGAGTTCCGCCCGGACGCGCCCGACGATCTCCTGCATTAGCTGCGGATCGGACTTAGTCGAGTCCGGCAGGGGAGCGCGCATGTGTACTTCCGGGGCGCCGGTCTGCTGGAGGATCTCGACGACGTTGTGAGCGCGAACGCCACCCGAAGCAATGATTGCGATCCGGCCGTCGGCCTGCTTGACCAGAGCTCGGAGCGACTCCGGGTCGGCCACCTGGTGTCCGCCGGTGGTCAGCACGCCGGTGTAGCCCAGCTCAATCAGTTGGTCCAGGGCCCGGTGCTGGTCTGCGACCTCGTCGAAGGCGCGGTGGAACACGAGCGGTCGATCCCCGGCCGCCACCCGAAACCTCCGGGCCGCCTCCAAGTCAATTTCACCGCCCTCTTCAGCGGTAATGGAACCGACCACGAACCCGACCGGAACCTCGGCGGTTTCGGAGAGGTGGCGCAGGTGCTCAATGCGTTCCACCAGCCCGTCCACCTCGTCGGTTGTGAGCGCAAACCCTTCGGGTCGTTCCCGCACCAGGATCCTGATTCCGCCGGCGGGGGCCCCTTCAAGGGCAACCCGCAAATCTTCGTCGGTGGGGGTGAGTCCGCCGCACCAGAGCTCGCGGCACAGTTCGATTCGGTCCGCCCCGGCCTCGGCGGCAAGGCGTGAATCGGTTGCTTCTTCGACGCATATCTCGATCTGAATCATGGATCCTCCTGGTTTGGTCCCCTTCAGGATACCGGGCCTATGCAGGTGGTTGCGTCTGCTATAGAGTCAATTCACCTGGAAAAATATGAGTGATTCTGCTGGAACCGATATTGACCTCAAAGGGGGCAAAATGAGGGTGGCACCAATCAAGGAATTAACCCTTCAGGCGGCTCGAATTAGGCGCAGCGTACTGGCAACCCTGGTTGATCGAACCTACGGTCACGTCGGTGGTTCGATGTCCATCGTCGAGGTGTTGGCTGTCCTCTACGGCGGCCAGGTCCGTTACCGCCCCTCCCAGCCTGACTGGTCGGGCCGCGACTACGTGGTCCTGTCAAAGGGGCACTCAGGTCCCGCGCTTTACAGCACGCTGGCGCTGGCAGGGTACTTTCCAACCGACTGGCTGACCACCCTCAACGACAATGGCACCAGGTTGCCATCACACCCGGACCGGCTCAAGACGCCGGGGGTGGACGCCACCACCGGCTCGCTTGGGCAGGGGATTTCGGTGGCGGCCGGCATTGCTCTGGGACTGCAACTGGAGGGGACGGACCAGCAGGTTTTCCTGATCGCAGGGGATGGGGAACTAAACGAGGGCCAGTGCTGGGAAGCATTCCAGTTCATCGCGTCGCGCCCGCTCGACAACCTGATCGTCTATATTGACCACAACAAGCGACAGTTAGATGGGTTTGTGGAAGGAATCATCAAGCCATTCGATATTGCGGCGAAGATGGAAGCCTTCGGGTTCTACACCCAGCTGGTGGATGGTGCCGATGTGAGCGCTATCTGGGATGCCACCGAGCGGGCCCGGGAGGTCAGGGGCCGGGCTCGGGCCATCGTCCTGGATACCGTCAAGGGCCAGGGAATCCGCTACTTCGAGGATTTGGTGGAGAACCATTCGGTCCGGTTTGGGGCCGCGGACTACCAGGCCGCAGAGGCTGCCCTGGCCGAGTTGGATCAGACGATTGCGGAACTGGAGGGAAAATGAGCCGGTGGGAACTTGCGGATGAGCACGGCCCAGCTCAACAGGAGATGCGCCAAGCCTTCTGTCAAACCGTCAGCGAACTGATGGAGGCCAATGACCGGGTCGTGATGCTGGAAGCCGATCTGGGTTCCGCCTCGGGCACGCTCACAACAATTGGGCGCAGTCACCCGGGCCGCTACTTCAACGTGGGCATCTCGGAAGCGAACATGATGGGGATGGCCGGGGGCCTGTCCCTGCGCGGCTTCGTTCCGTTCGTCCACACGTTCGCTCCGTTTGCCTCGCGCCGAGCGGCCGACCAGGTGTACCTGGAGGGCGCCTACGCGCGCAACAGCTTCACCATCTACGCCTCCGACCCGGGGGTCTGCGCAGAACACAACGGGGGAACCCACTCCAGCTACGAGGATGTCTCGCTCATGAGGGCCATACCCGAAATGGAGGTGTACCACCCCGCGGACCCGGTCCAGTTCGCCTGGTTGGTTCGCCAGTTGGCTGAGCGTCCTCGGGTGCACTACGTGCGGGCCGCACGCAAGAAGGTCGCGCAGATTTACCAGGCGGGATCGACCTTCGAGATTGGGCGTGGAAACCTGCTGGCGGACGGGGCTGACCTCGTGCTGGTGGCGGCCGGAGACCTGCTCGGGGAGGCGCTCGCCGTGCGGGAAGCTTTGGCTGAGCGCGGGGTCGGGGCAGCCGTGGTGGACATGTTCACGCTCAAACCATTTGATGAGGAACTGCTCCTCTCGGTGGCGGCCGGAAAGCAACTGGTGGTGACGATGGAGAACCACAGCGTCTACGGCGGGCTAGGCGGGATCGTGGCCGAGGTGCTGGCAACTGCGGGACTGGGCGTTCCCCTCCGCCGAATTGGCGTCAACGATCAGTTTGGCCAGGTGGGTACGATCGACTTCCTGAAGCAGACCTACGGCCTGACCGTTGACCACACGCTGGAGGTCATTGGCCAGGCCGACGGGTTTGCGTCTGTTAGCGCGAACTGACGGGGGTGGCTAGCGGCTCAGCCGGCGTCTCCGAGTGAAGCGGGGCATTGGCTTCGACCACTTCCCGGTGCTGGGGGAGGCGGGTGTACAGCTCGTCGCGCAGCGGGTTCAGCCGGTACTTCACGACGGTGTAGAGCTGGTAGATCAGAACGGCAATGTTAGCGCTCAGGGCAATCAGGGAGACGGTGAACAGCGCTGCCGGATCGCCCGAAGCCGCGACCGAGAACTTCGAGGTGGTGACGAAGGACGGCACCGCCATGGTGAACATCATCCACAGGGCCAGGGTGTGGGCTCGGTGCTGGAGCCAAGCGCCCTTCTTGATCAGGAACGCGGGGATCGTGCAGGAGATCAGCAGCGCTGCCCCGGCGTAGAACGAGTGGTCACCCACGCAGTTGTAAACGTAGGCGAAGTTCCACAGGTCGTAGGCGATCACCCAGAACCAAAGCATGTCGGGCCAGATCATGTCTTTCGATTTGCCGCGGGAGATGAAGATCCCGAACCAGCCGCAGATGGTGATCAGATTGATCAGGCCGGCAATGCCGTTCATCCAGTTCCACGGACCGGAAAGCATGTACACCCCATCGACGATGCCGTCGGCATTCATCGCGCCCACCTGGAAGTCTCGAATGCAGGCTTCCATGATGTTGATCGCCAAAATGGCGGGCGGGAAAATCAGCGCGGCCCGTTTGGCCGCCACCTTGGGTGAGTAGCGAATCAGCATGAAGCCCAGGCACCCGGCCAGGGCCGAGTACACCTTCACCCAGTGGAACCAGGTGCCGGTGGAACCGGTCGCGGTGTTGGGCCAAACGAAAATGGTCAAAATGATGGGCAGGGCCACGAAAAAGAGGAGGCCTCCGGCTTTGGACCGGCGGGTCAGCTCGTTCAGGCCAATCAGGGCCCCCAACACGACGAACCAAGCCGCCCAGGAATACCAGGGAATCGAATCAAACAGGAACATGCGCCTTTGCCTTTCTACGGGACAATTACCTTGTCTCCCACGGTAGATTTGGGCCTAGAGCTGTCACCATGGACACTTCTGTCCAAGTGTCTAAAACAGCCCGGTTGAAGCCAGAACAGGCTGCTCGGCCGGACAGTCGGTTGGGTCTGAGGTCCCGAAAGGAGCGCGGTGGGTGTGAGTGGGGATCGGGGCGCGAAGGAGCTGTTGGCCGAAGCCCTAAAGGACCAGTTGCAGGTGATGGCGCTGTCCAAGGTCACGGTGACCGGCTTGACCAAACAGGTGGGCCTAACCCGCCAGGCGTTCTACTACCACTTTGTCGACGTCTACGACCTGGCCGTCTGGGTGTTTGAAACCGAGGTGGCCGACCACATCATGTCCCACGCCTCGTACGACCGGTGGGCAGAAGGCTACCAGCAGCTGCTCACCTACATGCGTGAGCACCGGACCGGTGTCTACGCGGTGATTCATTCCCTCGGCCACCACGAGTTGGAGCGGTTCCTGTACGGCCAGTTCCACCAAATGATGGAGGCCATCGTCGCTGAACTTCGCGGTGATCTCACGGTCAGTGCCGCTGACCAGGAGCGAGTGATCAGACACTTTGCCCTGGTGGTGCTCGGGTACTGCATGTACTGGCTGGCCTCCGACATGGAGGCCGACCCGAGTGAGCTGGTGCCAGAAATTGAGTTCCTGCTGCAGGGTCAGGTGCGCCATGCCCTGGAAACCTACGCTGCCCGGGCCTAATCGCCTCGCGAACACCGCCTCGCGAATACCTCCTCGACCAGAGCCGGCACCGCATTTTGCCGGGGCGCCAGCCTTGACAGGATAAGCTGAGACTCATGGAAATCATTCACACGAATCACCCGCTGGTCTCGCACAAGCTGACCGTGCTCCGCGACAAGAACACCACTCCCAGCCAGTTCCGCCACCTGGTGGATGAGCTGGTTACTTTGCTGGCGTACGAGGCGACCCGCGAGGTCTCGGTAGTGCCGGTTCAGATTGAAACTCCGGTGGCGCCGACCGAGGGGCTGGGACTGGCGGAACCGCGGCCGATGGTGGTGCCGGTGCTGCGGGCCGGCCTGGGGATGCTGGAGGGGATGCTGCGCCTGCTCCCCACCGCGGAAGTTGGGTTCCTCGGGATGGTCCGAAACGACGAAACCCTGGAAATCGACACCTACGCGGAGCGGCTGCCCGACGATATTTCCGGCCGGCAGGTGTTCGTGCTGGACCCGATGCTCGCCACCGGGTCGACCGTGGTCGAAGCGATTGAGTACCTCCTCAAGCGCGGGGCCAAGGACGTGACCGTGGTCAGCATTTTGGCGGCCAAGCCGGGCCTCGAAACCGTCGAGCGGGGCGTTGGGCACCGCGCTCAGGTCCGAGTGGTGGTGGCGGGGATCGACCCCGAACTCAACGAGAACAACTACATCGTGCCCGGTCTGGGTGACGCTGGGGACCGCCTGTACGGGGTTGTCGACTAGCCCACGTTTCGGCGCATGCTTTCCCGGTGAGGTGCAGTCAGGCTTTACCATGATGGCGTTGCCTGTTGGCCTTGGACCAGAGAGCGAGGATCCCGCCGATGTCGCCAGAACCCTCACCCCCGCAGCGGCGGTTGCGCGCCTACATTGAAACCATGCCCACCGGGGTGCACGCATTCGTGATGGCGACCGGCATCATTTCGGTGGGGATGGAACTGGTCAACCAGCACCTGATTTCGCTGGCGCTCTGGGTCATTGCCGCGGTCGGTTGGCTCTGGCTGACGACGCTGGTGGTCGTGCGGGCCTTCGTCGCAACCGAGTCAGTCCGCCGGGCCCTAAAAGACCCGAACCAGGCCTTCGGTTTCTTCACCGTGATTGCCGCCACCTCGGTGGTGGGTACTCGCTTTGCGGTGGGGGGAATTCTCGAGGTGGCCATCGGTTTGTGGATCGTGGCCCTGTGCTTGTGGGCCGTGGCCGGCTACGCCATTCCCTGGGGGATCCTGGTTCGGCCGCTGCCAAAAGATGAGCGGCAGCGCGCCATGTTCACCACCCCGGAAGGGGGAGGGCGCTTCCTCAGCGATTACATCGATGGGACCTGGTTTGTCTGGGTGGTGGCCACCCAGTCGGTCGCGGTGCTGGGGGCAACCATTCAGCCGCACCTAGATGTGTTCGAGACGGTGGTGGCTGCCATCACCGTGGTGGCCTGGTCGACCGGGTTGGGACTGTACGTGATGGTGGGGACCGGGCTGGTCCAACGAATCTTCCGGTGGGGGCTGAACCCCACCGACCTGACCCCCTCCTACTGGGTGGTTATGGGCGCGCTGGCGATTTCCGCTCTGGCTTCGGGCCGGATCATGAACATGAACTCCCAGACGCCGGTGGCCGCCGCAGCCTATTCAATTGCCAGTGGGGTCGGGGTGATGCTGTGGGGCTTCACCACCTGGTTGGTGGTCGGGCTGCTACTGATGGTGGTCTGGAAGATTTGGCGGCGAGTCGCTGTCAAGCACTACATCACCCCGCTGTGGTCGATGGTCTTCCCAATGGGTGTCTACTCGGTCGCGTCCATGACGATGGGGGACGGGGTGGATGCCCCGCGAATCCTGTGGGCCGGCTACGACTTCATCTGGGTGGCGCTGGCGGCCTGGGTGCTAGTGACCGTCTCCTGGGTGGTGCACATGGTCGGCCGGGTCAAAGAGTCGAGGGCCCAGCAGGACGTGAGCGCCTAAAGACGTCGGCCGACCTCCAGGGTTCGACAAAGATCCCGGGTGGTGCGTCGGATCCGCTCGGCCGTGCGGTCGAGCTCCGCCCCGCGGGCGTGGCTGAGGTAGCCGAGGGGAATGACGGCCGCGGCTCCGCGGGCGAGCAGTTGGTTGGCCCCGGCCAACACCTGTCCGCCAATCACGAAGCTGGGAACCCCCGCCGCACTGGCCTGCTCCACCACCTGCAGGGCGGTCTTTCCTCGCAGAGTTTGCTGATCGACTCGCCCTTCGCCGGTTAGGACCAGGTCGGCCCCGGAAATCGCGTTGGCCAGACCGCTCAGCTCAGCCACCAGGGTGGCGCCCGAGACGCGCCTGGCCCGCAGCAAGTTCAGCGCCGCCCATCCCAGGCCCCCACCGGCCCCCGCGCCGGGAGCCAGCTCTAACCCGCCGGTGCCATCGACCGTGCAGCAGCGTGCGATCCGAGCCAGGATCTGATCCAGGGCGGGAATCTTGGCGGCGGGCAGACCCTTCTGGGGCCCGTATTCGGCCGCGGCCCCATCCGCCCCCACCAGCGGGTTGTCGACGTCGGTCGCCAGGACAAACTCCACCTCGGCCAAGTCTGGGTCCAACTCGGAACTATCCACCGTGGCCAGGTTCGTCATTTGATTGGGGATCGGGTCCAGCTCGGACCCGTCCGCGGCCCGGAACCGCAGCCCCAGCGCGTGCATCATCCCTATGCCCGCGTCGATGGTCCCGGTGCCACCTACGGTCAGGACGATCCGGCGGGCTCCCCGCTGGCGGGCGGCCCGGATCAGCTCTCCCACCCCCGCGCTGTTCAGAAAATAGACGTCGCGTCGGCCCGCCGGGACCAGCTCCAACCCGACCGCTTGGGCCGATTCGACCACGGCGACCCGCCAGATTGGATCCCAGGCCCACCGGGCCTCCACCGGCGATCCCGCCTGGTTGGGAACCGTGGTTTTCACCAGCTGGTAGGTGCCGGTGGCAGCCAGGGCCGCCAGGGTCCCCTCGCCGCCATCAGCCAGGGGAAGTTGAATAACCTCGGCGTTCGGCCAGACGCTACCGATCCCATCGGCCATGGCGGCAGCTACCTCGACGGCCGTGAGGGTGCCCTTGAACGAGTCGGGCGCGACGACGATCCGCATCGGGAGCCTACAGCAGCAGATCCCGCAGATCCGCGACCTGGGCGGCCACCGCCACCACGGCTGGGGCGGTGAACTCCTCGGGCGAGCCGTAGCCCCATCCCGCGCCGATCACGGCAATGTTGTTGTCGGTGGCGCCCTCGACGTCGTGGTGGCGATCGCCCACCAGCACCGGTCGGTCCAGGTCGGCCCCCACCGCTCCCAACCGGGAGAGGGCGTCGGCCACCACGTGGGACTTGGTGCTGGCCGGGTCGGGGCTGGCTCCCGCAATCACGTCAAAGTAGGGTGCGAGCCCCAGGTACTCGAGTTGAGCCTGGGCCATGGTCTCCATTTTCGAGGTGGCGGTCCCGAGCCGAACCCCGGCCTCGGCCAACTCGGCCACCAGCTCGGGAATCCCTGGATACATGGGCGGCTCCAGAAACCGCGGCAGGTAGAGCGCTCGATAGACGCGGATTGCCTCGTCCATCAGTTCGGGCTCGATCTGGGCGAAGTGGGAAAAGGAGTATCCCAGCGGTGGGCCGACGACGTGGGTGATCTGGTCGTCGGTCAGCGGATCGCGTCCGATTTCGACCAGCGCCGCCTGGAAGCACTCCATGATTAGTTCGCCGGAGGCCACCAGGGTTCCGTCCACGTCGAACAGGACGGTGGGCCAGGTCTGGGTAATAGCAGTGTGGCTCATAGGACCAGGGTAGGCTAGCCGAGGGGCCGCCCCAAATGGCAAGTGCCCCAGATCGCAGAAAATTTATCTCGACATCGAGTAAAATGCTATTGGGGCACGTACCCGAACGTGTCGCAAGACCTGGCCCGAAGCGCCAACGGAGGCTGTGAGCATGGAAAAAATCAAAGTAGTTGGACCGGTAGTCGACCTGGACGGCGACGAGATGACCAGAATCATCTGGCAGTTCATCAAGGATCGCCTCATCTTCCCCTACCTGGATCTGGACCTGAAGTACTACGACCTGTCGATTCAGAACCGCGACGCCACGGACGATCAGGTGACCGTTGACGCCGCGGAGGCAGTCAAGAAGTACGGGGTGGGCGTCAAATGTGCGACCATTACCCCCGACGAGGCCCGGGTGGAAGAGTTCGGCCTGAAGAAGATGTGGCGCTCGCCCAACGGAACGATCCGCAACATTTTGGGCGGGGTCATCTTCCGCGAGCCGATCATCATCGACAACATTCCGCGCCTGGTTCCCACCTGGACCAAGCCGATCATCGTCGGCCGTCACGCCTTCGGGGACCAGTACCGCGCCACTGACTTCAAGGTCCCCGGGGCGGGCACCATCACCCTGACCTACACCCCGGCCGACGGCTCTGAGCCGGAAGTGCACGAGGTGGTGGAGATTCCCGAGAACGGCGGCGTCGTCATGGGGATGTACAACTTCAACGAGTCGATTCGCGACTTTGCCCGGGCATCTTTCGCCTACGGGCTCCAGCGCGGCTACCCGGTGTACATGTCCACCAAGAATACGATCCTGAAGGCCTACGACGGCCAGTTCAAAGACATCTTCCAGGAAGTCTTCGACGCCGAGTTCAAAGACCAGTTCGAGGCGGCCGGCCTCACCTACGAGCACCGGCTGATTGACGACATGGTGGCCTCCTCGCTCAAGTGGGAGGGCGGTTACGTCTGGGCGTGCAAGAACTACGACGGCGACGTCCAGTCCGACACCGTGGCCCAAGGATTCGGGTCGCTGGGCCTGATGACTTCGGTGCTGATGACCCCGGACGGCAAGGTAATGGAGGCGGAGGCAGCCCACGGGACCGTGACGCGCCACTACCGTCAGCACCAGGCCGGTAACCCGACCTCCACCAACCCGGTCGCTTCGATCTTCGCCTGGACGCGCGGCTTGGCACACCGGGCCAAGCTCGATGAGACCCCGGCGGTGGCCGAGTTTGCCCAGACCCTGGAGCAGGTAGTCATCGAAACGGTGGAAAGCGGAAAGATGACCAAGGACCTAGCTTTGCTGATCGGCCCGGACCAGCCGTGGCTGACCACCGAAGAGTTCCTGACCGCGATCGATGAGAACTTGCAGCAGAAGCTGGCCTAAAACCTCAATTTCAGATTGTCATTAGTTGCCCCGTCACGCGCCTCGAATATTTGGTGTGTGGCGGGGCACAATAGAAGATGGAGTTACTCGGCTCCGCCTGGGAGCAGAAGAAAGGTCTATCGATGGGTGACGATCTGATCGTAGGAATCGACCCGCGCACCGGTGAGCCGGCCCGAATCGGAGTGCTGACTTCCGGGGGAGATGCGCCCGGGATGAACGCGGCCGTGCGGGCCGTGGTTCGGACGGCGTTGGCGGCCGGAGCTCAACCCTACGCCATCATGGAGGGTTGGATTGGGGCTCTGCGCGGGGGCGAGGCCATCCGCGAGATGAACTGGCAGAGTGTCTCCTCGATTCTGGCCACCGGCGGCACCGTGATCGGCTCGGCCCGCTGCGACGAGTTCCGCACCTACGAGGGGCGAAACCAGGCGGCCCGGAACCTGCTGGAACGCGGGATTGACCGGCTGATCGTGATCGGTGGGGACGGCTCGCTGTCCGGGGCGGATGAGTTCCGACGCGAATGGCCCCAACACGTGGCCGAGTTGGCTGAGCGCGGCGAGATCTCGGCCGAGGTGGCCGCCAATCACCCGCGACTGACCCTGGTCGGATTGGTCGGCTCGATCGACAACGACCTGGTCGGCACCGATATGACCATCGGAGCTGACACCGCGCTGGAGCGGATCATCACCGCCATTGACCAGATTTCCTCAACCGCTGCCTCCCACCAGCGCACCTTCATTTTGGAGGTGATGGGACGCCAGTGCGGTTACCTGCCCCTGATGGCGGCTGTCGCCGGGGGCGCCGACTACGTGTTCACGCCCGAAAACCCGCCGGCCCCCGGCTGGGAGGCCGAGATGGCCGAGCGCCTGACCCTGGGCCGGGCTGCCGGCCGACGCGAGTCCATCATCTTGGTGGCGGAGGGGGCCCGCGACACCAACGGCGATCCGATTACGACCGAGGATGTGGCTGCGGCCCTGCGCGAGCATCGCGGGGAGGAACCGCGGATCTCGATCTTGGGGCACATTCAACGAGGGGGTACCCCCTCGGCCTATGACCGGTGGATGTCCACTCTGCTCGGTTACGCGGCCGTGCAGGAGGTGCTGAACCCCGCCGCCCACGGACAGGCCTGCATCCTGGGGGTGCGCCAGAACCGGGTGGCCCGGATCGACCTGGAGCTGGCGGTAGCCAACACCCGGGCGGTGGCCAAACTGATCACCGCCGGCGACTATGAGAGCGCCCGCCAGGCGCGCGGCCGAACCTTCTACGCGATGGGCGACATCTTCCGGGTCCTGTCGGATCCGCCGCAGGAAGACCCGGCACCCGAACGCGAGATTCGGGTGGCTGTCCTGCACGCGGGCGGACTGGCGCCCGGGATGAACACGGCGGCCCGCGCGGCTGTCCGGATGGGAATCCATCGCGGGTGGACCATGCTCGGGGTGGACGGGTCGTGGGCCGGCCTGGCCGACGACCGGGTGCGCGAGCTGACCTGGGCGGACGTGGAAGGCTGGGCTTTTGACGGGGGAGCCGAACTCGGCACCCGCCGCGCGGTTCCACCGGTGGAGTCCTACTACGCCATTGGCCGGGCCCTGGAGCGGAACCGGATCGATGCGCTGCTGGTGATTGGCGGCTTCAAAGCCTACCTGGCCGTGCGCGAAATGGTGGAGGAGCGGAAACGGTTCCCGGCTTTCAACATCCCGCTGGTGCTGGTGCCCGCCTCAATCGACAACAATCTGCCCGGGGCCGAACTGGCCGTCGGTGCCGACACCGCGCTCAACAACAACGTGTGGGCCCTGGACCGGATCAAACAGTCCGCAGCCGCGTCGAGGCGCTGCTTCGTGGCGGAGACGATGGGCCGCAAGTGCGGCTATCTAGCCATGATGAGCGGGTTGGCCACCGGTGCCGAGTTCATCTACCTGAACGAGGAACCGCTGACGCTGGACCGCCTGAGTCACGATGGTGAGCGCCTGCGCCGTTCGTTCGAAGCGGGTCGGCGCCTGCTGCTCGTGGTGATGAACGAGGAGACCTCGCAGTATTACGACCGCAAGTTTGTGGCCCGCGCCTTCGAGGCGGTAGGCCAGGGTCTGTTCGACGTGCGCCATTCGGCGCTGGGGCACATCCAACAGGGTGGGGCCCCCACTCCCTTCGACCGGTTGCTGGCCACCCGCCTCGTCAACCAGGCTTTGATCCAACTGGAAGAGGAACTGGCGCACAACTCGATCGAGGTCAAGTACGTGGGGATGACCTCTTCGCGCATCGAGGCCCACCCGATCGAGCAGATGGACCGGGACGTGGACCTGCCCAACCGCCGGCCTCGCCAGCAGTGGTGGTCCATGCTTCAACCGGTGGTGGAGGTGGTCTCCCTGGAAAACTCGGGGTCGCCAGTCCGGCAGATTCCCATCGCCGATGCGCAACTTCAACCCATTACCCCAGCCTGAGCGACCATCTTCAAGGAGGAATCATGACCAACTCAGCCCCAATTCCCGCCCCCACCGACCCGACCCGGACACCCGCCTGGGCGCACCTGGATCAGTTGGCGGAAGACTTCTACCCGGACCTGCGGCACTGGTTCGAGGCGGACCCCCAGCGGGCCCGGACCTGGAGCTTTACCGCCGCCGACCTGTGGGTGGACCTGTCGAAAAACCTAATTGACCAGGAGATCGTGGCGGCGCTGCTGGAGTTGGCCCGCGAGACCGGGGTGGAGGAACACCGCGATCGGATGTTCCGGGGAGATCGGATCAACGTCACCGAGAACCGCGCGGTCCTGCATACGGCGCTGCGTCGGCCGGCCGGCGACGTGGTGGAGGTGGACGGGGCCAACGTGGTTCCGGACGTGCACGAAGTGCTGAATCGGATGTACGACTTCGCCGACCGCGTCCGGTCCGGCCAGGTGACCGGCATCAGCGGGAAGAAGCTGACCAGCATTGTCAACATTGGGATTGGCGGGTCTGACCTGGGGCCGGTTATGGTGTACGAGGCGCTGCGCCCCTACGTCGACCCGGAGCTCAGCTGCGAGTTCATCTCTAACATTGATCCCAACGACGCGGGCGAGGTGGTGTCCCGCCTCGACCCGGAAACCACCCTGGTCATCGTCACCTCCAAGACCTTCACCACCCTGGAAACCCTGACCAACGCGAGGGTTGTGCGCGAATGGCTGCTGCGGAGCCTGCGTGAGCGCGGCCTGGTGACGGATGACGCCAATGCGGCCGAGGCGGTGGAGCGCCACTTTGTGGCCGTTTCGACCGCGCTCGACCGGGTGGCCGAGTTTGGCATCGACCCGGCGAACGCGTTCGGGTTCTGGGACTGGGTTGGCGGGCGCTACTCGGTGGACTCCGCGGTCGGCCTGTCGCTGGCGATCGCCCTGGGACCCGAGAACTTCCGCGACCTGCTGGCCGGGTTCCACGCGATGGATCAACACTTCCAAAACGCCCCCGCCGCCGAAAATGTGCCGCTGCTGATGGGCCTAATCAACGTCTGGTACACCGGGTTCCTGGGGGCCGACACCCATGCGGTCCTGCCCTACTCCCAGTACCTGCACCGGTTCCCGGCCTACCTGCAGCAGCTGACGATGGAATCGAACGGCAAGTCGGTCCGATGGGACGGCTCGCCCGTTTCCTACGACACGGGGGAAGTTTTCTGGGGCGAACCGGGAACCAACGGCCAGCACGCCTTCTACCAGCTGATCCACCAGGGCACCCGCCTGGTCCCGGCCGACTTCATTGCATTCGCCAACCCGACCCACGACTTCCGGGACGGCGACAACGACATGCACGAACTGTTCCTCTCCAACTTCTTCGCCCAAACGAAGGCGCTCGCGTTCGGCAAAACGATCGACGAGGTGCGCGCCGAAGGGACCCCGGAGACGATCGCGCCGGCCCGGGTGTTTGGCGGCAACCGGCCGACCACCTCGATCATGGGGGACCGGCTGAACCCGCGGGCACTCGGTGAACTGATCGCCCTCTACGAGCACATCACTTTTGTGCAGGGGGCGGTGTGGGGGATCGACTCCTTCGACCAGTGGGGAGTGGAGCTGGGCAAAGTCCTGGCGCAGCAGATCCTTCCGGCGGTTGCGGGCAACAAGGAGGTGCTGGCAGAACAGGATCCGTCCACTCGGAGCCTGATCGAATACTACCGGGAGCACCGGCGCCACTAGCCAAACCGGACCTAATGGGCGGGAGTCGGGTCTATCTCGACCCCCGCCGGCCCCACCCCGGGAGGAGGCCGCCCTCGGCCACCCAACCCGGGTCCGGTCGCGCCCGCGGGAGGCGCGCGAGGTGGGGCGGGGGAATGAGGGGGGCCGGCTCGGAAATAGACCGGGAAACCGGGTGCTGAGGTCCTACCTCTGCCGCGGCAATTCGCGGTAGCCTGGGGGAAGGGAAATCGACGCTCCGGGCTGCTCTGCGGGGCCGAGGAACCACCTGTTACGGTTCAAGATAACGTCACTAAAAGGAGAATTATCCATGACTGAACCTCGCATTGTCACCGTCACCGGAGCCGCTGGCAACATCGGATACGCGCTGCTTTTCCGGATCGCTTCCGGGCAGCTGTTCGGGCCGGATGTCCCCGTGAAGCTGCACCTGCTCGAGATTCCGCAGGCAGTCAAGGCCGCTGAGGGAACTGCAATGGAGCTCGACGACTGCGCCTTCCCGCTGCTGTCGGGCATTGAGATCTTTGACGACGTGAACCAGGCGTTCAACGGCACCAACGTGGCGCTGCTGGTGGGCGCGCGGCCGCGTTCGGCCGGGATGGAGCGGGCTGACCTGCTGGCGGCCAACGCTGGGATCTTCGGTCCCCAGGGCAAGGCCATCAACGACGGCGCTGCCGATGACGTGCGGGTGCTGGTGGTCGGCAACCCGGCCAACACCAACGCGGTGATTGCGCAGCAGTCGGCTCCAGACGTGCCCGCGACCCGGTTCACCTCCATGATGCGCCTGGATCACAACCGGGCCATCTCGCAGCTGGCCAGCAAGACCGGTGCGTCCGTGGCCGACATCAAGAACATGGTCGTGTGGGGGAACCACTCGGCCGACCAGTACCCGGACGTCTCCTATGCGACGGTGGCGGGCAAGCCGGCCGCCGAACTGGTGGAAGAAGCCTGGCTGGCCGACTACTTCCGCCCGACCGTGGCCAAGCGTGGCGCGGCCATCATTGAGGCCCGGGGCGCCTCGTCGGCTGCCTCCGCCGCCAACGCCGCCATCGATCACGTCCACACCTGGATCCACGGCACGCCCGAAGGCGAGTTCGTCACCGCTGGCGTGTACTCGGACGGTAGCCACTACGGGGTGCCCGCCGGGCTCTCCTTCGGCTTCCCCGTGATTGCCAAGGACGGCGAGTACCAGATCGTCGACGGTCTGGACCTGTCCGCGGGCACCCGCGCCGGGATCGACCACAACATCAAGGCTCTGCAGGAAGAGTTTGACGCGGTCAAGGAGCTGGGCTTCATCAAGTAGGTACCAGCAGGTAATTCTCCTTCGGCCCCCGGCGGGGTCGGGTCCATCCGGATCCGGCTCGGTCGGGGGCCAGGTCGTGGGCTAGGTGGGTTTGCCGTTGCGGTCGGGTTGTGTGGGCGGGGGTTTTTCGGTCGGGTTGCGAGGGTCCGGTTGCGAGGGTCCGGTTGTGGGGGCCGGGTTGCGTGGCCGAGTTGCGAGGGTCCGGTTGCGTGGGCCGGGTTGTCGGAGCTCGGTGGTGGACTAAAATGGTGAGTGAACGCCGACAGGGGCCGGTGCCCACCTAGTGGAATGTGAGGAACGTCTCGTTCCTTGCCCGGATGGAATTATCCCGAACACTGGGAGGCTGGGAAATAAGCCACCGAGGTCGGTTGTTTGTCAACAAAAAGTTGCATTAATCTAACTGGTGGATCAACTGAGTGGGACCGGACGTAGTCGCGGCTGTGATCGGGGAGGCTCCGGGCTGGGAGCTCCGGATAGCTGGTTTAGAAAATAGACTTAGCGGTCCGAAATATATCGGAATCTAGGACCTATATGTATTGAACAGGTCGGAAACGCCGAGCTGGGGCGTTCGCCGGCCTTCGGCCCCGCGCGAGTAATATGGGGCGCAATGACCACTGAACCGGTGGTGACCTGCGGTTATGCTTGGAACAGGGCAGATGGGAACAAGGATGCTCGAGGTAAAGACAAACGACAGTAAAGCATCCATTCCGGAGGGATTGTGATTGACAGAGATCGCGAGCGAGCAATGTTGCGCGCGGTGGAGCTCTATTATTTTGAGGGCTTCACGCAGGCGGCCATCTCGGAACGCCTGGGCTGCACCCGCTGGACGGTGGGTCGCCTGCTAAAAGAGGCCACTGATGCCGGCGTGGTGGAGATCAACATTCACCACGAGCGGGCGCGGCGCCACGACCTGGAACAGCGGCTGGAATGCGGGTTCGGGCTGGTGCGGGCCCGCGTGGTGCCGACCGGTTCGACGCCGCGCGAAACCATGTCCCGCCTCGCCCATGCGGGGGCAGACTTCCTCACTGACATTCGGCCCCGACCGCGGGTGGTCGGGGTGGCCTACGGGCGCACAATGGGTGCGATGGCACGAGCCCTCCCCGAACGGTGGATCCAAGGGGTGACCGTCGTTCAGATTGCTGCGGCACCCGCCAACCTGGACGACGCCTTTGTGGGTAGTTCCATTCGGATGATTTCCCGGCGCGGCAACGGGGTCAGTCGGACCCTGCCGTCGGTGCCGGTGTTTGCCACAGCCGAGCAGAAGCGGCGGGTGGAAGCGCAGGAGGAAGTGGCAACCTGCCTGGGGTTGGCTCGCAAAGCTGACGTGGTGTTCTACTCACCCGGACCGGCCGGGGCCGAGTCCCTGCTGATCGACTCGGAAGGGTTCTCGCCCGCCGAGGCCGAACAGCTTCGGGGCGGAGGGGCAGTGGCGGTGATTGGGAACCGACTGATTACGGCCGAAGGCGAACCAGCTGATGCCGAAGTGGACCAACGCACACTGGGGGTCGGGTTGGATGATCTGCGTCAGGCTCGCCTGTCTGTGGCGGTTGGGGGTGGAGCCGACAAGCACGAGGCCTTCCGGGCCATCGTTCGGGGGCGCCTGGCCAACGTGCTGGTGATCGACTCGGACACGGCGGAGATGCTGCTTGAGGCGGGACTCGCAGACCAAAATGCCGAGTGGTCAGACTAGTGCGCCCAGTCGGTCAGTAGCTGGAAGCAGGCCCGCTTCGCCGACTGGACGGACAAGTGCGCCCAGTCAGTGAGTTGGTACGCTGGTCTCGGCCCCACCGGACATTCCCGCTGGGATCCGCCCGCGGGGCCGCGCAGTCCGAACTTTTGGCTCAAATTTGGAGGACCCGTGTCCGAACCGCTTCTCAACCTCCCCCTCGAACAGCTTGACCCAGAGATCTTCGCCGCCATCCAGGGTGAACTCACTCGCCAGCGCGATCACCTGGAGATGATCGCCTCCGAAAACTTCGTTCCCATGGCTGTGCTGGAAGCTCAGGGTTCGGTCCTGACCAACAAGTACGCCGAGGGTTACCCCGGGCGTCGATACTACGGCGGTTGCGAGTGGGCCGACGTGGCCGAATCGTTGGCTATCGAGCGGGCCAAGTCCCTGTTCGGTGCCGACTTTGCTAACGTCCAGCCTCACTCGGGAGCCCAGGCCAACGCAGCGGCGCTGCAGGCGCTGGCTGAGCCCGGCGACGTTATTCTCGGTTTGGACCTCGCTCACGGCGGTCACCTGACCCACGGGATGCGCTTGAACTTTTCGGGACGCTACTACCGTCCCATTCCCTACCAGGTGGACCCGAACACCTACCGGGTCGACATGGATCAGGTTCGGAGCCTGGCTCGCGAGCACCGTCCCTCGGTGATCATCGCCGGTTGGTCCGCCTACCCCCGGACGCTGGACTTCGCGGCGTTCCGCGAAATTGCCGACGAGGTGGGGGCGGCACTGATGGTCGACATGGCCCACTTTGCCGGCCTGGTAGCAGCCGGTCTGCACCCGAACCCGGTGCCGTTCGCCGACGTGGTCACCACGACCATTCACAAGACCATCGGTGGTCCCCGATCCGGTCTGATTCTCTCCTCGCGAGCTGAGAAGTGGGGCAAGAAGCTCAACTCGGCCGTGTTCCCCGGGCAGCAGGGTGGCCCGCTGATGCACGTGATTGCGGCCAAGGCCGTGGCGCTGAAGGTGGCGGCTTCGCCGGAGTTCAAGGAGCGTCAGGAACGCACCATTGAGGGGGCGAAGATTCTGGCCGAGCGGTTGTCCCAGCCGGATATGTCCGAGCTTGGGATCGATGTTCTGACCGGGGGGACTGACGTGCACCTGGTCCTGGTGGACCTGCAGAACTCTGCCCTGTCTGGACGGGACGCGGAGGACCTGCTGGCGCAGATCAATGTGACCGTTAACCGGAACGCGGTCCCCTTCGATCCGCGTCCGCCGATGACCACCTCCGGCCTGCGGGTGGGTACCCCCGCTCTGGCGACGCGCGGGTTCCAGGCGGATGACTTCCGCGAGGTGGCCGACATTATCGCGGTGGCTCTGCGTGAAAAGGCGGCTGGGCGCGAGGTGGATGTGGCCGGTCTCCTCGCCCGCGTCAAGGCGCTCACCGATGCCTACCCGCTCTACCCGGAGCTCGACCAATGAAATACCCTTGGCCAGCTCCCGGCGGTGCCCTGCCCCTGGATGGGGTGAAGCTCGCCGCCGATGTGAAAGAAGAGTTGAAGAGCCGCGTTGAAGCTTTGGCTAAAGAGGGGGTTCGGCCTGGGCTTGGCACGATCCTGGTGGGGGACGACCCCGCCTCGCAGGCCTACGTCAACGGGAAACACCGGGACTGTGCGGAGGTGGGGATCCATTCGATTCAGGTCCACCTGCCGGAAACGGCCACCCAAGCACAGGTGGAACGCGCGATTGACGAGCTGAACGCGGACCCAACCTGCACTGGGTTCATTGTCCAACTGCCGCTGCCTCGGCGCCTGAATCAGGATGCCATCCTGGACCGTATCAACCCGGACAAAGATGCCGACGGGCTGCACCCGTACAACTTGGGTCGCCTGGTGACGGCGATTAACCGCTCGCCGCTGTGCCCGCAGCCGTGCACTCCCCGTGGGATCATCAAGCTGCTTCAGCGTGGGGGAGTGTCGCTAGCCGGCGCCACCGTCTGCGTGGTGGGTCGCGGTCTGACTGTTGGGCGTCCGCTCGGCCTGATGCTGACCCGCAAGGACATCAACGCAACTACGATCCTGTGCCACACGGGCACGAAGGACCTGAAGTCGATCATTAGTGAGGCGGATGTGGTGATCGCGGGTGCGGGCGTGCCCGGCCTGATCACCGCGGACATGGTTCGCCCCGGCGCCGCGGTGGTGGATGTGGGGATCTCCCGCGTCGATGGCCGGATCGCCGGAGATGTGGCCCCGGGCGTGGAGCGGGTGGCCGGTCAGTTGACGCCTAACCCCGGAGGGGTCGGGCCGATGACCCGGGCAATGCTGCTGGCCAATGTGGTCGAGGCGGCGGAGCGCCAGGTTTCGCAGTAGTCAAACAGATTTTTGGTGGGCAGCTCGAGTGCAGCGGATGCGCGCGGGTTGCCCACCGGTCTGTTAGCGCCAACTAGTGGGCCAGGACCTCTGAACAGTTGAGGCCGGGGGTATCGATTTGCACCGTCAGGTGGTTGATCTTCCCGGCAAAATGGTCCTTGATGCAGGTCTGAATCCCACGCAGGATTCGAGCCTGTTCGGCTCCGGGCAGGTTCGCCATTTCGGGGCGCAGGACCACGTGGGCGGTCAGGGTAACAAGGCCGGTGCCAACCGTGGTGGCGTGCAGGTCGTGAACCGACTCGACCGCGTCTTGGCGCAACAGGTGCTGTTCCACCTCGGACAAGTCCAATCCGGCCGGCGCATTCTCCATCAGAATCGAAACTGACTGGCGTAGCAGGTGCCAGGATCGGGGAATGATCATGGCCGCGATCAGGAGGGAAGCCACCGAGTCGGCGTAAGGCCAACCGGTGGTCATCAGGACGATGGCGGCGACAATGACCGCGACCGAGCCAAGGGCGTCGGTTAGCACCTCCAAAAATGCGGCCTTCATGTTCAGCGAGCTGTCACGTCCACCGGCCAAAATCCACAGAGAAATAAGGTTGGCTACCAACCCCACCAGGCCAATGGTGAGCATTGGACCGGCTTGAACTTCGACCGGTTCGGTCAGCCGTCCGATCGCCTCCCACAAAATTGTCACGCAGATGACCAGCAGCAAGAGGGACTGGAGAGCGGCGGCAACCACCTCGGCCCGAACAAAACCCCAGGTGCGTTGGCGGCTGCGCGGGCGAGCCATCAAATGAGCAGCGATGAGAGCGATCACCAAACCGGTCGAGTCGACCAGCATATGTCCGGCATCGGCCAGCAGAGCCAGTGAACCCGAAATGATCGCGCCCACAACTTCCGCCACCAGGACCAGGGCCGTGACAATCAGCGCCCCGGTCAGGCGTCCGCGCGAGGCAGACGCGTGGGAGTGGCCTGCTTCGCTGTGCGAGTGTGCGCTCACAACTCTCCTTCCTGATACCCCCATGGGGTATTGCCTGGTTAACTCTACCCGTGTGCTAGACGCTCGTCAACGCTGGGCCTGCTCGCCCGGGTCCAGGCAAAGATGGGATACTGCCGTCATGAGTTCAGCATTGATCACGACCCTCAATCTCAACGGCATTCGAGCGGCCCATCGGCGCGGCCTCATGGAATGGCTTGCGCTGGCCAACCCCGACGTCCTGCTGCTGCAGGAAGTGCGCGCTCCCGAAGAAGTGACAGAAGCGCTGCTCGGGCCCGAGTGGAACGTTCACACTCACCCCTGTGCAATCAAGGGACGAGCCGGGGTCGCCGTGGCACTTCGGCGCGACGGACAGTTCCAGGCCGAGGGAGAACCGCGCGTGGGGCTGAGCCCAGATGAACCGGACTACGACACTGGTCGGTGGGTGGAGCTGGATCTGGTGGGGCCAACCGACCTGACCGTCGTCTCCGCCTACTTCCATTCCGGGTCGGTGGGGACTCCAAAGCAGGAGCAGAAGATGGCCCACCTGCCCCGAATCGAGGTTCGGTTGGCGCAACTGCTGGACCAGAATGCACTAGTGGCGGGCGACTTCAATGTGGTCCGGTCCGAGCTGGACATCAAAAACTGGAAGGGAAACCACAACAAGTCGGCCGGGGTGCTGGACGAAGAGATCGCCTTCCTAAACCGGTGGGTGGACTCGGGTTGGTCCGACGTGGTGCGCGACCTCGCCGGCCCGAACCAGGGGCCATACTCCTGGTGGTCCTGGCGTGGAAAGGCCTTCGATAACGATGCCGGCTGGCGGATTGACTACCAGTACGCTTCCCGGGGACTGGCTCAATCAGCTCAGCGGTACGAAATCTTCCGGGCACCCAGCTGGGATGCGCGTTTTTCCGATCACGCCCCGGTCACGGTCGAGTACCAGTTCTCGTAGCTCCCGCTCACTGCTCTAGCGACTCAGGGGAGGAAAGAGTCACGTAGTTGGGGCGAAGGCCCTCGCGGCGGGACTCGCGGGAGACCCGCGTCTGGAGCCGCGGGGGATTAGCAATCCAAGCGCTGGCAAGCAGAACCACCCGGGCCTGAAGGTTGACCCACAGAATCAGCGTGATCAACGTGGTGGCAGCGGTCAAAATGGGACCACGCACATTTTGCACCACCGAGGTGCCGGCCAACTGCAGCAGTGCCGTGGAGAGCCCGGCCAAGCCCGAACCCCACAGCAGGTCCGGACGCGGCGGCCTCACTCCCGCCACCCACCGGATCACCACTGCCACCAACACCATGTTGATCACCACGGCCGCCACCCAGGTGAGCCCGGTCGAAATCGAGTCAAACCAGGTCTTTTCCACCCCGAGCCGGGTCGCCCGCGTCCCGAGCCAGCTGGTCAGAAAGACGATCCCGGCGGTGGAGGATATCCCCACCAGCAGCGCCACCAGCCCGAGAAATCGTTGCCCAACAGTGACGGGAAACGGCTCACGCACAGTTGAGAGCGCAAACATTGCCCTAATTGCGCTGGAGAGAGAAGCCACCACAGAGGTGGCGGTAAAGAGTAGGACCCCCAGAGAAACAACGCCGGCCACCGTGGTGCCGGGACCCGACCCAAGGGTGGCGGGATCGACTAGGCCGTCCGGGTGGGTGCCCGACTTCAAAAGGCCTGGCAGCCAGGAGTTGACCGCCTCGACCACGGCGGTGCGAAGCGCCTCGTTGCTGCCAAGGAGAGCGCTAAAGACCATTCCACCCAGGGTGATGGCGGCGGTCAGGCTGAATAGGGCCCGGTAGGAGATCCCCGCGGCCAACAGTGAACCGTTCGCCGTCCCGAAGCGTGCGAACGCTCTAAGGGGACGCAGGTGCAGGGAAAGTTCAAGCAGGTTCTTCAGGCGATCAATCCCGGTCGTTTCTCTCCAGACGCGGCGAAAATCGGCCGAATGGGGGACGAAGTTCGGGCCGTACCGGGTGGTGGGCTCTGAGCCGGGCATCGATCCCCCTAGAGGGCGAAGTCGAACAGGGCGCGGGTGTTGTAGCGTCCGTTGGGGTCAACGGAGTCGAGGCGGAAACCGGGAACCATCCAGGAGGCTTCGAAGTCCGCCCAACCCGCACGAGCCCGGTGCAGGGATTCCTCTGGCAGGCCGTGGGCGAGGGTGACGTGCGGGTGGTATGGGAACCGGGCCTGGTGATCCAACGGGCCGGACCGGAGCTCATCGGCGAGTGACATGCAGGCGTCCGCTCCCTCGGTTACGTCCAGAAACACCACCGGTGAGGTGGGCAGAAAAGTGCCGGTCCCCGACAGGGACAACCGGAAGGGACCGAAGTGGGAGGCAACGTGCTGGAGGTGGCGGAAAACGTCTTCTCGCTCGTCCACATTGACGGGAGTGGGGGGAATCAGGGTCAGGTGCGCAGGCACGCAGTCCGCAGCTGGATCACCGAGCTCACGGCGAGCCGCGGTCAACTCGGTGACCCACGGTTCGGGAATGGCAATGAGCACGCCCAGCCATTCCTGATCATCAGTCTTGGGGGGTAGGTACATGCGACCGGTCCGAAACCTCTAACAATTGGGAGTTTAGCTCCCTCAGATTAGCAGGTTAGCCACTCCTACCAAAGTGCTAGTTTCCGGACAGGAGCAAGACAAGTCGCGTCCGGATCGCTACCCTGGAAGGACCGACCGGAACAGCAGAAAGTAGACTTTCATGAGCGTTGTCATCCGTGATGCCTGGACGCGCCCGGATGGGGCGGCCCGCGTGGCCACCCTTTTTACCGAGACTTTTGGGCAGGAGCCAGATGGGATCTGGTCCGCCCCGGGGAGGGTGAACCTGATCGGTGAGCACACTGACTATAACGGAGGGTTAGCGCTCCCAATTGCCCTGCCGCATCGCACCTACGCGGCCCTGCGCCGGCGTGACGACGACCAGGTGCGGTTGATTTCCGCCCAGGAGGAGTCCCAACGAAGCGTCGACTTGGCTGAGGCCGGACCGGTCGGGACGCTGGGTGAGGTGGATGGTTGGCCCGCCTACGTGGTGGGGGTGGCCTGGGCCATGCGCCAGGCCGGCTACCCGGTTGCCGGCTTCGATATTGCCATTGACTCCTGCGTTCCCTACGGGGCCGGGCTCTCTTCCTCCGCCGCCCTGAGCGGATCGGCCGGGGTCGGCCTGACCGACCTGTTTGGCTTGGACCTGGACCGTGAGCAGTTGGTTCGTTTCTGCATCGCCGCGGAAAACCAGATGGCCGGGGCGCCCACCGGGGGAATGGATCAGTCGGCCTCCCTGCGCTGCCAGCCGGGATATGCGCTCCTGCTGGACAACCGAGATCATTCCGTCCAACAGATTCACTTTGACCTGGCGGCCCGCGATTTCCGCCTGCTGGTGATCGACACGAAAGCTCCGCACGCGCTGGTGGACGGGCAGTATGCCGCCCGGCGTCAGACCTGTCACGAAGCGGCACAGCAGTTGGGCGTAGAGTACCTGGCTGACATCACTGACTTGGACGAGGCGTTGGCCCGGCTGACCGACCCGGTCGCCCAAAGCCGGGTGCGCCACGTGGTCACCGAGATTGCTCGGACCCGGCAGGTGGCCGAGTTGCTTCAGAAAGACGCGGACCTGGCCGAAGTTGGGCGTCTGTTCACCGAATCGCATATCTCGTTGCGCGACGACTACGAGGTTTCCTGCCCGGAGCTGGATTGCGCGGTGGAGGAGGCTCTGCGGGCTGGAGCGGTTGGGGCCCGCATGACTGGTGGTGGCTTTGGCGGCTCAGCCATTGCACTGGTCCCGGCGACCACGGTGGGCGAGGTAATGGATGGCGTAGTCCAGGCGTTTGCGGCGCGAGGCTTCGCTGCACCCGAGTTTCTGGTAGTGGAGGCTTCGGCCCCGGGAGGGCGGGACGCCTAACGGTGGCCAAATCAAACGTCCTGGCCGCTACTTTGCTGGCGGGGGGAATCATTAGCGAGGCGGTGGGTCGAACTCACCGCCAGGTACGCCAACACCGTAAAGCCTGGGAGGCGCAGAACTTCCGCACCCTCAACCAGCTGAAGAAAGACGATTTCCTGCTGGTGGCTCTCGGTGACTCTGCCACCCAGGGGGTAGGGGCAGCGCGGATCGACCAGTCCTACGTGGCCAGGTTGGCGCAGATGATTCCCGGGTCGGTCCGGGTGGTCAACCTGTCGATTTCCGGGGCCACCATCGAGACGATCCTGGCGGCCCAACTGCCTCAGCTGCGCGGATTGGAGCTGAAACCGGACCTGGTGGTCGCTAACATCGGGGGCAACGACGTGGGAGCTCCGCACATCACCCCGGAGCTGTTCTCCGCCTACGCCAAGCGGATGGCGCGTGAGCTTCCCGGGCCCGCCCTGGTGGGAAACATCCCCAGTTTTTCATTCCTCCCCCGGGAGCAACTGGCCGCAGAGTTGTCCGCGATACTGGACGAGCAGATGAGCGCTGCCGGACACGTTCCCGTTGACTTGCGCCGACTCTCGCAGCAGTATTCCACCTGGGAGTATCTGACCAGGTATCACGCTCCGGACCTGTTTCATCCTAATGCGCGGGCCTACGCGGCCTGGGCGCTTGAGTTCGGGTCGCACCTCTAGAAGGAAAGCATGTCGGAATCGATCAAGTTGATTGTGGGCCTGGGAAATCCAGGAGCTGAGTACGCTAACACGCGGCACAATGTCGGGGTAATGACAGTTGAGCTGCTGGCCGAGCGTCTCGGGGTTAGTTTGCGTTCACATTCCAGTCGGACCCGGACTGCGTCCGGCCGGTTGGGGGTGCTGCCCGGTGGTGCCCCCGGACCTCAGGTGCACCTGGCTGTCTCCACCTCGTACATGAACGTTTCTGGCGGGCCAATCGGCCGCCTGGCCGACTTCCTGCGGATCGCCCCGACGGAGATTCTGGTGGTGCACGATGACCTGGACCTGCCCGCACACCAGCTTCGATTGAAGCGCGGCGGAGGCGAGGGCGGACACAACGGGCTGAAGAGTTTGAGCGCTCACCTGGGAACCAAAGACTATGCCCGGCTGCGAGTTGGGATTGGTCGGCCTCCCGGACGGCAGGATCCCGCCTCGTTTGTCCTGACTCCGATCCCGACGTCTGAGCGGCCCGAATGGGACGTGACGATCCAGTTGGCGGCGGATGTGGCCGAAGAAACTGTGCTGCGCGGCCTGGTAGCTGCCCAGCAAGACCTACACGCCCGCTCATGAGTCAGCTGCGCGGCCTGCTGCCGCTTTTAGCCCGGGATGAAGCCGTTGAGGCGGTCACGCCCTATCTGTGGGAACCCGGTCACGGCACGGTGGTGTGCCCGGTGGGGGTGCGGCCTGCATTGGTAGCACACGCACTGTCGAACCGGTCCGGGACCGCGCCGGTGGTGGTGGTAACTGCCACCGGCCGCGAAGCCGAGCAGATGGCCCGCGCCATCAGTTGCTGGGGGCCGGAGGCCACTGTGTTTCCGTCCTGGGAGACCCTGCCGCACGAACGTCTTTCTCCTCAGTTGGACACCATGGCTCGGCGGGTGGCAGTCCTGCGTCGCCTGGCCCACCCGGAACCGAACCACCCCCAGGCCGGACCGATCCAAGTTCTGGTCGTGCCGATTCGCGCCCTGCTGCAGCCCATCATTGGCGGACTGGGGGATCTGCGTCCGGTCCAAGCTCGTCCAGGCGACTTCATCGATCGCGACACGCTGGTCCACGAGTTGGTCCAACTTGGCTACGAGCCCAGCGACCAGGTGCGGGGGCGCGGCCAAGTTAGCGTTCACGGCGGAATCGTCGACGTGTTTCCGCCCGCCGGGGACCACCCGGTCCGGTTGGAGTTCTTTGGTGATGAGATCGAGGAGATCCGCTGGTTCTCGCTGGATGACCAGCGGAGTTTGGGCGCGGCAGAGACCGGTCTGTGGGCCCCTCCCGCACGCGAACTGCTGCTGACCGATGCGGTCAAAGAAAAGGCCCGGGCAGCGCAAATCCCGGGAGCGGCAGACCTGTTGGAGCTGGCGACCGAGGGCATCTACAGTCCAGGAATCGAGTCGCTGGCCCCCCTGCTGGTCGAGCGGATGGACTCACTGGTTGATCTGTTGCCAGTGGGAACCCTTCTGTTCATGTCCGAGCCGGAGCGAATCCAGGCCCGGGCCGCCGACCTTGTCACCACTTCGCAGGAGTTCCTGCACGCCTCGTGGGGTGCGGCTGCTGCCGGTGGGGCCATTCCGCTGGGCGCCCAGAGCGCGTCGCTGCTCAGCCTCGATGAGGTCTGGGGGGCCCGGAAGTCTGCCTCGTGGTGGAAACTGACCGCTCTGCCCGGGCCCGAACTGGCCGACCAACTGGCCGAGCAGCTCGCTCAACGGGAACCGGCTGGGGCCGACCAGACTCCCGCCGACCCGCCCGCCGCGGCCGTGGTCGCCTCCCCGCGTCTGGCCATGATTGGGGCGCGAGAAGTCCGCCCTTATCGGGGTGACTTTGCCCGTGCCACCTCGGATCTGGGTCAACTGGAACGCGCCGGCTGGAACCTGGTGGTGACCACCCCCGGTTCCGGCTCCGCCCGCCGCCTCGTCCAGGTGCTGGCTGAGGGCGACGTGGCCGCCCGCCTCGACCCGGAGCTGACCGAACTGCCCTCCCCGGGCCTCGTCCACGTGACCGCGGCAGAGGCTGGGGCCGGCTTCGTGCTTTCCGCCCAAGAGCTGGCGATCCTCACCGAGCAGGACCTGACCGGGGGACGCAGCGGCGGTTCGACCCGCGACATGCGGAAGATGCCGGCGCGGCGAAAGAAAGGGCTGGACCCGCTCGCGCTCCGGCCCGGAGATTTCGTGGTCCACGAGCACCACGGGGTGGGTCGATTCCTGGAAATGGTCTCTCGCACCACCGGCTCGGGTGAACAGCAGGTGACCCGCGACTACCTGGTGCTCGAGTACGCTTCCTCCCGCCGCGGTGGGCCCAGGGATACGCTCTACGTGCCCACCACCTCGCTGGATTTGGTCTCCAAATACTCGGGATCGGACGAGCCGAAGCTCTCGCGGATGGGCGGCGCCGACTGGGCAAAAACTAAGCAGAAAGCGCAGAAGGCGGTTCAGGAAATCGCGGCCGAATTGGTGCGCCTGTACGCGGCCCGCCAGACCGCGGGTGGGTTTGCCTTCAGCCCGGACACGCCCTGGCAGCGCGAACTAGAGGACGCCTTCCCCTTCCAGGAGACTCCCGACCAGCTGTTGACCATGGACGAGGTGAAGGCGGACATGGAGAAGCCGGTACCCATGGACCGGCTGCTCACCGGCGACGTCGGCTACGGGAAAACTGAGATCGCGGTTCGGGCCGCGTTCAAGGCTATTCAGGACTCCAAGCAGGTGGCGGTGCTGGTGCCCACCACCCTGCTGGTGCAGCAGCACTACGACACGTTCCGGGAGCGCTACGCCGGGTTCCCGGTCAACATCGCCCAACTGTCGCGGTTTTCGTCTCCGGCTGAAGCCGATCGGGTGCGGGCGGGCCTGCTCGACGGCAGCGTCGACCTGGTGATTGGGACGCATTCGCTGCTGACCGGGTCGGTCCGGTTCAAGGATCTGGGGCTGGTCATCATCGACGAGGAGCAGCGATTTGGGGTCGAGCATAAGGAGACACTGAAGGCGCTGCGCACCGACGTGGACGTGCTCGCAATGTCGGCCACGCCGATCCCCCGGACGCTGGAAATGGCGGTGGCTGGGATCCGAGAGATGTCGGTGCTGCAGACCCCGCCGGAGGAGCGCCAGCCGGTGCTCACCTTCGTCGGAGCCTACTCTTCCGCTCAGGTGGCTGCGGCGATCCGGCGGGAACTGCTGCGCGACGGGCAGGTGTTCTTTATCCACAACCGGGTCGAGTCGATCTCCTCGGTGGCGGCGGGACTGGCAGAGCTGGTGCCGGAGGCGCGGATCCGGGTGGCGCACGGCCAACTCGGCGAACACCAGCTGGAACAGGTGATCGTCGACTTCTGGAACCATGAGTTTGACGTCCTAGTTTGCACAACGATCGTCGAAACCGGGCTGGACATCTCGAACGCGAACACGCTGATTGTGGACCGCGCGGACACGTTTGGACTGTCACAACTTCACCAGTTGCGGGGAAGGGTGGGCCGTGGGCGCGAACGAGCCTACGCCTACTTCTTCTACCCGCCGGGCAAAACCCTGACCGAGACGGCGCTGGAGCGGCTCCGGACCATCGCCGCCAACGCCGACCTGGGCTCCGGACTGGCGGTGGCGCAAAAAGACCTGGAGATTCGCGGGGCCGGCAACCTGCTGGGCGGAGCCCAATCCGGCCACATCGAGGGGGTCGGCTTTGACCTGTACGTCAGGATGGTCTCGGACGCGGTCGCCCAGTATCGGGGGGAGAAGCCGGTTGAAACGACGGAAGTTCGACTGGACCTGGCGGTGGATGCACACCTGCCCGAGGAGTACATCCCCGGTGAGAGCGCTCGCCTGGAGGTGTATGCCAAGATCGCGGCCGTCAACGATCCGGGGGCGATGCGGGAGCTGCGGGACGAACTGGCGGACCGGTACGGGCCGCTGCCCGCCCCGGTGGAGCGCCTGTTCCTGTTAGCGCGGCTTCGGTCGATGCTCCGCCAGCTGGGGGTGGACGAGGCGGTGACACAGGGCAACTATCTCCGCCTCGGCCCGGTGGAACTGATGGACTCAACCGCGCTCCGGCTCAAGCGCCTCTACCCCGGCTCCGTGATCAAGCCGGCTACCCGCCAACTGCTGGTGCCCCTCGGCGGGCGCCGCCACCACGGAGAGGAGCCACTGGTGGACGAGGCGCTGGTAACTTGGGTGGAGGATCTCCTGCGCAAGGTCCTTGTACCCAACCGGCGTGTGGCATTGGCCCGCGCCGCCAAACAGGGCGGGTGAGAGGCGCAAAATGGCGCCTGTGCGCAGTTGGGGAGGTTCGTCGTTAGGCGAGCATTTGCAGTAGAATGATCAGGGCTGAACAAGGAGGACCTAGTGAAGGTAAACAGACGAGTTCTGGCGGTCTGTGTCGGGGTGGCTGCGGCCCTGTCGTTGGGCGCGTGCAGCAGTGGGGGAGCCAACCCTGGGACCGCAGTGGAATCGCTGGGCGTCCGCTACACCGAGAACGACCTGACGGTCGCGACCGATGAACTGACTTCAGTCATGGGTCAGCAGCTGAATCGAACCAGCGTGGTGTCGTTCCTGGCGCTGGCGCAGCCGTACATGGCGATGGCCGACCAGGTCGGAGTGTCCCTCGACGATGACCAGTTCACCCAACCCATCGACCAGTTGCTGGAGACCTCGGGGGCATCCCGCGACGGTCTGTCCCAGGCCACCATGGACGTGCTGAACGCCATCTTGCTGTCACAGGTGGTGGGTGCCTCCGTCCAGGCAGATCCAGAGTTGAACCAAGACTTTGCCGAGCTAATCGCGCAAACACACGTGAACCCGCGCTACATGTCCCTGTCGATGGAGGCGGGCGCCGTGCCCGCCGGTCCGCTGGCAGACGTAGTCCCGTTGGGACAGGGTCCCAGCGTCGGTTAAGAGCTTCAGTCCGAAGAAACAATGCCAATCCAACCAAGAGGAGATTATCGTGGCATTCATTGAGGAGATCCGTGCACGCGAGATTCTAGATTCGCGAGGCAACCCCACCGTTGAAGTTGACGTTGTGCTGGACAACGGAGTCGCCGCTCGCGCTGCGGTTCCCTCCGGCGCCTCCACCGGCGCGTTTGAAGCGGTCGAGCGCCGCGACAACTCCGATCGTTACCAGGGCAAGGGTGTCGAAGGCGCGGTTGAGGCCGTGGTCGACATTATCGCTCCCGAGGTCGAAGGAATGGACGCCTCCGATCAGCGCGCAATTGACCGCGTCATGATCGAGCTGGACGGCACCAAGAACAAGGGCAAGCTGGGCGCTAACGCGATCCTGGGTGTTTCCCTGGCCGTGGCCAAGGCAGCCGCCATCTCCGCTGAACTGCCCCTGTACCAGTACCTGGGCGGCCCCAACGCTCACGTGCTGCCCGTCCCGATGATGAACATCCTGAACGGCGGGTCCCACGCGGACACCAACGTCGACATTCAGGAGTTCATGATTGCTCCGATCGGTGCGCCCTCCTTCCGCGAGGCGCTGCGCTGGGGCGCCGAGGTTTACCACACCCTGAAGGGCGTCATCAAGGAGCGGGGCCTGTCCACCGGTCTGGGCGACGAGGGCGGCTTCGCGCCCAGCCTCGAATCCAACGCTGCGGCCCTGGACCTGATCATCGAAGCGATCGAGCGCGCCGGCTTCAAGCCCGGCACCGATGTGGCTCTGGCCCTGGATGTTGCCTCCACCGAGTTCTTCAAGGACGGCGCCTACCAGTTCGAGGGTGAAGCTCGCTCCACCGACTACATGATCGACTACTACGAGAAGCTGATCGCCGACTACCCGCTCGTTTCCATCGAGGACCCGCTGTCCGAGGACGAATGGGATGCCTGGAAGAAGCTGACCGACGCGATTGGTTCGCGTGTCCAGCTGGTGGGCGACGACCTGTTCGTCACCAACCCCGAGCGGCTGACCCGCGGGATCAAGGACGGCGTGGCCAACGCGCTGCTGGTCAAGGTGAACCAGATTGGCTCCCTGACCGAGACCCTGGACGCCGTCGAAGAGGCGCACCGCAACGGGTACCGGTCGATGACCTCGCACCGTTCCGGCGAAACCGGGGACACCACCATTGCCGACCTGGCTGTGGCGACCAACTCCGGTCAGATCAAGACCGGGGCGCCGGCGCGGTCCGAGCGGGTGGAGAAGTACAACCGCCTGCTGCGGATCGAAGAGGCCCTGGGTGAGGACGCGACCTACGCTGGTGCCAGCGCCTTCCCCCGCGCGAACTTCTAAGTTCTAGCATTATTGCGGCGAGGTCCCGGTTCATGCCGGGGTCTCGCCGCTTTGCTGTCTGCGGGGTGGGGTTGTCTCCGGGCCCGCGCGTGGACGGGCGGCCGGGAGGGTGTGGGACGTGGGTTGCGGGACTCAGATGCGGTCAGTCGCGGTCAGTCGCGGTCAGTCGCGGTCAGTCGCGGTCGGTTGCGGTCGGTTGCGGTCGGTTGCGGCCAGTCGTGGTCGGATGTGGGAGGCGCCGAGGCGACCAGGGGCAGGAACGCGGTCTCGACAATTTCGATGATGGTTTCGTCGGGGACGGGTTGCAGGTTCATTAGCAACTCGTGGCGGAGCAGGTCCACCGGGAGAGTAGCCACGCGGGCGGGCGGAAGCTGGTTTAGTTCACCGCGTTCCAGTGCGCGCTGCAGGATGGTTTCCATCGCGTGTCCGCGATCCCCGAGCAGCCGGTTTCGAAGCTCCGCCGGGGTGGTGCTCATGTCGTCAAAGTAGGCACCGAGAATGGTGCTGAACAGGGCCGCAATGTGGGTGCCGAATCGGTTGGCTGCCCGCAGCAGCTCAATCACATCCGAGCCGAGCGCGCCCGTGTCCGGCACTGCTCGCGGTGTTCCAAGTCCCCAGTGAGCCAGGACTGCAACCAGGAGTGATTCGCGGTCGGGCCAGCGCCGGTACACAGCCGCTTTGCCGGTCTTGGCCCGGTTAGCCACCGCTTCAAAGGTGAAGCCCGCATATCCGTGTTCGCTTAGCTGCGCCCACCCAGCTTCAAGGATGGCCTCTTCCAGTTCACTGCCGCGCCGTCTTTTCGTCACCCTCTCACTTTACCTTGGGCACAACTCACATAGTGCTCGCTTGCGTTCACTAATTTCGAGGCCTAACCTAGTGAACGCATACGTTCTCTAAGGGGGTTGTCGTGAAACGTTCGGCGCTAACATCAGGCTCCAAGCCGTCGACTACTTTGATGCTCTTGGCGCTGATCGTCGGGGCCATCGCCGCCATCCTGGACACAACCATTGTGGCGATAGGAATGCGCACGCTCACAGTGGAACTACGGGCGCCGTTAACTACGATCCAGTGGGTCTCCACCGGCTACCTGCTCTCGCTGGCGGCTACTATTCCGTTTGTCGGATGGGCGCAGGCTCGTATCGGGGGCAAGCGTCTCTGGCTACTCGCCTTGGGATTGTTCGTCCTGGGCTCTGCTCTCTGCGGAATTGCTTGGAATGCCCAGGCGCTGATTGGGTTTCGCCTGCTGCAGGGGATAGGCGGGGGCATCATGTTGCCCCTGATGCAGACGCTGGCGATGCAGCACGTTCCCGCGGAGCGCAGAGCCCGGGTCATGGCTGCGGTTAGCCTGCCGGCGGCGGTCGGGCCGATCCTCGGACCGGTCTTGGGAGGGATGGTGCTCAACTGGTTTAGCTGGCGTTGGATGTTCCTGATCAACGTGCCCATCGGGGTGGTGGGACTAGTGTTGGCTGCCCTGTTCCTAGTGGATGATCGCGCTAACCTCCCGGAGAACCCTGGCCGCCTCGACCTGGTGGGAGCGGTCTTGCTGACCCCGGCGCTGGCGGGTCTCCTGTTTGGCCTCTCCAATACTCACAACCCGGGTGGGTTTGCTCGGCCGGATGTGCTGGTGCCGGGAGTGCTTGGCCTAGTCCTGCTGGTGGCGTTTGCTTGGTGGGCGCGCCTACGGTCGGACCGAGCACTGGTTGATGTCAGCCTCCTGAAGGTCCCTACCGTCCGATCCTCGACCATCACCCTGACCTTTCTCGGAGTGGCGCTCTTCGCTGGAACCTTCCTGCTGCCGCTCTACTTTCAGTCGGTCCGAGGCTATTCGGTGCTGGCCGCTGGGGTGTTGCTGATTCCCCAGGGGGTGGGGACGCTGCTGTCGCGGGTCGTGGCCGGGCACCTAGTGGAGCGTCTCGGAGCCCGACTGGTGGCAGTAGCCGGCTTCCTGGTGATCGCGGCCGCCACGATTCCATTCGCCTGGTCTGGAACCGACACCAACCTCTGGCTGCTAGGGGTGGTCCTATTTGTCCGGGGTCTGGGCTTGGGAGTGGTCTTCATTCCGGTAATGGCCGCTGCCTACCTGGACATCGGCCGTGAGCAGATGCCTCAGGCGTCTGCCATCACCCGGATTGTCCAACAACTCGGCGGCGCATTTGGGACCGCCCTGGTCGCAGTAGTCCTGACCGGAGTTATGACGGTGAAAGATTCTGGGGCCGGCTTCGCCGCTGCTTTCTGGGTGACCATTGGCGCCACGTTGTTAGCTGCCCTGCCGGCACTACTGCTGCCGGGCCGGACCCGGCCGGAGCCGGTGCGCGAAGATCGCCAGCAGCACTTACGGTCAGCTGTGAAGTAGGTGAAAAACGGCCTCCACCGGGCGCGTTGAGTCAGAGTTCAGGGCCGGATGAGTGAAGATAGGCAACGTGGGGAGAAACGGCGAGCAGAAGCAGCAGCACCGACTGGGCGCAAAAGACCGACCAGTCGGCACTGGTCCTGCCCGCCCCCGGGTCCCGGCCCAGCCGGTCGCCAAAAAACCGAGCCGACCGCTGCCGGGTGACACGCGCTCACCGACCCGAAAAGGAACTTCGCGTCCCGCTCGTGAGTCCAAACCCAAGACCCCAACCCCGCGCGGTCCCCAGCAGGGCAATCGCCTGAGTATCGGGGGTCTGAATATTTCCGTGCGCCTGCTAGCAGTCACCCTGATGCTCGGAATTGTGGCGATGGTGCTGGTCCCGAACCTGCTGCAGTGGAGCGATCAACGCCGCGAGTATCGGGCGGCGGTGGCTCAGACTGAAGCTGCGCAGCAGAAGTTGGAGAAGCTGCAGGCCGAACTGGACAACTGGTCGGACCCGAACCATATCTCCGCTCAGGCTCGGGCCCGCCTCGGATATGTCGACCCGGGTGAGACTCAATTTGCCGTGGTAGATGCCCCGCAGGAGGCCGCTCAAAGCCCTGACGAGGCCGAAGCTCTTGAATGGCCCCCTAAACCGTGGAATATTCAGCTTCAAGAAGCGTTACTTGAAGTAGATGACCCTCCGGCAGTGAAAGAGGCGGCCAATGTGCCCACTGTTCCTCTTTCCACCGAAGACGACACCGACGAATAGACCATTGAAAGGCGGGACGCCATGGATTTTTCTCTGCTCGGACCGACGGCGGGACCCGCAACTGACGAAGATCTGACCACTCTTGAGCACCAGTTAGGGCGTGTGCCCCGCGGAGTGGTTGGGGTGGCTGCTCGGTGTGTGTGCGGCCGGCCGCTCGTTGTCATCACCAAGCCTCGCCTAGACGACGGCACCCCGTTCCCCACCACTTTCTACTTGACTTCCCCGGAGCTGACGAAGGCCTGCTCGCGGATGGAAGCGGACCTGGAAATGGACGAGTTCAATGATCGCTTGGCGGAGGACCACTCATTCCAGGCCACCTACCGCAGGGCCCACGAAGATTACTTGCAGCGCCGAGCGGTTCTGGGCGAGGTGGCAGAAATATCTGGGATCTCTGCCGGCGGAATGCCGATGCGTGTGAAATGTCTCCACGCGGTGGTCGGGCATTCGTTGGCGGCGGGACCCGGAGTCAATCCGATTGGTGATGAAGCGCTGGAGCGAATTTCTGCCCGCGGATGGTGGTCAGCTGAGACCTGCACTTGCCACTAGCAGATCGAGTGGTCGGGAATGTGCGACCAGTCGGCAGATGCGTCTAGCATGGACCCGTGACTCGAGTAGCTGCTTTTGACTGTGGAACCAATTCTCTCCGTCTGCTGATCGCAGACCTGAACCCCGGTGGCCCCGACCCGCTGGTCGACGTGTCCCGGGAGATGCGAATTGTGCGCCTGGGAGAGCATGTTGATGAGACTGGGCGGCTCAGCAGTGCAGCCATCGAACGCACTTTGGCTGCCGTGGACGAGTACCGCGAGCTGATTGACCGGTTCGGGGCCGAACGCCTTCGATTTGTGGCCACCTCAGCCATGCGCGATGCTGCCAACGGAAATGAGTTGGTGGAGGCGGTCCGCGCCCGGTTGGGGGTGACTCCCGAGGTGATCCCCGGCAATGAGGAAGCGGCGCTCTCCTTTGCCGGGGCCACCGCAACCTTGGGTGGGTACCCGAACACGCCTATTCTCCTCGTCGATATTGGCGGGGGTTCCACCGAGTTCGTCCTGGGGGACGATTGGGTGCAGGCATCCCTCTCGGTCAACATGGGATCCGTGCGCGTGACCGAGCGGTTCGACACTCAACCGGAGAATCTGGCCGGGATTGCGGCGGCCACCCAATGGGTGGACCAACAGCTCGACCTGGTCGAGGAGGAGATCGATTTTGGGCTGATCCGCTCGGTGGTTGGAGTGGCTGGGACGGTCACCACCCTGGCTGGGCAGGCGCTGGACGTGCCGGAGTACTCCCCGAACGTCACCCACGGCGCCTTCCTGTCCTGGGAGCAGTGGGGCGCAGCTGCCCGGTTCATGATTGAGGAGCCGGTAGAGACGAAAGCGGCCCTGCCGTTCATGCCCACCGGGCGCGAAGACGTCATCGGTGCCGGTGCTCTCATCTGGCAACAGATTCTGCGTCGAGTCCGGCGCCGGACCGAAGACCTGGGTCTGGACCTCGGTGGTGCCTACTGCTCAGAGCACGACATTCTGGATGGGATTGCCCTCTCCCTAGCTGACTGATCCGCCGGGCGAAGTTGGTAAACTGAGGCAGTTGCTACCAGGCCCCCATAGCCCAATGGTAGAGGCAGTCGACTTAAAATCGACCAAGTGTGGGTTCGAGTCCCACTGGGGGTACCGAGCTGAGTTTGCCGGACCAAAACTGGCCGCGCCAAAACAGATTGCGCCGACTGGTCGGGCTAGTGCGACCAGTCGGCATTGGGCATCCGCCCCAACGCCTTGCGCAGCACAGCCAGGCAAGACACCCCTGCAAACCCAACGATCAGACTGGTGGGAATGCCGATCACCACCGCTGGCCCACCTAACTGCACGAAGAACAGCAGGTGGACGCAGACTGCGAGGGGAATAGCCACGCCAACTACCACTGCGACCTGGGCTACTTTCAACCATTTCTGTGCTTGTCCGCGCCCAATCGGTCCCTTGGCCGCCTCGGCCAGCAGCCGCGAGAGGCAGACCAGCAGCACCTGCCCGCTCCCAACCGTTGCCACTGCGGCCACCGAGTATGGCCCTACCAGGTGAGCGACTTCTGGATAGTCCTGTCCGGTCTGCACTGCGACGGCAACCAGCAGGATTTGCGCGCATACGCTCAAGGCGGCCAGCAGTGCCAGCGACACCTGAGCAACAATCACGTCCCTTGCTTTCATATATCGATTATCGATCGATAAGCATCGGAAGTCAATAGGTCTTTCCCGACGGGGCCGGACCGAGCCGCACCTGGCGGGGTGGGCACCTACTCCTGCGACTCAGGTTTTCCCGACTGGGCGGGGTTTTCCGACCAGTCGTCAGTTGCTTCGTCTGCTGCCACCAAAGCATCCTCGTACCACTGCGTCAGGGCCGGGTCGTCGGAATCGAGCCAAGATCCTGCTCCGTCGGCGGGGGCCACCGGACCCGCCGAGAAGGCGAAGTTGTCGCCGTGCTGGCGGATGCCTCGCCGGATCCCTTCGTCAATCGCGACGGTGGCATACTCCCGGCGCAAGACGAGCGGGTCGGTGGACAGGTCTCGCCACCACGCCACCATCAGCCCGATCAGGATGACAGCGAACGGCAAGGCGGAAATGGTTACCAAAGCCTGCAGGGCACTGAGCGCGTCCGCTCCGCCGGCCAAGAACAGGGTGATGGCCGTGGCTGACAGGGCGACCCCCCACACCACCGTGGTGGGACGCGACGGTGTGGGCCGTCCCTTCTCGGCGATGGAGGCCATGACAATGGAGGCGGAATCGGCTGAGGTGATGAAGAAGATCATCAGTGAGGCCATGGCGATCACGCTCAGCACCACTGGTAGTGGCAGTTTGGCCAGCAGTTGGAACAGCAGGTCTTCTGAGCTGGCGGCGCCGCTCATTTCCAGGCCCTGGGACTCGAACCACATGGAGGTGCCGCCCAGGGTGCCAAACCAGAGCAGGCACACCAGGGAGGGAATGATGATGACCACGGTGACGAACTCGCGCAGGGTGCGCCCGCGGGAGATTTTGGCGATGAACATGCCGACAAACGGGGTCCAGGAGACCCACCAGGCCCAGTAGTAGGTGGTCCAGCTGGACATGAACTCGGCACTGGTTTGATCGGCCGAGGAGAAAACGCCCAGCATCGGGCCCAGGTTGGTGAAGAAGCTGATTAGCGAGGCGGGAATGAAGTCCAGCAGGAACAGGGTCGGCCCGGCGAGGAACACGAATAGTCCCAACCCCAGCGCGAGGAACATGTTGATGTTTGAGAGCGCGCGAATGCCGCGTTTGACGCCGGAGACGGCCGAAAAAATGAACGCAATGGTCAACAGCACCATCAGGGAGATCAGCAAGGTGTTCCCCACCGGCCCAATCCCCGTGACCAACTCCAAGCCGCGGCCAATTTGCAGGGCGCCGATCCCCAACGAGACGGCCGTGCCAAACAGGGTGACCAGGATGGAGAAGATGTCGATCACGCGCCCGAGGGGGCCTTTCAGCCGGTCCGAGAAGATCGGGTCGAAGATGGCTGAGATGACGGCCGACCGGCCCCGTCGGTAGGTTGAATAGGCGATCGCCCCTCCGACCAGCGCATAGTAGGACCAAGCCAGCGGCCCCCAGTGCAGCAGTGTCTGCGCCATGGCGGCGCGCATCGCGTCGACCGTACCGGGGTCGACGTCGAACGCCGGCGGTGGGGTGAGGAAGAAGGTCAGTGGCTCGTAGGGCCCGAAGAACAGCAGGCCGATCCCCATCCCGGCGGAAAACAGCATGGCCACCCAGGAGAACGTGGAGAACTCCGGGCGCTCCTCATCGGTTCCGAGGCGGATCCGCCCTTTGGAGGAGTAGCCGACCACGATCATAAACGCGAACACGGCGACGGTTAGGAGGGAGAACAGCCAGCCGGTGTGAGTCGACACCCAGTTGACCCCGCGGCTGGCCAGTTCCCCAAGGGCGGCTGAATCGCTGAGGCCGAAGGTGACGAACAGGGCGATGAATGCGCCCGCCACCCCAAACACCCACCAGTCGACTCCAAAGCGGCGATCCGTTTCCGCGACGCCAATCCCGGGTAGCAACGCCGGGTGCAGGGTGCCGTCGGCACCGAGCAGCTCAACTACCGCGCGGGGAACACGATGTCTGCGCCTGGTTTTCCACGGTCTTCGGGGGGAGCCGGATCCGGGTTCAGCGATGCTGCCGGACGGTTCGGAGGGGAGATGAGCTTCGTGATGGTCAGGCTGAGAAGTCATACTTTCAGTGATGGTTGCTTACCGTTCTGCAACGGACTGCCATAAACAGGTTAAGAGATTCTGCAGATATGTCAAAGCCTTGGCGGATTTTGCCAAGATGAATCCAAGTTGAGAGCTCCCTGGTGAATGACTTAACGCAGTTCCACGCGGTTTCTCGGCCCTAAGCGAAATTGGACACCCCGGCTCACGAGCTGGAACTGGCCCCTAACACTGTCGGGTTGGTCCCGGTAGAGTTAAGGAGTTCAACCGACTACAGGCAAGGATACTCACAAGACATGAGCAACCCGGTTTTCAACCGCCTCGAGGGTGAATGGGCTGCCAAGCCAGGCGGTCCTTCGACCACTCAAACCGCGCCCGCGCAGCCGATCTACGATCCGGCTGCATTTGCCCAAGCCCAGCAGGCCTACTACGAACCTGCTGCCACCGCCGTCGAGACCGGACGGATGACTTGGGATGACGTGATCGTCAAGACCGCTTTGAACCTGGGTACCCTGCTGGTCGGCGCCGCCGCCTCCTGGTACGCCACGGTGGTTAACCCGCAGACCGGGATGGTGCTGATGATGGTCGGCCTGGTGGCCGGTCTGATTCTGGCTCTGGTCAACATCTTCTCGCGCACGGTTCGACCCCCGCTGATCCTGGCCTACTCGCTGGCGCAGGGCGTGGCTCTGGGGGCACTGTCCTCCGTGACCGAACAGATCCTGCCCGGAGTGGTGCTGCAGGCCGTGGTGGCCACCGGGGTGGTGTTCGCGGTGACCCTGCTGCTGTTCAGCTCCGGTAAAGTCCGCAACTCACCGAAGCTGACCAAGTTCACCCTGATCGCGCTGCTGGGCATCATCGGCTCCCGCCTGCTGATCTGGGTTCTCGGCCTGCTGGGCGTGCCCGGGATGCAGTTTGGTGGGGAAGGTATCAACCTGCTTGGCATTCCGCTGCCGATCCTGATTAGCCTGTTTGCGGTTGTGGTGGGCGCGATCTGCCTAATTCAGGACTTTGACCAAGCCCGGGTGGGGGTGGAGCAGGGTGTGCCGGCCAAGTACGCCTGGGCCTGCGCCTTCGGCATCATGGTGACGGTGGTCTGGCTGTATGTCGAGATCCTGAACATCCTCAGCTACGTAAACTCGCGCTAACCTCGAAAGGATCACGATGGAAAACGTTATCGTCACCGGAGAATATGGCGACAAGCCGACCCTGGAGTTCACCTCCGCGGTTGCCTCCCCCGACCTGCAGGTAGAGGTACTGGAAGAGGGCACGGGCCTGGTAGTTCAGGCCGGGGACACTCTGGTGTGCCACTACCTGGGTCAGGTCTGGAACGGCAACCATTTCGACAATTCCTACGACCGCGGCGCCCCCCTCACCTTCCAGGTGGGCGTGGGCCAGGTCATTCAGGGCTGGGATGACGGACTGGTAGGACAGCGAGTCGGCTCGCGCGTGCTGCTGTCCATCCCCTCGTACCTGGGCTACGGCCCCTACGGTCAGCCCGCTGCCGGGATCAAGGGTGGGGACACCCTGGTCTTTGTGACGGACATCGTCGACGCCAACTAGCTGCTGGCTGGCGAGGGCCGGGGGAATCCCACTGAGGATCCCCCGGCCCTTAGCTATGCCCCCAGACCGACCGGGCAGCCGACGCCGTTAAATCCGTGGTTGCAGTATCCGTTCGGGTTTTTCCACAGGTAGGCCTGGTGGTAGTCCTCGGCGGGCCAAAATACCTGCTCGGGTCCGAAAGGCTCAATGGTGGTGGTGATGGCGCCAAACCCGGCGGCGGTCAACCGCTGCTGGTAGGCCTCCCGGATCTGGTGGGCCGCCTCGTCCTGCTCCCGGTCAGTGGTCCAAACGGCGCTGCGATACTGCGTGCCCACGTCGTTGCCCTGACGGTTTCCCTGCGTCGGGTCGTGATTCTCCCAGAAGATGGAGAGGATCTTCCCGTCGGTAATTTGCGACCGGTCGTAGACCACCCGGACGGTCTCGGCGTGACCGGTGGTCCCGGTGCAGACCTGCACGTAGCTGGGATTGCTAGTGTGTCCGCCGGTGTAGCCGACGGTGGTGGCGACCACGCCCGGGGTTTGCCAGAAGATGCGCTCAACCCCCCAAAAGCAGCCGGCTGCCAGGTAGATGACCGCCTCGCCCGGCTGGGGCAGGTAGTCCACCGGAGTGTGCAAGACGGGATGAAGTTCGGGCATTTTGTGTTCCTTCTAATCTGAAGAGGCCGGCGTGACCAGGACATATTAGTCTTGTGCCAGGCACCAACTTCAAGTGTCCCGCAAAATCATAGCCAGCGGTAGTGCAGGAGGAAATATGTCCACACAAGGCAACGCGCATGTCCCAGGCCCGCCGCCGGTGAGCCGCGCTCTGCGCGTAGCTGCGGCCTGGTCGTGGCGTCTGCTGGTGGTGATTGGCCTGGTGGCGGTGATCCTGTGGATTTTGAATCCAGTTCGGACCGCCGTCATCTCCATGCTGATCGCGCTGCTGCTGGCAGTCCTGCTGAACCCGCTGGTCAACTGGCTTCAACGCCGCCTCAAAATGGGGAAGACCGGCGCGGCGGTGGTGGGCTTCCTAGTGGGGGTGCTGCTGATCCTGGGCATCTTCTCGCTGGTGGCGAATCAGCTGATTTCCAACAGTCGTTCGCTGGTGAACCAGACGCTGGAAGGGATCAACGAATTCCTGCTCTGGCTGAATGACACTGCGCTTGGGGCCGAAAACACGGGGGTTTCCGACCTCCTGGATGACTTCCAGACCCAGTTGATGAGCTTCCTGCGTGACCACAGTTCCACGATCGCTTCCGAGGCGCTGTCAATCGCCTCGTCCGCTGCCGGGCTCGTTGCCAGCGCGATCGTGGTTGTGTTCGCGCTCTTCTTCCTGCTCAAAGACGGCCGATCCATGTGGATCTGGTTTGTGCGCACCCTGCCCGAGTCGGCGCGGGAACAGACGCACGAGGCGGGAATCCGCGGTTGGGTAACGCTGAGCTCCTACGTCCGTACGCAGGTGCAGGTGGCAGCCATTGATGCGATCGGGATCGGCTTGGGTGCGTTCTTCCTGGGGATCCCGCTGGCCATTCCGATCACCGTGCTGGTCTTCTTCTTCTCCTTCATCCCCATTGTCGGCGCGTTCATTTCCGGCGGGATCGCGGTCTTCATTGGCCTGGTCAACAACGGGCTCACCACCGCCGTCATTATGCTGGTGGTCGTCCTGGCGGTGCAGCAGATTGAAGGAAACCTGCTGCAGCCGCTGCTGATGAGCCACGCGGTTTCGCTGCACCCGCTGGCGGTGGTGCTGGTGGTGACCATCGGCTCGCTGGTGGCCGGGATTCCGGGCGCGCTGTTCGCGGTGCCGCTGCTGGCCTTCATCAACTCGGTGGTGCTCTACCTGCACGATCACGATCCGATGCCAAGCCTGGCCACAGACATAGATCGGCCGGGGGGAGCGCCCGGGACGCTGGCCCAGCAAATTGAGAACTCGTACCGCTCCGGCACTTCGACGGTCAAGGTTTTGCGGCGCAAGTCCGAGTCGGAAAGCGCCGAGTCGGAAAGCGCCGGGTCGGAAAGCGCTGGGTAGACCCGGGCCGGGCGCTCATTGATGGCCGAGTCGGCCGCGGGTATTGCCGGCCACCGGCTGGTGCGCGAGGTGACAGCCGGGTGGCCGGCTAGCTGAGCTCCACCTCGAGCACAGTTTGCTGAGTGGTCAGCCCCTCCAGGTAAACCAGGGTGCACGAGGCGACCCGCCCGCGTTGGATTTCGCGGACCTCCAAGTCGGACCGGGTGGTGGTGGGCAGGTTTTGGGGAACAAAGGGGTTGCCGCCGTTCGCCCCCGCCGACACGTGGGCCAGGTTCAGATAGGCGATTCCGGTGTCGAGGTCTCGCACCGCCGGGTGCGCGGACGGGATCGTCCAGTCCGGCCGATCCTGCTTTCGTGCGGGGCGCTGATCGGCAAACCAGGTCAGCTCCACCAGGTGCCCCACGGGGATGGGAGCCGGATAGTTCAAAGTAATCTTCCGCATGGGGCCATCCTAAAGTTCTAGCGGGAACTCGGCTCGGTGGGAACGGCGGCGGGGAGCGGAGGAGGCTCCGGTCGTGCCTGACAACCGAAGCCTCCGGGAGGGGAGCCGAGGCGCCCCAAAAACTGAGCGGTGCCTACGCCTGGTAGGGGATCACCTCGAGAATCTCAACGACGATTTCCTTGCCGTTGGGAGCCTCGTAAGAGACGGTGTCACCGCGTGAGGCGCCGAGCAGCGCCTTTCCGAGGGGGGCCTCCGGTGAGTAAACGGTGATCCCAAGGTCGCCACCGGCATTGCGCGAGCCGAGCAGGAACTTCTCTTCTTTGCCCATAATCTTGGCGGTGACCACCATGCCGGGTTCAACGACGCCGTCGTCCGCGGGGGTTTCACCCACCTCGGAGTTCTTGAGGATCTCTTCCAGCTGGATGATCCGCGTTTCGTTCATGGACTGCTCTTCGCGGGCAGCCTGGTAGCCGCCGTTCTCCTTCAAGTCGCCTTCTTGGCGGGCTGCCTCGATCAGGCGGGCAATCTCCGGGCGCCGGCGTTCCACGCGGTCCTGAAGTTCGTTCTTAATAGCGTCGTATTGGGCTTGAGTGAGCCACTTTGCTTCCGACACGACTACCTCCTAAATGAAAATCGGCGCGGGCCCGCGCCGAAAGATAAGAGAAGCTTATCAAGACAATGCCGGAATCGGAGACCGGAGCCTCCCGGCCAACCAATGTGGGGCTACAGAATTGCCAGGTAGGCAGCGACGCACTGGCAGGCCCACGCTAGCACCGTGAACAGGTGGAAAATCTCGTGAAACCCAAACCAGTGCGGCCATGGGTCCGGACGCTTCAGAGCGTAGACCACCGCGCCGATCGTGTAGAGGACCCCGCCGACAATGATCAGGATGACGATAGCTGGCCCGCCGATGGTCCAAAAAGAGGGGAGGAACCAGATGGCCGTCCAGCCGAGCACGACGTAGATCAGGGTGGAGAGCCAGCGGGGAGCGCTGGGCCAGGTCAGGTTGATCAGGATCCCGAGGGCGGCCCCCACCCAAACGATTGAAAGGAGGACGACGCGCTGAGTTCCCTCAAGCAGCGCCACCGTGATGGGGGTGTAGGTTCCGGCAATCAGCAGGAAAATATTGGAGTGGTCGAGGCGGCGCCAAAAAGCTTGCAGGGGAGGCGTCCAGTAGAACAGGTGGTACATGGCGGAGACGCCGAACAGGATCAGCGACGACGCCAGGTAGACTGCACTGGCCCACTTGGTGGCGGTGGTGGGTGCCAGGATCAACAGGACGATGGAGGCAGCTGTTGACAGCGGGGCTGCCACCAGGTGAATCCAACCGCGTAGGCGCGGCTTTTGGCTCACCGGCTGACCCGGAATCCATTCGACCGGTTTGAGCGATGCAACTGGCATGGGGAGTACCTCCGACAGATAGTTCGCTGTGGTATTGGATGCCTGTCCGAACTCAAGCTTACGCTACCGTAACTTAGGTAGCTACCGTTTCCATCTGAAGTCAGATTCATGGTAATACAATGAGATCCGTGCGATACAATGACTGCCCGGAGGCGCAAGTAGGCGCTTCCAGCCGCCTTCAGGCAGCTCCGGACCCAACTGGGGAGGAAACAAGTGGCGGTTAATCTTCTGTACGGGGTGTATGAGCGCCGACTCCAACGGGCCCTGCGCTACGCTCCGATCCCCAGACACATCGCGGTGATCCTCGATGGGAACCGGCGCTGGGCGCGGGCGGTTGGCTCGGCCCCCAGTGTGGGGCACAAGGCCGGTGCCGACAGGATCGGCGAGTTCCTGGAGTGGAGCGAAGAACTTGGGGTGGAGGTTGTCACCCTGTGGATGCTGTCGACGGACAACCTGATGCGGGACGAGGACGAACTGCAGCAACTGTTGGAAATCATCATTGGCAGCGTGCAGTCGTTGGCGCGGCGCCAGCGCTGGCGGCTCAGCCTGGTCGGCGATCTGGATCTGCTGCCCGCCGACGCGGCTGAGCGGCTCCGCCAAGCCGTTTCCACCACCGAGTTTCTGGACACCATGCAGGTGAACATCGCGGTTAGCTACGGGGGGCGGCGCGAGTTGGTGGATGCGGTGCGGGAACTGCTGGTCGAGGCGGAGGCGGACGGGAAAACTCTGGGACAGGTGGCAGGCGAGCTCAGCGATGAGGACATCACCGCACACCTGTACACGCGAGGTCAGCCCGACCCGGACCTGGTAATCAGGACTTCGGGTGAGCAGCGCCTGTCCGGGTTCATGATGTGGCAGGCGGCCCACTCGGAATTCTACTTCTGCGAGGCGTACTGGCCCGACTTTCGCCGGGTCGACTTCCTGCGGGCGCTGCGCGCCTACTCGCAGCGGGAACGCCGACGGGGGCGCTAACGCTTTAGTTCAGCCAACCAGGGTGGGTTTGCCCCGGCTCGCGAAACCGTGATGGCCGCGACCGCTCCCGCCTCGTCCAGCAGGTCTTTCACTGCCGCCTCGTCGAGGTGGTCGAGCCGATCCGCCCCCGCGCGGAAGGTGAGGCCCCGGCGCCAAAGCGCGTCGATCAGCCCGCCCATGAAGGAGTCGCCCGCCCCGACCGTGTCGACCACGTTCACCGGCTGGGGTGGTGAGCTGACCTTGCCCCCCGACCGAAGCCAGGCGGTGGGCCCGTCCCCGCCGCAGGTGACGACCACCAGTTGGGCGGGGGATAGCTCGAACCAGGCCCGAGCCACCTCGTCCAGACTGGACTCCGGATAGAGCCAGGCCAGGTCTTCGTCGGAGACTTTGATCAGGTCGGCGCAGGCGGCAAATTCTTCCACCCGGGCGCGGACCTGGTCCCGATCGGGCGTGAGAGTGGGGCGGACGTTGGGATCGTAAGTGATCAGTGCCTGGTTCCGAGCCCGCCGGAGCGTCTCCAGGACGATGCCAGCCCCGGGCTCGGTGGCGGTGGAGATGGACCCGGCATGGACGAAGGCTGCCGTGGGTGGGATGGGCACCTCGGCCGGGAGGACCCAGGAAAAGTCGAAGATATACGAGGCGGAGCCGGAGGAGTCGATCTGGGCCAGGGCGGTGGAAGTACGGTCAAGTGCGTAGCTGCCGGCCCCCAGGCGGACGCCAGATTCGTGTAGGTGGCGCAGCACCTGCAACCCATGGTCGTCGTCAGCCAACGCCGTGACCAGGTTGACCGACTGTCCGAGGCGCCCCAAGGTCAATGCCACGTTGTAGGGCGAACCGCCGGGATGTCCGACCGGCACCTGGTCGGTCCCCTCATACTTGATTAGGTCGACCAGGGACTCGCCAATGATGACTGCGCGGTCCTTAGTTGGGTTCGCCTCCGGCACGGTTCCTCCATCGCAACGCTAGGGTGTCAAGCGGTCCTATTCTACCGGTTGAGAGCTGGAATCCGGGTTCCCCTGCAGTGCCTGATCGATCCGCTGCTGGGCTGCGGTGAGGATGTGTTGGCAATGACGCGAAAGTTCCTCACCCCGCTGCCACAGTTTCAGCGTCTCCTCCAGGGGTGCGCTGCCAGTCTCCAGGGTCTGGACGATGTCGCGGAGCTGATCGCGGGCCTGCTCATAGGTCAGGGCGGCAATGTTGTCGGTGGGTTCAGCAGTGCTCATCAGGGCTCTTTCGTTCGTGATTACAGTCGGGCTTTCGTGGTTACAGTCTGGTTGGGTCGGAGTCAGCGTCGGTGGGAGCGGTCGGGGCGATGGTTCCCTCCGGGTTCACTCCCATCACCTTGACGATGAAGGTGCCTTCGGCCAGCACCCCTTCGAGCAGGTCCCCGCGCTGCAGATCGTTGGCGCTGCGGACGATCTGGCCGCCCGGGGCCCGCAAAATTGTGTAGCCGCGGGCCAGGGTTGCCTGCGGGGAGAGTGCCCGGAGGGAAGACTGCAGTCCGGTGAGCAGGCCTTCCTCCCGACTGACCCGGCGGGTGAGGGCCGCGCCCAGGCGTAACTGCTCGGCCGCAATTAGCTGGCGTTGCTGCTCCAGCGGGGCGCCCGGATGAACCATGACCGGTCGTGAAGTCAGTTGGCTCAACAGTTCGCGTTCCCGGGCGAGGCGACGGTCGACCGCGCTTCGAAGGCGGACCATCCCCTGCTGGAGTTGGGTTTGCAGTTCGACCACGTCCGGTACGATCCGCCGAGCGGCATCCGTTGGGGTTGAGGCCCGATAGTCGGCCACCAAATCCAGGAGGGGGGCGTCCTCCTCGTGTCCGATGGCGGAAACCAAAGGCGTGCGACAGACAAACGCCGCTCGAACCAGCCGTTCGTCCGAGAACGGCAGCAGGTCCTCCACCGATCCGCCCCCGCGCGTGACCACGATGACGTCGACCTCCGGGTGGGCATCAAGCTCCTGGATGGCGGCGCTGACCTCATCCACACACCGTTCGCCCTGTACCGCAACTTCCCGGATCTCAAACTGGGTGGCGGGCCAACGGGCCAGAGCGTTGACCACCACGTCCTCACGGGCCTTGGCGTTCCGGCCGCAAATCAGGCCCACCCGCTGGGGAATGAATGGGAGGGGCACTTTGTGCTCGGGGCGGAACAGCCCTTCGGCCGCCAGCTGACGGCGCAACTGCTCAATTTGAGCCAGGAGGTCCCCCTCGCCCTCAATCAGAATCTTGCCAGCCCGCAGCGACAGGTTCCCCCGGGTTTCCCAGAAATTGGGCTTAACCTGCAAAATGACCCGGGCGCCCGGCTCAAAACCAGGCCCGGCCGCCTCGACCACGCCGGGAAAAGTCGTGACGTTGATGGACACGTCCGCATCCGTGTCGCGAATGACGAAGAAAGCCATCCGGGTCCCCGGGCGGGGTTTGTACTCCATAATTTGGGCTTCGACCCAGAGGGCGGGCATCCGGTCGACATACTCACGCATCTTCTGGGCGAGCAGGCGCAACGGCCACGGGTTGTCCGGGGTCGTCTGTCCCGCCAGGGGCGCGAGCTGGCGCTGGGGATCCGGGGCCGGTTGGTAACTGTTCACCCTCCTAGGTTGCCACCAACCTCCGACAGATGACAGTTGCCACCCTCACGCTGTGGAAAACCTGCTGACGGGTAGCATGGAAGGCATGAGTGAAACTTTGGTCCCGAACCTGAATACTCGGAAAGTTCTGCTGGCGGCCCCCCGCGGCTACTGCGCCGGGGTGGATCGGGCGGTCGAAGCGGTCGAGCGCGCGCTGGAACTGTACGGCGCCCCCGTCTACGTGCGGAAAGAAATTGTGCACAACAAGTTTGTGGTGGAGACACTGACCAGTCGGGGAGCCATCTTCGTGGAGGAAACCGACCAGGTGCCGCCCGGCTCCCACCTCGTCTTCTCCGCCCACGGGGTTTCGCCGCAGGTGCGTGAGTCGGCGGCGGCTCGCGACCTGTTGACGATTGACGCGACTTGCCCGCTGGTGACCAAAGTTCACCGGGAGGCGGTCCGGTTCGCGCGCGAAGAATACGACATTATCCTGGTGGGCCACGTCGGCCACGAGGAAGTGGAGGGCACACAGGGAGAGGCGCCTAACCACATTCAGGTGGTCGGTGGGCCCGACGAGGTGGATCAGGTCGTGGTTCGAGATCCCGAGCGGGTGGTTTGGATTTCGCAAACTACCCTGTCGGTCGACGAGACGATGGAAACGGTGCGCCGGCTCCGGGAACGGTTCCCCAAGCTGCAGGATCCGCCATCGGATGACATTTGCTACGCCACCCAGAATCGGCAGGAGGCCGTGAAGGCAATCGCGCCGCAGGTGGAAGTGATGCTGGTGGTCGGCTCGGCCAACTCGTCCAACTCGGTGCGGCTGGTCGAGGTGGCCAAGGATCACGGGGCGGAGCGGGCCTATCGGCTCGACGCCGCCAGTGAGCTGCAGCCGGAATGGTTCGACGGTGTGACGCGGGTCGGACTGACCTCCGGCGCCTCCGTTCCGGAGATTCTGGTGCGCGACGTGCTCGACTGGTTGGGCGAGCACGGATTCGGCGAGGTGGAGGAAGTTCGCACCCAAGTGGAAACCACCACGTTTGCCCTGCCGAGGAACCTGAAGAACGCGCTGGTGTCCGAGGGGCTTTTGCCCGCGCAGGTGCCCGGGGGGCGGGTTCCGTCCAAGAACCACACCCGCTAGTGCCGACTGGTCGGACTATTGCGCCCAGTCAGTGAACTGGAGATTTTCGGTATGCTGGACACGTGTCTTTGACTATCGGAATCGCGGGACTGCCCAACGTTGGCAAGTCGACCCTGTTTAATGCTCTGACCCGGGCAAGCGTGCTTGCCGCCAACTACCCGTTCGCGACCATTGAGCCGAACGTGGGGGTGGTTCCGCTCCCGGATCCCCGCCTGAACCAGCTGGCGGAAATCTTCGGCTCCGAGCGGATCGTGCCCGCCACCGTCTCGTTCGTTGACATCGCCGGCATCGTGCGCGGGGCATCCGAGGGGGAGGGGCTGGGGAACCAGTTCCTGGCCAACATCCGGGAAGCCGACGCGATCTGCCAGGTTACGCGAGTCTTCGCCGATCCGGACGTGGTCCACGTCGACGGAAAAGTCGACCCGGCTGCGGACATCGAGACGATTTCCACCGAGCTCATCCTGGCCGACATCCAGACGCTGGAAAACCGCCTGCCCCGCCTCGAAAAAGAAGTGCGAGCCAAAAAGGCTGACCCCGAAGTGCTCGCCACCGCAACCAAGGCGCTGGAACTCCTCGAAAAAGGCGAGCTGCTGTCCGGGCCGGCCGGATCCAAACTGGATCCGAAGATCTTGCGCGAGTTCCAGCTCATGACCACCAAGCCGTTCATCTTCGTGTTCAATATGGACTCGGCGGCGATGGAGGACCAGCAGCTGCAAGAACAACTGCGGCAAATGGTGGCTCCGGCCGATGCGATCTTCCTGGACGCGGCCTTCGAGGCGGAACTGGTTGAGCTGGACGAAGAGGACGCCAAGGAGATGCTGGCCGAGGCGGGGCAGGCCGAATCCGGCCTTGACCAGCTCGCCCGAGTCGGCTTCCACACGCTGGGATTGCAGACCTACCTGACCGCGGGCCCGAAGGAGGCGCGCGCCTGGACGATTCATCAGGGGGACACCGCGCCGCAGGCGGCCGGGGTGATCCACACTGATTTCCAGAAGGGATTCATCAAGGCCGAGGTGGTCAGCTTTGAGGACCTGGTCGAGTTCGGCTCGGTCGCTGAGGCGCGCGCCAAGGGGCGGGTGCGGATGGAGGGCAAAGACTACGTCATGCACGACGGCGACGTGGTGGAGTTTCGGTTTAACGTGTAGCGTTATTGACGGATCGCGTTATGTCTGGCATGCTTTTGATGTGATCAGATCGTTCGCCGACCGGGAGACGGAGCATGTGTGGCTCCGCGAGCCTGCGAAGCGGCTTGATCCTCGGATCCACAAGGTCGCCAACAGGAAGCTGCATCTCCTGGATGCCGCACCGACGTTGGAGGCTCTGCGGGTTCCACCGGGCAACCGCCTTGAGGCCCTGAAGGGTGACCGGGCCGGCCAGCACAGCATCCGTATCAATGACCAATGGCGGATCTGCTTCCGGTGGACGGATGCGGGTCCCAAGGACGTGAAGATCGAAGACTATCATCGAGGAGGAACGATGTCCGAGAAGCTTTACCCACCCATCCATCCCGGTGAGGTTCTGATGGAGGATTTCATCGGGGGATTCGGTATCACGCAGCACAAGCTGGCCGTCGCGATTGGCGTCCCGCCCCGCCGGATCAACGAGATCGTGCACGGGAAGCGTGCGATCACTGCAGACACTGCTCTACGGCTCGGGCGCTACTTTGCGTTGGACCCCCAGTTCTGGCTGAACCTTCAGAGCCGGTACGAGTTGGAGGTCGCGCGGGATCGCGTAGCCGATGAGGTGGAAGCGATCAACCCGCTGAAGGTCGCATGAGCGTTGCATCCCCGGCGTTGCGGCTGCTCGCTGACGTCTCGCAGCTGAGCCAAATGATCGCCGCAAGGCGACTGGAGCGAGGTCGGCGACGGTGACTCAGCAATGGTCCGGATGCGAGGCGATGACTTCCTGGACCCTTCACGATCGCATTGTCGATCTGGCGACTGGGATGGAGTCGATCGCCGTCGACTCATCAACGAAGTCCTTGCTCCCTTCCGTGACGAGCGTGAGGGCAGCTTCCGTCGGTACGACTGGTCGCGGCGTGAACTCGGCGAGCCGGAGCCTGTACCTGGGGGAGAAGTGCTCGTCGTCGACCTCATCGGACTCGTCCATCCGGAGGCACTCCCTGCTCTGGACCTGACGATCTGGATGGATGTCCCGCTCGAGGTCGCTCGTGAGCGTGGGATAAGACGGGATGAGGCGCTGGGTCGCGACCATTCGCGACTGTGGGACGAGGTGTGGGTCCAGAACGAGATCGCATTCACCCGGAACTACTCGCCTCGCGAGAGCACTGAGATCCTGTACTCAGCATGATGGTCCTCCGTGCCGGAACCCGGTGGAGTTTCGGTTTAACGTGTAATCAGCTCTCTCGATCGTTGATCCGATCATCGCCTCGGTTCCCTGGTCATGAGGGACCCGAGGCGGTGTCGTAGCGGGGCCCCGCCTCTGGGAAGGTTGTTGCACACGATGCAATCATGATTGATATCAGAGAAGGTGGTTGCCGATGTCATCCATCATCGTTCGTGGTCTTGACGATGCCGTGAAACAACAACTTGCCGCGCAGGCGAAGGAGCACGGTCAATCCATGGAGGCTGAGGTTCGGGCCATCCTGACCAAGGAAGTGCGCAGGCCGCACATTGGTGTTGCGTTACTGGCAGCCGCTCGGGAGGTTGGTGGAGTCGAAGATCTGCTAATCCCAGAGCGTGATGACGTGGCGCGAGCGGGGGACTTCGGGTGATCGTTCTCGACACGACCGTCATCTCGGAGATCTCTCGACCATCTCCTGAGCGCCGGGTGGTGGACTGGCTTGAGTCCCTGGACGGTGACGTGGCGATTACGTCTGTGACTCTCGCGGAGCTGCTGGCGGGTGTGCGGCGCTTGCCCGACGGTCGGCGCAGGGATGAGCTGGCCAGGCGCATCGACGCGGCGATCGCACCGTACCGAGGCGGCCACGCCGTGCTACCTTTCGATGACGTGGCCGCCGACCGTTGCGCCGACGTGCTTGTGGCTCGAGAGAGTGCGGGAGCGCCGATCAGTACCGCTGATGCGCAAGTCGCCGCGATCTGCCTGGTGCACGGTGCAGTTTGCGCCACTCGCAACTTGAAAGCCTTCCAGCACACCGGCGTCAAACTGGTGGACCCTTAGGAGGTCGGTGCGTGAAGGATTATTCGATCGCGATCCTCACCCACTAGGAACTCGCTGGGACCATTCTGGTCGACTGGGGACGATGGCGACTGATGGTTCCGACCCACCCCTCGGTAATCGACCGGTCGACTATAGATTGTTGGTGAGTAGAGTCAGCCCCCAAGATTGCATTCGCTCTGGATATAGTGGATGCCACTCTTAATTGTGAGTGGGGTCGTCGCAAGGGGCAGCGTCGGTGAGCGCGGCAGCATATTCACGCATGGACTGGTGGTACTGCGGTAGGAACTCGATTTGTGACTCGATTGCCACGCGAAGGGCTTCGTCTTTCCTGCCCGCGCTATGGAGAGCAAGGGCGAGTACGATGCGAGGAGCTGTGCCCGTTGATTCGTGTGCTGGTGCGGCGCTCAGAACGGCGATTGCCTCATCTAGTTGGCCGAGATTGCGGAGAGTTGAGCCGTACTGAACTGCGAGCTGAGCGTGTCGAGCGTCATCCAGACCAAGCTCAAGTGCGCGCCGGTATTCCGCTGCTGCTTCTGCCTCGTAATCCATCGCGTCGAACATGCTGGCTAACTCGAAGGAGGCGCGGCCATCGGAAACAGGGCAGGAAGCAGCAAGCTCCCGCATCGCGCGGATGCCTTCGTCCTGGTTGAGCGAGTCAAAGTTTCGCCACAAATCTGCAACTGCGTCTTCCCACTTGCCTATCGGTGATGTCATGGGGTCCAGTCTCACATGTCGTAGTCAGCCGTTCGCTATGGAACGGCGCTTGTCGGGCATTGGTGCTTCTTGCTGACGCTTGAATGAGTGCCAGGTTGGTTGCTAGAGGCCCAACCTGTCTGGAGCACTCGACGCGGGGATTGCCTTGTGCAGGTGTGCGGGTAGGCGCCGCTGGCTGCGCTGCTGGTGGCGCTGGATGGGTGTGCTGCCAAGTTCCTCCGATGTTCGTGGAGGTGTGCCGGCCCGAACTCTTGTGCCGCGCATGTAAAAGGGCTCCGATTACGTACCGAGCCATTGGTGTCGCAGGGGAAAAGGAGTATGGCTCGGGCGAAATAATAACTGCATGGTCAAAACATCGGACGCGGTCCAACTGGCGGGCTACCTGATTTGCCAGGGCAGAGACGAAGTCGAAATTGTGGAGCGCTACCTGCCCAATCACATCGAATTGACGCTGGCCGAGGCAGGATGTCTATCTTTTCGAGTCGAGCAAACCGAGGATCCGCTTGTTTGGATGGTTGCCGAGAAGTTTTCCGATGAGCGCGAATTTGCAGATCACCAGACGCGGGCAAAAGCGAGCGAATGGGGCCAAGCAACCGTTGGGATTAAACGAGACTACGAGGTTCAGTGCGGGGTACAGTAGCGCGGTTTAGTCCGCGATTGGACGGTAAAACCAAGGGTGCCTGCTTGATCTCATTTGCTGCTCTTGGTGGGTGGAGTCTGAGGAGCTTGACCCAAATTGCTGACTGGTCGGGAATTTGTGCCCAGTCGTCGGTGCTGCTCATTTGCTGTTCGTTTGCGAACCCCGGTCCTCTCCCATGACCCCCAGATACTCTCGGCCGTAGTTGCCACCTGGCGGCAGCCCACAGCCCAATCAAATCAGGGCCTGTGTGCCCACCAGCAACAGTTCTTTGGAGCCGGAGTATTGCTCCTGAGTTTCGCGGTGTGCCGGGCAGGGCTGGTGTGCCATGTCGTTTCTTTGCAAAGGCAAACAGACTTCGGTGGGCGACGCAAAATATGAGAAGAGGAGATAGTCAGTTGGATTGGGGAAGTGTTGCAGAGTGGGTAAGTGCTGTTGGCGGGGGTATGGCAGTCTTCGCGGCCTGCGTTGCGTGGCGTGTGAGCAAAAACCTGCTCAAAGTCGAGAAGGACCGCGACCAGCAACTCGCAGCAGCCAAGCATCGAGAGCAAGCTGAATTGGTTTTTGCCTTGGGAGCAAAACTCAGGGGCCGCCCCGAAAGTGAAGCATGGTCGATATTCCTGGTGAATGCCTCCTCAAAACCAATTTACGATGTTACCGTTCACAGTCAACACCTTGGAACCAGGGTGAAGAACCCTCCCCTGAAGCTGGGCGCGTTGCTTCCAGGACGATTTATTGCACCCAGCCATCCACAGTACAAATGGGGGCCGCTAATCGACTATGACCGGCTCGATGAGGGGGTAGAGCTCCTGCTTCGAGGCAAGGGGATGAAGATGATCACCAGTGTTGAGTTTATGGATGCAAGCAGAGTTTGGTGGCAACTCCTGGAGGGGACGGAGATATGCGAGAGGGAACGTTTCGAAGATCCAAACTACGAGAGCTTCGCTCAGTAGCACTCAAGGGTGTCCTGGTTAGGCCCTTGGTTTAGAGCTTGGCTCGCCAGTTGTCCTTTCGCGATGGAGACGAGGGTGTGAAGGCGATCGGCTCCAAACCAGCAGGTTGAACGTGGTGGGTCCGGAAAGGGTTCCGCAGGTCAGCGCTGCGAATCCTACTCAGACCCGCGACTGGTCGCACAAGTTCGACCAGTCGAGCTCAGGGCCTGAACTAAGCCTGACTTAAGTCCCGGCACGCGCTAGTGTTTTCCTATGCCTGAACTGAGGACCAATGCAAGTACCGATGAGTTGCCGGAGCAGATTAGGGCCGATGTCCGGCTGTTAACAACGCTGCTCGGCCGGGTCCTGAGCGAGAGTGGCTCTCCCAGTCTGTTTGAGGATGTTGAGGCGCTCCGCCACGCGACGATTGCCGCCTACCGGGACGACTCCCCGGAGGCTTTTGCCCAGGCTGCCGAGATTGCCGAGTCATTCACCGTGCAGCGGGCCGATGAGGTGGCGAGAGCGTTCACAGTGTACTTCCACCTCGTCAACCTGGCGGAGGAAATGCAGCGCATTCGTCAGGTGCGGGAGGGCCGCCCCGAAGTGGAGGGGGCGGTAGACACCATTCCCAAGGCGATTGCCCAACTCAGCCAGGAAATTGGCGAGGAGGCCGCGCGCCGTCACCTCGAACACCTTCGATTTCACCCGGTGTTTACCGCTCACCCAACCGAGGCTCGCCGCCGAGCGGTGGCCTCGTCAGTTCGCCGTCTGTCGGCTCTGTTGGCAGAGAGAGCGTTCACAACTCTGGACGAGGCGGGGGAACTCCGGATGGAGCGCCGACTCCTCGAAGAGATCGACACACTCTGGCGCACCGCTCCGCTACGTTCCATTCAGCCCGGCCCGGAGGACGAAGTCCGCTCCCTCATGGCCATCTTCGACGAGACGCTCTTCACCACCATTCCGCGGATTTACCGCTACGTTGACGACTCGCTTCAGGGCGAGAACGCAGGCCGTGAGCAGCCCATAGTTCAACCGTTCATGCGGTTAGGGACCTGGGTGGGCGGTGACCGTGACGGGAACCCGTTTGTGACGGCGTCAATCACCAAGAAGGCAATGGCGATTGCTTCCGATCACGTCCTTCGCGGCCTCCAGGCCACCGCGGAGCGGATCGCTCGCTCCATCACGCTCGAGGCGGACGAAACGCCGGCTTCTCCTGAGTTGCAGGATCTCTGGCAGCGTTTGGCAATGATTGACGAGGTGGGGGCGGCTGACGCCGAAGTGCGCGCTCCCAACGAGTCGCACAAGCAGGTGCTGATGCTGATTGCGACCCGCATTGCCGCCACCCGCACCAGGAACGCCGACCTGGCTTACGCGCACCCTGACGAACTGCTGGCAGACCTGCAGATTGTCCAGCGATCCCTGGTGTTAGCGGGCGCAAACCGGCAGGCGTACGGGTCGTTGCAGGTGCTGATTTGGCAGGTGGAGACGTTTGGTTTTCATCTGGCCGAGCTTGAGGTACGCCAACATTCGCAGGTGCACGGTGAGGCGCTGGCGGAACTCGAAGCTGGCGGTGAACTTTCGGATCAGACCCGGGAGGTGCTGGACGTTTTCCGCGCAGTGGCCCAGATTCAGCATCGATATGGTCCTCGCGCTGCCGGTCGCTACATTGTGTCATTCACCAGGTCGGCTGAAGACCTGGCGGCGGTCTACCGCTTGGCCGAGTACGCGGGGGCGGAAGTCACGCTCGACGTGATCCCTCTGTTTGAAACCTACAACGACTTGCGGAGCGCCCGGGCGGTTATGTCTGAGGCAGTTGAGCTCCCTCAGTTCAAGGCTCGGCTGGAGCAGACCGGGGGTCAGCTCGAGGTGATGCTCGGCTACTCTGACTCGTCGAAGGATGTTGGCCCGGTGGCCGCCAACTTGGCCCTCTATGACACGCAGGCGGAACTGGCCGAGTGGGCGCGCGCTCGCGGGTTCGAACTGACCCTGTTCCACGGCCGCGGCGGAACACTTGGACGAGGTGGAGGGCCCACCAATACCGCGATCTTGGCTCAGCCCCCACATTCGGTTGAGGGGCGGTTCAAACTCACGGAACAGGGCGAGGTAATTTTTGCTCGTTACGGCGATCCAACTATTGCCATGCGCCACATTGACCAGGTGGCGGCTGCGAGCCTAATGGCGATTGCCCCCTCGATTGAGCAGCGAAATGTGGCGGCAGCGACCAAATATTCCGCGGTGGCGGACCAGCTGAGCAAGGTTTCGCGGGCCCGGTTTGATTCCCTGATTCAGGCGGAAGGGTTTGCCCCCTGGTTTGCCACCGTCACCCCGATGGAGGAGATTGGGCGCCTGCAACTGGGATCGCGACCAGCTCGACGCGGCCTCTCGGTGGAATCGTTGAAGGATCTGCGGGCCATTCCATGGGTGTTTGCCTGGTCGCAGGCGCGGATCAACCTGGCGGGCTGGTTTGGGCTCGGGTCGGCGCTTGAGGCGGTAGGCGATTTGGAGTTGCTTCGTCGCGCCTATGAGGAATGGCCCCTGTTCAGGACGGTGATTGATAATGTGGGGATGAGTCTGGCCAAGGCTGACCCTCGAATTGCCAGGCGCTATTTGGAGCTCGGAGGTCGGCCGGACTTCACCGAGCTGATTTTGGAGGAAATGGACCTGACCACTAGCTGGCTGATTCGCATTGTCGGAGGCGAGAAGCTGGTGGAGAATCGGCCGGCCCTACGGCGGGCGGTGGAGTTGCGGAGCCCCTATGTGGATGCGCTTTCTCTGATCCAGCTGCGCGCATTGAGAATGCTGCGCTCGGACGAGGAGGCCGGTCCCGAGTGGGAGCATCTGCTCCTGCTGTCTGTTTCTGGCGTGTCGGCCGGGCTGCAGAACACCGGCTAATCCGCTCGAACATCCAACATTCACCTGGAAGGGGTTGGCGAGGCGGGTCTGGGCGGGTAGTGTCCTCAGTAAGTCCAAGGAAGGACCCGACAATGCTTACCTTTTTTCCGAGCGGTTTAAGGTGCCGATTGTGTGCCCGAGCATGAGTGACGACTGGGAAACCCGGCTCGCCCACCTACCCGTGGCGGAGTTTGCTTTCCCCGGTCCACTGCGAGACCGTCTAGTGGCGGCTGTTTTGCGCGGAACCAAGACGGCCACCTCGTTTCTGGCTGAAGAAGCGGCCAGACTGGGGGACCCTTGGCCGATGGCCGGCCAGCGCGAACTCGTGATTGACTCCGACGGGCGCGGAGTCTGTGTGACCGAGGTGGTGTCGGTACGGTCCTGCCGGTTGGCAGACGTTCCCGACGAGCACGCTCGTGGTGAGAACGAGGACTATCAGAACCACGTCGATTGGCGCCAAGCGCACGAGCGGTTCTGGTCAGCGCCGGAGTACCTTGAGGAGATTGGGGAGCCCCCCATTGTGCTTGATGACAACACCGAAGTTGTCCTGGTTCGGTTTGAGGTAGTCGAAGTTCTCTGAGAGGAGTCTGGCGGTTGGGCGGGCGGCACCGCCAACTCGCTGACTGGTCAGTCTTGTGCGCCCAGTCGAGCTGGCCTCACTCACAATGCCCCGCACCCCACGCTATCCACAGTTGCTGCCTGAGGGGGATGGGACGAGCGAAAGCTCCCTGCCAAAGTAGCCTCACCAACCAAATTGGGAGAGTGAGGCCAACCGTGAAAACCAATTCGCAGACCAAAGTGGATGCAGAGGCGCGCAAGCTGGAACGTCAGCTACGAACCCAGCGCTTGCAGGAGCAGATAGGGGAGCAAGTAGCGGAACTGGCAAACAGCGACGCTTGGCAGGCGATGCTGGATTTCGCCCGCAGATTCCACACGTACAGCTTGAACAACATGCTGCTGATCCTGTCGCAATTTCCGGAGGCCACCAAGGTAGCAGGATTTCGGAAATGGCAATCCTTGGGCCGTCAGGTCCGTCAGGGCGAGCGGGGAATCAAGATCTTTGGCTTTGCTGAACGCCGGATCAAAACATCCGAAGACGGTGGAAGTGAATCTGAACTGCCAGAGCGGAAGGTACGGTTTTTCCCACTCCTGACAGTTTTCGATATTTCCCAAACCGACCCAATCCCCGGAGCTGAGCAGCCTCCAGAGGTTGCGCATGCCTTGGTTGGGGCCGATGAGGCTGGCCTGTTTTCGTTGGCCCAAAGGTTCTTGCAGGAGCGGGGTTGGCCGGTACAGCGGCAGAGAATCCCGGGCAATGTCAATGGATTTGCAGAGATGAAAGGCCGCCGTCGGGTAGTGATCGAAGAGGACCTTTCACCTGCTCAAGCAGCAAAGACTTTGCTGCACGAGGCGGCCCACGTGGTCCTGCACGCAGACTTGGAGCTGCCGGCCACACGTGAGATTAGGGCAACTCGGGAGGTGGAGGCAGAATCCGTGGCCTACGTGGTGGCGGGTTACTTCGGGCTCGATACTTCTTCCTACACAATTGGCTATGTCACCGGCTGGAGTGGCGGGAACGTTGCTACCATCCGAAGCTCGGCTGAAAACGTTCTGCGGGGGGCCCACGAACTGGTCGAGTGGATTGAGGAGTCGGGAAGTCAAACGGAGGCGGCTTAGCTAGAGCGTTGGTCCTGCCAGGAGGGTCAGTTGGACAGTTAGGGAGGGATTGGTGGCAATTGATGACCCACCGGTACCGACCAAACTCTGTAGTTTGAATCACAGGTGAACTAGACTCCTGTCTAACTGGAGAAGCTTCAGGGCCCTCCAGGAAACTCAAGTCTCATCCAACAGGAGGCGACAGTGTCAGAAAACAGCTCACTACTAGAAATGCTCCCGGAATCAGCCATCATGGTTGATGCTGAGGCATCCGATTGGCGCGCGGCAATCAGACTTTCCGGTGATGCCCTCGTGGCTGGGGGAATTACAACCCCCGAGTACACCGACCAGATGATTGAGACAGTGGAGAAGCTTGGCCCCTACATTGTTATTGCTCCCGGATTGGCACTTGCACATTCACGGCCAACTGATGCGGTCCTGAAGACTGGATTGTCCTGGGTTGGCCTGCGTTCTCCGGTTGAGTTTGGCTCCAAACGAAACGATCCGGTTCGACTGGTAGTGGGCTTGGCGGCATTTGATCACCAAGAACACCTCCAGGCAATGTCCCAGTTGGCGATGTTGGTCTCTGACCCGCAGCGCCTCAACACGCTCGCCGCGCTAGACACCGTCGATGCAGTTCGCGAGGCGATCGCTTCCTTCGAAGGGAATCGAGAATGAAGATACTAACCGTGTGTGGGATGGGGATTGGCACCTCCATCATCTTGAAAATGAACACCGATAAGGCCCTCGATGAGCTCGGCATATATGCCGATACGGAGGCTGCAGATATTTCCTCCGCTCGGGGCGCCGCCGCCCAAGCAGACCTGGTCCTCACCTCGGAAGAGCTGTTGGAACAGCTAGAGGGAGTCAGCACTCCCAAGGAAGTTATCCACAACTTTACTGATGTGGAAGAGATCAAAGCCGCCATCCTGCGGCACGCCTGAAAGGGGTAGAAAGTGAACGTTATCGTCGCAATTGCGGATTTTATTGTCCAGCAAGTACTTTCCGTTCCCGCCTTTCTGGTGGGCATCGTCGTAGCGATCGGCCTGGCTGCCATGAAGAAGTCCGGTGGCCAAATCCTTGGGGGAGCCCTCAAGGCCATCATGGGCTTCCTGATTCTCTCTGCTGGGGCTGACGTAGTCGTAGCCTCGCTTGACCCTCTCGGTACTATGATCCTAGGTGCTACCGGGGCTCAGGGCGTGGTGCCTACCAACGAAGCCATCGTGTCAATTGCGCAGCAAGACTTTGGAGCCGTCACCGCCTACGTGATGATTCTTGGTTTTGCTGTCTCGTTGGTTCTGGCACGCTTTACCCCGTTGAAGTACGTGTTCTTGACCGGTCACCACATTTTCTTCATGGCGACCATGCTGACTGTGGTGCTGGCAGCCGCCAACGTGGCAGACCCGATCGTGGTGATTGTCGGCTCCATCATGCTGGGAATCATCATGGTTATCATGCCGGCGTTCGCGCAGCCATTTGCGCGTAAAGTAACCGGCACGGACACGCTGGCAATTGGCCACTTCGGGACCCTGGGGTACATCACTGCCGGAGCGGTTGGAGCCGCAGTTGGCAAGCGATCCAAGTCAACTGAGGATCTGAAGCTGCCGCAGGGGCTGAACTTCCTCCGAGACTCAATGGTTGCAACCGCGCTGTCGATGGTCCTGTTCTATGCGGTGTTTTCCGTCTGGTATCTGCTGGCGGTTGGGGCTGAGGAGGCGTTCGCCCTCTTCGGGTCGACCGACACCGGCGGGTACATCATGACCGCCCTGACCAATGGGCTCAAGTTCGGAGTCGGGGTAGCGATCATTCTCTACGGGGTCCGGATCATTCTGGGCGAGATTGTCCCAGCGTTCCAGGGGATTGCGGCCAAAGTGGTTCCCGGAGCACTGCCGGCTTTGGACTGCCCGATCTTCTTCCCCTACGCACCGAATGCAGTGCTAGTTGGATTTGTGTTCTCATTCATTGGTGGGCTGGTCTCGTTGGTGCTGCTCGCGACCGTGTTTGGGCCTGCGTTCGGTTTGGCTTTGATTCTTCCGGGAATGGTCCCGCACTTCTTCACCGGTGGAACGGCAGGCGTGTTCGGGAATGCAACCGGTGGCCGGCGCGGAGCCATGCTGGGCGCCTTTGCCAACGGCATCCTCATCACCTTCCTTCCGGCCCTGCTGCTCAAGGTTCTGGGCTCGCTGGGCTTCGCCAACACCACGTTCGGTGATACCGACTTTGGCTGGTACGGCATTGTGGTAGGGAATGCCGTCAAGGCCGGCCCGATCTTCGGGATCATCCTAGTTCTGGTCATTGGGATCGTTCTGGTCGCGCTCGCATCCATTTGGCAAAAGCGCCGGGTGGATACGGGCTGGGAGCCGGCTGTGGGACACACAGAGTTCCTTCAGGAAGTGAAGGCTGCTGAAGCCGAGGCGAAGGGAGCGAAGGGAATGCATCGGAAGTAGTTGTCATTGGTCGGCCCTCTGTGGCCGAGCCTAGGAGGAGTGCCCCCACCAGCGGTTTTGGTGGGGGCACTTTCTCTTGCTTTTGCCTCGCCGACTGGACGTGAAATCCTGACCACTCGCCTAAACTGGAAGTGCGGGACTCGTGGCACGCCGATGTGTCACCAGGCGGAGCCCGCTCGCACATCGTTGTCGTGTGCACAACTTGCTGAAACGGAGTAAACAATGGGTGTTTATGTAGTAACTGGCTCGGCTTCTGGAATGGGACGATCGACCGCGGAGCAACTCCGCTGGGAAGGCCACCGAGTGATTGGCGTTGATCTTCATCGAGCCGAAGTGCAGGCAGATTTGTCAACGGTTGAAGGACGTCAGCGAGCAATTGACGAGATCTTGGCTAGCTGCAACGGCCGTCTGGATGGGGCAGTCTTGGCAGCTGGTTTGGGCCCGATTCCCGGCAATGAGCGGCTGATTGCGTCGGTGAACTTCCTGGGGGTCGTGGAGCTGCTGGAGGGGATGCACGATGTGCTGGCGGCAGCCGGAAATGCAAAAGTAGTAATTTTCTCCTCCAACTCGACGACTACGATTCCCGGTATTCCGAAGGAAGTGGTGGATGCGTTCTACCGCCGCGACATCGACCAGGCGTTGGAGATTGCGGCGCAAGCTGGACCGCAAATGGCCCCGAACTTCATTTATGCCGGCTCCAAGACAGCTATCACCCACTGGATGCGGACCATTGGCGTGACTGAGGATTGGGCCGGTCAGGGAATTCGGGTCAATGCACTTGCTCCGGGTGCGATTCGCACACCGCTAATTGAGAAGCAGTTGGCGGATCCGAAGTTGGCTCCGGCCATCAAAGCATTCCCGGTTCCGGTTCGTGAGTTCGGCAAGCCCGAGGAAGTCGCACAGTGGGCAATCTTTATGCTTTCGCCCGCTGCCAACTTCCTTTGTGGATCCGTCATCTTCCTAGATGGCGGCACGGATGCGTACTTCCGCGCTGACTCTTGGCCCAAGGCAATGGGGATGGATGAGCTCCCACTTTACCAACAGAAGATGGAGGAGTTTGCTCGAGGAGGCGAAGTTAAATAGCGGCCAACTAGCTGGCGCCCTTGCCTGACGCCGGCAATTCGTCGTCGATTAGGCAAGGGCGGGCGGCAAGCAGTCCGGCACCGGCCATGATGAGCGAGGTGGCTGCCAGGGTGACCAAAATTGGGGTCCAACTACCCACCGCCTCGTACGCCCACCCGGTGAGAAACGGCCCAAGTGCAGCCAAGAAATAACCAAACGGCTGAACGAAAGCGGACACGCCACCTGTGACCGAGCTCGATCTGGTCCGACTGATGATCATTGCCAGTGCCGCGGAGAACGCAAATCCGGAAATTCCTAGGCTCACGGCCCAAATCCACGGAGTCGTGGTGGGTAGGAATGCGACTCCAAGGTAGCCGACGGCCAAAAGTACGGCGAAGAGAACTATCCACCAGCGAAGGCCTTTTTGGCGAGCCACAATTCTGGGCATGAGGAGTCCGCCAGGTACGCCTCCCGCGGCCACGATGCTTACCATCAGGGCCGAGTCGGTGGCACCTAGTCCACCGTCTCGGTACATCTGTGCCAACCACCCAAACTGAATGTACGCCTGCATTGATTGAATGCCGAAAAAGACCATTAGTGCCACAGCGGTAGGTGAGCGCCAAAGTTGGCGCACGTGGAACCGCTGGCCAGAACCGTACGAGGTGGCAGCCTCTGGCAAGTTCGCTCGGAAATGGACGCCAAGCCAAAGAATTAATGCTGCAAGTCCCAAAAGGGCCCAGATGCCAACGCCTAGCCGCCACCCCCGATCGGACCCCAGCCAGCTGGACCCCACTTCTTCGAGGGGGCGGTCAAGAATTGTGGGGAGGATGGCTCCGAGCGCCAAGAATGTCGTATAGACAGTGGACATGGCGGTAGCTGAGTTGGGGTAGGCCACTTTGATGAAAGCTGGGAGTAGCACGTTCCCGATGGCCATTCCGGCCAGGGCGATGAGGGAGAAGCCCAGAAACAGCTCCCAGGAGCCAGTGAGTACCCGGATGGCTGAGCCGAGGGTGATGAAGAGGGCTGCTTGAATCAGTGAGCCGACTAGACCAAGTTTTGGGGCCAGTCGATTGGCAGTTAGGCCGATAAAGGCAAACGACAAGCCCGGAAGCGCGGTAAGGAGGCCCGCCACGGTATCGGACATGCCCAAGTCGGCCTTCAACTCTGCTAGCAGCGGGCCAATTGAGGTGGCTGCTGGCCGGAGAACAATGGCGGTGACGATGACGGCAAGGAGGGAGATCACGCCCGGAGATGGGTGACTGGTCAGTCTTGTCCGCCCAGTCGCTGCAACGGCACTTTCCTGATCCGAATCACTTAGCGCCTGCAAGGTTTCCCCTTCCAATCTCCGTCTCGTGCATTGATCTACGCGTTGCCCGGCTTCCACCAGTATTGGCGCAGTCTCTGTATCAAGCTTCGTCTCATGCCCAAGGTGGTGCAAAATCTGTCCACAAGTTGCGCCGATGTGAGTTCTCCACTGCCTGAGGTCGAGGGGAGTGGGCAAGTCAGACGGAAACGGCCAAAGTTGAAGGATGCGTCAACTCACGAACCTGCCCATTCCCGTTCCGGGGGCGTTTCATCCCCGACGATTGCTGGCTCCGCCCACCCGGAGCCTGGTTCCGCGCGCCACTCGTCGCGGATCTGCCTTGTTGGGTTTCAACCAGATTGAACTCGACCGCAATGAGCGTATTGGCCTGAGCGGACCGGCACCTGTCGGCAGACCGTGGTTTCATTTCAGCTCTTCAGGTTTGAACTACACCCACGAGGGGACTGGGTTGCTGCCGGTAGTGTCGGCCGCGCAGGTGAGAGATTTTGGCAAAACCGTGGGTAGAGCCCGGGCTCGGGAAGGACTGTTTCCGCTCGCATTTGGCTGGTATAGCACCAGGAACCTGACGACGGAGGAGACCATGTTGGCACTCATGAGCATTCTCCCAGTTGACACCGTCATGGCAGGAGAATCTGCAGGCCTGCTCTACGGGATTGAAGCTAGGCCCGCATCCTCCTACCAGCAGCCTTTCCGGCTGTGCGTGGCCCGTCCGGAAGGGAACAGGGCGATCCGACGTCCAGGTGTCCGGTGTCGGATCCTCAAGTTTGAGCCGGGTGACCTTGTTCGTAGATACGGGATCCGGTGCACCTCTGCCCTTCGAACCGCGTTGGATATGTCCCTGGGGGCCTCGCTAGATGTGGCCACACACGTGCTCGAGACATTTGTCCGCCGCGGTTGGATAACCAAAGCAGATCTCGAGGAACGGGTGGCGCTAATGCGTGGGTGGCGGGGGATTCGCGTGCTGCGCGAGGCGATCAGACTAATGGACTCCCGCTCGGAATCATTTTTTGAGACTTCGGTTCGGATTCGTCTGTTTGAGGCCGGTCTTCCCGCTCCAACTCCGCAGGTGCCGGTCAAGGTTCCCCATCTCCAGGCCCCGTTCCGGCTCGACCTTGGATGGCTAGAATCTGGTGGCAACGCGGTCAATCTTGGTCTCGAATGTGATTCCAGCAAGTATCACCCGCTGACCGGGGAAAAGGCGGACGCAGACCGCCTTCGTCGGGAGGAGATCGAGCGCCAAGGATGGCGAGTGATGTCTGTCCGATACAGCGAACTGCGAGGTCCCAAAATGACTTTCGAACGTGAAGTCGCCAAGTGGCTCAAAAGACCGTTGGTTGTCAGCGAACGGCGACCTTGGTCGATCTCCCGGTGGCAACGGTTGCGAAATGCATGGGTACGGCAGGACTACCAGCCAATAGTGTTGGGGTAGCGCACCGGAAGTTCCGACCCGATTGTTGTCGTCTGTTGGACCCCGAAAGCGACCCTGCTGCGCCTCAGCTAGCCCGGCAAGGCCAAGGAGACGTGGCGAATTTCTCTTGAATTTTCTCTGGTGTCCAGGTGAATCATGGCTACGCTGGATTAATGAATGTGCCCGGTGAGCAGGGCGGTCGGCGAAAGTAATCGCAGGTGTGAGACGGTCGATTTGCTCCCTGCACCCGATGAACTTCGACTGGGCGGACTAGACCGACCAGTCGGCAGATGGAGGAAAAGTGCCCGTACGCCCCGACCTACGCAACGTTGCAATCGTTGCACATGTGGACCACGGCAAAACCACCCTGGTTGATGCGATGCTGTGGCAGGCGGGTGCCTTTTCGTCCCACCAGACCGCGGAAAGCACTGGCACGCGAGTAATGGACTCGGGCGATCTTGAACGAGAAAAGGGCATCACGATCCTGGCCAAGAACACGGCCGTTAACTACGCAGGTCCGGCCGCTCAGGAGCTGGGCCTTGACGGCGGGGTCGTCATCAACGTGGTCGACACTCCGGGACACGCGGACTTCGGAGGCGAGGTGGAACGCGCCCTTTCGATGGTTGACGGCGTGGTCCTACTGGTGGATGCTTCGGAGGGGCCACTGCCTCAGACCCGGTTTGTTTTGTCCAAGGCGCTGCGGGCTCTGCTGCCCGTGATCCTGGTGGTCAACAAGGTGGATCGACCAGATTCCCGAATTGACGAGGTGGTGCAGGAGACTTCTGACCTGCTTCTCTCGCTCGCGGAGGACTCTTTGGGTGACGGCTATGACGTCGACATCGACCGGATTCTTGAGGTCCCCGTCGTCTATGCTTCGGCCAAGGCCGGTCTGACTTCCCTTAACAAGCCCGATGACGGCGACCTGCCGGATAATGACATGGAGCCTCTGTTCCGGACCATCCTGGAGGCAATCCCCGGGCCGCATTACGTGGAGGGTGCGCCCCTTCAAGCGCAGGTGACAAACTTGGATGCTTCTCCGTTCCTGGGCCGCTTGGCTCTGGTTCGAGTCCACAATGGCGAACTGCACCGAGGCGACCAGGTGGCGTGGGTCCGCCCTGACGGGGATACCCGCAACGTCCGGATTGCCGAGTTGCTTCGGACCGAGGGACTAGAGCGAGTTCCATCGCAGGTCGCTGGGCCTGGCGACATCGTGGCTGTGGCCGGCATTCCCGAGATCACTATCGGTGACTCGCTCGTGGACAAGGATGATCCCCACCCACTTCCCGGGATCATTGTGGACGATCCGGCCATCTCGATGACTATTGGCATCAACACCTCGCCGATGGCGGGCCGGGTGAAGGGTGCCAAGGTGACCGCTCGCGCCCTCAAGGAACGCCTAGAACGAGAAATGGTTGGCAACGTTTCTCTACGGGTGTTGCCAACTGACCGCCCCGACGCTTGGGAAGTTCAGGGGCGAGGTGAATTGGCTCTGGCCATTCTGGTTGAGCAAATGCGCCGTGAAGGCTATGAGATGACCGTGGGCAAACCGACCGTGGTCACCCGGATGGTGGACGGCAAGTTGCACGAGCCGATGGAGCGCTTGACGGTGGACATCCCCGAGGATTATCTGGGGGCAGTAACCCAGTTGCTCGCGGAGCGCAAGGGCCGGCTCGAGACCATGTCGAACCATGGAACCGGGTGGATGCGGCTCGAATTTGTGGTCCCGGCGCGGGGCCTGATTGGGTTCCGCACCCAGTTCTTGACTGATACTCGTGGGACGGGGATTCAGTCCTCTATCGCGGCCGGTTACGAGCCGTGGGCCGGGGACATTGAGCAGCGTAAGACGGGGTCCTTGGTGGCGGACCGTCCCGGACAGGCTACCCCCTACGCCATGTTGAACCTGCAGGAACGGGCTTCATTTATCGTCGAGCCGGGCTCGGAAGTGTATGAGGGTCAAGTTGTCGGCGAAAATCCTCGCAATGAAGACATGGACGTGAATATTACGCGCGAGAAGAAGCAGACCAACATGAGGTCAGCCTCGGCGGATGTGTACGAAAGCCTGACGCCTTCGCGGAAGTTGTCCCTGGAGGAGGCGCTCGAGTTTGCCGCCGAGGACGAATGCGTTGAGGTCACCCCAGAGTCGGTTCGCGTGCGCAAGGTGGAGCTTAACGCGCAGGACCGGTTCAAGATTGCGGCGCGCAAACGCCGGGCCAACAAGTAGAAGCAACTGGCGACTGGTCGGGCATTTGCGCCCAGTCGATCATCGGGCGCGGTCTATTTGAGATCGGGTGAGACCTTCTTACCCGTGATCATCTGGTGGGCAGGAACCTTCACCAGGCCGCGCTTTGCCTCCACCACCACATAGTGGGGTGTGGTCTCCACCAGGGTGCCCAGCGCATCGTGGATTCCGTCTTCGCTTTTGTATCTGACCACCACTCGTTCGCCTGGGGTCCAGGCGAGCCAGGGCAACGGGGGTAGGTTCGTTTTCATAGAGTTCACCGAGTGGTCGTCAATATGCGTCCAGTCACCCAAAGTGTACTCGCTCTTCTGCTCGAGACAGTGCCATAATGGTTGAGCATCTACAGGAGGAATCATGACTTACGTAATTGCTGAACCTTGTGTCGACGTCAAGGACCGAGCCTGTGTGGATGAGTGTCCCGTTGACTGTATTTACGAGGGGAAGCGTTCGCTCTACATTCACCCTGACGAGTGTGTCGACTGCGGCGCCTGCGAGCCAGTGTGTCCGGTAGAAGCCATCTTCTATGAGGACGACTTGCCAGAAAAGTGGTCGGACTACTACCGGGCTAACGTTGAGTTCTTCAACCAGATTGGCTCGCCAGGTGGCGCCCAAAAGACCGGGCCGCTCGATTACGACGACCCGATGGTGGCTGCTCTCCCTCCGCGCGACTAGTCGCACAATCCCGACCAGTCGCCAATTAGGAGTTTCATGCTCGCCCCCCTGAACCTGCCAGATTTCCCGTGGGACACAATTAGCGAGGCCCGGGCACGTGCCGAAGAGCATGTTGGCGGCATTGTTGACCTGTCTGTTGGGACGCCGGTCGATGCCACTCCTGAGGTAGTTCAGAATGCGCTCCGAGCCAGCTCTGATTCCCCTGGGTATCCGCTCGTCGCAGGCACGCAGCAGGTGCGTGACGCCATCAGAGCATGGGTCCAGCATCGCGGGATGGTTGACCCGGGCGAAAGTGGCGTTTTGCCTACGACCGGGTCCAAAGAGATTGTGGCCTGGTTGCCGCGCATGCTGGGAGCGCGCGAAGGCAATGTGATCCTGTTTCCGGATGTCGCCTACCCAACGTACGAGGTGGGGGCCAACTTGGCGGGAGCAGTTCCGCTGGCAGTGAACCAGGCCGACGTCTCGACCTGGCCGAACACCGCGGACATTGTCTGGCTCAATTCGCCGTCGAACCCGACTGGCCAGGTGCTCTCGGCGGATCAGCTGAAGTCTGTCGTCCGGTGGGCTAGGGAGCGGAATGCGATTGTCGTGGCCGACGAGTGCTACGCAGAGTTGCCCTGGTCGCAGCGGTACCGGGACGAGGGGGTGCCGTCTCTCTTGCATCCTGCGGTTTGCGAGGGTGATGTCTCCGGTCTGCTCGTTGTGTACTCACTTTCTAAGCAGTCGAACATGGCAGGTTATCGGGCCGGAGTAGTGGTGGGCGACCCGCAGCTGGTTCAGGCGTTGCTGGAGGTGCGCAAGCACGGCGGAATGATGGTGCCCGCTCCGGTGCAGGCGGCTATGAGCGCGGCTTTGACGGATCGAGCCCACGTCGACGAGCAGTATGAACGGTACCGGGAGAGGCGGCGCAAGCTCGCAGCGGCACTGTCCAGGGCTGGGTTCGAGCTCGACGAATCGAACGAGGCAGGATTGTACCTCTGGGTGACTAGCCCCGCTGACTGGGCGGGAAAGACCGACCAGTCGGCAGTTGGTGGCCGAGCCCTCCTGAACTGGTTCGCCGCCCGCGGAATCCTCGTCGCCCCAGGTGACTTTTATGGCCCAACCGCGCGGAATCACGTGCGGATCGCACTGACCGCGACGGACGAAAGGATCGATGCTGCCTGCGAGCGGATCGAATCCTAGGAACGTTGTGCGCTTACACACGAAACGTAATAACCTGGGACTAGTGTCATGGAGTGCCCAGCCGCACAACGGTGAACATGCGGGGACTACACAAATGACGCATAGACGACAATCGGGGTCTGGGCCCCAGTGCACTTAACCAAGGAGTCTCAACAGAATGACTAAGAAGACTGATCCGGTCGAAGAAGTCGACGAAGCTACCCCAGCTCAAAAAGGCGATGGCGTACTGATCGACGAAGGCGTTGAGGTACCGCTTCCCCGGGTTTCCGCCAGTGTTGGTTCCGACGGCCTGGGAATCGGCAAGCTCCTGAGCTCCACGGGTGACGTGACCCTGGACTACGGGTTTGCCAACACGGCTTCCTGCGCCTCATCGGTGACTTACATCGACGGGGATGCCGGCATTTTGCGCTACCGGGGCTACCCGATTGAGCAGTTGGCGCGCCATTCCTCGTTCCTGGAAGTGGCGTACCTGCTGATTTACGGTGAGCTTCCCACGGCGACCGCCCTCGAGAAGTTCCTGCGATCCATCCAGTCTCAGCGCCTGCTCCACGAGGATTTCAAGGCGTTCTTCACTGCCTTCCCGGCGAACGGACACCCGATGGCGATCCTGCAGGCGGGCGTTGCGGGGATGGCCACCTACTATGAGGACACCCTGAACCCGCACGTCCCGGAGCAACTGGATCGCGCACTGGTCCTGCTTCTGGCGAAGATCCCCACCATGATCTCGTACATTGCGAAGCGGGCGGCGGGCCTTCCCCTGCTTTACCCCGACAACCAGCGCGGCTACACCGAAGATTTCATTCGGATGACGTTCGGAATGCCTTACCAGTCCTACGACATCGATCCGGCCCTGGTCCGGGCGCTCGACATGCTGCTCATCCTGCACGCTGATCACGAGCAGAACTGTTCGACGTCGACCGTGCGGATGGTCGGTTCTTCGGATTCGAACCTGTACGCGTCGGTCGCGTCGGGCGTGGGTGCCTTGGCGGGCCCGCTTCACGGCGGCGCAAACGAGGCGGTGCTGCGCATGTTGACGCAGATTGAGGAATCTGGCGAGGACGTTCACACCTACATCAACCGGGTGAAGAACAAGGAGGCCGGCGTCCGCCTGATGGGCTTCGGCCACCGGGTGTACAAGAATTACGACCCCCGGGCCGCCATTGTGAAGGAGAGCGCCCACGACGTGCTGACCCGGCTGGGCAAGCGCGACCGCAAGCTCGACATCGCAATGGAGCTGGAGGAGATCGCCCTGCACGACGATTACTTCCACGAGCGCAAGCTGTACCCGAACGTCGACTTCTACACCGGCTTGATCTACTCGGCGATGGGCTTCCCGACGAAGATGTTCACGCCGCTGTTTGCCCTGGGCCGCCTCCCCGGCTGGATCGCCCAGTACCGCGAGATGGTCAACGACCCGACTACTCGGATCGGTCGCCCGCGCCAGGTGTACACCGGCTACGTGGAGCGCGACTACGTGCCGCTTCGTGGCCGAGCCAAGGAAGTCCACGAAGGCTAGTTAGTCGCTAAGGACAGCAAGATCCCCGCCAGAGCTTACTGGCGGGGATCAGCTTTTGCTTAGGAGTGCACGCTCGGGGTGCTGCCATCTGCCAACCGGATCGGCTTTCCTCCTCGGGCCAGGGCCTCCACCCTACCGTTCACGGAGTTCCGGCGGAACAGGACGTTCGAGGCTCCCGCCAGGTCCAGCGCTGGCACCACCACCGGGTCGACAAACATACCGTCGTCACCGGGCACCACGCCTCCGGTCAGCATCAGGGAAACCTGGGTGGTACCCGTCAGGTAAAGCCCCGACTCGACCACACAGTCGTCGCCGAGGGGAATCCCCAGCCCGGAGTTGGCTCCCAGCAGACAGTTCTCGCCCATGGAAACTTTGGCTCCCGAGCCGTCGGCCACCATGGACATGGTCGAGGCGCCCGCGCCAATATCGGTGTTCTCGCCAATTACGACTCCCTGTGCGAGCCGGCCCTCGATGCTGCACCGGCCCAGCGTGCCCGAGTTGTAGTTGACAACTCCGCCGTGAGCCACCGTGGTGCCGGCAGCCAGGTGGGCACCGAGCCGGACGCGCGCGCCATCGGCGATTCGCACTCCCGACGGAACCACGTAGTTGACCATCGGTGGGAACTTGTCGACCCCGACGACGCCGATTGGATGCCCGTACTGGGCGCGGAGCCGATAGCGGGTGGTCTCGAAGTTGTTGATCGAGCAAGGGCCGGCCGAAGTCCAGACCACCACCGGCAGCCGGGACAGCATCCCGTCCAAGTTCATGGTGTTGGGTTGGACGAGGCGGTGGGACAGCAGGTGAAGACGCAGGTAGGCATCGGCGGTGGAGCCGGGTTGGTCATGCAGGTCGGCCACGCACCGGACCACGGAGGTGTGAACCCCGCGGGCCTCGTCGTTTCGCTCCAGCTGAGACAGCGTGTTCAGCAGTTCCGGGTCGCCGCCTTCAGGCATCGGACCCAGGTGCGGTTCTGGATACCACACGTCTAACGTGCGTCCCGATTCTGTCACCGTCGCCAGACCAATACCCCACGCAAGAAAACTTTCCATATGTTTACTTTACCTTTCTGTGCTGATTCGGCACAGGTGGGGCAACTAGTTGGACGAGCCGGTGGTCCACAAATCCGGCCAGAAGATACCCAGTTCGGTGGCCAGGTCTCGCAAAAGGGGCAGGGACAAGCCGACCACCGCGTGCGGGTCCCCCGTCACCCCTCGGATGAAGGGACCGCCGAGCCCATCAATGGTGAAGGAGCCAGCCACTTCCAGCGGCTCTCCGGTGGCAACATACGCTTGGATTTCCGCTTCGCTGATGGAGCCGAAGTGAACCGTGGTGGAAGCCGACCCGGTCACCTCTTGGACTGTTCGGTAGGAACCCCGGTCAGGTTCTAGCTCGAGCAGAATCAGGTGGTGGCCGGTCCAAAGAACTGCATCCTGACCTTGGAGCTCACGGATCCGTTCAACTGCTACCTGGGGCTCATGTGGTTTGCCGAGCATTTGCCCGCGGAAGGACAGCATGGAGTCACACCCAAGGACCAAAAGCTGCTGACTGGTCGGGCTTATGCGCCCAGTCAGCAGTGCTGCCCGTGCCTTGGCTTGGGCCAGCAGGTTCACCTCCTCGGCCGGAGTCAGCTCCTCATGCCGACTGGTCGCACTAGACCGACCAGTCGACAAAATGGCATCTTCATCAACCTCCGTCGGCAGCACCTGCGGCTCAATTCCTGCCTCCAGCAGGAGTTTCGCCCTCGCCGGGGAGGCGGACGCCAACACCAGGCCTACTCGAGCGGCCCGAGGATGATTGTGAGCCATCAGTTCGCAGGCCCCAGAAGTGCATCCCGTAGGGTGTCCATCGGGAGGCTTCCGAGCCCGAGTGCCGCTGTGTGGAACTGGCGCCGGCCTGCTTCCGCAGTGAGTCCTGTGCCGTGCTGGCTCAGGTAGTCGACCCGAAGCTGCTCCCACAGGCGCTGTCCCACCTTGTACGACGGCGCCTGGCCGGGCCAACCCAGGTACCGGTCCAGCTCGAACTGCCGGAACCCGTCGGTCATCGCCACGTTGCTGGCCAGGAACTCCTCCGCGAAGGCGCTGTCCCAGTTTCCGTTCCCGTCGGGGCGCTCCTTCCCGAGGTGCACACCAATATCCAGCACAACCCGAGTTGCGCGGAGCCGTTGGGCGTCCAGCACCCCCATCAGGTCCGGAAGCTCAGTCTGGTATCCCAGCTCGACCATCAGGTTCTCCGCGTAGAGGGCCCATCCTTCGCCGTGGCCAGAGTTCCAGCACGCCAGCCGCCGCCAAAGGTTCGGCTGCGATGGGCCGGTCATGGCCAGGCCGATCTGCAGGTGGTGACCGGGGACGCCCTCGTGGAAGACCGTGGTCCGCTCCTGCCACACGTGGAACTCGTCCTCTCCCGCGGGCACGGACCACCACATCCGGCCGGGCCGGGAAAAGTCGGTGCTGGGGCCGGTGTAGTAAATGCCTCCGTTGCCGGAGGGAGCCAACATGCATTCGATCCGCTGGAGCGGCTCAGGAATGTCGAACTCTGTGCCGTTGAGGTCCTTGATGGCCTGATCAGCGGTGGCCTGCATCCATTCGCGGAGGGCCTCGCGCCCGTGCAGCGTCAGTTTCGGGTCCGCATTGAGCCGGTTGAGCGCCTCTTTCGCCGGCAGGTCGGTTCCGAAGATCTCCCGAGCGATTCGCCGCTGTTCGGCGTCAATCTGGGCGAGTTGGTCCAACCCCCACTCGTAGGTCTCATCCAGATCGATTGTGGCTCCTACAAACAGGCGGGAGAAACGCTCATAGCGTTCTCGGCCCACGCCGTCAGCGGCGGGTGCCAGGGGAAGAAGCTCCCGTTCGAGCCAGTCAGCCAGTTGGCCGTAGGCGCTGGCGGCCTCGGCGGTGGCGTTCTCGAGATCGGTGGTGGGGGCTCCGGCGGCGATCCCTTCAGCTCGGAGTTGTGAGAAGACGGAGCTTGGGTCGGCTAGGTCGGCCGCGGCCCGCGCCTGTTCAATGGCGATGAGTACTTGCCGGCGGGCAGCTACCTCTCCGCGAGCAGCGGCGACGCCGAGGGATTCGCGGAATCCGGACAGGGCCGCACCCACTCTCGCCGACTGGTCGGTAATGACCGACCAGTCGGCGAGAGTGTCCTTGGGGAGCAGATCAAACCCGTCCCGCACCTCCTGGAGCGGCGAGGCAATGTTGTTGAGGGTCCGCTCGAACTCGCCAGCCTCGTACAGTTCCTGATCGAGGCCGAGCCGGTCCTCCAGCGCGGCGGCGGTGATCCGGTCGATGGAGTCGAACTGTTCGCGATTCCTTGGCTCCCGCACATAGGCGAGCAACTCGGCGCCAAGCGCCTGCTCAGCGGCCAGCCCGGCGGGGGAGTAGTCCGGAAGTTTGCCTTCCGACTGCCCGATTCCCCAATCCAGGGCGGCGAGCGGGTTCAGTTTCGCGTACTGGTGAATATACTGGTCACAGCGCTCGTCCAGGGCTGATGCTGGACGGGGCTGGGGCAGTTGAGTGGTGTCTGTGTTCTTGCTCATTCCCCTAGGGTAGTTCACGCAGGGCTGACACGAAGGTGAGATCGCCTCTCGCCACGCGCGCCCCTGATGGTCTAAAGTGAAATAGACCACACCGAAGTTTGGGGAGATTTTTCGTTGCCAAAGGATGCGCAGGTGCGAATGCCGATTGCAGACGGACCGAAGGGCCAGTCGCTCGCTGGCGTTAGCCAGTCGCCCCCTCCGGCGCACCCACATTCGACTCCGGTTACCTATCGGCGCCAGCTCCTTGGGGGTGAGCCAACTCTGACGTCCGCACAGTTGGCCGAGGCGGCCGACGCCACCTTGGAGGAGTTCAACGACTACTGGTTGGCGATGGGTTTCCCAGTTCCGGAGCCGGGCGAGGTGAAGTTCACCCGGGCCGATCTGGAGGCTTTTCGCGAGTGGATGGGCCTGTTGGAGGAGCATAACCTGCAGCCGGGCACGGCTTTGTCGCTGGCCCGGGCGGGCTCGCACCTGGCGGACCGGTTGGCCCTGTGGCAAATTGAGGCCCTGGTGGAGGACGCTGAGCGCCGGTACGGTTTGGATGACTCGGCCGCTCGGCTCGTGACGCTGGACGACATGGAGACCTACGTTCCGATCTTTGAGTCTCAGCTCCTTTATGTCTGGCGCCGCCAGATGGAGGCACTGCTTGAGCGGATCACCAAAGAGGTGGCGATGCGCCCGTCGGATCATTCGCGGCGGCGCTTCCCCCTGTCGCGTTCGCTCGGGTTCGTCGACATGGTTTCTTACACCTCCAACTCGTCGGCTATGGGCGATCAGCTGGTGGGTCTGATTGAGCGCTTCGAGTATCTGTGTCGGTCGGCGGTGACCGCCCAGGGGGGCCGGGTGGTCAAGATGATTGGGGACGCGGTGTTCTTCATCGCTGACGATCTACCGACCGGGGTGCGGGTGGTGACCTCGCTGATGGACGCGCTCGGCCAAACGGAGGGGATTTTGCCGGTGCGGGCCTCCCTTGTTTACGGGGATGTTTTTTCCCGCTCCGGGGATGTCTTTGGGCCCCCGGTCAACCTGGCTTCCCGCCTCGTCGATATCGCGCCGACGGGCGATATTCTGACCGACTCTCCGACGGCCGCACTGATTTCTGCCGGGCGCGGCGGCGACGGATTTGGTGTGCGCGAGTTCCCTTCGACCAGGTTGAGGGGGTTTGGACGGGTCTCCCCGTATATGATTACCTGGGACAAGGTGCCTGAACCCGAGAAGTGACCCTGTATTTTCACCAAACTTGGTCTATTCTTTAAGTAACTCATAAACTTTGACGGGTGCTGAGCCCCGGCTGGGGAGGAAAGAGGATTCAGATGACTACTGTGCTTCTCGTTGAGGACGACCCGGCGATTTCGGAACCGCTGGCCCGGGCATTTGGCCGGGAAGGCTACGAGGTGCGTGCTCACGGCACGGCCCGAGGCGCGCTGAACGAGGTTGGATCGGCCGACCTGATCGTGCTGGACTTGGGTCTGCCGGACATGGACGGGCTCGATGTGGCGCGCGAGATTCGCTCCCGCGGCCTGGATACGCCCATTTTGATTTTGACCGCCCGCACGGATGAGGTGGACATGGTGATCGGCCTGGACGCCGGTGCCGATGACTATGTGACTAAGCCGTTCCGGCTGGCAGAACTCCTGGCCCGGGTTCGGGCCCTGCTGCGCCGGTCCGGGTCCGAGGCGGCCGACTCGGAAATCCGGGTCCAGGACGTGGTTGTGGACCTGGCCGGACACCGAGTTTTCGTCGGCGGGGAAGAAGTCTCCCTCTCGGCGAAAGAGTTCGATCTGCTCCGGGTGCTGGTCTCTTCGGCCGGCACGATGGTTTCGCGCGAAGACCTGATGCGGGAAGTGTGGGGCTCGGATCCGCAGGGGTCGACTAAGGCCCTCGACACCCACGTGTCGTGGCTTCGCCGAAAGCTAGGTGACAATACCGCCGATCCGCGCTACATCTCCACTGTGCGGGGGATGGGCTTCCGTTTCGAGAAGTAACCTGGCGCTGACATGCGCGCGCGGACAACTCGGCTAATTGTCACCGTGGTGACGATTGTGGCCCTGATCATGGGGATTCCCGGCTCGGTAGTGGCGGGAATGCTGGTCTGGAACTCGGCCCAGTCTGCCCTCGACACGCGCGTGCAGACGCTGGGCCGGTCGATCGACCGCCGCCTCGACGACGACCTGTGGGTCACCCAGCCGCTGGTGGCCGCGCTCACCAACCCGGTGTCGGGGGAGCAGGACGCCTTCACCGAGATCAGAGTTGGCGGAGAGTACAAAGTAATTTCCGGGACCAAGCGGAGCGGGCCGCTGCTAGAAGCCAAAGTTCGCTCCTCCAACGGCGCCACCGTCATCATGCAGATCAGCGCCTACCCGGTCGCCACCTCGGTTGCCCGCGCCGCCATGTTCTTTGCCGGGGGCGCCCTGCTGTCGATTCTGCTCGGGTGGTATCTGGCCTACCGGATGTCCAGACGCTTGTCCGCTCCGCTCATCTACCTGGCCGCGCAGGCCGAACAGATTGGTTCCGGGCAGGTCCGGGCCCGCCTCAAGCCCTCCGGGATTGAAGAAATTGACCTGGTTCAGGAGGAACTGGTCCGGACGGGCGAGCGGATGGCCGGCCGGTTGGCAGCCGAACGCCAACGCTCGGCCGACGCCTCTCACCAGTTGCGCACGCCCATCACGGCGCTGTCGATGCGCCTCGAGGAAATCGAGATGATTACCACCGAGGACGAGGTCCGCGAGGAGGCTCGGGCCTGTCTGGATCAGGTGGAGCGGTTGACCTCGGTGGTGACCGAACTCCTCGACGAGCGCCGACGCAATCAAAGCTCCACCGAAGCCCTGCACATCCTGGAGGTGTTCAACACGCAGCGGGAGGAGTGGGAGGATCAGTTTGCCGCTGCCGGCCGGGAACTAGTTTTCTTGGACGAGGCGGAGCGGCCCATTTTGGCGGAGGCGGGGAAGATTTCCCAAGTGCTCGCCACTTTGATCGAAAACTCGCTGCGCTACGGCGCGGGGAAGACGGTGGTGCGGGCCCGGAAAGCCGCCAGCTCGCGCGGTGTGCTCATTGAGGTGAGCGATGAGGGGGAAGGCATTGAGGACGACATGGTGGACGAGATCTTCGACATGGGCGTCTCGGGACACGGGTCTTCCGGGATTGGCCTAGCCCTGGCCAAGGATCTGTCCCAGGCTATGGGAGGCCGCCTCGAACTGACCCAAACCCACCCACCGGTGTTCACCCTGTCTTTGGCCGCGATTCCTTCCAACTTTGATCCGGACCTGGTGATGCCGCAGGGTCCGCTGCTATCGGTCGGTCGGCGCAGTCGCCGGCTGTGAAAACACCAGGTACCGGTAGCCGAAGTAGCGCAGAACCGTCCCCAGCGCCAGGCCGACCACATTGGCGGAAATGTTGTCCGCCCAGACGCTGGTCCAACCGAGCAGGTAGTGGGAGACCCACAGGCACAGCAGCGGCGGTGTCAACCCCAGCGCGTTAACCACCAGGAAGATGAGGAGCTCGCGCCCCGGCCGGTCGGTGGCCCGGGATCGGAAAGTCCACAGCCGATTTAGCATCCAGGAAAAACAGGCGGCCACCAGGACCGCGGCCACCTTAGCTGCGAGGACGAACTGGAGGGGCAGGGCCGCCCTGACCAGATTGAATACGGCGAAGTCCACCACCCAGGCGAGGGCGCCGACAGTGCCAAACTGGGTCAGCTCGACCAGTCGCGGCGGTACTTTCATCACCTGAATAGCATAAGGGACCAAAAGTGGGCTGGCTGGACCGCGTATGCTGGAGGTATGACAATTCTGGTAACTGGTGGCGCCGGATACATCGGCGCGCATGTGGTGCGTCTCCTGCAGGAGCGGGGGGAAAAGGTCGTCGTGGTGGACGACCTCTCGTTTGGCAACCCGAAGCGAATCGGGGATGCCAAGCTGGTAAAAACGGACATTTCGACGGACGAGGCGTGGCGGCTGTTGACCGACACGATGGTCGATGACGACGTCGAGGCGGTGATCCACTTTGCAGCTCGCAAGCAGGTGGGTGAGTCGGTCCAGCGTCCCTCCTGGTACTTCCGGCAGAACATTGGCGGCATGGCGAACCTGACCCGGGCCATGAACGACGCGGGGGTGGAAAAGATGATCTTTTCCTCTTCGGCAGCGGTCTACGGGATGCCGCCGGTGGACGTGGTGCCCGAGGACATCGACCTCAAGCCGATCAACCCCTACGGGGAGACGAAGCTGATTGGCGAGCAGTTGCTGGCTGACTGCGAGGTGGCCTGGGACCTGCAGTGGGTGGCTCTGCGCTACTTCAACGTGGCCGGCACCGGCTGGGTGGACCTGCAGGACCCCGCGGTGCTGAACCTGGTTCCCATGGTCCTGGACCGCCTGGCAAAGGGGCAGGCTCCGAAGATCTTCGGGGACGACTACCCGACCTCGGACGGCACCTGCATCCGCGACTACATTCACGTGATGGACCTGGCCGATGCGCACATCAAGGCGCTGGACCAGCTGAACTCGGGGAAGCTGGAGCATCACCAGTTCAACGTGGGGACCGGCAAGGGAACTTCGGTTCGCGAGATCATTGAGGGCCTGCGGGACATTTCCGGGATGGACTTCCCGATCGAGGTGGCTCCGCGGCGAGCGGGCGACCCACCCAAGCTGATTGGGGATGCGAGCCGGATTCAAGAAGACTTTGGCTGGTCAGCCCAGTACGGGGTGAAAGAGATCCTCGAGTCTGCCTGGGAGGCGTGGCAGCAGGGCCCCAGAAAGATCGAGTGGTCAAACTAGTGCGCCCACTCGGCGTGTGAGAGTCAGAAGGGCCGTCCCGCAGGGGCGGCCCTTCTGCATCACCCTCCGCTCGACTGGTCGGACAAGACTGACCAGTCGGCACTAGAAGTCCGTGGCGAAGTCCTCCGCCGTCAACGTCCCGTCCCGCAGCGCCTCGAAGAACCCGGGCGCCAGGTCCTCGTTCAGCAGTACCACGGAGCCAACGTCAGTCATTTCCGACTCGGATGCCAGCGGGGGAGTCCCAGACAGGTCGCCGCGGCTAGCAGAACGGAACGCGAGCAGCAGCCGCGCAATGTCGATCACCCCGGTCTTCTGATCCACCGACAGAGTCTCGGTCCCGGTCTCGGCCAAACGCCACTGCGCCGCCGGGTTAATCAGCATCGAGGGGGAGAACGTCTTCTTCGTTACCGCCGAGATGACTTGCCGCTGGCGTTCGGCTCGGCCCAGGTCGCCGCGCGGATCGGAGTAGCGCATCCGCGCAAACGCGAGCGCCTCCTCGCCGGCCACGTCGTGGCAGCCGGCGGTCCAGTTCAGCCCGGACAGTTCGTCGTTCACATCCATGTCGAGGCACAGGTTTACCCCGCCGACCGCGTCCACCAGGGGCCCGAACCCCTGCATGTTGATCTGAACGTAGTGGTCCACGTGCAGGCCGGTCAGGTTCTGCACGGTCTCCACCAGCAGTTGGGGGCCACCAAATGAGAATGAGGCGTTGATCTTATTCCAGCCGTAGCCGGGAATGTCCACGTAGGTGTCGCGCGGCAGCGAGATCATGGAGGTCTGCCCGCCCGGCGCCTTCCGAATCAGCATGATCGAGTCGGAGCGTTCGCCTTCGATGTCGCCCGGGTCCCCTTCGACTCGGCCGTCGCTGCCCGCCAGCAGGTAGGTGGTGCCGGTTTCGCTTCCGCCCGGTACCAGCGCATCGACTCGGTGCAGGTTCGAATTGACCCAGAACACCAGCCAGGCGGGCCAGGCGATCACCACCAGCAGGACGAGCACGATCAGAGCGCGCCACGGGTGGGAGCGCCGGCGTTTTCGGGCCGGCCCTGATCCCGGATAGCCGGGCGAGGCGGTCGACCGGCTCGGGGCGGGCTGAGTCGCCACGGGCTGGGGCGCCCACGCCTGAGCGGGTCCGGCCCCGGGTGGCCGGGTGGCCGGCTGCACTGATGGTGGCGCCGCAGGTTTGCGCCGGGGCGCGTAGGAAGGGGGAGGCGGAGCCGACGGCTTGGGTGTCTCCGCTCTGGGAGGCTCGGCCTGGGCGTCGGGAAGGATCGATCGACGAGGGGGAGTGCCCGCTTTGGGTGGGGCCGCCTCGCCCCCGGGCCGGGTGGGTCGGCGACGCTGATCACCGTGGGCGGGGGGAAATGCGGGCGGTGGGGTTGACACGGGTGTCTCCTACTCCCCGGTTTCCTCGTCGGAAGGAATGATCGGGGCTCCGTTTTCGTCCAGCTCGTAGGGGTTGCCCAGGTCGTCAGTCATGATGGCCTCGCCGGCGTCTCCCACGATGAAGGTCTGGTTCTGCAGGTTTCGGAACAGCGTGCCCGCCGGCAGTGGCTGATCGTCGATCAGCGCCTGGAAGATCGCGGATGCCTGGTAGTAGTCGGGCAGGACGCGGTTTTCATCCTCCGGATCCGGCAGGTACGGGGTGGTGACGAAACGGATGTTCTCGCGCGGGGTGTTCCGGATCGAGTTCAGCAGCGCCGCGTCGGTCCGCCAGCTGTTCAGCGAGGGGGAGAACTTCGAGGTGCTGAGCCCCTCCTGGACGAACTTGTACAGGGACGGGAGGTTGGTGAACATGTTCGAGTCCAGGATCTGGCTGACCATCTGGCCGATCAGCCACTGCTGGCGGTCGATTCGGCGCAGGTCGGATCCGTCGGCCAGGTCTTTGCGGGCCCGGGCAAACGCAAGGGCCTGCTGGCCGTGCAGGGTTTGGCAACCAGCGGGAACATCCAGGCCGGCCAACTCGTCATACATGGCTTCGTCCAGGCAGATGTCCACCCCGCCCAGAGTGTCGACCAGACGGGAGAAGCCGGTGAAGTCAATGACCACGAAGCCGTCGATGGTAATGCCGGTGAAGTCTTCGACTGTGGCCTGGGTGCAGGCGATCCCACCGGCAATGTCGTCCAGCCCGGCCCCGTCCGCGAAGGCAGAGTTGAACATGCCGTAGTGCGCGTAGGTGTAGGAACCGTCGGCGGTCTGGCAGGAAGGAATGTCGACCATCATGTCGCGTGGGATGGAAAGAATGGTGGCGTGCTGACGGTCGGCCGACAGGTGCAGAATCATCGTCGTGTCGGAGCGGATGGTCGGGTCCAGGTCAATGGTGCCGGCTCCGATTTCGCCGTTCTCGTTGTATCGGGAGTCGATTCCGGAAACCAGGATGTTGACCGGGCGACCCTCGAACGCGTCCGGAGGCAACTCCTCGTTCACCACCGTGGCCGATTGACTGTTGTCCGAGCCACGGTTGGCCGTGCTGATGACCGAGTCTTTGATCTGGTGGTCCAGGTTGTTGATCATGAGGGCCCCGGCCACCCCACCGAAGAGAGCGACCGCCAGCACCGCCGCTAACACCGAACGAACCCAAGGGAACCGGTAGGGGTTCGGTGAGGCGTGCGCGATCGGCAGGCGATCAGTGTTGGCGCGCGATTTAGCTTTGCTCATATTGTCGTTAACTTCTTCCCGGCGGCGGAGCCCAGGCGGCCCCTTCCCGTCATGCTACTAGTGTGCCCGGTCAGACTCGTCAGGCGCACCGCTGGGTGCGTCGTTGGACCGGTGGGTGGAACCGTGTGGATCGGAAAGGCCAGTTGGGGGCTTGGGAGCTGACTCCAGGGCTAGGGCCCGAGCCAGCAGAGTTAGTTTACGATCGTTAGCTGAGTCGCGCCGATATCCGGTGGCCATCTGGGTGAAGACCACCAGGAACAGCACGTAAACCAGGAGGTTGACCCCGGACGTAACTCCGATCAACCAAGCCAACCGGTTGATCACGTCGGGGAAGACAACCGCGAAGCCTGCCGCCACCACGATCAGCATGACGCCCAACCGGCGCAGTGCCAGGTGGTTGGCACTCTTGATCGGTCGCATCATGAAGTAGGTGACGACGACCAGCCCGATAATCAGGATCGTTTTGATCAGCCAGTAGGACACGGGATCACCCCAGCACCAGTTCAACCAGAATATTCACCGAGTTCAAGAGGGATTGCCCCTTGGACTTGGAATAGTCTGTGTAGCGGATATGGACCGGCATCTCGACCCATTTGAAGTCGGTCTTGGCCAGCTGACCGATGATTTCGGAGGCATGGGCCATCCGATCCTGCTGCAGGCTCACGCTGGCGGCCGCATCTCGACGAAGCAGCCGCAGTCCATTGTGGGCATCGGTCAGTTTGAGCCCGGTGCGCCACCGGGTCACCGTTGCGGCGGTGCGCAGCACCAGCCGTTTGGCCCAGCCGATGTCGACCTGCCCTTCAAGGAACCGGGACCCGTAGATGACGGACAGGTCATCCGCCTCGGCCCGGGCCACCATGGCGGCCGCGTCGTCGGTGGAATGCTGACCGTCAGCGTCAAAAGTGACCAGGTACTTGGCCTCGGTGTAGTGCAGGACGTACTCGATCCCGGTCTGCAGGGCCGCGCCTTGGCCCAGGTTGATCGGGTGCTGCACCACGTAGGCCCCGGCGTCGGCGGCAATCTCAGCGGAACTATCGCTGGAACCGTCATCCACACACACAATGTTGGGGAAAGTTTTGCGCGCCTCACGCACCACATCCCCGATGACGGGGCCCTCGTTATAGAGGGGGATCACCAACCAGGTGGAGGTGATGGGGGCAAAATCGGCACACATACGTCCATTGTGTCACGCGGTTTGGGGGATGTGCATCTGCTCATCAGTGTGAGATAGTCTGAGATGACAGTTAGTGCAGCACGCTGGCAGAACCGATTTTAGGGAGTGTCTATGCCACGGATTGTGGACTCAGCTGACGTTTCACCGCAAGCATCGATCGGGGAGGGAACCAGCGTCTGGCATTTGGCTCAGGTGCGTGAGGATGCCCAGATCGGCGAGAACTGCATCATTGGGCGTGGGGCCTACATCGGCACCGGGGTCCACTTGGGCCGGAACTGTAAGGTGCAGAATTACGCCCTGGTTTACGAACCCGCCTACCTGGCCGACGGCGTGTTTATCGGCCCGGCCGTGGTGCTGACCAACGATCACAACCCGCGCGCGGTCAATCCGGACGGCTCGGTCAAGTCGGCCAGTGACTGGGAGCCGGTGGGCGTCACGATTGGCGAGGGGGCCGCGATTGGCGCTCGCGCCGTCTGCGTGGCACCGGTCAAGATTGGCGCTTGGGCCACCGTAGCCGCAGGAGCGGTCGTGACTAAAGACGTACCCGACTACGCCCTGATGGTGGGTGTGCCCGCCCGGCGAATTGGTTGGGTAGGTAAAGCGGGACTAAAGCTTGAGCCCGAGGCCAATCGGCCGGGATATTATCGTTGCCCAGAGGCTGGAACAATGTACCGGGAAATTTCCGAAACGGAACTGGAAGAGGTTGAAACGGATGACAACTGAGGAACTGGCATTTATTCCCCCCGCCAAGCCGATTATTGGTGAGGAGGAAGTGGAGGCAGTTTCGGCCGTCCTCCGCTCCGGCATGGTCGCTCAGGGGCCGCAGGTAGCGGCATTTGAGCAGGAGTTTTCCGAGCAGGTAGTCGACGGCGTGCACTCGGTCGCCGTCAACTCGGGCACGTCCGCCCTGCACCTGGGTCTGCTGGCAGCCGGGGTGGGCCCGGGGGACGAGGTGATTGTCCCCTCGTTTACCTTTGCCGCGACCGCCAACTCGGTTGCGATCACCGGGGCCACTCCCGTGTTCGCCGACATTGAACCCACCTACTTCTGCCTCGACCCGAAGGCAGCAGAGGCCGCCATCACCGAGCGGACGAAAGCCATCATGCCGGTGCACCTGTACGGGCACCCCGCCAATATGGACGCCTTCGAAGACCTGGCTGAGAAGCACGGCTTGGCTCTGTTTGAGGACGCCGCCCAGGCGCACGGGGCCTCCCTTGACGGCCAGAAAGTGGGCACCTTCGGGACGTTTGCCGGCTTCAGCTTCTACCCGACCAAGAACATGACTTCCGGTGAGGGCGGCATGGTTACCTCCGCCTCGGCCGAGGTGGCTCGCCGCGTGCAGGTGCTGCGAAACCAGGGGATGGCCAAGCAGTATGCCAACGAGATGGTGGGCCTGAACAACCGGATGACCGACATCAACGGCGCGATTGGGCGCACCCAGCTGAAGCACCTGGACGAGTGGACGCAGAAGCGGCAGGCCAACGCGGCATTTCTCGATGCCAACCTGGAGGGCGTCGTGGTTCCCGCCGTGGCGGAAGGTGCCGTTCACGTCTACCACCAGTACACGATCCGGGTCGACGCCGCCGATCGTGCGCGCATCGTCGAGCAGCTGCGCGACCAGTACCAGGTTGGGTCCGGTGTCTACTACCCGATTCCCAACCACCGCCTCGTTTCCCTCGCCCACTTTGCCCCGGGCCTGGATCTGCCCGAAACCGAGAAGGCCGCCGCTGAGGTCATTTCGCTGCCGGTCCACCCCTCGCTGAGTCAGGCCGACCTGGAACGGATCGTCACCGCGGTCAACGCGGTCGTTCGGGCGGGAGCATAAACATGGCCAACATTCGCGTCGGGGTCCTGGGAATTGGCTCCATGGGGCGCCACCACGTGCGCAATGCCCGCGCGCTTGAGGGCTTCGATTTGGTGGCCGTAGCCGATCCGGGTGGTGACAAGTTCGGGGTGGCGGGGGATCTGGATGTCCTCGGCTCCGTGGACGAGCTGATCGCCGCCGGGATTGAGGCCGCCATCGTGGCGGTGCCGACCGTCTTCCACGAGGACGCGGCCCTCAAGCTGGCCGAAGCCGGGATTCACACCCTGGTGGAGAAGCCGCTGGCCGGAGATTTGGCGGCCGGACAGAGGATGACCGAAGCCTTCGAAGCCGCCGGTCTAGTCGGGGCGGTGGGCTACGTGGAGCGGTGCAACCCCGCGCTGCTGGAGATGCGCAAGCGCATTGCGGACGGTCAGCTTGGTGAGGTGTACCAGGTGTCCACTCGGCGTCAGTCGCCGTTCCCAGCCCGGATTTCCGACGTGGGTGTGGTCAAGGACCTGGCGACCCACGACGTGGACCTGGCCGCCTGGATTGCGGGCGCACCCTACGAACTGGTCTTTGCTCAGGTTTCGCACCGGTCGGGCCGGGATCACGAGGACATGCTGACCGCGTCGGGTCGTTTCACCAATGGGATCCTAGTCAATCACCTGGTCAACTGGCTCACCCCCTACAAGGACCGCGCCACGATCGTGGTTGGGGAGCATGGAGCGCTGGTGGCTGACACCGCCATGGGTGACCTGACCTTCTTCGAGAACGGCGAGTTTGCCCTCGAATGGGACCAAATTGCCGCCTTCCGGGGAGTTTCGGAGGGGCAGGTGATTCGCTACGCCCTCAAGAAGCGCGAGCCGCTGGCGGTGGAACAGGGGAACTTCCGCGACGCCATCAACGGGCTAAGCTCGAACATTGTGACCATGCGGGAAGGGCTCGACGACATGCGGGTGGTCGAGGCGATGCTCGAGTCGGCCGCCACCGGCGAGTCGGTGAAGCTGTAACCTCGACAGAAAGTTGACCGGGCGTTTGGGTGGCAACACCTGGGCGCCCGGTTTGCTGTTCCGGTCCGGGGGGGGGGGGAGAGTGACCAGGTCCAGCGGGCACCCGGAGCAGTTTGGCCAGTTTTCGGGGGCAAATGAGGGCGGCGCGCAGGTGAGTAATTGGCCTCAAACTGCTGACTGGTCTGGGATGTGCGCCCAGTCAGCACCTATGCTGGTTCGGTACGGAGTGACTTTCCTGTCTCCCCGTGGTCGAAAGAGGCCGGAGACAGGCTAAAGCCGGGAGACCGCAGATTGAGCACAAATTCAGTTGAGACCGGGACCAAACCTGCGCTACCTGCCAACACTGGCTGGCGGTGGATCCTGCTGGCGCTGGTGACGGTGGGAAACTATCTTGCCTGGTACTTGCTGTGGCGGATGGTCTATCTGAGCGGCGATGATTTTCGGGCCAGCCTCAACGGAGGAGCCGGACAGTATGGCCGCTCCACCCTAGGCCAGATTTGGGCGGCCGGCGTCGATGACTATTTGCACTGGAACGGCAGGTTTGCCGACGCAATCGTGAAACTGCAGATCTCGCTCGGCTATGAGGCCTGGCAGCTCATCTCTCCTCTGCTTCTGACCCTGCTGGCCGCGGTTGCTACCGCTCTGATTTATCGGATCGGCCGGGTCGCCTTTCCCAACTTTCACCTGCGGACCGGCGTACTGGTGGTCGTCTACCTGCTGGTGAGTCTGATTCCCTTCGCGCTGATTGGGACCCAGCCGCTGCTGGGTTCAACCATGTTCTTCTTCAACGCGGCAGTGGTGGGGTACGGTCTGGCACTGTTGCTTCTGCTGGTCGGCCTGTGGCTGCTGTTCGGCCGCTATCCGAAGAATCCCAGTGTTCCGGTGCTGGTGCTGCTGGTGCCGCTTTTCTTTTCGCTCAGCCTGATCAACGAGTCGGTTGGTTTCGCGGGCCTGGTCTTGAGCATGGTGGCCCTGGCCTTGCCCGCCACCCGGGTACTGGCCCGGGGGTTTGCTCTGGCCGCGGGGGCCTCTTTGGTTGGGTTTGTGGTCTTTTTCTTGGCTCCCGGTCGGGCGAGCCGGCAGGGGCTGGTCCATGGCGCCGAGGACTCGCTGCTGGTCAGGTCTGCTCGCGGCGCGCTCATGGTGTTGCCGAGCGGGCGCATCTACCTGGTGCTGGTCCTGATCATCACCCTGGTGGCCCTCGCGATCATTGGGTCCCGCTTGGTGGCGGATCGGGGGGCAGCGGGTCGATGGCCGCTGATTGGAGCCGGGATTGGCGTGCTGGGGACCCTGGTCCTGTTTGCCGCTTCGGTTGCCTGGACGGGAAACCGGGACGGAGACACCTTTACGGCCGCAGTGCTGCGCGCGCTGTACCAACTCGGCAGCTTCAAGCTGATGGTGTTGGGACTGGGGCTTTTGATCGCGGGCTGGTTCCTGGTCGTTTACCGACTACCGGCCAAAGTCCGGGACCCGCTGGTGCTGCTCACCGTGGCGGCGGTGGTTTCTGCCGGTCCGGCGGTGGCCATGGGTCTCTATCCGGGGCGCCCCTACATTTTTATCGTCTACCTGCTCTCGCTGATTGGCGTGCTGGTGCTGACCTTAGGCTGGAGTCAGGCGCGGTCCAGGGGATTGGGGTTGGCAGCCGGGGTGTTAGTCCTCGCCACTATTGCATTTGCTGGAATGGGTTACGCGGAAAGTCATCGCCAACTCACTGACGTTTACCGGCTGTGGCACCCGGTGGAACAGGAGCTGGTGGCGGTTGGTTCCGGGGCCGAGTTGCCGGCGGAGATCATCTTGCCAAGTGCCGACAGGTACCCGGACGAACTGTGGTCTCGCCTGGTTTCCCGCTCGGAAGGATCCGAGGCAGCGCTGAGGGAGTGGTTCGGAATCCCGGATTCGGTGAAGCTAGAATGGCGGTAGGCAGCATGTTAGCGGTTCTATTTGAGGGGGCACGATGGTAGATCTTTCCGTCGTTGTCCCCTGCCACAACGAGGCCGGACAGCTGTTAGCGCTCAAGCAGGCGCTGGTCTCCACCATGACGGAGCACCTTCCAGAGCTGGCATTTGAAGTGGTCTTGGTGGACGACGGATCGACCGATGGCACCGCCGAGCTGATTGAGCAGATTTGCGCAGAGAATCCCCATTTCCGTGGGCTTTCGTTCTCGCGCAACTTCGGGAAAGAATCGGCCATGCTGGCCGGGTTGGAAGCCAGTGTCGGACAGTACGTCGTGATTATGGACGCCGACCTGCAGCACCCCCCGGAGCTGATTCCGGAGCTGTACCACCAGATTGTCCAAAACGGGGTGGATCAGGTGATTGCCCGGAGGAATCGGGCCGGGGATTCGTTCTGGCGCTCGTTGGTGTCCAAGGCCTACTACCGTCTCGTGAACTCAATGGTCGACGTAAAGCTGCAAGATGGAGAGGGAGACTTCCGGATCCTGAGCCGAAGGGCGGTCACGGCCCTGGTGTCGCTGCGAGAGACCAACCGGTTCTCCAAGGGGCTGTTTTCGTGGATTGGGTTCCCCACAGAAGTGATGGAATACCAAAACGTGACCCGGGACGGGGGAACCTCCTCGTGGTCCACCAAGTCGCTGATCAATTACGGGATTGAAGGAGTTGTCTCCTTCAACTCCAAACCGCTTCGAAGCGTGATTTACCTGGGCGCAATCATCTTCGGGCTCTCGCTGCTCTACCTGGTCTATCTGTTGGGGCAGTATCTGGTGGTTGGGGTGACAACTCCCGGATATGTCACCACGATCGCGGTGATCATCATGTTCGGCGGTGCGCAACTGTTTGGCCTTGGAATTGTTGGGGAGTACGTGGGCCGGCTGTACCAAGAGGTAAAGAGCAGGCCTCACTACCTGGTGTATCGCACCTTCGGACAGTCCGAGTAGGGGCCCAGGCAAGTGCGAAAGAATCTAGAGCAGTTCATCAGGTTTGGCATGGTTGGTGTGGTCAACACGGGGGTCTACTATGCCTTTTACCGAGTGTGGCTGTTAATCTTGCCCTACCTCGCAGCCCACGTCCTGGCCTGGGCGCTGGCCACGTTGATCTCCTTCTACCTAAACGCATACTTCACGTTCAAGGTACGCCCGACTCTAAAGAAGCTGTTAGCGTTCCCACTGTCCTCACTGGTCAACCTGGCCATTTCGACGGTGGTCTCGGCGATCCTGGTGAGCGGGATGGACGTGTCCGACAAGTGGGGAACGCTGATTGGTGGCATCATTGCCGTGCCATTTACTTTCCTGGTTGTTCGTTTGATCTTTGTCCGGCCCGCGGCCTCGACCCAGGCCCCAGCTGCAACCGCAGGGGAATCCCCGGCGGCTGCTCCAGAGCCGACTCCGGCTCCGGCACAGACAGAAGGCGAAACTACAATCTGAGTTCAGGCTCATGTTTGCTGAGCCATAAGAGAGGATGTGACCGCTGTTGGGTACCACTCAAACTGACGGCAAACCCCGCACTGGCAAGGTGCTGCGCGCTCTTGGCTGGGCCGCGGCCTGGCTCCTGGCGTTGGTAGGACTGGTCCTGTTCCTGGGATCCGTGTGGGTTCGCCGCAAGTTTGGCGTAGTTTCCATCGACCAGGCACTGATGAACATCCCCGAGCCGGGGAAGAACATTCCTGGTGGTTGGGACCTGGTGCTGGAGGGAACGCTCTGGATTGTGGTGCTACCAATCGTGATTTGGGTGGCGGCCCTGCTGCTGTGGCGGTGGACGCGGCGCCCCAGCTTCCGCTCTTCCAGCCCGAAGTTGGGCTTGGCAGTGTCGATCGCCTGGGTGCCGGTGCTGCTCCTGTTGGTGCCGGCCAGCGGGCTGTACCAGGGGAACCTCACGTTCGACCTGCAAACCTACCTGCAGGCTCGAAACTCGAAGATGGACATGCAGGACTACTACGCGGTGCCCGAGTTTGACCAGCCTCTGACTGACAAGTCCAACCTGGTACTGATTTACCTTGAGTCGGTTGAAGACGCCATGGGCCTCGTCCCGCCGTTCGAACTGAACATGTTAGCGCCGGTTCAGGAGGCAACCGAGGATTGGCAGAGCATCCCGGCCCTGGAGCAGTATGCGGGTGGGGGCTGGACCATGTCGGGGATCGTCTCGACCCAATGCGGGATTCCGTTGCGGTCTGGGAACGCGCACACGACGTCGGCCGAGATGAATGTTCTGGGGGCTGAGACCAGCCGGTTCCTCTCCGGCGCGGTTTGTCTGGGGGATGTCCTGGCTGATGCCGGCTATCAAAACGTGTTCATGGGCGGCGCCGACTCTGCTTTTGCCGGCAAACATAGCTTCCTGGAGCAACATGGGTACCAGACGATCAAAGATCTGAATACCTGGGAGGCTGCCGGTGAAACCGAGATGCGCAGCGACTGGGGTCTGTCCGACCGCCGGCTGATGGACCTGGCCAAAGACCAGCTGATGGAACTGCGCGACTCTGGCCAACCTTACAATCTGACCCTGCTGACGCTTGACACGCACGATGGACCTCGGCCTCACGACTACTGCCCGGTGACCACCGACGTGCCGATGACCTCTATTACCGAATGCTCCATGTCTCAGGTGGCCGGATTCCTCGAGTTCATGGAAGACGAAGGATTCTTGGAGGACACCGCAGTCGTGGTGATGGGTGATCACCTGAAGTTTGTGGCTGAGACCAACAGCTTCTAGGACGAGCTGCGCCCACTTGAGAATCGAACCATTTTCAACCGGTTCCATTCGCCCGAGGAGGTCAAGGTAGTCGACACGTTCACCGATCAGCTAGACATGTACCCGACCATTTTGGACCTGATGGGGCTGGATCCGGTTGATGGGCGGGCCGGCTTGGGAGTGTCCGCGCTGGAAAAGGGGCAGCCAAAGGGGAGCGTCCGTTCCCTGTCACCAGATCAGTACCATGAACTTCTGTTCTCGCGGTCCTTGGATTTCTACAATCGGATGTGGGGTCAACTGCCCAACTAAGCAGTTGTCGCTGATTAGAGCCGGGGTAGGAGTGTGCCTGCCCCGGCTGAAAGCCGCCTGGCTACCGGGGCTCATCTGACTGTGCCCAGGCGACCCTGGCCCCACGCCGGCAACCCTCTCAATGGCTCGATCTGGGCCGATCTCCGCACTTTTCTCGGATGTTCTCATTTCGTTGTCGCCTGTTACAAATGATGTTATTGTGACAGATGTGACGATTGAACTATCTACGCCTGCAACCTGAGAGGGAACCTCGTGAAGATTTGGCGAAACCTGGTGAGCCTGAGCCTGAGTGGGGGACTGGTTGTCTCCCTCCTGGTAGCCGCTCCGGTCGTGGCCGCGGCCCCGGCCACTGTTCCGACGGCAGAAGCCGCGCCCATTTCCGAGAACATCACCGCCAGTGAAGTGGAGATGACCCCGGTGGTAGCCGACAAGGAATACAGCGAAGCTCCACAGCTGCCCGAAGCTGAGGGCGACGCCCAGCAGCAGGAGTTGCTCTCCACCACTGCCGCCGAGCCCGAGCTGGACCACAGTGCCAAGGTTGCCCGCGTTGACCTGAACTCGGATATCGCTATCGTGGGCGTGACCTGGGATATCAACCAGATTGCTCCGGCGCGAGTGGACCTGCGCCGCCTCGAGTACGGCACCTGGACTGAGTGGCAGACTCTCGGTTTGGAGCAGACTCCCGACTTTGTTGACGAGGCGGAGCTGACTCGGGCCGGTACCGACCCGATTACTCTGACCAACGTCACCTCGGTCGAGGTGGTGGCTTTTGGAGCCGACGGGCAGGCGCTCGATGGGATCACGGTCAACGTGATTGATCCCCGGGGGGCCGACCCGGTCGAGAACGTGCTGACTCAGGAAGCCGCAGAGGTGCCCACAGATGAGCAGGAAGCTGCCCAATCGGGACCGGAAGAGCTTCCGGCGCCGGAAGACGAGCTGCCCCCGGCAGAGGAAAATGAGCAGTCGGAGGATCAGCTCCTCGACACCGAGGGAGCGGCGGAAGTTGACCCCGCCTCCTACCGGTCCGTAGTGCCGACCGCACTGTCCGCCAACGGCAACACCTATGACACGGGGACCAACGGATTGGTGATCACCACCCGGAAAGGCTGGGGCGCAAACGAGGCTTACCGCCAAGGGTGGGAAGACATCAATGTCATCTTTAAAGGTGCGGTCATCCACCACACGGCCGGCTCAAACAACTACACCAAAGAGCAGGTGCCCGGTCAGATTCAAGGAATCTACTACTACCACGCGGTGACGCTTGACTGGGGTGACATCGGCTACCAGCTGCTGGTGGACAAATATGGCGGCGTCTGGGAGGGGCGCTACGGGACCTTGTCGCGCAGCCCACGGGGGGCACAGGCGTACGGTGCTAACTCGGAAACCTTTGGTATCTCCGTGCTGGGGGATTACAGCAGTGCCGCTCCGCCGCAGGTCGCTCAGGATTCGGTCGCAAAGACCATTGCCTGGATGTTCAACCGGTTCAACATTACTAACCCGACCGGGACCATCTATGTGCCTGGGAGCAATCTGGCGGGTCGGACCATCGGTACCATTTCCGGTCACCGCGATGTCGGCGGGACCGAGTGCCCGGGGGCCGCGTTCTATGCGCGCATTCCCTCGATCAGGACCGCGGTAGTCAACTTCATGAAGAACCCGGGGGATCCTGGTGGGTCCGGTGGTTCGGGCGGCTCGGGTGGCTCCGGAGGCGGGTCAACCACTGCTTGGGATTACGGTCAGATTATCTCGGACAAGACGTTCTATAACTCCACATCGATGACTGAAGCTCAGATCGACAAGTTCATCAAAGATAAGGGAGCCAGTTGCACCAACGGGTCGGGAACCACCTGTCTGAAGAACAAGACGTTCCCCACGCAGAAACTCACCACCCAGCGGGGTGGGTGCCAGCCGCTGAACCTCACCGGCAATCAGACGCCAGCCAAGATTATCGCTGAGACGGCCAAGGCTTGCGGGATCAACCCTCAGGTAATTCTGGCCAACATGCAGAAGGAATCCTCCGGCATCATGCAGCCGCTCAGCGATGCTTCCTGGGCCAAGGTGATGGGCTCTGGGTGCCCGACCGGACAGGACTGCAGTGCAGCCCAAGCGGGCTTCGCCAAGCAGATCTACTTTGGGGCCGACAAGCTGGTCTCGTATCCGCTGAGCCCCAACTCCTGGCCTTACGTGAAGGCAGTGAGGGACAAGTCGCCCGTCAAGATTCCTTACAACGTCAGCCCTTCCTGCGGTACCCGTGAGTTCACGATCAAGAACGATGCGACGGCCGCCCTCTACACGTACACGCCGTACGTCCCCAATGCGGCTGCTGTTGGAAGCTACCCCAGTGCGGGAGACTCCTGCTCTCACACCGGATGGCGGAACTTCCATCACTACATGGTCGAATGGTTCCCGGAGTCGATGACCGACGGATCCACCACGCCAACTCCGACGCCGACACCGACACCAACTCCGACTCCAACCCCGAACCCGTCCAATCCGAGCTGGGGTCAGGAAGTTCGGTTTGGCGTTGGCTGGGATGGTCGAGTGATCTACCCGGGTGACTGGAACGGAGATGGGCACGCTGACCTCATGATGATGTATGGCAATGAGGACCTGATGCTCTACCCCGGGCGCGGGAACAATACCTTTGCCGCGCGGGTGAAGATCGGTCACGGTTGGGGCGGATTCGACCGTGTCCTCGGTGGAGTCGATTGGGACGGTGACGGAAATGTCGACCTGATCGGCCGGCAGAAGTCCACGGGCAACCTACTTCTTTACCCGGGGAATGGCAAGGGCTCCTTCGCCGCTCCGCGACAGATTGGACACGGGTGGAACGGAATGACGGACCTGACTGTGGCCAACTCCTTACGGGGTCCCGTAATCTACGCAATGGACAAGAACAAGCTGTATGCGTATCCGGGCAACGGCAAGGGAGGCTTCCTGCCCACGATCAGCCAGGGTTCGAACTGGGGTGGCATTAACAAGCTGGTTTCCGTTGGCGACTGGAGTGGGGACGGTAATCCGGATCTGATTGCCCGGACCACCGGCGGGGTGATGTTGATCTACCGCGGCAACAGTGACTACACGGTTCAAAACGGCGTGAAGATTGCTGAAGGATGGCAATCAATGAAAGAGTTTGGAGTCTCCAATACTGACAAGAGCTTCCAGCCTCTCTGGGTGATTAAGAGCGACAACTCGCTGTGGGATTACCGTTTCCTCGGCGTGAAGTAACCGAATGACAGCAAGTGGGCCCCGAAACAGTCTCTGTTTCGGGGCCCACTGCTACGGGCTAGAATGCCACTGTGCGAAAGGAGTCCCATGGACGTGCGTGACGCCCATATTCTGCATCTCAACGACGTGGCTCAAACCGGTCGGAACCTGGTCGGGTATGCGCGCTCGCAGGGACGCCACTGGGGTCTGAGGACCCTCCCGGCCGGCTCGGGACCGCTGATGGAGGTTGCTGGGCGCAGGTTGATCGACCTTGGGCACTGGCTCCGCGAACCAGATCAGGCGGACCTACTGCATGTGCACTACGCTCCCAATGCCTACTATGCCTGGGTGAAGCATCGCCCACACGTGGTTCATGTGCACGGGACGGACTTACGCCAGGACCTGTATCGGCGGGGGATAGGTACTCTCACCCGGCGAGCGTTGGAACGAGCCGTCCTGGTGGTAGCAGCCACCCCGGATCTATTGGAACAGCTCCAACAGCTTCGCCCGGATGCCATTCACGTGCCTAACCCGGTGCCCTACCGGGCGCTCTCCCAGCCAATTGCTCCCCGCGACCCCCAGGGACCGATCGTGTTCAACGCTCGGTGGGACGACAGCAAGGGGGCGCCGGAGTTGCTGGAGGCGGCCGCTCATCTGGTGCAGCAGGGATATCGAGTGATCGGTCTCGATTGGGGCCAGTGGGGCAGTGAGGCTCGGAATGTTGGAGTGGAACTGCGACCGCTCGGGACGCCGGCTCAGTTCCGGAGCTTGCTCGAGTCGGCCTCGGTCGTGGTCGGTCAGGTGGGGATTGACGCGTTGACGATCTCAGACCTGGAGACCCTGGTGGTGGGTCGACCGCTGGTGACTCGTGCCCAGGCTGAAGGCGCGCCGGTTGCCGCCCCAACCCCCAACATTTTGACGGCCGTGATGAACCTGATTATGCATCCGCAGGAGGCGACCCAACTCGGCCTGACCGGCCGACAGTGGGTGGAGACTGAACGCGGTCCTGCCCGGTCTTTGGAGCGCTGGGAAGACCTGTACCAGCGGATCCTCAACTAGTCTCGCCGACTGGTCGGACTAGTGCGCCCAGTCGGCGAGAGCCCTGGGCTAGTTGTGTAAGCTGGGGTGGTGATCGGCAGCAACAGACAGAACCGGAGCACCAGATGAGAAATGCTTGGCGTCAAACTCAGGAGCTAATGCCCTATTTGCCGCCCACGGCCCGGCGCTACATTCGGGTCTACATCATCCTGTCCTGTCTGCTCACTCTGCTGGACGTGGCTGCGCTAATGCTCTTGGCCCTGTCCCTGTCAGCCATGATGCAGGGGGTCCCGGTCGAACTGCCGGTGATCGGGTCCGTTCCACCCGACAAGTACATCTGGCTGCTGCTAGTCGTCTCGCTTTTGGTGATCCTCAAGTCGATCCTGTCGCTGCTTCAACAATGGGCAGCCACCCGCAGATTTGCCGAGTTTGAGCTGTCCCTCGGGGTGAAGCTGTTCGATGCTTACATCGGGGCGCCCTGGGTGGAGCGGCTAAGTCGAACTACCTCGCAGTTGGTGCGAATGGCGGATGTGGGCGTGGCCGCGGTCGTCTCCGGCCTGTTGCTTCCGCTGATTCAGCTGCCCGCTACGCTGGCCTCGTCAGTGCTCATTTTGGGAACTCTCCTCTTTGTGCAACCGATGACTGCTGTCATCTCGATCGTCTATTTGGGGGGAATGGCCTTCCTGATGTCGGTCGTCCTGACTAAGCGGGCGGTGGAAGCGGGCCGGGTAAATCGAGATTACAGCTTCCGGGTAGCCTCGCTGATGACCGACATGGTTGGGGCACTCAAAGAGATCACCCTGCGGAACAAGTTTGACGAGGTGGCGGGGGCGGTCAAGGCCAATCGGACTCACGCGGCCCGCGCCCGCGCCAATATCCAGTTCCTCGCAAGCGTTCCCAAGTTCATTATGGACACCGCGCTCATCGGCGGGTTCCTGCTGGTTGGGGTGATTTCCTACCTGGTGGAGGGAAGCCTGGATGAGGCGATCAGTGCGATCGTTCTGTTTGCCGTCGCTGGGATGCGGCTCGTTCCCGCGTTGACCACATTGCAGGGGACTGCCAATACCATCAACGCCAACCGGGCCCAGGTCGATGCGGTGCTGTTCGACATGCAGGAGGCGGAAGAGTACCGCGCTGCGGTTGAACACGTAGGGAAGGTGCCGTTGGCGCACGAGCCGCGGGAACTGGTCCTGAGCGGAGTCACCTTCCAGTACCCGACCGGGGAGCGACCCGCAGTTGCGGACGTTTCGCTGGCGATCAAGATGGGAACTTCAGTCGGGTTTGTCGGCTCGTCAGGCTCGGGTAAGTCCACCCTGGTGGACATCATCCTGGGTCTGCTGACCCCACAGGCAGGGCAGGTCCTGGTCGACGGCCAGGAACTGACCGAGGTGTTGGCTGACTGGCGCTCGCGGGTGGGCTACGTCCCGCAGGAAGTGTCCCTCTTTGACGGCACCATTTCGCAAAACGTTGCCCTCAGTTGGAGCGGTGACATCGATCAGGATCGGGTAATTGACTGCCTGAAGCGAGCTCAACTCTGGGAGGCTGTCCAGGCTCGGCCCGGCGGACTCAACGCTAAGGTGGGCGAGCGAGGGATGGCTTTCAGCGGTGGCCAGCGTCAGCGGCTCGGGATTGCCCGGGCGCTGTACTCGAACCCGTACATTCTGATTTTGGACGAGGCGACCTCGGCGCTGGATACCAAGACTGAGGCGGAAGTCGCGCAGGCAATCGCCAACCTGCGCGGAGACGTCACGCTCATCTCGATCGCGCACCGGCTCTCCACCGTGAAGGACGCGGACGAACTCTTCTTCATGGAGGGCGGTCAGGTGCTGGCCCACGGCACCTTCCACGAGGTAGTCAATCAGGTGCCGATGTTCCGCGAGCAGGCCCAACTTGCTGGGCTGGTCAACGAGGAGTAGGCGTCAGTTCGGCCGGTCCGCCGGCTACCGGGTCAGGAAGGAAGCGGCCATAAACCGCAGCGGCGCCTCGCGATGGAGCAGGTAGCGCCAGTCCGCCGGAATCAAAGCGTCCACCTGTCCGAACCTGCGCCGGGCAATTGCCAGTCGATTCAGCTCCTCAACCGGGGTAGTCGGGTCTGCTAATGCGGCCAGCAGCTGCCGGTCGATTCTGGAGAGGGGCAGGTGACAACCCGGGGCCAGCTCGAGCACCAGCTTGATCGCTTGAGCCAGGTCGCGGCGGTCCTCCTCACTCCAATGTCCACTGGTGGCGCGGTAGTAGGCGGCCCCGAAGAAGTGGATCCGCAGGTACTTGGTGCCGAGCGCCCTGCGTTGGCCCACGGAGAGCCGCCGCATCCAGGAGCTGCGCCAAACCACCTCGGTATGACGCAACTCCTCCTTCAAAGGTGCCAAGCGCATAGTGACCCGGTTGCTGGCATCAGAGCCAATCACGTAGGACGGACCCGATCGCTGAACCCGAACTCGGCCCCAAGTCCAAAGCGGGATCGAAACAGTGAGGTCTTCCCCGGTGGTCAGACCTTCCGCGCAAACAATATGCCGACTGGTCAGGAAAGTGCGCCTAGTCAGCCCCAGCGGGGCACTGCGGTAATAGAGCCGGTCCGCCACTGCGGTCCGACGGCGATGGGGAACCGGACGAACCGGCGGGGTGTGCACCGCCCCACCGCTGTCGTGGCGAAGGCGCGCAATCACGGCATCCGCGCCGGAACTGAGCTGCAACCACCGGTCGACCGCGCCCGGCTCCAAGTAGTCGTCAGACCCAAGCAGTCCGACCCACTCGGCCCGTGACGCAGCCAAACCCAGGTTGAATGGGCCGGCGGGGGAATGAATCCCATCGGCACACTGGAGCCACCGGACCCGGTCCCGCAGTTCTGCCGGAACAGTCTCACTCAAAGAGGCGATTGGCAGATTGTGGGCGACAACGATCACGCCGACATTGGTGCCATTGCTGGACAAAACTGACTCGATCGCCCGCTGGAGGCGGCGGCCAGGATCGTGACAAGCTATGATGATGTCGACCTGGTCGTTGCTCGTGGAGACTGGGCGCGACTTGGACCTGAGCATCGAGATCTAGACCCCAGCCAACTCGGCGATCGCTCGCTCCCAGGTGGCGACCTGAAGCTCAGCTGAAGCGGCCCGAGCCGCGGCATCACTGGCCGCCTTCCAGCGCTGAACATCCTCCGCCCGCAGGCGCCGCAACGCACCCGCCAAACTTTCGACCGAGAACGATGATGTGACCGCTCCGTTGTGGAACTGCTTGACCACCGCCGCCATTTCCTGCGAGGGGCCGATGATGATTCCCAGCCGGGCCTGAATGAAGTCAAAGAGCTTGTTGGGTAGAACCATCTTGAAGTTGAAGTTGGTTGGCTCCAGGGTGAAAAGTCCTACGTCATAGGTGTTGATCGTCGGGATGATTTCGTCGTAGGGAAGTGGGGGGAGGATGCGAATCTGAGGGGAGTCGGCGAAGCGATCGGACAGCTCGGCCACGTAGCTAGGGTCGACGGGTACCAGGTAGAAATCCATGGTCAGGTCGGCCTGTGCGGCGAGCACTGCCTCGGCCATGGTTTCGAGCTTCCGGTCGCGGTGGGCGGCCCCGTGGTGCACCAATCGGATTGGAGAGTGGACCTCGCTGGGTGCCAACTCGGCATAGGGAGCGGCATTCCACACCACTCCCGGGTTGATCCCGAACTTCTGGTGGTAGCGCTCTGCAATTCCCCGGTTGACCGTGGTGGTTGAGGCGCATTGGGGCAAATAGGTCCGGCAAATCCACTCGCGGAACGGGCGGATAAAAAGATTCCATTTCCAGCCCCCGTTCTTCTGCTCAGGGGCGTATTCGTGTAGGTCCGCGTGGACTCCGCGTGTCGGCTGCAAAGACAGAGCCAGGGGAACCGTTTCAAAGTCGTTGGCTAGGATCACGTCGAACTCGCGGTCAGCCAACAAATCTTGCGCGCCGCGCACCGCGGGGTTTAGCCAGTAGGCTTTGCGGAACTGGTAGGTGACTAGTTCCGCGCGGCCGTAGGCCCAGGAAATCCACGTGTCGTCCAGCTGGACGTGGTCTGCGACGCCTTCGATGGCGGGGCCGTAACCGCAGGTGGTTACCTCGTAGTTGGGGGCAAAGGCGCGAATCTGCTTTAGCACCCGAGCATCGTGGGATAGGTCGGAAAAGGCCAAAATTAGCAGGCGCGCTCTTTTCATGTTCCCAATTATGGCATAGCGAGCGAAACCGCTCCGGCTCCCGACCCGCTGGTACTAGCGGGCGTCCCTGGACGCGGACTGAGCCCAAATCCGCTTCAGTTGACGAGCCCATTCCTCCACTTGCGTCTCGGCAGAGAGTGCCCGGGCAGCCCGGTCAGAGTTCTGCTTCCACCGGGCCACCTGGTCCGCGTCGATGCCGTCGAGTGCGCGAACGGTGGCCTCCACCGAGAAATCGTCCGTCACTAGACCCAGGTCCAGTTGGTTGACGATCGAGGCCATCTCAACTGAGGGGCCAATCAGAATGCCGAGGCGAGCCTGGACAAAGTCAAAGAACTTGTTCGGTAGGGCCAGCTCTTTGTTGAGGGACACCGGAGGAAGCACAAAGATCCCGAGGTCATACTGGTTCAGGGTGGGGACCAACTCCCGGTATGGGAGGGGATCAAGAACCCGGACCTTGCCTTGGCTTTGGTCGGCCAGGGCTTTGAGTTCCTCCAGATAGGCGGGTTCGTTGGGCATCAGGTACAGGTCAAAGGTGAAGTTGCGAGGGCTGGCGATCAGCGCCTCAATCATCAGGTGGATCGCTCGCGCGCGCTGAGCTACCCCGTGGTGAACCAGCCGGATCGGCTCGTTCACCGGTTGGGGGGAGAGATCCTGATAGGGAGTGGCATTGGTGACTACACTGGGGCGGACTCCGGTCAACTCCTCATACTTGACGGCAATCCCTTCGCCGACGGTGGTGGCAGCTTGAGACTGGGGTAGATACAGGCGGCAGAGCCACTCGTAGTAGGGGCGAATCCGGCGATCCCACAGGGGGATCTGGCTCATAAGGCTGGGAGTGTGCTCGTGGAGGTCGACCAGAATCCCGACGCGGGGCCGGAGCCGAACCGCGACAGGGAGTGCGTCCACCTCGTCCGCCAGAATCAGGTCAAACCGGTTCCCCTTCAGCAGGCGCCACGACGCTGCGACTGCGGCCTGGCGCCAGTAGGCGAGCCGGTACCAGTGCAGGGTGATGTAGCGGCCGTACAGGTCCAGCTTCTGCGCCTCCGGCGGGATCGAGAAGTGGTGGGCCACCCCGTCCGGGGCGGGCCCGTACGAACAGGTCGTCACCTCCCAGTCCTGGCTCAGACGCTGCACCTGCTTCAGGACCCGAGCGTCGGAAGGAATGTTCGAGTAGCTGATAATGAGGAGCTTCCGACCGGCCGGCGGACGCTGCCGGACCTGTTTCCCGATCACCTTCCCCACCGCGGTCGAGCGGAGGTTGGCCTCCGGTGTCAGCGCCAGGAACGGGTTCCGCGGCAGGATCCGGGTCCAGAGCGGGAGCTGACTGCGGCCGGACAGTTCGCGGGTAAAACCGTCCGCATCCGCCTGGACCACAGCGGCCAGTAGGCGCTGGTCGGCAGCGGTGAAACGGTGTCGAGCCGGCGGGGCAAAGGCAGCAATCTTTCGGGTGAGTTGGGCAAAATGTCGCCAGTCCTGCGCGGTGAGAGCGTCTCGCTGGGCGTCCTGCTCCAAAGTTCCCAGGACGTGAACCCGAAGGAGCTTCACCGCCAGGCTGGTGCGGGTCCGCCTCGGCAACGCCCGGACTTCAGGGTCGGCCAGCAACAGTTCGATTGGGGCCAACCGGTCAGCCAAGGCCCTTGGCCTCAAGGTGACGCGCTCGCGGGCATCAGACCCCACGGTGTAGGCCGGGTCTTGCGGATAATAGGACACCGAGAGTCCGTCCGTCCACAGCCGCACCCCGGGCTGAAAATCTTCCCCGACGTGAACGTCTTCCCGGAACTGATAGCGCGGGTTTTGAGCCAGTTCTCGCCGAATTAGTCCCAGGGGAGCGGTGCGGTAAAACAGTCGATCCCGGGCGGCCTGCAACTGCCGGTTTCTCCAGGTGAGGGGATTGAGCTCGCGGCCTGCGCCCTGGAACGTCAGCGGTGCCAGGACCACGTCGGCCCGGTCGGCCCGCTGTCGGGAGATCAGTGCGGTTAGGGCCCCCTCTTCGAACCAGTCGTCCGACCCCATCACACCGACCAGGTCAGCCCGAGCCGAGGCGATCCCGCGGTTGAACGGAACCCCTGGGAATCCAATCCCCTCGGCGCAGGCAACCACTTCGAGTCGGGAAGAGTCGGGCAGGTCCAGGTCCTGCGGGTCCACTCCGTGCGCCACCACAATTACTCCGGCTTCGGGGCAGGACAGGACGCTTTCGCAGGCCCGGCGGATGGGGCGGTCGACCTGGTGCACGGCCACGACAATCTGTGCGGTCAACTCTGTCATGGTGTCTCCTTGGTTGAATCGGGGAAGTGTGCGCAGCGCGGGTCCCACCCACGCCCGGCCTACTTGGCGGTGCTGAGGATAATATCGACGATCTCGCGGGCGGCCCGGTCATTGTTGCACAGGCGCTGCCAGACTTCTCGCGGGTGGTAGTCGCCCCGGTGATCCGCAACCGAGCCGATGGCCGCGGCCAACTCGGAAGCCGAGGGCTGCAGCGGAAGCAACCTTCCCGACCCCAGTTCCTCGCCGACAATTTCGCCGCTCCCACCGGCGTCGGTGGCAACCACCGGGATGCCAGCGCTGAGCGCCTCCATGATGCTGACGGGGACCCCTTCCGAATCGGAGGCGTTCACGAAGACATCCACCGGGTGGTGCCGGTAGAAGTCCTTCACCTGGTCATTAGGCACCTGTCCCCGCAGGTCCACCGTCAGCGAGCTCTGCTGGCGTTGAACCTGAGAAACCCGCGTGACCAACTCGCCCAGCAGGGGGCCGGTGCCAAAGTGAATCCAGTGGACCGGCCGGCTCTGGGCCAGCTCCTCCAGGGCCTGAAGAATCGGCAGCACGCGCTTGTTCTCATTCACCGCCGAGCAGGTGACCACCGTCAGGGGGTCCGTGCCGGTGGGTTTGGGTCCAACCCCAAAATCTATCGTTCCGAGTCGGGACAGCACCACCCGGGAGTCTCCCTGCAACTGCGGGAAATGATCCAGCAGGTACCGGCGTCCGTGCTCGGAGATCAGCGCGATCCGATCGGCGCTGCGAAACAGGGCTTCGCGCAAAGGGAGCTGATATCCACGCTCAAAGTACAGATCCCCGCCGTGCAGCCGAACGGTCTTCCCGTAGTTGGCCGGCAGGAAGGGGAAGGCAGATGCGACGGCGATCCCCCAGAACGAATAGACGAAGACCTCGTCGCCCGGATCCACTGACTGTTCGATCAGGCGGGCGAACTTGAGCCCGGTGAGCGTGCTCTTCCAGGTGAAGGAAAAATCGCCCGCCCGAGTGGGGGAAGTGAACTCCGTCTTAGTCTCCTTGGCAATTTGCCAGAGCCGACGCGGCTTGATCAGCTCGGGCAGCAGCGTCCTCGGGCTGACGTTGAAGGTTCCCCGGTACTCCACGTTGTTGGGCGGGGGAACCAGGTTCTGGCCGGGAGCCGCCTTGCTGAGGACCAAAACCCGGTCAAACTGCTCGCTGAGCGCGCCGATCTCGTTGGCGATGAACGCGGTGTCCCCATGGGCGTTGGGAAACTCGGAGGTCAATAGGACCAGGACTCGGCGGCGGGCGCCGTCGGGGTTGTTTGCGTTGGTCACTTGGGGGCTCCTCTGTCTCTGATCGGCATTAGTGCTGGGGCGGGCGGTTAGGTGAGGTTCGACAGGATCTGGACCACCTGCTGGCCAGTGTGTTCCAACGAGCGATGCTCCCGGACCCAGCTGGCGGCTCGGTCCCGGTCATCCGCGGTCCAGGCGCGTTGGCACTGGGCTATTTGCTGCAGGACCGGGGCGATTGACTCGGTCGTGAGGGGACAGGTCCAGCCAAAGCCCTCCCGCTCAATATCCAGCGCGGCCGGTCCGACCCCCGCATACAGGACGGGAGTGCCGCATCCGAGGGCCGCCAGCACCTTGGTTGGGTAGGCAAAGTCGTAGCCGATCGCAGGGGCGATAGAGACCATGGCGGCCTCGGCTCCCCGCAACAGGTTGGCCACCTCTTCGGGACTTCGAAGCTGCAGCAGCACAATTGGCTGGGAGCCGGTGTCGGCACTGGCCTGAGCGGCCAACTCGGTCAGGTACTCCCAGGAAGTCCCGTTGCCCACGAAGACCAGCTGAAGCTGATCTGCCAGCCGCGGATCAGCCACGAAAGCCTCCGCAAAGCGCTCGGCCTGTTGCCATTCGGAGGCAGTCCCGGCGTAAATAAGGTACGGCTTGGTGATGCCAAGGTCCGCCAGGTGACTCCGGTCGGCCGGGCCCGGATGGTAGATCCGAGTGTCGATCCCGTTGGGCACCACGTGAACATTTCGGGCGCCCAGTTCTCGCGCCCGTTCCGCCACCCCGTCGGAGACCGCGATCACCGCGCTGGCCCCCCGGAGTGCAAACCGTTCCATCCACCGGACGGCCCGCACCACCAGGGCGGAGCCGCTGGCGGATTCGGTGGCATCTGACCAGATGTCGGCGGCGTACCAGACGTAGGGCAGCCGGCGAAGAGTGCACGCGAGGCGAGCCATCACCCCGGTCGTGGGGGGAGGTTCAACCAGCACGGCGTCTGAGCGTTTGCCCAGCAGCAAGCGGAAAAAGAGGGGGAGGTCGAAGGACAGGTACGGGAGGTATCCGCGCAGATACCCGGTCTGGTCCCGCAGCACCGGGAACCGTGAGATCGTCAGTGCGCCGGCGCGTTTCGAAGCCGCCCCCGGGTAGGCGGAGGTGACCACGTGGACCTGCCAGCGCTGGCGCCGGGCTGCCGTTGTCACCGCTCCCAACCGAAACGAGGCGGCGCTCACCTCGGGCAGGAAGATCCGGGTGGCAACGGTTAGTCGCTTACTCACGGGACCCCATTGTTTGGAGGGCGTCCGCGACAATCTGGGCCGCCTGGCCGGTGCCGTAAGGAGCCGCGTCGGTCGGGGCCGGTCGGGGCCGCGACGCCGCCAGGGTCAGGTCGCCTCCCGGCTGCACCAGGACGTTCCAGCCCAACTCGACCGTCTCCACCCACTCGGTCTCCGGTCGAACGGTGGTGCAGGGGACCCGCATGAGGAAAGCCTCCTTCTGAAGCCCACCCGAGTCGGTGATCACCCCCCGCGAGTTCAGCACCGCGCTGACCAGCTCCGGGTAGGGGACCGGGTCGTGCACCTGAAGGTGGCCCCGCTTGAGCGGAACCCCGAAGTGTTCACACTTGGCGAGCAGTCGCGGGTGGGCGAGCAGAACCACCGGGTGGTCGACCGCTCCCAGCGAATCGATAATCGCCTCCAGTCGGCGGGCGTCGTCAGTGTTCTCGGCCCGGTGAATCGTGGCCACCGAGTATTCGCCGGGGCCAAGGTCAGGGAAAGGCGAAGGATTGTCGCGCACCTGCTCCATCACCTGGTAAAGCACATCCGTCATCACGTCACCGGTGACCACCACCCGGGCCGGATCGACCCCCTCGCGCGCCAGATGCTCGGCCGCCACCTGCGTGGGGGCCAGCAGGAGGTCCGCACAGTGATCGGTTAGCACCCGATTGTGTTCCTCGGGCATCTGCCGGTTGAAGGAGCGCAGCCCGGCCTCAAGGTGGGCCACCGGCAGGTGAAGCTTGGCCGCGCAGATGGCTGCCGCCAGCGTCGAGTTGGTGTCGCCGTAAACCAGGACCCAGTCGGGCTGATACTCCAGGAAGACGTCGTCCAGGGCGGCCATCATGGCCCCCGTCTGTTTGCCGTGGGAGCCGGAACCCACGCCCAGGTGGACGGCGGGAGCGGAGATTCCCAAGTCCTGGAAGAACACGTCGGACAGCAGCGGATCGTAGTGCTGCCCTGTGTGGACGATGACGTGGTCAATTCCGCGTCGGCGAAACTCCCGATCAATCGGGGCAAGCTTAACGAACTGGGGGCGGGCGCCAACAACCGAGAGAATACGCATGTGCTCATTATAGGTGAGAGGGCTGACAGGTCCCCGAGCCCCGGTGCACAGCACCCGTCGGGTGGGGCCACGGCGTGTGTTCGCGCACAGCCCAGCGGAGAATGTGTGGCCGGAAGCGTGCGGATCGCTATGCTTGGCCTAGGTGAGTGTGGCATTTCCAAGCCCGCTCCGACTCCGAGCTAAGAGGTTGAGCAGAATATGCGCGTAGCAGTTATCGGAATGGGCAAGATTGGTTTGCCCCTGGCAGTCCAGTTTGCAGACGCCGGACAGGATGTGGTCGGGGTCGACGTCAACCCGCAGACGGTTGATCTGATCAACCAGGCGGTTGAGCCCTTCCCGGGCGAAGCGTTCCTGCAGGAAAAGCTCAGCGAGCTGGTGCCCGCCGGTCGGCTCCGGGCCACCACCGACTATGCGGAGGCAATTCCGGGGGCCGACGCCATCGTCATCGTCGTTCCACTCTTCGTTAACGACGCCACCTGGGCCCCCGATTTTGACTGGATGGACGCTGCCACCCGCTCGCTTGCCGAGCACCTGACCCCGGGCACCCTGGTCTCCTACGAGACCACTCTGCCGGTGGGGACAACTCGCGGGCGCTGGAAGCCGATGATTGAAGAAATCTCCGGCTTGGTTGAGGGGAAAGACTTCCACCTGGTGTTCTCCCCGGAGCGGGTGCTGACCGGTCGGGTGTTTGCCGACCTGCGAAAGTACCCCAAGCTGGTTGGTGGGTTGTCCGCGGAAGGAACCGAGCGCGGGATCGAGTTCTACCAGCAGGTACTCAGCTTTGACGAGCGCCCGGACCTGCCCCGGGAAAACGGAGTGTGGGACATGGGCAGCGCGGAAGCTGCCGAGATGGCCAAGCTGGCCGAGACCACCTACCGCGACGTCAACATCGGCCTGGCCAACCAGTTTGCCGTCTACGCGGACCAGGAAGGGATCGACATCGAGAAAGTGATCGATGCCTGCAACTCGCAGCCCTACTCTCACATTCACCGGCCCGGAATTGCCGTGGGCGGACACTGCATTCCGGTTTACCCGCGCCTTTACCTGTCCACCGACCCGGATGCGTCCGTGGTGCGGACCGCCCGCCAGTTCAACGCCGGCATGCCCAAGTACGTGGTCTCCCGCGTGGAAGAGGTGCTGGGGTCGCTGGCCAACCAGGATGTGGCTGTCCTCGGCGCCTCCTACCGGGGCGGAGTGAAAGAGACGGCTTTCTCCGGCGTATTTGAAACGGTCAAGCAACTGGAGGAGCGCGGCGCCAACGTCAAGGTGCAGGATCCGATGTACTCCGACGCGGAAATTGAAGCGTTCGGGTGGGCGCCCTACCACGTGGGTGAGCCGGTGGACGCGGTCATTATTCAGGCCGACCACGCCCAGTACCGGGAGCTCACCCCGCTCGACTTCCCCGCGGTCAAGCTGCTGTTCGACGGCCGGCGGATCACCGACCCGGCCAAGTGGGTTGGAACCCCGCGCCTCGTGATCGGTCACGCCTCCTAGCATGGGGCCGGCCTTGTCGGGCTTCGTCACTCTGGGGGGCTTGGCCCTCCTCGGGGTTGTCCTGCTGCTAGTTCCCGGAACGCTGCTGCTTCGCCTCTTCGGGTTTACCTGGACGCGCAGTCTGCTGGCCGGGCCGGTGATCTCCGGCGCCCTCTATCTGGCGCTCGCGGTGTTGCTCGGCTTGGTGGGGGTTCGCTGGGGCTGGGGACCGGTCCTGATTCTGTGGCTGGTGCTGGCGGCCGCGGTGGTGGTTCGGGAGCGGCGCTCGGCCAACCCGATTGGGTCTCGGCTGGACCGACGCAGCCCAATCACCCGCTCGGCCATTTTCTGGGGGCTGGGGGCGCTGGCGGTGTTTTTGCTGGTGCAGATCCCCGCTTTGGTCTCCGGGATGGGCGCCCCCAACATGTTCCCCCAAATTGGGGACGCGCAGTTTCACCTGCAGGGTGCTCGCCTCGTCTACGACTCGGGCAATGCGAACCCGTTCACGGCCCTCTCTCCTCTCTACTTCTCTGAGGGGCACACCTACTATCCCACCCTGTGGCATTCGCTGGTGGTGCTGCTGTCCTTTGGCGGCGACCTGGTGGCCGGCACCAACGCGATGGCGATGGCGGTGGGTTTGCTGCTGTGGCCCGCCTCGCTCTGGGGGTTGGCTCAGGGGATTCGGCCTCGGTCTCCCTACGTGGGGGCCATCGCGATTCTGGCGGCCACCCCGCTGGTGCTGATGCCGGGGATTCAGGTCTTCGCTTTCGGGGTTTACCCCTTTGTCCTCTCCCTAACCTTCCTCGGTCCGGCTCTGCTGCTCCTCCTCTGGTGGATGCGGGAACGCCGGTGGATCCAGTTGGGAACCGTGGCCCTCGCGGCCCTGGGAGGCGGCGCCGCCCAGCCCGCCACCGGTGCCCTGCTGGTGGGGATTTTCGCGGTTGCGCTGCTGGTGTTGTCCTGGAACTTCGGGTTGGGTGCTTTTCGGGAGGGGGCCCGCGGACGCGGGCTGCTGCTCACCGCCGGGTCCTCGCTGGTCTTCGTCGGAGCGCTGCTGGTGGCCCCTCAGGTTGGGCCGTTACGGAGCCTCGGCGGGTTGGGACATCCCTCTGTCAGCTATCGGGAGGCCGGAACTCAACTGTTGGCCGGCAACGTCTACTTCATTGTGGACCGTCCGTTTGGGGGCAAACCCGCCCTGCTGCTCTGGGGGTTGATCCTCCTGATTCTGCTGCTCGGTCTGATTCAGCTGTGCCGGTCCCTCGAAGGGGCGACGCTGCTGAGCGTGGCCGCGGTGCTGTTGGCGGCCTACTTCCTCGCTTCGGGTCCAGAGAACTACCTGCGCCGACTCACAGGCATTTGGTGGAAGGATCAGACCCGGTTCGCGCTCTACCTGCTGGTAATTCTCCTGGTCGCCTTTGCGGTCGGATTCACCTGGCTGCTGGCTCAGGCGGGGCAACTGATTGCGTGGCGCCCACTCGTCCCCGCGTTCATGGGAGCTTGGCTAGCGATCTGCGCTGTCAGCGCAGTGCCGCTGAACTGGCTGTGGCTGGGGGATGGTCGTGCCCAGTGGATCGATCGAACCTACGGGGGGATCACCGGCGGTGACTTTGATCTTTCGGCGGATAACATTGAGCTGCTGCGGGATTTGGACCAGTACTTGGGGCCGGACGACGTCGTCGTGGGGAGCCCTCGGGCCGGAGTTCCCTGGGTGAATATCCTCTCCGAGGCCGGGCAGTTCCCTCTGTGGAAGACTGAGACCGCGCCGGAGGAGGTCTACCTGCGAGATCACTTTGACCAGATCAACAGTGACCCCGAGGTGTGCCGAATCATCAATGAGAACCACATTACGGCCCTGCTGCGCGATGAGGGCAAACCGCTGAACCCTGACGACCCCCACCGGGCTTTCGTTGAGGTGGACATCAGTGACGGCTTCCGGCCCATTGCCAACCGGGGGCAGGTGTGGCTCTATGAGATCACCGCCTGTGCGGGGGCACAATAGGATGACTCAGGATGGCTCCTGGGAACGCCAACAGAGTGAACGGATGAAAATGAGGACTATGGGGACGAAACAGCAGGGCACCCGCCAGCGCCTTTCTCTCTCCAGGCAGTGGGATCTGATTGAGAACTTCGGTCAGCGGGACCTGAAGGTTCGGTTCAAAGGCTCGGTGCTGGGTTGGCTCTGGTCGCTGGTGGTGCCACTGGCAACCCTGGCCATTTACTCTGTCGTCTTCTCGGTGCTGCTGCGGGTGCCGCCGCCCGACCTGCCCGGTGGCCGGCCGGGGGTGTTCGTGCTGTGGCTCTTCTGTGGCCTGATCTTTTGGACCTTCTTTACCGGGGTGGTCAACAACGGCATTGTGGAGACGATTGCGGCCGGGCCCATTTTGCAGAAGGTCTACTTTCCGGCCTACGCCCCGGTAATGGGGGCGGGCTTGGCCGTCTCGATTCAGAGCCTGATTGAGGTCGGTCTGCTCATGATCACGCTGCTGTTCATCGGCAACGTTTCGTGGACCTGGCTGCTGTTCCCGATTCTGGCCATCCTGGTGGTCGCGTTTACCGCTTCGCTGGCCACCTGCGTAGCGGTCCTGAACATCTACTACCGCGACCTGGCCCACCTGGTCACGATTGCCCTGCAGTTGCTGTTTTACGCCACCCCGATCATCTATCCGCTGACCATGGCGCCGGAAAACTGGCACGGTTTGCCACTCCAAGCCATCATCGCGGCCAGCCCGTTCCATTCTTTCGTTGAGCTGATGCGCTCGATCTTTTACGGGCTGAACCCGGGCTCCTGGACCCTGTGGTTGACCGCGGTGGCCTGGACCGCGGTGGCTCTGGCGCTGGCCACCTGGGTGATGCACAGCAAGGGACAGGACATGGGAGAAAACGTATGAGCGTGCCAAATGCGATTAGCGTCCGCGACCTGACCAAGGTGTTTCATCTGCACGAGGAGAAACGCACCACCCTGAAGGAGCGGTTCGTTCGGGGTGGACCGAAGGTGAAGGGGACTTTCACCGCGCTGGATCACGTGTCGTTCGACATTCCGAAGGGAACCACCTTCGGCCTGGTTGGGCACAACGGGTCGGGCAAATCCACCCTGCTGAAGATCCTGGCTGGCGTCTACCGGCCCACCTCGGGACAGGTGCTGGTCGACGGCCGGGTCTCCGCCCTGTTGGAGTTGGGGGCCGGCTTCCACGGTGAGCTGACCGGGCGGGAAAATATCCGCCTGAACGGAGCCATCCTGGGGTTGTCACGCCAGACCATCCGCGACTCGATGGATCGGATTATCGACTTCGCCGAGTTGGGGCAGTTCATTGATGTCCCGGTGAAGAACTACTCCTCCGGCATGTACGTCCGTTTGGGTTTCGCCATCGCCGTCATGCTGGAACCGGAGATCCTGATTGTGGACGAGGTGATTGCCGTTGGCGACGAAGCTTTCCAACGCAAGGGCTTCGACCACATGTATGAGCTTCGCAAGCGGGGCACCACCATTGCCCTGGTGACCCACTCAATGGAGTTGGCCCAGGAGCTGTGTGATGAGGCGCTCTGGCTCGACGGCGGCGTTTGTCGCACGCAGGGGACGATCACGGAGGTCGTCAACGAGTATGTGAAGGACGTCAACGAGCGCGAGCGGCTGCGCCTGACCGAAGCGGTCGAGTCGGATGCACCCCGGCTGTCGCGGCGCGGTTCCGGGACCGCCCAGGTGACCAAGGTGTCCTGGACCGATGCCGAGGGCAACCCGATTCCGTTTGCCAACGACCGGGGCACCCACCGGATCAGCCTGACGGTTGAGGCCAGCGAGCCGGTGGCAGCCGCCTCCGCCTCGGTTCGCCTGCACCAGGAGAACGGCGCCCTGCTCGCCGCTATCAGCTCGGCCAAGGAGGGTGTGAACTTCGAGTTCCCGGTCGGCCAAACCCGGGTCGAGTACGAGCTGCCCGACGTGCCGCTCCAACCCGGCACCTACTGGCTGTCGACTTCCCTCCGCTCGCGCGGACACGTCTGGGATGAGATCGACAAGGGCTGGCGGCTGGTGGTCCGCGGGGACGGAACCGTTGACTCGGTGGGCGCGATTCGCCTGCACGGGCAATGGCTGCCGGCCCGAGAACTGGAGGGGAAACCGGATGGATCCTAAAAAGATCGCGGCGCAGAGCTACCTGGAACTGCTGCGCGAAAACGAGGAACTGCGGGGGGAGTTGGCTTCCGCCCGCACCCAGTTGGACCGGGTCCTGACCTCACGCTGGTGGTCCCTGCACGTCAAGTTGGCCCCGCTGTTGGCCGTGGCCGCCAAGCTGGTGCCCCGGAGGCCCCGATGAGACTCCCCTGGGAACGCCCGGCCCCGGTCCTGTCCTCCCCGGCAGCCAAACTCACGGTTGAGGCCGGCGACCCGGCCAGCCTCAGCGGGCCCCGGATCGCCGTGGTCTCGTCCTGGGCCGCCACCCCCGAGATGAGCCTTTCGCTCAGCGTGTACCTGCGGGAGCTCTGTAGCTACGGCTATCGGGTCCTGGTGGTCAGTACCGCTGAGTTTGCCGAGCCGCTGCGCTGGCCCCACGGGCTGCCCGACGAGGTGGTTGTCACCCGGCGCCAAAACCTGGGCTACGATTTTGGTTCATGGGCCGCCGGAATTGCCGCCTACCCGGCCGTGCGCCACGCCGAACACCTGCTGCTCACCAACGACTCGCTGGTCGGGCCATTTGCCTCGATTGAACCGCTGGTTCGCCGGGCTGAGTCGGAGGCGGACGCGGTCTTCATGACCGAGTCGTTCCAGCCCGTGCCCCACGGGCAATCGTTCTTCGTCATGCTGAACGGCCGGGCGCTGGAGCGGCCCGTACTCAGAGAGTTCTTCCAGCAGATCACGCCGCAGCGAAACAAAGATCGGGTGATTCGGCAGTACGAACTGCCGCTGCGCCGAGTCTGCGAAAAAGCCGGCCTGCACACCGGCACCCTGTTCCCCGCCGACCAGATCGCGGCTGAACACGACAACCCGACGCTGGTGGCCTGGCGGGCCATCCTGTTTGGCGGGGCCCCCTTCCTCAAACGAACCGTGCTGCTGGAACCCATGTTCAAACAGGAATCCATCCAGATGCAGCAGACGGTTGCCCGCACCTGGCAGCAGCGGGTCTCCGACTGGCTGCCTCCGGCCAATCGCGAGCAGTTGCCGAGTTGGGGGCGCCCAGTGCCCACCCCCGCCAGCCCCCGGGTGTGGGCTTACGACGTGTCGGCTCCCCGGGAGGAGCTGGGCCCGGTCGCAGAGTGGACCCGGGTTGAAGTGCCGGTGCTGGGCGAGCGGCGCGGGCGGGACCTGCGACAATGGTGGGACGACGCCTGGTCCGGGATTGAGCCCGGTGGGCAAAAGGTGCTGCTGATGGTGCCCGAAGCCTGGTCCCAGGTGACGCCGGAGGAAGTAGCGCAGCTTCGGCAGTGGGCGGTGGAGCTGGGCCTGGACGAGCTGGAGGTCTGGTCGCCGCTGCGGCCGGTGGACTTTGCCCGCACCGGAGAACTGACGCCGCCCGAGTGGGTGGCCGGGTTAGTCCAGACCCCACCGGCCGGGGTGCTTTGGCCCGAGCCAGCCCTCAGTTCCGGGCGCGGTTCGCTTAGTCGGGCCAGCGGGCGGGTTTCCTACCTCCGGATGATGGCGGGGGCACTGCTGTCCACCTCGACCGGTCCCACCACGATGGTGCCGGGAGTGTATCGGCCAAGTGAGACCCGCGCGGAACTGCTGGGGTTCAACCTGGTGGAATTCAGCGAGCGGAACCTGCAATACTGGCTGCGAGGCGCCGCTGCCTTTGCCCCGACGGGCTTTGTCCTCCTGTTTGAGTACTAGAAAGGAAGCCATGAAGGGAATTATCCTGGCCGGAGGCTCCGGCACCCGCCTGCATCCGTTGACCCTGGGCGTTTCGAAGCAGTTGCTGCCGGTGTACGACAAGCCTATGATCTACTACCCGCTGACCACCCTGATGCTGGCCGGGATCCGCGACGTGCTGGTGATCACCACCCCCCACGACGCCCCCGGTTTCCACCGGCTGCTGGGCGATGGCTCCCAGTTCGGGATCAACATCAGCTTTGCCGTCCAGGAGGTGCCCAACGGCCTGGCCCAGGCGTTCGTAATCGGGGAAGAGTTCATTGGCCAGGACAAGGTGGCCCTCATCCTGGGGGACAACCTGTTCTACGGGCCTGGACTGGGGTCGCGCCTCTCGCGCCTCCACGACGTTGACGGCGGCTCCGTCTTCGCCTACCGCGTCTCCAACCCCAGCGCCTACGGCGTGGTGGAGTTTGACGAGGAGTTCCGGGCGCTCTCCCTGGAGGAGAAGCCGGCTCGGCCGAAGTCTCACTACGCCGTCCCGGGTCTGTACTTCTACGACAACCGGGTCGTGGAGATCGCGAAGAACCTGGAGCCCTCCGCGCGGGGGGAGTACGAGATCACCGACGTCAACAAGCAGTACCTGCAGGACGGACAGTTGGCGGTCGAGGTGTTGCCGCGCGGGACCGCCTGGTTGGACACCGGGACGTTTGACGACCTGTCCGACGCGGCCCTGTTCATTCGGACCATTCAGGATCGCCAGGGGATGAAGATCGGCTGCCCCGAAGAGGTGGCTTGGCGCCGAGGTTTCCTCACCGACGAACAGCTGCGGGAGGTGGCGGCTCCGCTGGCGAAGTCCGGGTACGGGGAGTACCTGCTCAGCCTGCTGGCGGAATAGTAGCCCGCCCAAACCTGGAATCAGACCGCTTCCGGTGGCGAGGGACCCCCGGCAGATCGATAATGGCTCCTTGAACGAAAGGAGTAGCTGATGCTGCAAGGATTCAAGGAGTTCATCGCCCGGGGCAACGCGGTCGATCTGGCGGTTGGGGTTGTAATTGGGGCCGCCTTCACCCAGGTGATTACTGCGCTGACCGACTCGGTGCTAAACCCGCTGATCGGGGCCCTGTTCGGGCAGCCAGACTTCAGCAAGGTCGGCCAGTTCGAAATTGCCCTGCTCGGGGATCCCGCGGTGGTGAGCCCGGGTGCGGTCCTGACCGCCCTGGTCAACTTCCTGATTGTCGCTTTCGCGCTCTACTTCTTCGTGGTGCTGCCACTGAACAAGTTGGCCGCGCGGAAGGCTCCCGCTCAGGAGGAGGCGGCGCCCGCCCCGGATCCGGAAGTTGAGCTGCTCACGCAGATCCGGGACCTGCTGCGCCAACAAAACTAGCTCAGGGGACCTCCCCGGCCCGTCAGCCCGTCGCGCAGTGCCCGCAGGAAGATCGGCAGGCGGCCCGGGGAAGCCAGCAGGTAGTAACCGGTGTATTTCGTCATCCAAAGTAAATACCCGAGCTTCCATTTCCGCGGGAGGAAACTGGCCCGCAGCAAAAAGAGCGTGTTGCGCATCATGTAGTAGTTCCGGGGCGCCGAATGCAGGTGGACGGGACGCTTTCGGCCCGGAATGTGGGCCACCTCGTCGCCCAGTGAGTGGTGCAGGATGGCGTCACCACAGACTTTGATCCGGTAGCCGTCCTCGATCGCGCGCAGGCACCAGGCCAGGTCGACGTGGTCGATGAAGAGCGACTCGTTCATCGGGCCCACCCGGTCCAAGACCGCCAGCGGGATCAGGCAGCCGGACGCCAACACGAAGGGCACGTCCAGGACTTGCCCCGGGCCGGGAACCGTCCGCCGCTTGGGCCCCCAGGTGGTGAACGAGTACACGAGCGCTTCCGCCTCGTCCCCCCGGCCGTCGAGGGGAACGGGCCCAACCGCCCCCAGGCTTTCATCGCAACAGGTCAGGCACTCCCACAGCCGCTCGACCATATCCGGCTCCGGGAGGGAATCCTGGTCGGAGAGGAGCACGTGGGTCGCTCCCGCGGTCCGCGCCCAATCGATGCCCCGGTTTTGGGCGGCCGCGATCCCCAGGTTTTCGGGCAGGGGCAGCCAGTTGGCCCCGGCTTCGGCGACCTCCCGGCCGACCGCTGCCGCCTCGACCGAGCCGTTGTCCACCACCACCAGTTCATCGACTTGGGGGCGCAGCGCCGCCAGGAGCGAACGGAACGCGTTCAGGTCCGGGTTGTAGGTGACCGCCACTGCGACCAGCTTGGAATCCATTCGGGTAACTCCTCCGTTCAGGGTTAGGGCCATGCTATCGCGTGGGGGCACGGTAGACTCGGGGGCGTAAGCAGTCTCAGGAGGACAAATGCGAATCGTGGTCACCGGCGGTGCTGGTTTTATCGGCGTCAACTTCGTGCACATGCTGCTGCAGGAGCACCCGGAAGTGGAAGTGGAAGTGCTGGACGCTTTCACCTACGCGGGGAATCGGGCGTCACTGGCAGACGGACAAACCGATCGCCTGACGGTGACCGAGGGATCGATCACGGACGCGGAACTGGTGGACCGGGTGGTGGCCCGCGCCGACGCGGTGGTGCACTTTGCCGCCGAGTCGCATAACGACAACTCGCTGCTGGGGCCCGCCCCGTTTATCCAGACCAACCTGGTCGGCACCTTTACCCTGCTGGAAGCGGTCCGCAAGTACGACGTCCGCTTCCACCACGTCTCTACCGACGAAGTTTACGGTGACCTGGAGTTGGACGATCCGGCCAAGTTCACCCCGGAGACCCCGTACAATCCGTCCTCACCCTACTCGGCCTCGAAGGCCGGCTCGGACATGCTGGTCCGGGCGTGGGTGCGCAGCTTCGGGGTGCGCGCGACCATCTCTAACTGCTCCAACAACTACGGGCCCTACCAGCACATCGAGAAGTTCATTCCCCGGATGATCACCAACCGGCTGGTGGGGATTCGCCCCCGGCTTTACGGCGAGGGCAAAAATGTTCGGGACTGGATCCACGTCCTGGACCATAACGAGGCGGTGTGGCTGATCCTGAACGAGGGCCGGATCGGGGAAACCTACCTGATCGGGGCGGATGGGGAAGAGTCCAACCGCGACGTGGTGGCGATCCTGAACGAGCTGATGGGCTATCCTGCCGACGACTACGATCCGGTGGCGGACCGGGCCGGCCACGACCTGCGCTACGCGATCGACGCGACCAAGCTCCGGGAGGAGTTGGGTTGGCAGCCCCGGTTCACCAGTTTCCGGGAGGGCCTGGCCGACACGATCCGCTGGTACGAGGACCACGAATCCTGGTGGCGCCCGCAGAAGGAAGCCGTGGAGGCCAAGTACGCCGCCCAGGGGCAGTAGCCCCGTGCCGCGCGTGCTGGTGGCGATGGCCACCTACAACGGGTTGCCCTATTTGGGCCGACAGGTGCGGTCAATTCTGGCTCAGCGTCGGGTCGAAGTAGAGCTGTTTGTCTCCGATGACGGGTCCACCGACGGGACTCGCGAGTGGATTGAACAGTTGGCCGCCCTTGACCCGCGGGTGCACCTGCTGCCGCCGCGCTCAGGACCGGCCGGGGTGGGCGCCAACTTCCTGTATTTGGCCCAGAACCTGGACCCGCGTCCAGACGAGCTGGTCGCCTTCTCCGACCAGGATGACCTCTGGCACCCGGACAAGCTGGCCCACCAGCTCGAATACCTGCGCCTGACCGGCGCGGCGGCCACCTCGTCTAATGTCCTGAGTTTTCGCCCGGACGGAACCAGCCACCTGATCGTCAAAAGCCAGCCGCTGCGCCGGTGGGATTTCGTCTTCGAAGCCCCCGGCCCCGGCTCTACTTTTTTGCTTTCGGCCCCGGTGTTCCAGCGGATCAAGCCGAGCCTGGCCCGCCTCGACCAGGACCAAGTCTGGCTGCACGACTGGCTGATTTACGCGTTGGTGCGCGGGGGCGGCGACGACTGGGCGATCGACCCCCGCCCGCACGTGGCCTACCGCCAGCACGGGGAGAACATCCTGGGGGAGCACCGCGGGGCGGCCGCGTTCTGGTCCCGCTGGCAGAACCTGCGGTCGGGACGGTACCGCGCGCAGTTCATCCTGGTGGCCACCGCCGCCCTGGAGGAAGGGCGGGCTGCGGGCCGCTCCGAGCAGTGGGTCCGCCAGTTGGAGCGGCTGATCGGCGTGCTGTCCTCGCCGGGCCGCCTGAGCCAGTTGGGTCTGATCCGGTTCTGGCCGCAGATGCGCCGCCGGACCCGGGACCGACTGGCCCTGGGAGCTCTTGGAATCATGCGAATCTGGTAAAGGAACCCGAGTGAAAATCACGAATACCGCTATCGACGGCCTGCTGATTGTGGACCTGGACCTGCACGGCGACAACCGCGGCTGGTTCAAAGAGAACTGGCAGCGAGAGAAAATGGTCGCGGCCGGGCTGCCAGATTTCCTGCCGGTGCAAAACAACATTTCGTTCAACGAAACGACCGGGACCACGCGGGGCCTGCACGCTGAGCCGTGGGACAAGTACGTGTCGGTGGCAACCGGCCGGATCTTCGGTGCCTGGGTGGATCTGCGGGAAGGGCCCGGGTTCGGCACCGTGGTCACCGTGGAGGTTGGCCCCGACCGGGCCGTGTTCGTTCCGCGTGGGGTGGCCAACGGATACCAGACCCTGGCCCCCGAGACTGCCTATACCTACCTGGTGAACGACCACTGGTCGCCGGAAGCCGAGTACGCTTTCGTCAACCTGGCGGACCCGACCCTGGCGATTGACTGGCCGATCCCACTCCAACAGGTGGAGATTTCCGCCAAAGATTTGGCCCACCCGCCCCTGGGTGAGGTCGAGCCGATTGCCCCGCGCAAAACCCTGGTGATCGGCGCGGGCGGACAGCTGGGCCGGGCCCTCGCCGCCCAGTTCGAGGGAGACACGTCCGTTGAGTACGTCGATCGGGACACTTTTGACCTGACCGGTGAGATTGAGGATCAGCGGCCGTGGCGCGAGTACTCCACGGTGATCAACGCGGCGGCCTACACCGCGGTGGACGCGGCGGAGACCGAGCGGGAGAGCGCGTGGGCGATCAACGCCACCGCGGTGGCCCAACTGGCCCGCGTCACCGCCCAGCACGGGGTGACCCTGGTCCACATTTCCAGCGACTACGTCTTTGACGGGACCGCGACCGCCCCCTATTCGGAGCGGGCGCCGCTGTCCCCGCTGGGCGTTTACGGCCAGTCGAAGGCGGCTGGGGATCTGGCCGCCACCACCAACCCGCGTCACTACATTTTGCGGACCTCGTGGGTGATCGGGGACGGGGCCAATTTTGTCCGGACGATGGCGTCGCTGGCCGAGCGGGGCATCTCCCCCCGCGTGGTGGACGACCAGGTGGGCCGACTGACCTTCACTTCGGACCTGGCCCGGGCCATTGCGTTCCTGTTGAACTCGGGGGCGCCGGCCGGAACCTACAACGTGACCGGCTCGGGGGAGCCGGCCTCCTGGGCACAGGTGGCCGCCCGCGTGTTCGAGTTGGCCGGTCGCTCGGCCGGGGACGTCACCCCGGTGAGCACCGACGAGTACTACCGGGATCAGTCGGGGCCGATTTCGCCTCGCCCCGCCTACTCGGTATTGGACCTGAGCAAAATTGAGTCGCTGGGCTTTGCGCCGACCGACCAGTGGGAGGGGCTGGGCACCTACCTGACCAGCTACCTGGCCGGCTCGGCCGACTAGGCCAGGACCTGCTCGGCCTGCTCCTGATCCATCAGCGAGCGGGTGCGTTCACGGTCGTCGGCCCAGTTGTCGATCACCAGGGCGGAGCCGCCGTGCCACCAGAGCTGAAGCAGCTTGCCCACCTCCGGGTGCTGGACGAAGACGCGCCCGGGCGGGACCGGCAGGCCGGCCAGCAGGTTGTTTTCCACCGGCCAGAGCGGCCCGTCGGGCAGCGAAGCGAGGGGCTGATCGGCCTGCGAGTTCAACTCTCCGGGGGCGTCACTCACCCCGGCCGGGAGCTCCCCGGACCAGCTCAGAGCCAGCGGATCGGTCGGTTGGGCGATGGCCGTGAGCCCGGCGCCTGCCGCCGCGGTCAGCAACTCCAGGTCGTCAGAAATCACCAGTTCCACCTGGTCGGCCGGTCCGGCCTCCCAGCCTCGAAGTGCCAGTGCCGCCTCCCAGACGATCTTTTGCCAGCAGTCCGGCAGGTGCAGGTGGAAGGTGGCCGCCCCGAAGGGAAACTCAGCGTCTAAATAGTTATCCACTTTGGCCAGCCAGCGAGCCAAAACCGGCCCCGCCAGCTCGACCCGACCGGTAGAATACCAAGTGAGCAGCGGCTCTTTTCTGTTGGCAAGTCGCTCGACCCACACCTGGGTCGAAGGTCCGGCAAGAGAGTTCATATGCACAGCATACGGGAGTCAATGACGTTTCGGCGCCACGCGGGTTTGAAGATTGACAGTCCTCAACTTCGCACTTGACTAATCCGAATTACATAGGTGTAATTATGGAGTAGGACGCCAGTGTCTTACGGACAGAGCGGGGGAGTGCGCGTGTGGAACATCTTTGGAGACGGTGACATCTCCTGGTCCGCTGACGTCGAAGACCTCGGACCGCTCGCCTGGCAACAGCACGCACTGTGCGCGCAAACTGACCCGGAAGCTTTCTTTCCCGAGAAGGGCGGCTCCACCCGGGAGGCCAAATCCGTCTGCTTCGCCTGCGAAGTGCGGGAAGAATGCTTGGATTACGCCCTGGCTAACGACGAGCGGTTCGGCATTTGGGGCGGCCTCTCTGAGCGGGAGCGTAGACGACTGCGACGCGCAGCGATCTAATGGCGGCAGTGCATGCCCTCGTAGTGACCACCGGGGGGCCCGACCTGCCCGAGGTGCTGTCAGCCCTGCCAGTTCAAACCACCCCTCCCGATCTGCTCACGGTCGTCACCGTCGGCGAGGTCACCCTGCCTGAGCTCCCACCCGAGGTTCAGGTCGTCTCGCTCAAAAGTGCTGACAATTTCGGCCAAGCCCTGCGCCAGGTGATCACCTCCGCCAGCCAGCCCGACTGGTACTGGCTGCTGCACGACGATGCCCGACCCGAGCCGCGCGCCCTGGCGGAACTAATGCGCGCCGCCAGCCAGGGGGCAGCAATCGCCGCGGTCGGACCCAAACAGGTGGGGTGGGACGCTCCGCAGGTGCTGCTGGAGCTGGGAATTGAGGCGACCGCCACCGGCAGGCGGGTCCCGCTCGGAACCGAAAAGGAAATCGACCAGGGCCAGTACGATGACCGCGTCGACGTGCTGGCCGCCGGGTCGGCCGGACTGCTGGTGCGCGCTGACGCCTGGCATCAACTCCACGGCTTTGACCCGCATCTGGGACCCTACGGGGACGGCCTCGAGTTTGGGCGGCGCCTGCGCCGGGCCGGCTACCGGGTGGTGGTGGCCCCGAAAGCGCGGGTCGCCCACCGGCGGGCATCGCTGGAGCGGGGGGAGTTTCGCCGGCGCCGCGAAGCACAGCTTTACAACTGGCTCCTGGGCACGGTGGCCCTCTGGGCCGCGCTGCTGATCCCCCTCCTCGCGCTCTGGTCGGTGGCCCGGGCCCTCGCGCGCCTGATCATGCGCCAGCCCCGCCTGGCCGGCGCCGAACTGGGTGCCTATCTGGACCTGCTCTGGGGCCTACCCGCCCTGATCCGGGGTCGGCGGCGCTTAGCCCGGGTCTCCGTGGTTCCGCGTCGCCAACTCTGCCCGCTGGAGGCCTCCGCGGCCGGGTTGGAGAATCGGCGGCGCCTGGCCCGGCGGGTCGCCCATCACCGGCCGAAGCCAATCGACCAGTTGGATCAGATCAGCCGGCGTCTGCTGGCCGAACACCGCCGCGGCACCCGGCTCGCGTTTCTGACCGCGCTGGCGATCCCGACCCTGCTCAGCCTGTACTACTGGTACCCGCTGCTGGGAGGATTCACCGGGGGAAGCTGGGCGGAACTGCCCGGTTCGCTGTGGGACCAGGCCTGGTCGCCGTGGGTGGCGGCCGGCTCCGGCGCCCCCGGTCCGGTCAACCCGGTCCTCCCCCTCCTCTCCATTTTCTGGCTCAACCCACCCGCCCTGACCCAGGCCCTGCTGGTGGCGGCACTGCCGCTGGCGGCCGCCGGCGGGTGGCTGGTGGCGCGCCTGTTCACCCACTCGCCGGCCTGGCGGTTGGGAGCGGCGCTCACCTGGGCGCTGCAGCCGCTGTTTCTCGAAGCGATCGGACGAGGCGACCTCAGCCTGATCCTGGTTTGGCTCGGCCTGGCTCCGGTCCTGGTTGGCCTCTGGCGCGCCACCCGGCCCGCGGTGGGCCTGCGAGTGGAGGGCGTCGTCGACACGATGATCACCTCGCAGTACGACCCGCTCACCTGGGGGGCGGTGGCGGCCCTCGGTTTGTTGGCGGTTGGAGCGGGCTCCCCGGCCCTGATTGTCCCCGCCGCCGTCCTCGGCTACCTGTTGGCAGCCACCGGGACCCGCCGGGCCCTCTCATTTTGGGCGGTCACCCTGGCCTGGGTTCCCGCCGCCCTGGTGGGCGCCCCCTCCCTGGTCACCTCCCTCGAAGCGGCCCTAACCCCGACCGGCGGGTTTGCCCGAGTCGGAGCCCAGTCGGTCCTCACGGCCTGGGAGTGGGCCGGAGCCGGGGTCCTGCTGCTGGCGGCCCTCGCCTCCCTCCTTTACACCTGCTGGCCCGGACGGGGCCGGCCCTGGTTGGTTCGCAGCGCCTGGCTCGGGGCGGTGGCCAGCGTCTGGGTCCTGGTGGGGACCGACGGCGAGCCAGGCTCGGTCCGAGCCACCCTGTTCCTGTCGCTCCTGGTGGCCGCCCTGGGGGCTGCCGGTCCCTCCACTTTGCCGCGGCGCACCCGCTGGGTGGGGGCCGGCGCGAGCCTGGCGACCGCGGCGGGGCTGGCCTCATTCGTGGGCCTGCTCGTGGTTGGCCCGCTGGCTCCCGGCACGCCGGCCGGCCTGTCCCCGCACCCGGGGGCCCCGCTGGTTGCGCGCGAGGCGGCCGCGTCAGAGCGCTCGGCCCGCACCCTGGTCCTGACCCAAACGTCCGAGCAGGTGGAGGCCCAGCTTTGGCGCGACGGCACCCGCGGTCAGGAGGACCTATCGGCGGGACTGCTGGCTGAGGCGGCCAATCCGGCGCGGGAACACCTGGCCGACGCGGTCGGGCAGCTAACCGCTCGCCCCAGTACCGAGGCCGCCCAGGCGCTGGCGGACCACGCGGTCGAAATCATTTTGCTCACCCCCACCAGCCCGGTGGGTTACGGCTCGCTGCACGATCACCTTGACGCCACGGAGGGGTTGGAGCGGATCGGAACCACCGACCTGGGAACCATGTGGCGGGTGCGGCCCGGTGGGCGTCTACCCGCGCTCGCGACCCTCGGGCCGGAGGGCCGTCCGGTTCCGGCCGTCAGCGTCAGTCTCTCTGAGCCGACCACCCTGACCCTGGCCGAAACGGCGGACCCGTCGTGGCGGGCCTGGCTCGGCAGCGTCGAGTTGGAGCCGACCGGCTCGGACTGGCGCCAGGCGTTTGCGGTGCCCGCGGGCGAGGGGGTCATCACCTTCCGCTACCAGCCGCCGTGGCTGCGCTGGTGGCAGGTGGGCAGCTGGGTGGCAGTGGGCCTGGTCGCGTTGGCGGCAGTGCCGTGGCGCCCCCGGCGGGCCCGGTGGGAGGTGCTCGATGGCTCGTAAACACTGGATGCTGGCGGCTCGGATGCTCAGCGCGGCCGCGCTGCTTGCCGCTGTACCGGTCGGGCTGATGGGCGCCTGGACCGCTCCGAGCCCGGTTCCCGCCCAGCAGAGCTTTGAAGTCAACACCACCGGGCAGGAGCTTCGGCTGGCCTGCGCCCCGGGGATTTTTGATGCCGCAGTGAACCCGGCGGTGCAGGTGGTCGCCGAGGTGTCAGTCTGGCCCAAGACGGACACGGAGCCGCTGGCCGGGGGCGGCACCGCCGTCCTGCCCGGGACGGTCAGCCGGGCCGAGGATTTCCCCAGTGCCCTCGCCACCACCCGCTACCTGGACGGCCCACCGGTGGCGCTGGCGACGCTCCCGTGCCAAGTACCCGCCAACCGGCTCGCGCTGGTTGGAGGCTCAACCGACGTGGGAGAGGACACCGTCCTGATTCTGTCCAACCCGGGGGACAAGCCGGTGACCGCCCGGGTCCGCGGATACTCCATTGGCGGCACCCTCGGTGAGGCCCCGCCGATGACGGTGCCGGCCAAGTCCACAATTGCCTGGCGCCCGGCCGTTTGGTTCCCGGAGGAACCCCGGTTGGCCCTGACCGTGGAGGCGGACGGCCTCGGGGTGGCCGCCTGGTTGCAGAGCTCCGGGTTTGCCGGTGAGGTGACCCGGGGGATCGCCCAGGTGGGCAGCCAATCACCCGCCCGGGAACTCGTGTTTCCCGCCGTCGGTGCGGGCGCGGTCCTGAACCTGCTGAACCCGGGGGATCAGCCGGTGGAGATCAGCCTGGAAGCGCTGTCAGAGGACGGCGCCGGCGCGCTCAACGGAACCCAAACTCTGCTGGCGGAACCGGGCGTCACCCAGCTCACCCTGCCGGAGGTGGCGGGCCTGCGCCTGACCGGATCGGCAGACCTGGCGGCCAGTATTTCCCGGCAGCTGGCCGGGGCGCCCGACCCGGTGGTTGAGGGAGAACTGGTGGAGTCCCGGGAACTGATCGGGCCCTCGTCCGCCCTCACCCGCCTCGTCCTGCCGGTGGCGGGCACGGTCACCCTGGTGGATCAGTCCGGACGAGTGGAGCAGGTCGAGGTGGAGGCGGGCCAGGAACTGACCTTCTCCACCCCGCGCTGGGCGGTTCTAACCCAGGAGCTGACCACCGATTTTGGCTCGGCCTGGGCGGCAGCCCCGCTGGGGGAGGCCGGGCTGACCGAGTCCTCCGTCCAGGTGGTCGTCTCCCCCTAGCCGATCGCCAGGAGCTCCTCCGGGTCGACGGTCAGAAGCTCGGAAATTCGATACGCCAAGAGCAGACGCAGCAGCGGGTAGCAGCCTTCGGGTCCGCAGCGCTGCATCACCGGGCGCCGGTACACCACGATCCGGTTAGCCAGTCCGCGGGTGCGATCCCGGGGGAAGGAGCGCGCCAGGCAGACGTCGAAATCCTCCCAGGGGGCCGGCGTTGACGGCGGGACGTCCTCCACCCCGAACTCGATTTCGCCAATCTCGGGGAAGCGGGCCTTCATCCGCGTGAGGATGGCCAGAATTTCCCGATCAAATTTCTCTCTGCGCGAGCGGGACGCGGGCAAAATGGCGGGAACCAGCACCCCATTTTGGCGTCGACCGTGTCGGTCCTTGCGGCGCCGAGGGGTCCGAAATGACCCGGCGGGGGAGACTACTTCCATCATGGTCCCAGAGTAAGGTGTCTTTGGCTATTATGGAAACGTTCGATAAGGAGAGGGTGTCAATGCGGTATTGTTCCAAACCGGGATGCCCCGGGCACGCGGTCGGAACGCTGACCTACGACTATCAGAACTCCACCGCGGTTTTGGGTCCGCTGGCCACCACCGCTGAACCGCACAGCTACGACCTGTGCGAACGCCACGTCACCCAGCTGACCGTCCCGAAAGGCTGGGACGTGGTTCGGCTGGAGATCAACTATGACGAGGCGGCCCCGTCCGACGACGACCTGATGGCTCTGGTCGAGGCGGTTCGGGAGGCCGCTCAGCAGCCGGCCCCGGAGGTCAGCGGCGGATTCACTTCACTGGTGAAGCAACGGGCCCATTTTGAGGTGGTCGACGGGATCTCTGAACCCCCTCCTCCGCCAGAGTCCGCACCGGAGCCGGGACCATTCCAGACGTAGGGAGTTGTGAAGATGACAGCCATTGCCGTTCGTGACACCATCAGCATATGACTTCGCGAATACTGGTAGTTGACGACGACTCAGCCTTAGCGGAGATGATCAGCCTGGTTCTGGCCGCCGAAGGTTACGAAGTCGTTGAGTGCTTTGACGGGGCAAAAGCTGTGGAAGAGTTCCAGCGAGTTGACCCCGAGTTGGTGCTGCTCGACGTGATGCTGCCCGGGAAAAACGGCATTGAAATCTGCGAGGAGATTCGGCGCCAATCAAACGTGCCCATCGTGATGCTGACCGCCCGCTCGGACACCTCGGACGTGGTGGCTGGACTGGGTGCCGGGGCCGACGACTACGTCCCCAAGCCCTTCAAGCCCAAGGAACTGGTGGCGCGGGTGAAGGCCCGTCTCCGCTCGGTCGAACAGCCCGAGGATGAGCAGATGACCCTGGGTGAGTTGAACATTGACGTGTCCGGGCACCAGGTGCGCCGCGGGAATGAGCGGATCAACCTGACCCCGTTGGAGTTCGACCTGCTGGTGACGCTGGCGCGGGCGCCATGGAAGGTGTTCACCCGCGAGGAACTGCTTGAATCGGTCTGGGGGTACCGCCACGTGGCGGACACCCGGCTGGTGAACGTGCACGTGCAGCGGCTCCGCTCCAAAGTTGAGCGCGATCCGGAAAACCCCAGCTTGATCGTCACCGTTCGCGGGGTGGGATACCGCGCCGGCACAGGGATGTGAGCGCACTACTGCAGCGGGGCCGGAGGCGGCTGCACCGGTCCCTGTCGATCCGGGTGGCCCTGACGCTGACGCTGATGCTGCTGGCTCTGATGATGGTGGTCGGGCTGATCGCGGTCGGTCAGATGCGAAACGAACTGTTTCACGTGCGCAAAGACGCCATCCTGGAGGACGCCTCGGTCCGCTTCACCCAGGCGCAAAACACCCTGGACCAGTCCACCGCTGCCACCACCGACCAGGTCCAGGACCTGGTTTCCCAGCTGGTGGCCTACACCCGCGACTCGGCAGCCGGTGCCGGAGCGGTCTCGGTGATGCTGCTGCGCGCCCCCGACTCGTCCAACACCTTTATTGTCAACGAGCTGTCCAACCCGCAGATGCGCCAAACCATCACCCCGGCCCTGCGGGAGCTGGTGGAGGGCGGGCAGAGCGCCTGGCAGTCCATTGCCATTCCCGAGGCGGTGCCGGGCATCGTGGTGGGTTCCCTGGTGGACGTCCCGCAGGCCGGTCCCTACGAGCTGTTCATCGTCTACTCCCTGGAGTCCGAGGAACAGTCGGTGGCGCTGGTGATCCGCATCTTCGCGGTCGCAACCCTGCCGCTGCTGCTGATCATCGCGGTGGCGTCCTTCTGGCTGGTCTACGCCCTGCTGCGGCCGGTCCGCTCCACCGCCGAGGCGGCCGCCAAACTGGCCGACGGGGACCTGGAGAGCCGGGTGGAGGTGTCCGGGCAGGACGAGATGGCTCGGCTTGGGACCGCCTTCAACAACATGGCCCAATCCCTCCAGCAGCAAATCGACGAGTACGACACGCTCTCTCAGTTGCAGCAGCAGTTCGTCTCGGACGTGTCGCACGAACTGCGCACCCCGCTGACCACCATCTCCATTGCGGGAGAGATGATTTACGAGGCCCGGGGTGAGCTGAGCGGGGCGCCGCAGCGTTCGGCCGAACTGCTCTTCTCCGAGGTGGGGCGGATGCAGGAGATGCTGGCGGACCTGCTAGAGATTTCGCGCTACGACGCGCAGTCCACCCAGCTCGACATCGAGATGACCGACCTGTATGCCCTAACGCAAAAGACCATGGCCTCCGTCCAGGAACTGGCCGACCACCTGGGCGTCTACGTCACCCTGTCCGCCCGACCGAACTCGCCCCTGGCAGAGGTGGACTCCAAGCGAATTGAACGGGTAATCCGGAACCTGCTGGTCAACGCGTACGAGCACGCGGAAGGCAAGCCGGTGCAGGTGGAGGTGGAGGCCGCTCCCGGCGAGATCACGGTCCGCGTGGTGGACCACGGGGTGGGGATGAGCGAGGAGACGATCGCCCGGGTGTTCGACCGGTTCTTCCGCGCCGACCCGGCCCGGGCTCGGACCACCGGGGGCACCGGGCTGGGACTCGCCATCGCGAAAGAGGACATTGCCGCCCACCGGGGCCGGATCGTGGCCCGCGGTGCGCTCGGGCAGGGAGCCACCTTCGAGTTCACGGTGCCCCGCAAGTTCGGATTCCCACTGAGTTCACCGGGAGGAGCGCAGTGAAAACCAAGTGGCGGGCACTAGTTTTGGTGGGGGCACTGTTCCTCGGCGGGTGCGCCACCATGCCGACCAGCGGCGACCCGCAGGCGTTCGAGGTGGCCGCGCCCAACACGGAACCGGTGGAGCAACTCGGGTTTGGCCCGGTCCGGAACTCCACGCCCGAGCGGATCATCAGCGACTTCCTGCGCGCCTCGGCAGCCGGCTCCACCGACGACTACCTGACGGCGAAGAAGTACCTGAAGGACGACCTGGCCAGCAGTTGGAACCCGCGGGCCGGAGTGCTGATCTACCCGACCGAGCAAACCCCCGGGCTGCGCCTGGAAATGACCGGGACCGGCACGGCCACCGTCTACCTGGAGACAGAAGTGACCGCCACGCTCGACGAGGAGGGGGTGCTGTCGCCGGGCCAGGCCACCACCGTGGAGCTCAGCTTTGATTTGGTTCGCAGCGTCGACGACCAGTGGCGGATCAGCCGGATGGACGACGGGGTGATCCTGTCGAAGGCGAACTTCCAGGCGGTCTACCAGGCCCAGCAACTGTACTTTTTGGCGCCCGACCAGGAGTCCCTGGTCCCGGACCCGAGGTGGTTCCCGCGGCGCCGGCTCGCCTCCCACCTGGTCACGGGCCTCCTGGCGGGCCCCAGTGAACAGCTGGCTCCTGCGGTCTACTCCGCGTTGTCCGGCTCGCTCACCCTCCCCACCCAGGGGGTGGAGGTGGACGGGCAAACCGTGCGGGTCAACATGGAGGGGGAGGTGCCTGGGGACCGACGGACCCAGGAGAATATTTCCCGTCAACTCTCAGCCACCCTGTTCCAGATGACGAACGTGACCGAGGTGGTCACCCAGATCAACTCGGTCCTCCTGCCCGCCACCCCCGACCCGTTCTCCGCCAGCTTGGAGCTCGACGCCGCGGTGGCGCTCTCCGACGGAGCGATCGCAGTTTCGGCCGGGGAAGGCTGGTCCCCGGTGGTGCCGGCCGAGCTGGTGGGACCCGACGCCAAGAGTCCCGCTCGCGCGCCCATTGCCGACGGGGCAATCGCGTGGATTCAGGACGGAATCTCAGTTTGGGACGGGACCGAAGTGCACCACGTGGAGCTGGCCACCCCCACCGCCCCCTCGGTCGATCGCTGGAACTGGACCTGGACTTCCTCGGGTGAGGCGTCCGGAGTGGTGGCGATCAACTCGCGGGGGGAAAGCGTGGAGTTGGCTTTGCCGCAGGGGGTTTCCACCCAGATCAGGAAGGTGGTCGTCTCCCCCGACGGGGTCCACCTGCTGGTGCTGGTTGACGGGGCTGACGGGTTGCAGGCGATGAACGCGGTCGTGGTGCGGGATCCGTTGGGGGCGCCCCAGAGCATCGACCAGATTGACCTGGTGTCCCTGGCCGGGGCCGGGCTGGTTGATGGTGACTGGGCCGGCTCGACCCAAATGGTGTTCCTGGCGGGGCATGGGGAGGAGCGCGAAGTGCGGATTGTCGCGCTCGGAGGATTTGCCCAGGTGCTGGGGGCACCCAGTGACACGATCCGGGTCAGCGCCGGGGGGCAGGCCGGCCGTATTCTGCTGGAAACGGCGACCGGGCAGTACTACTCCCGCTCCGGTGGGGTGTGGAGGTCACTGGAGGCACGGGTCAGCGCCATCTCCTACGCCGGCTGAGTTATCCACAGGGGGGAGCCGGCGTGGCCGCTTTCGACTAGAACTGAACCATGAGTCTGCTCTACCCGCAATCGTGCGCCGGTTGTGGCCGGTGGGATTGGCGGCTGTGTCCGGACTGCCAAATGCTGGCCGGGGCCGAGCCAAACTTGGGTTCACTCGACAACGATTGGGGGGTCCCCACGGTTCCCGTCTGGTCGCTGGGACGTTACGGCGGTCCGCTGCGGTCGATCATTTTGAGCGCGAAGCACGAGCGGGGGCAGAACCTGGACGGGTTCCTGTACCAGGCGGGGGCGACGCTGGCGGTGGCGGCCGCCGAGGTGCTGGAGCCGGCCCGCCAGATTTGGGTGGTGCCGGCGCCCTCCTCCTGGCGCCGGCGCTGGGATCGGCGGGAGATTGTCCCCTCGGTGGCCCGTGGGGTGGGAGACTCGCTGGCGGCCAGCCTGCCCGGCTCCCGGGTTCGCCTCGCCCCGGCGCTGAAGTTGCGGGTGGGTCGGCGCAGTCAGACGGGCCGAGGGTCCCGGGCCCGCCGGTCCGGACGCGAGGGGGCATTTTCGCTGGTTGCGGAACCGCCGCCCGGATGCGCGGTTGTGCTGGTGGATGATGTGCTCACGACTGGCGCCACCATGAGGGAGATGTGGCACGAGGTGGGGGAGCCGGTCCAGGTAGGCCTGGTCCTCGCCCGAGCGTAACGTCCGCGGATGTGTCGGCGATCACGTATGATTATTTAACCGGACAGTAAAGGAGGCGTTCGCGGCTTGGCTGGACCAAGCCTAATCCTGTCAGATTGTTCTCTTCCTGGAGGATCCTCATGGATATCATCATCAACGGTCGTAACACCGATATCAGTCCCACATTCCGTGAACTTGCTGAAGGCAAGCTGGAGAAAGTTACGCTCTTCTACCCGCGAGCTCAAAGGGTCGACGTCGTGGTCACCCGGCAAAAGAATCCGCGCCTAGCGGACACGGCGGAACGAATTGAACTGACCGTCTACGGAAAGGGCCCGGTGATTCGAGCGGAAGCCGAAGCTGCCGACCGTTACGCTGCGATTGACCTGGCGGTAGGGAAGCTCTACGAGCGACTCCGCCGCCTGCGCGACCGGGTGAAGGACCACCGGCGCCATCGGAACGAGCCCAAGCTTGAGGTGGAGTTGGATGCAGCTCACGGGGATTCGGCCGAGACGGGGGAGGACCTCTCCAATGCGGAGAACTTCCACCTGCGCAGCGCCGGCGACCTGCAGGTTGGGGAAGCCCGCGAAGAGCAGTTGGGGGACTCGCCGGTTGTGGTCCGGCAGAAGGTGCACGAAGCGGCTCCTATGAGCGTGGATGAGGCGCTGTACCAGATGGAGTTGGTGGGTCACCCGTTCTTCCTGTTCGTGGATGAGGACACCAAGCAGCCGTGCGTGGTTTACCACCGCAGCGGCTGGACCTACGGGGTGATCAGGCTGAACACCAGGGTTGACCTGTAGTTTTAGGTTTTTGATGGGGGGCTGCCCGCAGGGGCAGCCCCCCATTTTGCCGACTGGTCGGGGATTCACGCCCAGTCGGCAAAATGGGGGCAATGTCGCGTTTGGCCGCCATTTTCCGTAGACTGTCATGGGATAGGTGCAGGATTTGCACCAGACAAAATAGAGCAGAAACAAGGAGCTTCAGTGTCTCTTCTTGACAAGATTTTGCGGGCCGGCGAGGGCCGCACTTTGAAGCAGCTAGACCGAATTGCCGACCAGGTGGATGCTCTGGCCGAAGAGTTCTCGGCCATGTCTGACGAAGAACTGCAGGGGAAAACGGCCGAGTTCAAGGACCGCCTGGAAGCGGGTGAAACGCTGGACAACCTGCTGGTGGAAGCTTTTGCTACCGTGCGGGAAGCCTCGTGGCGGGTGCTGCACATGCGCCCCTTCCACGTCCAGGTGATGGGCGGCGCGGCCCTGCACCGGGGCAACATCGCGGAAATGAAAACCGGTGAAGGCAAGACCCTGGTGGCGACCATGCCCTCCTACCTGCGGGCATTGTCGGGCAAAGGTGTCCACGTGGTCACCGTCAACGACTACCTGGCCAAGTACCAATCGGACATGATGGGCCGGGTGTACCGGTTCTTGGGCCTGACTTGCGGCTGTATTCTGAACGGCCAAACCCCCGACGAGCGCCGCGAGATGTACAACTGCGACATCACCTACGGCACCAACAACGAGTTCGGCTTCGACTACCTGCGTGACAACATGGCCCAGCGGCAAGAGGACATGGTTCAGCGTGGACACAACTTCGTCATCGTGGACGAGGTGGACTCGATCCTGATCGACGAGGCTCGGACCCCGCTGATCATCTCGGGTCCGGCCGCCGGCGACCTGAACCACTGGTACACCGAGTTTGCCCGGATGGTGCGCACCATGGAGCGCGACGTCGACTACGAGGTCGACGAGAAGAAGAAGACTGTGGGCGTCCTGGAAGCCGGGATCGACAAGGTGGAGGACCAACTCGGGGTGGAGAACCTGTACGAGGCGGCCAACACCCCGCTGATTGGGTTCTTGAACAACGCAATCAAGGCCAAAGAGCTGTTCCACCGCGACAAGGATTACATCGTCCAAAACGGGGAAGTCCTGATTGTGGACGAGCACACCGGTCGTGTTCTTCCGGGCCGACGCTACAACGAGGGTATGCACCAGGCGATCGAAGCCAAAGAAGGGGTGGAGATCAAGGCGGAGAACCAGACGCTGGCCACCATCACCCTGCAGAACTACTTCCGCCTCTACCCGGAGGGTTCCCGGGCCGGTATGACCGGTACCGCTGAGACCGAAGCGGCCGAGTTTGCCTCCACCTACAAGATTGGGGTCGTGCCGATCCCGACCAACAAGCCGATGATTCGGGTGGACCAGCCCGACCTGGTCTACCCGACGCTGGAGGGCAAGCTCCGCGCGATCGTGGACGACATTCAGGAACGCCACCGCAACGGGCAGCCGGTCCTGGTTGGCACCGCCTCGGTGGAAAGCTCCGAACTGGTTTCCTCGCTGTTGCGTCAGCGCCGGATTCCCCACCAGGTGCTGAACGCCAAGCAGCACGAGCGTGAAGCTCAGGTGGTGGCAATGGCCGGCCGGAAGGGCGCGGTCACGGTGGCCACCAACATGGCCGGTCGTGGGACTGACATTATGCTTGGCGGAAACTCCGAGTTCATTGCTCAGGCGAATCTGGAGGCGGCCGGACTGGATCCGGTGGCCAACCCGGAGGAGTATCGGGCCGCCTGGCCCGAGGCGCTGGAGGCGGCCGAACGAGCCGTGGCCGCCGAACACGATGAGGTAGTTGAGCTCGGCGGGCTCTACGTCCTTGGAACTGAGCGCCACGAGTCTCGCCGGATCGACAACCAGCTGCGCGGCCGGTCGGGCCGTCAGGGTGACCCCGGGGAGAGCCGGTTCTACCTGTCGATGGAAGACGACCTGATGCGGCTGTTCAACTCTTCGATGGCGCAGCGGATCATGGCTTCGGGCGCGTATCCGGAGGACATGCCCCTGGAGTCCAAGGTGGTCTCCCGTTCGATCCAGTCGGCCCAGTCGCAGGTGGAGGCCCGGAACCAGGAGATTCGCAAGAACGTCCTGAAGTACGACGACGTCATGACCGGTCAGCGCGAACTGATTTACGGTGAGCGGCGCCGCGTGCTCGAGGGCGAGAACATGCGCGAGCAGATCCAGTTCTTCATGGATGAACTGATCACCGAGCTGGTGGCCCAGTTCGCTGCGGGTGAGGCCCCGGCGGAATGGGACCTGAAGGAGCTGTGGACCAACCTGCGCGGGTACTACCCGGTCTCGATCACGATTGACGAGGTGGAAGCCGAGCACGGGGGGATTTCAGGCCTGACCCGGGACGCCCTGACCAAGGAAATCCTCGGGGACATTCACACCGCATACGAGGAGTTGGAAGAGCAGATCAACGACAACCTGATCGCGCGGATCCAGCTGGGCGAGGAGCCCATGCGCGAGCTGGAGCGTCGCGTCGTGATCGCCACGGTCGACCGGCTCTGGCGCGAACACCTCTACGAGGTGGACTACCTGAAGGAAGGGATCGGGCTGCGGGCCATGGGCCAGCGCGACCCGCTCGTCGAATACAAAGACGAGGCGGCCCGCATGTTCCAGTCCATGATGGGCCGGATCCGTGAGGAATCCGTCCAGCAGGTGTTTGGCTTTGGCCGCCAGTTCGAAGCGGCGTTGGAACAGCAGGCGCAGGCTCAGGCCGAGGCGGCCGCCAGCTTGCAGCAGGCCACTGCCACCGGTCCGGCGGAGCCCGGCTCAGGTGACCAGACCGAGGCCGAGCCGGCTGCCGCTCCCGCCAAGCCCGCGGCCCAAACGGAGGGTGCGAACCTGGCTAAGGTTGCCTCCGTGATGGGTAACGTGGGTCGTCAGGCGCAGTCGAACCGGCTCACCACCCAGTCTGCCTCCACCGAAGCGCAGACGGGCAGTGGGAACCGGGCCCAGCGCCGCGCTCAGCAGAAGAAGCGGAAGAACAAGGGTCACTAGACCGAGTGGGCGGCGCGGGCAGAAGCCCGCGCCGCTTCTCTTATGCCACTTCAAGGGCGGTTAGCCTCCACCGGCCCCGGAAAATCTCCATTCTGAGTGCCACTGCTCGGCACCGCCGCTGGTCCTCAATCACGACGGAGGATTCCACCACGTGCTCGGTTAGCTGACAGATCCGGGCCGACCGCACCCGCGCCGCCATTGAGGCGGGTGGGTCGTCCGGCATCGCGGCCAGGCGAGCCCGGAGCCGGGTGTACAGGTGGGGATCCAGCCACCGCCTAACGCTGTTCAAATCCCGGCGGCCACCCAGAATGTCAAAGATGATCCGAGCGATGTTTCGGCTCCACACCAGGGGATCAAACACCTCGGGCACCGGCGGCGCGTTCTCCAGCTCCGCGTCGGTGGGAATCCGACGTTGGCGCGGGGCCCAGTCCCACCGCTGATCGGCCCGCAGGTCCCAGCGCAGCACCGGCAGGCCCGCCGGTGGCAGCGGCAAGGTGGGCGGGCGCTCACCGGGCTCGGGTGGAAAAAGTCGGGGGAGTGGATGGAATGGGGAGGCTGCCGGCGGGAGGGGTGCGGGCGACTCGCTGGGTTCGATTTCTTCAGGCTCCATTACTGTTCCTTTCAGCGTCTTTCAGTGGGGGGACCGCCAGGACTTGTCCCGGTTGAATCACGTTTGGGTTGGGGCCGACCATGTCGCGGTTCTTCAGGTAGAGCTCTCGCCACCGGGCGTCGATTTGAGCGTTGGTGGCATCAGATGGGAGCTGGCCGGCGGCTATGCTCCAGAGGCTGTCACCAACCTGCACCCGGATGGTGCTCTCGGTCGGATTGGGGGCGGGCGTGACCCCGGTCCCGGACTGTGCCCGAGAGCCGCTGGTGGCCGTTTCGAGCGGGCGAGCTGAGTTTGCGGAGAGGGAGGGGCGATAGCTGCTGGGCCCGGTCTGAGCTGGCCCCTGGTAGGGGCGCCCCACTCGGCGTGGGGGCCCGCTCCTGTGGCTGGGCGTCCTGGTTGGTGGGCTGGGGTCGGCCCGGACCGTGGTTGGGGTCGACACCGCGGGTGGGGCTGGGTCCAAGTCGACCCTCGGCGAGTCGATACTCGGGGGCGTGGGTGCGGGATCCAACCCGGACTCCGCGGCCGCGGTTGAGGTCGCCGAGTCAGGTATTGACGGCGCTGAGTCGACTGTCACTGGACCAGCTGGCGCTGAATCAACTGGCACTGAGTCAACTGGCACTGGGCCATTTGACGCTGGGTCAATAGACTCTGAGCTAGCCGGCCCAGATGGCACCGGCGCGGTGGCCACCAAGGCCGGCCCGGTCGGCCAGAGGTGGCTTTCCTCCGCGGTGGAACCGAGCCGGGGCCAAAGCGTCTCCCCCTCGTCGGCGTGGGCGGCAGGCAGGATCAAAGCTCCGGCCGCCAAACCACCGGCCCCCGCCGCTAGCATCCGCCGAGCCAGCGGGGTTCCGTGGGACAGCACCTGACTCCGGAGCGTTGCGCTCAGGCGCGCGGGCAACACCGACCATCTGGTCAGGCCGGCCAAAGTCAACCAACATAGGTGCCAGACGGTTACCAACGCCCCCGGTACTACCAGTGCCAACTGCAGCGAGGCGGTGGGGCTGCCGCGGCCAAGGGCTCCGAGAGCCGGCTCCAGGGCTAGCAGCCCGACGGCTACGAGGAGAATGGGCCACAGCCTGGGGGCAAGGGGGATCCCTCGGGCGTGACGGTGAGTTGGTGGGCGGTTCATGTCGGCTCCTTTGCGTTTTTCAATTACCCAAGCGTGCCTCTAGTCAATCGCAATTTCAACGGGGAAAAATTCGCGGGTATTACCGAATTGAAAAGACGTTCACTGCGTTTTGCACGTTCGCTCGTACCTGCCTGTGGATATTTCCAGCAGTTATTGAGGGGGCCGAGGAACCATCCGGGCTGGTCAATCGGGGGACGGCGACTCGCGGACGGGTTCTGTCCTTCCCCGCCGCAGGAGCCAAAGTGGTTGTCCACAGCAGGCAGTAGACTGTTCCTGAGCGCCATCGGGCACCGAAATGATACTTATGAGAGGCATTAATCGATGCGGAATTTCCTTCCCCTCACCGCTGAGGAGCTTAATTCGCCTACTCCGCCGGGACGTAAATCCGTGGAGGCTCTTCCCCCGGCTGACCTGAAGGGGGAGGCGCTGGAACTGTTCTACGAGGAAGCCTTGGCGGAGGCGGCCTTTGACTCTCTGGCCTTAGTTCTGGCCGACTCGAGCGCACTCCCGGCGCGGGTGGTCGCCATCGGTGCCGGCCCAATTGCCGAGTGGAGTGACGTCGACTCATTCCAGGTCGACGATGGGGATGTGCGCCGACTGATCGCTGCGGCGCGCCTGGCCACCACGCAGGAGGAACTGGACGAGTTGGTGGCGGACATTTGCGACTCGCCGCTGGCCTGGTACGACGCCACCGAACTGGCCGACCTGCGCCGACAAGCCCATAGTTGACCGGCCGGTAGTCACAGGCCCCTGGTCACCCGGACTCTGGTCACCCGGCCCCTGGTCACCTAGCAGCTAGCGCAGGTGGCGACTCTCCTGGTGCAACTGGGCAAAGTTCCTGAGCACTCGATGGGCCGAGCGGGTATTCACCCCGCGAACCCCGGCTTCAATTCTGGCTCTTTCTTCCAGCGGGTAGTAGCCCGCGTCCGAGAAAATATCAATTCGCAGCTCAATTGCCGCCTGGTCTAATTCCGGGTGGAATTGAGTGGCATAAACATTCTTCCCCGCCCGAATCATCTGAATTGGGGCTTGCTTTCCCGACACCAGGGTGACCAGTCCTGGGGCCAGTTCGGTAATCGCCTCGTGGTGCCCGACGTAGGCTCGGAACCTGGGTGCCACCCCGGTCAGCAGCGGGTCCCGTTGTCCCTCGTCAGTCAGGGTTAGCTCGGGTGCGGAAATCTCCTCGGCATAGGTCGAGTCGACCACTCCGCCCAGGTAAGTGTTCAGCGTGCCCATCCCGTAGCAGAGACCGAGGAAAGGAAAATCCGCCTCCAACACCCGGCCGTAGAGCTCGCGCAGCCCGGCCTCCACCTCCAACTGCCAGTCGGATTTGGACTCTTCGGGCGCACTGGAATCAAAGCGGGAGCCACACAGGATAATGCCATCCCACTCGTCTAACTTCAGGGCGGGAAACGGCTCGTGTTCCAGGCGCACCCACCGAAGCTCGTGTTCGGTCAAACCGGTGAATCCGAGCAGGGCTTGGCGCTCGTTGTGGGCAAGAACCTCCTGCTCACGGGAGGAAATCATGACAAATCGGCCAGGCATATGGGCAGTATAGTCCGGGGATTGGGTCGTTTACGATAACCTAAGACTCATGGACGATCCCCGCAAATACCTTGACGACTTGCGTCTTGCCCACTATCTGGCAGATTTGGCTGACGATCTGACGATGAAGCGGTTTGGAGCCGTCGACCTGCAGGTGGAAGCCAAGCCCGACCTGACTCTGGTCTCGGACGCTGACCGGGCAGTCGAGGACATGATTCGGAACCACCTGGCCACCTCTCGCTCCCGCGACGCCGTGGTGGGGGAGGAGCGGGGCGCCACCGGCTCGTCCCGGCGCCAATGGATCATCGACCCGATCGACGGCACCCACAATTTCGTTCGCGGGGTCCCCGTCTGGGCCACCCTGATTGCCCTGGTGGAGGACGGCGACGTCGTCGTTGGGCTGGTGTCGGCCCCCGCCCTGCACCGACGCTGGTGGGCGGCGACCGGGCTGGGCGCCCACACCGGCACCTCCCTGCAGCGCTGCCGCCAAATCCACGTGTCCAAGGTGCGGCACCTGGACGAGGCGTTCCTCTCCTACTCGTCGCTGGACGGGTGGTTGGAGGCGGACCGGGGCCGAGAGTTTTTGCGCCTGCAGTCCTCCTGTTGGCGCACCCGGGCCTTTGGCGACTTCTGGAGCTACATGCTGGTGGCCGAAGGCGCGGTCGACCTGGCGTGCGAGCCGGAACTGGCCCTCTACGACATGGCCGCCCTGGTCCCGATTGTGCGCGAAGCCGGCGGACGGTTCACCTCGCTCGAAGGCGAGGAGGGCCCCTGGGGTGCCAACGGACTGGCTACCAACGGGCACTTGCACGAGGCGGTGCTGGCCGCGCTCACGGTGACGGAGTAGCTACCGCCTCTAGCAGCCCCCGGGCCCGCTGAACCAGGTCCTGGCGCCAAGCCAAGTCCCCCTCGTCAAACGGGGCTTCGCCCCGCGCCCAAGTGTCGAGAGCGCACGACGGCTCGCCGGCCAGGTGAGAACAGTTTGGCAGGCAATACTCGGTGGCGGCGAGGGTGCCGGGGAAGACTCGGAGCACGTTTTCCTCCTCCGCGTGGGAGAGGCCGAAAGATCGGACCCCCGGGGTGTCCACCACCCATCCGCCTGCGGGCAGCTCCAACGCCACCGCCGAGGTGGAAGTGTGGCGCCCCTTCCCGGTCAGCTCGTTCACCTCGCCCACCTGGCGGTCAGCCCCGGGAATCAGCTCGTTGATCAGGGTGGATTTGCCCACCCCCGAGTGGCCCACCAGGACGGAGAACCGGCCGGCCAAAGCCTCGGCCAGCTCGCTCAGGTCCCCGCCGCGCTGAGTTTGGACCACCTGCAGGTCGAAGCCGGCAAACTGGCGCAGGAAAGGCGCCGGGTCGGCCAGGTCGGTCTTGGTCATGCACAGGATCACTGGGATTTGAGCTTCATCGGCGGCCACCAGGCACCGCTCCACCATCCCGGCGCGGGGGGTGGGGTCGGCGGCGGCGGTGACCACCACCAGCTGGTCGGCGTTGGCGACAACGATCTTCTCTCCGCGAGCGCCGGGCACCTCCTCCAGCGAGCGGCGCAAGACCCCGTGGCGGGGCAGGATTTCAACGATCCGGGCCAGGGTTCCACCCGTGCCGGACAGGTCCCCGGTCAGGTGCACCAGGTCGCCCATCACCACTGCGCCCCGGCCCAGTTCGCGCGCTTTCACGCACTGAACTCGGACCCCGTCGACGTAGACGGTGTATCGGCCCCGGTCGATCGCTACCACCTGGCCGCGCGCCGCCTTCGAATAGTCGGGTCGACGCTTGGAGCGGGGCCTCGAGCCTTTGCCCGCCCGAACTTTGACCCGTGGGTCGTCGGTGCCGCTGTCCTGCCTACCCACGGGCGAGCGCCTCTCCGAGGGAGGGGATCGCGGGCGAGTTGGTGCCGGCCAGCAGCGCTTCCCACCGGGCGGGAAACTGGGGCAGCGTCTTTTCGGTGCAGGCGATGTCGTCCACAGAGGAGCCGGGCAGGGCCAGTCCGAGGAGGGCGCCGAAGGTCGCCATCCGGTGATCGGCGTACGCGCGGAAGTCCGCGGGGTGGAGCTGGCCGGGACGAATGATCAGGCCGGTCTCGGTCTCTTCCGCCTCACCCCCGCACCGACGAATCTCGGTGACCAGGGCCGCCAGCCGGTTGGTTTCGTGCCCGCGCAGGTGGGCAATCCCCCGCAGGCGCGAGGGAGTGGTAGCCAGCGTGCACAGCGCCGCAATGGTTGGCGTCAACTCTCCGATCCGACCCAGGTCCAGGTCAACCCCTTCCCAGGGCGCTGAACCGGCTCGGACCACCAGGTCGGAGCCGTGCTCGATCACCTCGGCGCCAAAGAGTGGCAGGAGGGAGGCCCAGTCGGCCCCCGCCTGAGTGGACTCGGCAGGCCAGTGGCGCAGCGTCACCTGGCCCCCGCAGATGAGGGTGGCTGCCAGGAACGGCCCGGCATTGGACAGGTCGGGTTCGACGGTGATGGGCACCCCGGCCGGTCGGGTGGCCGAGGCGAGGTAGCCGTGGTCGTAGCGGACCGGGATCCCCTGGTCGGCCAGCATCCGGGTGGTCATTTCCACGTGGGCGGCGGAGGGAACGGTTCCGGTCAGCGAAACTGTGAAGCTTTGCGGAGCGGCCGGGGCGGCCAGCAGCAGGGCGCTCAGGTACTGCGAAGTGGCCGAGCTGTCCAGCGTCACCTCGGTGGGGAACTCGCCGGTGCGACCGGTCAGGGAGAAGGGTAGCGAGCCGGGTTCGCCGTGGTATTCGACCCGGGCTCCGAGCGCCACCAGGGCGTCCAACAGGTCCTTCAACGGCCGGGTGCGGGCCGCCTCGTCCCCATCAAAGCGGACGGTCCCCTCGCCAAAGGCCGCAAGCGCCGGGACGAATCGCATCACCGTCCCAGCTAGGCCGCAGTCGATCTGGCCGGACAGGGTGAACCGCTCGGGCGCGTGGACGGTCAGGTCTCCGGTGAAGCGAACCCCCAACTGCTGGAGCGCGCGGGCAGCCAGCAGGGTGTCCCGGCTCAGGAGCGCCCCGGTGATTTCCAGGGGCTGGCGGGCTGTGGCCCCAAGCAGGAGCGCCCGGTTGGTCTGCGATTTGGACCCGGGCAGGGTCACGCTGGCCCGCAGCGGGCCCCGTCGAGCCGGGGCCATCCACCTCGCCATCAAGACTGGCTGGGGGCGGTCAGTTCGCGGCGGAACTCGCGTTCCCAGCGGCGGGAGGGGAGGCCCTTGCGGTCCATGGTGGCCAGCAGCAGCCCGCCCACGGCCGAGCCGTAGCCGAGCAGTTTCCGCTTCTGGGCGGCGTCGAGGTGGGAGTGGCAGTTGACCGCCATCATGGCCGAGGTGGTGCCGGCCAGGAGGAAGGCGGCCGGGCGCTTGTGCTTGCCCACCACCAGGTAGACTCCGAGGAGGGCGGTGGCCGCCCCGGACAGGCGGGTGGCCAGTCGCACCCGGTCCGGGTCCAACTCGGACAGGCCCACCCGGTCTGCCTGACGCAGCACCTGCTTGACGTGCGGCTCCGGCTTCAGGGCGGCGCCCAGTCCGTCCGCGACCAGGGGGGCGACCAGCAGCAGGTGAGCTTTACCACGTAAAATATCCATAGCGCAATCATAGCCCGGCGGCAGAGAGGAACAAGATGGAGCCCCTCGATACGCCTCCGCTGCTTGAGGCCGGACCCGGCTCCGAGCGCGACAAGATTTTGACGCAGGAAGCAGTTTTTGCTGAGGAAGCACTGCCGCTGCTGGACCAAATGTACGGCGCGGCCCTGGGGTTGACGCGAAACCCAACCGACGCGGAGGACCTGGTTCAGGAGACGTTCCTGCGGGCCTACGACCGGTTTGACCAGTACACGCCGGGGACCAACATTAAGGCTTGGCTCTACCGGATCCTGACGAACCTGTACATTTCGCGCTACCGCAAAGTTCAGCGGGAGCCAGCCCAGGATGAGCTGGAGGAGTCCGGGACCACCGATGGGCGTTCGGCTGAGGCCGAGGCGATTGCGGCCCTCACCGAGGAGCAGGCCCGGGCCGCGGTCGACAACCTGCCGGAGACCTTCCGCCTGCCCGTGTACCTGGCGGACGTGGAGGGGTTCTCTTACCGGGAGATCGCCGAGATGCTGGAGATTCCTCCGGGCACGGTCATGAGCCGCATCCACCGGGGAAGAAAAATGCTGCGCAGTGCGTTGATGGAAGTAGCTGCCGAATATGGGATTGGGATATGAGTGACGGGATAAGCTGCAAACAGTTTCAAGAGCTGCTGGACGCGCTGCTGGACCAGGAGTTAGGGGAGGACGAAGCGGGTGTCCTGGCGGGCCACGTGGGCGACTGCCCCGGGTGCGCAGACCTGCAGGCGGCCGAACTGCACCTGCGGTCCCTAATTAAGGAGCGGCTGCACCAGCGACTGGTGAGCACCCCGCCCCACCTGCGGGCCCGAATCCTGGTGTCAATCCACCGGCAGACCCTGGTTCGATTGGACCCGCCCCGGCCCCACTGACGGGGAACCTGACTGGGCCGAACGGAAAACGTGTTTGAGATCTCGCTCGGGCCGCGGTGGCGGTATGCAAAGATAGAAGGGTTGACCTGAACCTGGGAGGAGAACGCGATGAGCAAGCGTGGACGCAAGCGTCGGGATCGCCGCAAGAAGGCCGCTAATCACGGTAAGCGCCCCAACAGCTAACACAGCTAAAAAAGGTCCCCCCGCCAGCTGGCAGGGGGACCTTTTTTGCCGCTGGGGCGACGGTCAGGCGAAGGCCTCGGCCAGGATTTCTTCGATCTCCTGCCGGTGCTTCCAGCCGAGCCCGGTGGCGGGGGCGCTGGCGGCTGCCCGCGAAACGACGGACACCTTGCGCTTCAGCTCCGGGAACAGGTTCAGAGCCAGGAACGGCCAGGGCCCCTGATTCTGCGGCTCGTCCTGAACCCAGACCAGGTCGGCGTGACCCAGGTTGGTCAGGGCGGCAGTCAGCTCGACCAGCGGGAGCGGGTACAGCTGCTCCAGGCGCACAATCGCAATGTCGGTCCGCCCCTGCTTGGCCCGCTCTTTGGCCAGGTCGTAGTAGATCCGGCCGGAGCAGAGCAGCACCTTACGCACGTTCGGACCGTCAAACTCCCGATCCCCCAGCACCGGCTGGAACTCGCCGCTGGTGAACTCGGACAGGCTTGAAGTTGCCGCGGACAGGCGCAGAAGCTGCTTCGGGGTGAACTCGATCAGGGGTTTGCGCGGGCGCAGGTAGGCCTGTCGGCGCAGCAGGTGGAAGTGGTTGGCGGGGGTCGAGGGCTGGCAGATCCGCAGGTTGTCTTCGGCGGCCAACTGCAGGTAGCGCTCGATCCGGGCCGACGAGTGGTCGGGGCCCTGCCCCTCGTACCCGTGCGGCAGCAGCATCACCAGGGATGATTGCTGGCCCCACTTCTGTTCCGCCGAGGAGATGAACTCGTCGATCACCGTCTGGGCGCCGTTGGCGAAGTCGCCGAACTGGGCCTCCCACAGCACCAGAGTGTCGGGGCGCTCAATTGAGTACCCGTATTCGAACGCCAGCGGGGCGTATTCGGACAGGGTGGAATCGTAGATGTAGAAGGGAGCTTGGTCTTCCACCAGGAAGTTCAGCGGGGTGAACTCGCGGCCGTCGTTCTGGTCGTGCAGGGTGGCTTGCCGCTGAACAAAGGTGGCCCGGCGAGCATCCTGACCGGTCAGGCGCACCGGGGTTCCGTCCATCAGCAGAGTGCCGAGGGCCATCAGTTCGGCAAAGCCCCAGTCCACCGGCACTTCCCCGCGAGCCATGGCCAGGCGCTTTTCTCCCAGCTGGCGAATCTTCTTGTGCGGCTCAAACCCGGCGGGGAACGCCACCTGAACTTCGCCGACCCGCTCCAACTGTTCGGCGGGGGCAGCCGAAGACCAGCCGATCATCATCCCGTGTCCGGGCAGCTGCGCGGTGGGGACTTCCAGGCCGTGACGTTCGTTCGCCTCGGGCTCCCAGCCGTGTTCGCGGGTCTCCTCCAGGATCGAGGAGAGCTGATTCTCGTACTGGCGGTGGTACTCGGTCGCCTCTTCCAGGGTGATGTCACCGCGTCCAACCAGGTTGCGGGTGTAAACCTCGCGGGTGGAAGGAATGGAATCGATCAGCTTGTACATCACCGGCTGGGTCATCGAGGGGTCGTCCCCCTCGTTGTGGCCGCGCCGACGGTAGCAGACCAGGTCGATCAGGACGTCCTTGTGGAACTCTTCCCGATACTTGAAGGCCAGTCGGGCCATCCGCACCACCGTCTCGGGGTCGTCCGCGTTTACGTGGAAGATGGGCAGCTGCATGCCCTTAGCCAGGTCGGTGGGGTAGCGGGTGGAGCGGCCGGCCGTGGGACCGGTGGTGAATCCAATCTGGTTGTTGACGATCACGTGCAGGGTGCCGCCGGTGCGGAACCCGTCCACCTGACTCATGTTGAAGATCTCCGAGACGACGCCCTGGCCAATGAAGGCCGCGTCGCCGTGGATCAGGAGGGGGAGGACCGGGAACGAGGGGTCGCCCAGCTCGTCCTGCTTGCCGCGCACCACCCCTTCCAGAACGCCGTTGGCCGCCTCCAAGTGCGAGGGGTTGGCCGCCAGGTAGACGTTGGTTGCCACCCCGTCGTCAGCCGAGTAAACACCCTCGGTTCCCAGGTGGTACTTGACGTCGCCCGAGCCGTACTGGTCCTTGTGTTTTTGCCCTTCGAACTCCGAGAAGATCTGCGCAAACGACTTTCCAGCGATGTTGGACAGCACGTTCAGCCGGCCGCGGTGGGCCATGCCGATAGCCACCTCGTTTAGGCCGGAGCGGGCCGCGGAGTTCAGGACCGCATCCAGGAGCGGAATCAGCGACTCGCCCCCCTCCAGGGAGAAGCGTTTCTGGCCGACGAACTTGGTTTGGAGGAACTCCTCGAACGCTTCGGCATGAATCAGCGTCTCCAGAATCTGGTGCTGCTCCTCTCGCGAGGGTTTCTGGTAGGGCTGCTCCACTTCCTTTTGCACCCACAGCCGCTGGGCGGGGTCCTGGATGTGCATGTACTCGATCCCGACGCTGCGGGTGTAGGTGTCGCGCAGTTGTCGCAGCAGGTCCCGCAGCATCATCTGGTTCGTCCCGCCGAATCCGCCGGTGGGGAAGACCCGGTCCAGGTCCCAGACGTTCAGCCCGTAGCGGGACAGCTCCAGGTCCGGGTGGTGGCGCACGCGGTAGGCGAGCGGATCGGTGTCGGCGGCCAGGTGGCCGCGGGAGCGGTAGGCGTGGATCAGCTCGACAATCCGGGCCGGCTTGCCCTTGTCGCGCTCCGCGTCGTAGACGACGTCGCGCTCCCACCGGTAGGGCGGGTAGGGCACTTTCAGCGAGGAGAAGACGCGGTCGTAGAAGCCGTCCTCCCCGGTCAGTTTGCGGTGGACGAGGCGGAGGAACTCACCCGAACCGGCGCCCTGGATCACCCGGTGGTCGTAGGTGGAGGTGACGTACATGATTTTCCCGACCCCGATTTGGGCGAGGCGCTCCAGCGGGAGGCCCGCCCACTCGGCCGGGTAGTCGGTGGCGCCAACGCCGATGATGACCCCCTGGCCGGGCATCAGCCGCGGCACCGAGTGGGTGGTTCCGATCGTGCCGGGGTTGGTCAGGGAGACCGAGGCCCCCTGGAAGTCGGCGGCGCTCAGCTGACCGTCGCGGGCCCGCACAATCAGGTCGTTGCAGGCATCGCGGAACTGCAGGAACGTCAGGGTGTCGGCCTCTTTCACCACCGGTACCAGCAGGGAACGGGAGCCGTCAGCGCGAGGCACATCGATGGCCAGGCCGAGGCCCACGTGGGCGAAGTTCTCAATCGAGGGTTTGCCGTCCTGCTCCAGGTAGCGCACGTTCATGGACGGCATCTCCACCAGCGCCTCCACCAGCGCGTACCCAATCAGGTGGGTGAAGGAGACCTTGCCCCCAACGGTGCGCTCCAGGTGGGCGTTGATCACGGCCCGGTTTTCGATCAGCAGCTTGGCGGGAATCTGGCGGGCCGAGGTGGCGGTGGGGACGGCCAGAGAGGCCTCCATGTTCTTCACCACCGCGCGGGCCGACCCCTTGAGGCGGGCCACTGCCTGCTCGGGGGCCGCCTGACCGCGTCGCGCGGCCGGGGAGGACTGGCCGTGGGTGCGAGTGTAAGGCGAGGTCGCCTCGCTGACGGCGGTGGGCGGGGCGGGTGGCAGGTCGGAGCGGGCGACCGAGACCACATTTGTCTCTTCGCCGGCGAAGGCCTCCTCAGCCGAAACCGTGGACTCGCTAAGGAGCGCCTCGGTTCCCTGATGGGCCACCGCGTTCACTCCCTCTTCTGGCTTTCGAGTGAAGAACTCCCGCCAGGCCGGACTGACCGAATCTGGTGAGGCGATAAACGCCTCATACATCTGTGCGACGTACCATTCATTCGGACCCCAGTCACTGTGTTCCGACTCGATGTTGGTAGTCAAAGAAGCCCCCTTGCAACGTGGTGTGTTTCCCCTAGTCTATGCCGGTTTGAGGACCAATGTCTCGATGTGAAGATAATCAACTAACCCTTGAGGAAGTGCAGACCAAACGGGTAATCAACCAAGACGATTTGTTGATCTTCCTCGCACTGTTCTGACGGCCAGGACTTGACCAGCTATGATTGACAAATCATGGACAGTGACAGTTACACCCGCACATGTTAGTAGATGTGTTATTGATCCTGCTGGGCATCGTGCTCACGTTTGGCACAGCAGTTTTCGTCGCCGCAGAGTTCTCGTTCGTCGCGCTGGACCAGGCTTCCGTCGCTCAAAAGGCGGAAACCGGGGGTGCGCGGATCAACCTGGTGCTCAAAGGCCTCCGCACCCTCTCCACCCAGCTCTCGGGCGCCCAGGTTGGGATTACCCTGACCACCATTTTGCTGGGCTACACCACCCAGGTGGCATTGGCCGACCTCCTCACCGAGTGGATGGGTGGGTGGGGCTGGGCCGTCGCCGGCCTGGTGGCCGGGCTGGTGGCCGCCCTCCTCGTCAACGGTTTCTCGATGCTGTTTGGCGAGCTGGTGCCCAAGAACATGGCGCTGGCGGACCCGCTCAAGACCGCCTCGCTGGTCGCCCCCCTGCAGTTGGGGTTCACCTGGCTGTTCAAGCCGGTGATCACCATGTTGAACGGATCGGCCAACTTCATTCTGCACCGGTTCGGGATTGAGCCCCAGGAAGAGATTTCCTCGGCGCGCTCGGCGGCTGAGCTGGAAGCGCTAGTGCGCCACTCGGCCGAGCTTGGAACCCTGGACGAGGGGACCGCGGACCTGCTGACCAAATCCATCACCATGGAGGGTCTGACCGCGCAGGACGTGATGACCGACCGGGGGCGGATGACCACCCTGACCGAAGAGTCGACCGCCGCCGACGTGGTAGAGGCGGCCCGTGCCAGCGGCCACTCCCGCTTCCCGATCATCGGCTCCACCAGCGATGACGTGGTCGGGCTGGTGAACCTGCGCCGGGCGATTGCGGTGCCCTACGAGCGCCGAGGCGAAGTCCCCGTGATGTCCTCCTCCCTGTCGATTCCTCCGCCGCTGGTTCCCGAAACCATGCGGTTGGCTCCGCTCCTGGTCCAACTGCGCGACGAGGGGATGCAGATGGCGGTCGTCGTGGACGAGTACGGCGGCACCTCGGGCATCGTCACCCTGGAAGACGTGGTGGAAGAGATCGTGGGCGAGGTCAGCGACGAGCATGACCGGCGCCGCCTCGGGATCCGGACCGCGGGCCCGGGTCGCTATCGGGTTCCCGGGACCCTTCGGCCTGATGAGCTGGCGGACCAAACCGGGATTGACCTGCCTGAGGATGGCCACTACGAAACCCTGGCGGGGCTGGTCATCTCGCACCTGGATCGGATCCCCGAAGTCGGGGACCGAGTGGAAGTGAACGGAGTAACGCTGGAAGTTAGAGCGATGGAGCGGCGCCGGATTGTCACGCTGCTGGTGGAGGAGAAACGATGAGCCCGTGGTGGGGCCTGGGCCTAACCGTAGTGTTCCTGGCCATCAACGCTTTCTTTGTCGGCGCCGAGTTCGCCGTCACCAGCTCCCGACGTTCCCAAATTGAACCGCTGGTCGCCGAGGGGCGGCGCGGATCGGCGCAGGCGCTCTATGCCCTCGAACACGTGTCCCTGATGCTGGCCATTTGCCAGCTGGGGATCACCGTCATGTCGACTTCGCTGGGCGTTATTGCCGAGCCGGCCCTGGCTCACCTGCTGGCCGTTCCCCTGGAAGCCCTGGGCGCCTCGTCGGTCACGGTCCACGCGATTTCGTTCGTGCTGGCCCTGCTGATCGTTCTCTACCTGCACGTGGTCTTCGGTGAAATGGTGCCGAAGAACATTTCGATTGCGAACCCGCAGAAGCTGCTGCTGTGGTTGGCGCCTCCGCTGGTGACGATTGGCCACGTGATCCGCCCGCTGGTGGTAGCGATGGACAAGACCGCCAACTGGTTCCTCCGCCGGTTCCACATTGAGCCCAGTGCGGAAATTTCTGCCACCTTCACGGTGGAAGAGGTAGCCAACATCGTGCAGATCTCCCAGGAGGAAGGCAAGCTGACCGACGAACTTGGGCTGCTGACCGGGACCCTGGAGTTCTCGGCCGAACAGGCCCGCGGGGTGATGGTCCCGTTGGAATCTTTAACCACCGTCCAGGACACCTGCACGCCGGCCGAGTTGGAACGGGCGGTCGCTCAGACCGGCTACTCCCGGTTCCCGGTGGAGCGCGGCGGCCAGATCATCGGGTACGTCCACGTGAAGGACGTCCTCTACGCCGACGAGGAAACCCGCGAACAGGTCATCCCCGAATGGCGAATCCGGCCGCTGATCCGGCTGGAAGCCGACGAGGAGATCGAAGAGGTTCTGCGCCAGATGCAAAAGTCCGGGACCCACATGGCGGCCGTCGTGCCCGATCTGGACACTGAGAGCGAGGACCTGCTCGGCCTGATCTTCCTGGAGGACGTGCTGGAGCTACTGGTGGGCGAAGTTCGAGACAGTCTGCAGCGGACCATTGGTCCGCCCGCCTAGCTTAGTGATAATCTTCTCACGGGCCGAAAGCGGCTCCCGATTGGCGGTAGGCTAGCAACAAAATCGGAAGGATTCAGTGTTGGTGACAGCAAGTGAACAGCCGCAGTGCCCGCTGCCCTCTCGGCGGCAGGTGCACGCTCCTGCTCACCGTCCCGCTCGTCCTTCCCGCAAACCCCAGGTAATGCTCGGGGTGGTTGCGCTCACCGTTCCCCTGGTTGGCTTCGCTTCTGCAGCGCAAAAGGACCCGGGAACCGAGAAGGTGCTGGGGAACTTCGGGGGGCATGAGGACTGGGGCAACGCCGAGTCGATCTCAGATGAGTTGCTGGCGGTCCCGGCCGCCGCCTCGCGCGCCAAAGTGCGAACCCCGATCGAAGTGTGCGTCGCCGCCGATCAGTCGGCCGACGGGGCGCGCCAAGTCCTGCAGCGATCAAACACGATCTGGCCCCTGCAGGAGGGGTCCTTCACCGTGGCTTCCGAGTTCAGCTGGCGCGTTTCGCCCATCTCGGGGGAGTTGTTGCAGCACGAGGGGGTCGACCTGGCCGCCGCGTCAGACACACCCATCTATGCCGCCATGGACGGAATCGTCACCGAGGTGGGTTACAACGACCGCTCCGGCAACTACATTGAGTTGACCCACGAGACTGACGACGGCATCTACCACACCTACTACATGCACCAGTGGGCGGAAAACATCCTGGTAACTGAGGGTCAGGCCGTCACCGCGGGTGAGCAAATCGGGGGCGTCGGCTCGACCGGATGGTCGACCGGGCCCCACCTGCATTTTGAGGTGCGAACGGCCGCCGACGAGCCGGTGGATCCGGTTGAGTGGCTGGCCGCTCACGACGCTGTCTATCTGGGGGAGGCGTGCCAGTGATCCCGGTGGCTGCCAACCCGTATCCGCACATTTTTGCGCACCGGGGAGGGGCGGACGAAGCCCCGGAAAACACTCTGAGCGCGTTTCGCCAGGCCCAGAGCCTCGGGGTGCGCTACCTGGAGACGGATGCCCAGCTGACGGCCGACGGGGTCGTGGTCCTCAGCCATGACGAGGTGGTGGACCGATGCTACGACGGGACCGGCCCGATTAGCTCCTTCACCTGGGATGAACTGTCCAAGCTGCGAAACTCCGCCGGGGAAGCCATGCCCCGTCTCGACGAGGCGCTGGCCGAGTTTCCGGACCTGTACTTCAACATTGATGCCAAGACCGACGAGGTGGCCGAGCCGTTGCTGGAGACGCTCACCGAGGCCGGGGCCCTTGGTCGCTCTTTGATCGCCTCCTTCTCGGAGAAACGGCTGAACCGGATTCGTGAGCTGGGAGGAGAGGAACTCTCCACCTCGCTCGGGGTTGCGGCAGTGGTCCGACTGATGCTGGCGGCCGAGACTGTGTCCGCGGCTGAGACCTGGCGAGTCGACGGTCCAGGCCGCTCCGTCCGCGCCGTGCAGGTGCCGGAGAAGACCAGGGGGATCCGGGTGGTCAATCCCAGGTTTATTGCGACCGCTCACACAGCCGGGCTGGCAGTGCACGTTTGGACCGTGAACGAGCCGGCCGCCATGGTTCGACTGTTGGACTGGGGCGTGGACGGGATTGTTACCGACCGGCCCACGATGCTGCGCGAGATCCTGCGGGTCCGCGGCCAGTGGTCCGAGTAGGTTAGCGCCACCATTTCTCGATTTCTCAACTAGCCGCGCCGAGCTCTGACCAAAGTAGTTCAAGAGTTGAAAGACCTGCTACAGTGGTGGGCGAACCCGAACGAAAGGTTTTTTTGATGAATTCAGTAGTCCGTGCTCGCGTTCAAGTGAACTCGCTAGTCCGTAGTGCCGCAGCTGTTGTGGGTGGAGTCGCCGCTCTGACGCTGCTGTCGCAAGTCACCATCCCGCTGCCCTTTACCCCCGTCCCACTGTCCCTCGGGACGCTCGGGGCGATGCTGCTGGGGGTCTTCCTTGGATCCAAGCGAGGAGTCGCCGCCGCGGCTCTGTACGCGGTCCTGGGAATGGTCGGAGCCCCGGTCTTTGCCGGATGGAGTTCCGGCGTGATGATTGTCTCTTTTGGTTACGTGCTGGGCTATGTGGCTGCCGCCGGCCTAATGGGTCTTTGGATGGAACGCGCCCGCCACGGGGGTTACTTCTCCGCCCTGGGGGCAACCTTGGGAAGCAGCGTAATTATCTATCTTTTCGGCCTTGGCTGGATGATGGGGATGTTCGCCATGCCGCTGGAACAGGCCCTGGCCCTGGGGGTCGTGCCGTTCCTGGTGGGCGATGCGCTCAAGTCTTTGGTGATCGCCGGCACTGCCCGCGCGCTCAAGGGACGTCGCATTCCCTGGTAGACTAGATGAGTCTACTGGCCCCGATAGCTCAGTGGATAGAGCGTTCGCCTCCGGAGCGAAAGGTCGCAGGTTCGAATCCTGTTCGGGGTACCAACACACTGGCGTGATAGCGCCGAAAGGTCCCGCTTATGCGGTGTTTAGGGCCAGCTAGCTTCCACCGTGGTTTCCATCCAAACTGACTGATTTCCGCTCTTCCATTCCCCGATATTGGCCGGCCCCCCGGTCCCGTATTTAGCCGAGTATGCAGGTGATACGAATGGCGGAGCCTGCTGGTGCCATCCCGGATCGACAGCACGGATGAAGAGCTGATCGGGCGTTTGGGGCATGTTCGTCAGGATGGCCCGGCGCGGGTGAGGGGCAGCCCCACAGATGCCCGAGCAGCGTAGCCCCAAGTCATATCTGACTGGAGTTGAGCTGCGGTACCCGTATGTTAGACAAGACAGAGGCAAGTGCGAAGCCTCGACTCTAAGCACTGAGCCCGTTTCGGATAGGTAGAACCACCTGGTCGGCTGCTCAAAATCTGCTGCCACAACCCACCAGATTTGTCATGACAACAGCCGCATCGAAGGTTGATTGGGGGTGAGTACGGGCGAAACTCGCCGATTGTGCTGAGTTCAGGCAAGGTCGGATTGCGGCGTCGACCAAGAGCTCCTGTTGCCGCAAGTTGCCGCCAGGATTGGTGCTAGATGACTCTGTCGGTCGGGTTAGATAACAAAATGATGTCGGTATATGGGTAAACCATTGACATAGTGATGCCAAAAGTTCTAACATCAGAGAAATCGATTTCCTGACCAAGGAAGGAGGTTCACATCCGTTGGGATGCGGCCGAAAGCCTGAGAGCGTTCCCGCGGTGTCCATTGGTAGAGTCCGGCACAACCACTAATTGACCTGCATAAATGCACATATCCGTCCGTGGCGAGTGCGTCTGCCCGCCATTGGGGGGTGTGTCTGATGACGATAGTTTATTGAGTGTCTCGGACACGAAAATATGCTGTAAACAAGATGAGTTCGATCCTGTCGTTGACGACAAATAAAGCCGAACCTACGTAATGTTCAGACAAATAGATCAGAAGTCATTCAACGCCGATCTGGACCAGAAAGCGCGCGGTTCCAAGGAATCTCAGTAGTGGCGAACCTGGGCGCGAAAGGTTCTGGTCTAAGCGGTGGGCTGGTCTGAACGGACGGAATGGCATCGAAGCCGATTCCGTCCCAGCTAGGGAAACCTAGCTGAAGGCAATCAAAGGAGAGAAGCATGAAGATCAAGCAAGCAGCAATAGGAATTGTTGGGGCCAGTTTGGCCCTTGGGCTGGCCGGCTGTGGTGGCTCCAACTCGGGAGACCAATCGGGTGCGTCGGGCGGCAAATCGGGTAGCTCGGAGCGAGCCAACCAGATGTACACCTGGGTCTCGAACGAATCGGACCGCGAGCAGTGGGAGACGTTTATCTCCGGGGTGCAAGAGAACGGCGATCCCGACTTCTCCATCACGTTGGAAGGCCCTACCTTCCAGGAATACTGGACGTTGGCAAAGACGAGAATGGCCGCGTCAGATGCACCTTGTATCCTCACCACCCAGGCCGCCCGGGCACAGGAGCTGGGATCCCTCCTGGCACCTCTTGACGATCTGGCCAAGGAAGCAGGGCTTGATTTGGGTCAGTACAACCAAGCCATGATGCAGGGGATGACGGTGGATGGGACAGTTCGCGCTATTCCTTACGATGCTGAGCCCATGCTGATGTACTTCAACCGGGACATGTTCAAGGCTGCTGGACTCGAGGACCCTAGCGTCAACTACACCACCGAGCAGTTCATCTCGGATGCCAAAGCGCTGACTGACGGGGATGTCTACGGCACGTCGGTCGGACCGGACCTAACCTACCCATACCTGCCATTCTCCTTCGCCAATGGACATGCGCCGGTGAAAGAGGGTGAACTGGACCTGACGAATCCGGACTTCGTCAAGGATGTACAGCAGGTCATGGACATGGTTTCGGTGGATGGGATCTCAAGTGCGCCCAACCCGTCGGACAACGATGAGGTGTCGCGCCAGAACTTCCTGGCCGGCAAGATTGGGATCATCGTCGACGGGCCGTGGTTCTACTCGACCATCAAAGATGGAGCTAGTTTTGACGTCGGGATTGCCGTGCCTCCATCAAACTCCGGTGACTCAATTGGCCTGATCCAAGGTTCCGGGTTTGGCATTGCCGAAAGCTGCCCGGACAAGGAAGCTGCCTTCGCCAACATCATGAAGATGACCACTCCTGAGGTGGTTGGGTATGTGGGTGAGCACCGGGGGACCGTACCTTCGATCGACTCGGCACTCGACGCCTGGGCAACCGGAAAACCCGAAGCCGATGTCGAGGTGGTGAAAGCGCTCCTGGCCAATGGCCTCCCGCTGGTTACCACCCCCACCTGGAATCAGGTGGTTACCCAGTTCCAGCAGTATTCACCTGAAGGAGCCCGAGGGGATCGCACTGCTCAGGATATCCTCGAGTCCATTGAAAAGTCGGTTGGCTAGGAATAGCGATGACGGCTCAAAGTAAGGCCGTCCCGAAGGTGGAATTGCCGGCAAAACCGGCCGGCAACTCCACCCGCCGGGAACGGATACTGGCGCTTTTTCACCTGTTCCCTGGGATGGCGGGGTTTCTAGTCTTTATTGTGATCCCGCTGATCGGGTCTCTGGTGATCAGCCTGTACAAGTGGCCCCTGTACGGAGAGCGCGAGTTTGTTGGCATTGAAAACTACACCCACCTCCTTGGGGGCGGGGATCCGGTCTTCTACACGGTGTTGCTGAACACCGCCATCTTTGCCATTGGCTACACCGCACTGAACTTGGTGCTGTGCACCGGTATTGCCGTGTGGCTCCATTCACTGCCCACGTGGGCACCTTTTTTTCGGGTTCTATTCTTCATTCCTGTTGTCACTCCGATGGTGGCCAACGCTCTCATTTGGAGGTTGATGCTGCAGGACAACGGGGTGGTGAACTCAGTCCTAGCCAAGATTGGGATCGAGGGCCCATCCTGGCTTGGTTCCGGAGGCTGGGCGATGGCGGCCCTGATCATGATGTCGCTTTGGCAGGGGGTTGGCTACAACATTGTGGTCCTAGCAGCAGGGCTCAACAACATCAACCCTTCAGTAATCGAGGCAGCCCGCCTCGATGGGACCGGCACATGGAAGCGGTTCTGGAGAATCACCTTCCCGATGCTTTCTCCGTCCCTGTTTTTCGCCAGCGTGATGACGGTAATTGGTGGGTTCAAAGTGTTCACCCAGCCCTACATGTTGACGAAAGGCGGTCCGGGCGATGCAACCAACACGCTGGTTCTCTCCCTTTACCGCTCGGGGTTCTCCTACGACAAGCTCGGCCTTGCTTCCTCGATGGCCTGGGTGCTTTTCGTTATCGTGATGGTCTTCACCGCCCTGCAGTTCTTGGGCCAAAAGAAGTGGGTGAACTATGACAACTAGTCTGTCTGAAACGCGTATCTCCACCGCGTCTGTCGATCCGGTTCCGATCCGCCACAAGCACTCAATTGGGACTGTCGTTAGCAAGACCCTCCTAGCCATCTTTGGGTTCGTCTTCTTCATTCCATTTATCTGGATGTTCCTTACTTCCCTAAAGCCGTCCATGGAGGTGTTGCTGGGTGGCGCCGACCCGTTCGGCTCTTCGATCGTCTGGAGCAACTACCAGAACGTGTTTACGTCGATACCATTTGGTCGGATCCTGCTGAACACCTTCTTTATCGCCGGGGTTGGCGCTGGGATTGCCGTCCTCGTATCAGTGTTGAACGCCTATGCGTTCGCGCGACTGAAGTTCCCTGGGCGCAGCGTGTTGTTCTTCATCCTGGTGGCAACCCTGATGTTGCCGGTGGAAGTGTTGGTGATCCCGCTCTTCATCGGAGCCAACGAGTTGGGGATGATCAACACCTACTCAGCGGTGATCCTTCCCTTCGCGTTTGGAGCCTTCGGGACGTTCCTGCTCAGGGAGTTCCTGCTGTCGCTCCCGGCTGACTATGAGGAAGCAGCCCGAATCGATGGGGCCTCGCAGTTTCAGTTGCTGTGGCACGTGATTGTGCCGCTGCTTCGCGGGCCCATTTCAATTGTTGGAGCCTTCGCGTTCATCGACTACTGGAACAACTTCCTCTGGCCGTTGATTATTATCACCGACCCGAGCAAGGCCCCGCTGCAACTTGGGTTGTCCATGTTCTCAGGCGAACGAGGGACCGATTGGGGCCCGCTGATGGCGGCCTGTTCGGTTGCGGTGCTGGCCAGCCTCGTGATCGTCATTTTGATGCAGCGCCAACTGGCAAAAGGAATCAACATTGGAGGTTTTGGTGGCAAATGAGCAAATGGCTTCCGGAGCGGAAGCGGAGCGTTGGGCTGCGTTGAAGCACCCACTTCCAGACTGGTTCAACCGGACCAAGCTGGGCTATTTCATCCATTGGGGTCCATACTCTGTGCCGGCCTGGGGTGAACCCATTGCTGAACTAGGGACCATCCCCCCGGGCGAGTGGTACACCCACAATCCGTACGCTGAGTGGTACTACAACACCATCCGGATTCCGGGCAGCCCCGCGCAACAGCACCACCAGGAAGTGTATGGGGGAGCCCCCTACGACGACTTCTTGGATCAGTGGAAGGCAGAAAACTTCGACCCCGAGCAGTTAGTGGGCCTCCTGGCCGAAGGCGGTGCGGGGTACCTAGTTCTCACTACCAAGCATCACGACGGTGTTTGTCTGTGGGATGCGCCTGAAACTGGCGATCGGAACACGGTGCGCAGAGGCCCGAAGCGAGATCTGGTCGGCGCCTATGCGCAGGCGTGCCGGAATCACGGAGTTCGGTTTGGCACGTACTACTCAGGAGGGTTGGATTGGTTCGTGCGTCCCACCGATCCGATTGGGCCACATGAGTCATGGCACTTTGAGGGATTGCGGCCGTTGGACGCAGAGTACGCGAGCTATGCTGCCAGCCATCTGCGAGACCTAATTGAGCGGTATCAACCGGACGTGCTCTGGAACGACATTGAGTGGCCTGATGCTGGGAAGAACTTCAGCTCAGATGGAATTGGGCGGGTGTTTGAAGAGTATTACGCTGCTCACCCAGATGGCGTAGTAAACGACCGGTGGAATGTGCCTCATGCCGACTATCTGACCAGTGAGTACCAGCATCTGCTTGACTCTGAATCAGCTGAGGCCTGGGAGAACTGCCGGGGACTCGGCCTTTCGTTTGGATACAACCAGATGGAGGGGCCAGAGCATGCGCTTTTGGCACCCGACGCCATGAAGCACCTGGTGGATGTGGTCACGCGTGGAGGACACCTGCTGTTGGGTGTTGGGCCAAAAGCCGATGGCACGCTTCCGGAGTGGCAAGAACAGATCGTCCGCAACATTGGGCGTTGGACAGGGCCGATGGCTGAGCTCCTGGCTGAGTTGGAGCCAACCAAAGTGAAGCCGGACTTGGAACTGGGTGACACTTGGATCCGATTCGGAGACTGGAATGGGCGCATGGTGGCTTTTGTGGATGCCGATCAACCTGTTCCCGTTCCGGCTGGTTCACAGCTCCTCTCACCTGCTTGGGCGAACTTGGTGGAAACGGAGTTGACCATGGATCCGGATCGGCCGGGTCCGGCGGTCATTCAGCTGCCATAAACTAGACAAACAGAAGTTGAGGCCCCTCCGACGCGAGGGGCCTCAACTTGTCTGCGGGGTTCATCTGATTGCGGACAGATTTGCCGGCTGAGCCAAGGTGGTCGACTGGGTCGAGGCCCCTCGCGATGGTGGCAACCGTTGGGGGAGTGACTTTGTTCGGTCGGTTGGCCAAGGTTGCCCGGACCAGGGCGCGCTGCCCCGGCCGGGCCATGTTTGCCAGGTCAAAGGTGGGGCAAACATTGGTGGAGCAATCACCCATGGATCCAACACCAAGATGAGCCACAAACCAGAGGCCCCGCCCCTGCCGAAGCAGGAGGCGGGGCCAGAATCTGAGGACTTACCCTCTACTCGTAGAGGACAGCGGCGATCTTCTCGTCGTCGATGTTGTCCTTGGTGTAGAAGTAGAAGCCCGGGTCAATGGTCTTCTCCAGGGTCTCACCGTTGATGGCAGCGATGGCGGCCTTGACCGTCTCGTAGCCGATGCCGACCGGGTTCTGGGTCACGGCGCCGTACATCAGGCCTTCTCGGATCGCGTCGGTCTGAGCCTTGCCGGAGTCAAAGCCGATCAGGACCAGGTCGCCAGCCTTCTTGCCAGCTTCCTTGTAACCCTGGACCATGCCGATGGCGGAGCCTTCGTTGGAGGCGTAGATGCCAGCCAGGTTCGGGTGGGAGGAAATCATGGCCTTGGTGATATCTGCGGACGTGGCCTGGTCGCCGTTGCCGTACTGGATATCAACGATCGTGATGTCAGGCTCGTTCTCTTCCATGTAGTCCTTGAACCCATCGCGACGACCCTGACCGGAGCCGGAGGTCTGGTCGTGGACGACCATGGCGACCTCGCCCTTGTGGTTGATCTGCTCAGCCATCTGCTTGGCGGCCTCGGCCGCAGCGGCATGGTTGTCGGTGGCGACGGTGGTTACCGGGATGTCGGATTCGACGCCGGAGTCAAAGGCGATAATCGGAATCCCGGCTGCCTGTGCCTGCTCCAGGAGGGGAATGGCGGACTGCGAGTCGAGGGCTGCCAGGCCGATTGCACTCGGGTTCTTGGCGAGCGCGGTCTCAAGCATGGCAATCTGCTTGTCGACTTCAGTTTCCTTGTCCGGGCCCTCGAAGGAGACCGTGACGCCGAACTCTTCAGCCGCCTGATCGGCGCCAGCCTTCACTGCCTGCCAGAACTGGTGCTGGAAGCCCTTGGAGACCAGGGCGATGTAGGTGTCGGAGTCTGATTCTCCGCCGCCCTCGGACGCACTGTCGCTCTGATTGGCGTCGTCCGAGGCGGGCTTGTCGTTGCTGCCTCCGGAGCCACACCCGGCGAGGGCCATGGCCGCAACGGCGAAGCCAGTGGCAAAGAGGCCGATCTTGGTTCGTTTCATTACTACTCCTTAGTAGTTGTTTCCTATTTGGTTGGAAATCTGATTGGTTAGTTGGCCTTGTTGCGTCGGCTCTGGTCCAGGTAGACCGCCAGGAGGATTACCAGGCCGACTGCGACTGACTGCCATTCTTGGGGGACGGTGATGATCCGCAGACCATTGGTCAGGACCGCCATGATCATGGCCCCGATCACGGTTCCGGTGATGGAACCCTTACCGCCACTAAGGGACGTGCCGCCGATAACCACAGCGGCAATGGCCTGTAGCTCAAGTCCCATCCCGCCAGAGGGCTGGGCCGAGTTTAGGCGTGAGGCCTGCAGAATGCCTGCCAGGCCGATAAACAAACCGGAGAAGGTGTAGATCCAGATTTTCCACTTGGTCACGTTGACCCCGGAGAGGGCGGTCGCCTTCTCGTTCGAGCCAATTGCAAAGGTGTAGCGTCCAAGCAGCGTCTTAGAAAGGACAAACCAGGAGAAGACCATCATCAGGATAAAGATCAGGACGCCGAGGGGGATGCGAGTCCCGGGGATAATCGGCACGTTCATGATGTCGGCGAACCCGGGTGTGTCATTGAAGTAGATCGGCTTGGTGCCCGAAATGACCAGGGACAGGCCCTGCGTAATCATCATCATGCCCAGGGTGGCAATGAACGGTGGAATGTTCAGCACGGCTACAGCGAAACCGTTGAGAAAGCCGACGATAGCGCCGACCGCGATGGTGGCGATAATGCCGAGCCAGAGCGGCCAACCCCAATAGGTCATGAACACCCCGGCCATCACGCCGCAGAAGATCATGGCGGTCCCAACTGACAGGTCGATTCCGCCGGTGACGATCACGAAGGTGACGCCGAGGGAAAGGATCCCGGTCACCGTGGCCGCCATCAGAATGGTGGTGATGTTGCTCAGGGTCATGAAGTTGGGGCTCATGAACGAGAACACCACCGTAATGATGATCAACGAGACTAACGCCAGCATCTGTTGGAGTGAACCGGTCCACCTGCTGGTCTTCTTGTCCTTCGGGTCGATCGAAGTCTCGAGTTTGGCCGTCGACATTATGCCACCACCTTTTTAGCGTTTGAAGTCGCGTGTTCCATGATTTTTTCTTGCGTAGCGCCCTCGTTCGGCATGATCGCGGTCAGTCGGCCATCGTTCATCACGGCGATCCGGTCAGCGACCCGAAGGACTTCCGGTAGATCTGAGGAGATCACGATGATCGTCTTCCCCTGCCGGGCCAGGTCATCCAAGAGCCCGTAGATTTCTTCTTTTGCTCCCACGTCGATCCCGCGGGTTGGCTCGTCGAAAATGAGGACGTCGCAGTCCTTCAAGAGCCACTTGGCAATGCCCACCTTCTGCTGGTTGCCCCCCGAGAGGTTCCCGACCGTCTGGTTGATGGACGGGGTTTTGATTCGGAGGATGTCCACGTATTTGCGGGCGGCATCGGCAATCGGCTTGCGCTTGACGACGCCTGACTTCACGAAAGCTGGGAGTGAAGGAAGGGCGATATTCTCCTTCACGTCCTGTTCAACCAGAATGCCCAGTTGCTTGCGGTCCTCGGACAGGTAGCCGATCCCGACAGCGGCCGCATCGGCTGGGGTGCGGGGTGCGATTACCTTCCCGTGCAGGGTGATGGTCCCGCCCGAGCGGCGGTCGGCACCGATTAGGGCCCGGGCAATCTCAGTCCGCCCGGCTCCCATCAGGCCGGCAAATCCGAGGATCTCGCCTGACCTGGCTTCGAAGCTGACATCTTGGAGAAGTTCCTCGGTCGAGAGTCCCTCCACCTTGAGAACGACGTCGCCGGCCTCGTGCTGGTGGTGGACCCGCTGTTCGGCAGCGATCTCTCGACCCACCATCAGCTGGATGACTTCCTGCTCGGTGCAGGTGGCCGAGATCAACTCGCCGGCGTTGGCACCGTCGCGCAGAACCGTGACGCGATCTGAGATAGCGGGAATCTCCTGCATCCGGTGCGAAATATAGATGACCCCGGTCGTGGGGGAGACAAACCGACGGATCAGGTTGAACAGGGTCTGGACCTCGGCCTCGTTCAGGGCCGCCGTGGGTTCGTCCATGATCAGGATGCGCGAGTTGAAAGAGAGCGCCTTGGCGATCTCAACCATCTGCTGCTCAGCCACCGACAGGTTCTCAACCAACTCGCGCGGGTTCAGCGGCAGGTCCAGGCGCGTCAGCAGTTCCTTAGCCTTCCGGTTCTGCTCGCGTTGCTTGAGGTATCCGCGGGATGTGAACTCGCGCCCGAGGTAGATGTTTTCCGCTACCGTCAGGTCGGGCATCAGGTTGAACTCCTGGTGGATGATGGAGATGCCCAGTTCCTGTGCGTGCTTCGGGGATGATGGTTCAAACGGTTTCCCCTCGAAGAAGAAACGTCCCTTGTCCGGGGTGTAGATTCCGGACAACAACTTCATCAAGGTGGACTTACCTGCGCCGTTCTCGCCCACTAGGGCCAACACCTCGCCGTGTTTCAGGTCGAGGCTGACGTTGTCCAAAGCGAGAACGCCGGGGAACTCCTTAGTTGCCCCCTCGATCACCAACAACCTGGATTCGTCTGGTGCGACATCCTGCGGCTGTTCGCTCATACTTAACCCCTTCGTCAAATCTTTGCTTTCTGTCGTCGTCGACATGCAGAAATCGATTTCTCGAACCTTATCGACTGCGTGAACACCGTGTCAAGCGTTCCGAGTCCCCGTAACTAAACTGTTATCCTTTTGCTCCATTCCGAAGGGAGGACTTCCGGATGATCAGATTTGTTGAGAACTCAACGTATCGCGGCGGGATGGAGCTGTCGACCTCTAGTCGTTCGATCAGCATCCGGGCTGCTTGTGCCCCTATCTCATAGGGTTGCTGCTCCACCACCGTGAGGGGTGGATCGATCAGTGGGGCCCAGGGAGAATCGTCGAAGCAGACCATGCCCACATCCCGACCGGGACGAAGGCCCCTCCGCCTCAGTTCGTCGATAATCCCTAGTGCCAGCGGCTCGTTGGCTGCGAAAATGGCATCTGGAGGAGTGGGGGAGTCCATCAATTTTTGGGCTGCCACCACCCCGCCGAGCGCATCAAAAGTGGAGAATTCCACCACTGGGGTAAAACCCAATTCAGCTGCGGCTTTTCGGTATCCTGCTGCGCGATTTGCGGCTGTTTCAATATCCGCCGGACCGGTGCAGCAAGCAATTCGTTTCCACCCCTGGTCGGCCAGGTGTCGGGTGGCATCATAGGACCCCTCGACCGACGAGGAGACGACCGTGTCCACCCGGGCGTGAATCCTCCGGTCGATTGCGACCACCGGAACGTCCTGGTCGAGCAGCTGAGAAATATCGATTTCTGGATCGTGGGGACACAGGAGGACCCCGGCGACCTGCTGCATCTGTGACACGGCTAAGTAACGATTCTCCTTTTCAGGATTCTCGTCAGTGTTTCCCAGCAGAACCGAGAGACCGGCTTCCTGGGCCACATCCTCCACGCCGCGCGCAATCGCCGTGTGGAAGTTGTTGCCGACGTCGGGAATGATCAACGCAATCACGTCGGAGGTCTTCTTCCGCAGATTCCGGGCCACGCTGTTGGGGCGGTACCCCAGCTTTTTCGCGGCCCGCTTGACCCGCTCCACGTACTCTGGCCCCACCGAGGGGTGGGCGTTGAATGCGCGTGAGACGGTGGCCGGGGACACTCCGGCCTCTCGGGCCACATCGCGGATAGTTACAGCCATTGACGAACCTCGTTGATCGGTCGAACTGGTGCCCCTAGTAGACCACATGGGAAATCGATATATCAAGTGGTGGGGCACTTATGCGCAAATCGTGGCGCCTGACACGTCGGGAAGCCTCCGTCGGTGGCGGACGCGCGCGCGGGTTTTCCAGCCGTAGCTGGGGGCTTAACTCCACCTGCTGAGCCGAAGATAGCCGATCTCGGTCACCTCGCCCGCAAGGTCAAAAGTCCTGACGATGGGAGTCTCTCGAAAGCTATTGACCGTGGAAATCGTTTTCTGTAGCATGGCTGTACCTGCCAACTAGTTGACGAAGGAGTCTTTGGAATAATGGCTAAAACGTATGATCTTCCGCAAGCGACGGAGCGGCCAGCGGCCAAGCCGAACACCGTCTACCTGGTAGCCAGTGGCGACTTGCGCGAAACCACCAATCGGGCCACCTGGGCCACTCAGCAAGAGATGGAGCGCCAACTGACCCGCGCCATCAACGAATGCGGGTGGGAGGTTGAGCGCGCCCACTCCTACGATCCGGAAAAGAAGCACGGCTTCATTGACCATCAGCGCCTGGGGATGGAGATCTTCAAGCACGTCCCGAAAGATGCTCCCCTGGTGGTCGCGGAGTCTGTCTGGCAGTACTCCCACCACATTCTGCACGGGCTCAAGACCCACCGGGGCCCGATCCTGACCGCCGCTAACTTCGATGGAACCTGGCCCGGCCTGGTGGGGATGCTGAACATTAACGGCTCCCTGACCAAAGCGGGGGTTCCCTACTCGACCATTTGGTCCATCGATTACACCGATCAGTGGGCGGTCGACAAGATTCGTGAGTGGCTGACCACCGGCCACATCGTCCACGACGCATCGCACATCAAGCAGTTGCCCTCGCGGGAAAACCTGCCCGAGGGCGAAGTGGCCCTGGGCGACGCGGTGGCGGAGCAACTGCGCGAAGACAAGGCCATCATCGGCCTGTTCGACGAGGGCTGCATGGGGATGTACAACGCCATCATCGACGACGAGATGATGAACCAGCTGGGGATGTACAAGGAGCGTCTCTCTCAGTCCGCGCTGTACGCCGAGATGCTGACGGTGTCCGACGAGGAAGCTCAGGAAGTTTTCCAGTGGCTGCTCGACGAGGGGATGACCTTCCAGTTCGGTACCGACGAAGAGACCGAGCTGACCGAAGCGCAGGTACTGTCGCAAGCCAAGATGTACATTGCGGCCCTGCGGATTGCTGACGACTTTGGGCTCGACGCGGTGGGTATCCAGTACCAGCAGGGTCTGAAGGACCTGGTGCCGGCCTCCGACCTGGTGGAAGGTCTGTTGAACAACGAGCACCGGCCCCCGGTCAAGAGCCGCGACGGCTCGCGCGTCCTCTACGAGGGGGTGGCGCTGCCCTGCGCGAACGAGGTGGACCAGGGAGTGGCAGTTGACGCCCTGATCACCAACCGGGTGTGGAAGTCCATGGGACTCGACCCGGCCACCACCCTGCACGACCTGCGCTGGGGTGACGATTTTGACGGTGAGTTCGTCTGGGTCTTCGAAATCTCAGGCTCCGTCCCCGCCTCGCACCTGCCCAACGGCTACAAGTCGGCCAGCTCCTGGCGCCAAGATCCCGTCTTCTTCCCCCTCGGCGGCGGCACCCTGCGCGGGACCTCCAAGGCCGGTCCAATCGTCTGGTCGCGCGTCTACATCGAGGACAACCGGCTCAAGGCCGATCTGGGCGTGGGCAAAGCGGTGGATCTGCCCGACGAAGAAACCGAGCGCCGGCTGAAGGCCACCAACCCTGAGTGGCCGATCATGCACGCGGTCCTGCCCGGCGTCTCCCGCGACCAGCTGATGGCACGCCACAAGGCCAACCACCTGAATGTGGCCTACGCTCCGGATGCGGAGACCGCCGCTCGTGCCCTGGTGGCCAAGGCCGTTGCCCTGCAGGATTTGGGCGTGGAAGTCTTCGTCGCCGGCGACTTCGACGTGCCGCAGGACTAGGGGGAGCCATGCTCAAAGGAATCAACCCGATTCTGAATGGCGATCTGCTGGCTCTGCTGGACCAGATGGGCCATTCCGACACCGTGGTGATTGCGGACGCCCATTTCCCGGCCTATCGCATCAGCGATGTGGTGGTGGACGTGGCGCAGGGCTCGCCCGAGGTGACGGCAGCGGTCTGCTCAGTGCTGGAGCTGGACGATGTGAACGCCGTTCAGCTGATGGACTCGGAAGGGCAGGCGCTCGCGGTGCAAGACGAGCTGGTGGCCGCCGCTGGAAACCCCTCGGCCGATCGGGTGGGTTTGGTGGAGCGGTACGCGTTTTACGAGGAGGCGAAGAAGGCTAACTTCATTATTCGCACCACGGAGACGCGCATCTATGCCAACGTGATTCTGAGCAAAGGTGTGACACCCAGTAGCTAGATAGGCAGGCGCGGCCGGAGCCGAGGAGGAGTTCAGTTGATGAGCTTCACCTCGGCTTCAGGTCGTTCTGGGGGGTGCTCTGGCCAGAACGGCCGAATATATGTAGCATTCTTAGGGTAAACCCCTAGGCAGGCGCGTTACTCGGCAGTGAGAAGGTGAACGTGGCAGACAGACAGCGCTCGGTGAGCACCAAGGACGTGGCTGCCCTCGCCGGGGTCTCAATTGGGACCGTCTCGAACGTGCTGAACGCCCCGCACAAGGTGGCGGAGGCAACGCGGCTGCGGGTGAACGGGGCGATTCGCGAACTTGGGTGGGAGCGAAATGAGAACGCTCGCCAGTTACGGGCGGGACGCTCAAATACGATCGGCATGCTGGTCCCAAACCTCTACAACCCGCATTTTGCCGAGCTTTTTCACGGGGCTGAAGAGTTCCTCTACGAACGCGGATTTATCGTCAACGTTTCCAACGCCAACGAGCTGCCCGAGCGGGAAGAGCTGATCCTGGATCAGTTCCGGCGCCAACGTGTGGGCGGGGTGATGATGGCCCCGGTGGGGGCAGCTATGGCTTCAGCCGCCAACCTGATGGAACGTCAGATCCCCGTGGTGCTCCTGGACGAGGCGAACAACTCTGAGTTCTCGGGCGTCGGGAGCGACAACTTCACCGGCGGGCTGCTGGCCGGTCACCACCTGATCGATCAGGGCCACCACCGGATTGCCTTTGTGGGAGCCAGCGAGCGGTTGGTGCAGGTGCGCGATCGCCTGCGGGGGTGCCAGGTGGCGGTTCAGGCACACCCGGGCGCGTCGCTCCGAGTAATCTCCACCGCTCAGATGGATCCCGAGGCGGGACGCCGAGCAGCTGAAGAGGTACTGAAACTGGACCTGCCGTTCCGCCCGACCGCAGTCTTTTGTGCCTCGGACCTGGTCGCCATGGGGTTCTTGCAGGGGATGACGGCCGCGGGCCTGCGGGTCCCCGAACAGATGGCCATCATCGGGTACGACGACATTGATTTTGCGGCCTCGGCCGCGGTGCCGCTGTCTTCCATCCGTCAGCCCACCCATCAAATGGGCCGGGAGGCCGCCAGTTTGCTGCTGGGCGCTATGAACGCCATCTCTCAGACCGGCGAGATGCCCCGGATCTCGAAACTGTTCAACCCGGACCTGGTGGTGCGCGAGTCGACCCTGCGGTCCTAGCTAAGCAAAACCGCCGCCAGCAGAAGGTTGCTAGCGGCGGTTCGGCTATCTGTGGCTAGACGCCCAAAGCACCACGGCGGATGGCCTCACCGGACGTGTAGTTGGCGGTGGGGGTGTGCCCTGGCAGTGGCACAATCCGCTCGTTGATGGCATCCAGGATCCAGCTTGGCTGCGGGAAGAACAGGTCTTCCAACTCGGGCGCGGGGGTGACGTGATTGCGAGCGCCAACAACCACCACCGGAGCGTCCAGGTCATCGAAGGCCAAGTTCTGGACGGTGGTGGCCACCGTCTGCAGGAAGTTACCGCGCTCAACCGCATCGGAAGCCAGGACGAGTCGACCCGTCTTCTTGACGGAAGCGAGCAGCTTCTCGTAGTTCAGCGGAGCCACGAACCGCAGGTCAATCACCTCGGCGGAGAGGCCGTACTTCTCTTGCAGTTCGTCGGCTGCCTCCAATGCCCCGTACAGGGTGGCCCCAAGGGTGGCGATGGTCAGGTCGCTGCCCTCCCGGCGGATGGCCGGCTCCCCTTCGGGAGTCTCGTAGTACCCTTCGGGAACCCCGTCGGCTTCGAACTGTTCACCAATGTCGTAGAGCTTTTGCGACTCCAGGAAGATGACCGGGTCGGTCCCGGACAGAGCCAGGTTCAACATGCCCTTCGCGTCGGTGGGGGTGGTCGGGAAGTAGACCTTCAGTCCCGGGATATGCGCCACCAGGGCCGACCAGTCCTGCGAGTGCTGAGCGCCGTACTTGTTGCCCACGGACACGCGCACAACCAGCGGCATCTTCAGCTCGCCGGCCGACATGGACTGCCACTTGGCGGCCTGGTTGAAGACCTCGTCCCCGGCGCGGCCCAGGAAGTCGCAGTACATTAGCTCGACGACGGCTCGGCCTCCGGAGAGGGCGTAGCCGACCCCGGAGCCGACGATGGCCGCCTCGGAAATTGGCGAGTTGAACAGGCGCCGGTAGGGGAGCAGCTCGGTCAGCCCGCGGTAGGCAGCAAAGGCGCCGCCCCAGTCGCGGTTTTCCTCGCCCCAGGCGGCCATGGTGGGGTCGATCGAGAATCGGTGGGCCATCGCCTCGAAAATGCCGTCGCGGAACTGGTACATCTTCAGCTTAGAGACGGGCTTGCCGTTTTCGTCGGTGGCCCGGCGAATCTTCTTTGCAATGGCTTTGACCCGGGCATTGTCAGCCAACGGCTCGTTCAGCTCCGGGGTTTCCCCGTGGCCGAAGGCCTCCACCTTCTGGTTGGAGAGCATGACTGACTCAATGTACTGCGCATCTACCCGGTCCAGCTTTGAGTCGTCCACCGAGACCTGCAAGACGTTGGTCAGGCGCTCCTCAATGCCGGCGCGCAACTCGTTCACCTGGTCCATGGTCAGCGCGCCGTGATCAACCAGGCGAGCGGTAAACGCGTCGATGGAGTCGATCTCCTGGAAGGCTTCGACTTCTTCCCGCGTCCGGTAGGAGGAGGCGTCGGAGGGGGAGTGGCCGGCGAACCGGTATGTGATCGTGTCCAACAGGACCGGGCCCTCGCCCGCCAGCAGCAGTTCCTTCTTCCGGCGCATCGCGTCGGCCACTGCCAGCGGGTTGAAGCCGTCCACCCGTTCGGCGTGCATGGCCTCGGGGTTGACCCCGGCGCCGACCCGGGCCAGCATCCCGTAGCCCATGGTCTCACCGCTGGTTTGCCCACCCATGCCGTAGAAGTTGTTGAAGAAGTTGTACATGATGGGCGGGTTGCCACCGTCCTCGGGCCGCCACAGCTTGCGGTACTGATCCATGGCGGACATCATCATTGCTTCCCACACCGGGCCGCAGCCCATGGAAGCGTCTCCGATGTTAGCGACCACAATGCCGGGCTGGCGGTTGATCCGTTTGAACAGTGCCGAGCCGGTGGCGACCGGAGCCGAGCCGCCAACAATGGCGTTGTTGGGCATCGAACCAAAGGGAGAGAAGAACGCGTGCATGGAACCGCCCATGCCCCGGTTGAAGCCGGCCTTGCGGGCAAAGATCTCGGCCAGGGTCCCAAAGAGGATGAAGTTGTCGATCAGGTCGGCCTCGCCCTGATGGGGGATCTGTTCGGCCCAGTGGAGGGTATCGCCACCGAGGAACGAAGCCATGATCTCCTGCACCTTCTGGGGTCCCAGCTTGCGAGCGGCAGAGAAGGACTTGGCCAGAATCTCGCCGTGCGAGCGGTGCGAGCCGAAGATGAAGTCATCCGCATCCAGCTCAGCGGCCTGGCCAACTACGGCCGCTTCCTGTCCCATGGACAGGTGAGCCGGGCCCTTGTGGTTGTACTCAATGCCGTTCCAGCCGCCCTGAGTTTTGATCGAGTTCAGCATGTTCTCGAAGGTGCGGATGGTGATCATGTCTTTGAGCATGTTCACCAGGCCGTCTTCACCGTAGCGCGCGGTCTCTGCCTTCCAGTCGGGCTGGTAGGCGTTGACCGGGATAGGCGGGGTGAGGATCTCGCCGGACTCGCGGACCTTCTTCGGATCGATTTCAAGTTGCTTAGCCATCTTGTGTAAATACCTTCCTAGTCGCGCACAGCCCAGGCGGCTTCGCGGATTCCTTCAGAGACGGTGGGGTGGGGGAAGACGACCTGACGCAGGTCGTCGACCGTGAACTCGGATTCGAGGATGCCGGCTGCTCCCCAAATGGTTTCGGGGGCGTAGGGGCCGAGCATGTGGATTCCCAGGACGGCCCTGGTCTGAGAATCTGCGACCAACTTGACCGCGCCGGGAGCTTTCAGCCCGTTCTCGGCCACGAACCGACCCGAAAGGACGAGGGGGACGGTAGCGCAGGTGACGTTGTGGCCAGCTGCCTTCGCCTCAGCCTCGGTCAGTCCGACCCCGGCCGCTTCCGGCATGGAATAGACCGCCCACGGGACCGTGTGCGAGCGGAAGCGTTGGCCGCTGGCGGTCGCAGCCTGCGGATCCAGAATGTGAGCGGCAACAATGTCTGCCATTCGGTAGGCGGCGTGTGCCAGCAGACTCTTTCCGGTCACGTCGCCCACCGCCCAAACGCCGGGCAGATTGGTCCGGCAGTACTCGTCGGTCTTCAGACCCCGCGGAGTGAAGTCCAGGCCGGCCTCCTGGGCGCCCCAGCCCTGCAGGACTGGGCGGCGGCCAACAGCCATCAGGACCAGGTCGGCGGGGGCCGTCTGTTCCTGCCCATCGCGGTCAGTGTAGACGACGTTCGAGCCGTCGATTCGCTCCACCTTGCACCCGAGTCGGAAGGTGACGCCTTCGATCCCAGCTCGCAGTTGGGCGGCCACCTCGTCGTCCATGAAGGGGACGATTTCGGGAAGCATCTCGATCACCTCGACCTGAGAGCCAAAGGCCGCAAAGAGCGATGCGAACTCAACGCCGATGACGCCCCCGCCAATGACGGCGAGCCGGGCCGGGACTTCGGCCACCGCCAGCAGGCCGGTAGAGTCGACCACCTTCGGGTTGTCCTTGGCCCCGGGAATTGGCGGCATTACCGGTTCTGAACCGGTAGCGACGATGACATGGTCGGCAGTTTTCTCGGCCCCGCCAATTTCGACGACGCCGGGACGAACCAGGTTTGCGTGAGCTTTGACCACCTCGACCCCAGCCCGTTTCTCGGCTATGCCGACGCCGCCGACCAGAGTTTTGACGACTTCAGCTTTCCAGCTTTGGACCGTGGTCCAGTCGAACTCCACGTTGGTAGCGGTAACACCGAAGCGGGCACCGTCCAGGGCGTGCCGGTAGAGCTTGGCTGAGTTCAAGAGGGACTTTGTGGGGATGCACCCGACGTTCAGACAGGTGCCGCCCAGGGACTCTCGTTCGGCGAGCAGCACTTTCTTGCCCGCGTGCCCAAGTCGTTCGGCTGCCAGGTATCCGCCCGGGCCGCCTCCAATGATGATGACGTCGTAGTCACTCATACTGTCTTGCCTTCCTAGCCCAGAACCGTGAGCTCGATGTTAGCGATCGCCTCGGAGAGGTCTTTGAGGAACCGGGCCCCGTCGGCCCCGTCGTACGCTTGGTGGTCCATGGTCAGGGAGAGCCACACGCGGTTCTCAATCCCAACCGAGCCGTCCGCATTCAGCTTGGGCCGAGGGGTGATAGCGCCAACACCCAGGATGGATACCTGCGGCGCGTTGAGAACCGGGGTGAATGCTTCGATCCCGAACGACCCCAGGTTGGTGACGGTGAAAGTTCCGCCCGCCAGGAGTGTCGGATCCAGGTCACCGTCAATTGCACCGTAGGCCACCCGCTTGGATTCGCTGGAGAACTGACGCAGGGTCATCGCCTCGGAGAAGCGCACGGTCGGAACCAGCAGTCCGCGGGGGGTGTCGACCGCAATGCCGAGGTGGACCGAGTCGAAAGTGGTGAGGGTGCCACCGTCCAGGTGAGCGTTCAACGCTGGGTAGCGGACCAGGGTTTTGACCACCGCATAGCCGATCAAGTCGCCGATAGTAACCTGGTTCAGGCCCAGGTTCTCGGGGGCGTTCTTCAGCTTCTTGCGCAGCGCTAACAATCCGTCCGCCGGGGCGGTCGTGTCCAATGTGAGCTGAGCCGAGTTCTGCAGCGAGCTCATCATCCGCTCGGCAATAACCTTTCGGACTCCCTTGAGTGGAGCTTGAGTGAAGGCTCCGGGGAAGTCTTGGTCGGTGGTCGGGCTGTTGGACTGGCTGGCCGTAGCGGGTGCGGACGTTTCCTCAGTCGGGATGGAGGCCAGATCCGCGCGGGTGACGCGGCCGCCGATTCCCGAACCGGTACGACCGGGCACGAAGCCGTCGGCTTCCGCCCGGGCCCCTCGGGTTAGACCTGGGCCAGCTGCGATTGCTGCCTCGACGTCGCGGGCAATGACGCGGCCGTGCGGGCCGGTCCCTTGCAGCTTGTTAGCGGCCACACCCTGGGAGTAGGCCAGGTTCCGGGCGCGCGGCGAGACGGGTGAATCAGAGTCCGAGACTCGGGCGCCCGATTGCGGTGAGGTGGGGGCAGCCAACGTTGGCGCCTCCGAAGCGGCCGGGTCGGACAGGTCGGGTGCCTCATCGGTGGAGTCGGGCTCGGAAGCGGCGCCGGCATCGCCGAGCAGAGCCGGATCGACCGTCTCCCCCTCCTCGCCCACGACGGCGATTGGCTGTTTGACGGGCACATCGTCGCCCTCTTCCGCCAGCAAAGCCAGGACGACACCGGCTACGCCGGCGGGAACCTCCATGCTGGATTTGTCGGTTTCAATGGCACACAGCAGTGTGTTCTCATTGACCGTGTCACCCACCTGAACCAACCATTCGCTGATCAGACTGGATTCCACGGAGTTGCCCAAGGCGGGCATAACCACGATTTCTGCCATGAGAGTTCCCTTCGCTCTACGTTGTCAGACGGTCTGTACCACGGGGACAGACCCTTCAAGCACTTCTTTCGATTCGGATCCCAGACCCGTGTCGGTGATGATCCCGCTGAGATCATCCATCTCGAGGACATTGACGAACCCGGCCCGCCCGTACTTGGACGAGTCGGCAACCATCCAGACTTCTTCGGCCTGCTTGGCCATGGCAGCGCTCACAGCGGCTCCCTCGGCGTAGCGGGTAGTGATGCCGCGATCGGCGGTGAACCCGTCGGTGCAGACAAATGCCAGGCGCGCATTGAACTTTCGCACCATGCTGAGAGCCGTGGGGCCGACCATCGACTCTGTCTCTCGCATGAACTGACCGCCGGTAAGCAAGATGTCTAAGTCGCGGTTGGCTCGGGCATAGGTGAGCAGCAAAAGCGAGTTGGTCACGATCTGCACGCCGCGCCGACCTGTCAGGTACTTCGCGATCAGAGCGTTTGTCGTGCCGGCTTCAATCATGATGCGATCGTCGTCGCGCACCAATGCGGCGGCGGCCGCCGCGATCCGCTCTTTCTGAGCTTCATTCACTTTGACCCGGTCCAACACGTTCAGCATGGAGGTCGGTTTGGCACCGCCCCAAGTCCGGGACAGCAGACCTTGCTGTTCCAGCGCCTTCAAGTTGGCTCTGATGGTGACTTCGGAGACTCCGAGGTCGCGGGACAAAGCGGTGACCGAGAGGGACCCATCTTGGGCCAGCAGATCGAGGATGTAACGCTCTCTCTCACTGCGTTCGCTCATCTTTGATACTCCTTTTCGATTACTTACGATTCTACCGATTCTCGACATTATTTCGCAAGGGATTCATAACAGCAGTTTTTGTGGTGTGCAGGTCATTCTACTGGCGAACCCCGCCTCGAGTGGGACATAGGTCTGATGTTGGCCGGGCCTCAGCCAGTTTTCGGTGCGAGTCACGTGCGAGGTAGGCAAATGAGAATCGAAAGTGGGTGAGCGATGGGGGCCGGAGGTACCGGCTCGCGGGCAGTCAATTGATGTTGGGCTACAGCTGGCGCGAAGTTCTTGAGGTTTCTGCCCACCAACGCCCCCAGTGATTTGGGGTGTGAACGCCGAGTGACTCCAGAAATGCTTTCACCCGCAATGTCGCGGTGCGAGGGGTGCTGACCTCCCTGAGCTCGACTCTGAGAATGTGCCAGCCAGCTTCAACCAGGAGGCGCTGACGCTCCATAAACTGGTGACGCTTCCCGTCAACCTTCGAGTAGCCATCAAACTCAAAGAGCGCCTTGAGATTAGGGAGCGCTACGTCGACGTAGTAGCGCCGCCCCTGGATTGTGATGGGCCACTGGCAGGCGATCTCATCTCGAAGAGTTGAGCTTTCCAACAGTCCGTGCAGAATCCAGAGGAGGAAGCCCTCTCCGGGCGACTCGATTGCCCCGTCGGCGGCCTGTAGCACAGACAGGCCTTGTTCCTGGTGCCATGGATTGCCCTGGTGTCGAGAATCGTCGGCCAATTCCTGTTTCAGGATCCTGCACACTTGGGTAGACTTGGCGCGCTCAAAACGGTTGTACTGCGAAAGCTCCCGGAGGATCGAGCTCACTGCGACTACCGCATGGAATGGGACCAGGTTCCGAGCAACGTCTAGTGCGAGAGATGGGAGTGTTGGCGTCCAGATCTTTCCAACTTGCTCGACCTCAGCCGGTGCAGACTTGGTTCGAAGCTGACGTTCCGTGACAGCCCCGATCTTCATTCCCCGCACGTTAACCAGCTGGAGCTCTCGAGGTGAGGGGTGACTGGTGACCCCTTGTCGGCGAAAAGTGATGTTGGGGGTGTTGTTCCATATTTGCAGGCCTCGAAGGAGCAGGGCACATTCCAGCGTCATGATTGGGGGCTCTTCTGATTTGCTAACTGCAGTAGTTGACAAGGCTCGAGCGACGGAGATTGCCTGTCTGACTTGCCAAGCTTGGCAGGTGGCAGGGAGGAGGGTGGCAGGTAGGTAAACTCCGCGCCGGATCCGAATCAGGCTCTCCTGTCGAATCAGTGCGTTGTCTATCCGCGCACCGTTGGATTTCTGATACATGAGGTCGTCCAAGTTCAATGTCATGCATCTAGTAAGGCACCGGATCGAAAAACTATCACTGCTGCAGGTGAACTGTGGAAAACTTGGGGCGATTCCTGGACGGGTTCCTCGGGTTGGTAAGCGGAGTGAGCCGTGGCCAGATGGGAACTGTGGCAAACGTGTCTGAACGCTGGCAAACGTTGGGGGTTTCGCCTGGTTTGGGCGTGTGGGTGGTGGTTTTGCCAGCGTTTGGGTATGTTTGCCAGTCTTCTGCCACGATCCGACAGGTCGCACCGGCAAATGTTGGTGGATCGATGAGTTTTGGACTCTTCGGCCCTCGTGTGAGGGGTATTTGGGAGCTCCGCCACCCCGAAACCGCCACCCCAAAACCGCCACCCCGAAACCACCAACCCAAAGGCCCCACCTCGCGGACCAATGGACGTGAGGTGGGGCCAGCTGTCCCGGGGAATCCCCGAACTAAACGGTTTCGGCCGACGTCGCCGAGCTTAGCGGGCGACCTGCAGCAGCATCTTTTCGGCCGCGCGGGTCCAGTTGCCATCGACCATCTCGGCCGCTACCTCGGGCAGAACCTCAGCCATCTCCGACAGTTTGACGACGCCGAGCTCTCCAAGCTGCGGGTAGACCATGATCTTGCCGCCCGAGGTTCGGTTCTCGACCATCGAGAGCGCCTCTGACACGCCGGCGATACCCGACACCGCCCAGAGGGACACGTTGGTGTCGATGATCCCGGCTTCCAACTTCTGCTTGATCTGCACCATGTCCACGATGCGCGAGCCAGAGGTGCCGGTCATGTAAATGCCGTCTCCCACCATCTTGTCGGTGTCCAGTTCAACCGAAGTGCCGATCGGGAAGCCCGCGAAGGCGTTGACGATGGCGCCCGGGGCGGCGATCTCCACCGCCTGAGCCACCAGGAAGGGGGCCGGCACCATGACGGCGACATAGTCGTACCCGGGGACCAACGGCTGTTCCTTCGAGTTCCGGAACGTGGCTGGCACCTGGTGTTTGATCGCGGCCGGGGCCACCACCTCTTCCAGCCGAGCCAGGCGGGCATCGTCGACATCCACCGCATCCATCGTGATGTCGGGAACCCCGGAGACCACAGTCAGCATCGAGTGCATCAGCCCCATCGGGCCGGCCGCGCCGACAATGGCCACCTTGTTCCCGGGCCGAATCTGGGGAGTCGCCGGAATCCGCCGGTAGCCATCTGCAGCCGAGTTGCCGCGAGTACCCGTGTAGCGGATCAGGTCGTAGTGGATCCGGCCCACGTCCACCTTGGTCGGGCGCGAAATCCGCTCTCCGCCCAGAACCACGTTCAGGATCCCCTTGGCGGGCAGCATCGTCTCTAGCTGTTCGATTACGTCCGGGTTGGCCCCAAAGTAGATGATGTCGTCGAACTTCTGCTCGCCCAGTTCTTCCAGGCTGGCGGCGGTGGTCGCGCCGGGGTAGTCGGCCCCAACTGCGGTGACTGCGCCCGGGGCCGAGTCGGCCACCAGTTCTTCGACCCCGTCAACCTGTTGCCCGGCTCCGACCACCAGCAGGAGTTGACCGCCAGCCTTCAGCTGCTGGCGCTCGGTCCAGTGGTAGGCGGCCTGAACGCAAGCCCACGGCTCAATCAGGGCGACGGCAGAGGCCGAGGGGGCGTCAGAGACCGGAATCAGGAAAGACTCGCCGGTCACCGGATCGGTGATTACCCGCTCGTCCATCACGACGTACTGCTGCAGGGCCCCGTCAAAGTTGTACCCAAAGGCAGCGTTGGAGGCGGCCGTCGGCAGGTGCCGGTAGTCGGTCTGAATCAGGAAGCGGTCACCTACCTTCACGTCGGTGACCTGTTCGCCGACTCGAACGACGGTGCCAACCGGCTCGTGACCGGGAACCACCGGGAGGGAACCGGGCTGGTAGGAGGGGATTTCAGCCAGTTCGGCATCGGTCAGCCCAGCCACGACCTCGCTCTTGCGCGGGTGGTGGTCAAAGGCGTTGATCAGTTTGATGTCTGAGAAGCAGATCCCGCAGGCCTCCACTTCGACCAGAATCTGCTTGGGCCCAACCTCGTACATTGGTTTGGCGGGGTTGACAATTGCTTCCTTCACGCCTACGAACTGCACGGCGTGCTGCGTGGGGGGAATCTGCTTGCTCATGATTGCTCCTTAGGGTCAGTTAGCCGAGTCAGTTCAGCATGTTCTGGCCGCCGGTGACGGGCACCGCCTGGCCGGTTTCGTAGTCTTGGTCGACGATGTAGTAGATGGCTTTAGCCAGGTCGGCCGGCACACAGCCCCGATTCATCGGGACTTTGGCTTCGTAAAAGGCGCGGACTTCGTCCACGGTGGTGGCGCCGGGGACCTTGCCTGCCGCCAGGTACTGGACGAACAGTCCGCGTTCCGGGTCCATCCACAGCGGCCCGTCCAGGTAGTTTCCCGGGCAGATGGCGTTCACCTTGATGCCGTGTTCGACCAGCTCCAGGGCAAATGATTGGGTCAGTCCAATCCCCCCGAACTTCGAGCCGGCATAGGCGAAGTTCCGCTTGGACCCCTCCAGGCCGGACTTGGAGTTGATCTCGACAATGTCGAACCACAGGTCGGGCCGAACCCGGTTCTGGACGGCCATGATCGGGGCTGCCGCCTGCACGCAGAGGAAGTAGCCGCGATAGTTCACCGAGGTGACCAGGTCAAACTCGCCCACCGGCTGGTCCAGGACCGAGCCGGCGCGCAGCACGCCAGCGTTGGAGACGAACACGTCGATGCCCCCGAACAGCCGGCAGACTTCGGCGACGAAACGCTTTGTCGAATGCTCATTCGAGACGTTCACCGCCAGGGCGACGGCCCGCCCGTCTCCGTGTTCGGCGCAGAGACGATCCGCTTCCTGCTGGGCTTGGGCTACGTTCAGGTCCGCCAGCACCAGCGAGGCCCCCTGGGTGATCAGCTCCTGCGCGATGCCCAAGCCGAAGCCCTGGGCCGCGCCGGTCACCACCACCACTTTGCCGGCGAGGCGACCCGTGCCCGATGTGTCAGGGGTGGCGTCGGCCGCCTCGGTGGGCTCAATTTCGGTTTCCGAGCCGGTGGTCAGGCGTTGGAGGAACTGTTGCATCCGGGCGCTGGCGGTGGCCAGATCCGAGCCGGTGGCCAGGGCCAGTTGACCCGGGAGAGCCACGATTGCTGGGCGCTCCTGGCCAAGCTGGGCCAGCGTCTGCTCGACCAAATCTTGGGTTGGGTCCAGCTCCAGCACCAGTGCGCCGGCCGCGGCCAGCTCCTCCGCCTCGGCTGCTCGAACGGCCGGGGCAGTGGACGAGGTGACCACGGGTAGCCGGTCCCCCTGGGCCAGGGCCCCGCGCAGTGCGGGCGCCACCCGGGTGAGGATCAGCCGCTCGGCCGCCTCGTCCCGAGCCAGAAGCCGCGCGCCGAGCCGGGCCAACTCGACCGGGTCCCCGACCACGCGGCCGGTGCGATCCACGTATCCGGGCCGGCCCTGGCTGACCAGATACTGGTGGGCGGCGATCACGCAGGCGGAATCGAAGAAAGCTTGGCGGGCATAGTCAGAGACCGGCCCGTCCACGCAGGCAGGCTCCAGCGGAATCTGTTCGGGCGTGTTGTGTTCGGTGCCGGCGATGACCAGTAGGCCGGCTTCGGTGAAGGCCCGGACATAGCGGTCCACGCAGGCCGACGTGTTGCGGATGGGGATCAGCTCCGCCATCTGGATTCCGCGTGCCCGCAGGCGCTGGGCCAACTCGGGGGCAGGATCCTCGAACGGGCAAATGGGACTGGTGCCGTCAGCCAGCGTTGGGTAGACGGGGATCCCGTCCATTTCCAGGATGTACTCGTAGGCCTCATCGAAGCTGAGCGGCACCTCGGGGGCAAAGCCGGGGGTGCCGGTCTTCAGCAGCCGGGTGCGGACCTCTCCCTGGAGGGCGGCGGCATCTTCCAGGTCCACGGTCGGCTCGATCCCGCCGTAGAGGCGGGTGAGGATTCCGTGTCGTTCCAGTTCCGGCAGGGCGCTGATTACCTGCTGGAAGGCACTGGCGATGTGGCGCTCCTGCAGGGAAACCCACTGCGCCGGCACCCCGGCCCGGTCCGCGACCGCCTCGGCGATGGATTCCGGTGTCAGTCCGGTGTCCAGGCCGTTTTCGGCGCACCAGGCGGCCAGCTGGTTGACCATGGCCGCGGCGCGTTCGTCATTGCCGGTTCGAATCTTGTCGGCGATTTCCTGGGCGCGGGCTGACTTGACCTTGAACGGGTTGATTCCTTTGCCGCACAGGTACATCCGGCCCGGGTTGGACGGGTCGTTGACGCGCACGCCCTGCTCGGCCAACTCGGGCACCAGGGTGATGAACTCCAGGCCGTAGAGCGGGGTGATCCCGGCTTGGGCGGCTTGGTCGCGGAACAGTTCGTAGACGCTCTGGTCGTAAAAGTTGGAGATCCCGATGGCGGCCACCTGCTGGGCGCGCCCGGCTTCGACCGCCTCAGCCACCGTGGCGTAGGCGGAGAAGTTGGGTGGGAAGTGAACGTGAGTGTTGACGATGGGTGTGTTGGTCATGAGGCTTCTCCCTAGGGGCGGGGGCTATTTCTTGTAGGGAAATGCGCGGCGATTCGCGTCTTCCCAGGCGGCGGTGGGCAGGCCCAGGTGGCCGGGTTGGTAGGTGGTGACCTCGACCGATGCGCGCGCCACCGCCCGCAGGGCCGGCAGGTCGCCGTCGATGTATCCGCACGCCCGCGCCTGCATCAGCAGATTGCCGAGGGCGGTGCCTTCCTTGGGGCCGGCCACGACGGGCAGGCCGGTCGCATCTGCCGTCAGCTGGCAGAGCAGTTCGTTCTTGGAGCCGCCGCCAACAATGTGGACTACTTCCACCTGTTTGCCGGCCAGCTCCTGCTCGGTGAAAATGGCGTTGCGATAGGCCAGGGCGAGCGAATCCAGGATGCAGCGCGTGATTGCGACCGGGTCGTCGGGCAGTTCCTGCCCGGTTTCGGCAGCCAACATGCGGAGCCGAGCCGGCATGTCCCCGGGTGGGAACAGTCGCTCATCGTTGATGTTCACCACGACCTGGAGGGCAGGGAGCTGCGCGGCGGCTTCGATTAGCTGTCGAAGGTCGGTGTCCTGGCCGCGCTCGGCCCAGACCCGGCGGCACTCGTTGTGCACCCACAGGCCCATGATGTTTTGCAGGTAGGTGACGGTGCCGTCGGCGCCCAACTCGTTGGTCAGGTCGGCGGCCTCGCTCTCCGGGGTCAGGACCGGGCTGGTTAGTTCCAGCCCCACCAGCGACCAGGTGCCGGAAGAAATGAAGGCGAAATTTGGTGTTTGGGCGGGAATGGCGGCCGCGGCCGAGGCGGTGTCGTGCGAGGGGACCGCCACCACTTTCACCGGGGTCGGCAGTAGCCCCGGCTTGGTTTCCCCGACCACCGTTCCCGGCTCCACCAGCTCGGCCAGCATCCGCCCGGCCGGAATCGAGTATTCCTGCTCCAGATGCTCAATCAGTTTTGGGGACCACTGGCGGGTCCGTGGGTCCAGGATCCCGGAAGTGGAGGCGATGGTGACCTCCGCCCGCTTCTGGCCGCAGAGCCAGAAGGTGAGCAGATCGGGAGTGAACAAAATGGTCTGGGTTCGCTCCCAGCCGGCCTGATCCCGATCGGCAGCAAACTGGAACACGGTGTTGAACGGGTTCACCTGCAGGCCCGAAGCGGCGTAGAGTTCCGCGGAAGGCAGGCGCGAGAAGAACGACTCCACCACGCCGACGGTCCGATCGTCCCGGTAGTGGAACGGCTCTTCAATCAGCTGGTCGTCCTCGTCGAGGCGACCGTAGTCCACCCCCCAGGTGTCCACCCCGACGGAGGTCAGTTGGCCCTCGGCCGCGACCTGGGCCCGCTTGATTCCCTCGACAATTGAGGTGAACAGATGCTGGGAATCCCAGTGGATTCCGTCTTCGTGTTCCACCGGCCCGTTGGGGAATCGGGCCATCTCTGCCAACGTCATGCGCCCGTCCTCCAGGCGCCCCAGGATGACGCGTCCGCTCGACGCTCCCAGATCGGCAGCGGCGAAAAAGTGCGGCCCAGTCGGCTCGGGAGATGCTGTCTTCGTCATTCTTCGCTTCCTCGCGCAGGTGTAGGTCTCGGCTGGCCTCTCGATCTGATTCGTAAGTCCCACGAATGGTAATCAAAATCTAACCGAAAGGTGACTACGGGACAATCGTATCAGCTCCCGCCCTGATTTCAACCCCGTTTCTGCGTTGAATTTGCTCAGTTTGAGCCGGGTTGACTCCGGTTGGGTGCGCTCGGCGGCCGGGCCGGGTGCGATGGCTTTCGAATTGTTTCGACTTTTACGGGTTGACGAGGGGGAGGGGCTGGGCGCAGTTGCCTTAGAGCCAGCCGGTGAGGCTTTCCTGGACCAGATTGGACAGCGCTCGGGTCCAGGGTTGCCGGTCGTTACCCCACGGCAGATAGTGAAACTCGTCGCCGCCCGCCTCGACGAACGCCGTCCGGTTCTCCATATCGATCTCCTCCAGCGTCTCCAGACAGTCGGAGACAAAGCCGGGGCAGATCACGTCCACCCGGCGGGTGCCTCTCTTCCCCAGGGCTGCCACCGTGTCAATGGTGGCGGGCTTGAGCCATTCGGCCGGACCGAAAACGGACTGGTAGGTGTGGAGGACCTGGTCGGGTCCCAGTCCCAGTCGGGCGCGAACAGCTTCGGTGGTGGCGGTGCACTCGGAGGGGTAGGGGTCACCCGCCTCGGCCATCGAAACTGGAATCCCGTGGTAGCTCAACACCAGGCGATCGCCGGCGGCAAAATCGGGCCGGCCGCGGTGCTCCCAATGGCCCTTGATCGCCTCCACCAGGGCGGAAACGTATCCGTCATGAGTGGGGAAGGAGCGCAGTTGCCGCAGCTCGAACTGGTCTCTGGACCGGATCGACCAGCGAGCAACCTCGTCGGTCACCGTGGCGGAAGTGGTGGCGGAAAACTGGGGGTAAAGGGGCACGAGCAGGAGGCGGCGGAACCCCTCATCATGCAGCTGCTGGAGCACGGCTCCCACCGAGGGTTGGCCGTAGCGCATCGCGTGGCGGACCTCGACCCGTCCCTCGAGCTGGCGATCAACCTCCTCGGCCTGGCGGACGGTGAAGTGCATCAGCGGCGATCCGTGCTCGCCCCACACCTGCTGGTATTTGGCGGCAGAGGCGCGGGGGCGCACTCGCAAGATGATGCCCTCGAGGATTGGGCGCCAAAGAGCCGGGTGCGTTTCCACTACCCGGCGGTCGGACAGGAACTGGCGCAGGTAGCGCCGAACCGCTGGCGGCTCCGGCTGCTCCGGGGTTCCAAGGTTGACGAGAACGACGCAGGGTTTCGGGTCAATCTTCACCCGACCAGTTTATCGGCTCAGGTCACAGTTGAACTAGGCGACTGGCCCCGATCAGCTCACCGCGGCGCGGGCAGCAGTAAACGCGGAGACGCACTGGCGCACATCTGCTTCGCTGTGGGCGGCGGAGAGTTGGACCCGGATTCGGGCTTCCCCACGCGGAACCACCGGGAAACTGAAAGCGGTCACGTAGACGCCGAGTTCCAGCATCTTGCTGGCCACAGCGGTGGCCAGGTGAGCACCGTCGTCCCCGGGGAACATGACCGCCACGATCGGGTGGGAGCCGGGCAGCAACTCAAACCCGGCATCCTCCATTAGCTGGCGGAACAGCTCGGACACCTCGTCCAGGTGGGCGCGGGCCTGATCCGCCCGGCTGGCCAACCGAAGTGCCTCCCGCGCGCCTGCGACAATAGAGGGTGCCAGAGTGTTGGAAAACAAGTACGGCCGGGCGCGCTGACGAAGCAGATCAACAATCTCCTGATGAGCCGCCACGTAGCCGCCGGAGGCCCCGCCCAGGGCTTTGCCCAGCGTGCCGGTCAAGATGTCGACTCGATCCTCCACCCCGTACCTGGCCGCGACCCCGCGTCCTTCGGGGCCAACAAAGCCGGTGGCGTGGGAGTCGTCCACCATCACCAGGGCTTCAAACTCCTCGGCCAGGTCGCAGATCCCAGGGAGGGGAGCGTAGTACCCGTCCATCGAGAAGACTCCGTCGGTGACAATGACGATGGTCTGGGCTCCCTGCGCGCGAGCGGTGCTCAGTTGGGTCCGCAAATCCTCCAGGTCCCGATTCTGGTACCGGTAGCGCTGAGCTTTGCTCAGGCGGATCCCGTCGATCAGGGAGGCGTGGTTGAGCGCATCGGAGATGATGGCGTCGTTCGGGCCGAACAGGGCGGCAAAGATCCCGCCGTTCGCGTCAAAGCAGGAGGAAAACAAGATCGCGTCGTCGCGCCGCAAATACTGGGCCAGCTCCCGTTCTAAGGCCAGGTGCTGATCCTGCGTTCCGCAGATGAAACGCACGGACGAGAGCCCGTAGCCCCAGCGGTCCAATGAGTCGCGGCTGGCCTGCACGATCCGAGGGTCGTCGGCCAATCCCAGGTAGTTGTTGGCGCAGAAGTTCAGGGCGGGGCCGGTGGCGGTCTCGACGTGGGCACCCTGGGGAGTGGTGAGGGCCCGCTCTTCCTTATAGAGGCCTGCGGCCCGGATGCTGTCCAGTTCTGCAATTAGTTGGCTGCGATTGGTGTACACGATTCAGTTCTCCCAGTCGATGATGATCTTGCCGGCGTGGCCCGAGGCGGCCGCCGCAAACGCTTCCTCCCACTGGTCGGGCTTGAACCGGTGAGTGATTACCGAGCGGAGGGCCTCCCGGAGGGCAGGTGAAGTCTCAGTCAGGAACGTGGCCAGGTACCAGGTGTCATACATTTCTCGGCCGTAGACGCCCTTGATGGTGAGCATGCGGGTGATCACTTTGCCCCAATCAATGGCGAAAGGACCCGCGGGCAGGCCCAGCAGTGCCAGCGTGGCCCCGTGGTTACAGTAGTCGACCAGGGTCTGCAGGGCGGCGGGGGCACCCGACATTTCCAAGCCCACGTCAAACCCCTCGCGGATTCGCAGGTCCGACATGGCTTCAGCCAGGGCTTCCTTGCTGGGAACCAGGGCGCGGTCGGCACCTACGGAGCGGGCCAGCTCCAAACGTTCCTCATTCAGGTCAGTGATAACTACATGGCGGGCGCCGGAGTGCTTGGCCAAAGCTACGCACATAATCCCGATCGGTCCGGCCCCGGTGATGAGGACGTCCTGCCCGGTGAGTTCCACCTGCTGGCAAGTGTGAACCGCATTGCCAAAGGGATCGAAAAGTGCGCCCAATTCGGAATCAATAGTGTCTGGCTGAACCCAGACATTTGACGCTGGGACCACCACGTAGTCCGCAAAGGCGCCGTCGCGGTTCACCCCAATGCCAATTGAGCGGACACACATGTGGCCGCGCCCCGCGCGACAGTTGCGGCATCGGCCGCACACCACGTGGCCTTCAACGCTGACCCGCTGCCCCACCTGAAGCGAATCGGGCCCGTTCTCATCCACCAGGCCCTTGCCCAACTCGACAATGACGCCGCAAAACTCATGGCCCAGAGTTTGGGGAGGAGTGAGCGACCCGGGCGCACCCCCATCCCACCGGTACAGATGCAGATCGGTGCCGCACAGTCCCGTGCGCTCCACCCTGATCTTCACTTCGCCCCAGCCGGGCGTTGGCTCGGGAATGTCGACCAGTTCTAGCCCCGGTCCTTCGGTGACTTTTCGCAGTGCGCGCACGTGTCCTCCCATATTTGTTGGCGCCAACCCCTCAAGTCTGACACGAACGGGCGCTCAATCGAAACCAAATCTAGCGCTGGACCGGAAAGTCTGTCGGTGTGAGAATCGAAATGAACAAAGGAGAGCTGCAATGGGCGAAATCAGAATCAAACGGGTTTATCAGCCAGCCGCAGGTGAGGACGGGTATCGCGTCCTGGTGGACCGGATCTGGCCCCGGGGAGAGTCGAAGGAAAAAGCCCACCTGGACCTGTGGTTGAAGGAAGTGGCTCCGTCAACAGAGCTCCGCAAATGGTTTGGCCACGACCCGGAGAAAATGGCTGAGTTTACTCGGCGATACACCGCCGAACTGGAGAACAATCCCGAGGCGGTAGCCCAGTTGCGCGAGTTGGTGGCGCAGCACCCGGTGGTCACCCTGGTGTACTCGGCTCGAGATGAGACTGACAATCAGGCGGTAGTCCTGAAGCAGTTCCTGGAGAGACAAAGCTAGAGAGCTACGAGGTTACCGGGCAGATTCGGCCAGGATAGTCTGAGCTAGGAGCCGGGCGCCGCCAATTAGGGCCAGGTCCGGTCCTTCCCCGGTCCGATCAATGATCAGGTTTTTGGTCACGGCCGGGTGGGAGCCGTCGTAGAGCTGGCTTCGAACGGAGGCTACAAAAAGTTCGAGCGTTGAGAGTAGCCCGCCCAGGTACACGGCCTGGGGATTGGTGAAGCCAACGATGGGGCAGAGCATTTCTCCCAGGTGGCGACCGGCCCCGCGAACCAGAGAGGTGGCCAGCCCGTCGCCGTTATTAGCTAGCTCGATAATCTCACTTAGGCTGGTGACGTCATAACCAGTGGCGCGCATTTCGCGAACCAGGGCAGCGCCGGAAGCGACAGTCTCCAGACACCCGGTGTTGCCACAGGCGCAGAGGATATCCCCTGCATCTGGCAGGCGAGCATGGGACAGGTCGCCAGCCATCCCGGTGGCCCCGTGGTGGAGTGCTCCGCCAATCACCAACCCGGCCCCAATTCCGGTCCCAGCCTTCACCGTGATCGAAGAGGACAATCCGGGGTGCAGGCTGTCCTGGCCCAGGGCGAGGAGGTTTGCGTCGTTCTCTATCAAGGCGTGGGTGCCGAGCCGGTCTCGAAGCTGGCGTCCGGCTGGGTAATGGTTCCAGCCTGGCATTCGTGATGGAGTTTCCACACGGCCTTTTGCTACATCCACCGGTCCGGGAAGCCCAACGCAGACCCCTCGTCGAGCCGAAGTGTGGCCGTAGTCAGCTTCTAGGTCACCGAAGTACTCGGTCAGGGTGTCAAACACCGCGTCCGGCCCGTCCTCGATGTTGATTGGCCGCTCGACCGTTGCTAGCAGTTTCCCGGTTAGGTCGGCCAAACCCAGTCTGGCGTGAGTCCCACCCAGTTCAGCTACTAGGAGATGCCCTGCTGGCGCCAATAGACGCAGGATTTTTGCGGGTCGGCCCCCGGTTGAGTCGGCCTGGCCCTCTTCGCTGAGGACTCCTTCGGCCAAAAGATCGTGCACGTGAACAGAGACTGTGGAGGGTGCTAGCTGCAGGTGTTTGGCTAGGTCCACTCTTGTTTCGGCCAAACCGCCAGAGATGGCTGAGATTATCTGGGCCCGGACCGAAGGAGGTTCGGCCCTGTTAGTTCTGGTCATGATTATCGGCCTCCCGATGTGCTCGAACTGCGACGATCCTACTACTTTCGTCGGACTCTGAACGAAGTTTTCAGGGTAGTTCTGCTCACACTGTTATAGTTTCGTTATCTTTGTGCCGTGGCGAATCGCACGAAGTCCCGGTAGCGTATCTCATGTCGACGTAAGTCGATAACTTTCATCATACTCGACGGAGAGGTTTAGATTAAGGTGATGCAACAACCCGTCACTGGCACCAATGGAGCCTGGTTCGACCACGATCGCTTCGGCCTGTTTGTGCACTACGGCATTTATTCTGTCGCGGCTCGACACGAGTGGGTTATGACCCGTGAGCGGACGCCGGTGGTGGATTACGAGCGCTATGCGCAGTTCTTTGATCCCGACTTGTTTGATGCTCGTGCCATCGCGCGGGCCGCGAAAGAAGCCGGGATGAAGTATGCGGTCATGACCTCGAAGCATCACGATGGGTTTTGCCTGTTCGACACCAAACTGACCGACTACAACTCGGTAAACTATGCCGGGCGCGACCTCTTGCGGGAGTGGGTGGAAGCCCTTCGGGCGGAAGACCTGAAGGTGGGAATCTATTATTCCCAGATTGACTGGCACCACCCCGACTACACGATCGACTACCATCACCCTCGGCGGGACGACTCCGACGCTCGGCTGCAAAACGAAAGCCGGAACTGGGCGAACTATCGCCAGTATCTTCATAGCCAAATCCGTGAGCTTCTGACAAACTACGGCAAGATCGACTACATCTTCTTCGATTTCACCTACGCGGAGCCGCGCGACGGGTGGGATGGCAAGTACCCCGAGGACTGGGGTTCTGAGGAGATCATGAAGATGTGCCGCGAACTCCAACCCGGAATTGTCATCAACGACCGCCTGGGGATCCCGGGAGACCTGATTACTCCGGAGCAGTACCAACCGACCGAATGGATGACCGTTAACGGGCAGGCTGTTAGGTGGGAGGCGTGCCAGACGTTGAATGGTTCTTGGGGCTACGACCGGGACAACTTTGACTTCAAATCCGTTGAAATGCTGGTGGCGATGCTCGCCGATACCGTAGCCAAGGGCGGAAACCTTCTGCTCAACATCGGTCCGGATGCGCGCGGAGCCGTAACGCCGAGAGATCGAGAGACCCTCAGCCGAATTGGGGAATGGATGAGGCTGCACGGCCAATCGATTATTGGTGCTGGAGCCACCAGGATCCAAGCCCCGCCCGCAACCGTGATTACCCAGCGCGGTGATCGGGCCTATCTGCACCTGTTGGCCTGGCCTTTTGGGCATCTGCACCTGCGGGACCTGGCCGGGAAGGTCAAGTTTGCCCGTCTGCTCAACGACGGGTCCGAGATCAAGATGGAGATTACCGATCCGGATCTTCCAGCTTTGACTACCCAACCCGGTGGGCAACCCGCCGGCACTCTCACTTTGGTCTTGCCGGTGGTTCGACCAAACGTTGAGGTTCCCGTAATTGAGCTGTACTTGGACGAAGACTTCGCCAAGGACATGGAGCTGAAGTAACAACTCGATAAAACTATCCAACCGCGAACCCTGTTGCACGATTTATTCAAAGAGGAGAGACAATGCGACGCAAGAATCTACTGGCTGCCACGGCGGTAGCCACAACTTTGACCATGGGGCTGGCAGCCTGTAGCTCGGGCGGGTCAGGCAATCAATCAGACCAGTCTTCCGACGGTGGTGGGGACTCCTCTAGCTCGGGTGTGACAGTCACCTGGGATATGTGGGCCGGAAGCCAAGACGATATGGACTGGGTGGAGAACACGGCGGAGATCGCGCGGAAAGAAAACCCGGACATTACGATCAAGACCCAGACCTCTGCCTGGAACGATTACTTCACGAAGCTGACGACCAATATGTCCTCGGGCAACCTGGCCTGCATCACCTCGATGAATGGTCAACGCCTGTCCGGTTTCACCCAGGCTCTGTCCCCGCTCACCGACGAGGACCTCGCTACTGCGGGGCTGTCGAAAGATGATTTCACCGCTGGTTCCCTGGACATCATGAGCTATGACGGCACCCTGTACGGGTTGCCTTACGACGTGGCTGCCATGCTCGTCTACTACAACAAAGATATGTTCGAGGAGACCGGCACTGCCGAACCCACCCTCGACTGGACTTTTGACGACTTTGAGACTGCGGCAAAAGGCACCACCACCGACAAGCACAAGGGGTTTGGGATCGGGATGGGTGAGTTCCAATGGATGGCTTTGCCAATCGCCAAGTCCGGGCTCCAACCGGTGAATGAGGCCGGTGAGCTGGACCTAACTGCACAGGGGTTTGTCGACGCGGCCACCTGGTACGGCGGCTTGGTGACCGATCAAAAGGTTGCTGGCGAAGTTCCCTCAGCTTCGGAAACTGGCTGGGGTGAGCAGGAATACAACGCCGGAAACGTGGCCATGGCAGTCGACGGTACCTGGAACGCAGCGTCCTACTTTGCCAACGAGTCCGGTTTCAAGGCGGGTGCTACCCGTCTCCCCAAGGGCGACAACGGCTCGTTGGGCTTGGTCTTGGGCTCCGGCTTCGGTATTGCAGCTACCTGTGAGGGCGCCGAACGTGAAGCCGCACTGAAAGTGCTGGGCTCTCTGGTTGGCAAAGAAGCTCAGGATCTGATTGCTTCGTCCGGGCGGTCCTACCCGGCACGCACTGAGTCGCAGCCGCTGTACTTCGAGGCACTTCCCGATGGCTATCGGGCAGAAGTGAAGGCCGCATTCGACGCTGGCTTCAAGGACGTTCAGGGCCAGCGGACCACCAGCAACTGGGACCAGGTCAACACCTACATGCAGCCAAATCTGGTGTCGGTCTACTCCGGTCAGATGACCATGAAGGACATGCTGGACCAGGCTCAGGCCCAGTTTGGTTCGAAGTAGGCACATCCAACCAACACTGACGAACTAGAACCATGACAACTACTGCGACAGCTAGTAAACCGCGAAAAGGTAGCGTGCTGTTGAAGGCAGAGAGACGGCAGGCGCTGGGCTTTGTGAGCCCAGCCCTGCTGGGTCTCTGCATCTTCACCGCGGTGCCCGTCGTGCTCTCCATTGTGATGAGCTTTTTCGATTGGCCCGCATTTGGTGAGCGGAAGTTTGTCGGCCTGGGGAACTACTCCTGGCTGATGACGCAGAGCCCAGATTTTTGGCCGGCTCTGCGCAACTCCGCTGTGTTCACCATTCTGTACGTACCGCTGAACATTATTTCCGCTTTGGCGTTGGCGCTGCTAATTGGGCCTCGCATCAAAGGTCGGACGGCTTTTAGAGTTCTCTTCTTCATCCCGGTGGTCACGCCAATGGTGGCTAACGTGCTGGTATGGAAGATGCTGCTACAGCCACAGGGCCTGTTTAACGGAATTACCGTCTCGCTCTTCAATTGGCACCTGCCCAACTTCCTGGCCGACAAGCACTGGGCCATGATCATGATTGTGATCATGTCGGTCTGGCAAGGGTTGGGCTACAACATGCTGATCTTCTCGGCTGCGCTGGAGCAGATCCCGCAAAATGTGGTCGAGGCGGCGCGAATCGATGGGGCATCTGGGGTGCGTCTTTTGACCCGAGTGACGTTGCCGATGATTTCGCCAGCGATCTTCTTTGCGGCTGTCATGACGGTGATTACGTCCCTCCAGGTCTTCGTCCAGCCCCAACTGCTCACGGGTGGGGGTCCGGGGAACGCCACCCTGCCTTTGGTTATGTTTATCTACAACCAAGGCTTCAAGTTCCAACAACTCGGCATCGCGGCCGCTGCTGCCTGGATTCTGTTTGCCATCATCATCTTGGTGACAGCGTTCCAATTCACCGCACAGAAGAGGTGGGTCCACTATGAGTACTGAGGCGATGCAACCACCTACCGCAACTCGGGCGGCACAGGAGCTGACGGACGGAGGCAAGCGTTTCTACGGCACTCACCAGGAAGAGAAATCGTCCCGGCTATCGCTGGTGCTGACGTATGTCACTCTGGGGCTCGCGGCCCTGATCTTTGTCTTTCCGCTGATCTATGCGTTCTTCTCGGCGCTGAAGCCGAACTCGGAGATCTTCTCGATGCCCCCGCGGCTCATCGCCTCGGAAGTGCGCTGGTCGAACTTTGCTGAGGTCTTTCGCTACGGACCATTCGTCACCTACATTACGAACTCGTTCATTGTGGCAGTGGCGGGCACGCTGGTGGTGTTGGCGGTGTCCACCTTGGCCGGGTATGCTTTCGGTCGCTTGCGCTGGCGGGGCCGGGATGCGGTCTTTGTTCTGTTCCTCGGTACCCTCATGGTTCCGCAGGAAGTCCTGGTCGTCCCGATGTTCATCCTGATGCAATGGTTTGGCTGGGTGAACAGCTACCAAGCTCTTATCTTGCCGTTTGCGTTCACCGCATTCGGAACTTTCCTGATGCGGCAGTTCATGCGGGGGATTCCATTTGAGTTGGAGGAGGCCGCTCGGGTCGATGGGGCGGGGCCGATCCGCACGTTCGCCAAGATCATCCTGCCATTGACCAAGGCTCCCATTGCCGTCTTGGCGGTGTTCACTTTCATCAGCTTCTGGAACTCCTACCTGTGGCCATTGATCGTCACGGTGGACTACTCGACGCTGGGAACGCTTCCTATTGGTTTGGCCACCTTCTCCAGTCAAAATGGGACGCGCTGGGACCTGCAGATGGCAGCATCCATCATCGCCATGATTCCAACCACCGCGCTGGTGATTGGCCTGCGGAAGTACCTGATCTCTGGGATTGCTATGTCCGGGATGGGTGGCAGGTAGCACACGCTGAAGGCCGGGAACCCGATCAGGCTGACCGACTGTGGCCCCTCACCAATCGGTGGGGGGCCTTTTTCGTGTTGGTGTAATCTTGGACACCTTTGACTCAGGTTGTGCTCAGGGCTGGTGGCGCCCTGCACTCGACAATGGGTGGGTGGTCAGCCGAGCGGGTGCGGAGAGCCGAGTGACGGATCTTGGTGCGCAACCGCTAGGCGGCTTTGTTGCTGGAAATTGCGCGGCCGTGGTGGGTCAAAAGCGGTTGTCAACTCTAGCCTCCGGGAGAGGCAGACCGTTGGACCCCATACGATCGTTTAGTCGAACTCTGTTGCGCACGCCACGATCGTATACATGACCTGGTCAGGCTAGTTCCGGTAGGCAAAAGAGTTGATCTAGTGATCATCTACGGTCGTCGTTGCGTCACCATCGAAAGAAGTTCAGGCAAATATAGCAGCCTTATTTGAGCTTGTTCTGGCGAGATTAGCGAATGGCATGTCAACACTCAGTCAGGAGTAATATGATCGGGCTCAAGTCTTCGTTGGGTCTGTGTTAGGCGTTGGTTGTGAGGCGCTGGGAAGCGCACTGGAGAGCCTAAGGCGGAGAATAGAACCTCTGTCCACAGGGTCACTCTGGTTACAATTTGGAAACAATGTGTATATTAATCAATCAACCTTTGATATGCTCACACAGACTATTAGACCGGTGTGGGTTGCACCTGTCCCGTCAACGGGAAAGAAGATAATTATGCAGTTGAAGAAGAGGAAAGTGGGTCTGACCAGGCCGGCTATCCGCAGGGTGCTTGCTGTGGTTGGGGCCGGAGCGCTACTCGCAGCCGGAATCTCGGCGGGTGCAAATGCAGCTTTGCCAGTTCTGGACCTCGAGGTTACTCCAAGTAGTCCGATCATGTTGAATGCAGACGAAACGACAACGGACGTGACTTTGAATGTGTCCATGCTCGGATACGCCATCTCTATCGACTGGCAGTACCGTGTTTACTCCGGGGTCGGATGTAGCGACGACGCGGCCTTTGGCGATTGGGTTAAGTTGGAAGCTACCGAGTACGGTCAGGTGCAACAGTCGGATACAGTTGCGCTTGGGGCCGGAACGTGGTCCATTGGAGCGCAGTGGGGATCGGAGTTTCTCAGTCCGGAAGCCTGCACCGAGCCGATTACTGTTACCGGCGACGTCGCCCCCACGCTGACCGTGTCGGCCGAAGTGGCGGCAGAGAACTGTCCTGCGACCGGCGGGATCATTGCCGGTGATGTGACGGCCAGCCGTGAACTTGAAGGTGATGTGACGGTCGTACTGGACGATGATCCTGACACCGCCCGGACAGCTGATTGGGATGAGGATAGCGGAACCTACAAGTACCTGTTTGACGGGGTTGATCCCGGTATCCATACCGTGACAGCGACGACCGCTGACTTCCCTGACGTGGTCGGTGAATCGGATCCCCTTGCCATCATTGAAGGCGTTTGCGGCCAAATAGTGAGCCTGCCCACTAGAGTTGATTATAATGCCGGTGGAAACTGCCCTGTGTCTCCCGATGCCAAAGTGACAGTGTCCGGCACAGTCGCCAACATGAACCAGGATGATGAATACTTAATCACCCTGGCTCTCGGCGGTCAAACCGCCGAAGACGTGACCGTGGAGGCCGACGGTAGCTTCAGCCACGTGTTCAATGTAGCTGAAGACGGTGAGTATCAACTGCAGGCAACCCTGCTTACCAACAGGACTCCGGGCAATTCGGTAGTGGGTAACGTCGTGGTAGCGATGGAGGAATGCCCGGTGCCCGCGTTCGCTGACATGACCATCACTACTTCGGCGCCGACCTGCCCGGCTACCACCGGCTCGTTCGCTGTTGAGGGCCGGCTGGATGACGCCTACCCGGACACTGAGATTGTTGTTCGCTTGCTGGATCAAGAAGGCGAGGAGCTCCAGTCCAATCAGGTGAAGCTGGGTGAGGACTCCTCATTTGAAATCATCATGAGTGGGGTTGCCGCCGGCGACTACCAAGTTGAGTACTCTCAGGTTGGAATGGAAGAAACCGTCATCGGGACCGAGGACGTTTCGATGGGCGACTGCACCCCGGCGGACGAGCCGGAGGATAAGCCAGCCGACAAGCCGGGTGACAAGCCCGCTGCCAAGCCGGGTGACCAACTGCCCGAAACCGGTGCCTCCGAGATCGCACTGTGGGCTACCTGGTCGGTTGTCCTCTTGGGAGCCGGTGGAGCCCTGGTGGCTTCGCGCCGGCGCAAGTCCCTGTAGGTTGATTTTGCATCAGATGAGCTAGCCGCTTTCTAGCTGCTCAAACAAGCGCCCGGCGGGGAATCCCCAGCCGGGTGCTTGGCGTGGACGGCCACAACTCGTTGGTGGTTTGCGGCCGGAACTGTCCATCAACCAATGAGCCGGTGCTGGTCGGGCAGTTGAGTGGTCAGGTCCTCGGTTGCAGGCGGTGGAAGTTTGACTGGAGTAACGTCAATTTGCCGCAGCCGAAGCCGGTGTCGATCCTGCTTGTTGGAACTGATTTGCCATAGTCATGTGAGCCAAAAGTTCAAGGCAGTCCCGAGTTGCGCGTTATCCAGATGACGCAGGTCAGGGGCCCATTATCTGCAAAAACCGTAATTTCTGGTGCTGACTTTGAAGATTTGTCCGACAATACAATCACTATTGTGAATAAATTAGGCAAATTACTTGAACAGTCATTTGTGGACCAGTAGGCCAGCACCTCCATGCGAGGGCACAGTCCATCGGTGGTTTGGGTCGGATGTAACCAGTTGAGTGGTCTCTGATGCCCGAAGAACGGCGTCTTTTGGCGGGCTAGGCGTGACCGTTGGCCCGGGGGTGAAGCTTGGTTTGGCATTCTGATGCGCAATATTCAGTATTTAGCTAAATGCTGCTAGGCTGCCAGGTGTCACGCAGCAGTGTGTGTTACATCGATCCCGTCAGCCGAAAGGATAACCGTCGTGCATAAGAAAAGAAGAATAGTGGGCCTGATCAGGGCTTTTGCTCGAAGATTCCTCGCCCCAATCGGAGCGGGGATCCTGTTGGTGGTGGGGGTAACTACTAGCGCTAGCGCAGATGACGGTCTGCCCGCTCCCGCAGGGTACTTCTCCCCGGAAAGTCCAATCGAACTGGACCAGGGCGCAGAGACGGCCGCGGTGACGCTCTCTGTCGGTCAGTTGGCTTCACCAGCAATGACGTGGAACTACCGGATCTACGCAGAGGAAAGCTGTTCCTACCCGCAGTCGGACTGGGTGACCGGCTTGGCTGGCGACGAAGAACCCGTCGTCGACCTGGAACCAGGTAGGTGGTCAATTGGAATCACCCAGGGGAGTGAGGTGAAAAGTCCGGAAACCTGCCTGGGGCCAATTGAAGTCTGGCCGTATGTTGATCACTCTCTGGTCGTGACTGCTTCGGTGTCCGCGGCAACCTGTCCGGCTGTTGGGGGCACCGTCTCAGGTGAAGTCTTCACCGAATGGGAGCCGAACAAACAAGTGGTTGCGCAGTTGATTGGCGGCTTGCCGCAGGTGATGGTGGCCACCTGGGACCCCGACACTGAAACGTACCGATACCAGTTTGACGACGTGGCCGCTGGGAGCTACCACGTCAAAGGAATAGTACTTGGGGATCCCCTGCAGGACGGAGTGTCGGACACCTTCACGGTGACCGACGGTGTGTGTGGGTGGCTTGATGGGATTGAGGTTGGGTTTGTCGATGATTCGGCCAGCACTTGTCCGGTGGGTCCCAGCGGGTTTGTGACTGTGGCCGGTTCGGTGTCTGATGCGGTTCAGGGTGAGACCTACACGGTGGACCTGTGGCTGGGTGATCGGGTGGCTGAGGGTGTTTCGGTGGCTGATGACGGCACGTTCAGTTATGAGTTTCCCGTGAGAGAAGACGGCACCTATCTGGTCTACGCCACCTTGTTTACGGATGGGGCTGCAAGTGAGCCGGTGTCCAGTGAGGTTGACGTGGCGTTGGAGGCTTGCGTGGTGCCAACGTTTGCGGATGTGGAGTTCACGGCGTCCGAGCCGACTTGTCCAGCCGGGACCGGGGCGGTCTCTGTTGAGGGCGCGGTGACTGATGCTTACCCGGACACTATGGTCCGGGTACGTCTGTTGGACGGTGAGGGTGAAGAGGTTCAGGCTCGTGAAGTCGAGCTGAATGAAGAGTCCTCGTTCGAGGCAATTATGACCGAGGTTCCGTCGGGTACCTACCGGGTGGAGTACCAGGCGGTGGGGATGGAAGACCTGGTCTTTGGGTCCGGTGACGTGGAGCTGGGGGCTTGCCCTGAACCGGTGAAGCCAACGGAAAAGCCCGCAGCTAAGCCGGGTGAGCAACTGGCTGACACGGGTGCCTCAGAGATCGCCCTTTGGGCCACCTGGTCCATCGCCCTCCTCGGAGTCGGCGGGGCCCTCCTTGCCACCCGCAAACGCAAGGCACAATAGCGGCCACTAAGCCTAACAAGCAGTCCCGCCCTTGAGGCTGGCCTGCCGTCGGCCACCGCTGAGGCCCCGGGCGATCTTCGGATCAACCCGGGGCCTCTTGGTGTCAGGGGACCTGCTCGCTTGGGAACTACTCGTCGTCGTCGCGGCGGGTGAACTGCTCCAGCATGGAGGCGCTCTCAAGCGCGCGAAACAATGGCAGCATTGGGTCAGCCTCGGTCGGTTCCGAGGGTGGTTGCAGGCTGCGGACTTCTTCGTAGAGCCGTTCCATGGTCCGGTCCATGGTTGAAGCCATGTCGGCCGCCAGCTTCAGGGAGCTGGTCAGGTCCGGTGGAACCTCCCCGCGGTACTTGTAGTGAATCTTGTGCTCCAGCGACGCCCAGAAGTCCATTGCGACAGTTCGCAGCTGGATCTCCACCGGAACCCACTGGCGCCCACCGGCCAAGTACACCGGCACTTCTACCAGCAGGTGCAGACTCTGGTAGCCGTTCGGTTTCGGGTTAGAAATGTAGTCCCGCTCTTCGCGCAGGCGCAGGTCTCCGTGGGTCAGTAGGCGTTCGCGCACCTGAAAGATGTCGTTTTGGAACGAGCAGATCAGGCGAAGTCCGGCGATGTCCAAGATGTTGGCTCGCAGCGACTCGGTGGTGACAGCCACCCCTTTGCGCCGTGCCTTGTCGGTGATCGACTGTGGGGACTTCACCCGGGAAGAGACGTGCTCGATCGGGTTGTAGTCGCGCTCAAGGCGAAACTCGTCGCGCAACAAGTCGACTTTCAGCAGGACTGTCTGCAGTGCGTGTTCATAGACCATGAGGAGTCGGCGCATCTGCACGAACTGTTCCCGGATCTGCTGTGGATCCAAACCGGCAGGTTGAATGGTGGCGTCGTCGTCAGAACTCATGGGAACAGAGTATGTGAAGTTCCTGGGTGTTAGCTGGGCAATCAAACCTAAGGGCCGCGGCTGGGTCCGGGACTGACCGGACCCAGCCGCGGGAAGGTAACCAACTACTTCGAGACCGCGCTCAGGTGTGTCCGATCCGGAAGTCCCTGCGCCACCAGGTCGGTCAGGGCCAGGGCGAAGTCAGGGTAGGAGATGACGGACTGGCCGGCCGAGTTGACGGGCACTTGGTCGTCCCCGAGCCGGTACTGGCCGGTTCGCTCGCCGTCCGGATTGAGGAACGCTGCGGGGGAGACGTAGGTCCAATGGACGTCGGTCCGCTTCGCCAGGCGTTCCCACGCCGCGCGCATTCCCCGGGCTACCGGCAGGTGCGCCGGGGGGAAGTCCGGGGTGTCGACCAGCTGGGTTTGACGATCCGGATCCACGTACAGGGATCCGGCTCCGCCAACCACCAGCAGGCGCGTGTCCGTGCCCGCCAGCAGGTCGGCCAGATGCATCAGGGTCTCGGTGTGCTCGCCCTGGCGGTCCGGGTCAAATACGCCGAATGCGTCCACCACCACGTCGAAGCCGGCCAGATCGGCAGCCTCCAACGACATGATGTCTTTGACCAGGATTGAGCTGGCGGCCCGCGCACCGGGCCCCTCCACTCCACCGGTGCTCCCGCCCCCGCGAACGATGGCGGTCACCTCCCACCCGCGAGCGACCGCCTCCATGACGATCGCGGAACCAACTTTGCCGTTGGCCGCTACCACTGCCAGTTTCATGCTCACTCCTATTGCGCTTGGGCAACTACCTCAGCCAGCTGCGGTGCCAGGTCCTCCGCCGCCAGCGGGACGGACAGGATCGAGCCGGCACTGAAAGCCTTCGCTTCGGGCGAATCCTCGGCCAGAATGACCGCACGCCCGTCCTGGACCACGGCCAGGGAGGCGATCAGCGGGTCGCTTTCCAGTTCCTCCAACGTGTAACCAATCGGGAAGAGGACGGCGACATTGGCTTCCAGGGCGCTGATCTGTTCGGCGGAGATGGGGGCGAAGAAGCCCTGGGCCGGCAGGTCGGCCACGGCCGGGTTCAAGATGAAGCCGAGTTGTTCGAGCAGATCCCAGCGGGTATCCCCCGGCAGGTAGGCGCCGTAGGCGTCGCCAAATTTGGTTCCAACTACCGCGGTGAAGCCGGCGAACTCTGGGTGCTCGTTGCGCACGTCGTCAATCTTCTGTTTGGCGTTGTCCAACACCTGCGTGCCCTGCTCGGACAGCCCCAGTGCCTCGGCAATCATCGAGAACTGGGTCAGCCAGTCCACTGCAAACGGTCCGGTGCCCTCGGGGCCAGAGACGGTGGGGGCAATGGAGGATAGCTTCTCGTACTGTTCGGCGTCCCCGCTTGAACGCACATTCAGGATCAGGTCCGGCTGGAGTGCGGCGATCGCTTCGTAGTCGACGGTTTGGTCCACATTGGGTAGCACGGTGGGAGTTTCCTCCCCGAACAGCTCGGTGGCCCAGGGGCCAACTCCCTTCGCCTCGTCCCCAAAGCCCATCCAGTCGTAAACGGCAACCGGCTTGACCCCCAGCGCCAACGCGGCGTCCGCATCCGACCAGCCCAGGGCGACCACCTTCAGCTCGTCCGGGTACTTGTTGGGGAGTTCAACCGGACCAAACATGGTGTCGATGGTCCGGCCCGGCGCAGCGGCCGGCTCGCTTTGCGGGGTGGACTGCGGTTCCGACTGTGCCGAGGTCCCCCCGGTGGAGCAGCCGGCCAGACCGACGGCCCCAATCGCCAGGGCGGCGACGACGCTCATCAACTTGTTCCGTTGCATTTCATCTCCTTAGTTGTTGCGCCGGTGGGGCGCAGGGTATTACCAGCGGTCGGCCGGTTTCCGGGTCGGGAATAATGGTGGTGTCCAACCCGAACACGTCGCGAATCAGGTCCTGGTTCACTATCTCTTCGGGTCGACCCTCGGCCACAATCTTTCCGTCCCGCATGGCCACCAGGTGGGTCGCGTAGCGGACCGCCTGGTTCAGGTCGTGCAGCACCGCGACCAGAGTCCTTCCGGCCTGGTTCAGTTGGGCGCACAGGTCCAAAATGTCGATCTGGTGGGCCAAATCCAGGTAGGTGGTGGGTTCGTCCAGCAGCAGCAGGTCGGTCTCCTGCGCCAGGGCAAGGGCAATCCACACCCGTTGCCGCTGCCCGCCGGAGAGCTCGTCGACGAGGCGGTCGGACAGTTCTGTCAGGTGGGTCCGGGCCAACGCCTCGTCCACCGCGGCCTGATCCTGCCCGCTCCAGCCCCCAAGCAAACCCCGGTAGGGATGGCGCCCAAAAGAAACGAGCCGGCGCACGGTGATGCCCTCCGGAGCCAGTGGGGACTGGGGGAGGATCCCAACCTGGCGAGCCAGCTCTTTGGCCGGCAACCGAGCCACGTCGCGCCCGTCGAGGAGGACCTGGCCGCCTCGGGCTGGTAGGAGGTGAGCCAGCGCCCGAAGCAAGGTTGACTTGCCGCACGCGTTGGGCCCAATGATGATGGTGAAGGAGCCGTCCGGCACTGCAAAGTCCAGGTGGGAGATGACTTCGCGCGCACCGTAACCGGTGGCGAGGTCCCGAGCCCCAAGTCGAGAGGCGCTCATGTCAAACTCCTTTCCGTTCGGGCCGCCCCGGTGGGCAAGCCCGCCTGGGCCAGCAGCCACAGCAGGTAGAGGCCGCCCACCGATAGGGTAATCACCCCGGCGGGAAGTTGGCCGCCCGGAATGAGCAGGCGGGCCGCGATGTCCGAGGTGACCAGCAGCAGGGCCCCCACGACCGCGGTCATATAGAGGGGGATAGCGGGGGCGGAGGCCAGTCGTTTGGCCAGTTGTGGCGCGGCCAATGCCACGAACGCAATCGGCCCTGCGGCAGCGGTCACGGCTGCAACCAGGATGATCCCGAGCCCGAGCAGCACTGCGCGCAAGCGGGAGACGCGCACGCCCAGGCCGGCGGCCGTGTCGTCCCCCAGGTCCAGCAGCCTCAGGTCAGCCCGCAAGTAAAAAAGGAGCGGCAGCGTGATCAGCAGGGCAATGCCGAGTACCACCACGTGCCGCCAGGAAATGTTGGCCAGGGATCCGAGCCCCCAGCCGGCCACAATCAGGGCCTGTTCCCGCTGCAGGGTGAGCAGCAGGTAGGTGTTCAAAGCGGAGAGGAACACGCTGACAGCGATGCCGACAATGATGATTCTGAAGCCGGACAGTCCCTGTTCCCAGGCCAGGAAGTAGACGGCCGCGCCCGCCAACAGCCCACCCAGGAGGGCTCCGACCGGCCGACCCCAGAGGGCGCTCACGCCGAGGGCGGAGACGAGGAGGGCGCCCGTGTAGGCTCCCGCGCTGAACCCAATGATGTCGGGGGAGCCGAGCGGGTTGCGGGTAATGAACTGGAAGATGGCGCCGGACAGGGCCAGGGCCATGCCCCCGAGCAGAGCGAAGAGGGCGCGGGGAAGGCGCCAGTCGAGGACAACCTGATTCAGGGCCGGGTCACCGTGACCGGTCAGCGTGCGCATCACCTCGGGCAGCGTTAACCCCGCTGAGCCCACCAGCAGGGCTCCGAAGAACGCGAGCACCAGCAGGGCGGTGAGGACCAGGGCAATCACCCGTGGGCGCCGGTTCATCCGCTCACCTCCGACATGCGCGGACGGCGAGTGCGCACCAGTGCGACCAGCACCGGGGCCCCCAGGAAAGCGGTGACCACGCCCATGGGGAGTTCGCACGGAATCAGGACCCGCCCCACCAGGTCGGCGGCCAGGACCAGGATTGGGCCGGAGAGGACCGCGCCGGGAAGCAGCCACCGAACGTCGGGGCCAACCACGGTCCGAAGTGCGTGCGGAACCAGGAGACCAACAAAGGAAACCGGTCCGGCGGCGGCAGTGGCCGCGCCGCACAGCAGAGTGGTGGCGACGGCGGACAGTCCGCGGGTGGCGGGCACGTGGGTGCCGAGGGCGCGGGCGGAATCCTCGCCCAGGAGCAAAGTGTTCAGCGCACCCGGCAGGAATGCAGCCAGCGCCAGCCCAACCAGGATGAACGGAGCCACGGCGGCCACGCCCTCCCAGGTGGTGTTCTGCAACGACCCGGAGTTCCAGGAGCGCACCTTGTCGAAAATAGACGGATTGAGCAGTGAGATGGCCGAACCCACGCCGGTGAGGACGGCCGTCAGGGCGACGCCGGTCAGCACCAGTTTCGCCGGGGTTCCACCGAGAGGGCCCCGGCTCCCAATTCCGTGAACGATCACGGTCGCCAGGGCGGCCCCGACCAGGGCGAGCAAAACGTGACTGGGGCCCAGGCTGATCCCCATGGTCAGGGCCCCGAGAACAATGGCGAGGTAAGCGCCGGCGTTGACCCCGAGCAGGCCCGGGTCGGCCAGCGGGTTGCGGGCGGTGCTCTGCATCAGGACACCGGCCACCCCCAGGGCCGAGCCCACCAGCAGGGCGGCCACGGTCCGGGCCACCCGATAATCCCGAATGATCACCAGGGTGGACGGGGGCACGTCGGGCCGTCCCAGCAGGGCGCCCACCACCTCGTCCGGGGAAAAGTGACCCGAGCCGACAAACAGGCTGAGGGCAATCAGGGCGAGCAGAAGCAGGCTTGGCAGGAGCAGGGCCCAGACGGGTCGGAGGGAACGCGTGGACCTGGGCGCACGCCCGGGCAAGACCCCGGCTGTGGTCGGCCGCATCGGTCGCCTCCTGATCCGCGCTAGCCGGAGCTTGCGATTTACGTTAGGTTAGTGTTACCTAATGAGAATACCGGATGAGTGAAGAAGGCGGCGACACAATGGTGAATTTGGTGGCGGAGAAGACACGGGTTTACCCGCCGTTTCGTCCCTACCGCGCCCAAGTCATCGCAAACGAGCAGCTTTCCGCCTCGTTCCGGCGGCTCACCTTCACCGGGGACCTGCTGGACCGGTTCTCCACCGACGGCTTTGACCAGCGGGTCAAGCTGGTTTTGCCCGCACCCGGCGAAGCACTGCCCGAACTTGGGCAGGACGACGACTGGGCGCCCGAGTCTTTCAGCTGGCACCACCGCTGGCGGGAGTTGGACCACTGTGACCGTTTCCCGATCCGGACCTACACGGTGGCCGAGGCGGATCCGGTTGCCCGGACTGTGACGATTGACTTTGTGATTCACGAGGGGGGCGGCCCCGGATCGAGTTTTGCCGAGCGGGCACAGCCCGGAGACGAAATCATCCTGGCCGGGCCCGACTCCTACTCTGAACATGGGCCGATGGGGGTGGATTATCAGCCCGGTTCGGCCCGCAGAATCCTCCTGGTCGCAGACGAGACCGCACTGCCCGCCGTCCGCTCAATCCTGCGTCAAAGCCCGCGCGACGTCCAGGTTTCGGCGCTGATAGAGCTGCCGACCGTGGCTGACGCGCTGGACCTGCAGGCATGCGGACATCGAGTAGAGCTGGTCCTGCGCGGCCAGGAGCGTGGGTGCGAGCTGATTCGGGCGGTGGACCGCTGGTGCGATCAGAACCTGTCGGAGCTGCGCCGAAGTGACGACACCCATCTGGCGCCCATCGACATCAACCGGGAAGTGCTGTGGGAAACGGCCTCTGAGGTGGAGTCGTTCTACGCCTGGTTGGCGGGGGAGGCCGGGGTGATCAAGGAGTTGCGGCGCCGGTTGGTCAAGGAGCGCCAGGTTGATCGGCGCCAGGTCTCATTCATGGGGTATTGGCGCGAGGGGCACGTGATCTAGCTGGGTGGAAGCGGACGCCTGAGTCCGGGCCAGCCAAGCGGCAGCGTTGCGCGGGCTACCGCCTATCTGGACGGCGTCTAGGGCTTAGTCAGTTTGACGTAGTAGCGATACATGTCGGCTCTAGCGGCAGAGCGGGCAACCTCCACCGGACGATGCGCACTGTCGTAGGCATAGCGTTGGATGGCAAGCAGCGGCTGTCCGGCACCGATCTGAAGTAGGTTGGCTTCAATGTCATTGGCCAGTTCAGCCCCGATGTAGTCAGTAGCTTCCGTGACTTCCCGTCCGACGACCCGGCCGATATGGGCATAGAGGGAGCCGCCCCGGACCAGTGCCTGGATGTCCATCTTTTCCGCTACTTCGCCTTGGAACCAACTGTCGTTGATCGAGAACGGGGTGCCGGACGCGGTGGTAACCCGTCGGAGCCACCAGATGTGACCGGTCCCGAGGAAGGCCTGAATGTCCGGTCGAGGATTGGGATCTTCCTGCAGATTCACCAGCTTCATCCCCGGTTCAAAACCTAGATCCCTGATCACCTGCGAGATGCTTCGCAGGGAACTGAGGGAATGGATGATGCCGGCCTGCTTGGTGACGTAAGACCCCGATCCTCTCCGGGTGTTGATCAGGCCAACCTCGTTGAGGCGCGCTATCGCAGCTCGAACCGTGTTTCGACTGCAGCTAAACCGACGCATAAGGACAGTCTCACTAGGGATCTTTGCTCCCAGCGGATACTTGCCGCCCTTAATTTCTGCAGTCAAAACGTTGACGATTTGGCTGTAGCGTGGCACCTCGTTGGACATAAGCCTACATTATCGCATGTTGACAACCTGAGAGAGCCTTAGAGACAGGTCGTCCAGGTCCAGATCATTTGCCTCAACAACCTGGGCATATTTGTCTTTCGGAATCCCTCTGATACCTGCATATGCGCCGGCAATGGCCCCGGCCATGCACCCTACGGTGTCGGAGTCGCCGCCCGCGGACGCGCTCATTGACGCTGCAATCCACGGATCTCCGCCAGCGGCGACGAAGAACCCGATAGCTGCCGGGACGGCCTCGGCTGCCGGGAGTCCAGTTCCAATCTGGGAGGCAATAGATTTGACCGCATCGTCGAAACTATTCGCACTGATGGCAACTCTGACCGCCATATCAATTCTCTGTTCAATGCCTGGAGCTGGGACAATTCGGCCCTGAGTGGATCCGAGTTCATCTCCGATGCGAGCTCCCAGTTTTGCAGCCTGGACAACATCGACAATGGTCGAACCGTCCACCATTGCCACCGCAATTGCGGCGGCAATCGCAGCCGCACCAGCTACGCCCGCATTTGTGTTGTGGCTGGGAACGCAGGTGAGGAAAGCTGCTTTCGCGGCCGCTTCCACGTTGCCCGGGTTGACCAGCCCCGCCGGAGCCACCCGCATGGCGCCACCGTTACTACTGCCTTCCGTCATGATCCGGCCAGCCTTGCCCACGGTCCAGGGATCCTCTCCCGCCTTGAGGCGGTCAATCGCGCGCCGGGTGGTGGGGCCGGCGAAGTGGGGATAGTACTGAGGCTTCCCCGACCACTGAATGATCATTTCGGCGACAGCTTCCGGGCTGGCCTGACCGTTGCCGTCAATGAAGACTTCGGCCAGCATCAGCATCTGGCTGGAGTCATCGGTGAACTGGGCGGCTTCGCGTCCCAGCGCATAGGGTGAATCGGCAGGTGGGGCATAGAACTGATCGATGCGCTTCGACCACAGTTGCTCGATTTCTGGGATTGAGCGTTCCTCGGTGGGCGCGCCCAGCGCATCCGCGATGCACGCAGCCGCCAAGGAGCCGTGAATCTTTTCTTGGAGGTTTTTAGTCATTTGGTCTCTACCTTCTCTACTCGTCGTCTTGAAGACGGCTGTTCATGTCTTCGTGGTGGATCTCCACCTGATTGATCAGGGTGGGAAGATCTGTGCGCAACTGCCCCAGGTATCCTCTTGGGCCCAGGTTCATGGCGCAGAGTGCACCCATTCCCGTGGCCCAGCGGAGTGCAGTTTCAATGTCGTCTCCCTGAAGGAGGCGACCGGCAAAAGCGCCGTTGTGGGCGTCGCCGGCACCCGTGGTGTCAAGGACTGGTACCTGCAGTCCGGTGGCAGTTACCGTCCGCCCCTGGAAATGGACGCTACTTCCGTGGCGCCCGTTGGTGATCACCAGCAGTTCGCACGCACAGTCGGTGAACTGCTGAGCGATCTGTTCAGTGTTGGTCAGGCCCAACTCGGCAAACGCCCCCACATTCGTGAAGACGATGGTGCTGAGACTGGCCAAGTTCAAGGCCACCTCGAGATTGGCGCCGATAGCGGTCCGCTCCAGGTCGACAATCACCTTTGCCCCTTGGGTGCGGGCCAGCTCAGCCACTTCGAGGGCCCAGTCGATGTCGTCAGCCAGGACATACACGTAGGTCCCACGCTGAAACAGGGCCGGATCCAGGTCGCTGAGGTCGGGCACCTTTTTTCCAGGAGCTGCCCCAAACAGGGCCTTCTCGCCGGAGGGGTCAAGTTGGACAAAACACTGAAAGGTAATGCTGCCCTCAACCGTGACAACCCCGGACGTGTCTACTCCGTGGGCTGACAGTTCTTTCACCAGAGTCTGCCCGGCAGGATCGCTGCCGCAGACAGTTAGGCATGAGGTTCTGGCCCCAGCATTGGCAGCGGCGGCGGCAAAGTTCGCCGCCATCCCGCCGCCAAACACACCCAGCCAGGACCCAATTGCCTTCTGGTCCGGACCTGCGATGAAAGGCACGGCCACGTAGGTGTCGACGCTAGCGTCACCCACAGTTATGAGGTCGAACTTTTCCCCAGTCACACCGACGCCCTTTGTCGAGTCACCAGGTTGTTGAGGAGCACGCTCAGGATCAAGATGGCACCCAGGATGCCAACTTGGATCGAGTTTCCGACCCCGGCCAACTGGAGCCCGTTGTTCACCACAATCACCAGCAGCAGGCCCAGAAGCACCCCGGAAAGGTGTCCCCGGCCGCCGAAAATATCTAGGCCACCCAGGACGGCAATCGTAATTGCTTGCAGTTCCAGGCCGGTGCCTGCGGAGGGCCGGGCCGTGAGGAGCCAAGAGTTGGTGATGATGGCTCCGAGAGCGGCCAACATGCCCGAGATCACGTACAGGCGGACCCGCTGGCGGGCCAGCGAAACGCCAACCAGTGATGCTGCGCGGTCAGAGGAACCAATCTCGTAGAGCCGCTGACCAAACCTGGTCCGAGGCATGGCCCAGATTGCGATTAGGAATGCGGGAAGCGTGACGAACAGGACCTGGACCGGGATCCCCAGGACAGCTGACTGCCCCAAAGAGCTGAACCCGGCCACGTCAAACCCGCCGAACTGCTTTCCGCCGGTAACCACGTTGGCCAATGAGCCGTAGAGGAACATGGTGGCCAGAGTGGCGATGAGGGGGAGCAACCCCACCTTCGCAATCAAGAGGCCGTTGACCAAACCGAGTAGGGCACCAAATGCGAGCGTCACTATTCCGGCGATCCACGGGTTCAGGCCAGTTCCCTCGACCAGCAGTCCCATGAACACTCCGGAGAATGACAACATGGCACCGACTGAAAGGTCGATTCCGCCCCCACCTCCGAGGATGACAAACGCCTGGCCCAGGGCCAAGAGGCCGATGACTGCACCGTATTGAGTCATCGAAAGCAGATTGTCCACGTGGAGAAAATAGGGGGAAAGGAAACTCATTACCGCTGCTGTTACCAGGACCAAGACTGCTAGCAGGATCCTTCGGTCCCCGAGCAACTGAAGCTGTTTCATTTGGCCACTCCTGTCCGTTTGTCGATGATTCTTCCGGTCACGACGTCCACCGAAACGGCGAGCGCGACCGCAATTCCGACGATTGCGCCGGTCCAGAGGGATGGGACCCCGGCCAACACGACACCGTTTTGCAAAACTGCGATGAAGAGGAGGCCTCCGAGAGTCCGGATGATCCCGCCCTGCCCGCCGAGAATTGAGGTCCCCCCGACCACCACCGCTGCAATCGCGGCGATGGACATGTCGGCACCGCTAGCGGCCTGAACTACGCCCACGCGGCCGATATAGAACAAAGACCCGAGGCCGGTGAGGGCGCCCATCAGCGCGTAGGCCATCATGGTGACCTTGTTGGCAGAGACTCCAAGGAGTCGCGCCCCTTCGGGATCATTCCCGACCGCGTAGATGTGCAGGCCAAACCGGCGACGCTTCAACACGTAGGCCAGTGCGATGAAGACCAGCAGAATTGGGATGATCAGGATGGGGAACCCTCCCAGTGTCTGCCCCGAGAAAATGGGCAGTACGGGACTGGAGAACCGATCCTTTTTGGCCCAAAGAACGAACAGGACACTTTGAAAGATGGCTGAAGTACCCAGAGTTGCGATGATTGGAGCCACCCGGCCAAATACCACGATGGACCCGTTCAGCAAGCCGAGGGTTACTCCGGCGATCAGGGCTGATGCCACCACCAGCAGGGGAGAGGTTCCCGCTGCCATCATGGTGGCGATCACCCAGGCTATTACCCCCAGCATGGGTCCGGCCGAAATGTCGATGCCGCCGAGCAAAATGACAATGGTCATCCCCGCGGCGAGCATCGCCAGATCACCGCTATTGACAATAATGTCTTTGAGATTGCTTGGGTTCAGAAACTGAGAGCTGAGCAGGCTGAACACCACCAGTGCCGCAATCAGCAGCACGGGCATGAGTCCGGCTCGGATCAGCCTGATAGTCCTCAGAGATGAATCCTGTTGAGGCGCAATGGCAGTTGCAGTGCTCATCTCACTCCTCCCATTTCATCGATTCCCAGCGTTGCTCGCAGCACCGCATCTTCGGTGATTGCTTCACCCTCCAGTGAGGCGGCAATCTTTCCCTCACGAAGGATCACGACCCGGTCGGCTACTGCGAAGAGCTCGGGAAGCTCACTCGAGATGATCACGACGCCAATTCCCTGATCGGCCAGCCTCAAGATCTCCGAGTGAATCTCAGCCTTGGTGCCGACATCGATTCCCCGGGTCGGCTCGTCAAGCAGCAGGAGCTGGGGGTCTGTCGCTAGCCACCGCGCCAGCAGTGCTTTCTGTTGATGGCCACCCGATAGGCCCGTGACCGGGAATTTCAGATTTGGGGCTTTGATCCGCAGCCGGTCCAACCAGTCCTGGCCCAGTTTCTTCAGGCCGGACAAGTTGAGTTTGCCGAACACGTTGCTGAAACTGTCCAGCGAAGCACTCTCGATGTTCTGGCCGGTACTCATGTACCGGAAGTTGCCCTGGGTTTTCCGGTCTTCCGGAAGGTAAGCCACACCCTTAGACATGGCTTGGCGGGGTGACTTGGGCCGGTAGGTTTCGTTCCTCAGGAGCATCTCTCCAGACTCGGGCTGAGTGTCGCCGAAGATGCAAAGTGCCAACTCGGTCCGCCCGGCGCCCACCAGTCCGTAGAGCCCCAGGATCTCTCCCGCCTCCAGCTCAAGGTCGATGGACTCGAACTCTCCTTTCCGTGAGAGTCCTTTGATCTGCAGGAGCGTCTCCCGCTCCACCCGGCTCTGCCTGCGTGTGACGTTTTGAACCGTCCGACCCGACATCATCTTGACGATGGTGTCGTGCGTTGCCTCGCCGGCGGGAATATCGCCGGCTAGGACTCCATCGCGCAACACCACGACTCGATCGGCCACTCGCGGGATCTCGTCAAACCTGTGTGTGATGTACAGGATTGAGACTCCTCGCGTAGCCAGACGATCAATGGTGGCGAAAAGCCGGTCCACCTCGCTGGCGGTCAGAATCGAAGTCGGCTCGTCCAGGATCAGCACTTCACATTTGACGTCTACTGCACGGGCAATCAGGACCATTTGCTGCTCGGCCAGACTGAGGGTTCCCATCGTTCTCGAAAGGAGCCGCGGGTCCAGGTCCAGGTCAACCAGGGCCTCGGCCGCATGCTTGCGCATGGCCTCCCAGGTCAGGTTCCCCAACTTGTCCGTGTTCTCCCGGCCCACGTAGAAGTTCTCCAGCACGGTGAGGTGGGGGAAAAATGACGGTTCCTGATAGACGATGCTCACACCCGCTGCCATGGAAGCAGCGGGAGAAGCCGGGGAGTAGGGCGTGCCTTCCAGCTCGATTTTGCCTTCATCCGGGCTGTAAGCACCCACCAGGATCTTCATCAAGGTGGATTTCCCAGCTCCGTTCTCGCCGAGTACTGCCAGGCGTTGACCTGGCAGCACGTCGAACGAGACGTCATTCAGGGCAACCGTGGCGCCAAATCGCTTCGTTATTCCACGAAGTGACAATCGCGGGGTTGACTCAGTAGTTGTACTCATCGACGTTTTCCTTGGTGAAGACCATCGGGTCGCCAAGCAGCAAAGTCGCAGTCTCTTTATCGAAGATAATGGGCTGGTCGAAACCTTCTACGGTGTTGCTTTCCTGGATTTCCCGGCCGTTGGCCAGCTCGTTCATCGCCCACACGGTCAGCGCACCCAACTTGGGAACGTCCCAAAGAACCGTCGAAGTCATCGTTCCGTCCTTCAGGAAAGGAGCCGCTGTCTGGGGCGAACCGAAGCCGGTGAACGCGATCTCCCCGGACTTACCTGCATTCCGGATGGCCTGGCCAACCCCGGGAATTGCGGTGGACGGAATGGCAATCACCCCGGCCAGCTCTGGGTTCGCGGTCATCAGGTTCTGGGTTTCCTCCAGAGCCTGCTCGGTGGTGGTGGTATACCTGATTCCACCGACGAGCTCCATGTCCGGGTACTTCTCTTCCTGCTGTGCTTGAATTGCCTCAATCCAGCGGGTGAAGGTGTCGGTATCCGGAGCGCCGGAGACAATCGCGTATTGGCCCTTGCCGCCGGTGGCGTTGGCGATCTCGTCCATGGCGGTGGAGCCCAGTCCTTCATCGGTAGCCTGCTGGACAAACAGTTGCCGCTCACTGTCCGGTGCGTCTGCGTCCGAGGTGATGACCGAAATCCCCTTCTGGCGGGCAGATGCGATGGCGGAGTTCATGGATTGGGGATCAAGCGGAGAGATCGCGATGGCATTGAATCCCTGCTGAACCAGGCTGTCAACAATTCGAAGCTGCTCGGCAGCGTCGGCAGTGGCGGGCCCGGCCTGTTCGTACTTGATCCCAAGTTTCTCTGCCTGCTGGGAGGCCCCATCGTCAAAGCCTGAGAAGTAGGGAATTCCTTCAACCTGTGAAACGAATGCGACCTTGATATCACCGCTGGAAGATTGCTGGGAGCCAGGGTCTGCCGAGCCTCCCGCGTTGCCACCGCCAACGGTACTGCACCCGCCGAGGAGCAGGCCTGCTGCGGCCAGCCCGATCATAGCTTTGTTTCTCATTGGAAGACACCTCCATGTGTCAGTCACTGTGTGTGGGCTCGTGCCCAAACACATAGAATCACTTATACCTACAACTATCCATACCTATAGGTACAAGTTTCTATCGTGTCGACTGGCTCACATTTGTGACCGAGGGGAGTTTCCCGAATCTTGGCCGATCGCGGCCGGTGGGATCCGGATAGGTTCCTGCCGGGGCATACCAACTTGTTCCATGCGCCCACCTGAGGGAATAGGGCCAACTTGCGCTCAAGTGTGAGCGTGGCGCCCGGCGGGCACGCTGACAACTACCAGGTCAGGAGCCCGTTCAGTTCCCCGGCATAGGAGCAAGATCGGTCCGCCGGCTCGGTCCGGCCGCCTGGTGGCGGGGCAGTCTTCGAGACGAGAGTGGCGATAACGCAGCCTGCGCCCGTTGGGCGAGGCACAAAACCAGCCGTCCCGCCAAGATCGTCCTTCCTATTATCAGGACCTATGCCCCACCGGGTGAGGCATAGTGCGCTTTCCGTCGGCAGGATAGCTTCCCCACAAAGGCGCCCACCAGGGCGTTTGCTGGCCTGTGCAGCGGGGATGTAACCGGTCTTGCACTATTCGTCTGGCAGCGAAGGGGCCTATCTCGCTACTCTTGAACAGTGACTCCAGAAGAACTCTCAGACATTATCGCCACCGTGATCGCCACTGCTGCGCAGGAGGGGACCCTGCGCATCCCGGTGGAAGATCTTCCCACCACGGTGAAGGTGGAACGCCCGCGCAGCCGCGAACACGGCGACTGGGCCACAAACGTGGCGATGCAACTGGCGAAGAAGGCGGGGCTGGCACCCCGACAACTGGCGGAAATCCTGGCGGATGAGCTGGCAGAGCAGCCAGCCATTGACCAGGTTGAGGTGGCCGGACCGGGATTCATCAACTTGCGACTGTCGGCCGGGTCGGCCGGTGAGCTGGCGCGGGCCATTGTCACCGCCGGTGAAGAATACGGTACCAACCAGGCCGAGGCTGGCAAGACCATCAACCTGGAATATGTTTCCGCCAACCCGACCGGTCCGATCCACCTGGGTGGGGCGCGTTGGGCGGCAGTGGGGGACTCGCTGGCTCGGCTCCTGCGTGCCTCCGGTGCCTCGGTGGTTCGGGAGTACTACTTCAACGATCATGGTTCCCAGATTGACCGCTTCTCCAAGTCTCTGCTCGCGCGGGCTCGCGGGCAGGAGGCGCCGGAGGACGGCTACGGCGGGCAGTACATTGCCGACATTGCGGCCCGGGTGCAGGCGGAGGCACTGGCGGCCGGCGAGCCGGATCCGGCTACGCTCCCTGATGACCAGGCCCTGGAGGCGTTCCGCTCCCGCGGCGTTGACCTGATGTTCTCGGAGATCAAGCGGGAACTGCACGAGTTCCGGTCAGACTTCGACGTCTATTTCCATGAGGATTCCCTGCACGAGTCGGGGGCGGTCGAGGCCGCTATCGCTCGGCTCCGGGAACGTGGAGTCATTTTCGAGGCGGAGGGCGCCACCTGGCTTCGCAGCACCGACTTTGGGGACGATAAGGATCGGGTGCTGATCAAGTCCAATGGTGAGGCCGCCTATTTCTCCGGGGATGTGGCCTACTACCTCGACAAGCGCTCTCGCGGGGCCGACGTGTCCGTCCTGCTGCTGGGTGCCGACCACCACGGCTACATTGGCCGGATGATGGCCATGTGCGCCGCCTACGGTGACGTTCCGGGTGAGAACCTGCAAATTCTGATTGGCCAAATGGTGAACCTGGTCAAGGACGGCGAGCCGGTCCGGATGTCGAAGCGTGCCGGCACGGTGGTGACCCTGACCGACCTGGTTGAGGCGGTTGGGGTGGATGCGGCGCGCTACTCGCTGGTCCGGGCGTCGATGGATTCCAACCTGGACATCGATCTGGACCTGCTGACCAAGCGGTCCAACGACAATCCGGTTTACTACGTTCAGTACGCCTACGCGCGGACCCGCTCCGTGGTGCGCAATGCCGACGAACACGGCGTGCGTGACCAGCTGGACTACGATGCTTCGGCGCTGGATCATCCGGCCGACAAGGAACTGCTCGGGGTGCTGGCGCAGTTCCCGACGGTGGTCGGGATGGCTGCGGCCGAGCGTGAACCGCACCGGGTCGCCCGCTACCTGGAGAACCTGGCCTCCACCTACCACGCTTGGTACGGGCAGTGCCGGGTCACCCCCCGCGCCGGCGAAGAGGTGGATGCCGGACACGTGGCACGCCGCCAGTTGAACGAGGCGGTCTCGGTGGTCCTGCGCAACGGGCTGGGTCTCCTGGGGGTGGCCGCGCCCGAGCGGATGTAGATTGACACCTAATTGAGTGGCTGGGACTTGGAGTTTTTGGTCCCAGCCACTTAATTTTGCCCTGGAGGTCAGAGCAGCCGGCGGCACTGGCTAGCATTGGGCCGGGCCCGTGATCCGGGCCGCCCCGGGCTAGCTCGGCTGGCCCGGCTCAACTCAGCCTGCAACCCCCTCAATGGCCCGGCCTGAACCTGGACCCGAAGGCCCTTAGGGGAGAACCGAGACACGACCATGCTCAAACCAAAGAAATCCCACCTCGCCGCTCTGATTGGCGCCCCACTGACTCTGGTGAGCCTGGGCTTGGCGACTACGTTGGTTGCCGCGCCGCAGGCCAGTGCAAAGACCCTGACCCAGAGCTTCGATGTCACCTGCACGCAGCCCAATGTCAACGGTGGGGACCCATTTGTGGTCGGAGCAGTCGCAAACATTGCCATCCCGGACGCCGTCTACTTGGGTGACGAGGTGATCTTGGATGTGAGCGTTGATCTGGCTTTGCCGGCGGCAGTGGCCGAGGCGGTGAGAGGTAACGGGTACGACTCGCTTTCTGGGAGTGGCTCGGTCAGCGCCCTGGTAGTAGCCCCGGGTGGTGAGGAACAGGTCTTGACCGTGCCCTCCTACCCGCTGCCGTTTACCACCGTGCCGGATCCGGCGGACGCGTTCGGGATGCAGCTCCAGTTGGCTTTTCCCTCCTACACCTTTGCTCAGGTTGGAACGTACGACCTGAGCGTGCTGCCCAACTCGATCCAGATTTCCGGAGTTACCGTCGAAAGCTCCACCGGAGGTTCCTGGACCATCGGCGACTTCAGCTGCCAGACCAACGTGGGGATCACCGTTGACTCGGTCGAGGTGGTGGCCGGCCCGGGCCAGCCCGATCCAAAACCGGCGCCGGCCCCCGAACCCTCCCACCCCAAGCTGCCGGTGGTCGCAGGCTAGGGACCGGTTGTTGTTAGGCCGACTGAAATACTATGCCCGCCACTCCCTGGACGCCGGGCTTCGCCTCGTTCAGGTGGTGGCGGTGTCTACGCTGGTAGGAGCCAGTGCCGGCTGCGCCCAGATGCCGCCTTCCAACCGGGTCGAGGACATGCCTGTGTCGGACACGGGTATAACTGTTCCCTCCCCGCGGGCTCTCACGGGAGAGGAGATTTCCAGCCTGCCGGCTGCCACCCACGGGGCGGTGATTCCGGGCCTGCTTCCGTTCTCGCAGGTCACCAGCGTGCCCGCGACCGGCTACACGCTGGTGCGCGACGCCGCTCTGTACGGGCCGGATTGGAACCGTCCGGTGGCGCGGTTTCCGGCGCGGAACTTCCTTGGGGAGCCGAGCGTGGTCGTGGGAGTAGCCGAGCAGGACGGCTACGTTTCGGTCCTGACCCCCGCGCGGCGCGAGCTGCCGTCGGCTCGCCCGGCCGCGGCCACCACTCCGGCCGCCGCCCAAACGGCTGCTTGGATTGCCCGCGAGGACCTGGCCGAACCACGGCCAATCACCACGTGGATCCGGGTTTCCGTCGGGGAGCAGACCCTGACCATTTTTGAAAGGTCCAGCGAGCAGGCCAGTTTCAGGATTGGGGTGGGAGCCGCCCAGACCCCAACGCCGACCAATGTCACCGGCTATTTGCAGGCGCGGTATTTTGACCCCGATCAGGGGCAGGTGGACCACCGTATTCAGCTGACATCACTGCACGCCACCGAGCAGGACGAGCCCTATGCCGGGCAGGATGGCGGCCTAATTGGAGCTCATTTCCAGGATGTGGCGGACGGGGCTGTCTCGCACGGGTGCCTGCGGCTGGACGCGGAGGCGCTGGCGGAGGTCGACGCGCTGCCGCTGGGAACGCTGGTGACGATTGTGCCCTAGTGTGCGGGTTACGGCTGGGCCAGCTCGCGCTGGTACTGCTCTGCCCATTCCGAGTACGGGTGGTTAACTAGGGAGTCGTTCGAGAACCGCGCGTCGTTGGTTACCTCTGCCAGGCAGAAGCCCGGCACGATCAGGTTTGTCACCGGTGAGGTGCGTTCGCATTCGGCGATGATCAGCGGGGCGTTCTCTCCGCTGAACTGGTCGATTACCCAACCGTCTTCATCCAACCAGACACCGTAGCGGCGCTTGGATAGCGTGATCCCGCCAAGCAGCGACATCTCGATGCCAACGTTGAGGTCTAGTTCGCGCTCCGCCTCGTACCGAATCCCGCTATTGCCCGGGCCCTTGACCGTGAGCATGCACAAATCGAAATCCTGGGCGAACAGCTCGATCGGCTCTTTCCCGGAGGCATCCTGGGGAAGGTGGCGCCGGGCCTCGGTCGCCTGCAGCCGGATCCGCAGTCCGTATCCGCCGGCCGCCAGGAAGTACGTTTGAACGATGACGTTCGGGCGCTGATCGCCCAGAAGGTCGGCTGGGAGCCGCCGGACCAGAAACCGGCGTTCGTACTCAAAGTCCACTTCGTCGGAGCGCATGAGTCCAGTCTACAAGGACAGTTGGGCCTGGTGGCGGTCAAGGCACCTACTAAGTCAATTGATTGTTGAAAAATCGACGATATGTAGCAACAGAATGATGTCCGTGCAGGTGAGGTCCATGCAAGCTACTCATTAATAAATCATTTGGTCGATTCTGCATGAGGCCCAACCCGAATGCGATGAGGTTTTGCACAGGGACATCGGTCCCACCGGGGACGTTGTGCTGATCTCTTCAGGGTGCAAATGGCGGAAACTGGCGGACTTGAGACGATCTGTGCAGGTCCAGCTCATGTCGCCTTCCCAGACTTGGCATTATCCCTGAACGTGCGCTGGGATGCAAGTATGGTCATCGTTTTTCTTCTGACTACGTAGCATTATGTGACATATGAGGTCTGGACATTAATTCATTGGGGCGTACTATGGAAAAGAACTTCGAGTTGGCTAGGCCAGATACCTATCAACCTTAGCTTGCTCGAGTTCCCCATTGGTGCGTGGTGTTGACTAAAGAGAGCAGTGATGAAGAAGTCTTTGAACTGGGTCTATGGTGGGTTTGACGTTCTGGCCTGGTGCATAGCCACTCTGCTAGCCGTGGCGCTCCGCTACGACGTTCACGTGAGCGCGGCCGAATGGAAGTCCGCCGGGCTGATTCTCGTGGCGGCGGTTCTTCTGCAACTGGCCTTTGGCTACGTCTTCTATCTCTACCGAGGGCGCCATCGTTGGGGATCGTTTGAGGCGGTCCGTGAGGTGGCCCTGACTGCAGTGATGACCGGTCTCTCCCTGTGGATCATCACCTTCCTTTTTGTCGATCATCTGCATCTTTCTCGGACCATTGCCCCAATCGCTACTGGATTTGCGCTGCTGTTCATGTTCTTTAGCCGATACGTGGGTCGCCTGATCGCTTCCGAACACCTCACTCGAGCCAAGCAGGGAAAGCCGGTGATCCTGATCGGGGCCGGCTATGTGGGCGAGCACTTGGCGCGGCGGCTGACAACCGACTCCAATGCAGAGCTCATGCCCGTGGCTTTCCTGGACGACGATCCCGATAAGGCTCATCTTCGACTGTGTGGCGTACCCGTCCGGGGGACCATTCAGGATCTGCCCAAAGTGGCCCATGAAACCGGCGCCACGCAGGCGATTGTCGCCTTGGCGCAGCCTTCCCCCACGCTTTTGCGCGACATTCAGGCACAGGCCAAGCAAATGGGCCTGAAGGTAATGATGATGCCTCCGCTGGAGCAGGTGCTCCGCTATGGCCTGAGTGAGAATCGTCTGCGCGACCTATCTATTGAAGACCTCCTCGGTCGCTCGGTGGTCGACACCAATGTGGAAGAAATCGCCGAGTATCTGAGCGGGAAGCGCGTATTGGTCACCGGTGCTGGTGGCTCGATCGGCTCACAGCTTTGCGCAGAGATCACCAAGCACAATCCGTCCGAGCTGATCATGCTGGATCGTGACGAGACGGGCCTGCAGCAGACGCAGCTGAAGGTTCGAGGCAACGGGCTGCTGGACTCTAACGAGGTAGTTCTGGCGGATATCCGGGATCGGGAAGCGCTGGAAGAACTGTTCCTGAATCGGCGCCCCGACGTGGTGTTCCACGCGGCTGCGCTCAAACACCTGCCGATGCTTGAGCAGTATCCGGATGAAGCTTGGAAGACCAACGTGCTTGGCACCTACAACGTCCTGTGCGCGGCCGATCGGGCCGGGGTCAAGACGTTCATCAATGTGTCTACCGACAAGGCGGCTGATCCGACCAGTATCCTGGGCCTGTCAAAGCGCTTGGCGGAGCGGCTGACCTCCTGGATGGGTCAAAAGAATGGCGGCCGCTACTTGTCCGTTCGGTTCGGAAACGTGATTGGGAGTCGTGGCTCCATGCTGCCGACGTTCCACCGGCTGATTGAAGAAGGAAAGCCGCTCACTGTTACCCACCCGGATGTAACTCGATACTTCATGACGATTCCTGAGGCTTGCCAGTTGGTGCTGCAGGCGGGCGGAATCGGCCGAGTCGGCGAGGTGCTTATCCTCGATATGGGTGAGCCGGTGCGGATCCTGGACATTGCCGAGCAGATGATTGCTCTTTCCGGGAAGGATATCGAGATCGTCTTCACGGGCTTGCGTGAGGGTGAGAAGCTGGATGAAGTGTTGCACGGAGAGTTGGAACAAGAGGATCGTCCGTTCCACCCCAAGATCTCCCACGCGGTGGTTGAACCGCTGTGCCGTGACGGTCTCAGCCTCGATCAATGGCACGAAATGGTCGCGCTCGAGCCCGAGCAGAGGCGACAGGTTGATCAGTACGTCAACCAAACGGTTTGAGCCCTCTGCCCCCGGTTCTCGGCTGGTTCAATTAAACGAGGCTCGAGGATCAAGGGACACCGAGGGGGCTCTCCTCTGCAACAAAGCTGACCTGGTGATTGTCCCAAGTTCAGAGTCGGCTAACCTGGAAAAATGAGCATAAGGACGTCAAGTGAACGATAGAATTCATCTCTCATCTCCGGATGTCACACAGTTGGAGGAGGACGCCCTGGTCCGTGCGATCCGCTCCGGGTGGATTGCCCCTCTGGGGCCGGAAGTTGATGCGTTTGAACGGGAGCTGGCGGACTATTCACAGCGGGACTACGCCGTGGCGCTCTCGTCGGGAACGGCGGCCCTGCACCTGGGACTCCTGGCGCTGGGCGTGCAACCAGGGGATGCGGTGCTGACCTCATCCCTTACGTTTGCGGCCACTACCAATGCGATTGTCTACACCGGGGCCGAGCCCATCCTGGTCGACGCTGACTCGACCGGCAACATCGATCCCAATCTGCTGGAAGAGGCATTCGCTACGCTGCAGCAGGAGGGCCGTTCGGTTAAGGCGGTGGTACCGGTAGACCTGCTCGGGAAAGTGGCCGACCACGAGCGCATTCAGGAGATCGCGGCCAAATACGGTGCCAGTGTCCTGTCCGATGCAGCCGAATCGCTCGGTGCCACGCGGGCCGGCAAACCCTCCGGAGCTTTCGGAGTGGGCGCAGCCATTTCATTCAACGGCAACAAGATCATGACCACTTCTGGTGGGGGTGCCTTCCTGACCGACGACAAGTCGTTGGCCGACCACGTCCGCTACCTGGCGACGCAGGCCCGACTACCGGTCCCGCACTACGAGCATGTGGATATTGGCTATAACTACCGCCTGTCCAATCTTCTGGCGGCGCTTGGGCGCGCCCAGCTCTCGCGCCTCGATGGCATGATCGAGCGGCGCCGCCAACATCGCCTTGCCTACTTGAACCTGTTCTCTGGTGTTCCAGGGGTTGAGATCTTCGGCGAGCCCTCGGGAGCCAGCGGCGGACCCAACCGGGACAACTTCTGGCTTACTACGATTCTGATCGATCCGACGAAGGCCGGGTTCACACCCGAAGAGCTGCGCGTTGCCCTGGCGGACAAGAACATTGAGGCTCGGCCAATGTGGAAGCCGATGCATTTGCAGCCGGTGCACTCGAGCCGCCGAGCCTTCATTACGGGAGAAGGGGAACGTCTTTTCGATCAGGGCCTATCCTTGCCTTCCGGCTCAGTATTGACCGATGACCAGTTTGAGCGGGTGTGTGCTGAGATCCAGTCATTCCTCGCTGCACGCCAGCGCTAGTGGGAGCCCGAACATGAAGAGAATCAACGTCCTACTGTGTTCGGCTGGCCGCCGCCCCTACCTGGTCAAATGGTTCAAAGAGGCGTTGACGCTCAACCAGCTTGGTGGCGAAGTAATCGTGGCGGATGCGGATTTGACCGCTCCGGCGAAAGCTTTCGCCGATGGATTCCTCCAGGCTCCCCCGGTTGAGGATCCGGCATATCGGACCTGGCTCCTGGAAACCATTGGGCAGCGCGAGATCTCAGTAGCCTTCAGCATCAACGATTTCGAGCTGTCCACCTGGGCCAATCTTGGTGAGGATGACGACGAGCTGAATCGGCTGATCCGGCTCTCTCGCCAAACGCAAGCCCTGGCCGAGGACAAACTCGCCATGAGTCACCTGCTGACTTCAGCTGGGTTGACGAACCCTCCCACCGTCTTGGCATCGGCAGCTGAGACGCTCAACGGAGAAGCTTGGGTGACCAAGGGGCGGTATGGAAGCGGTTCTCGAGGGTTGGCTTTTGTCTCCAACGAGGAACTGTCATCGGCCATCAGCCGGGCGGTGGACGAGGTAACCGGTCCGACCGGGGGGAAGCCGAGGAGCTTGAGCGAGGCCCTCGACTGCCTGATCATCCAGCCCCGAATCGAAGGGCAGGAATACGGCCTCGACGTCGTTGCGGATCTGGACGGGAACTTTGCCGGAGTACTGGCCCGAAAGAAGATCGCGATGCGCAACGGTGAGACCGACAAAGCAGTCAGTGTCGATCCCGCTCCGTTTGTCGACTTGGCCCGCAAGCTCGTGGGAGTGTTGGGTCACCGCGGAAGTGTCGATGTTGACGTAATTCAAGATGCGAACGGTGACCTATCGTTGATCGACATTAACCCTCGCTTTGGCGGCGGGTACCCGCTTTCCCATCTGGCTGGAGCTCACCTCCCAGCAGCCGTTGTCGCCTGGTGTGCGGGCTTGGCTCCGCAGTCCGATTGGCTGCAGTGTGAGCCGGGAGTAGTTGCTGCCAAGTACGTCGAGGCAACAGTCGTGCCATTGGTTGAGGCGGAGCTACCAGATGGGGGATAAGCTTCCTCAACCCAGCAAAACTCGCTTGCCCGTGGTCGTTATTGGAGAGGCCGCGGTGGTAGGGGTTGTGCAGTTTATTCCCATGATTGCTCTCGACGTGCCTCAGTATGCTCTTTATGCTGCGATCTACCTGTGGTACGGGGCGCTGCTTGCGTATCTTTTTGCTTCGCTGTCAGATGTCTGGGCGCGTATCTTTCGGACCTCTCGCTCTGAGTACTCTCGAGCCAGTACCTACTATTCCGTTCTCACCTCATCGGTCATTTTCTCGATCTTGATCACTACCGCCGGGATGCTGGTCCTTCAGCAGGGATGGCTGCTCTCCGCTCTCTCGGGCTTAGCGGTGGGCTTGGCTCTGTACCGGGCCGGTTCCCGCTACTATCTAGTTGCGGTAGGTCCCGCACTTAGAAGCGGGATGGCTGATCTCTGCGCAGCGGTACTGTCTGTTCCACTGATCCTGGTGTGGATTAAGTCTGGTCACTACGGCACCGAAGCTGCGATCGCTACCTGGCTGTTCTTGACTCTGATCTACATGCTGGTGACCTGGTCCCTCCCCAGGTTCAGTCTCAAATTGACGGGCTCGTGGTTCCGCCACAATCGCAGGACCATCACCGCGATGGCAACTGAAGCCACCCTGATGAATATCTCGTCTGTGGGCACTCCCTATTTGGTGGGTGCGGCGGTCGGCGCGGTGGGCATGGCCGCCTTGCGGAGTGCAACCTCTGTCGCATATCCGGTCCGGCTGATTTTGAGTCCGCTGAGGTCGAGAATTGTGGTCGGAGCTTCTGGGACGCTGATGAGACTGTGCGGGCAAGCCTCCATCTTAGGTTTGGTGCTTGGGTCCGGCGCCGCAGTGGTCCTGGCGCTCTTCAATGGGCTCGGGTTCTTGCCCCATTCTGCCTTGGCCTTGCTGTCGAACTATGCCATCCCCGTCGGGGTCTATGTCGCGGGGACCGCTCTGTCCACCACGCTGCAGTTCTGGGCGCGAGGACATGATGCAGGCCGAATCCTCCTGGTGAAACGGCTGGTACACACCGCGGTAATTCTGGGTGGAACGCTGATTGGCGCTGTGTTTTTCGGGGTCGAGGGCGCGATGTGGGGAACTGCCGTCTCCACCTTACTGACTTCGGTTCTTTGGCTGATGGGCACTAGGAACAACCGACCTGCCGCAGCCGCAGCACAACGAGAAGAGGGACAGTGAATCAACATTTTCAACAGGTCGTTGCAACGCTCTGTCTACTGGTGATCAGTCCGCTCCTGCTGGTCATCTCTGCCATCATCTGGATTGTTGATGGCTCCCCGGTGATTTTCCGCCAGACCAGGGTCGGTCGAGGCGAAAGAGAGTTCACCATCCTCAAATTTCGAACCATGGTCAACGGGGCCGACCAGCAGTTGGGGGCAGGAGGAAAGCCCAAAAGTCGGCTGACAAAGACTGGCAAATGGCTACGGAAGTCCAGTCTCGATGAGCTTCCCCAGCTGGTTAACATCAGTCGGGGAGAAATGGCTTTCGTTGGACCAAGGGCGTGTCTGCCGGAAGTGGCGGCGAATATTCCCCCTGCACTGCGGGGGAGATTCAAAGTCCTGCCCGGGGTCACCGGACTGGCCCAAGTGTCAGGTCGAAACACGGTTCCCTGGTCAAAGCGGCTAGAACTTGACACTGAGTACGCCCAAAAACGGTCGACCTGGCTTGACCTGAAGATCCTGGCTCGGACCGTAGTTGTGGTGTTCTTTGGGATCGGGTTCGTTCCCGATCGAAACACCGAAGAGACTGACGATCTGAACCTGCTGGGAAAAGGAAGTGAGGGGTGAGCGTGAGCAAGAAAGTACTGCACGTTGCTAAAACCGCCAATGGGGGTCGGTTCATTGGCTTTCAGCTTCCTCACCTCACTAAGGCCGGCTGGGAGGTGCACTTGGCGGTTCCCGGACCGGGGGTCTTGGCTGAGATGGCCAAAGCCGCCGGCGCCGAAGTTCACATGGACTCTGGTTTAGGTGGATCTTTGCCGAGCGCTGCCCGCCACCTGTCGGGTTTGCTAACTTCAGTTCAACCGGACCTGGTTCACGCTCATTTTGTCCACTCAACTCTGGTGGCCAGAGGAGCTCGGATCCAAAGCCGAGTGAAGCCGCCGATCCTGTTCCAAGTTCCAGGCCCGCTCCATTTGGAAAAGACCCTTCCCCGGTTGGCAGATATTCGAACGGCTGGAGCTCAAGACCACTGGGGTGCTGCCTGCCAGTGGACTTTCCAGAAGTATCTGGAGTCCGGGGTTCCCGCCAACCGAGTGCACGTGCTGTACTACGGCAAAGACTTGGGGGATTATCCGATTGGTGAGGTGGAACGAGATAACTCCGAGTCGAGAGCTGATCTTAGGCGGCAACTAGGGCTGCCTGTGGACAAAAGACTGATCATGATGGTGGCCCACGTCTATCCGCCCAGGAGGGGACGAACGAGGGGTATCAAGGGTCACGAGTACTTCCTTGAGGCACTGGCGCAGGTTCAGCGGCGGTCGCCTGATGCGATCGGCGTGATCGTCGGCGGTCCCCGTCCAGGCGCCGATGAGTACTTCAATGCCCTCCAGCAAAAGGCAGCTTCGCTCAGGGCCGAAGTCTTGTTTCTTGGAGCCAGGTCGGATGTGACGGACCTATACCGGGTGGCAGATCTGGCGGTACACCCGAGCCTATCGGAAAACCTGGGCGGAGCGGGAGAATCGCTGCTGTTGGGCGTGCCGACTGTGAGCACCAGCGTCGGTGGGTTCCCAGATATCGTGCGGCCCGACGTGACCGGGTTGATGGTGCCACCGCGCGACTCGCGCCAGTTGGCAGAGGCAATCCAACGGGCGTTGGATATGCCCGAGCAAATGCGAGCAATGGCGCTTGAAGGGCAAAAATGGGTGCTCCGAGTGGCGGATGCTGCGACGAACGCCGGCAAAGTGATGAACGTGTATGAGGAGATGACGACGTGAGTAGGTTGGTGAGAAAGCTTGAGGCGGGCGATCTGCCGCTGAGAAGTGCCTGGCTGCGCCACGAACAGGCACAGGGAACCATGTTCCTGCAGGGAAGCTTCTCTGAGGACGACACTAGAGCCTGGTTCGACCGGATCTCGGGGGATAGTACCAGGCTGGACGTAGTCCTGGAGGACGAGGGAGTCCCGGTTGCCGCCGGTGGGATCACTGGAATCGGGAGCGACCGGCCCGCAGAGGTTTATGCCTTCGTCTCCCCGGATGCGCGGCGAATGGGATACGGGAAGGATCTGGTCGAGGCGCTCTGTGCCTTGGGACTGGGAGTCCTGCAGCTGAATCGCCTTTACCTGTGGGTCCACGGCAACAACCAACCCGCCCTGAAGCTATACACCAAATGCGGGTTGAGGCAGGAAGGCTGTCTTCGACAGCACCTAATGGTTGAAGGGCAATGGATCGACCGAATCGTGATGGGAATCCTGGCTGAAGAGTGGTCGGCTCCGGCGGAGCCACAATGGGAGTTGGAGCCAAGTTTGGCTGAGCGCGGGCCCCGACCGTCCAATCGATGATTCGATAGAGTGTGTCAGTCGGGGCAAAGCGTTCGCGGGGCGAATGAAATCAGGAACAAGCGTGAGGGGGGATTGAATGGACATTATGCCAGCTGACCTTGTGTTCCCCCTACTAGTTGTCATCCTGCTCGCGGAACTAGTTGGTTTGGCCATCTTCCACAAGGTTTTGGGGTTCAGGTCCGCACTGTTCTTCGTCACTGTCACACTGATGGTTACGCTTGCGGTGACAAGTGTGCGGTACGCCCTTGCGGTGACTAACTTGGACCCAACTGACCTGACATCCGACACATACCGCTACCTTTTGATGGGGTCCGAGCGGGCCGCTCTGGGCTGGCCCACCTGGGGGGACCTGTTCGCGAGCGACGGCACCATGGGCACTATTGCTATCAGTCAATTGTTCTTCCGACTGCTCGGTCCCAGTTGGTTGGTGGTTTACGTCGCCGGGTCACTTGTTGGCCTGGTTGGGTGCTGGCTGATTGCCGCCGCCATTGTAGTGGTGGTGCAACCAAAGACCCTCTTCTGGCCTTTGCTGGCGGTCCTATTTCCGTCCTCACTCTACTGGTCGTCAAGTTTCGGCAAGGAAGCTTTCAGCTTTCTGCTCCTCGGACTGGGACTGTATACCGTGATCTCGTGGAACGTGGGTCGAATTGCCCGGGCATATGTTTCCATGTTCTCGGCCGCACTGTTAGGCCTGATCATCCGGCCCGAACTTGCCGCAGTCGCAGTCCTGGGTGTACTTGCCTCCGTAGCGTTTATCGGGGCGGGTGAAAACGCACGTCCCCGCTTGAAAGTGATGGTGGTCTCCTGCCTCGCATTAGGAGGGCTGCTGATCTTGATGCCGTACCTTGGACTCGGCAATCCACTCGGAGACCTGGTTAACGACCTGGGATCAAGGTATGACCGGACGAGCATCGGCGATTTCCGGGTGGCTGAGTCGAGGCGCACGGGATTGCTGGGCCTGGTTGAGGGGTTGCCGACCGCAATTTTCCGCCCCTGGCCGTGGGAGGGTGGCATAAAAGGCCTTGGCAGCAGTTTCGACTCGTTGCTAATCCTCTATGTCGGGTGGAGATTCTGGAAGAACCGGGGACTTACGTACAGCAGTCTGCAGTGGCGCGCGTTGATCTACTCTTTGATTGTGTTCTCCGCCCTGACCTTGGCCCTGGCCGGCTATGGAAATATCGGACTGCTGGCCCGAATGCGGTCAATGGCCATTCCATTCCTGGTCGTGGTAGCAGCTATCCTTACTTGCCGGGCGCTAGATCGCGACAGGTCGCGGGTCACGACCGGGAAGATTCCGGGCAGCGCACACGCCGGACAGATCAGCAAACCCAGATCCGTCCGGCAGCCCGGTGCCAGCCAAGTATCGCCAATTGGTGCGAAAGTACAGCTTCCAGGTCGGTTGTACACAAATCACCGGACCATCTTTGAATCGCCTGCTGATGTTGGTCAATAAAGTCCAAATGGCCATTAGCAGGGCGCGTGAGAGAGCGCCTTGTGGCAGGTGAGTGCAATAAACGCAATCGATGTGAGGAAAATAAGCTTCGAGGTGGGGGAGCGCTTGGGATGTGCGCGAAGATACTAGGTGCCGATAATCACCAAAAGGATTCTGTTCGGTGAACTTTGCTCCGACTAATATATCAAGTATACGTTCGGGGCAAGTGCATGGTTTCACCGGTCCGCTCAATGAATAAGCCGAATGCGGAAGAAGGAGAAGTGGCGTGGGAGTTCTAGACTATTTGGGCGTGCTCTGGCGACGCAGGGTACTCCTGGTGGTGAGCACCCTCGTGGGCTTGTTGCTGGGCGGATTTGTCACGATTATGGCTACGCCCGTCTATGCGGCTTCGGCCCAGATCTTTGTCACCTTCAATAGTGACGAGGGGGCCGGCAGTAACGAGTTGGTCCAAGGAATGACCTATGCGCAGCGAGCCCTGGGGTCCTACGCCAAAGTTGGCAAGACCTCGGTTGTCCTCGATCAGGTGTCGAAGCAACTGGGCGAAGATGGAGCAAACGTCGACCTGATGCAGGCCGTTTCGGTGGGTACTGTGCCTGACACGACGATTCTTCAGATCTCGGTGCAGCACCAGAATGCGGATCTGACCGCGGAGATTGCGAACACGGTCGCCTCGGTGCTGCGGGATACCGTCATCAACAATCTGGAGAGCTCAGATGCAAATGATCGGGCTCGGGTCAGGATGGAAATCGTTCAGCCGGCCACGGTCCCCAGTTCCCCTGTTGCCCCCAGTCCGGCCCGAAATGTAGCTTTTGGGGGCTTTGCGGGACTGCTGGTGGGAGTGCTAGTTTCGATTGCTCTGGGCTTCTTTGATCAGCGGATTCAGACCCGGGTTGAGGTTGCGCAAGTAACTGACCTTCCGCTACTGGGCGAGATTCCTGACGACCCCAAAGCGAAGACGGAGCCGCTCCTGCGTGGCGACGAGGTGATGAGCCTGCGCGCTGAGCCTTTCCGGGCTCTGCGAACCAACTTGCAGTTCCTGGGGGTGGGGCAACAGGTCCGGTGCCTGATGGTCACTTCCAGTATGCCCGGTGAAGGTAAGAGCACCGTTTCTGTCAACCTGGCGGTGATGCTGGCCGAGGCAGGGTTGAGGGTTGTCCTCGTCGACACGGACTTGCGGCGGCCGAAGCTGGCGGAGTACGTCGGACTGGATGGCAGCGTTGGTCTCACAGACGTGTTGATTGGGAAGACCTCGGTCGAGGACGCGGTCCAACGTTGGGGCCGGCATCAGCTGTATGTCCTTCCCGCCGGCCAGATCCCGCCAAACCCCAGCGAGCTGCTTGGATCCAGCCAAATGAAGGATCTGACCAGGGTGCTGTCGACGCACTTCGACTACGTGATTATCGATTCCCCACCCGTCCTGTTGGTCACGGATCCGGCTGTGGTCTCGCACATGTGCGACGGGGTGGTAGTGGTGGCTTCGTCGGGCCTGACCAAGAAGCCTCAATTGAAGGGGACCTTGGACACGCTGGCGGCAGTCGAAGCCCCCGTCAAAGGCTTGGTGCTGACCAGGGTGCCCACCAAGGGTCCCGGCTCGTACCACTACGGAGCCTATTCATACGGAGGATACCGAGACGAAAATACGGTGGCGGCGCCGATGCCCCACACGACTGCCGCGCCGAACCTCCGTGACATCTTTCCCCCAATTAGCCAGCCTCCACACGGGAAGGCATCAGAATGATGCGTGTGCTTTGTGTCTGTACTGGCAACATTTGCCGGTCGGCCTTCGCCGAGGCCTACCTGCGGGAGCAGCTGACAGGTCTTCCGATTGAAGTTGCCAGTGCGGGGGTTGCGGCCGTGGAGGGCGGCGCCGTTCCGGAACAGATGCTGGCGCGCGGTGACCGCTACGGGCTGAGCTCGCTGCACGAGCACCGGGGAAAGCAGGTGAGCAGGGACGGATTGGCTGGCTCAGACCTGATCCTCGCCGCCACCACGAAACAGCGCAGCTTCTTGCTGAAACTTGATCCTCGACTCGCGGCCCGCACGTTTACCTTCATCGAGTTTGCCGCCCTAGCCGCGGCGGTGACCGACGACGACCTGGCCTTTTTCTCGGCCGAGTCCAGCTCTGTGGCCGACCTGTTGGTTCAGGCGGCCGCCAGCAAACGTGGGTTCGTACCGGCACTGCGCCGGCTGGAGTCCCTGGACGTGGTGGATCCCTACGGGCAACCGGAAGCGGTCTATGAGGAATCTGTCCACCAGCTGCTGCAGACGCTCGAGCCGATCGTGGCGTACTTGAGCCGGGGCTACAGTTCAGTGTCCGAGGAGGAACGACATGAGGCTTAGGTACTCAACTGGCAGATTCTTGCGCTATGTGGGCGTCTTGGTCTTGGCGCTGGTGACGGTGGCCGTGATTGTCCTGGCCTTTCGACACGTGAGGATGCCGGTGCCGGAGGTCGGCAAGACCCCCGGCTACAGCCCGGTCCAGTCCGGAGCACCCAAACCGGCTCCAACCCCGGATCAGAGCGCGCCCAGTGAAGCACCGGAACAGCCGGCGTTCGCGGTGGCACCGATCAGTCGGATCCTCGGTGCGCTCGACGCGCAGGTGGCCTATCGAAGCGCGCACGCTCAGTGCGGGACGGGGCCGGCGGCGCTCGAAGTGACTAGCGATGGGGGCCAAACCTGGGTACCGGCCGCGGTCGGTGAAGAAGGCACTCCCCTGGCACTTCGACGTGTGGTGGCCGGTGCCAACGGCTACGTGGCGGTAATCGGCGCCCGGGAAGAGGCTTGTTCGACTCCCACCTCGTTTGAGTCGTTCGATCAGGGCGGTACCTGGGCTGTCAGTGACGAGGCGTTGGGCCAGTCGTGGTTTGTTGACCCGGTGACCCCGAGCGTGGTCCACACTCCGGCAGGCACTACGACCGACGTCGGTTGTTCGGTGGCGCGCCTGGCTGTCGGCGGGGTCGACAACGCGAGCTTGCTGTGTGAAAACGGCACCGTGGAGGCCACGGCCGATGGCGGCGAAACCTGGGCGACCGGCCCGGAACTGGTGGGGGCCGAAGCGCTCGCCACCGGGAACCAGGGCCTGCTGGTACTCAGAGCCGGTGGGGCCGAATGTGCGGGCATGGAAGTGATCGCTTTGGATCAGTCGCTGACTCAGACGGCAGCAACCTGCGTTCCTCAGCTGGGCCAGCCGGCCCCGGGTCAAAGCGCCATTGATCTCTCATTGGATGGGGTGCTGTGGGTTTGGTCCGGCGATCAGGTCCTCCGGTCGACCGATAACGGCGCCACCTGGCTGTAACCAGCGACCCCCAAGAGCGAAGGAAACCAAATGTCGCATCAAGCACGGAGCTCAGCAAAGAAGTCTCGTCCTACCTGGCTGAAGGTCCTGGCCGTCATTGTGGGACTGCTGTTGCTCGTGGTGCTTGCTGCCGCCATCGCAGTTTTCACCTTCGGAAAGCGCGTGGCCGACACGTACGATTCGGGCGTAACCGTGGTTGAGGAAGCGTTCCCGGACGAAGCTGACCGGCCCCAGGAACAGGACACGAAGGCCCAAACTATCCTGCTTTTGGGCTCCGACACGCGCAGCGCCATCGATCCGGACGACGTGAACGCAGCGCAGGACTCCCGCTCTGACGTGATCATGGTGCTGCGGATTCCGGCCGACCGGGAACAGGCATTTTTGGTCTCCTTCATGCGCGACTCCTGGGTCGACATTCCCGGATACGGCGAGGCGAAACTGAACGCCGCCATGGCCTACGGCGGGGTTCCACTCACGGTACAGGTGATTGAGGGGCTGATCGGGTCTCGGATTGACCACGTGGCCATGGTCGACTTTGCCGGGTTCAAAGGGCTGACCAACGCGCTGGGCGGGGTCCAGGTGCAAAATGCCAACGAGTTCTCCACCGGCGACTTCCATTTCCCGGCCGGGACCATCGAGTTGGACGGAACCGAGGCGCTGGCCTACGTGCGGGCGCGGTATCCGTTTGCTGACGGTGACTATCAGCGGGTGCGAAACCAGCAGGCATACCTGCGGGGTCTGGTTTCCTCCCTGGTCAGCCGCGGGACCCTGACCAGCCCGGGCAAGATCCAAGACGCGGTCGCGGCGATCAGCCCCTACCTGACGGTGGACCCCGGAATGGACTCCGGCTACCTGCTGAAGCTGCTGCCGTCGATGCGCAACATCCGCACCGCCGACCTGGAGTTCTTCACCGCGCCAACCGCGGGGACGGGGACGTCGGCCGACGGCCAGTCCATCGTGGTGTTGGATGAGGAACGGATGGCCAAGCTGAAGCAGGCTTTCGAGACCGACACGTTGGCGGAGTACGTGGAGACGCAAGACCTGAGTGCCAACTGAGCATTCCAACGAGCCACTCTGGGACCAAATGCCTATAACCCCACACCGCCTGCGCTTCAAACTGCTGCACCCGGTTGGATAGAGTAGCTAGGTGAATCCTGACCAATCTGCTTCCCTCTCTCCTAAACATCGTTCACGCGCATTCATCGTGGTTCTGGCAGCGGGGTTCATGTCTTTGCTGGGGGTCTCGGTGGTCAACGTGGCCCTGCCCTCAATCGAGCAGGGGCTGGGCGCCTCCTCCACCCAAGTGCAGTGGATCCTGGCCGGCTTTGCGCTCACCTTTGGTTTGACCCTGGTCCCGGCGGGCAAAGCCGGTGACATTTTCGGCCGGCGAATCCTGTTCATGATCGGGGTGGCCGGGTTCGTGCTCTCCTCGGTGGCCGGGGGACTGGCCCCGTCCGCCCACTGGTTGGTGGGGGCTCGCCTGGTGCAGGGCGCCTTCGCCGGGGTGATGAACCCGCAGGTGGTCGGATTGATCCAAGACCTGTTCCAGGGCCGTGAGCGGGCCCGCGCCTTCGGGGCCTACGGAGCCATCGTCGGGGTCTCCACCGCCATTGGCCCCCTGACCGGGGGGTTGCTGCTGGGGGCCCTCGGGCCGGACCTCGGGTGGCGCTCGGTTTTCCTGGTGAATTTCCCGTTTGGGGTGGCCCTGCTGTTCCTGATCTACCTGTGGGTGCCGCGCGATCAGCACCGCCACACGAAAGCTGAGGGTTCTCTCGCCCGCCACTTCGACCCGCTGGGGCTGGTGCTCCTTTGTGTGATTGTGCTGCTGGTGATGTGGCCGTTCCTGGAATCATCCGGCTCGAACACCCGGGAGGTGCCGCCGGGGTTGCTGTGGTTCCTGGGGGCGGCGGCGTTCCTAACCGTCTTGTTGCTGCTGTGGGAAAAGGTCTGGTTCCGCCGCGGCGGCTCGGCTTTGCTGGATCCGCGCCTGGCCAAGAGCCCCTCGTACCTGCTGGGACTGGCGACCGGGTTCACCTATTTTGCCGGTTTCACTTCGGTTTTCGTCATTTTGACCCTGTTCTTGCAGCAGGGGTTGGGCTTCACCCCGCTGGAGGCGGGCATGGCCCAAATGCCGTTTGCGCTCATGTCCGCGGTCTCGGCGGGACTGTCGGGCCGCCTCGTTCACCGTTTCGGTCGGACGACACCGATGATTGGCTCCGCGATCGTGGTGGTGGGAATGTTTGCCACCGCCTGGTCGGCAACCGTCCTCCCCGACCCGCTCCTGCCCGGGGTGATCATCACGATCATGGCGCTGACGGGGGTTGGTTCGGGCCTGGTGATTTCCCCGAACCAGACGCTGACCCTGGAAAGTGCCCCCCGCTCTGCTGCCGGAATGGCGGGGGCGGTGCTGCAGACTCTGCAGCGGATTGGGACCGCCGTCGGCATGTCGGTGGTCACCACCATGTTCTTCGTGACGGTGGGGGCCCACGGCCACCTGCCGCAGGGGGAGGCGATGCGGATCGGTTTTGCCCACTCGATGATCGTGGTGGCCATCATCGTCACGTTGACTTTGATTGTGAACATCGTGGACCGGTTCCGACCCCAGACAACTCGGGTCGACTAGCGGCCCCCGCCCATCCTGGTAGCGTTATCCTAAGGGCAGCGAGTATTTGATAGAGGCGGATGGATGAAAGATCTCGAAGCTGAGGAGCGGGCGCGGCTTAACGCGCAAATCGAGGAGCTAACCAACGAGTTGGAAGCCGCCCAAATTGAGCGCGATCAAGCCCGCGCCGCCACCCGGGTAATGTCGCAGGCGCTGGAGCAAATGAACCAGTTGCTGCACCCCCGGGCGGGGGGAACCGACCGGGAAGACTAATGCGACTCCGGCAAGATCGGGTGGAACTGTCCGTCGCCGCCACCGCGACCGGCCTGAGTGGACCCCCGGCGCACCTGGCCCTGGCCCTGGGCCTGCACGATCGATACGTGATCAACGCTGTCGCCGGACACACCCGGGTGCTGTCCTACGGGCTGACCGGCAGTTTTGACCCAAACACCGGCGAACCCGCGGAAGAGCCCACCGGCGAAACCCACCCGACCATTCGGGGGATCAGGGCGGGCCTGGACCATTTCGACGCCTCCCAGGTGGGGGTGGAACTGCACCTGCAAGCGGGAATCCCGCGGGGACGGGGATTGGGAGCTACCTCGGCCGGGATCCTGGCGGGTCTGGTGGCTGCACACGGTCTGCTGGATGTCCCCGTCGAACCGCAGTTGGTGACCGAGCTCGCGGTGAGTTTAGGGGCCGAGCGGGTGCGGGTTCAGGCTGCTTTGGCCGGGGGAGTGGTGGTGGCGCTCGACCCGGAACGTCCGGCCCTGTCGCTTCGGCCCCGCCCAGAGTTGGCCCCGGTGGCGTTTGTTCCCGACTTTGCCCGGGTAGGTGAGTTGCCCTCGCCGGCGCGCCTGAGCCTGGAAGCGGCCGGTCGCGAGGCGGCCCGCCTGGCCTGGCTGGCGCTCCTCCTCGGAAATGGGGATCTTCCCGTCGAGTTGCTGCTGGCTGCCACCGAGGATCCGGTGCTGCTGCCGGCCTGGGCCGGGGCGGTTCCCGCCTCCCACGCGCTGATCGGGTGGCTGCGGGAGAACGGCGTGGTGGCCACCCTAACCGGGACCGGTCCGACCGTGCTGAGTCTGACGGCCGTGTCGGAGACCCTGAGAGAAGCGGCGCGCCGATCCGGGTGGCACGTGATGGAAACCGAGGCGGCCTCGACCGCTCTGCGCTGTGATTTCGCTCCCAAGCTGTAATAAAGAGTGGGCCTTGCGGTACAGGTGAAGGCCGCGGTGGTGGTAAAGTTACAGCCATCGGGAAGACAGTCGTTCTGAGAACAATCCCGGTCTTTGCGCAAGTTTGTGCGCACCAACTACCCCGCCTGTGTGACGGTGCGGTGTCAGTTACCTTTCAACCTTCAATGCGGTTCCAGGATCCTGCGAATCCGCTGGAAGACTCCTAGTTAGGACTCATAATCAAGATGGATCAGAAAAACGGCGTGCCGTCAGAGGCTGACCTGAACAAGCTCAAACTCCCTGAGTTGCGCGCCCTGGCGGGCCAGCTGGGCCTGCGCGGCACATCGCGGATGCGTAAGCCCGAACTGGTCGCTGCCATTGTTGGCAAGCCGGCCCCCGCCGCGGACCTGCTGGATTCGCTGCCAGCCCCGGCCCCCCAGACAGCTTCCGCCGAAGCCAGCTCCGGCTCCTCTCGCCCGCGTCGCCGGGTGAGCACCGACTCCGCCGTTGAGCCCAAGTCGGCCGCCCACGCCCTCCTCGACGCCCCCGCGAAGAAGGAAGAAATTTCCTCTCGCCCCGCGCGCCGGCCCGAAAAGAAGTCCGACACGGTGGACGTGCGGGCTGCGGTGGCCGAAGACCTGCAGGCGGTCCGCGCCCGCAAACAGGGGGACGATTCCGCCCCCGCCGAGGACGTGAGCCGCAAGCTCGACTCAATCGACCTACCCGAAGGTGGGGAACCGAACCGGTCCCGTGGCCGCCGTGACCGCGGTCGGCGCCGGGGACGGGACCGCCAGGACCGGCCCGAACGGACCGAACAGCAGTCCAACGGCAACAACAACAGTGCCCCCGCGGAAGACCTGGTGCCGATTGCCGGCATCCTGGACGTGCAGGCGAACCACGCGTTTGTTCGCACCTCCGGCTACCTGCCGGGCGAAAACGACGTCTACGTCACCCTCGGTAACGTCCGTCGGTGGGGCCTGCGCGCCGGCGATGCGGTGATGGGTGCGGTCCGACCGGCCCGCGAAGGCGAGCGGCGCCAGCAAAAGTACAACGCCCTGGTCCGCCTGGACTCGGTCAACGGGATGAGCGTCGAACAGGCCACTTCGCGGCGCGAGTTCGGTAAGCTCACCCCCGAGTACCCGCGTGAGCAGCTGCGACTGGAAACGACCCCTAAGGCCCTCACCCCCCGCGTGATCGACCTGGTGTCCCCCATCGGCAAGGGGCAGCGCGGCCTGATCGTCGCCCCGCCGAAGGCCGGCAAGACCATGATCATCCAGCAGATCGCCAAGGCGATTGAGGTGAACAACCCCGACGTCCACCTGATGGTGGTGCTGGTGGACGAGCGGCCCGAAGAGGTCACCGACATGCGTTCGATCGTCAAGGGTGAGGTGATCGCCTCGACCTTTGACCGTCCCGCCCACGACCACACCATGGTGGCCGAGCTGGCGATCGAGCGGGCCAAGCGCCTGGTGGAAATGGGGGCCGACGTGGTGGTCCTCCTCGACTCGATTACCCGCCTGTCCCGGGCCTACAACCTGGCTGCCCCCGCCTCGGGCCGAATCCTGTCCGGCGGCGTCGACGCGGCGGCCCTCTACCCGCCCAAGAAGTTCTTCGGTGCGGCCCGGAACCTGCGTGAGGGCGGCTCGCTGACCATCATCGCCTCCGCCCTGGTGGAGACCGGCTCGAAGATGGACGAGGTGATCTTCGAAGAGTTCAAGGGCACCGGCAACATGGAGCTGCGCCTCTCGCGTCAGCTGGCTGACCGGCGGATCTTCCCGGCGATCGACATCAATTCCTCCGGGACGCGGCGCGAGGAGCTGCTGCTCAAGCCCGAAGAGCTGCAGATTATGTGGAAGCTGCGCCGCGTGCTCGGCTCCCTGGATCAGCAGTCGGCGCTGGAGCTGGTTCTCGGCAAGCTGAAGGAAACTCAGACCAACGCCGAGTTCCTGATGCTGGTGCAGAAAACCACCCCGGCAGAGTAGTCCATCTCACCGCTCGGGTTTGGCTTGCGAGCTAGACCCGAGCGCCGCGAGATGGAACAATAGACCCTTGGTTCCGGTTCACCGGTGGGGGCCACGCCCCGATCGACAACCTGTCCGCTGGACCCGGCGCCCTTCGCAACCTGAGGAGAAACCATGAAGCAGGGAATCCACCCCGACTACGTAGAGACCACCGTGACCTGCACCTGCGGGAACACCTTCGTGACCCGGTCCACGATTCCGAGCGGGGAAATGCGCGTCGACGTCTGCTCGAACTGCCACCCGTTCTACACCGGCAAGCAGAAGATTCTGGACACCGGTGGCCGCGTGGCCCGCTTCGAGAAGCGTTACGGCAAGCGCACCAAGTAGCTTAATTCCAGGGGCCGGCGACTACTTGTCGTCGGCTTCTGCGTTAACTACCTTCCCCCAACTCGCGCTGTGAAAGGCACCCATGTCCTCCTCTGATGAACTGCAAGCGGTTGAGCCGCTGCTGACCGAATACCACGAACTTGAACAGCTCCTGTCTGACCCGAACCTGCACAACGACCAGGCCCGGGCCCGGCAGGTGGGGCGGCGCTACGCCGAACTGGGCCAGGTGGTCCGAGCGGCCGAAGAGCTGCGCCGGGTAGAAGAGGACCTGGCGGCGGCCCGCGAACTGGCCGATGAGGACGCCTCCTTTGCCGAGGAGGCCACCGAGTTGGCCGCTCGGCGCGAGGAAGCCCACCAGCGGCTGCTGCGGATCCTGGCTCCGCGCGACCCCGACGACGCCTGCGACGTGATCCTGGAAATCAAGGCCGGTGAAGGCGGGGACGAATCCGCCCTCTTCGCCGCCGACCTGGCCCGGATGTACCTGCGCTACGCCGAGCAGAAGGGCTGGTCGGTGACCGAAATGTCCGCCAACCACACGGACATGGGCGGCTACAAGGACATCACCCTGGCCATTCGCGCAAAAGGCAACCCGGCGCCCGAAGACGGGGTCTGGGCCCACCTGAAATACGAGGGCGGCGTGCACCGCGTCCAGCGGGTGCCGGTGACCGAATCCCAGGGGCGGATTCACACCTCCGCGGCCGGGGTGATGGTCATGCCCGAACTGGAAGTGGACGACGAGGTCGAGATCGACATGAACGATCTGCGGATCGACGTCTACCGGTCCTCGGGCCCCGGTGGGCAGTCGGTCAACACCACCGACTCGGCCGTCCGCATCACCCACGTTCCGACCGGAATCGTGGTCTCGATGCAGAACGAGAAGTCGCAGATTCAAAACCGGGCGGCAGCCCTGCGGGTGCTGAAAACCCGGCTGGCCGCGGAAGCGAAAGCCCAGCGGGAAGCCGAAGCGTCCGCCCAGCGCCTATCCCAGGTGCGAACCGTGGACCGCTCGGAGCGGATCCGGACCTACAACTACCCGGAAAACCGGATCGCCGACCACCGGACCGGGTTCAAAGCCTACAACTTGGACCAGGTGCTGGAAGGCTCCCTTGAACCGGTGATCCAATCCGCCATTGAGGCGGACGAGGCGGCCCGACTCGCCGCGGCGGGCGCCGGCAAGAAGTGAGCTCCCGACCCGGACCCGCCCCCCTGACAGGGCTGCTCCGGTGGGGAACGAACCAGCTTCGCCGCGCGGGAAAACCCGAGCAGGAAGCCCGCTGGCTTCTGGAGTGGGCCCTGGGCGTGGACACGCTGCTGCGCGCCCAGCCCGAGGTGGGGGCTCGGGCGGCTGAGCGCTACCGGAGCGCCATCGCCCAGCGCCGCGCCGGCTTCCCCCTGCAGCACATCACCGGCACCATGCAGTTTCGGAGCCTAACCCTGCAGGCTGGTCCCGGAGTGTTCGCGGTCCGACCCGAAACCGAGCTGCTGGTGGAGGTGGCCGACGTCCACCGCGGCGACCTGGTGGTGGACCTCTGTGCCGGCTCGGGCGCCATCGGCCTGGCCGTGGCCGCCGAACACAGCGGGGTCGAGGTGATCGGAGTGGAACTGTCGCCGGTGGCCGCCGCCTATGCCCGGCGCAACGCTGACCAGGTGAGCCTCGCCCCGGGCAGCAGCTACCGCCTCGTCCAAGGCGACGCTACCGTAGCCCTGCCCGAGCTGGACGGTCAGGTCAACCTGGTCCTGACCAACCCGCCCTACGTACCCGGCACCCCCGCCCTGACCGGCGAAGTCCTGTTCGACCCGGAAATGGCGCTCTACGGCGGTGGGGAAGACGGACTGGTCCTGCCGCGCGGAATCGCCCGGCGTGCACGGCGCCTGCTGGCCCCCGGCGGCCAACTACTAATGGAACATGACGAACGCCAGGGACCGTCCCTGTGCCGAATTGCTGAAGAGCTGGGGTTCACGGACCCGCAGACGCTGCCCGACCTGACCGGTCGCCCGCGCTTCCTGTCCGCCCGCGTCCCCGCCTGAGGAGGGCAGATGAACGCAACAGAATCAACCCGCGCCGGCCAGCTAATCGTGCTGCCAACCGACACCGTCTACGGGATTGGGGCCAACCCGTTCGACCAGGAGGCTGTCACCCGGCTGCTGGCCGCGAAGGGGCGCAGGGAAACCATGCCGCCTCCGGTCCTGTTTGCCCGGGCTGACGAGGCGCTGGCAGTGGCCGACTGGGGCCGAGTGGGGGAGCGGGCCGCTCGCGCCGCCGCCCGGCTGGCCCAGCGGTACTGGCCCGGCGCACTCACCCTGATTGTGCCCACCTCCGCCGAGTTTGGCTGGGATCTGAGTCTGCGCGGCCACACGGTGGCGGTCCGGGTGCCCGACCAGGACCAGACCCGCGAACTCCTGGCCGAAACGGGGCCGCTCGCGGTCACCTCGGCCAACCTCACCGGCGAGCCGCCGGCCCTCACCATTGAGCAGGCGCGGGCATATTTCGGGGAGAAAGTCTCCGTCTACCTGGACGGTGGCCCCGCCCGAATCGGGGAGGCCTCCACGATCATCGACTGCTCCCAGTGGCCACCCCAGCTCGTGCGAGCCGGGGCGCTAGACTGGGAGGAAATCGCCCGCGACCTGGGAAGTCTGACCTAGCCAAAATGCGCACCTACCTGCTGCTGATGTTCATCGCCATGGGGGCAACCGTGTTGCTCACCCCGGCGGTGCGGCGGCTGGCACTCTCTTTCAACGTGCTCACCCCCCTGCGTGAGCGGGACGTCCACATCGTGCCCACCCCCCGGATGGGCGGGGTTGCGATCACCCTCGGGTTTGGTTTGGCGCTGCTGCTGGGGGCTCAGGTCGGATACCTGCAACCCATCTATGAGGGTGGGGTCATCTGGACCGTCCTGATCGGTGCCCTGGCCATCTGCCTGCTGGGGGCGGTCGACGACGTCTGGGAACTGGACTGGATGGCCAAACTGGGTGGGCAACTGATTATCACCGGCTGGATGGCCTTCAACGGGGTGCAGCTCATCAGCTTCCCGGTGTTCGGCCTGACCATCGGATCCGCCCGGCTTTCAATCGTGGTGTCGGTCCTGGTGATGGTGACGGTAATCAACGCGGTCAACTTCATCGACGGGCTGGACGGGCTGGCTGCCGGGGTGGTCGCGATCGGGGCGGCCTCGTTCTTCCTCTACTCGTACCTGCTGTCGCGCCTGATGAACGCCCAGACCTACGCCACCGCCGCCGCGGTGATCATGATTGCGCTGGTGGGGGCCTGTATCGGGTTCCTCTGGTTCAACTTCCACCCCGCCTCGATTTTCATGGGGGACTCGGGGTCAATGGTGCTGGGCCTGGTGATGGCTGCCGCCGCCATCATCGTGACCGGGCAGGTCAACCCCGCGGTGTTGGGGGACCAGGCGGCGCTGGCGGCGCTGCTGCCGGTCCTGTTGCCGCTGGTGGTGGTGGCCATCCCGCTGGTGGATCTGGTTTGGACCGCCGTTGGGCGCCTGCTGCAGGGCAAGAGTCCGTTCGTGGCCGACCGGACTCACCTGCACGACCGGCTGCTGGACCTGGGACACTCCCACCGGGGTGTGGTGGCAATTCTGTACGCCTGGACGGCGCTCGCGGCCGGGGTGGGGGTGGCGCTTCTGCTGTTCCCACCGGGCCAGGTGGTTGCGGTGGCGGGGGCCCTCAGCGTGGTCCTGATTCTGGCCTCGCTCTACCTGCTGCCCGGGGTGGGCCGGCGCTGGGGTTGGCGGCGCTCGACCACCCGGGGGATTGGCGTTCCCGGGGGACCGGTCCTGGTTGACGACGGGATTGAAGTTATTTCCCGCCCACAAATTACTTGGAAGCAGACTTTTGCGGCGGGGCTGGCGCGGCCACCCGCCGAGCCGGTGCCGCCTCGGCCGGTCCGTGAGCCGGCTCCTGAGCCCGCGGCTGAATCCGCGCCCAGGGCAGTCCCCGTCATCTGGCCCAGCCTGCACGACCCCGAACGAAAGGACCCCCAATGAGAACCGTTGGGATGGAGCGATTCCGGAAGTCCACTTTGGCCCGGCTGCGAAACGCCTACCTGGCCCTGGTTGTCCTGGTGATCCTGGGCGCCTTCTTCCTGCCTGACCGGCCGATTGTTTCCGCCCTGGTCGGGGTAATCAGCGCGGGTCTGATTATGGGCACCAGCGCCTACACCCTGAACCAGATGGTGAAAGCCGAGCATATTGGGCTTGGCTGGTTGATGATCGACTACCTGGTCAAAATCGCGGTGGCGGCCGGCGCGGTGTTGCTGACGAAGTACGTCTTCCACGACGACCCGCTCCTGGTGGCGATTGCCGTGATTGCGGCGGCTGTCTTTACCGCCATGGTGCCGGTGATGGCGGCGCAGGCGGGAGCCCAGGTCGGGATGACCGACGAGGATCACCTGTAGGAGGCCGGCCTGTGGCCGTGAGCAACCGGTCACTGTTTGGCGGACAGATCAAGAATTCCTGCAGGTCAGGACGGATTAGTTGTTTCCAACTGTTGCTGTGTTTGAGGCCTTTACCACTCTCATCTTCCCCTGGCCCTCAGATCGGGAACTGATATCATGACTTGAGATCAACACTTTCAGGGGTAATCCCGCGCCGCTGGGTCGCTGCGGGGAGCTCCACTTGATTCATGAGGGGGAATCCTGTCCGCCATCGACACCGCCGCGAGCACGACGGATATGGAGAAGCCCAAGCGACGCTACCCACTGTGGTGGTGGGTCGGCTTGGTCGCCATCGTTGTCATCATTGCGCTGACCGCGATTCCGGGCTTTTGGGAGACCGGCCGCGCGCCGGGCAACTCGATCCACTCTCCGGGAATGGGTGATTTCTTCCCCGAAACTCTGATTTGGGACGAGACCGCTTTTGAGTTCAACCGGCTGACGCTGGCTCGGTTGCTGGTGGCGGTGGTGCTCTCGGCGATCCTCGTGACGGTGGCCCTGCGGGCCAAGCTGGTTCCCGGTCGGGGTCAGGCAACCGTCGAGTTCTTGGCCGAGTTTGTTCGGAAGAACATCGGGATTGAGCTGCTGGGACACGAGCGGGGTCGCAAGTACGCGGTCGCTCTGGGAACCATCTTCTTCGGTGTGCTCGGGATGAACCTGACCGGCGTCATCCCCGGCATCAACATAGCGGCCTCATCGGTGATGTCGGTGCCGCTGGTGTTCGCGGTCTTCGCCTACGTCACCTTCATCGGGGCGGGGATCAAAGCCCGCGGTGGGTTCCGATTCTTCAAAGAGCAGCTGTTCCCGCCGGGGGTCCCCTGGCCGGTCTACATTCTGATCACCCCGATTGAACTGTTCTCTACTTTCGTCGTTCGCCCGGCCACGTTGGCCGTCCGTCTGCTGTCCAACATGATTGCCGGACACATGCTGCTGGCGATCACCTATTTTGGCACCCAGTCGATGGTGGTGGCCGCCGGCGGGATGAAGCCTCTGGCCATTTTGACCTTCAGCGGCTCCGTCGTCCTGACCCTGTTCGAGCTGTTTGTGGCAGCGCTGCAGGCCTACGTTTTCACCATCCTCACTGCCGTCTACATCAAGATGTCAGTCGAGGCTCACTGAGCGACACCTCGGCGCTCAAACCAAGTAACAGAAACCAATAACAAAGGAAAACAAATATGACCGGCTCTATTGCGACCATCGGTTACGGCCTCGCCACCCTTGGCCCCGGCATCGGCATCGGTATCCTGGTGGGCAAGACCCAGGAAGCCACCGCCCGTCAGCCTGAGGTTGCTGGACGACTGTTCACCAACATGATCATCGGCGCCGCCCTGGTGGAGGCCCTTGGTCTGATCGGCTTCGTCCTCGCCCTGATTTCCTAATGAACACTGTCGTATTTGCCGCGGAGGTACCGGTGGAACCGGATGGTCTTTCGATTGTCCTGCCGCCGCTGTACGAAATCTTCTGGTCGGCGATCATCTTCCTGATTCTGTGGCTGGTGCTCGGTTGGGCTCTGCCCAAGATCTACCGGGTGCTGGATCAGCGTCAAGAGCAGATCGAGACGGGTCTTCAGGCGGCCGACACCGCCAAGGAAGAGGCGGCCCTGGCTCAGCGGGAGCGGCGCGAGATTGTGCGCGCGGCCAACGAAGAGGCTCGGGAGATTCGGGAGCGCGCGGACCAGGATGCCAAGCGCATTGTCCGGGAAGCCCGCGTCGAGGCCACGGCCGAGGCGCAGCGCATCACCGAAAACGCCACTCGCCAGATCGAAGCGGACCGCAAGAGCGCAGAACTAACTTTGCGCCGCGACGTGGGCGAACTGGCCACCGAGTTGGCTGAGAAGATCATCGGGGAACAGTTGAAGGATCGTGAGCTTTCCACTCGCGTCATCGACCGTTTCATGGATGAGCTGGAAGCGGACCTCAAGACCACCACCGCAGGAGTTACCAAGTAAATGAGCGCTGAGCAGCAGACCAATCAGACGGCCGCCGAGCAGACCCTCCTGGATGCGCTGACCTCCGAGGTTCTCAGCGACCAGGCGGGACGGCAGCTTTTTGACCTGGCCGACCTTTTGGACCAGGAAAAGAGTTTGCTGCGCGCCCTCACCGACCCCGGTCGGAGCAGTGCGGACCGGCAGGCGCTGGCCCGGAACCTGCTGCAGGATCGGGCCGTCACCCCGGTGGTGAACGCGCTGGTGCAATTGGCCGGACAGCACTGGTCTCGCCCGGATACCTTCCGGAAAACCGTGGAGGACCTGGGCGTTCGGGCCATCCTGCACGGCGCGAAGTTCGCGGGTGAACTCAGCCGGGTTGAGGACGAGCTGTTTGCCCTCAACCAGTTGGCGAGCCTGGAACGGGAACTGCGGATCCGGCTTTCTGACGTGGGTGGAACTAACGACGAGGAGCGGCAGGCCATCACCGACCGGCTGCTTGCCGGCAAAGTGGCCGACCCAACCCTGGCGCTGGTCAAACGAGCGGTCCACATCTCTGGGCGGGGCCGGCTCCTCCAAACTCTGCGTCACTTCGCCGAGCGGGCGGCCCAGGCTCACAACGCCCAACTGGTGACCGTGGCTACCGCTACCGAGCTAACTGATGCTCAGTTGGCTCGCTTGCGCGATTTGATCAAAACTCAAGTGGGCGGCGATATTTCCTTGGCCGTTTCGGTTGAGCCCGATCTGATCGGCGGCTTCCGCATCAACTATGGGGATGAGGCGGCGGACTCGTCGATCCGCTCCGAGCTGGGAGCTGCCCGGCGCGCCCTGACTCGCTAACAACATACACACTGACAACGATTAGGACTGGTTTATGGCTGACCTCGGGATTCGCCCGGAAGACATCAGGGCTGCGCTTGACTCCTACGTGGATTCCTACGAGCCCGCAAGCACCGCCGCCGAAGAGGTGGGGTATGTAACTGAGGCCGCGGACGGCATTGCCCGGGTCGAAGGACTGCCCGGTGCCATGGCAAACGAACTGCTTCGCTTCGCCGACGGAACACTGGGCCTGGCGTTGAACCTGGACCCCCGCGAAATTGGCGTGGTGGTGTTGGGTGGATTTGACTCCATCGAAGAGGGGCAGGAGGTGCGCCGTACCGGTGAGGTTCTCTCCGTTTCCGTTGGGGACGGGTACCTGGGCCGCGTGGTTGACCCCCTCGGCCAGCCGATGGACGGGCTGGGCGAAATCACCGACATTGACGGACGCCGTGCGCTGGAACTGCAAGCTCCCGGCGTGATGGACCGCAAGTCGGTGCACGAGCCGCTCCAGACCGGCCTCAAGGCGATTGACTCGATGATCCCGATTGGGCGCGGTCAGCGTCAGCTGATCATTGGCGACCGGCAGACCGGCAAGACCACCATCGCGATCGACACCATTTTGAACCAGAAGGCCAACTGGGAGTCCGGTGACCCCCAGAAGCAGGTGCGCTGCATCTACGTGGCCATCGGACAAAAGGGCTCCACGATTGCCTCTGTCCGACAGACCCTAGCCGATGCCGGGGCGCTGGACTACACGACCATCGTGGCTTCCCCGGCCTCAGACCCGGCCGGCTTCAAGTACCTGGCTCCCTACACCGGCTCGGCCATTGGTCAGCACTGGATGTATGCCGGCAAGCACGTGCTGATCGTCTTCGACGACCTGTCTAAGCAGGCCGAAGCCTACCGCGCAGTGTCGCTGTTGCTGCGCCGCCCGCCGGGGCGCGAAGCCTACCCGGGCGACGTCTTCTACCTGCACTCCCGGCTGCTGGAACGCTGCGCCAAGCTCTCCGACGAGCTCGGTGGCGGTTCGCTCACCGGCCTCCCGATCATCGAGACCAAGGCCAACGACGTGTCGGCCTACATTCCGACCAACGTCATCTCGATCACCGACGGGCAGATCTTCTTGCAGTCGGACCTGTTCAACGCCAACCAGCGTCCGGCAGTCGACGTCGGGATCTCCGTGTCCCGCGTTGGCGGTGACGCCCAGATCAAGGCGATGAAGAAGGTGGCCGGCACGCTGAAGCTGACCTTGGCCCAATATCGGTCGATGGCCTCGTTTGCCATGTTTGCCTCCGACCTGGATGCGACCACCCGGAAGCAACTGGTCCGCGGCGAGCGGCTGATGGAGCTGCTGAAGCAGGCCCAGAGCTCGCCCATGCCGGTGGAACAGCAGGTGGTGGTGATCTGGGCCGGGTCGAACGGGTTCCTGGACGATCTGGAACTGAGTCAGGTGCTGCCGTTCCAGGACAACCTGCTGGACTACGTGGGGGCCCACTCGAACGTGTTGGCGACCATCGCCGAAACCGGGCTGCTGACCGATGAGACCGAGGCAGAGCTGCGCCGGGTCGTCACCGAATGCCACGACGTGTTCGTCGACGCGGCCGGCGAGGCGGACGCGGGTGCGGTTGAGGCCGAACGGACCGAAGAGACTATTGCGGTGGGCAAGCGCCGCAGCGACCAGGACTAGGTCATGGCGGGACAACAAAGGATCTACAAGCAGAAGATCCGCTCCACCGAGACCCTGGCGAAGGTGTTCCGGGCGATGGAGATGATCGCTGCTTCCCGCATTGGCACGGCTCGGCGCCGGGCCACGGAAGCGGACCCGTACACCGCTGCGCTCACCCGCGCGGTCGCGGCCGTTACCGTGCACGGCCGGGTCGATCACCCGATCACCCAACCCCGGAAAGACACCAACCGGGTGGCCGTGCTAGCGGTCGCCTCGGACCGGGGAATGGCGGGAGCCTACTCGGCCACCATTTTGCGTGAGACCGAGCGGCTGCTGCAGGAGCTGCGCGAAGACGGCAAGGAACCGGTCCTGTACGCGTCCGGGCGGCGCGCCGTCCAGTACTTCAACTTCCGGCACGTGCCGATCAAACAGTCCTGGACTGGGGAATCGGACAACCCGGACAACGAGATGATGGACGAGGTGGCCCAGACCCTGCTGGACGCCTTCCTGGACCCAACCGACGGGGTGGCGGAGATTTATCTAGTCTTCACCCGCTTCAAGTCGATGGTGACCCAGGTGCCCGAGATCCGGAAAATGCTGCCGCTGACCGTGGTGGACACGCGGCAGATTCCCGGCGTCGACGACTCGGATCGTGAGTTCAAAGAGGATGACGCCTACCCGGAGTACGAGTTCATCCCCTCGGCGCGGGAAGTGCTCAACCAGTTGTTGCCGCTTTACATTCGGGACCGGATTCGTTCCGCCATGCTGATGGCGGCCGCCTCCGAACTTGCTTCGCGCCAGCAGGCGATGCACACCGCGAACGAGAACGCGAACGAACTGATCACCGACTACACCCGTTTGGCCAACGCGGCGCGCCAGGCGGACATCACCCAGGAAATCACCGAGATCGTGTCCGGGGCTGACGCCCTGACACAGCAGGCATAGCAGAGGACCAAAATGGCAGAAAATGACAAGAAGCTCGCGGAGGGGCGCGTGGCCCGCGTGGTCGGCCCCGTCGTGGACGTGGAGTTTCCCCCGGATGCAATCCCTGCGCTCTACAACGCGCTGCTGGTCGAACTGGACCTGACCGGTCAGGGCGAGGGTGAGGGCAAGACCACCATGACCCTCGAAGTGGCCCAGCACCTCGGGGACAACCTGGTCCGCACCGTCGCGCTGAAGCCCACCGACGGGCTCGTGCGGGGGCAGGCCGTGACCGATACCGGCTCGCCCATCACGGTGCCGGTGGGTGACATCACCAAGGGGCACGTGTTCAACGTGACCGGTGAGTGCTTGAACTCTGATACCCCGCTGGAAATCAAGGAGCGGTGGCCGATTCACCGCGATCCCCCTCACTTTGACCAGCTCGAGGGCCAGACCAAGATGTTCGAAACCGGCATCAAGGTGATCGACCTGCTCACCCCCTACGTGCAGGGTGGCAAGATCGGCCTGTTCGGCGGCGCCGGGGTGGGCAAGACCGTGCTCATTCAGGAAATGATTCAGCGCGTGGCCCAGGATCACGGCGGCGTGTCCGTCTTCGCCGGGGTGGGGGAGCGGACCCGTGAAGGGAACGACCTGATCCACGAGATGGAAGAGGCGGGCGTCTTCGACAAGACCGCCCTCGTGTTCGGCCAGATGGACGAGCCGCCAGGGACCCGGTTGCGGGTGGCCCTGACCGCGCTGACCATGGCCGAGTACTTCCGGGACGAGCAGAAGCAGGACGTGCTGCTGTTCATCGACAACATCTTCCGGTTCACCCAGGCGGGGTCCGAGGTGTCGACCCTGCTAGGGCGGATGCCCTCTGCGGTGGGTTACCAGCCGAACCTGGCTGACGAGATGGGCCTGCTCCAAGAGCGGATCACCTCGGCCGGCGGCCACTCGATCACCTCGCTGCAGGCGATCTACGTGCCTGCTGACGACTACACCGACCCGGCTCCGGCCACCACCTTCGCCCACCTGGATGCGACCACCAACTTGGCCCGCGAGATCGCCTCGCGCGGTCTCTACCCGGCCGTGGACCCGCTCGCCTCCACCTCGCGAATCCTGGACCCCAAATACGTGGGCGAGGACCACTACAACGTGGCCACCCGGGTCAAGCAGATTCTGCAGAAGAACAAGGAACTGCAGGACATCATCGCGATCCTCGGGGTCGACGAACTGTCCGAAGAAGACAAGATCACCGTGGCGCGGGCCCGGCGGATCGAGCAGTTCCTGTCGCAGAACACCTACATGGCGGAGAAGTTCACCGGCGTTCCCGGCTCCACCGTGCCGCTGTCCGAAACGATCGAGGCCTTCCGCCGGGTCGCCGACGGGGAATACGACCACATTCCCGAGCAGGCGTTCTTCAACATCGGCGGGATTGAAGACCTCGAGCGCAAGTGGCACGAGCTGCAGAAGCAATGAGCAAGCGGCTGAGCATCGAGGTCGTCAATCGGACCTCCACACTGTGGGAGGGGGAAGCCGACTACGTGTCGATTCCCGCTCTGGACGGCCGACTGGGCGTATTGCCGGGCCGGCAACCCGTGCTGGCGGTGCTGAATACCGGCAACGTCGAGGTGCGGGGGGCCGACCCCGGCGGGGAAGTCAACATTTCAGTCAGCGGCGGATTTGCTTCCGTGGACGATGACTTTGTTACGGTGGTAGTCGACGAAGGTACGGTGATCTAAAGAAAGGGGAGAAGCCTAATGACCTGGTTAGTGCTGATTCCCGTTCTGATCTTGCTGGTGGGCCCGGGCGGATTTCTGCTGGGACGGATTTACGTCCTCAGTCACCGCCTGGGCTCATTTCGCACCCTGCTGCGCGTGATTGATCCAAAGGAGCCTTCGCACGACTCCGGTTGGATGCGCGGGTATGCCCGTTACGGGCGCTCCAATATGGCTTGGTCCGGGTTAGTTCGCTTTCGAGTGACCCCGGACCTTTTGCTTGCCCGCACTTCGCTGGAGCTGGTGGAGCAACCCCGGCACCATCCGACGATGGGGACCTCGGTGCTGCACCTGCGCGACGGCGACTGTGAGTACGAGATGGTGCTTTCGACCGGGGATTACGAGGGCGTGATCTCCTGGATCGACTCGGCGCCCCCGGGGATCAGCTAGCAGTTTGTCCAGATGGCGATCAACGTTGACGTGACGCGTGCAACATATATGATATATCGCAAGCAGCGATGCTGCGCATCCCAACAACGAAAGTGAGCACACAATGGCGTCTCCACCTGTTAATGACCATCAGGAGTACATGCTGGAATCTGTCCCCCGGACCGCCCGTCGAAGCACCTGGGGCATCGCCGCTATCTGGGTCGGCTTCGGCTTCGTCGTCACCGGGCTGGTGGTGGGCGGGCAGTTAGCCGGCCAGGGCGGGACCGCCGGAATGCCGATGGGTCAGGCGTTCCTGACCGTGGCGGCCGGGGAACTGTTCCTATTCATTCTGACCATTCTGCTGGGCATCCCCGCGATGGCCACCGGATTCAACCTGGCGATGCTGGCGCGCTTCTCTTATGGCCGAGTTGGGATGGTGGTCCCGATGGTGGTGATGGCGCTGCTGACACTGGGCTGGTTCTCCTCCATTCTGGGGATGATTGGCGACGTCTGGGGAGTGCTCCTGGGGAGCCCAACCGGGGTGACCGTAATTGACCCGGCGGTGCTGGGTCGGCCGGGGATTGCTCCGATCAGCTTGGAAGTGGTCTTGAGCTGCCTGGTATTCGGCGCCCTGTTCACCTGGACCGCCTACCGCGGAATTTCTGCGATTGAGAAAATCGCGCTGCCGGTCGCGCCCTTCGTTTTGATCGTTTCCCTGGTAGTGGGGATCGCGATGGTGAAGGACTTCGGCGGGTGGGACGCGGTGGTGGCCGAGTCAAACACCCGGTCCGGGTTCGGGTTCGGTTCCGGTCTGACCCTCGTGATTGGAGCCTGGATCGCCGGGGCCATCATGGGTCCAGATATTATGCGATTCGCCAAAAACCGGAAGGCAGTGCTGATTGGGGCGGCCGCCTGCTTCATCATCACCAACCCACTGCTGAACGTGGTTGGTTATATTGGGACGATTGCTACTGGCGATGCGAACTTCGTCAACTGGATGTACGTCCAGGGTGTCTTTATTGCGCTGATCGGGGTGCTGGTCTGGACGGTGTCTTTGTGGACCACCAACAACTCTGAGCTGTACAGCAACTCGCTCTACACCGGTGCTGGGATGAACTCGGTCGGCTGGAATGTCCGTCGGACGTCCATAGTGCTAGTGGTGGGAATCATCGGAACGATCCTGGGTTCCCTCGGTTTCTATCAGCTGTTCTTCGCCGACTTTATCACCGTGCTGGGGGCAGCCTTTGTGCCGTTGGCCGGCCCGATCATTGCCGACTACTACCTGCTCCGCAAATCTGTGTACACGGATGCCAACCTGACCCGTCAGCGGCCGGTACGCTGGACAGGTGTGGTGTCATTCTTGTTGGGCGCGGTCTGTGGCATCGTCTTCCAGTATTTCCTGCCGTTGCCCGGTGGGTTCTCCGCCGGCGTGGCCGCCCTGATTGTCACCCTGGTGGTTCACGTTGGACTGCACTACCTGCTGCCCGGAGTGCGGGCAGAAGACCGTTAGCTAGGAGCACGTCATGAAAGAAATTAAAGTATGCGTGGGGGTGCACGTCGACGCGGTCGCCGGTTGGCTGGGCTCCTATGAGGGGCAGGACTCGCCCAACGATATTCAGCGCGGTATGTTCGCCGGTGAAGTCGGGATGCCGCGGGTGAGACAACTCCTGCAGCGGCGCGTCTTGCCGGCCACCTGGTTCATCCCGGGGCACTCGATCGAAACCTTCCCGCAAGAGACTGAAGATGTCGCGGCGGCCGGGTTCGAGATTGCGGTCCACGGTTACAGCCACGAGAATCCGGTGGCGATGTCACCCCAGCAGGAGGCGGACGTGCTGGGGCGCTGCGTCTCCCTGATTGAGAAGTTCACCGGATCCCGGCCGAAAGGGTACGTGGCCCCCTGGTGGGAAATGAGCGAGTACACGGCTCAGCTCCTGCTGGACAATGGGTTCTCATACGACAACTCGCAGTCGTACCACGACTTCCTGCCGTTCTACGCCCGGGTGGGAGACACCTGGACCAACGTGGACTACAGCAAGGAAGCTAGCGAGTGGATGAAGCCCCTGGTGCGCGGGCACGAGGTGGACCTGGTCGAGATCGCGGCGAACTGGTACGTCGATGACCTGCCGCCGATGATGTACATCAAGGGGTACCCGAACTCGCACGGGTTCGTCGCCCCGCAGGTGATCGAGCAGCTGTGGAAGGACCAGTTTGACTGGATCTACCGGGAGATGGACTACGCGGTGTTTCCGTTTACCATCCACCCGGACGTTTCTGGCCGTCCTCAGGTGCTGATGATGCTGGAGCGGGTGTTCGACCATATCGACCGACACCCTGGGGTCCAGTGGTGCACCTTCGCCGAGGTGGCGGATGACTTCCGTCAGCGCTTCCCGTTTGAGGCGACCCGGTGAGCCCACGCGTAGCCCTGGTGACCCTCGGAGGCACAATTTCCATGACCAAGGGGGCCGACAATCCCGGGATTGTCCCCACCTTGGGGGCGAAGGAGTTGGCGGCCAGCCTGCCCGACCTCGGTGAAGTTGAGGTGGAGTTACACTCGCTGGAACGGGTGCCCTCCGCCTCGCTCACCACGGAGGTCCTGTTGCAGGTCCTGGCTGAGTGCCGGGCAGCAGTTCAGGCCGGCGCGGCCGGAGTAGTGATTACTCAGGGGACCGACACGATCGACGAGACCTCGTACTTCTTTGATCTGCTTTGGGACCTGCCGGCGCCGCTGATTGTCACCGGGGCTATGCGATCTCCAGATGAGCCGGGCTCAGACGGACCGGCCAACATGCGCGATGCGATCCTGGTGGCAGCCGAGCCGGCGGTGCGCGAAATAGGGGTCCTGGTCGTGATGGCCGGAGAAATCCATTTGGCCCGCACTGTGGAAAAGTCTCATACCAGCTCAATTTGCGCCTTCGCCTCCCCGGGGGAAGGGCCGGTGGGTCACGTGGTCGAGGGGCAGCTTCGGCTCCACTATCGGCCGGTGGAGGTGTTCCCGAGTCTGCCTGAACCCAAGGGGGTGTTTGTCCCCTTGATCGAGGCGGTACTGGACGACGACGGGCAGCTGATTGAGGCGGCCCTCGCCGGCGGTGCGGTGGCCCTGGTCGTGGCTGGATCAGGGGCGGGACACGTTTCCTACGGGACAAGAGATCGGCTGGCTGCGGCGCTTGATCGGGGGATCCCAGTCATCCTGACCAGCCGAACCGGGTCGGGCAGCGTCCTCACTAGGACGTACGGGTACCGTGGGGCTGAGATCGACCTGCTGTCATTAGGGGTGATCCCAGCGGGCTTCTTGTCGGGGCGCAAAGCTCGCCTGCTGGCTCGAGTGGTGCTGGGATCCGGAGGGTCAGTGGAGGACTTGCGGAGGGAAGTGCTCGCCCGCGGAGCATAGTTATCCACACCCCTTGCGGGCAGGCTGGTCTCCTCGACCACAATAGAGGGATGACACTCTCGCAGCTCAGCGATCAAGACCTGCTGGACCTGGTGGCTCAAACCGGGAAGCTCCAGCGGGAGATCGACGCGCGCTTGGTTGAGCTTACGCAGGAAGTTCAGGAGCGGTGTGCGCGGGAGATCAGCCTGGCCCATCAGGTGGGGTGCCGGGATGCGACCGACGTTTGGAGCCGGTTTGCCCTGAGCGCGCCGGCCGCCACCAAAAGCCGGGTGCGCCTGGCCCGCCAGCTGATGCCCCGCCTCGACCAGGAGACGGGTGAGAAACTGGGGCCAGCTTTTCCCCACACGGCCCACGAGTTCAGCCAAGGAAACCTAACCAGTAACGCCGCCAAAGTCATCGTCAACTCACTTCGCGACTTGCCGGAAGGGGAGGAACGGGAACTGGCGGAACAGGTGCTGGTTGCCAGCGCTGCCGGCTACGATCAGGACGGGCAGCTGGTTCCGGCATTGGCGCTCAGCTTGCCGGAGCTGCGCACCCAAGCTGAAACATGGCGTCGGAAGCTGGATGCTCCCAGTCGGACAGAGACGTTCGAAACCCGACGGGTCGACCTGGTGGAACTGGAGAACGGCATGTTCCGACTGTCGGGCGTGCTGGTTGCCGAGGGGGCCGCGGTCTTCACCGGGCTGTTTTCCCAAATTGCTAATCCAAAGTTGGCTGGGGACGAAGAGGATCCGCGCACTCCCGCCCAGCGCCGCCACGACTCACTCATCGCAATCGGGAAGGCAGCTGCCGACTCCCCGGCGATTCCCAAGCGCAACGGGCAACCTTTCACCGTCATCGTGCAGGTGGAGGCAGAGGACGTTGCGGCTGGCCGGGGTGGCTACATCCACGAGAGCAGACCCACCCTGATCGACCAGGCGGAGCTGCTGCACGCGGCCTGCGGTGCCAGCTTCCAGTTCGTGGCCCAGGGAGACAACGGGCAAATTGTCGAGCTTGGAAGCCCGGAACGCGTCTTCACCCCGGTTCAGAGGGCGGCGATTGCAGCCAGAGATGGTGGGTGCGTGATTCCCGGATGTAACACGGAGGCCGCCTGGTGCGAAATCCACCACGTGACCGAGTGGGCTCGAGGAGGCCCAACCCACGTGAGCAACGGAGCGATGCTCTGCTGGTACCACCACCGAAATCTAGGCAGCTCCGGCTGGAAAATTCGAATTGAGGACGGGATCCCCTGGTATTGCGCTCCTGAAGCGCTGGACCCGGACCAAAAGTGGCGGGCAACCCAGCCGGTCCATGCGGTTGCGACCCGCCTCATCCGGAAATGTCGGCGAAGACAGTCAGCTTAGTCCCTTCCTGAGAGCCTCCAGCGTCGAAGTCAGGTGTGCGTGCCCGACTTCGATGGCTGTGGCGAGATCGCCCGCGTCGAACGCGGAGAGCAGCTGAAAGTGCTGCGCGTTGGAGTCCTTGATTTGGGCTGGCCATTTTCGAAGTGACAGGGCCACGTAGGGTGCTGCTGCCGCCTCGAGCATCTCGGTGACCCGGGCTGTCCAGGAATCGTCGTAGCTCAACAGTGTGCGGTGAAACTGCTGGTTCAGGTAGGTGAACTCGATGATGTCGTGGGTGGTGTCCATCTGACGGCATAGGGACAGCGCCTGTTGTGAAGCTGACTTGGTGAACTTCTCGATGGACTTCTCCATCTGAAGTGGTTCTACCCGCAAGCGCATGGCGTAGATCTCCTCGGCGCCGGCCAAACTCAGTTCGCTGACGGTGACGTCTCGGTGCGGGGTGACGTTCAGCAGCCCCTCCTGCTCCAAGCGGCGGATTGCTTCGCGTACCGGTGTCACTGAGATTCCCAGCGCTTCAGCCCATTCGCTTTGGTACACGCGTGCCCCGGCCGAGAGTTGGCCAGAGATGATGGCTGTTCGGATCGCCGTGTAGGCATGCTCAGCCTGGGTCACGGGGACCGACATGCGCGCAACACTACTGGGAATCTGAGTCACAATCTGCCATCTCTACGTTGGGATGCCCTGAGTATAGAACGAGAGCGGCTCAGCAGACTAACCTTGCCGAGCCGCTCTCGCTGTCAGCCTTTGACTGAACCGGCCGTCAAGCCCCTCACGAAATAGCGCTGAAGGGAGAAGAACACTGCCAGCGGAACAATCATCGAGATGAAAGCCCCGGCGGTCAGCAAGTGCCAATCCTGTCCGCGCGAACCGGCCATCGACTGGAGTCGGGCAGTCAGCGGAGCAGTGAGCGACTGTCCGCCAGAGAACGTCAACCCAACCAGCAGGTCGTTCCAGACCCAGAGGAACTGGAAGATGGCGAACGAAGCAATGGCGGGAACCATGAGCGGCAAAATGACGCGCAAGAAGGTGGCCACGTGACCGGCCCCATCCACTTCGGCCGCTTCTACTAGCTCTCTGGGAATCTCAGCCATGAAGTTGTGCAGCAGGAAAATCGCCAGAGGAAGGGCGAACGCCGTATGCGCAACCCAAATCGACATGAAGGGGAAGTCTTTCCCAAAGCTGGAGGAGAAGATCCTCAGCAAGGGAATCAGCGACATCTGCAACGGCACGATCTGCATGGCGAAGACAATGACGAACACGGTGTCGCGCCCGCGCCACTTCATGAACGAGAACGCATAGGCAGCCATGGTCGCAATCACCAGCGGTGCAATCGTCGCCGGAATGGTGATGACTAGCGAGTTGATGAAGTAGTTCGACAGATCACCCTGGGAGGTCGAGCCGAACAGGACATTGTGGTAGTTCTCCAGCGTCACTTGGGGGTCGCCGAAGAAGGTCCACCAGCCGGTAGTCTTGATCAACCCTTCAGGTCGGAACGAGGTGACCAGTAGCCCGAAAGTGGGGATGGTCCACAAGATGGCTATCAGAGCCGCGACGAGCGATCCGAACCTGGATGTCAGACTGCGCTTAGCCAAAGTAGAGGCGCCAACACTCATTGTCCACGCACCTCCTTGTTCTTGAGCATCTGCCTGGTGTTGAAGATGACGATCGGGATCACCAGAACGAAAATGATGACCGCTGTAGCTGAGCCACGCCCGGCATTCAGGAAAGTAAACGCTTGGTCGTACATCTGATTAGCCAGCACCTGCGTCTGGAACTTGGCGCCGGTCATCGTCTGGGTAATGTCGAACACCTTCAAGGTGGCAATGGTAATGGTCGTGTAGACAACCACCAGTGTTGGACGAATGGTTGGCACTGTGATCTTAGTGAACATCGAGAGCGGGCTGACCCCGTCGAGCTTGGCTGCCTCCACGATGTCGGTGGGAATCGCTTTGATTGCCGCCGAGATCAGGACCATCGCGAACCCGGCCTGCACCCAGATCATCACTACGATGATGAAGAGCGTGTTGAGGGGGCTGTCCTGCAGGAACCGAACTGGTTCCCCGCCCAATGCAACGATGATGGCGTTCAGTAGGCCGCGCTGGCTCTGGGCCGATCCTCGATATTCATACATGAACCGCCAGATGATACCCGCACCAACAAATGAGATGGCCATCGGCATAAACAGCAGCGACTTGGCCACTTTCTCGAACTTTTTCCCATCGATTAGGAGGGCATACAGCATCCCAATGCCAGTTGAGAGGAGGGGAACCAGCAGCACCCAGACTGCGGTATTGAGAAACGCGCGGAGAGAGTCCGCATCGGTAAAGATCCAGGTGAAGTTTTCCAGGCCGACAAACTGGGTTGAGAACCGGTCAAAAAACGAGTTCTTGACGGTGCCAAGGGCTGGGTAAATCAGCGCCATGATCAGCAACCCGAGAGCAGGCAGAACAAAGACCGCTACCGAGAACACGTTTCGTCCGCGGCCTTTGAGTCGATCCGCCAAACTGGCGAGTCCCAGCAGGACCCCCACGATGACGGCAATGGCAATGATGGCCAAAAACATCTGGCCAAACTTTGTGTCCAGGAACCAGTTCATGATCTCCCCAAGACCGGTGGTGCGGGGCGAACCCCGCACCACCATGTCCAGAGCCAGTTAGTTCTTCGGCCAGGAATTCTCGATGTTGGTCAGCATGGTTTCAGTGTCGACGGAGCCGTCGATCCACTGAGTCAGGCCTGACCAGAACGACCCGGCCCCCACCTCGGACGGCATCAGGTCTGAACCGTCAAAGCGCGAGATGGCACCCTCGTCCTGCAGGAGGTCAATGGAGAGACGCAGCACGTCCGAGGACGCTAGCGACGGATCGACCGCCTTGTTGGCCGAGGTGACTCCACCGATGCCCACGCGTGTGTTGGCCCACTTGCCAGAAGACATGTACTCCTGGACCGCCTGGGTTTCGGGCTTGTCGTTGAAGGCGCCCACAAACTCGCCCGCAACCAGCAGTGGCTTGTTGTCAGCGTCCATTCCCGGCAGGTAGAAGGCGTAGACGTCACCGTCGGGCGAGACGTCGGTGCCTTCGGGCCACTGGGCTTCGTAGAAGGATGCCTGCCGGTGCATGAAGCACTGGCCATCCAGGATCGGCAAACCGCCGTCGTTGAACGAGGTGGTGGCGATCGAGCGGGAGTCGCCAATTCCCCCGTTGACGTAGTCGTCGTTCAGGAGAATATCGCCCACCTTGTTGGTGGCTTCCACGATGGCGGGATCGTTGAACGGAATCTCGTGGGAGACCCACTGATCATAGACGTCACCGCCGGCGGTGCGCAGGACCAGGTCCTCAATCCAGTCGGTGGCGGGCCAACCCGTGGCCCCACCCGACTCGATCCCCGCACACCACGGTTTCACGTCGCCGTCCGGATTGTCTTCCGCGATCTTCTGGGTCAGAGCCATCAACTCGTCCCAAGTTTCGGGGACCTCATACCCGTTGTCAGCAAACGCTTTCGGCGAGTACCAGACGAAGGACTTGACCGATGCCATCAGCGGGGCGGCGTAGAAGGTCCCGTCCACCGTGCCGTAGGCCTTCCAATCGGGGGACCACCCCTCGTCGGTGTTCTTCTCTACCCCCTCGGGGGCGGGTAGTACCTTGCCCATGTCCACCATGGTCTTCAGCAGGCCCGGCTGCGGGAAAATGGCCAAATCGGGGGCGTTGTTGCCCTCAACCTGCACCACGATCTGCTGTTCAAACTCGCCAACACCGTTGTGCTGGACGGTGATCCCGGTACACCGGGAGAAATCGTCGAATGTCTCCTGCAGTTGGTCGGCTTCCACCTCGCGAATCGAGGAGAAGAGCGTGACCGTGGCCCCGTCAAACTGGCCGTACTGTTCGAAGTCCTCGCACCCTTCGGCTGGCGAGGCATCGCTGCTCTGTTCTTCGGTTGTTCCAGAAATTGAGCCTCCTCCACTACAGGCCCCCAGGATCAGGGCACCCGCCGCTGCGGAGCCGGCTAGGCCCACAATTTTGCGCCGTGCAATTTTCATTCCAATCTCACTTCCTCGTGCGAAAACCACTAGAAGGTGGCTTCCTTCACAATGTAGGCAGGTTCGATAAACCTCGCAACGGGAGCAGGTAACGAAACGGAACCGAAAGAGCAAAATACAGCACGCTAACGCGTGCAAGCGTTTTGGTGGGCGAGGGTAGACTGCTGATGGAAAGGAAGTGGAAAACTTGCGACTAATTGTGGCAGACTGTGCCGTCGACTACTCGGGCCGCCTCGATGCCCATCTCCCCAAAGCCAAGCGGCTGCTGATGCTGAAGGCAGACGGCTCCGTGCTGGTGCACTCGGACGGCGGCTCCTACAAGCCGTTGAACTGGATGTCACCGCCCTGCCGCCTCGAGGTAGTTGAACCCACGACCGACGAGGCGGACGAGGGGGTGGTCCAGGTTTGGCAGGTGGTTCCACTCAAGACTGATGGGCAGCTTCGCGTCCGCCTGTACCAGATCCACGCGGAGCTGGATGAGGACCTGGGGGTCGACCCGGGCCTCACCAAGGACGGCGTGGAAGCCCACCTGCAGGAGCTGCTGGCCCTCCAACTCACCTCGGTCCTCGGTGAGGGCTGGAAATTGGGCCGGCGGGAGCACCCGACACCCATTGGACCGGTGGATCTGCTCGTCTACGACCCGGACGGTCGACCGGTGGCGATTGAAGTCAAGCGCCGCGGCGGGATCGACGGGGTCGAGCAGCTGACCAGGTACCTGACCCTGCTGTCTCGCGAGGAGCATCTGCGCGAAATCCGGGGCATTTTTGCAGCCCAGGAGATCGCCAAACAGGCTCGGACACTCGCGGGCGACCGTGGAATCGAATGCGTAATATTGGACTATGCCGCACTGCGCGGAATGGATGATCCGGAGGAAAGGCTGTTCTAATGTCGACCAAACTGTGGCGCGCCACCCTGGTGCTGACCGACCAACTCCTAGAAGATGGGGCGGTAGTGTTCGAAGGGGAGAACATCCTCTGGGTGGGTCCGGCCGCGGACCTGCCGGCCGAGTATTCGGACGTTGAGGATCAGACGCCGGCGGGCACCACCTATGTCACTCCGGGGTTCATAGACGTGCACTGCCACGGCGGCGGTGGCTGTTCGTTCCCCGACGCGACCGAGGTGGCGCAGGTTGAGACAGCGGCTGCCGAGCACCTGAAGCACGGCACCACCACGATGGTGGCGTCGCTGGTGACGGCCGCCCAGGACGTGTTGGTCGAGCGGGCGCGGACCCTGGCACAGGCAGCCCAGAATGGGACGATTCGGGGGATCCACTTTGAGGGCCCCTTCCTGTCGGAGGCCCGCTGCGGTGCGCAGGACCCCCGGTTCCTAACCGATCCGACTCCGGCCGCGATGGCCGAGCTGATGGAGGCCGCTGGCGGCTATGCCCTGTCGATGACGATTGCCCCCGAACGCACGATGAGCCCGGTGGGGGTTGAGGCCCTCGGGGTGCTCACCCAGGCGGGAGCGATTCCCTCGTGGGGTCACACTGACGGTGGAATTGAAGTGACCGACGAGGCGATTGCCGAGGGGGTGGCTCAGCTGTCACGGCGGCGTGCCTCCGTCACCCACCTGTTTAACGGGATGCGTCCGCTGCATCACCGCGATCCCGGTCCGATCTCCAGCTACCTGCGTGCGGCAGCGGATGGGGAAGTGGTGGTCGAAATGATTTGCGACGGCGTCCACCTGGATCCGGAACTGGTCGGCAACATTATGGAGACCGTTGGCCGGGATAACTGCGTCTTCGTCACCGACGCGATGGCGGCGGCCGGGATGGCTGACGGCGAGTACGTCCTGGGACCGCAGAAAGTCCGGGTCGAACACGGCGTGGCGCGTCTGGCTCATTCTGACTCTCTGGCTGGCGGCACCTCGCACATTCTGGACTGTGTCCGGGTGGCTGTCACCCGCGGGCGGATCGACCTGGTGGATGCTGTGTTCCTCGGCACTGCGCAGGGCGCACGGCTGTTCGGCTGGAATGACCGCGGTGAGCTCGAGGTGGGCCGTCGGTCCGACCTGTGTGCGCTGACCGAGGATCTGGCGCTGGTGGCTGTGGCTCGGGGTGGGGAGCTGATTTAGTCGGTGAGACGGTCCAAGAAGTGGTCCCGCACCCACCGGGACCTGGGGGAGTTCTCGCCTCAGATTCGCCACAGCGAAGTTGGTCCAGGCGGTTATGACTATCAGGTCCAGCGAGTGCGGGGGAGCGCCAAAACGTATCGCTGCCCCGGGTGCAACCAGGTCATTGCCGCGCAGGTGGATCACGTGGTTGCCTGGCGTGAAGAATCGCTCCTGGGATGGGATTCCGGGGTGGAGACGCGGCGGCACTGGCACGAGTCATGTTGGGCCCGCGGGTTGGCGATTGACGGCAAGCCATAGAATAATGAGCATGGTGTAAATTATCCGGAAGGAAGTCGCAGTGGCGAATGTGAACAGATACTTGGTGTCGATCATCTTCGGTGCGCTCGCGCTACTGCTGGCAATTGGCGGTGTCCTGGCTCTCACGGTGTGGAAGCCTGCGCAGGAGATCGCGCCGACCGGGAGCACTGATAAGCCGTTCCTGATCACTCGTGCTGGTGTCTTCAGCCTTTATGGAGATCGGGTGGACATAGAGGCAAAAGCCGCCAACCCGAACGAGCCGGTCTGGCTGGCGGTCGGCTCCGCGGCAGACATAAACGCGTGGGTGGAGAGCCACCCCTACGACGAGATCTTCGGGCTGGAAAGCCTGCAGGCGCTGAAAGCAGAGCCGCACGGCGAGGTGGCCCAGTCCGGAGAGGAACCGCAATCCGGCGAACAACCCCAGTCCGGTGAGCAGGTGAGCCCGATCAGTTCGGACATGTGGTGGTTGGAGCGCAACGGTACCGGCTCGGTTCAGCTGGAGCTGAGCGGGCAGGAGCTGGAGGGCGCCCTGATTGCCGCCACCGACGGCACCTCACCGGCCCCTTCCATCACCCTGCGGTGGCCCACCCCGCAGCCCAACATTGCCGCCATCACCCTGTTTGTGGCGATGGGCCTGTCCTTGTTGGTGGCGATCTTTACCGGGGCTTCCGCCTGGCGCACCAGCAAACCGACCGTAGTTGAAGAGGAAGAAGAGCCAGCAGAGGAAGAAGCACCGGAGCCAGCCACGACGTTCCTTGATCGGACCCAGGAACTGACCACCGAATCCGGCATGATCAACCTGTCCGCCCTGCAGGGGGGAGGAAAATTCCCCACGCGGCGGGCTCTGCGTGACGCCCAATCCCAAGGCGTCGAACGCCTCATTATTGAGGGCGAAGAGTTCACTCCCGGGAAGGACACCGCCGGAGTGGACGAGGAGACAATTGAGAAGACTGCCCGCGTGCTCGGCCGACGTTCGTCGCGCTCCAGCCGTTGGTCGCAGGCTTTCGACCAACCGGGCGCGGATAAGGAATAGTATGCGGAACTATCGACAGGCCGCGGTTCTACTCGCCTCGGCCCTTCTTCTGAGTGCCTGCAGCCCCGATTTGCGCGAGGTGGAGGCGCCGTCGGGCACAGTCAAGCCCCAGCCGACCCAGTCTGCCGCTCCCGTGTTAGATGAGGCTCGGATTCAGCGGGTCGTCGACGAGGTGCAGGAGGTGATCCTGCGGGCCGACGCCGAACAGGATCCGAAGGTCCTGCAGGAGCGTCTGACGGCAGGGGCATTGGCCCTGCGTACCGGGCAAATCGAGAAAGCCGTCAAGACCGGCACCGAGATCCCCCCGCTCGACATCCAGATCAACGTGGCATCTGCAACCGTGTCTGACTCGTGGCCGCGGGTGCTCCTGGTGGGTTCGGCCGCCGCCTCGGACGACCCGGCCGAGGTGTTCATCTTCAGCCAGGCGGACGCCCAGTCGGACTACATGCTGGAGAATTGGGTTCGCGCCCTTGGCGGAAACTCGGTCCGCGGCGTGGCGGTGGAGGACGGCTCCAAGGTGCTCAAGCCCGACGCTCACGGCTTCCGCTACTCGCCGGAAGAGGCGCTGGACCTGTACATCAAGTACATCAACGACCCGAAAAGCACCGACGCCTTCGACGACAACACCTTCGCACCCTACGTGCGCGACGAGCAGAAGCAGCTGAAGGAGTCGGTCAAGGACCTGGGCACCGTCACTTCGAGCGCCGCCCTGGCTGACTATCCGGTGACCGGGGTCGAGCTGGCCACCGGGGAGGCACTGGTGGCCACCTCGTTTACTTACAGCGACGTTTATGCCCGAACGGTAGCCGGATCCACCATGACTCTGGGGGGCACGGCCGCGGCCTACCTGACCGACCCGAACGTGATTGGCACGGTTACCGTCAACTACGTTGTCAACGTCTTCTTTACAATTCCGCCGTCCGATAGCAAGGACCCCATTCGCATTGTCGGCAGTGAGCGGGCCATCACCAACGTAACCAGAGACGACAATGCAAAACCAGCAGGAGAGTAAATGTCTGATACATATGGTGCGGTAGATCTATCCGCTATTTCTGACGCTGCAATTGTCGACGTTACCCAAGCCAACTTTGAAGAGGAGATGAACCTCTCCCAGTCAGTACCGGTGGTGCTCCTGTTCTACCCGGCGCAGGACCTGGGGTCGCAGCAGGTGCTGACCGTCCTGGAGGCCTCCGCACGCAAACACGCGGGCGCCTTCCAACTGGGTAAGGTCAACGTGGATGCGGTCCCGGAACTGGCCGCCGCCCTGCAGATTAAGTCGCTCCCCACCTCGATCGCGCTTGTGGCCCGCCGGCCGGTGCCGCTGTTCGAAGGGCCGGTCACGCCGGAGCAGTTTGAAGCGCTGATCACCGAGCTGCTCCAGGTCGCTCCTCAACTCGGGGTGACCGGCCGGATCGAGAACACGAACCCTGCCCATGAGGCCCCCCGAGCCGCAGAAATGCAGGACGACTGGGAGGGAGCCGTTGCCCTGTGGAAGAAGGTACTGGCCAACAACCCGTCAGACCGGGAAGCCAAACAGGCGTTGGCGCGCGCCGAGTTCCAGGTCCGCCTGGCCCATGAGGATGAGTCGGAACTCGCCCGGGCTGATCGACTGTTCGCCCAGGGTGATGAGGCGGCCGCCTACAACCTGCTGCTGGGCCTGGTGGCCGGAGAGCAGCGCGAGCCGGCCCGCGCCCGCCTGGTGGAACTGCTGAACCTGGGGTCAGACCCAGCGGTGGTCAAGCAGGCTCGTTCCCGCTTGGCCACCATGCTGATGGTCTAACGTACCGGTCGCAACCAGGTGGCGCCCAGCGGCGGCACCCGCAGGGCCACCGAGTGTTCCCGCCCGTCCCACGAGATTTCCTCCGAGGTGAGCGGGCCGACGTTGATCACGTTGGACCCGCTGAACAGCGCGTCGTCCGTGTTCAGGACTTCCTCCCACAGGCCGCCGAACGGCAGACCGACCCGGTAGCCCTCGTGCGGGTTCCCGGCGAAGTTGATCACGCAGACCAGGTAGTCCATCTCGCCGTGCTCGTCCAGCCCCTGGCGAATGTAGGAGATGACGTTGTGGTCGGCATCGCCGGCATTGATCCACTCGAACCCGGTGTAGTCGTCATCCCACAGGGCCGGCGCAGACCGGTAGACCCGGTTGAGCTCGCGAATTAGGTCGGAGACCCCGCGGTTGGCCGGGTCGTCCAGCAGCCACCAGTCCAGACTGTAGGCTTCGTTCCACTCGTTGTCCTGGGCGAACTCCTGGCCCATGAACAGGAGTTGCTTGCCCGGATGTGACCACTGGTAGGCGTACAGCGCCCGTAGGTTCGCCAGTTTCTGCCAGCGGTCCCCGGGCATTCGCGACAGCAGCGAACCCTTCCCATGCACCACCTCGTCGTGCGACAGCGGCAGGAAGAAGTTTTCCGAGAAGGCGTAGACCAGGGAGAAGGTCAGCTCCCCGTGGTGCCAGCGCCGGTTGACCGGATCCTCACGCATGTAGCGCAGGGTGTCGTTCATCCAGCCCATATTCCACTTGAACCCGAACCCGAGCCCCCCACCGGTGGTCGAGGCGGTCACGCCCGGCCAGGCGGTCGACTCCTCGGCAATCATCACGATGCCGGGGTTGCGCCGGTAGGCGGTGGCGTTGGCTTCCTGCAGGAACTGGATCGCTTCCAGATTTTCGCGGCCACCGTACTGGTTCGGGCGCCACTGCCCGTCTTGGCGCGAGTAGTCCAGGTACAGCATGGAGGCCACTGCGTCCACGCGCAGTCCATCAATATGGAAGTCCTCTAGCCAGTAAAGCGCGTTGGCCACCAGGAAGTTCCGCACCTCATTGCGGCCGAAGTTGAAGATCAGGGTGCCCCAGTCCGGGTGCTCGCCGCGGAGGGGGTCCGGGTCCTCGTACAGCGGGGTTCCGTCGAACCGGGCCAGCGCCCAAGCGTCCTTCGGGAAGTGGGCCGGGACCCAGTCCATGATTACCCCGATGCCGGCCTGGTGGAGTCGGTCCACCAGGTAGCGGAAATCGTCGGGCACGCCGTAGCGCGAGGTGGGGGCGTAGTAGGAGGTGACCTGGTAGCCCCAGGACCCGCCGAAGGGGTGCTCCGCCACCGGCATGAACTCGACGTGGGTGTAACCCAGGTTCAGCAGGTAGGGGACCAGTTCGTCGGCCAGCTCACGGTAGCTCAAGCCCTGCCGCCAGGAGCCCACGTGGCACTCGTAGATCGACATGGGCTCCGAATGCGGTGAGCGGGATCCGCGCGTCTGCATCCACGAGTTGTCGCTCCAGTTGTACTGGCTCTCCGTCACGACCGAGGCGGTGGCGGGTGGCACTTCGGTCGCGCGCGCCATCGGGTCGGCCTTTTGGAACCAGTTCCCGTCGGGGCCGCAAATCTCGTACTTGTAGCGGGCGCCCACCGCCACGTCGGGGATGAACAGCTCCCACACGCCGGATTCTCCCAGGGTCCGCATGGCCGAGCCGGTTCCGTCCCAGAAGTTGAAGTCGCCGACCACCCGGACGGAGCGCGCATTGGGCGCCCAGACCGCGAAGGCCACCCCCTCGACTGGCCCCATCGGCCCGTCGTAGTACTTTCGGTGTGCCCCCAGCACGTGCCAGAGCTGCTCGTGCCGGCCCTCGCCAATCAGGTACGTGTCCATCTCTCCCAGGGTGGGGAGGAACCGGTACGGGTCATCCACCGTGATGACGGAATCGCCGTAGGCAATTTCGAGGCGGTAGTCGGGCAGGTCCGTCCGGTCCAGGACCGCGACCCAAACGCCGTCCTTCTCATGCTTGGCGGGGGTGGCCCCGTCGGTGGTGAGGACCGTGACCGAGTCGGCCAGGTGACGCACGGTTCGGATCGTGACCGACCCGTCCCCCAAGTGCGCGCCCAGCACTGAGTGGGGCGAATGGTAGCGGCCGTGGGCAACTTCGGTCAGGATGGAATCAGCTACAGGTATCATGCCCTAATTGTCTCATGCCCAGGCAAACAAATGGGTGCTAGTTCACATGTTGCATCAGGTCGTTAATTGAGGCCAACGGCACTTGGAGCCAGTCCGGTCGGAACTGTGCCTCGTACTCAACTTCGTAAAGTGCCTTCTCCACTTCCAGCAGCCGAACCAGTGCCTCGTCGACCGCGGGAGTGAACCCGCGCCGAAACGCCGCCTTGGTTCGCCGGGCCCACTCCGGGTGGTCCCAACCGGCGTAACTGAACGAACGCAGCATCCCGGCCAGGTCGCGCCCGGCCAGGTCGGGCCGGTTCCGCTCGGTCAGGGGCCGCAGCGGCTCGCCCTCAAAGTCGATCACCTGCCAGTCGCCGTCCGGGGTGCGAAGGATTTGGCCGAGGTGGAGGTCGCCGTGGACCCGGGTCAGCTGAACCTGCTTTACCGCCGCGGCCAGCTCGTCAATTCGCCCGGCGAGGGCGCCCGCCAGTTCCGGCTCGAGGGGAGCCTGGGCCAGGGCCTGGCGAACCCGCTCCGCGGGTACCTCGGCCACGCCGGTGACCGGGAGGGTGGCCAGGGCCCGGTGCAGTTCCCCGAGGCGGTGGCCCAGCTGCTCGGCTTCGGCCTCCACTTCCCGGTCGGCTTCGGCCGCGGCCCGGAAGTACTCCCAGGCGGTCCCGGTGTTGGGCACCAGGTCGGTGGCCACCGCCAGGGTCGATTCGCCCCACGGCAGGGAAGCCCTGACCGCCGGCGTGTGTTCAAAGCCGGCCGCCCGCAACGCTTGGGGCAACTCGACGTCCGGGTTCGGCCCCGGGTAGACCACCCGGAACAGTTTGGCCACCCACTGCTGGCCGTCGCGCAGGTGCAGCACCACCGACGTGTTGGACTGCTCCTGGCCGAGGGGGGCCACCCGCTCCAGTTCGATGGGGACCCCTACGGCGCGCAGCCACGCCCGCCACCACTGGGGGTCGGCGCTGGCCTCACCGGCCAAGTTGTGGGGCACCTGCAGGCGGGGCCCGCCCGGGTACGGTTCGGCGAGCAGGATTCGCTGACCCGAGCCGAGGTCCACCTCGTCCAGGGCGGACCAGTTGGCCTCCCGCCAGTCCTGGGGAAACCAGCGGGCTCCGGTCAGGGAGGACAGCAGACTCAACTGCGTACCCCGAAGACGTGGGCGGTGCGGGACCACGGCGAGAGCTTGACGTAGTTCTCGTATCCCCAGCGGTATTCGATCCCGTCGAGCTCATCCACCAGGTGGAGGCCGCCCGGTCCGAAGCCGGGGGCCGCCTCGTGGGCGGAGAGGGCCGGGCGCAGGCGGGCCGGGTCCAGGTAGACGGTGCCCTCCACCTCCGCGTGCGGGTTCAGCGAGACCACCACCAGGACGGTGTCGTCCTCACCCGTGGGGGAGAAGCGAGCCGGCACGTGCTTGGAGAACGCGATGATGTCCTCGTGCGAGGTGGGGTGAATGCTGATCTGGTGCAGCTGCTGCAGGGCCGGGTGCGCGGCCCGGGCCCGGTTCAGCAGGGTCAGGAGCCGGGAGATTCCCAGCGGCTCGGCCCGCGCCCAGTCTCGCGGGCGGTACTCGTACTTCTCGTTGTCGATTTGCTCTTCAAACCCGGGCCGCTGGACGTTCTCCACCAGCTCGTACCCGGAGTAGATCCCCCAGGTGGGGGCGCCGGTTGCGGCCAGAACGGCCCGAATGGCAAAGATGGCTGCGCCCCCGGTGGTCATCTGCTGGGTCAAAATGTCGTGGGTGGTCGGCCAGAAAGCGGGCCGCATCAGGTGCGCGGTTTTCTCTGCTACCTCCACGAAGTACTCTTCCAGTTCGGCCTTGAAGGTCCGCCAGGCGAAGTACGTGTACGACTGGTGGAAACCGACCATCCCCAGCGTCTCCATCATGGCCGGGCGGGTGAAAGCCTCCGCCAGGAAAATCACGTCCGGGTGTTCCGCTCGCATCTGAGCGAGGAACCGCTGCCAGAAGTTGACCGGCTTCGTGTGCGGATTGTCGACCCGGAAGATCTTCACCCCGTGAGAGATCCATAACTCGATCAGGTCCCAGATGGCCTGGTAGATTCCCGCCGGATCGTTGTCGAAGTTCAGCGGGTAGATGTCCTGGTACTTTTTGGGCGGGTTTTCCGCGTAGGCGACGGTGCCGTCCGCGCGGGTGGTGAACCATTCCGGATGCTCCCGGACCCACGGGTGATCGGGGGAGGCCTGCAGCGCAATGTCGAGCGCCACTTCGAGCCCCAGCCGCTCCGCCTTGGCCACAAAGTTGTCAAAGTCCTCGAAGGTGCCCAAATCCGGGTGGATCGCGTCGTGTCCGCCGTCGGGAGAGCCGATTCCGTAGGGGGAGCCGGGGTCGCCGGCCAGCGCGGTCAGCGTGTTGTTCCGGCCCTTGCGGAAGGTCGTGCCGATCGGGTGAACCGGGGTCAGGTAGACGACGGAGAAACCCATGTCCTTGATCCGGTCCAGTTCCTGGGCGGCGCCGGCCAGCGTCCCGGAAACCCAGTTGCCATCCTCGTCCACGTAGGCGCCGTAGGAGCGGGGGAAAATCTCATACCAGGATCCGTACAGAGCGGTGCGACGATCGACCTGGAGCGGGTAGCGCACGGTCGCTTCGAGGAGGTCGCGCAGCGGGGACAGGGAGAAGACCTGTTCGATGGTGGACGAGGTGGCCACCCGAAGGCGTTCACCGGCCGGCAACTCCCGGTCACGCAGGGCCTCGATCGCCCGGGAGAGTTCCACCAGGGCCAGTTTGCCCGGCTTCTTCTTGTGGTAGGCGGGGCGCGAGGGGGGACGACGGCCGGCCACGTTGGCGCCGCTGGCGGCCCGTTCCAGGAGGCGAGCCCCCTCCTCACACATCAGCTCCACGTCGACCCCGGCCCCGATCTTGGCCCGCGCATTGTGTTTCCAGGTGGCCCACGGATCCGACCAGGTATCGATTCTAAATGACCAAAGTCCCGGTCGATCAGGTGCGACCCACGCCTCATAGATGTTTAGCCCGGGGGCGATGTCGTACATCAGGGTGCGGGAATATTCGAGCCCGTCGGGGTCAATTAGGACGGCCTCAGCCGCGAAAGCATCGTGGCCTTCGCGAAACACGGTGGCCCTGATCGGGAAAGCTTCCCCTTCCGTGGATTTGGCGGCAAAGGTGCCGTTCTCCACTACGGGGAAAACTCGAATGGCGGGAATCCGGTTAATCAGTCGCTGTTTCACATCACAAATTGTAGACGGTCCCTTCCACCGGGTGTGCAGAGTGCAACATGTTGGGCCCGAAAGCCGGACATTTTGGCAACTTTCTTTCTTGTCCGGGGGTAGTGGCTATGCTGGGACGCGTGAAAGCGATACGTAGATTTACAGTGCGCACCGTGCTACCCAACGAGTTGGCTGTCCTGGACACGCTGGCCCGCAACTTGCGCTGGTGCTGGAACGAACCGACCGTGAAGTATTTTGCTTCTCTGGACCCCGACGCGTGGGAGCGCGCGGGGCACGATCCGGTGGCGCTGCTGGGAGAAATCTCTCCCGAGCGTTTCCAACAGCTGGCCGCCGACTCCGCCGTGGTGGAAGAGGCCCAGCAGTTGGCCGCCGATCTGAACCTGTACCTGACCGAAGACAAGTGGTACCAGTCCGAGTTCTCCAACTCGGATAAGCCCGCCGCCATCGCCTACTTCTCCGCCGAGTTCGGGATCACCACGGTGATGCCGCAGTACTCCGGGGGACTGGGCATCCTGGCCGGTGACCACCTGAAGTCCGCCTCGGACCTGGGGGTGCCGATCGTGGGCGTGGGCCTGCTCTACGGCGCAGGCTACTTCCGCCAGTCCCTCAGCCGGGACGGCTGGCAGCGGGAAACCTACCCGCTGCTGGACCCGCACAACCTGCCCCTGACCCTGCTGCGTGAAGCTGACGGCTCCGCCGCGCGGATCTCGCTGCCCCTGCCCGAAGGTCGGGTGCTGAACGCGCAGATCTGGGTGGCTCAGGTTGGCCGCGTGCCGCTGCTGCTGCTGGACTCGGACGTGCCGGACAATGACGATGCTTCCCGCTCGGTTACCGATCGCCTGTACGGCGGCTCGGCCGAGCACCGCCTGGAGCAGGAACTGCTGCTCGGGGTGGGCGGGGTGAAGGCGCTGCGCGTCTACTCCCGTCTGACCGGGACGCCCCGCCCGGAGGTGTACCACTGCAACGAGGGCCACGCCGGCTTCATGTCGGTGGAGCGGATCCGCGAGCTGATGGAAGGCGAAGCTCAGGTGGATCTGGGGACTGCGATTGAAGCGGTTCGCTCCGGCACCCTGTTCACCACCCACACCCCGGTTCCGGCCGGGATTGACCGGTTCGACAAGAACACGGTTCGCACCTACCTGTCGGCGATGCCCCTGCCCGGGGTCGACGTGGAAGACATCCTGGCGCTCGGGAACGAGTCCTACGAGGGTGGCAACCCGCACGTCTTCAACATGGCGGTTCTCGGCCTGCGGATGGCCCGCAAGGCCAACGGCGTGGCCAAGCTGCACGGCAAGGTTTCTCGCGGCATGTTCGCCTCGCTCTGGCCGGGCTTTGACGTCCCCGAGGTGCCGATCACCTCGGTCACCAACGGCGTCCACGGCCCGACCTGGCGCAGCCCCTCATTCCAGTCGATGGCACTGGACTACATGAGCGTGCTGGAAGATGCCGAAGGCAACGGCTGGCTGAAGAGCGAAGATCAGGGCGGCGTGCCAGACGAGGTGCTGTGGAACAAGCGCCGCGAGCTCCGCAGCGCCCTGGTCGACTCGGCCCGTGAGCGGGCCCGCGCCGCCTGGCTGGAGCGGGGAGCCTCCCCGGCCGAAATCGGCTGGACCGGCTCGATCCTGGACCCCGACGTGCTCACCATTGGGTTTGCCCGCCGCGTGCCCACCTACAAGCGCCTGACCCTGATGCTGTCCGACCCGGAGCGGCTCACCCGCCTCCTGACGGATCCGGAGCGGCCGATTCAGCTGGTGATTGCCGGCAAGTCGCACCCGGACGACGAGCAGGGCGTCGGCCTGATCCAGAAGCTGGTTCAGTTCGCCGACAACCCGAAGGTGCGCGACCGGATCGTCTTCCTGCCCAACTACGACATGGGCATGGCCCAGGTGATGATGCCCGGCTGTGACGTCTGGCTGAACAACCCGCTCCGCCCGCTGGAAGCCTCGGGAACCTCCGGGATGAAGTGCGCCCTGAACGGCGCCCTGAACCTGTCGATCCTCGACGGCTGGTGGGATGAGATGTACGACGGCTCCAACGGCTGGGCCATTCCGACCGCCGACGGGATCGAGGATCCCCAGCGGCGCGACCAGCTGGAAGCGCAGGCGCTCTACGACCTGATCGAGAACACGGTCGCCCCGCGGTTCTACGACCGGGACGAGCGGGGCGTGCCTCGCCGTTGGCTGGAAATGATGCGCCACACCCTGGCCACCCTGGGCCCGAAGGTCCAGGCCACCCGGATGGTGCGCGACTACGTCACCAACCTCTACACCCCGGTGGCGGCCGCTTCGCGGACCCTGGACGCGGCTCCCTGGGAACAGGCCCGCGACCTGGCCCAGTGGAAGGCCAAGGTGCGGGGCGCCTGGTCCGGCGTGCACGTGGACTTCGTTGACGCCCAGGTGCCCGACGTGGCTGAGCTGGGGGATCGGGTGTCCATCACCGCCGAGGTGTCCTTGGACGGCTTGGACCCCGAGGACGTCGCCGTGCAGGTCGTCTCGGGCCGGGTCGGTTCGGACGATCGGCTGGAGGACTTCTCCATCGCTAACCTGCAGGCTGACGGGGTGGGTGCGGACGGTCGGCGCCGGTTCATGGGCGAGGAGACCCTCGGGGTTTCCGGGCCGGTGGGCTACGCGGTTCGCGTGGTTCCCTCCCACCCGCTGATGGATGGCGACACGGAGTTGGGACTGGCGGTCAACGCGGAGCCTTCCTCCGTTAGGTCGCACACCCACACGACCATGGGTCGCTAACAAAAATCTCCCCCGGCCAGCAGGTCGGGGGAGAACTTTAGTGGGGCCGATGTCCGCGATGGCGCAGACCCCAGCCCCCGCGAGGCTCACATTCCCCGGGCAGTTCGGCTTCAAGCCGGTGCACGATCACTTCGAGCGCCTCCTGCAGGTGCTGGACCTGCTCGTCGCTCAGGTCGCTCAGCGTTTCGGCGCTGACCGGCCCGGGCCACGGTCGGTCCTGCGACTGAGCGGCCCCGGCCTCGGTCAGGCGGACCAGCATCACCCGCCCGTCGGTCGGGGAGGGTTCGCGGGTGATGAACCCGCGCTGCTCTAGTTTGGCCAGCAGTTCGGCCAGGCTTTGGCGCGAGGTGCCCAGCAGGTAGGTGAGCTCGCGCTGGGTGATTTCAGGTTTCAGTTTCAGCAGGGCCAGGACCCGGCCCTGACCCATCTGCGGATCGCCCCACGGGGTGGGCCGGTGGTGCTGGTGGCGGTGGCGCCGAGCCAACCGCATCAGTTGGTTCAGTTGCATCGCGGTAATTTCACGGAGATCTTCCATTGAAAAGTCCTTTCTGTCAGGTACTTGACAATCAGTCTGACAGACGACCGGAGAATCTGTCAAGTACCTGACGAATGTCAAGCCTCTGCCGGGAGCCTAAACTGGCAGATGGGACTTAAGTACCAGGTCAGGGGCCTGGGGGTCCTCCCAAACACAGAAAGATGTAGTGATGATTGTCTATAACGAACTGGTGGCTCTCACCGCCGGCGCAGCGCTGATCGGGGTGGCGCTCTTCCTCAAGAGCCTGCTCCAACAGCAGAAGATCGATTCGGAAGGGTGGGCCGCGTTCTTTGGCGTGACCGGCATTTTGCTGCTGGCCACCGGCCTGCACACCACCCTCACCTGGCCCTTTGGGGGCGGCGGCTTCGAGTACGCCAACGTGGCGTTCGGGCAGCCGGCCGCGGCCTTTGGCGCCCTGCTGTCCGTGGCCGCCATCTTCTTGTGGCGCCACCGGTCGCTGAGCGGGGAAGGGGGACAGCAGGTGGCGTTCTCTGCCCTGAAGCCGGTCAGCATCTTCGTCGGAGCCCTCGGACTCGGGATGGCGGTGCTGGCTCTCTCGTTCGTGCGCTACCAGTTGGGCGCCGCGCCCCCGACGGAGCCGATCAGTGGCAACTTTGGGCACCTGCCCGTGCTGGAAGCCCTATTCCTCGGGTTCCTGTGGGGCGTGGTGGCCCTCGGATGCATCCTCTTCGCCCTCGGCCTGTGGACCGACCGTCCCGCGCTGGTGCGTTGGGCCGGCCGGGCCTGGCTGGTCGGCGGGATCCTCTTCCTGCTGTTCGGCGCGCTGAACTACTACACCCACCTGGGGATGTACTACAACGAAGCCCACGGGACGTCGATCAAGTGGTAGGTCAGTAGACCATTCCCATGGCTTGGCGGACCTCGGTCAGGGTTTGGACCGCCACCTCGGAGGCGCGTTCGTTTCCGCGGCGCAGCACTCCGAGGAGGTAGTCCTCATCCGCCATCAGTTCGGCCCGCCGAGCCCGGATCGGGGCCAGCAGCTCGTTGATGGCGTCGGTCACCAGGGCCTTCAGCGCCCCGCCGCCGCCGTCACCGATCTGCGCGGCCAACTCTTCCGGCTCCTGCCCGGTGGCCATTGACGCCATCAGCAGCAGGTTGGAGACCTCGGGTCGGCCCTCCGGATCGTAGGTGATGTGCCGGTCCGCATCTGTTTTGGCTTTCTTCAGGATCTTCGCGGTCTCGTCGGCCGTCATGGCCAGTTCGATCGTGTTGCCCCGCGACTTGGACATCTTGTTGCCGTCGGTGCCCAGGATGTAGGGCGCCTTGGACAGCAGCGCTTCGGGCCGGCGGAAGACCGGCTGCTCCGGGTTGGCCCGGCCGTAGCGGCGGTCGAACCGGCTGGCAATCACGCGGGCCTGTTCGAGGTGGGGGAGCTGATCCTGGCCCACCGGCACCAGGTTGGCCCGGCAGAACAAGATGTCGGCGGCCTGGTGGACCGGGTAGGTTAGCAGCAGGCCCGACATGGCGCGCCCGCCGGAGGCTTCCAGCTCGGATTTCACGGTCGGGTTGCGGTGCAGCTCCGACTCGGTGACCAGGGAGAGGAACGGCAGCATCAGCTGGTTCAGCTCGGGAATCTGCGAGTGCGCGAAGATGGTGGTCTGGTCCGGGTCCAACCCGGCGGCCAGGTAGTCGGCCAGCAGGCCAATTACCCGCTCGCGAATCGGTCCGACCGCGTCGCGGTCAGTGATCACCTGATAGTCAGCCACCAGGATCCAGGTCTCCACCCCCCGCTGCTGGAGCGCCACCCGGCCCTGCAGGGTGCCGAAATAGTGGCCGAGGTGGAGGCGGCCGGTCGGTCGATCGCCGGTGAGTACTCGGAATTGGCTGGGATCTTCGTCAATTGCCCGTTCAATTTCAGCGGACCGCTCCAGGGCCCGCTTCAGGGTCGCCTCGTTCGAATTGTTAGTAGTCACCCAAAGAGTCTAGCGCAGTTCAACTGCCGGTCGCCGGGGCCGAGAAATATAGCTGCAGCGACTGCGGCTCCATCTGCACCTGCTGGCCCGGGGTGAACTGTTCGCCCTGGTCCAGGGCGGTCTCAACCGAGGTGATGCCGCCGGTCTTGGGCCGGGGCCAGGACGAGTCGACCACCAGCACCCAGGGGGAGCCGTGCGAGTCGGGCAGGGTCACCTCGGCAGTATCCAAGGTGGCGTTGAAGACGGCCAGCAGGTCCACGTCCCCGTGGCGGTACCCCGACCGGCGCATCTGGAAGGTGCGGTTGTTCTCCCAGTCGGCGCCGTCGGGCACACTGCCGTCAGCTCGGAACCAGGAGACGTCCGGCATCGTGTCCCCGTCCGGGGCCTGGCCGGTCAGGAAGGTGTTGGGCCGCAGCACCGGGTGTCGCCGCCGCAGTGCCAGCAGATAGCGGGAGGTCTGCAGCAGGTGCTGCTGAGACTTCGTCAGATCCCAGTTGATCCAGGAAATCGGCGAATCCTGACAGTAGGCGTTGTTGTTGCCGAACTGGGTCCGGGCGAACTCGTCCCCGGCCACAATCATCGGGGTGCCAGCCGAGATCATCACCGTGGCCAGCAGGTTCCGGATCGAGCGCTCGCGGGCAAAGACGATGTCCTCCACCACGCCGGAAGAGTCCGCCATGTCGACGTCCATCTCGGTGGCGTAGCTGATCCCCTCCACGCCGTGGTTCCACGACAGGTTGTTGGAGGAACCGTCCTGGTTGTTCTCCAGGTTCGCCATGTTGTGCTTGTGCTCGTACGCGGTCAGATCAGCCAGCGTGAACCCGTCGTGGGCGGAGACGAAGTTGATCGATGCGCGCGGACCGCGCTGCGGGCCCGGGGGCCGCCCAAACAGGTCGGAGGACCCGGACAGGCGTGTGGCCAGATCGGAGGAGCCGTGGCCGCCCCGCCCGGCCAGGATGTTCTTGAAATCGACCAGCCAGAAAGTGCGAAGCGAGTCCCGATAACGGTCATTCCACTCGGAAAACGGAATCGGGAAGTTGCCCGTCTGCCACCCGCCCAGACCGATGTCCCAGGGTTCGGCAATCAGTTTGGCTTCGCGCAGGACCGGGTCGGCGGCCATCGCCACAAACAGCGGGTGGTAGGGGGTGTAGCCGTTGTCGAGGCGGCCTAGGGTGGTCGCCAAGTCGAACCGGAACCCGTCAATTCCCATTTCCCGCACCCAGTAGCGGAGCGAATCCAGGGTCATCTGCACGACGCGCGGATTGGAAAAGTTCAGGGTGTTGCCGGTGCCGGTCTCGTCGATTGAGTGGCGGGGGTGATCGTTCGTGTAGCGGTAGTAGGTGAGCGAATCGAGGCCGCGCCAACAGACCGTGGGCCCGGCGTCGCCGCCCTCGCAGGTGTGGTTGTACACCACGTCCAGCAGGACCTCGATCCCCGCCTGGTGCAGGATCGAGACCATCCCGCGGAACTCGTCGATCACGGCCTGCGGGCCGCGCTGGCGGGCCGAGGCGGTGGCATATGACGGCTCCGGGGCAAAGAAGGACAGGGTTGAGTAGCCCCAGTAGTTGGTCAGGCCGCGGTCGGTCAGGAACGGCTCATCCATTTTGGCGTGCACCGGCAGCAGTTCCACCGTGGTGATCCCCAGGTCCTTCAGGTACTGGACCACCTTCGGGTGGGCCAACCCGGCGTAGGTTCCCTGCAGGTCCTCGGGCAGATCCGGGAAGTTTCGGGTGAAACCCTTCACGTGGGTTTCGTAGATGACGGTTTCATCCCAGCTGATTCGCGGGCCCGGGACCACCTCAAAGTGGTTCCCGACCACCACCGAGCGGGGGGCGTGCCGGGCTGAGTTCAAGGGCGAGGGGGCTAGCGGGTAGGCGGCCGGATACAGCTCGTGATCCACCTGGTGTGCGTGCAGGGCCGGGGACAGGTCCGGCTCGCCCGCCAGCCCGCGCCCGTACGGGTCCAGCAGCAGCTTGGCCGGGTTGTGGTAGAGCCCGTTGTCCGGGTCCCAGGGGCCGAACACCCGGAAGCCGTACGCGGTGCCCTCGAATAGGCCGTCGATCGAGCCGTGCCAGATGCCCTCGACCGGTCCGCGCAGACGCCAGCGCCGCTCTCGTTCTCCTCGTCCGGTCCCTTCAAAGATGCAAAAGTCAACCCCGGTCGCGTGGGCGGCCACCACCGCAATGTCGAGCCCACCGCGGGCATTGGGGTAGACGCCCAGCCGGTGAGGATCGGGGTTGTCACGCGGCGCCAAATAGGGTGAGGGCCGCAGAACCGCTTGGCTGAGGCTATGCAACATGGGTGTTGTCATGGGCCTACTCCGCCTTTCTGGTTCAACTGTCGAGGACTGCATGAGCCATCAGAGACTACCCCAGGGCCAAATGGCCTACCAAGATAGTATCCGCTGTCCTCCCAGTTCGAGGCGGTTTGGCCGCTCGGAGGCGGACCTGAAAGTGGTGTTCGCCACCAGCCAACTCCGCCCGGATTGCCACCCGGAAAGGGCCGGTCAGCGGCGGATTTTTCCGACGCGAATGGCAACAAATAGCTGGAAGTGAGCAATTCCGCCCCGAACGCGCCTCGTCGACCCCTCGAAAGCGTGGCAAGCTAGGACTTATGAAAGTAGTGGTTTGCGTAAAACATGTTCCCGACGGGCAGGGGGAGCGTCGCCTCGAAGACGGGCGGATTGTCCGCGGTGAGGACGACACTCTCAACGAACTGGACGAGTACGCCATCGAGGCGGCCGTGTCGCTGGTAGAGGAGCAGGGCGGGGAAGTCATTGCCCTCACCATGGGGCCGGCCGACGCCGACGAAGCCATTTTGCGGGCCCTGCAGATGGGGGCCGACCGGGGCCTGCACATCACCGATGAGCAGCTGGCCGGACTAGACGCCCCCGGCACGGCCGGAGTGCTGGCCGCCGCGGTCCGCTCCCTCGGCGACGTCGACCTGGTGGTAGCCGGGATGGCCTCCCTCGACGGGATGACCTCGCTGGTGCCACCCGCGCTGGCCACCTACCTGGGCCTGCCCTACCTGGGACTCGCCTCCCAGCTCGAACTGGGGAACGGCCAATTGGAGGCACGCCGCGTGGTTGACGGGTGGGAGGAAACCCTCCGGGCCCCGCTGCCCGCGGTCGTGTCGGTGACCGACCAGGTGAACGAACCCCGCTATCCAAGCTTCAAAGCGCTGAAAGCGGCCCGAGCCAAGCCCCTGGACGAGGTGGGGTGGGACGACCTGGCCCATTTTGCCCCGGCCGGGGTGCGCCTCGCCTCCCACTCGGAGGTGCTGGAAGCCCGGCCCCAGGAGCGAACCGGCCCCCACGAGATCGTGGAAGACACCGGGGACGGCGGGATTCGCCTCGCCCAGTTCCTGCGCACGCATCTGAACTAAGGAAAGACAGTGGAAAAACCAATCATTGTGGCGGTTGAGCGCGAAGGTGAGCACGGCGGCCTGACCAAAGCTATGGAGCAGGTAATCGGGGCCGCTCACCAGCTGACCACCGGACCGGTCTGGGCCGTCTCCGCTGCCGCCGAACCGGACCTGGCCGACCTGGGTGCGGCCGGAGTCAGCGAAGTCTTCATTCGGGCCGGGGGAGCCGATCCGCGCCTGCCCGCTGCCACCGCCGAACTGGTGGCAGCAGTGATCGACGAGCGCGGACCCGTCGGGGCCGTGATCTTGCCGGGCACCTACTGGGGGAAGGAAACCTGCGGCCACCTGTCGGCGCTGATTGACGGGGCGGCGGCCGTGGATGTGGCCACCGTGGGCGAGGAGGACGGCCAGTTGGTCGCCTCCAAGAGCGTCCTCGGCGGCACCTGGGTGACCCGCTTCAAGTTGGAACGAGGCGTCCCGCTGGTGGCCCTGACCGGCTCGGCCACCTTCCCGCTCGGCGCCACCCCCACCATCTGCCAGCTGACAGCCCTCGCCGTCGCGGCTCGTCCCGAAGTGAGCGCGGTACAGGTGGTCTCAGCCCGGCGCCAGGAGGGAGACGCCTCCGCTCGCCTGGCCGAAGCCGACATTGTCGTGGTGGGCGGGCGCGGCGCCGAAGACAACTTTGAGCTGGTTCACGAGGTGGCCCAGCGACTCGGGGGAGCGGTGGGAGCCACCCGCGTGGCCTGCGACGAGGGTCTGGCCGACCGGGCACTTCAGGTGGGCCAAACCGGCATCACCATCGCCCCGCGCCTCTACCTGGGCCTCGGCGTCTCCGGCGCCATCCACCACACCTGCGGGATGCAGGGCTCCGAGGTGATCGTCGCCGTCTGTGATGACCCGGACGCCCCCATCTTCGAACTGGCCGACTTCGGGATCGTGGGAGACGTGAACGAGGTGGTCCCACAGCTATTGGCGACGCTCACCTGATGCTTACCTACCTGGATCACGCGGCCACCACCCCGATCTCCGACGCGGCGGAAAACGCCTGGCGGGAGGCGGTTGCCCAGCTGCGCGCCACCCCCGGCAACCCGTCGGCGCTCCACGCGGGGGGCCGAGCCGCCAAACGGCTGCTGGAGGATGCCCGTGAACGGGTGGCCCGCTCGCTCGGCGCCGACAAAAACGAGGTGCTGTTCACCTCCGGGGCCACCGAAAGTGACGCGCTCGGCGTGATGGGGGCGGCCCGCGGGGCCAGGCGTCTCGACCCGGCCCGGCGCCGGATCGTCGTCTCCGCCGTCGAACACGACGCGGTCGCCCAGCAGGAGGCGGGCGCCCAGCGCTGCGACTACGACTGGGAGGTGCTGCCGGTTCGACCCGACGGCGTCTCCACCTTCGCGGTGGCCGAACCCGAAACCGTGGCCGTCGCCTCCATGAGCCTGGTTTGCGCCGAAACCGGGGTGATCCAGCCGGTGCGCGAACTGGTGGATGAGATTTCCGGTCGAGCCTGGGTCCACACCGACGCCGCCCAGGCTATCGGCCAGATCCCCGTGTCCTACGCCGACCTGGGGGTGGACCTGCTGACCGTCGGAGGCCACAAGATTGGGGCGCCCGTCGGCGTCGGCGCCCTGGTCGCCTCCCGAGCCGTCACGATCGACACCGACCGGGCCGGAGGCGGGCAGGAACGAAAAATCCGCTCCGGGACCGTCGACGTGGCCGGAGCCTGCGCACTGGCGGCCGCCCTGACCGACGCGGTCGAGTTCGTCTCCGCCCGCGCCCACCACTACGAGAAACTGCGCGAACACCTGCTGGCCGGGCTGCCCCCGGAAGTGCATGCCACCACCACGGCCCCCAGCTCGCCCGCGATCGTGCACCTGAGCCTGCCCACCGCGCACCCGGAAATCCTGCTGCTCAAAATGGACGAGGCCGGGGTGATGGTCTCGGCCGGCTCCGCCTGCCACGCCGGCGTCACCCGGCCGAGCGAAGTGCTGCTGCGAATGGGGCGGAACGAACGCGAAGCCCTCGGGGTGCTGCGGGTTTCCTTCGGCCCCGAAAACACCAAAGCTGAAGTCCACCGGTTCCTACGGGCCCTCCCGGAGGCGCTGGCGGCGGCGCAGAACCTAGATCGGAGAGACCAATGAGAGTACTGGCTGCCCTCTCGGGTGGGGTGGATTCCGCGGTGGCTGCCGCGCTGGCGGTGGAAGCCGGACACGACGTTACCGGCGTGCACATGGCCCTGTCGGCCGAGCCGGCGGCGTGCCGCGTGGGTTCGCGCGGGTGCTGCTCGGTGGAGGACTCCGCCGACGCGGCCCGGGCCGCCGAGATCATCGGGATCCCGTTCTACGTCTGGGACCTGGCCGAAGAGTTCGAACAAACCGTGATCGAAGACTTCGTCCGCGAATACCGGGCCGGGCACACCCCGAACCCCTGCGTCCGCTGCAACGAGTTCGTTAAGTTCCGGGAGCTGGCTGAACGAGCCCAAGCGCTCGGGTTTGACGCCGTCTGCACCGGGCACTACGCCCGTCGGGTCGACGGCCCCGGCGGTCCCGAACTGCACCGGGGCTACGACGAGCTGAAAGACCAGTCCTACGTGCTGGCCATCATGGGTCGCGAAGAACTGTCCCGAGTGGTCCTGCCGCTGGGAGAGGCCCCCAACAAAGCTTGGGTTCGAGCCGAAGCGGAGCGGCGGGGACTCGGCGTGTCCAACAAGCCGGACAGCTACGACATTTGCTTCATCCCGGACGGGGACACCAGCGGCTTCCTGCGCTCCCACCTGGGGGAAGAGCCCGGGCAGATCGTTGACGTCGAGGGCAACGTCCTGGGCGAACATACCGGGTACTACCAGTTCACCGTCGGCCAGCGCAAAGGCCTGCGGATCGAACGCCCGGCGGACGACGGCAAGCCCCGGTACGTGCTGGAAACCCGCCCCGAAACGAACCAGGTGGTGGTGGGGGCGTCCACGCTGCTGAGCGTAGACACGATCTTCGGGATGGATCCCGTTTGGCTGGTCGACGACCTGACCGTGGACGAGGCGGCCACCGCCTCGTTCGGGTCCACCCTGGGTGGGCGGGCCCTGGCTGACGTCGATCCGGCGGTCATTACCGTGCAGACGCGAGCCCACGGGACCCCGGCCGTGGTCACCGAGGTGTCGATGCAGCCCGACGGGCAGGTCCGGGTCCACCTGGCCGAGCCGGTGCGGGCCATCGCGGCCGGGCAGTCGCTGGTCCTCTACCGGGGGACTCAGGTGGTGGGGGAGGCTACCATCACCCGGGCTGTGCGCGAGGCAGCCCAGCCTATTTCGGCCTGAGAGGCCGGTCCGTGTAGAATAATCGCGGCTCCCCGGGGTAACCGGGAGCCTGGGCGCCGATGGCGGAATTGGTAGACGCGCTGGATTTAGGTTCCAGTGCCTGATGGCGTGGGGGTTCAAGTCCCCCTCGGCGCACCGTGATGATGGGGGAGCGGTTTGCGGCTGCCTGGATGCGAAGACAGTACAGCTCGATATGTGAGAGCACTGCCGGTCGTGGGGGTGTTTTCGGGGACTCCCCATCTAGGTAGTGCGTATGCAAGCCCTGATTGCAATAGGGGACTGCCGTGGGTCCTAATGCACTGGGGCTAGACTCCTGAAGAAGTGAGTCTCTGGTCACGATGTAACAATAGGCGCTTTTGCTCGCCCAAATTACGCGGATCAATGAATGTACGCCCAGGCGATCGGTGTCTCTGGGACTCTGATGGACGGTTCGGGTTGTTGGGCCCACGTAGAAAAGCTTGGATGCGTGGGCCAACCCCAGCCAAAAACATTGGGGATCATCGACACTCAAGTCTAGATTCCACTCACAGAAGGTTGCGCAGCATGGCGACACGTTATAGACTATGGAGGTGTCATCGTTGGTCCCTCTGTGAGGAGAAGTCAAATTGGATGGTTGCCTGAGCTGGAGCGTTGCGTTGATGAATAAATCGGCATCTTGCACAGAAAGTGGAATTGATGAGTCAGGGCAGCTGTGTGGCACGGTTGGGTTTGAGGAAGCGGGACCTGTTTGGGTCGCAGACAAACTAACATACCTATCCGGCGTGGATACCTGTCAGACTGAGGTGAGTGCAATTTTCAAATTCCGTTTCGGTCGCCCAAGTTAGGTGGGCAAGTGGTTTAGTGTTCCGGTTGGGCTCAAGTTTTGTAAATCAAGAATCTGTGTATCTAGGTTGTGTGGGTTGCTGAATGGGCCAAAACTGAGCTCTATGATAACGCGGAGCAAGCTTGAAGTATCAGACGAGACGGCATGCAAGTTTGCTTCGTTGAACGATGAGTGCCTGCTCTGATGGAGTCATGCGCTAATTGGGGGCGATAGATGTGTCCGGACTGTGGCCAATGGGCCTAGCGGCTGAGTTTTTAGCTTTTAGTATCTACTGCAGGTAAATTTTGACGCGTGCATCTTTGCTTTTGCTCCGAAAGTATTCAGAATGCTGTCGATGACGGAGTGTCTACACGAGTTGACAGTTCAAAGCTACCGATTGGCGCATGATCACGATTCTAATGTGAGTTGTCACAATAATTTGTCTTCAATGGCGACGTAATTCAGTCATTTTGATCGGGAACTAGTGCTACATGGTATTGTCACTTTGAGGGCGTAAATTCTCGATTACACCTTGAGTGCGGCTGTGATCGATCGTAGATCTTGCTTTGGTATTCGAGACCTCATGGGAGGTTAGACTTCGTGGTGTGACTAATGCTGGTATACGTCCGGAATGCCGTCCTGGTCCGCGTCGACCGCTTCTAGCTCACTGATCTTGCGGTAGCGACGATTCCGGGCAATCAACACAACCGAGGCCAGCAGAGCGGCCAGGACCGACGCGGTCAAAATGGCCACCTTGGCGTGACTGTGCTCCGGGCTGCCAGGCTCGAAGGAAAGCTCAGCCACCAAAAGCGAAACGGTGAAGCCGATCCCCGCCAGCAGGCCGATCCCACCCAGGTCAATCCACTTCAGTGAAGGATCGAGCTTGATCCGGGCCACCTTACTCATCAGCCAGGTCGTGGCGACAATGCCGATCGGCTTGCCCGCCACCAGGGCCACGATGATGGCAAGGGTGAGCGGGTCGGCCATTGCTGAGCCAAAGCCGTCGCCCAGGGAGACTCCGGCGGAGAGGAAAGCGAAGACCGGGACCGCAAAGCCCGCTGAGAGCGGCCGGAACCGATGCTCGAACTGCTCAGCCAGGCCCGGGCCGTCATCGGGATCAGACGAGCGGTGCAGGACCGGGATGGTGAAACCGAGGAGCACCCCGGCGATGGTGGCGTGGATGCCAGAGGCGTGCATGAACGCCCACGCAACCGCACCGATCGGCAGCAGGATCAGCCAAGCGGCCAGGGCATGCGTCCGGAAGAACCGACGGGACAACTGGGCAATCAGGCCGTAGATAACGATGGTGACCAGAGCCAGCAGGAGCGGCACCAGGTTGATTGTCTCCGTGTAGAAGATGGCAATGATGGTGATCGCGATCAGGTCGTCCACTACGGCCAGGGTCAACAGGAAGATCCGGAGCGAACTGGGCAGGTGAGAACCGATGATCGCCAGGACGGCAACGGCGAAGGCAATGTCGGTGGCGGTCGGAATGGCCCACCCGGCGGCCAGGTCGCTGCCGGGGCCAACCATGGTCAAGTAGATGAGGGCAGGGACGGCTACGCCGCCCGCCGCGGCCGCGATCGGGATGATGGCGGTGCGGATTTGGCGCAGGTCCCCGGTCACGAACTCCCGCTTGAGTTCCAAGCCCACCAGGAAGAAGAACACTGCCAGAAGTCCGTCGGCAGCCCAGCCACCCAGGCTCAGGTTCAGATGCCAAGGCTCGTATCCGATGCGGTAGTCGCGAAGGGAAAAGTAAGTGTCGGCCCAGGGGGAGTTGGCCCAGATAATCGCCAGGGCGGCCATCCCGACCAGGAGCAGTCCGCCGACTGACTCCTTCCGGAGGATTTCGCCGATCCGAAGGGCCTCCGGGTAGGTGCCCCGAGGCGGAATCGTGAGCTTTCGACGGGGTGGGGTAGGCGTCGTCATGAGGGACCCTCCAGTTCCTGGGATGGAAAAAGTATTGTCGACCAGACTTCCCGACGCGCCTCTGCCATCCTACCTGCCGGTGCCGACCTGTGACTGTGAGCTGTAACGCCACCTGGGTCGATGGCAGAAGGTGGGCAGCGGTTGGGGTGGTGAGGGCATAAAGGATAAGAGTTCATTCAGCCCGCGAGAATCGGGGCGGGACTGATTCCTGCTGGGGCAATGATGGTCTGGTGTTCATGCAGCGCACTCCCACCAATGCTCGCAGTGAGACGAAGAAAAGACCCTGGTCCAACGCGAGAAGGTACCGGAGTGGTCGGTAGGTGTCGTCAGGCATCTGCTGAAACGAAAACTGAATGAAAACTGGTGGCACTCTTGTTCAAGTTGGCGGTATAATAAGGAATCGTAATTGTGTTCCCCGCTTAAGCGGGGATGATCCCATCGCGTCTGTGGTGGCCTGGGTAGGCAACGTGTGTTCCCCGCGTAAGCGGGGATGATCCGGAAGCTAGGCGCGGAAGAAGTTCTTGAACGGCGTGTTCCCCGCGTACGCGGGGATGATCCTCATGCGCGGCGCGGGGAGAAGTCCCAGTTCGGGCTTGGTTCCGACTACGAGGTTGCCAGAATTATCCGGAGTATCGCCTCCAGCACTGGCGTAAGAATACCCTGTTCAAACTGGTCAAGTACGACAGACAGTTTCAAATTCATTGACGGGCGCGTATTTGTAGTTGGCCACTCAACGGAAGGGCCATGCAATAGCTTCATAGCATTCTCTCTCCTCCCAGACGCTGCTATTATGTAGGTATGGAAACGGTGGCTAACCAAGCATTAGCTGAACAGTTGCGGAGCGCAGTCGCTTCCGTGGCGAGCGAACTCGACCTGGAGTACATCGACGGGATGATAGCGGCCGAGGCTTGGAGTGAAGCCGTTGTGTCCTGTCGAGAAACCGCCCAACTGCACGGGCTGATATTGCCTGACGAGCTTACCGCATAGCGCGAGCCGCCTCCCTCTACCCGCCCCTGTGGCGGGTTTTTTCATGCCCACGGTGGGCGCTTTTGTTTTCCCTGTCCGTCGGGGGTTTCTGGCGGGTGGGCTACACACCCAGCCCTGCAATCTTGGGTGGAGGAAATAGTGAGGTCACATCATGAAAGAGTCTACTGCGCCCGAAATTGGGGGCACTGAAACCGACCCTAAGGACGCCCAGAAAAGTGGGGCTCCTACATGGGCGCCCCAAGTTACACAAGCTGATCTGGATCGGATTATCTCGGATCGGCTAGCCAGGGAGCGTGCGAAATACTCGGACTACGCGGAGCTGAAAGAGAGTGTTTCCCGCGTAAGCGGGGATGATCCTAAGTCGTGGGTGGTGTCTTGGCGGATTCCCGCCACAAACTTCGCCCAGTGAGTGGCGAGCAGTTCTGTGGTGGCGCTATCCCATGCGCCGTTAGGGATCTCATCGAGGGGGAAACCGTACAGCACGCCTGTTTTTGCTTCGGTCATGGGTGAGCCGTAGATGGGCTGGCCGTTCTGATCGCGCAGAGTGCGCAGCCGCCAGGAAGGGACCGGGTGGGACGCGAACCTATTCACTGCGAACCCGTCGACAGAGACCTTTTCTGGCAGGTTCGCCTCGCCAACGCCGAAATCGGTGCCAGTGGCAGCGGTCGCAGTGTTGTCCGCAGCGATAGCGGTGGGAATGATCGCTGTTGGCCATGAGGCGGGCTTGTCCGAGCCAAATAGTGCGGTCTGGTCAACCTTCTTGCCAATCGCTTCAGTCAAGAGGGGGCGCACCTGCTCCCACAGGGCAACGTTCGCATCATCGACAACTGCGTTGGGAGTTGGCACGATGACCGCCAGTTCCTCCGCAGTCATCGAGACACCCTTCAAGGGGCGTTTAGGCCCGGCATCGCCCTTCAGCCAATGCGTATTCGGCAGGGACGCAATAACCAGCTGCTAAGCTTTCTCCAAGGTCATCTGGACCTTGCGGGCACGGGAGGGAATCACCGAAGATGCAGGGGCGATCTGGATGATCTCGTTGATCGTCTGATCCGGTAGGATCGCGTCAGAGACTCGCGCGCTGAATAATGTTGTTTGCAGCCATGCTCATGGCCTCCTATTTCTGTTGAAGCATGTCGCGCAGCCAGTCGGATGCGCCAGGTGTTTGGGTGGGTTGTTTCCCTTTGGTGGAAGCAATCGGCCCTTTAGGCTTGATGAGCTGCTTGAGTTTCACTGTCTGCGCTTCCATTCCCTCCGCATCGCTAGCGGTAATCAGTTCGTGATGTTCCTGGGGTACTGAGTGCTTGGCGATGACACGCAGCCTTTAAGACTCGGTGGCTTTGGCCTCAAGTTCTCGTTTGGCTTTTTTTGCGCGCTCGATCACCTTTTGAATCTCAGACTTGGATGATTCTTCAACCTCGTCATAATTCGCAGCGCACTCCTTCAACTCCTCATCGTCGGCGTGCTGACTGCGTTCCCGAGCCAGGCGAGTCTGCTCGAGCTGGTTCAAGTCTTCTTGGGTCGTGATCGGCTCAGAGGCTGCTTCTTGGCTCTGTCCGGTGGTGGCTTCTCCCGCGGTCGCGGTGTCCGTGTTCGCAGTCGAATCAGACAGGGGTGTTTCCTTTCTCCTAGGGCTCGCGCCCTCGTCGCCCTGGAAAGCGGTCAAGGTTACCGCCGCGAGAGAGCTCGGACAACAAGAACCCGCCAACACTGTGTTGACGGGTGGCCTAAAAGGAAAAGCCCACCAAGAGAGGCGGGTTGGTTGAAACCTACGCGGTTATGTGGCTTGTTTCTGGCGGTGCTGCCTGATCCACCCCAAAGAGCGATCTACTAAGACGGGATCGTGACCGCCTCTATTGATGATCGCCTCGGCTTCATCCAGTAGGTACGGAGGATATGGCACGCCAGAGACAAGGGAGAACTGGAGCATGTCATCGAAAGCCATTGCGATATCGTCTTCGCAATCCAATTCGGAGTTGATTGCGGACTGCGCGCCTGGCGCAAGTTGAGGCAGGAAGTCGCGGCGCATCATCTCAACATACTCACGTAGCTTCATGGCGCACCCACCCTTCCTGGTCCAGCAAGCTTTCATCTAGCGGCATTTCAACCCTACCAGTCGGACCATTGAGATACACGCCTTCTCCGTAGGGAGGGAAAGATGCTCGGAAGGTTTCATAGCTTGGCCCGTAGGCTTGAACTTCAACCATTACTCCGTCAATGATCTTGCGGGCAAGCCGCCTATCTCCCATGACCATGGTTGCGTCGGGGTTAGACCACGCAAGCAGGGAAGGTCGCTCCAGGTCTTCCCGGGACCAGCGTGCCGGGAACTCTGTTTTTTCAAACCAGCCTTTCCCGGGTCGGTCACCACCGTGGAGGAACTTAGTGCCGTCGGTAGCAACCACAATGGTTCCGTCCCAGACTTTGCGCCATTCGTCGGGGCTCCACTGAGGCATTTTGCTGGGTGACGTAGGCCCGCTGGGTGGGACAATTGCGCTGCCACCTGCCCAGGCGAATGCTTTGACCTACTCCCTCGTGCGTTTCCGATGCTCATCAAGGACCTGTTGGGCTGTCACTTGGTGTTCCCCGCGTAAGCGGGGATAATCCTTGGCGGGTCGCACGGTGACAATATGCCGGTCTAGGTGTTCTCTGCGCAGGCACGGATGATCCGGGCCGCTCGGTAATCGTCGAGGGCGAGGCGTTGTCACGCAAACCTGTGGCTGGTTGACCCGAAGTACTCGTTTGCGAAATGGGCGGCGCGCTCATTGGAGGCAGGCGCTTCCGGTAGGGGAAAGCGCCTAACCTCGTGCGACATATGGGCACGGGGAAGCCCACCAGTCGAATCGATTGGTGGGCATGAGAAAACCCCGCACCATTTGGGTACGGGGTTGTGTGAAGGTGAAGGTCAGGCTTTCAGCTCAGCCTGGCCCTCAGCCAGATAATCGTAGTCCTCGAGGTAACAATAGCGATCAGGATGGGTGACGACGTAGAACCGCTCCATCAGATCGTCGGGGACGACGACCTTATGGTCAACAATTGCGCTGACCGCAGTCGTGATATTCGGGCCATCGTGTATGGCCAACTCCTCGAGGAGGCTCACGTCATAGGCTGCCGCCGGTCCGAGTTCACGCAAAAGATCCGTGAGAGCGAGGGTAATCGCGTCCATCTCTGCAAGGCCCTCATCGTACGTATACTTATACACGCAACAATGCTAACACTACAGCTAGCTTGGGTACACACTCGTGACGTAGGTGCCGACCCCCTGTGCTACCCGCGCATGCTTAACGAGCCTAGCTCCGCCAGGGTGGACGGCGTACTAAGCTGCTCTCTTTAGTCGGCCAGTCCCTCAGGCAGCACTAAGCCGTGCTCCTGGGCGGTTTCTCGGCAGAACAAAGCGGCATCACCCCAGGCTTCCGCCGCTATCATCCCGTCGATGTACTCTAGATCGAGGCTGGTTGCTACGGAAGCCACCGCACTCCGCAGCTGCTCAACTAATTCTCTGCTGGCCGTTGTCTTCATCGCTAGATGATACAAGCACCTTTGAAATATTGGAAGGCTTTAGGGGCCCTGCACGGTTTTGATGTGTAGTGCCCAGACGCCTAAATACGTGCCTTAATCTCCTCCTTGCGCTGGATGATCCCGCTTGTCGGGCAGTGAGTTCGGCTGTCAAAATCCCGATGCCCAGGCAGCGTGGAGTGCCTCCTCCGCAGAAATCTCCATGCTTCTCATTCACCTTCAAGATCAACTAGTTCCCGCTGCCCACGACAAACTTGGGGCAAAGGTGAGAGGCTAACTACTCAGCTGCCTCGCGTTTGCCCACTGCCTCAGGGCCCTCATGTCGAGGCTCTGCTTGTTGGTGCCAAAGTCGATGACGTTGAACCATTCCCAGCTATCGATTGCGCCGCGAGGGTATATGCGTGGCGCCCGCGAACTAGGGGACGATCCCTCGGTCTGTCATGCAGGAGCTAGCGTCAACAGTTTTTGCCACGCCTGCGGGGAGTGTTGCCCTGGGGTGGACAGTCGTTTAGCGGGAGGGTTTACAGATGAGAGAGGCGCACCGAGGCGACGGTTGCCTCGTCGATCTGTCACTTCAACCTGCGCTCAGGCTGTTTCTAGCTAGAATTAACCCATTGACCCGATGGCAGGAGGCTCCATGGACGCCAAATCGCCCGAAGAATTGGCGGCGGACCCAAGCACGCCAGCGCGCGTTTTGTACGAACTCGCGATCTCTGATCCGCAGCTGCGCCCCCAGATCGCGGCCCATCCGAACGCATATCAAGGGCTGCTGGATTGGCTCGGCACCTTAGGCGACCCAGCAGTGGACGCTGCGCTGGCTGAGCGTGTGACAGGAGACTATGTTGAGGAGAGCCAAACCACGGACTCTGCGGAGACTCATTCAGCAGCCCCGGCACCGGTGCGCCAGTCGGTCATGCCCAATGGGCCTCGAGCCGTTCCAGCAGTTCAGGTCTCGCCGCCGGTGGCGCCCGCTCCTAGTCCAGTGGAAGAGCCTGAGAGCCACAGCGGGCGAACTCTGATTATCATTCTGCTGAGTTTGCTGGCACTGGCCGCTGTCGCAGCCATCGTGCTGTTGTTCTTGAACCTGGGCCGCTCCGAGGAGACCCCCACCAGTGGGGCACCTGTTGCCACGCCCGCACCGAGTGAGACAACCACTCCCTCGGCCACCCCCACCCCCTCGCCAACTGAGACTCCCACTCCAACACCCAGTCCAACGGCGATCAAATACCCGGCTCCGGCCAATGCGGTTGCTTCTGACTGGTTTATTTCCCCTTCGGGGAACATCGCGTGCCGACTGGGGGACGACTCGGCCACCTGTACCATCTACGAGAACGACTACCAGGCTGTTGGGTTGGCTAACTGTGGAGCAGCCCCAACCACAATTAGCATCACCGAGACTGGTGCTGGTCTGGCCTGCAGCACTCCCTCGGTGGCGCCCGACGGCAGTCAGGGAGTATTGCAGTACAACACGTCTGCAGCTCGGGGCAACGTGGCGTGCACGTCCACCGACATGGGGATGATGTGCTGGAACCAGGTCACGGGTGACTCGTTCGCATTGGCTCGGAGCGGGTGGACCAGTCGTACGAGCGGGCCCATCTCCCCGGACGACTTCGGTTGGTGACTTCGGGTTTATTTATTCACAGAATCACTGTAATAATAGAGGGGTGCCGGAACTCGGCTCCAATCCGATGCAGAAGAGGTACTCCCGATGAGTGAACAAGAACTGAACCTATCCGAGAAGCCCAAGACCGGTGGGTGCGCCTGCGGTGGACATGACACCGTTGACCTGCCACTGCTGGATGTACAGCTGATCCCCCACGAGATCCGCCATGCGACCATCTTTGGTGCTTTGGCGGGGATCCGTCCCGGACGTGGGCTGATCATTCAGGCTACCCACAACCCGGTTCCGCTCCTCCGCCAGCTCGAAGAGATGCAGCCCGGGGTATACGCAGTTGAATACCTGCAGGAGGGTCCGGAAATCTGGCAGATCAAGTTCACGCTGAACTAACTGATCGCTGTCAAGCCGGGCGGGCTCCCCACAAAGGGGGCCCGCCCGGCTTTTCGTTGGTGGCGTAACTGGGGGAGTGAAAGACATGTGTTTGGTGGAGGGAGGCGGCCCCCCGACGACTTTCGGCGCAATTGGGCCGTGTTTGATACCCGTTCCCGTTGGTGATGGGGACACCTCTGTTGGTTGGGCAAAGCTAGTGGGGTGGAAAACCGTCCGGCAGTTCTGCGCGGGGGAGCGAACAGGGCTAGGCTCACCTCACAGAGGCAATTTGGCAGCTGAGCGACAACATAAGCGGACGGTGCCGGAAGCTAGGAAGCACTGATCCGGGCTTTGAAGACTCTGCGAACCGCTGGAGTTCGTTGGGTATGGCCTGGGGCAGACAGCAAGTCCGTGCAATTGAGCCGGCTGCCCCCTAATTGGAGATAGGAAGATTTACATATGACCACAATCGGTTTCGTTGGTGCCGGCAACATTGGTTCGCAGGTTGCACGTCAGGCGGTCAAGCATGGTTACGATGTCGTGTTGAGTAACTCGCGGGGGCCTGAGACGCTTGCCGATTTGGTCGCCGAGTTGGGCGATCATGCGCGGGCGGCCACCACTGCTGAAGCAGCGGAAGCGGGAGATCTGGTAGTGGTAAGCGTGCCTTACGGTGCCATTGAGGCAGTGCCTGCGGCGCCCCTAGCCGGCAAAGTCATTATCGATACTACCAACTACTTCCCTCCTCGTGACGGTAATATTGCTGAGCTTGACGACGAGCGGGAGTCAGAAGCCGGGCGGGTCCAGCGCCACTTTGCGGACTCTCGAGTGGTGAAGACATTTAACCGCATTCTTGCAGCCGAGATCACCAGCACCGCCCGTGACCAGGGAGCGGCTGACCGTCGCGCGTTGACTATCTTTGGCGACGACGCGGAAGCAAAGCAGCTGGTAACTAAGTTTGTTGACTCGATTGGCTTCGACGTTGTAGATGGGGGATCGCTTGATGATAGTCGGAGCGTGCAGCCTAACTCCCAGGGGTAGGTGCGAGCAGGCCGACAGTGATGAGGCTGGGTATCGATTGAGGTGAATGCGACGACGCCTGCAGCCGGATTCCTAAAGTACGTGGTGCGGGCAGGAATGCCATATGTCGTTGTGGTTGGCTCCAAGGGAGGGGTTCTCTGCTCACGCGGGTGCCGCTTTGGGGGTCACAGTGACCATGACTCGGCAAAAGACCGGCCTGTGTAATTGCTTCGAAGAGACCACTGTAAGAGGCCTCCCGAGACTAGCCAAATCCTCGTGTCACGCCACCACAGTGGAGATACTATTGGTGACGACTACCCCTTTCCAGGGCTTTCTCCTGCATCGGCGATGCCATTAGCACTGCAACTAGGACATTGGCGTAGGAAGCAACGATACCCTGTCGAGTGCCCCAGGTTTTCGGTGGACTCCCTGGAATCTTGGCAAGGTCTCCCAACTGGTGCCAGTGTTCAACGGATGCACACTGTCAAAAGCAGGAGCCTGCTATCCGCACTTCTGGTACCCTTGGACAGGCGTGATGGTGTGCGCAGCATGGGCTGGGAATCAGTCGATCCTCCCTTTGATAGACTCGTGGACGAACGGTGGCATTCAGGAAACTGGCTGGGAATCAGTCGATCCTCCCTTTGATAGACTCGGATCCCGGTCATCGATACTGATTTTCGCGCTGGGAATCAGTCGATCCTCCCTTTGAAAGACTCGGGGAACGCTTTAAACCCGGCCATCAGTGGCTGGGATTCAGTCGATCCTCCCTTTGATGGACTCGACACCCAGTGCGCCCAGGCGAGCGGCTTGCTGGGAATCAGTCGATCCTCCCTTTGATAGACTCGCGCTGGTCCTGCGCGCGGTGCACGCGGGGCTGGGAATCAGTCGATCCTCCCTTTGATAGACTCGCAGCTGGATAGTGACAGCCTCACTCACTGCTGGGAATCAGTCGATCCTCCCTTTGATAGACTCGACTCGCAGACAAACTCGTTGAAAACGAGGCTGGGAATCAGTCGATCCTCCCTTTGATAGACTCGTCAGATGCGCGAGGTGACTAACGGGAAGGCTGGGAATCAGTCGATCCTCCCTTTGATAGACTCGTGCACGGCCTTCGCTGGCCATCCGAGGGGCTGGGAATCAGTCGATCCTCCCTTTGATAGACTCGCAGGACAGGTGGTGCCCCCAAAATCCAGGCTGGGAATCAGTCGATCCTCCCTTTGATAGACTCGACGCGCTGGTCGCACATGTGATCGAGCAGCTGGGAATCAGTCGATCCTCCCTTTGATAGACTCGCTCTTCGACAAATGGTGAGCACGACACAGCTGGGAATCAGTCGATCCTCCCTTTGGTAGACTCGTATGGCGCACCGTATTGCCACGGATCACGCTGGGAATCAGTCGATCCTCCCTTTGATAGACTCGATTAGCGGTCGCGACCGAAACGCCTTTAGCTGGGAATCAGTCGATCCTCCCTTTGATAGACTCGGCCGACACCCTGGGTGTGCCCCGCATGGGCTGGGAATCAGTGGATCCTCCCTTTGATTGACTCGCGGACCGCAGGCACACTCGCTGACACGGGCTGGGAATCAGTCGATCCTCCCTTTGATAGACTCGCTAGGCATCAGACGGTTCGACACCGACAAACTGGGAATCAGTCGATCCTCCCTTTGATAGACTCGAAAGGCAAGCAAGCATTGAAGGATGCCTGCTGGGAATCAGTCGATCCTCCCTTTGATAGACTCGCCCTCCGACGAGGCGATCTACAGAATGGGCTGGGAATCAGTCGATCCTCCCTTTGATAGACTCGGTCCCATTCCTCATCCACCCAGAAGCGCGCTGGGAATCAGTCGATCCTCCCTTTGATAGACTCGCACCGCAACCGTGGGGCCGCCAGCATACGCTGGGAATCAGTCGATCCTCCCTTTTATAGACTCGGTGATTGATCGGCCTGGTGTTGGTGTGCGCTGGGAATCAGTCGATCCTCCCTTTGATAGACTCGCCACCACGTCAAAGTCGTCACCGCGCACGCTGGGAATCAGTCGATCCTCCCTTTGATAGACTCGAGTCGGCAATTACTTGGAGTGACGACGCGCTGGGAATCAGTCGATCCTCCCTTTGATAGACTCGATCGCGGGGGCCGGGGCAGGCCCCACCCGCTGGGAATCAGTCGATCCTCCCTTTGATAGACTCGAATCGTCCGTGTGACCGGCTCGTACGGGGCTGGGAATCAGTCGATCCTCCCTTTGATAGACTCGTGCGCCGCGCGTTCAACACATGCTGCGTGCTGGGAATCAGTCGATCCTCCCTTTGATAGACTCGGCTTCCGACGCTGGCGCGCCACACCAGCGCTGGGAATCAGTCGATCCTCCCTTTGATAGACTCGGTCCCGTTCGAGGAGGCGCAGCGGCAGGGCTGGGAATCAGTCGATCCTCTCTTTGATAGACTCGTGTTACTCCGGCGGACGCGGCGGCAACCGCTGGGAATCAGTCGATCCTCCCTTTGATAGACTCGCAGAATGCGCACGTCCTCGACCCGGAAGGCTGGGAATCAGTCGATCCTCCCTTTGATAGACTCGGCTGACTAGTGAACACCGCCTGCCCGGTGCTGGGAATCAGTCGATCCTCCCTTTGATAGACTCGCCGAGCCCCTCGCAGATCCGCCGAACATGCTGGGAATCAGTCGATCCTCCCTTTGATAGACTCGCACACGGCCCGCGAGAACGGCGACTTCGGCTGGGAATCAGTCGATCCTCCCTTTGATAGACTCGTCGATGGGGGTGCGGTTGATCTGCTGGAGCTGGGAATCAGTCGATCCTCCCTTTGATAGACTCGGCCCGCTCCGCCGCCCACACCGCCCAAAGCTGGGAATCAGTCGATCCTCCCTTTGATAGACTCGACCTGCTACGCAGGACTCACCCGGGCATGCTGGGAATCAGTCGATCCTCCCTTTGATAGACTCGCATCCCACGCGGCAGACCAATCCCCCTGGCTGGGAATCAGTCGATCCTCCCTTTGATAGACTCGCGAAGCGATCACCAGCCCGCCCGAGCACGCTGGGAATCAGTCGATCCTCCCTTTGATAGACTCGCCGAGCCCCTCGCAGATCCGCCGAACATGCTGGGAATCAGTCGATCCTCCCTTTGATAGACTCGTCGATGGGGGTGCAGTTGATCTGCTGGAGCTGGGAATCAGTCGATCCTCCCTTTGATAGACTCGGACTGGTTGGCGAGGTTTGTGCCGTGGCGCTGGGAATCAGTCGATCCTCCCTTTGATAGACTCGCCTGTCTCCTGGTTGTGTCTGCTTTTTGGCTGGGAATCAGTCGATCCTCCCTTTGATAGACTCGCCCATGCGGCGGCCAGGCCAATCAGCGCGCTGGGAATCAGTCGATCCTCCCTTTGATAGACTCGACGGATCCCCGAACTCGTCCGGCCCCCCGCTGGGAATCAGTCGATCCTCCCTTTGATAGACTCGCACCGAGGTCGTTCCAGTTGTTGCTCAGGCTGGGAATCAGTCGATCCTCCCTTTGATAGACTCGCACCGAGGTCGTTCCAGTTGTTGCTCAGGCTGGGAATCAGTCGATCCTCCCTTTGATAGACTCGTACGTGGTGCGCGGCAAAGGGAACCCCGGCTGGGAATCAGTCGATCCTCCCTTTGATAGACTCGGGATGAGCCGCTTTGCTACCGGTGCGGGGCTGGGAATCAGTCGATCCTCCCTTTGATAGACTCGGCGAAGTGGCGCACACGGTAGCGCAGGTGCTGGGAATCAGTCGATCCTCCCTTTGATAGACTCGCTCGATGTCATACGCCGCGGAGATCACGGCTGGGAATCAGTCGATCCTCCCTTTGATAGACTCGGTTGGACCCCCGCTATTTTAGGGATTATGCTGGGAATCAGTCGATCCTCCCTTTGATAGACTCGCGGCGTCCGCGCGGCCTTGATCCGCTCTGCTGGGAATCAGTCGATCCTCCCTTTGATAGACTCGCGGACGCGCTCATGGTGTCTAGTGGGGGGCTGGGAATCAGTCGATCCTCCCTTTGATAGACTCGCGGACGCGCTCATGGTGTCTAGTGGGGGGCTGGGAATCAGTCGATCCTCCCTTTGATAGACTCGCAGGGAATCGGCGATCTTTCGGACGGTGGCTGGGAATCAGTCGATCCTCCCTTTGATAGACTCGACCCAAGCGGAACTGCCGGCCTTAACTCGCTGGGAATCAGTCGATCCTCCCTTTGATAGACTCGGTGATTGATCGGCCTGGTGTTGCTGTGCGCTGGGAATCAGTCGATCCTCCCTTTGATAGACTCGAGCCGTGAGAGTAGGGACTAGCCACCCGGCTGGGAATCAGTCGATCCTCCCTTTGATAGACTCGTTGTGGGGACGGGTGTGCGTCCACCTGCGCTGGGAATCAGTCGATCCTCCCTTTGATAGACTCGGTGGGTACTAGTGGGTCGTCTCCGAGGAGCTGGGAATCAGTCGATCCTCCCTTTGATAGACTCGGCTAGGAAGCCCGGCCACGGCCAGGAACGCTGGGAATCAGTCGATCCTCCCTTTGATAGACTCGCGAACGGGTCCGAGGTGACAGCCCACGAGCTGGGAATCAGTCGATCCTCCCTTTGATAGACTCGTGCCGTGGGGCAGACTGAGGGCCGCTTCGCTGGGAATCAGTCGATCCTCCCTTTGATAGACTCGCCCACCGGCCAGCAGGAATCAGCCCCAGGCTGGGAATCAGTCGATCCTCCCTTTGATAGACTCGGACCGCATCATCGGGCTACTACAAGCAGAGCTGGGAATCAGTCGATCCTCCCTTTGATAGACTCGCCCGTTATCCTCACACCGGTACTTCTCCGCTGGGAATCAGTCGATCCTCCCTTTGATAGACTCGCTCGTCGCGTAGTCAGACGATGATCTCGGCTGGGAATCAGTCGATCCTCCCTTTGATAGACTCGCCCCAACCAGCCGGTCACCCTGCCACGTGCTGGGAATCAGTCGATCCTCCCTTTGATAGACTCGCCGGCCCGCCTCCGTGTTCTGATCGAGGGCTGGGAATCAGTCGATCCTCCCTTTGATAGACTCGTGGTCCTTGGAGTTGTATGAGCAGGCCAGCTGGGAATCAGTCGATCCTCCCTTTGATAGACTCGCGTCACGTCCCTGCTGTCACTCCTGGCTGCTGGGAATCAGTCGATCCTCCCTTTGATAGACTCGATTTCGCGAACACACGATCTGGCGAGTAGCTGGGAATCAGTCGATCCTCCCTTTGATAGACTCGTCTGCGGGCACGTCTTCCAGACGGAAAAGCTGGGAATCAGTCGATCCTCCCTTTGATAGACTCGAGGGGAGGAGTTTTTCCTTGCTGGTGTAAGGCAAACTGCCAGTCAGAGTCAGAAAAAAGCAAGCTGTTGTGGCGTTTCCTCAGGCGGGACTGACTCTGCGGCCACAAATCTGAAAGCAGTAGCCCATTGACGATCGGTGATGTGGACGATGCGAACTTCTCCACCATCTGGTAGGGCGCGCTTGATGCGATTAATTGTCCCGTGGTTGTTGGTCCCAGTAGGTAGATACCTGGTGTATACGGAGAACTGGAGCATAGTATACCCAGAATCAAGCAGAAGCTTCCTGAACTGGGATGCTTGCCGTCGTTGCTCTTTGGTTGCGACCGGAAGATCGAACATAACAATTGACCACATCGGATCGTCACTCATTGCAGGTCGCCAGACCCAGGTTTCCACCCCAATAATTGACATTAACTCTGGCAACGTCGCCCTCATAATAACGGCCAACCGCCTGAGCTAGTCTTTCAAACTCAGCTGCGACCGATAGTCCCGTGGATGTGAACTGACGGTCAATAGAGCTCACCAGTAATCGTTTGACGCCTGGAGCTTCAGGACTAGATCCTCCGGGTAGTCCAGCAGTAATCTGGTCAACGACTGGTCGAAAAGGCTCGATCAGATCGTCCACTAGGTTGAACGCATTTGATCTACCTCGGTGGAAGACACCTATTGTGGGGCTCAAACCAGCTGAAAACACAGCACGAATCCCAACTCCACGAAGAATAGCGTAGCCATAGTCCAGACACGCGTTTGCACCTTCTCCCGAGCCAGGCTGTCTGGCGAAGGATTGGTCTGCATAAAGACATTCCCAGTAAAGTCGCGCTGCTTGGGCTTCGAGATTACCCGGGTCCCCCGACCTGACTTGTCTAGCCAGGTTTTCGAGGGTAGGTGCCCCTCTTCGCTCCAATGCCTTCAAGACATTAGCTTGGCCGCGTATCTTTGCTTTGACAATGCTTGCCCAAAGGGCCTTTTTCTTGGGCTGTGAGGCAGCTACCTGTGCCGCAGTGCGTGCACCAACACGAGTGTGTTTGCCCCAAGTATGCAAAGCTGAGACTGGGATGCGCCGCCAGTCTGTGACCAATACAGCCACATCGTTGTTCGCGAGCAAGTGGAGGACTCCGGTAGAAAGTTGGGTGCTTGGCCCAACCAACAGCACTGCCAACTCCGCGACCGGCAGATAAGTTGGTTGCCTATCGGCAGCTTCAACCAGAATCTGTCCACGTAGTGAGCGAATTGAGCATTGTAGATCAGAACAGTCAGCAACCCTCCACTGCAACGCCATTGCTATCGTTCTGCCGTCCACCCGGTGGGGAGGCCCGAGTCCGGTATCAACCTTGGGGCGCCAAGGGTAGTCCTTCGGATGACTTTGGCCTCGGCGTCGTGAAAGACAATACTCACTGCCGGAGACCAGCCAGGACGATCTAGAATCTTCGTCACACTGTCCAAGAGCGCCTCGTCAATCCTTCCAATGTCCAGGTTGGCCAGCCCTTCAGCGGAAAGGGCAATTGGACGAAGTCGCAGCCTGGACTCAGTGTAGTACCCATCGATGCTCCATCGACTAACCTCCGGGAACACCTCAAGGAACTGCCCGACCTGGCCTGTCTTGAACGATGACATGTCCAGCTCCAGCTCATCTCCAATGGTGATCCAGTTGATGTACTCGGCTGTACCATTCCTGATTGCATCTCTGATCCGCTTTTCAGTCCACCGCATGGAGACGGACTGAGGGGGAAGCTCCACAGAAAAGAGGTCCTCATGTTGATGCTTCAGCAAATCCACTGTGTAAACGCGGACCATGCCATAGATCGGCTTGCTCTTGCCGGGGACCCGATAGATTCGGGCGTGATGGATAGCAGAACCCAGTTCGGCAGAACCACCACGAACCGCAATTGAAGCAGCCTTTACCCCAAAGATGCCGATCGTATCCAGCGGACCGAACCGGCGTCCATTTACGACAATCGATCGCTCTGGATCTGCGGGGAGACCGTCCTTCGGGTCAAAGTCCGCCAGACGCGTCAGTGCACACCACAGGGCTGGGGTTGACGCCCGGTCTACCTCTGCTGCGGTGAACTCGCCGGAAAGAACCTTGTGAACCAGCGGCCGGATGGTGTCCTCGTGAGCAGCACTGTTTCCCAGCCGCAGCCGTAGTGGCTGAATGATCGGAATCTGGTCTTCGGACAAAGCGAGGTTGAACAGTTCGCTCGCGATCATCATCTCGTCGAGCCAGTGTGCGTACTTGGCCCGAGCGGCAGGGGAGGACCCGTCGAATGACTTCCAGGTCTCCGCACTTCTCACGGCGCGCTCTGAGTTTCTAAGGTTGATCCTCTCAGCAAGTGTCTTCGCGATGCTGGGATTCACTAGAGCGATTGTGAGTGCGTCCATGGCATGGTGTCGACGGTCAAGCCGTGTCTTTCCTCGTCCGCCGATTAGGTTGACTCGCCCTTCGAAACCAGACGCTTTGCGGGCTTCAGCAGTAATCAATCCCTGATACACCGCCACAGATGTTTCCCCGCCTGTGTTCTTGTAGTGGTGCTTGATTCTCAGGTGCAGCTCGTTTGCCATCCAGGCCACTGACTCGATCGATCGGTTGTCGATGTCCGGGTCTTCCTCAGTCTTGGTGAGCCGCGCAATCACTTCAGAAGTAAAGCGCTTCTTGTCCTTGGCGGTCATTCCAGCATCTGCGTTCCAGTGCTTTACGCGTGCAATTGCCTCGTCCACTGATACGCCGGGAATTGAGGCTTTCGCAGCCCAGACAGCAAATGGCAGTTTGCCTTTAGCGTGGTTGCATCGACGACAGGTTGCAACGAGGTTGTTCCTAGTGTTCGTTGATCCTACGCCCTTGCGTGGGACAATATGATCCATCTCTGCATCGGTGTACCCTATCGGGCTACCGCAGTAGACGCACTGGCTGTTCTGTCGCTGAATCGCCAGATATCGGTTCAGGTCCGATCGGCGACCTTTGCCAATGTTCCCCATGTCCTCGATCATCTGGTCGTAGATTTCGAGGTTACGTTTGTACCGACGGTTGTTTTCATAGTCGAGTTTGCGAGCCGCGGCCACGCTTCCCAATGCATTTCTGACATGCTCGATATTGACAGACTCTGGAGTGCCCCATTTCTGCTCCACCGCGCGCAACCACCGCGCGACCTGCTTGGTTACCCGGTCAACAGCAGGGTTTCCCACTGGCATGTCGATCGGGTCGGCTGGGGGAACCCAGTCCGATGAAACTCCAAATACTGCCATGCGAGCTTCGGTCAGGTCGGCTCCGGTCTCTAGCATGTACGCTGACAAACGGCGCATGGAGTCCTCGGAGTAGGCCCCCCTTCCGGCCGGTAAAGCCAGTCCTGAGAGCTTCTCTATATCGACATCGGACAGTGTCTGGATCAAACTGTTGATCTCGTCTAGGACTTCCTCTGACTCAGGTTCGTAACCTGAGTTTGCCAACTCATTGATCAGAGCGCTTCGGGACAGTGAGTCAGCTGATTGCCACCAGTTGACAATCGGCTTGACTTTGCATTGGCGGATCCGCATGTCGGTGGTGTTGGTTGGGGGGAAGCTCGACGGGCGCTCACCATCGGGTCCCATCGCAGCTGTCCCCTTGAGGTGCTTCCGATCAATCCCAATCACCGCGGATACATCAGCCCAAGTAATTCTTTCTCCGACGGGGACTTCCCGCATTAGGTACCGGATAATCGAGCTTTGCTCATCGGTAGTCAAGCGGCGTTCTCCCTGACCTGGGTCTACTACTCTGAGATTCGCTACTACCGTGACAATCCGAAACTCTTGGAATGCTTCCGACGCTTTAGTTGCTCGTAGCAGGTGCTCTTGCCCTGGCAGTGCGTCTTTCCCGACTCGCCCAAGTGCGCTTCCCTTTGGCGACTGTGCTTGAAAGACGTGATCAATCATTTCCCGCACAAGGTCGTCTGACAGGCCCTGTGTCCTGGCGATTTGTCGAAGTTCATTGGCGTTGTCGGACTGCATCAGCTTGCCGCCGAGGAGTCCCTCCGGCCCTCGCAGTTTGATCAAGGGGTTGAGTTGGAGCTTCACGACCAACTCGGCCGGAGTCTCGTCGTCATAGGTTTCTCGGCCGGTCAGCGTGCCCACTCTCTCGCGAAAAGCAACCATTTGAGGGGAAGGATCAACCTGGTGATAGAGAGTCCGTACCTGGGCATAGGGGTTTCGCCAGCCACGATGCCGCGCCATATGACGCAATGCGATTGAGAGATTGCGTCCCAGTTCGATTGGGTTATCCACAGGATGCTGTGCCAGTTCAGCTCGGATCAGCCAAGGAAGGTAGGGGTCCTTCTCGTCCTCCAGGTTGACCAAGGGCCACCCTTGAGACACAATCCAGTTGTCTAGGTCCCGGAGTCGGTTCTTTCGGCGTCGAAACATCCGGCGCGTTCGACGTTTTACTCCAGCGACAGCCAAGCGAGTGGTTGCGGACTTCTGCGAGCCAGGGTCCACGCCGGCATCATGCACGAAGACGACGGAGTTCAGCAATTTGATGGGGTAGCCAGCATCATCCATTTGGACTGCGCAAAACCCAGTTGAGTTCAGGCCGACGTCGATGCCCACCCGATAACGAAACTGATTCTCAATATCCTGTTCAATCATAGGGGCATCATCTCAAACACTCGCACAGATTTCAGGAACTTGAGTGTACTTCTCGAAAAATGAACTGGGTGGCGGTGCCAACGGCACCACCACCCAGCGGAGAATTCGAGTGCACTATCGAGGTGCACCTTACTGAGAATCAGTCACTCATAGGCTAACGCATGCTCGTAACGCTGTCAATGGTTTTGGACAACCGGCGGCTGTTGTTCCGTACCCCAGCAGGTGGTTGGAAATCAGCAGGGGGTTGACGCGCAGGCACTCTAGCCTTGTTAGAATTGCCCCCGGCACATTTTGCCCGCCGATCGGCGTTGAGACAGTCATATGCGTACTTGGCTCAGCCAATGGTCAAAGAGCAACACGCTAGTACACAACCTTCACATATGCCGTGGTTTGCTTACCAATCTCGTTTGACTTGCTGAGGAAATGACACAAAACAAGCAATCGGAGGTCCTGTTCTGAGATCTGCCGGTCAAGGACACAGAAGGAGACAGGGAAGCTTGGATGCTATGGCTTTGGCCTCTGCCGGCAATGGCAAGAGAAACAGCAGTGCCGCCGACCGAAACGACCCCACCCACCCCGACCTCATTCCAGCGAGTTGCTCAGTTCCAACCACCTGGACTCAAGGTCATCAACCTCGTCTTCTTTGGCGCGCAGTTTAGCGGTCAAGTCACTCAACCCCGAGTAGTCGCTCTGGTCGTGAGCTGCCATCTGCTCATGCACCTTTGCAATCTCCCCGCTGATCCGGGCTAGCTTTCGTTCGATCGCCGCCAGTTCCTTCTCAAGGGCCCGCCGCTCGGCCCCGGACAGCCCGGACATGGCCAGCCCCGACTCAGCCAGCCCGGACACGGCCGGACCCGACCCAACGCTCGACTCAGGCAGCCCGGACCCGCCACCGGCCGCACTCAGCGCCAAGTACTCGTCGACCCCACCGGGCAGGTGCCGCAACGTCCCGTCCAGGATCGCATACTGCTGATCCGTCACCCGCTCCACCAGGTACCGGTCGTGCGACACGACGATCAGGGTCCCGGGCCAGGAGTCCAGCAGGTCCTCCATCGCGGTCAGCATCTCGTGGTCCACGTCGTTGGTGGGCTCGTCCAATATCAGCACGTTCGGCTGCGACAGCAGGATCAGTAGCAACTGCAGGCGCCGCTTCTGCCCACCGGACAGCTCGCCGACGTAGGCGGACAGGTGTGCGGTTGAGAATCCCAGCCGCTCCAGCAGTTGGGCGGGGGTCAGCTCCTTGCCGTCGACTTCGAACGACGTCTTGGTCCGGGCCAGCACTTCCCGCACCCGGTCCTCCGCAATGTCCTCCAACGCGCGGAACCGCTGGTCCAGCACCGCCAGCTTGACGGTTTTGCCGTGTCGAACCAGCCCGCTGGTGGGGGAGAGGTCCCCTTCGATTAGGCGCAGCAGAGTCGATTTGCCGGCCCCGTTGGCGCCCAGGATGGCGGACCGCTCGCCGGGGGCAATGCGCCAGGTGATGTCGCTTAGAATGGGGTTGTCGCCGTAGCTGAAACTGACGTCCAGCAGGACCACGACTCGTTTCCCGAGGCGTGCGGTGGCCAACTGTGACAGTTGCACCGAGTCCCGCAGCGGGGGAACGTCACTGATGAGGGCGCTGGCCGCGTCGAGGCGGAACTTGGGTTTGCTGGTTCGCGCGGGGGCACCCCGGCGCAGCCAGGCCAGTTCTTTGCGCAGCAGGTTTTGCCGTTTGGCTTCCTTCACCGCAGCTTGGCGGTCGCGCTCCACCCGCTGCAGCACGTAGGCGGCGTAGCCTCCTTCGAAGGGCTCGACAATCCCGTCGTGCACCTCCCAGGTGGCGTTGGAGACCTCGTCCAGGAACCAGCGGTCGTGGGTGACGACCAGCAGCCCGCCTTTGCCCGGAGCCCAACGCTGCTGCAAATGGCGTGCCAGCCAGGCGATGGCCTGCAGGTCCAGGTGGTTGGTGGGCTCGTCCAGAATCAGCAGGTCCCACTCTTGAACCAGGAGCGAAGCCAGCGCCACGCGCCGCACCTGCCCTCCCGAGAGTTCGCCCACCCGGCTCTCCCAGGGCAGGTCAGCTACCAGCCCCGCGATGATCTCCCGGATCCGGCTTTCGCCCGCCCACTCGTGCTCAGCGAGGTCACCCACCACCGCCTCGCGCACCGTCACCTCGGGGGGAAATTGGTCTGCCTGCCCCAGGTAGCCAACCCGCAGGTCCCCGCGCGGGATCACCTGACCCCGGTCGGGCTCCAAGTCCCCGGCCAGCAGGCGCAACAGGGTCGTCTTGCCGTCCCCGTTGCGCCCCACAATCCCGATTCGGTCACCTTCGGAGATTCCCAGGGTGACGTCGGTGAAGATGGTTGTGGTCGGATATTCGAGGTGGAGTTTTTCGGCTCCTAGTAGATGTGCCACCTGGCTAGGTTAGGCTTTTGACCGGTGTCCGGGCCAGTTGGAGATTTTGGTGAGGATTTCCACCTGGGTGCGATCCAGGATTCGTCCGCCCAGCCAGACCCCGAACCAGATGGACAGGGCCACCCAGAGCCAGGCCAGCAAGACCGCGCCGTAAGTCCAGGTGCTGGTGGCCCCGGTTCCGAAGAACGCGACCCCGAGGGCGGCCAGCGGAACTAGTCCCAGTAGCACCGCGAAGGCCATCTGGGCCAGGCCGACGATCATGGTCACCCAGAACTCGCCGGTCCCCTTGGAGGACAGCGGGTTGGTTCCGGGGGGCTGGACCGGGTACACCCACTGGGACCCGATGATCGAGGTGGCCGCCTGGGAACAGGAGAACAGCAGCATCATCAGGGTGAAGACCAGGAACATCTCCCAAAGGGTCAGGCCGCTGACCAGGCCGTAGATCAGCACGGCCAGGGCAATGAACCCTAGGACCACGGCGGAAGAGCCGAGCAGCCGGCCCCACCGGTCATCCCGCCCGCGAGTCCCGCCGGCCACTTCCAGCCAGAACGCGGTCGAGTCGTACTGCAGCAGAATACCGATGGCCTGCCCCAGGATGAACCCGGAGAACACCAGCATCCCGACGCCGAACCCGTTGGAGAACCCGGCCGGAACTTCTTCGCCCTGCATGGCAAACACCTTCGGCATGGCCGAGGCGACAAAGACCAGGACGGCGGCGGCGATCAGCTGCGCGCTCAGGCGCGGGTCGCGCACCCAGTACATGCGGGTCCGTTCGGCAATGGCAGCCGCCGGCCGGCTCACACCCAGGCGCAGCCACCGCTGGGCTCCGTCCAGCAGCGGCATCGGCACGCCGGACACGACCGGGTCGGGTTGGCGCTTGGCCCGGTTCGGGTTGACCAGCGTCTGTGCACCGGCCTCAATGGCTTCGAGATCCGCGGCTTTCAGGCGCTGCGGTTGGCCGTACATGGCTACCGGCAGAATGGTCCGCCAGGCCCACCAGCCGACCAGGGCGGTCACCAGGGTGATTGCAGCCAGGATCGCGACCTTCCCCCAGGCTCCTTCGGCCGCGGCGGCTGCCAGTGCCCAGGGAGCCCCAACCGGGGTCCACTGGGCGACCGAGACGGCCACCTCCAGCGCGCGCAGTCCCAGCGAGTCGATGGCCAGGTTCATCCAGACGCCCATCGGCGCCAGGATTACCATCAGCAGGACGAAGGCGATTAAGCCGGCCTTTTCCTTGCTGCGCCGACCGGTCTGGAACCGGGAGATCCACCCGACCGCGGCCCGGCTCCACACCAGGCTGATGAAGACCCCCAGCAGGGAGCCGACGATGCCGATCAGTCCCACCAGGGGACCGCCGTAAATCAGCCAGGCGGCAATTTGAACCCCCAGGAAGATCACCAGGTAGATGCCGGCCACGCCAAGGGCGGTCACTAGCAGCAGCGACCAGGCCAGCTTCCGGCTCGGCGCCAGGAAGGGTGCCAGCTTCTTCGGGTCCAGGGTGCCTTCCTGACTGGCGAAGACGACGGGCAGCAGAATCCACCCGAGGGTGTACACCGCGCCGAGGCCGACCAGAATCTGCGGGGCTTGCGGCACCTTGGTGATGGTGGCGGCCAGCACGCCGACGCTGAGGATGACCACCAGCACTAGGCCGTAGACGTAGCCGATGATGGACATCACCAGGATGGCCGTTTGGGCCCGCATCGTGTTCCAGAGGGAACGAAGTTTGATAGCGGCTAGTTGCCCAACCACGACAGGCCCCCTTCGCTGGCGCGTCCGCCCACCAGCTGGGCAAACCGCTCCTCCAGCTCCTGGCCGGCGGCCACCTCCTCGACGGTGCCGGCCGCCACCACCTGGCCGCGGTTGACGATCGCAACGTGGTCGCACAGCTTCTCGACCGTGGCCATCACGTGGGAGGACAAGATGACGGTTCCGCCCTGGTGGACGAAAGTCTGCAGGATGCTGCGAATGTTGGCCGAGGAAACCGGGTCCACCGACTCGAACGGCTCGTCCAGCACCACCACCTGCGGGGAGTGGATCAACGCGGAGGCCAGCGCGATCTTCTTCGCCATCCCGGCCGAGTAGTCGGCGATGATCTTCTTCCCCGCCTCTAGCAGGTCGAAGGCGCGCAGCAGGTCCGTGGTGCGCTCACGAGCCTGCTCCGGGTTCAGCCCGCGCAGCAGCGCCACGTAGGTGAGGTAGTCGGGCCCGCTCAGGCGGTCGAAGATCCGCAGCCCGTCGGGCATGACGCCGAGCAGCGCCTTGGCCGGCTCCGGATCGGACCAAATGTCGATCCCGTGGATCAGGGCGGTGCCGCGGTCGGGCACCAGCAGGCCGGTGGCCATCGACAGGGTGGTGGTTTTGCCGGCACCGTTGGGGCCGACCATGCCGTAAAACGAGCCGGTGGGAATGTCGAGCGACAGGTCGCCGACGGCTACCGTTTCACCGAATACTTTGACCAGATGTCGCAGAGAGATTGCGGCCCCGGTGGGGGTAGGTTCGGACATCAGCTTCCTTCCGTTGAGAGGGGATGTTGGCTCACTGTACTAGTACTGTAGTACAAAGTCGCTTGGAGGGCGACGCGAGATTTACGCTTCGAAGACGGTCAGGAGCGGCATCAGCAACTCGGCCAACCGGTCGCGCTCTTCTGTGCTGAGCGGCTCCAGCAGCTCGCGTTCAGAGTTCAGCAGGGTCGCCAGGGCAGAGTCCACCCGGGTGCGCCCGTCCTCGGTCAGGCTGACCAAAATGGCCCGCCGATCTGACGGGGCCGGCCCGCGCACCACCAGCCCGCGGCCCTCGAGCCGGTCGATCCGGTTGGTCATAGTTCCCGAGGAGACCAGCAGCTCGGCCAGCAGTTGGCCGGGGGTGAGGGAGTAGGGCTTTCCCGCGCGGCGCAGCGTCGCCAGGACGTCGAACTCCCACGGCTCCAGCTCGTGGGTGGCAAACGCACGCCGGCGCAGCAGGTCGAAGTGGCGGGACAGGCGGGAGAGGCGGGAAAACACCAGCATCGGGGAGGCATCTAGATCGGGACGCTCGTGAGTCCAAGCACGGACTATACGAGCGGATTCGTCCTCGCGGGGCTGGTTCATACTTTGAGGATACCCTTACCGGCCGTCTAGTGCGCCTAAGGTGAGGTTGGGGTCGGTGCGCAGATTTCGCATTCCGTTCCAAATTAGGTTGACCACGTGGGCCGCCACCTCGTCCTTTGCCGGCGTGCGCGCCTCTAGCCACCACTGGCCCACCTGGGCCACCGCCCCGACCAACAACTGTGCATAGAGGGGTGCCCACGAGGTCGGATAGCCGGTCCGCTTGAACTGTGCGGCCAGCAGATATTCGGTGCGGGAAGCGACGTCGCCCAGGATCGAATAGAACGAGCCTTTGGTCTGAGCGGAGGGAACGTCCCGCACCAGCACCCGGAACCCGTCTCCGTCCGAGTCGATGTAGTCCAGCAGGGCCAGGGCCCCCCGTTCCAGGACCAGGCGAGGTGACCCCTCCGCCTGGAGGGCCGCCTCGAGCGCCCCCGTCAGCGACTGGACCTCCCGATCCACGATCACCGCGTAGACGCCTTCCTTCCCCCCAAAATGCTCGTAGACGACGGGCTTGGTCACCCCCGCCTTCTTGGCGATCTCCTCTACCGTGGTGGCGTCGTAGCCCTTGGCGGCAAAGATGGAGCGCGCCACATCGATGAGCTGCTCCCGCCGCTCAATCCCGGTCATTCGCTGTCGTTTTGAGGCCATAGTCATACGGTAGCCGGATGTGTGATCCGAGAGCGAATGTGGCACAATCGGATGTGCATTCCGCCCTGGTGTAATGGCAGCACAGAGGTTTTTGGTGCCTTTAGTCCGGGTTCGAATCCTGGGGGCGGAGCGAAGTGGCGCCGAAACGGGAGGCGCCACCGCTGAAAGGTGCTGCATGAGCCGAGATTGTTCCGTCGTCGTAATGGCCGCCGGTAAGGGCACCCGGATGAAGTCCGCCGTCCCCAAAGTCCTGCACTCCCTGTGCGGTCGCACCCTGCTCGGCCATGCTCTGGCCACGGCTGAGGGCCTGGACCCGCGCCAAATCATCGTGGTGGTTCGCCATGAGCGCGACCTGGTGGCCGCCGAGGTGGGCTCCCAGGCAGTGGTCGCCGATCAGGATGAGATTCCCGGCACCGGGCGAGCCGTCCAGTGCGGGTTGGAGCAGGCTCAGGGGGACCTGGGGCGAACCGTGGTGGTCACCTCGGGCGACGTCCCCCTCCTGGAGCCGAGCACGCTGGTCGAGCTGGTGGAGGCGCACGAGGCGGCCGGAGCCGCCGTCACCCTGATGACGACCATCGCCGAGGACCCCCACGGCTACGGCCGGGTCCTGCGCGGCGAGGACGGGCTGGTCACCGCCATCGTGGAAGAGAAGGACGCCACCGATGAGCAGCGGCAGGTTCGGGAGATCAACGCCGGCATCTACGCGTTCGAAACCGAGTTCCTGCTGGCGGCGCTTGGAAACCTGGGCCAGGACAACGCGCAGGGTGAGATGTACCTCACCGACACGGTGGCGCGGGCCGTGGCCGAGGGAAAGAAGGCGCTGCCGTTTGTGCTCACCGACCGGTGGCAGGCGGAGGGGTGCAACGACCTGGCCCAGCTGGCTCAGCTTCGGCAGGTGCTGACCGCGCGTCTGTGTGAACGCCACCTGCTGGCCGGGGTCAGCATCGTCGACCCAACCAACATTCAGCTGGACGTTCAGGTTCAGTTGGAGCCGGACTGCACCATTGAGCCGGGTACCGCTTTGCGAGGCCGGACCGTGGTTCGCACCGGCGCCGTCGTGGGGCCCTGCACCACCCTCGCCGACGTGGAGGTGGGTGCCGGGGCCACGGTCCCCCACAGTGTCCTGACCGCCACCGAGGTGCCGGCGGGCCAGGCTGTGGCTCCTTTCACCCGTCAGGTCGGGTAAGTCATGCACGGGCATGCGACTAAGATCGGTTGTGTAAGGTCGCGCCGGCGGCCAGAAGGAGAATCCCTGTGAGCGGAATTGTGTCCTCGGGTGAAAAGCAACTGATTCTCATCTCGGGGCGGGCCCACCCGCAACTGGCAGCCGCTGTCGCTGAGGAACTGGGGACCGAGGTCTCCTCGACCACCGCCTACGACTTTGCGAACGGGGAAATCTACGTCCGCTTCAACGAGTCGGTCCGCGGCGCAGACGTGTTTGTCCTCCAGTCCCACGCCGCCCCAATCAACAAGTGGCTGATGGAACAGCTGATCATGATCGACGCCGCCAAGCGCGCCTCCGCCAAGCGGATCACCGCGGTGTCGCCGTTCTACCCCTACTCTCGCCAGGACAAGAAGCACCAGGGCCGCGAGCCAATCTCGGCTCGCCTGATTGCGGATCTGTACAAGACCGCCGGGGCAGACCGTGTCATGAGCGTGGACCTGCACGCCGCCCAGGCTCAGGGCTTCTTCGACGGCCCGGTCGACCACCTGTGGGCAATGCCGGTGCTGGTCGACTACGTCAAAGAGCGGATCGACCCGGAACATGTCGCCGTCGTTTCCCCCGATGCCGGCCGCATCCGGGTGGCGGAAAAGTGGGCGGCCAAGCTGGGGAACTGCCCGCTGGCCTTCGTCCACAAGACGCGGGACACCTCGCGCCCAAACGTGGCGGTGGCCAACCGGGTGGTGGGTGACGTGGAGGGCCGCCAGTGCGTGCTGGTGGACGACATGATTGACACGGCCGGCACGATTGCCGAAGCGGTCAAGGTGCTCTACCAGGCCGGCGCGAAAGATGTGATTGTGGCCGCCACCCACGGGGTTCTGTCCGATCCGGCCCCTCAGCGGCTCGAAGGCTGCGGGGCGTCCGAGGTGGTCGTCACCGACACCCTGCCCATTTCCGAGGCGAAACGCTTCCCCCAGTTGACGGTGCTGTCCATTGCGCCGCTGCTGGCCCGGGCCATTCACGAGGTGTTCGAGGACGGCTCGGTCACCTCCATGTTTGACGGGGTGGCTTAGCTCACCGCTAGGCGGGCGCAGTTTTCCGCTACAATGTAACAGTTGCCCCGGCGAGGGAGGTTTCCTCCGTTATCGACAGGGAGTGCTTTTGCCGGGTGAACCAAGGATGTCCCACCCGTAGAGAGGAGCTCTCATGGCAGAGCAGACCAACGTTCTTTTGGCGCAGTTGCGCACCGAAACCGGAAAAGGTGCCGCTCGTCGTTCGCGCCGCGCGGGCCTGGTCCCGGCCGTCATGTACGGTCATGGCATTGATCCCGTCCACCTGGACCTGCCCGGCCACGAGGCCTTCCTGATCGTCAAGGACAACGCCAACGCGGTTGTCACCGTCAAGTACGACGGCAAGCAGCAGCTGGTGCTGGTCAAGAACGTGCAGGTGCACCCGGTGCGCCGGAACATCCTGCACATTGACCTGCTGGCCGTCCGCGCCGACGAAAAGGTCCAGGTTGAGGTGCCGCTGGTGCTGACTGGCGAATCCGCCCCCGGTACCCAGCATCAGCAGGAAGAGTTCTTCCTGCTGATCTCGGCCCCGGCCACCGATATCCCCGAGCACATCGAGGTGTCCCTGGACGGCCTGGAAGAAGGCGCCATCGTTCGCGTGGAAGACCTGAAGCTGCCGGCCGACGTGATTGCCGAAACCCCCGCCGACCGCGACGTCGTCTCTATCCTGGCCCTGGCTGCCGAGGCGGAAGAAGAAGCCGCCACCGAAGAGGCTGCCGAGTAGTCAACTCGCATCCAGCCCGCCTCCAACTTGATTGGGGGCGGGTTTGGCGTTTCCGGGCCAGGTGCTCGCGGCCCGATCCACAGCCCGGGCCGGCCGACCGGCCGTGTAACTCGGCCACCACCGGCTATTCTGGCCAGGTGAGAAAACTGGTTCCGGTCTTTGCCGCCCTGGCCGTGGTGGTGGTGCAACTGCTTTGGTGGACGCTGACGCCGCGCGGGACGATCGAAACCGACGTGGGCTACTACTGGGCTTACGTCAACCTGGTGCCCGAGCACGGCTTCGGCCCGGTTCTGCCGGAGTATCCGCTCCCGGCGGCCATTCTCCTGTGGCTTCCGACGCTGTTCGTCTCCACCTTCCCGGCCTACTTCAACGTCTTCTGGCTGGTGAACGCCGCCCTGTGCCTGGTTTTTGCCTGGGCGCTGTGGCGGGTGGGGGAGCGGCCGGCGCTGATCTGGCTGGCCGGCCTGGCCGCGGCCGGACCCCTCAGCCTGTTTCGCTTCGACCTTTGGCCCGGGCTGCTGGTGGCGCTGGCCCTGTGGAACTACGCCCGACCGGTCCGCTGGTCGGTGCTGCTGGCGGCCGGGACCGCGTTGAAAGTCTGGCCGGTCCTGATTTGGCCGCTCGGTGGCTGGAAGTGGCGGCGCCTGTGGCCGGCCCTGCTCTCGGCGGTGCTGGTGGTCGGGGTGTGCCTGGCGATAGCCGGGCCGGAGCGGCTCCTGTCTCCGTTTACCTGGCAGGGTGAACGCGGCCTCCATATTGAGGCGCTGCTGGCCCTGTGGATCCTGGTTGCGCGCCTGTTCACCGACCGGTGGGAGGCGGGGCTCTCCGACAACAACTCGGTTGATTTCACGGGACCTGGAGTCCAGGCCACCCTGGCGGTTGGCTCGGTTCTGTGGGTGCTGTTCCTTGCGGCGGTCCTGGCCCTGGCCTGGTGGGTGGGCCGGCACCGAAGTGTGACCGCGGTGGCGCTCGCCGTCAACTGGGTGCTCTGGACGCTGCTGGCGGTCAACAAGGTGTTCTCCCCGCAGTATCTGATGTGGGCCCTGCCAGCGTTCGCTGTGCTGTGGCTGGTGGCTCGGCGTCCACTGCCCAGGTGGTGGATTCCAGCAGTGCTGGTGATCAGCTTCCTGACCGGGCTGACCTACCCGCTGTTCTACGACTACCTCTTTAATGGACCCGCCTGGGTGGCTACCGTGGGCCTGGTGGTGCGCGGCGTCCTGCTGGTGGCCCTCTCGGTCAGTTTGGCCGTTAGAATCAGAGACGTCTCGACCGAAAGAGGAACCCATGTTGCACGCCATCATTCCGGCCGGAGGCGCCGGCACTCGCCTGTGGCCGCTGTCTCGCCAAAGTCAGCCCAAGTTTCTGCTGGACCCGCTCGGTCGCGGGCAGACGCTGCTGCAGGAGACTTTTGATCGGCTTCGCGAGATGGCGCTCACCATCACGGTGGTGACCGGGCCCCAGCACTACGAGGAGGTGCGCCGCCAGCTTCCGGACCTGACCGAACACGGCGACAACCCTTTCCCCGGTGAGATTCTGATTGAGCCCAGCCCGCGCGACTCGATGGCGGCGATCGGGCTGGCCACCTACATCATTCGCGAGCGCTACGGGGACGGTGCCCTGGTGGGGTCCTTCGCCGCGGACCACGTGATCGAGGACCGAGCGGCGTTCGAAGCGGCTTTGAGTCTGGCCGAGCAGGGGGCCCGCTCCGGCCTCCTGACCACCCTCGGGATTGTTCCCACCGAGCCCTCGACCGCCTTCGGTTACATTGAGCCGGACGGGGAGGAGGAGTTGTCCGCCGTCCGCCGCTTTGTGGAAAAGCCGGACGAGGAGCGAGCTGCCGAATATGTGGCCGCCGGCTACCTGTGGAACGCGGGCATCTTCGTGGCGGAGGCGGGGACCATTGCCGCGGGGTTGGCGGCCGAGTTACCGGCGATGGACACGCAGCTGCGAGCCATTGCCCGGCGCCACCTGAAGACACTGGTGGAAACGGGGGAGAACGGGCAGATCCGGGCGGAACACTGGGACCGACTGACCCGAATTGCGATTGACTACGCCCTGGCCGAGCCGATGGCGGCCCGCGGGCAGGTGGCGGTGGTGCGCACCTCGCCGAATCTGGGTTGGTCCGACATTGGCGACTTCGCCGCGGTGGCACGCCTGCGGGGGAACGACCCGCTGATCCTGTCCGAGCGCCACGTTGAAGTGCTGGGACTGACCGGGATCGGGGTGGTTGACACGCCCGATGCGCTGTTGGTGCTGGACTTGGAGCAGGCGCAGGAAGTGAAAGAGATCGTTGATCGGCTGCGAGAAACTGGGACCAATAGCCTAATCTAGAGACCTTCGTCTAGGGCTGGGTTGGGCTTGAGTGTAACAATGCTCACAGGGTCGATCACAGATCGGTTGCGTTTCCCTGGAAGAACAGTAGGAACCGCTGAAAACCGGCGTCGACCGGGATATTATGGTTCACCGACGTGAATCGCCTGGCAGAGATTCTCGTCCCAAAAAATAACTTTGGAGGAAATAAGTGAAGAACACGCTAAAGTTTGGAGCCATTGCGGCTGTTGCGGCGCTGTCTCTGGCCGCTTGTGGGCAGGCCCCGGCAGAGCAGAGCTCTCCGAGCGGTGACACCACTCAGTCGGACGCGGGTGCCGCGCCCAGCAGCGATGTGAAGGCCTGCATGGTCTCTGACTCGGGTGGCTTTGACGACAAGTCGTTCAACCAGTCCGGTCACGAGGGCCTGATGCGCGCCAAGGACGAACTGGGCGTTGCGGTCGACCAGGCCGAATCCCAGAGCGACCAGGACTTTGTCCCGAACATCAACAACATGGTTCAGGGTGGCTGCGACATCATCATCGGTGTTGGCTTCCTGATGGCCGACGCGATGGATCAGGCTGCGGCCGAGCACCCGGACGTTAAGTTCGCCCTGGTTGACTCGACCTTCGCCTCCCAGGCCGAGGGCGTCGACGGTCTGCCCAACGCTCGGGCCCTGGTGTTCAACACCGCTGAGGCCTCCTACCTGGCCGGCTACGCGGCTGCTGCGATGACCACCGACAAGGTCGGCACCTACCTGGGCGCCAACCTGCCGACCACCGCTATCTTCGCGGACGGCTTCGCGGACGGCATCGCCAAGTACAACGAGGTCCACGGCAAGGACGTCGAACTGGTTGGCTGGGACAAGGCCAAGCAGGAAGGCATGGCTGTCGGCAACTTCGAAGATGTGCCCAAGGGCAAGCAGTTCACCGAGCAGCTGATCGAGCAGGGCGCTCGCGTCATCATGCCCGTGGCTGGCCCGGTTGGCGCCGGCACCCTGGCCGCGGCCAAGGATTCGGCTGACACCTGGGTGGTTTGGGTTGACGCCGACGGCGTTGAGACCCAGCCCGAGTACAAGGACATCATCCTCACCTCGGTGATGAAGGACATCGGCAACGCCGTGTTCGACACCATCAAGGCGGTTCAGGACGGCTCCTTCGATGCCAACCCCTACATTGGCACCCTGGAAAACGGTGGCGTCGGCATTGCCCCGTGGCACGAGTTCGAGGACGTTGTCCCGCAGGAAATCAAGGACGAGATTGACCAGCTGAAGCAGGACATCATCGACGGCAAGATTGTTGTCGAGACTGTCAACGCTCCGAAGTAAACGGCAATCATCTAGTGAAGAGGGAGTCACCCCGGTGGCTCCCTCTTTCTTCCCCCGCGTGTGCGCAACAAGTCCGGTAAAGTGGATGGGACGAAATCACAAAGAGGTGTTTGCGCACCACAACTCCCCCAGAAGGAGAGAAAGTGAAACTTGAGCTGGAGGGCATCACTAAGGTCTTCGGACCCTTAGTGGCAAACGACCAGATCAGCCTGCAGGTTGAACCTGGTGAAATCCATGCCCTATTGGGTGAGAACGGCGCCGGCAAGTCCACGCTGATGAACGTTCTCTACGGGCTGTACCAGCCCGACGAAGGTCAGATTCTGATTGATGGCAAACCGGTCCGCTTCCAGGGCCCCGGCGACGCGGTGGCGGTCGGGATTGGCATGGTGCACCAGCACTTCATGCTGGTCCCAGTTTTCACCGTGGCCGAGTCGGTGGCCCTCGGGTACGAGCCGGTGGGCCCTCTGGGGGTGATCAATCATCAGAAGGCGCGCCAGAAAGTGAAGGAGCTGTCGGACCGGTTCGGGTTCGACATTGATCCGGACGCCTACATTGAAGACCTTCCAGTTGGGGTCCAGCAGCGGGTGGAGATCATCAAGGCACTGTCGCGCGATGCCGAAGTGCTGATTCTGGATGAGCCGACCGCGGTGCTGACCCCGCAGGAAACCGATGAACTCATCGAGATCATGCGCCAGCTCAAGGCCAGCGGCACCTCCATTGTCTTCATCACCCACAAGCTGCGGGAAGTTCGGGCCGTGGCCGACAAGATCACGGTGATCCGGCGCGGCAAAGTGGTCGGTGAAGCCAAGCCGACCGACTCGGAGCAGGACCTCGCCTCGCTAATGGTGGGCCGTCCGGTCGACCTGGGGGTCGACAAGGAACCGGCTCAACCTGCCGAAGCTCAGCTCACCCTGGACAACGTCACCGTCATCGAAGACACCGGTCACACCTCCCTGGACGGGGTCTCCTTCGAGGTCCGTCGCGGGGAAATCCTCTGTGTCGCCGGCGTGCAGGGCAACGGTCAGACCGAACTGTGCGAGGTGATCCTGGGATCGACCGCACCCGCCGGGGGCCGGATCCTGTTTGGGGACAAGGATGTGGCTTCCACCGGGATCAAGCAGCGGCTCCGTTCCGGCCTGGGCTACGTGCCGGAGGACCGCTCCAAAGACGGGATGATTGCCACGTTCTCGATTGCAGAGAACATGATCCTCGACGTCTACGACCAAAAGCCCTTTGCCACCGGGATGCAGATGCACCCCCAGGTGGTGGGTGAGAATGCTGAGAAGCTCCGCGAAGAGTTCGACGTCCGGGTGACCTCGGTGCACGATCCCATCTCCACCCTGTCGGGCGGAAACCAGCAGAAGGCCATTTTGGCGCGCGAACTGTCCCGCCCCATCGACATTTTGGTGGCAGCGCAGCCGACCCGCGGCCTGGATGTGGGCTCAATTGAGTTCGTCCACCAGCGGATCGTGCAGGCTCGCGACAACGGGACCGCCGTCCTGGTGGTCTCCACCGAGTTGGATGAGGTCACCTCCCTGGCGGACCGGATTGCGGTCATGTATCGCGGCCGGGTGGTCGGCATTGTCCCGGCGGACACCGATCGCAACGTCCTGGGTCTGATGATGGCTGGCGTTCCCTACGAGGAGGCAAATAAATGAGCAACGCGGCAACGCTGGCGCCCGTCGATCCGCCTGCGCCCGGTCAGGGCCACGCGGACGAGACCACCAACTGGGTCCAGAAAATTATTCGCACTTTCTTCAGCCCCAGCGCGGGCACGGTCGCCCTGGCTATTTTAGGTGCGCTGGTCATCGGCGCCCTGATCGTGGTCTTCTTCGACCCGCAGGTCCAGGCGACCATGGGCTACTTCTTCCAGCGCCCCGGTGATTTCTTCTCCGAAGCTGGACGGGCCTTCAGCAGTTTCTTCTCCGCCCTGGTGCGCGGAGCGATCTTCGATTGGACCCAGCCCACCTTTGCCAAGGCGATTCGCCCCGCCACCGAGTCGATTGTGCGGGCCATCCCGCTGATCATCGCCGGTCTGGCTATCGCCCTGTCCTTCACCGCTGGCCTGTTCAACATCGGTGTGCAGGGGCAGATCATCCTCGGCGCCATCTTCGGTGGCTACGTCGGCCTGGCCCTGAACCTGCCCCCGGTGGTGCACCTGCTGGTCGCCATCCTGGCGGCCGTGATCGGCGGTGCCCTCTGGGGCTTCATCCCGGGCATTCTCAAGGCTCAACTCGGGGCCAACGAGGTGATCGTGACGATCATGTTGAACTCGATTGCGCTGCTATTACTTCAAGCCCTGCTGAACACGGAGGCCTTCCACGGAACCGGATATGCCGGCAAGTCGATGCCGGTTGGCCCCAATGCGGTCTACCCGTTGCTGATGGGGTCGGGTTTCCGCCTTCACTTCGGATTCCTGGTCGCGATCCTGGCGGCCGTCTTCCTCTGGTGGCTGCTGGACCGCTCCACCTTCGGGTTTGAGCTGCGGGCGGCCGGGGCCAACCCCGAAGCCGCCAACACCGCAGGTATCAACGTGAAGCGGACCATGATGCTGACCCTGGTCCTCTCGGGGGCCCTGGCCGGCCTGGCCGCCACCGCACCCGTCCTGGGGACGGAAAAGGGGCTGTCGGTAGGTTTGGCCGGCACCATCGGCTTCGACGCCATCACGGTGGCGCTGCTGGGTAAGTCGCGCCCGATGGGGGTGTTCTTCGCCGGGTTGCTGTTTGGCGCACTGAACGCCGGCGGGGCCCTGATGCAGTCTTCCGCGGGCATTCCCGTTGACATTGTCCAGATCACCCAGGCCATCATCGTGCTGATGATCGCCGGATCCGAGGCCGTCAGGTGGATGCGTCAGCGAAGGAAACAGGACCAACAGACCGTTGAAAAGGTGGAGGTTTCCGCCTCCAAGGAAGGAGCGGTGGCGTGAACCAGCAACAGGTCACTCTCCCGATTCAGTGGCGCGACCCGGTCGTCTCGGCGATCATGACGGTCCTGACTCTGATCCTGACCCTCTTCTCTAAGGGGTACTCAAATATTTCGTTCAACAAGGCGACCACCTGGTTTGAAGGTGGGGTCTGGACCATTCCGGCCGCCACCACCGGCTGGCTGATGGTCGCGATCGCCGCGGTGGTCACGGTCCTGATCTGGGTTCGGGCCATCGGTCGCAAGAAGGTGTCGGCCTGGCTGCTGGGACTGGTTGGGGTCGCGTTCGTGATCACCTTCCTGGTCTGGATGGTGGCTGACCGCCCCACCGCCAACCTGCCGCTGGTGTCGCTGCTCTCCGGCGGGCTGATGTTTGCCACCCCGCTGGTGTTTGGCGCGCTGGCCGGCGTCGTCAACGAGCGTTCCGGCGTGATCAACATTGCGATTGAAGGCCAGCTGCTGCTCGGTGCTTTCGCCGGGGTCCTGGTCGGCTCCATGTTCGGCACCTCCTGGGTCGGCCTGATTGGGGCTCCCCTGGCGGGCATGGGCCTGGCGGTCCTGCTGGCGTGGTTCACCATCACCTTCCGGACCGAGAACATCGTCGTCGGCGTGGTGCTGAACATGTTGGCCCTGGGGCTGACCTCGTTCCTGTTCTCCACCCTGCTGAAGAACTCACCGCACCTGAACCAGCCGATGCGACTGCCGATCATCCGGATCCCGGTGCTGGCCGACATCCCGGTGATTGGGCCGGTGCTGTTCAACCAGACCATCCTCGTGTACCTGATGTACGCGGCCGTGATCATCATGCAGTTCATGCTGTTCAACTCCCGCTGGGGTCTGCGCGTGCGGGCCTCGGGTGAGAAGCCGAAGGCCGCCGACACCGTCGGAATCAAGGTCAACTCGATCCGGTGGCACTCGGTGCTGCTGGGTGGGGCCCTGGCCGGTCTGGGCGGCGCGGTCTTCACCATTGGCCAGGACCTGGCCTTCTCGAAGGACATGGCTGCCGGCAACGGCTTTATCGCCCTGGCGGCCATGATTCTGGGTCGCTGGAACCCGACCGGGGCGCTGGCCGCCTCGCTGCTGTTCGGGTTCGCGACCAGCCTGGGGATCGTCATGCAGTCGGTGGGGGCGCCAATCCCGGCCGAGTACGTGCTGATGACGCCCTACATCGTCACCATTTTGGCGGTGGCCGGCTTCGTCGGCGCGGTTCGACCGCCAGCTGAGGAAGGGAAACCGTATCCGTGACAGTAACTGAGGACCAGTGGGCCGAGCTTCATCGTCTGGCAGTATCGGCGATGGAGCGGGCCTACTGCCCGTATTCGAAGTTCCCCGTGGGGGCGGCCGCGCTCGTTGACGACGGCCGAATGATCACGGGGTGCAACGTTGAGAACGCCGCCTACGGCGTGGCGCTGTGCGCCGAATGTGGACTGATCTCAGAACTGGTCAACACCGGTGGCGGGAAGCTGGTGGCCTTCGCCTGCGTCAACTCGCAGTCCGAACCCACCGCTCCCTGCGGCCGGTGCCGCCAACTCCTCTTCGAGCACGCCGCCCCGGAACTGGTGCTGGCCATGCCTGCCGGTCGGATGACGATCGACGAGGTGCTCCCCGGAGGGTTTGGGCCGGCAGACCTGGATGCAAAGCAGGAGGGTAAATGATGGCGAGCGAACTGTTCGACGCTGTGGACGTGATTCGGACTAAGCGTGACGGCTGGGTGCTCTCTGACGCTCAAATCAACTGGGTAATCGACGCCTACACGCGCGGCGTGGTGGCGGACGAGCAAATGTCTGCGCTGGCAATGGCGATCTTCCTGCGGGGAATGAACCGACAGGAGATCTCCACCTGGGCCAACGCCATGATCAACTCGGGTGAGCGGATGGACTTTTCCGCCCTGCCGCGCACCACCGCCGACAAGCACTCGACCGGTGGGGTGGGGGACAAGATCACCCTCCCGCTGGCGCCGCTGGTGGCGGCCTTCGACGTGGCCGTCCCGCAGCTCTCAGGGCGGGGCCTCGGCCACACCGGGGGCACGCTGGACAAGATGGAGGCCATCCCCGGTTGGCGCGCCGACCTGTCCAACGAAGAGATCATGGAGATCCTGGCCGGTCCGGGGGCGGTGATCTGTGCGGCTGGCAAGGGGCTGGCCCCGGCCGACAAGAAGCTGTACGCGCTCCGTGACGTCACCGCCACGGTCGACACCATCCCCCTGATTGCCACCTCGATCATGTCCAAGAAGATTGCTGAGGGCACCAAAGCCCTGGTTTTGGACGTCAAGGTTGGTTCCGGGGCCTTCATGAAGACCCGCGCGGAGGCCGCCGAACTTGCTCGGACCATGGTCGACCTGGGGGTGGACGCCGGCGTCAACATCAGCGCGCTGCTGACCAACATGGATACCCCGCTGGGTCTGACCGCCGGGAACGGGCTGGAAGTGGAAGAGTCGGTCGAGGTGCTGGCCGGGGGTGGGCCCCAGGACGTGGTCGACCTGACCGTGGCTCTGGCCGAGGAGATGCTGCGCCTGGCGGGAAAGCCCGACCAGGACGTTCGCGCGGCCCTGCGCGACGGGCGGGCGATGGATCGCTGGCGGCAGATGGTCTCTGCCCAGGGTGGAGACCCGGACGCACCGCTCCCGGTGGCCAAGCATTCGGAGGTGATCACCGCCCCCGAGTCGGGTTACCTGACCCGGCTGGATGCGTGGGGCGTCGGGGTGTGCGCGTGGCGCCTCGGAGCGGGCCGCGCCGCCCAGGGAGAGAAAGTCCAGGCGGCTGCCGGCGTGCGAATGCACGCCAAGCCCGGGGACAAGGTGGTGGCCGGACAGCCGCTGCTGACCCTGTACACCGACACCCCAGAGCGATTTGAGCGCTCGATCGAGGCGCTGGACGGATCCTTTGAGATCGGCCCCAGCCAGCCCGAGTCGGTGCCGGTCGTCCTCGACAAGATTTCAAACTAGAAAAGAGGGAATGTAGATGTCAGAACGGTTGACGCGCGACCAGGTTGCGCACATGATCGATCACACCCTACTGAAGCCGGAGGCGACCGTTTCCGACGTCGAGGCACTGGTGGAGGAAGCGGCGCGGCTGGGGACCTTCTCGGTCTGCGTGTCGCCGTCGCTGCTGCCGGTCGAGGCGCCGGCCGGGTTGGCGGTTGCCTGCGTAGCGGGGTTCCCCTCCGGGGCGCACGACTCCTCGGTGAAGGCGGCCGAGGCCGCTGCTGCCGCCGCTAACGGCGTGGACGAGGTGGACATGGTCATCAACCTGGGCCGGGCGAAAATGGGGGACTGGCAGGCAGTTGAGGACGACATTCGCGCCGTCCGCGAAGCCGCCCCCGAGGTGCTGCTGAAAGTCATCATTGAGTCCGCGGTGCTGACCGACGACGAAATCGTCGCGGCCTGCCGGGCTGCCGAAGCGGCGGGAGCCGACTACGTGAAAACCTCGACCGGGTTCCACCCGGCCGGGGGCGCGTCCGCTCACGCCGTTCGCCTGATGCGTCAAACGGTCGGCGATCGACTGGGAGTCAAGGCGTCCGGCGGAATCCGGACGGCCGAAGCCGCTGCCGAGATGATCGAGGCGGGTGCGTCCCGCCTGGGCCTCTCGGCCTCTGCCGCCATTTTGGCGGACTGGAAGTAACCAACCAAGCCGGGCTCCCTCTTCGGAGGGAGCCTTTGGCATACCCGGGATGAGAGCGGGGCCCAACCCCGATTGGGATTGGGCCCCGGTATCCGGTTTGCGCTAGTCGGCGAACGTCTGGGCGACGAAGTCCTGCACTTCCCGGTCAAAGGTGGCGTCCGAGTGGTGCTGGCTGATCCACTCCACGAAGGAGCCGCCCACCGCCCGGTCCATCTCTGCCCGGCACCCGTCGGGGTCGGTGACCGCGCGGTAGAGCATCTCCTCGGCCTCCACCTTGGACTGGTAGAAGAACGGGTACTCGGGCGGCAAAATCGCGCGCGCCCAGTCCAGGTCGGGGAAGACCCCGACCACCCCGGCCCCAAGCGCCTCCACGTAGGCCAGGCCGTAGGACTCCTCGGAGGCGGTAGCCAGCAGGGCTGTTGTCCGCGAGAGCGCCTCCCAGTAGGAGGTCCGCGACGAGGTCAGCGGGCCCACCCACACCCACGGCAGGCGCGAGAAGCGCATCGCCTTCTCACTGACCAGGTTCGACTCCTCCAGCCGCATCTCCACCTGCACCGGGGTGCGCTGGTGGACCCGCTCCAGTATCTCCATGAACAGCTCGGGCCGCTTCAGCGAGTTCAGGTAGATGGCCGGGTACTCGACGATCGGCACCTCGGTGTCCCGGCGTTGCTGGACGTGGTCGAGGCGGAACCCGAGGTTCACCCACCCGAGCGTCATCTGCTCGTAGATCGGCTGCACCGTCAGGCGGCGGACCAGTTCGGTGATCTCACCGGCCGTGCGGCGCGAGTTGGCGAAGGTTGGGAACAGCCCGCACGAGAGTGCCGTCGTGGCCTGCTGGGCCGGCGTCTCCAACTGCGACAGCGGCCACCAGAGGAAGTTCATCACCTTGGGTTGGTGGCCGGTGCTCAGGTATAGGTCGTTCCAAATGGTGGGGGAGTCGTAGACGTCGAAGTTGACGATGACGGTGTCCCGGGGATCAATCTGACTGAGAGGCACCACCTCGAACCCGTTGCCGGCTCGGCGCTCGGGGCCGATAATTTGGGCGCCGGGAAAGATCCGGAGGAAGCGCCGGGTCAGGGTGTCGCCCGCCTCGTGCCCGGCGACGTTTCCCGCCTCGTCTATCTCTGTTGCCGCTCGTTTGACCGCAATTTTCATGGTTATGCTCCGCTCTGAGTGGTGGACTGGCGGGTACCTTCGGGGAGGGGAGTCTCCGGGAGCGATTCGCCCTCGGGGTTCTCTTCCTCGCTGGTGGTGCGAATGCGCATCCCGTAGAAGGACCGGTAGACGAAGAAGTTGGCGACCAGGAAGAACGCGGCCGCGAGGACGTGGACCAGCACCTGCTGTCCCTGGCCGGTCAAGCTGACGGCCAGTTCGACGGCCAGCAGGCCGAACAGGGTGGTGAACTTGATGACCGGGTTCAGGGCGACCGAGGAGGTGTCCTTGAACGGGTCCCCGACCGTGTCACCCACGATGGTGGCGTCGTGCAGAGCGGTGCCTTTGGCATGCAGGTCCGTCTCTACCACCTTCTTGGCGTTGTCCCAGGCTCCACCGGCGTTGGCCATGTAGATGGCCTGGTAGAGGCCGAAGATGGCCAGCGACATCAGGTATCCGATCAGCAGGAACGGCTCGATGAAGGCGAAGGTCAGGGTCAGGAAGAAGACGGCCAGGAAGACGTTGAGCATCCCCTGCTGGGCGTATTCGGTGCAGATCTCCACCACGCGGCGAGAGTCCGCCGTGCTGGCTTTCTTCGAGGTGTGGTCCAGCTTGATCTTGGCTTTGATGAACTCCACCGCGCGGTAGGCCCCGGTGGTGACCGCCTGGATTGAGGCGCCCGAGAACCAGAAGATGACCGCGCCGCCCAGGATGAATCCCAGGAGGAACGGCGCGTGCATGATGGAGAGCTTGTCCAAGTTTTCGCTCAGGCCGCTGGTCAGGCCGATGATGATTGAGAAGATCATCGTGGTTGCACCCACCACCGCGGTACCAATCAGCACCGGCTTGGCCGTCGCCTTGAAGGTGTTGCCGGCGCCGTCGTTCTCTTCCAGCATCAGCTTGGCTCGGTCCCATTCGGGGGTGAACCCGAAGTCGCGGCTGATCTCAGCGTTGACGTCGGGGACCTGCTCGATCTGGGAGAGCTCGTAGACGCTCTGGGCGTTGTCGGTGACCGGCCCGTAGGAGTCGACCGCGATCGTCACCGGTCCCATCCCCAGGAACCCGAACGCCACCAGACCGAAGGCGAAGACGGCAGGGGCCTGCATGAAGTCGCCGAGGCCCGTCTCGGAAATGATGAAGGCGACCGACATCAGCCCAACGATGGCCAGCCCCAGCCAGTAGGCGGAGAAGTTGCCGGCCACCACTCCGGACAGGATGTTCAGGGAGGCGCCCCCCTCGCGCGAACTCTTCACCGTCTCGCGCACGTGGCGGGACTTGGTGGAGGTGAAGGATTTGACCAGTTCCGGCACCAGGGCGCCGGCCAGGGTCCCGCAGCTGATGATGGTGGCCAGCTTCCAGCCGAGGCCCGAGTGAGCCCCGCCCAGGATCAGGCCGGTCATCCCGAAGGTGAAACCGATGCAGATGACGGAGGTGACCCAAACCAGCGAGGATAGCGGGGTTTCGAAGTTCATCTGCGAGGCGTGGCGCCAGCGGTGGGAGACCCAGGCGGCGTTGGCCCAGTAGGCGATTCCGGAGGCGATCAGCATGGCCGCGCGAATGACGAAAATCCAGACCAGCAGCAGGGCCTGCATGGCCGGGTCGGGCACCGCCAGGATGATGAAGGTGACCAGGGCTACCCCGGTGACGCCGTAGGTCTCGAAGCCGTCCGCCGAGGGGCCGACCGAGTCGCCGGCGTTGTCGCCCACACAGTCGGCAATCACGCCGGGGTTGCGGGGGTCGTCCTCGTCAATCTTGAAGACGATCTTCATCAGGTCAGACCCGATGTCCGCAATCTTGGTGAAGATCCCGCCGGCAATCCGCAGCGCCGAGGCGCCCAGCGACTCACCGATGGCAAAGCCGATGAAGCAGGCCCCGCCAATCTCGGGGGGCAAAATCAGCAGGATCAGCAGCATCATGAACAGTTCCAGCGAGATCAGGACCATCCCAATCGACATTCCGGCCCGCAGGGGAATCTGGTGCAGCGGCAGGGGTTTGCCCCGGAGCGACGCGAACGCGGTCCGGGAGTTGGCGAAGGTGTTGACCCGGATCCCGAACCACGCCACCGAGTACGAGCCGGCCATCCCCAGCAGGGAGAACAGCACGATGGTCAGCACCCGGCCCCAGGGGAAGTTCACCAGGACCTTGTAGTAGACCACGATCACCGCGGTGATGAAGACCCAGAGGATCAGGAGGAAGCGACCCTGCTTGAGCAGGTAGGCCTTGCAGGTGGTGTAGATCAGCTCTGAGATCTCCAGCATCGACCGATGCACGGGTAGGCGCTGCAGACGCATGTAGTTGACAATCCCGAAGGCGAATCCGATCAGGCAAACTGCCAGCGCCACCCACAGGACCGTCCGTCCACCCCACCCCGCCCAGGTGAGGGCCGCGTTCAGGTCCGGCAGCTCCAAACTGGCCTCGCCGCCGTGCACCTCCCCGGATCCGGGTGGGGCTCCGCTGCCGGAGCAGGCGCCCAGAAACAGTAGGACAAAGGTGCCGAGCAGGGCGCCTTTGGCCAGGCGGGAGCGGGAGGGTCGATGGGTGTCGTCGGAAGCTGCAAAGTGCATTGTTGGCCTCGAGTTGTTGGGTTGGATGAGCTCTTTCAGCGATGAAAGACCGTCCCCTTCAGAATAGGAAGAAATGAGATAAGTTGCAGCCTCCGGTTGCCTCTGTGCACAGCCTTGCAGGCCATTTTTCGGATTGTGTGGACAATTAGGGGAAGCTAACAGGGACGGAAGTCCTCAGTCTCGATTTTGGATGAACGCCCAGGTCAAGGCCTTGCCCGAGCAGTTTCTAAGCGACAGAAGAGCCCCGACCTGCACGAACAGGTCGGGGCTCTCAGCGGCAGAGGAGAGAAGCTAGATTCCCATCGCCGCCCGCATGTCCACCTTGATGGCTTCCAGGCGCTCCGTGGCAACGGCGCGCGCCGAGGCGACGTCGTCACCTTCGACCGGGACGATGCTCTCGATGTAGCACTTCAACTTCGGTTCGGTGCCCGAGGGGCGCACCACCACCTGGTCGCCGGCCTCGGTTAGGTAGAGCAGACCGTCCGTGGGGGGCAACTCGTCACTGCCGGTGGCCAGGTCCACCGTCTCCACCACCGGGGAACCGGCGATCGTTTGGATCCCCTGCGCGCGCAGGTTCGCCATCCCCTGGGCAATCAGCGACAGGTCATCGACCCGGATCGTCAGGGGAGCGGTGGCGTGCAGGCCGTACTCGCGCGCCTGCCGGTCCAGCATCTCCTGAATGGAGGAGCCGTCGGCTTTGAGCTGCGCTGCCAGCGCCGCCAGCCGGGAGGAGGCGGAGATCCCGTCTTTGTCCCGGACGTAGTTTGGGTCGCAGCAGTAGCCCAGCGCCTCTTCGAAGCCGTACACCAGGCCGGGCACGCGAGAAATCCACTTGAATCCGGTCAGGGTGCGCCGGTGCTGGAGCCCGTAGCGCGCCGCAATCCGGGACAGTAGGCGCGAGGAAACCAGCGAGTTGGCCAGCACCGCCTCGGACTGTCCGGCCAGTTCGGCTGCCGTCTGCTCGCCGAGGAGTCCCCCAACTTCGTTTCCGGAGAGCTGGCGCCACCCGCCGGGTGCGCTCGGGTCGGGAATGGCTGCCGAGGAGCGGTCGGCGTCCGGGTCGTTGGCCAGGATAATGTCGGCGTCCAGTTTGGCAGCCAGTGCCATCGCCAAGTCCAGGGCGCCCGGCTCCTCCGGGTTGGGAAAGGCGACGGTGGGGAAGTCCGGATCCGGCTGCTGCTGCTCGGGCACGGCGGTGACGTCGGTGAACCCGAGCCGGTCCAGGGCGGCCAGCATGGTTTCGCCCCCGACCCCGTGCATGGAGGTGACCACGATCCGCAGGTCGCGGGGTCCGGGTTGGACTAGCTCCTGAATGCGAGCCAGGTACCGGTCCACCAGCTCCGACCCGAGCCACTCCCACCCGGATTCGGCCCGGGCAATTGAAGCCACCGAGGGGACCGACTGGATGGCGGTAAAAATCTCCTGGTCGTAGGGGGGAACGATTTGGGCTCCCTGCCCCGAGTCCTGGACGACTCGCCCGCCCAGGTAAACCTTGTACCCGTTGTCCTCGGGTGGGTTGTGGGAGGCGGTCACCATCACCGCGGCATCGGCATCCAGGTGGCGGAGGGCGAAGGCGGTCAGCGGGGTCGGCAGGGCCGAGTCGAAGATCAGCGCGTGGCCTCCGTTGGCTTCGGCCACCGCGGCCGTGTCGAGGGCGAACTGGCGCGAGCCGTAGCGCGCGTCGTAGCCCACCACCACGGTGTAGCCGTCGGGGAGCTTCTGCTGCAGGAACTTCATCAGCCCGGCGGCCGCCCGCAGGACCACGGCCCGGTTCATCCGGTTGGGGCCCCCACCGAGGTGACCGCGCAGGCCGGCGGTGCCAAAGGTCAGGCTGCCGGCGAACCGGTCGGCCAGATCTTCGGCGGCGGCTTCCGAGCCTGCGTCCGCCTGGTCTAGGAGTGCTTGGATTTCAGCGGCGGTGGTTTCGTCGGGATCATCCGTGATCCACCGCTCGATTTCTTCCCGGTTGTAGTTCGTCATTGGTTCCTCACATGCGGTTGACGATTTGGGCGAGCAGCTTCGCGATCCGCGGAGCGGCCGCCTGGCCAATCTCGATTACTTCTTTGTGCGACAGGGGTTCGGTGCCGATGCCGGCTGCCAGGTTGGTCATCAGCGACAGGCCCAGGATTTCCATTCCGGCTTCGCGGGCGGCAATCGCTTCGAGGGTGGTCGACATCCCGACCAGGTCGCCGCCGATGACGCCGGCCATTTTCACCTCGGCCGGAGTCTCGTACTGGGGCCCGGGGAACTGAACATAGACGCCTTCGGGCAGAGTCTGGTCGACGGTGTGCGCCAAGGTGCGCAGTCGGGTGGAGTACAGGTCGGTCAGGTCCACGAAGGTGGCGCCCTCGAGCGGGGTGGCCCCGGTCAGGTTGATGTGGTCGCGGATCAGCACGACCTGGCCCGGAGCCCAACTGGGGTTGAGCCCGCCGCAACCGTTGGTGAGCACCACCTGGGTGGCACCGGCCGCAGCCGCCGTGCGCATCCCGTGGGCGACCGCGCGGGTCCCGCGGCCTTCGTAATAGTGGGTGCGAGAGCCCAGGACCAGTGCAATCTTGCCGGTTTCCTCGACCCGGATCGTGCGCAGGCTCGCGTTGTGACCCGCCACCGCCGGAGCGTGGAAGCCGGGAATCTCCGCGGCCGGCACTTCGCTCAGGGTGGTGCCGATCAGGTCGGCCGACTCACCCCAACCGGAGCCGAGCACCAGGGCGATGTCGTATTTCTCGACCCCGGAGCGCTCACGCAGGGCGTCAGCGGCCTGCTGGGCCAAAGCAAATGGATTGTCAATACCAGGTGAATTTTCCATGACCCTACGTTACCGGTTTTACCTGTTGAAGGTATGTTTGGCGGGGTGGTTGCAGCTTGTCTGCAACAATGTTCTGTGCAATCAACTTCTGGAGGTGGCAATGAGCAAAGCAAGACGGTCGTATCGAAGCGGCTCGGCAATCATGCGGGGGGAGCAAATTCCCACCACGACCGCCGACACCGAACTGCTGCAGTCGCGCCGGCAAGACTCCTGGCGCGTGCTCCGGATCCAAGCAGAGTTTGTCGAGGGGTTCGGCGCCCTGATGGAGCTGGGCAACGCTGTCAGTGTCTTTGGCTCGGCCCGCTCGCGGGAGGGTAGCCCCGAATACCAGTTGGGGGAGGAACTCGGTCGCCTGATTGCGGAACGCGGATTTGCGGTCATCACCGGTGGCGGACCGGGCGTAATGGAGGCGGCCAACAAGGGTGCGCACGAGGCCGGCGGGATCTCGGTTGGACTTGGGATTGAGCTGCCGTTTGAGCAGGGGATCAACAAGTGGGTGGACCTGGGGGTCAACTTCCGCTACTTCTTTGCCCGCAAAGTCATGTTCGTCCGCTACTCCCGTGCCTTCGTGGCCCTGCCCGGTGGCTTTGGCACCCTCGATGAACTGTTTGAAGCCCTGACCCTGGTCCAGACCGGCAAGATCGGATCCTTCCCGATCGTGCTGGTGGGCCGCGATTTCTGGGGGCCGCTGGCGGATTGGATTCGGGACCGACTGCGTGAGGGAGGGCTGATTTCCCCCGGGGATGAGCACCTCTTTACCATCGTCGACACCGCTGAGGAGGCGGTTGCGACCATTTTCGAGTTCATGGAGAAGAACGGCCAAAGCTAGGCGCAAGAAACCGCCCCGGTCCCGGGTGGGAGCCCTTATCTCATGCCGGTTTGTGTCCTCAGCGGTAGAATAGAAGAGCACTGGCGTGTGCCGTGCCCATCTGCAGTGAGGAGTTAACCATGGCAGCGATGAAACCCCGCACCGGGGACGGCCCCCTGGAAGCCACCAAAGAGGGGCGGGGTATTGTCATGCGGATCCCCAGCGAAGGGGGTGGCCGCCTAGTCATTGAGCTGACACCGGACGAGGCGGAAGCCCTGGCCGCCGCCCTGTCGGCCGCCATCTAGCTGGCTGAAGAATCCGGGACCTAGACCCGAACCGCCACCTCGACGCCCTCTCCGATCGGCAGCAGTGAACAGACGAACTGCTCCGACTCGAGGAGGGCGCGAGTCATCTCCCGCATAATCACCGTGTTCATGTCGCGCTTGGCCGGGTTGGCCACGTTTCCATTCCACAGCGCATTGACTACCACCAGAATCCCCTGGCGGCGCAGCATCCGAGCCGCGTGGTCCAGGTACTGGGGGGTTTCCTCCGCCGGACCGTCAATCACCACCAGGTCGTAGGCATCCTCTGCCATCCGCGGCAGCACGTCCAGGGCCCGATCGTTGATGAACCGGGACCGGTGCGAGGCAATTCCGGCCTGACGGAAGTTGGCCCGGGCCGCCCGCTGGAACTCGCCCTCCGGATCGATGGTGGTCAGCACCCCGTCCGGGTTCATGCCCGCCAGCAGCCAGAGGGAGCCGACCCCGGCGCCGGTTCCGATCTCAATTACCGCCCGGGCGTCGCGGGTGGCGGCCAGGGTGCGCAGCAGCGCCCCGGTTCCCGGACTGACCGGGTCTGCCCCCAGCTCCAAGGCCACTTCGCGGGCCCGTACCATCGGTTCCGGTTCGGACACGTAGTTCTCGCAAAAGTCCCACACCTGGGCGATGTCGCGGGCCATGGCTGCTCCTTTGGAAATGAGATGGACGAGGCGCTCTGCTCACCTCGGCTCGGCGGAACCGGGCCGTTAGCTAGATTCTAGTGGGTTGTTCGCCTGCGCGGAGACCCAACCGAGGATCAACGCCGCCGATCAGAGCGGGGACACTCCCAACGGGCGACCCGCCAGGCCGCGGGCCTGCTGGGCCAGTTTGCCGCTGAGCTCGTCAAACGCCTCGGACGCGGGAGTGCTTTCCGGGGACAGGGCCACGGGCTGGCCCGCATCCCCACCCTCGCGCAGCGCAATGTCGAGGGGAACCTGACCGAGCACCGGCACCGGGTAGCCGAGGAGCTTTCCCAGCCGAGCCGAAACCATGTCCGCTCCGCCCGAGCCAAACAGGTCCAGGCGCGAGCCATCCGGCTGCGTCAGGTAGGACATGTTCTCAACCACCCCGATCACCCGCTGGTTAGTTTGGCTGGCGATGGAGCCGGAACGCTCCGCCACCTCGGCCGCCGCCACCTGCGGGGTGGTGACAATCAGAATCTCCGAGCCCGGAAGCAGCTGGGCAATGGAAATGGCGACGTCGCCGGTGCCGGGGGGCATGTCCAGCAGCAGCACGTCCAGGTCACCCCAGAAAACGTCGGCCAGGAACTGCTGCAGCGCGCGGTGTAGCATCGGTCCGCGCCAAATTACCGGTTGGCCTTCGGGGACAAACATCCCGATGGAAATGACTTTCACTCCGCCCGCGCCAATCGGGGGGATGATCATTCCGTCGATGGACTGAGGCTGGTTGGTGATACCGAGCATGCGCGGCAGCGAGAAGCCGTAGATGTCCGCGTCGAGGACCCCGACCTTCAATCCCTGCGCGGCCAGTCCCACCGCCAGGTTCGCGGTGACGGAGGACTTGCCCACCCCGCCCTTGCCGGAGGTGACCGCGATGACCCGGGTCAGTGAGCCCGGTTGCGAGAAGGGAATGTCCCGTTCCTTATGGCCGGTCAGGTATTCTCGCAGTTCCCGTTTTTGGTCGTCGTCCATCACACCCATTTTTACTTCGACGCTTTCCACCTCGGGCAGAGCCTGGACGGCCTGTTCCACGTCGCGCGTAATGGTAGATTTCAGCGGACAGCCGGGGGTGGTGAGCAGAATTTCGACCGTAACTTGACCACCGTCGATGGCGACCGAGTTGACCATTTTCAGGTCGGTGATGGGGCGATGAATTTCTGGATCTTGGACTTTTGCGAGTACTTCGAGAATCGTGTCTTCTGTCAGGGCCATGCCTCCATGTTAGGGCCTCGGTGGGCGGGTGACGAACAAGGTACGTCACAGTCGGGGCGGGCTTGGCCACCGGCGAACAAACACACGTCGCCAAGAGGGCCGCCACCCCGTAATCTGGAACGTGAGGGGCAGCCGCAATCGCGGCGGCCAGTTTGAGGAGAAAAGCCGATGAGCAACAACCGCGCCGTGAGCCGAGAAATGCCGACGCTACCCACCGGCACCGAGGTGGCATCGTACAGTCAGTACGACCAGGCGGTGGCGGCGGTGGCCGCGCTGGCGGAATCCCAATTCCCGCTTCAGTCGGTCAGCATTGTCGGCACCGACCTGCACATGGTCGAGCGGGTGGTTGGCAAGGTGACCCCCGCTCGCGTGGCACTGGTGGGGGCGGGCCAGGGCCTCAGCTGGGGGTTGCTGCTGGCCCTGATGGTGATGCTGTTTGCCGACAAGTATTCGGTGATCATTCCGCTGCTGGCCATTGGGGCCGGCATTGGGGTGGGGATGTTGACCGCGGTCCTGTCCTGGTCGGGCCAGCGGGGGCGCCGGTCGTTTGCCGCCCAGTCCCAGCTGGTGGCGACGCGCTACGCCCTGCTGGTGTCCGAACAGACGGATCGCGCATATCAGTTGCTGCAGGGATCGCAGGGAAACCTGAACCGGGTGCAGCGGCGCCGGGTTCGCCGGCCGGAAGCGTCCACCGGTCCAACGGAGTACGGTTCCCGGCCCGATGAGAAGCCTCGGTTCGGGGTGCGCCTGTCTGAGGTGTCGGGCGAGTCGGCCCCGAAACCGGCCGAGGACTCCGCCCCGGCGGGTTCCCCGGCCCCGGAGGCCGAACACTCCGAAGCGGAGACCCGACCCCCGACTGACGATTAACGGCAGAACCGGGTGGGACCCTGAAGGGTACCCACCCGGTTCTTTTTGTGTCCTACTGGGCCCAGATTCGGGCCATCCAATCTTCCACATCCGCGATGGTCCGGGGGATATCCTCGCTCAGGCGGCGAACCGAACCGTCCGCCTCCACCACGACGTCATCCTCGATCCGCACCCCGATCCCGCGGAACTCCGCGGGGACCGCCAGGTCGTCGGCCCGGAAGTAGAGTCCCGGTTCGATGGTGAAGGCCATGCCGGGCTGCAGCACCGCGTCCTGGTACATTTCTTGGCGCGCCTGGGCGCAGTCGTGTACGTCGAGGCCCAGATGGTGGGAGGTGCCGTGCGGCATCCACCGCCGGTGCTGCTGGCCTTCCGGTGCCAGCGACTCGGCCGCAGTCACCGGGAGGATCCCCCACTCTTCCAGCCGCTGCGCGATCACTTCCATCGCGGCCTGGTGGACGTCGCGGAAGCGGCAGCCGGGCTCCCCGGCCCGAACCAGGGCCGCCTCGGCCGCGTCCAGCACCGCCTGGTAGACCTTGGCCTGGGTGGGGCCAAACTTGCCGGAGACGGGCAGCGTCCGGGTGATGTCCGCGGTGTAGAGGGAGTCGATCTCCACCCCGGCATCCACCAGCACCAGAGCGTCAGCGGGCACCTGGCCGGAGTTATCCATCCAGTGCAGCGTGTTGGCGTGGTTGCCGGCCGCCGCGATCGTCTCGTACCCCAGTCCGTTGCCCTCTTCCCGGGCGGCGGTGGCGAAAGCCCCCTCAATCACGCGCTCGCCCCGACGGTGGCCCACGGCCCGGGGCAGCTCACGAATGATGCGTTCAAACCCGAGGGCGGTGGCGTCGACGGCCCGCTGCAGCTCGGCCACCTCGAACTGGTCCTTCTGGAGGCGAAGCTCTGACAGGTGCTCAACCAGGGCCGCGTCCTGGGCCACCGCGTCCGCGCCGGCCGGCAGCCCCGCCTGGACCCGCACCTCGTTCACCAGGGCTTCCACCGTGGCGTCCACCTGCGGCAGCACCCGCAGTTGGACCAAACCGGCGTCCTTCGCCAGGGCGTCCTTCAACGTGTCGATCGGAGCGCACTTCAGCCCGGTGAACAGTTCCATTTCGTCCAGCGACGGGCGGGCACCCACCCAGAACTCGCCGTAGCGCGAATCCGCATAAAACTCTTCTGACGAGCGCGACGCCCGCGGCTGGAAGTACAGCACCCCCTGGTGGGTGACCTGGCCGTCTTCCTCGACCGGCTCCAGCACCAGCACCGAGTCCGGTTCCATCTCTCCACCGAGTCCGGTCAGGTGGGCGAAGGCCGAGTGAGCCCGGAACCGGTAGTCGGTGTCGTTGCTGCGGGTCTTCAGTGATCCCGCCGGAATCACCAGCCGTTCACCGGCAAAGGGGGCCCCGGCCTCGTGGTGACGCGATGCTAAATACTGGGCCACCGGCGCCGTCTCGGTTAGCAGCGGGGGGCGCTCACCCCAGTTTGAGCCCATGAACTCTTTGAATGCGGCCGAATTTGGTCGGTGGCTGCGATTTGACCCGCGTTCCGCCAGGTCTTTCGTGGTTTCATCAGTGTTGTTCGTCATGATCTCAGTATCTCACTGCCGTCCGACAGGTTGAAACCAACCGGTTCGCTGGGGGAGGACCGCCTCGGCACCGGGACCGGCTCGCCCTAAACTGGGGCCATGATCCGCTTCGATGGCCACGTGCATTCCGACATTTCCGACGGCACCGACTCACCCGCCCGGGTGGCAGAGTTGGCCGAGCGCGCGGGCCTGTCCGGGTTTGCCCTTACCGACCACGACACGACGGTTGGTCCCGCGGTCCAAGCCAACCTCGGGCAGACCGGGCTCCTGGTCGTGCCCGGAGTGGAGATCTCCACCTCGTACCGGGGAAACTCAGCCCACCTGCTGGCCTACCTGCCCGATCCCAGCCACCCTCAACTCCAGGAGACGCTGACCCGGATTCGCTCCGCCCGGGAAAACCGGCTCCGCCAAATTGTTGAGAACATTTCTGCCGACTATCCCCAGATCACCTGGGAGCGCCTCGTGGCCAGCCAACCGCTGCCGGCACCGACCGGGGAGGCAACGCCCTGGGGACGACCCCACGTGGCTGACCTGCTGGTTGCGACCGGGGTGGTGCCGAACCGGACGGCCGCCTTCGAGACGATCCTCAGCCATCGGGGACCCTACTTCGTCAAGCAGTGGGCACCCGACCCGCGCGACATGGTTGAGCTGGTGCGTGCGGCCGGCGGGGTGCCGGTCCTGGCTCACCCCCGCACCCGGGGGCGCCAGCTCCCACTGCCGGAGGAGGTGCTGGAAGGCATGGTGGACGCGGGCCTGTTCGGGTTGGAACGAGACCACCGCGAGCACGACGAGGCCGACCGGCTAGCCCTGGACCAACTCGCCCACCGCTGGCGGATCGCCCTCACCGGCGGGTCGGATTTTCACGGGACTGGCAAGCCAAACCGCCTGGGGGAAAACCTCACCTCCCAGGCGGTGCTTGAGCAAATTCTGGCCGAGGGGACTCCCCTGAGCCAGCTCGGCTTTTCCTCCTAGTCGGAGTCGGACTTTCGCACGCGGCGCCGCTGGCGGCTCCGGGTCGACTTAGCTTCGGGAGCTGCCGAGCGGGAGGAGCCCTGATCCCGGCCCCGGCCGCGCCCGTTGGAGCTTCCCCGGCCGGACTTGGCGGGGCGGCCTCGGCCCCCCTTGCCCTCGATGTCTTCCAGCCGTTCCGCCTGGAGCCCCTCCAGCTTCCGCTGGGAGCGGGGCAGCCGATCGGTGACGTCGGTGGGGATGTCCAGGTCTTCGTACAGGTGCGGGGACGTGTGGTAGGTTTCCACCGGCTCGGGCAGGCCCAGGTCCAGGGTCTTGTTGATCAGGCCCCAGCGGGGAACGTCGTCCCAGTCGACAAAGGTGATGGCATTGCCCGAGGCGCCGGCCCGGCCGGTCCGGCCGATCCGGTGCAGGTAGGTTTTCTCATCCTCCGGGCACTGGTAGTTGATCACGTGGGAGACGTCGTCCACGTCAATGCCGCGGGCAGCCACGTCCGTGGCCACCAGGACGTCCACCTTGTGGTTCCGGAACGCCCGCAGGGCCCGCTCGCGCGCTCCCTGGCCCAGGTCCCCGTGCAGGGCGGCGACCGCGAAGCCACGTTCGGTCAGTTCCTCGGTCAGCGAGGCGGCGCTGCGCTTGGTGCGGGTGAAAATGATGGTCCGGTCGCGCCCGCGCGCCTGCAGAATCCGGGCGATAACCTCCACCTTGTTCATCGCGTGGCAGCGGTAGATGAACTGGTCGACCGTAGCGACGGTGGCCCCCTGGTCGTCCGGGTCCTGCGCCCGAATGTGGGTCGGCTGGGTCATGAACCGGCGGGCCAGCGCGATCACCGGGCCGGGCATGGTCGCGGAGAACAGCATCGCGTGGTGGTCGTGGTGAATGGAAGAGAGGAGGCGCTCGACGTCGGGCAGGAACCCGAGGTCCAGCATCTCATCAGCTTCGTCCAGGACGATCGAGTGCACCTGGGACAGGTTCAGGATCTTCCGGCGCGACAGGTCGATCAGCCGGCCGGGGGTGCCAACGATGATGTCGGCCCCGCGGGTGAGGGCCTCGATCTGGGGCTCAAAGGCCACGCCGCCGTAGACGTCGACAATCCGCACGCTCAGATGCTTGGCGGCGGCCCGCAGGTCCTCACCCACCTGCTTGCAGAGTTCACGAGTGGGCAGCACCACCAGCGCCTGGGGCAGGCCCGGGTGGGACAGCGCCGCGTACTCCGGGTCGTCGGGGCCGTGGACGTGCTGGAGCAGCGGCAGGCCGAACCCAAGGGTCTTGCCGGTGCCGGTCTTGGCCTGACCGATAATGTCGTGGCGGGTCAGCGCCACGGGCAAGGTCAGAGCTTGAATGGGGAACGGGTGGGTGATGCCCTGCTCAGCCAGAGCCTCCACCACCTCGGATCGAATCCCGAACGAGGCGAAGTCGCGCGCCTCAGGAGTCGAAGGTTGGTCAGTTTTTAGTTCTTCAGTCACAAATCTGCCTTTCGCGCAGGTCTTTTACACCAGTTGCGGGCCGATCGTGCATATCAGATGGAAGCATCTTCCAGGCCGTCTGGGGTTCGAAGGTTTTCGTTACCGACGGCAAAAACTCACAGTCTCAATACGACCGGACACCATTTCCCTCCAAGTCTAACGGTTGTGCCGGGAAGAGGTTAGGCTTGAGGCATGAACGCCACCGACAATACTGCTCCGCTGGTACCCCCGGTCCCGTCGTCAGCTCCCCTCGATGAGGGCACAAAGAATTTGGTTGGACTGCTAGCTTTCTCTGCTTTGGCCGCGATGACGCGCCTAGCCAAGGACGGGGATCAGGCACCCAGCACCGAGTTTCACGTCGAACATGCGCGGATGGCCGCACAGGCGTTTCGTGAGTTTCAACACCTGGAGCGGTTCGCGGCCGAAAACGGGTTTGACCTGATTGAGCAGGCCTCCCAGTTTGCCGGCCTGTTTGACGAAATTGATGCGCGGACCCGCCCCTCCAACTGGTGGGAGCGGTCGGTCAAAACCTACGTCACGCTGGGGATATTCTCAGATGCGCTCTCCGACATTAACGAGCGGCACCAGCTGTTTGTTGAGGAGGAATGGGACGGTGACTTCGGCCAGGGACTGTGGGTGCGTGAGCACCTGGCCCCGCTGACGGAAAAGGATCCCCAATTGGCAGCCCGACTGTCGCTGTGGGCGCGTCGGGTGGCGGGCGAGGCGTTTGGCCTGCTGCGGGCCACCCTGTTCACCTATCCGGAGCTCGCGGTGGACCCGGACACGGTCGACGCGGTGGTGGCCGCCACGATTAGGCGCCACCAGGAGCGGCTGGAGGCCGTGGGGTTGCAGCCGTAACTGACCGGGCACCTGAGACGGTGGGTCCCAGGTGCCGCTGCAGTCAGGTTCAGGCCCGCGCGAAGCCCACGCGCATTTCGCGCTCGTGGGGAATCACGATGAACGAGATGGCGTGGATCGGAATCAGGGCGCGGTTGCCCTTCGAGTCGGTCAGGTCCAGGATTTCGTCTTCCTGCTTCAGCAGTTCGCGAAGCTGCTCCGCGGTGGCAGCAGTCTCGAAGTCCAGCTGGCCGCCGTGGCGCATGCGGATCTCAATTTTCATCGGTACCTCCATAATCTGTCCTACCGTAATGGTACGAAGCTCTCGGTGGGATTGCGAACGCCTGGTGCGGCTTGTGCCCAGGGCGAACTCGACCTGTCGGAGCGATCGGGCACACTGGATGCAGTTGGACCGCAGTGGCTGGAAGTGAGAGGAGGGGACCGTGACTGAACCATTGGAGTTGCTCCGCACCGGGGAGAGCTTCCTGGTGCAGGGGGGACCCGGCACGGGCAAGACTCAATTCCTGCACCGGGCGATCGACTGGATAATGACGGAGGACCGGGACGGGTGGGACTGGGCTCCATTCCTGGTCCTAACCCCTGACCGGCGGCGCGCGGCCCAATTTGAGCGGGAGGTGCCCAGCGAGTTGCTGGGTGCCATCACCGCTCCCGGCGGACACCGCGTCGTGCGGGGAACCAACTCCTACGCCTACCTGGTGCTGTCGGAATGGGCTCTGGAACGGGAGGAGCCGCTCCCGCGTCCGAAACTGACAGGCGGGGCAGAGGAAGACCTGTGGTTTGCCCGCTGGCTCGGTGAGCATGGCGCCGACTGGCCCGACCTGCTGCCCGCCGACGCCCTCAACAGCGAGGCCGTCCGGATGGAACTGCGAAACCTGGTGGCCCGCCTGGGTGAGTCGGGGCTGGACGGGCCGGCGTTGGCGGACCTGGCCCGGGAAGCGGGTGTGCCGGCTTGGCAGTTGGCGGCGGCTGCCTACAGCGATTACGCCGGGGTGGAAGGCTGCGCCTTTGATCAACGCACGCCGCGGATTGACTCCGCCAGGATTCAGCTGGTGGCCGCCAGCCTGCTGGAACACTGGGAAGAGCGTGCCCCCCAGGAGGGCGTCACCGCCTGCCCGCCGGTTCCCAGGTGGGTGCTGGTGGATGATTTGCAGGACTGTACCCCGGCCACCGCGAAGCTGCTGACGGCCATGCAGGGGGCCGGGGCCCAGATTGTCGCCACCTGCTCCCCGGCTACCGCCACCGGGTCCTTTCGGGGGGCCCGCTACGATCTGGGGCCCCGCCTAGCCCGCGAACGTGGCTGGCCGGTCCTCACCCTCACCCGGCAGTGGCGCCTCAACCCGGACCTGGACCAGGTGGTGTCGGCGATTGACCGGTGGACGGCGCCCAGGGTGCAGCCGGAGCCGCTCGCGGTCAGCGGCGGGGCCGCCCAGGCGGTAATTCTGACCGGACCCGGTCGGCGGGGAAGCTGGCTGGCCCAGCAAATCCGGCGCCACCACTATCTCGATGGGATCGGCTGGGACCGACAGGCGGTCCTGGTCCGACAGGCCGGGGACATCGACCAGTTGCAGCGCCAGTTGCTGCGGGCCGGGGTTCGCCTGGCCCCCGGGCAGCGGGCCCTCCAGTTCTCTAAGATCCCCGTCACGGCGATGCTGCTGCAGTTGCTGTTGCCGACGGAGGACCCGGCCCAACTGGCCCAGGAACTGCTGTTCTCCGCGTTGGTGCAGGTGGATCGGCTGGAGTTGTATCAGCTGCTGCGCCAGGATCAGCGGGGGGATCAGTCCCTTGCAGACACGCTGCTCAGCTGGTTGCAGGAACCCGACTTGGTTCCCGCTGGTGCGGGCCTCCCGCGCGAACTGCGAGACCGGCTCGAACGGGCCAGCGCAGTCTGGTTGGCGCGTGAGGAGGCGGCCGCCGATGGTGCGCAGGGCGGGCTTTGGCGCCTGTGGGAGGCGGCCGGGGTGGCCCAGCAGTGGCAGCAGGAGGCCCTTCGGGACGGGGTGGAGGCCGAGCGGTCCGATAGTCGACTCGACGCGGTCACCGGCCTGTTTCGTCGGGCCGACCTGTGGGAGCAGCAGCGGGCCGCGCTGGGGCAGGGGACGCAGTCTTCCGCCCGGGTATTCGCCGAAGAACTGTGGGCGCAGACCGTCTCGGCCGACTCGATCGCGACCGGAGGGCTGCGAGAGCCCGGGGTGGAAGTCCTGACCGTCGCCCAAGCCGCGGGCCGAGAGTGGGATGTGGTGTACGTGGTGGGCCTGCAGGAAGGGGCTTGGCCGCCTCGACCCAGACTATCCGGACTGTTCCACCTGGCTCGCCTCCAGCAGCTCCTAGCCGAACTTCCGGTCAGTGCCACTGCCGGGCAGGCGCAAGAGTTCCTCGGCCGGCTGGACCCCGACCTGCTGCGGCTGCAACTGGATCAGCGCCAGTACCGGTTGGAACGACGCAAGGACGAAGCCCGACTGCTGGCCTCGGCCTGCTCACGAGCTCGGGACCGGCTCTACCTGGTGGCGGTGGAAAGTCAGGAAGACGCGGTCTCTAGTTTTCTGAACTACCTGGCCAAACAGGGGGCGGTCCCGGACTTCCGGACCGAGGACGGCCAGGTGATTCCCACCGAAGTCCCGCCGCCGTTTGACCTGGATGCCCTGGTGGGCCGGCTTCGCTTCGCCACCGTCGATCCCCAGCTCAGCAGTGCAGACCAGACGCAGGCTGCCGCGCTGCTGGCGGTGTTGGCCGAGGCGGGGATTGACGGCGCCGACCCCCGAACCTGGGTGGGCGCCGGGGGGATCAGCGCCGCCGGTGAACCGATCGTGGACGGGAAACTAGGATTGAGCCCATCCCAGGTGGAGACCGGTGAGAACTGTCTGCTCAGGTGGTTCATGCAGAGCGCCTACGGGGAAGATCGAGCGGGCATCTTCACCCCGACCCCGCTGGGGGCCGCCGACAAGGGAAACCTGATTCACGCGGTGGCGGAAGCGTACCCGCACGGATCCCGGGCTGAACTGCAGGCCGAGTTCGCCCGGCAGTGGGATGCACTGGAACTGGATGAGAACAAATGGTGGGTCCAGCGCACCAGGGAGCAAATGGTCAACTGGGTGGACGTCTTGGCCAGCTACGTGGCCGGAGTGCCCGGAACGGTTGAGGTGGAACGACAGGTCCGGACCGAACTGGAGCACGCCACCGTCTACGGTCGGGTCGATCGGCTGGAGTTCCTTGACGACGGAGCCGTTCGAATTGTCGACATCAAGACCATGAAGACGGCTCCATCCGCCCAGGCGGTAGAATCCAACTGGCAGTTGGTCAGCTACCAGCTGGCGCTGCGCGAGGAATTGGCAATTGCCGAGGCCGGCCTGCTGACGGTGGCGGCACCCGCAAAGTCCGGTCTGCTCCGAGCCCAACTTCCGCTAACCGACGAGGAAGCCGGCGCGAAACGGGAGCACCTGGACCAGCTGGCCCAGCGGATGCACGGCCCCACCTTCCGGCCAGATGAAATCAATGGGAACTGCCGGACCTGTCAGTTCTTGGCCGTGTGCCCACTGAAAGACGAGGGGGTCCGCAGTGTCCCGTAACGACGAGCTCAGCCAGTTGGTGGCGCAACTCGGCGTCCATCAACCCACGCCCGAACAAGCCGAAGTAATTACCTACCCGCTCCGGCTGGACCGGGAGGGGGAATCGGTGGCCACGCCCCTGCTGGTGGTGGCCGGGGCCGGGTCCGGCAAGACCGAAACAATGTCCCTGCGGGCCGTCTACCTGGCGGCCACCCAGGGGATTCCAGACGATGCCATTCTCGGGTTGACCTTCACCCGGAAGGCCGCGGCCGAGTTGGCTGCCCGGCTTAGCGACCGGCTGGCGCAACTGCGCCTGGAAGCGGGGTCGGACCTCGGTGCGCTGGAGTTCGAATCTTCGCCTACGGCCACCACCTACGATTCCTTCGCCCTGGACGTGGTTCGAGAGTTCGGTCCGCAGCTGGGAATCCCGACCGACTTCAGCCATTTGGGGGCGGCGGCCAGCTGGCAGCTGATGTACTCCATCATCGAAGAGTGGCCCACGCGGATCTCGGAGGGCCGAGAGCTGAGCACAATTACCACGGCGGCCCTGGAGCTGCGCGATGCCATTGCCAACCAGGCGATGACGCTGGCGGAGGCCCGCCGCGCGCTGGAGCGGATCGATCAGCGGTTCAATGCCCGCGAGCATGATGAGGAAGCCCCCAAGTTCACCCAACCCCTGGCCGCAGGACGCGACCTCAACCGCGAACGCCTCGCCCTGCTGCCGGTGATCGAAGCATTTGAAGAGCGCAAACGCGAGGAACGGCGCTTGGATTTCTCGGATCAGGTCCTGCTGGCCACCCGAATTGTCGAGCACCTGCCCACCGCCCGGGCTGAACTGCGAGACCGGCACCAGGTGGTCTTCCTCGACGAGTTTCAGGACACCTCGGTGGCCCAGCTGCGGTTCCTATCGGCCCTGTTTGCCGACCACCCGGTGACGGCGGTGGGTGACCCTAACCAGGCCATTTACGGTTGGCGGGGGGCTTCGGCAGCCTCACTCAACGACTTCCATCGCTACTTCACCCAGAACCGGCGTGCCCCGCGCGGCACGCTGAGCCTGTCCACCGCCTGGCGCAACTCCACCCTGATTCTCGATGTAGCCAACCGGGTGGCGCAGGATCTGGCCCGGCCCCCCGCCTGGCTTGAGTCGGCCACCATGCGCGAAGAGCTGGTCTTCTCACCCACTCTGCAGCCGCGGCCCGAAGCCCCAACCGGGGAGGTAACGCTCCGATACCGGCAGACTGAAACCGAGTCGATCCAGGACGTGGTTGAATTCTTGCGGGACACCTACCGGCAGGCGGAGAAGAACGGTTTGCCGCGACCAACCGCGGCAGTCCTGTGCCGAAACCGTCGGCTGATGGCTCCGGTCCTGGAGGCGTGCCGCGCGGCCGAGATTCCGGCCGAAACCGGTGGTGACGACGGGCTGCTGCTGCACCCGGCCGTGCTCGACGTTCGCGCTGCCCTGGAGATCTGCCACGACCTGGGTCGGTCCAGCCAGATCATGCGCCTACTCACGAACCTGGATTTGGGCTCCAAAGACCTGTGGGCACTCAGCCGGCTGGCCAAACAGTTGGCCCGGCGGGCCAAACCCAAGAACTCCGAGCAGCCGGACCGGCGGGAGGTGCCGCTGCTGATCGACGCGGTGGACTACCTGAGTGGACCCCAGGCTCAGCGGTTGGAGCTGTCCGAAGCCGAGCAGATCTCGGCGATTGGTCGGGAACGGATTGTCCGCCTGGGTCGCCAACTGCGGGCCATGCGCCGCGCAGCCGACTGGCCGATCGTCGACCAGGTTGAGAACGCCCGTCGGATCCTCCAGTTGGATGAGCAGGCGTTTGCCCTTGGCGACCTGGCCGGGCTGACCGAAGTGCTCGATGCGTTTACGCGGGCCGCCCAGGACTATGTCGACAGTGCAGTGCAGCCAACGATGGGAGGCTTCCTTTCCTGGTTGTCGGCGGCGAACCAGTTTGAGCGGGGCCTGCCGTTGCCCACGGTTCAACCCAACCCGGAGGCGGTGCAGGTGCTGACCATTCACGGCGCCAAAGGCCTGGAGTGGGACACGGTGGCAATTGTGGGAATGCAAAGTGGGCACTTCCCCGGGGGGCAACCCGGCAAGCTTGTCGACCAGCCGGATGGGTCCGTCAAGGCCACCCCACCGCCCATGCCCCCGACTGTCTCCGGTTGGTGGCAGAATCTGGGAGAACTGCCCTATCCGGCGCGGCGAGACCACGAACACCTACCCAACCCGGATGCGTGGGCCGGTGACGAGGCGTTCACCAAGGTCTTTACCGAGTTCAAGACGTGTCTGGGGGAGTACCAGTTGGCGGAGGACCGGCGCCTAGCCTACGTGGCCCTCACCCGGGCCAAGACCCGGATGTTCCTGACCGGAGCCTGGTACCACGGCGCCAAAACCCGCCGATATCCGTCCCTGTTCTACCAGGAAGCGGAGGAAGTGCCCGGGGTGGATAGCCGGCGGGACGACCCCCCGACCGCAGTTCAGGTTCAGGAGTTCATGCAGGTCGAAACGGAAGCGGTCTTCCCGATTCAACCGGGTCCGCTCCGGAAGCGGGTCTCCCTCTCGGCTGCGAAGGTGGAGGAGCAGTTGGCGCTCCTGTCCGGCGGCTCCGGATGGCGCCCCGCCGACCTGTTGGCATCATTGCCGGACCAAGAGCTGGCCACCTCGATGCAGGTGCTGCTGCGCGAACACGAGGACCGGCAGGCCCTTCGTCGGTTGAGCCGGTCCGAGCGGGCGCGGCGCGAAGTGAAGCTGGCCGCTGCCGGGGACCGGGCCTTCTCTGCGACCGAGCTGGCCCGCTTGGACCTGGTTGAAGATCCGTGGGTGGAACTGCGCCGGCCACTGCCCGCCCGGCCCATGCCGGCGGCGGCGATCGGAACCGCATTCCACCAGTGGGTGGAAAGTGTGCTGCGGCGCGCTTCGGCTCGCGCCAGTGAGGAGGAGCCCGGCCAGGACCTGCTGCCGCTCGGAGGGGCGGATCAGGACCTCGGGGCGGACGCGGTGCTGGATCCGGAACAGCGGCAAGTATTGGGGGAACTACAATCCCAGTTCACCGGCTTGGAGTGGCTCGGCCGGTTGCGGGTGGAAGGGGTGGAGGTTCCCTTCGATCTGGACCTTGGTGGTCTGCTGGTCCGCGGCCGGGTAGACGCGGTCTTCACCGATCCGGACGATTCCAGCAGTTGGCTGGTGGATTGGAAAACCGGGCGAATCCCCGACCTGGATCGGGTGGAGGCAATCGACCGGGCGGAGATCATCCGCTACCTGGTGCAACTTGAGGTCTATACGGCCGCCTGGCAGCGCCGGCACGGTCCGGAGCATCCGGTGCAGGCGGCCCTGGTCTTCGTTCGGCCGGACCGGACCGAGATGATCAAGCTGGATCAGCTGCGAGCCGCCCATCGGCAGTGGGCGGGGAGTCCCCTGTCAGTGGAGGAGATTGCCCGCCGGTGGAAACGGGAGTTGAGTTCGGACTAGTCCCGGTCGTCCGATTCGCCCCGCGGATACTCGTAAGAGGGCGAGTCTGCGTCCTCCAACTCCACACCGGACCAAAGGCCGTCATCCGGATACTCAATTGCCTCAGTGCGATCGTCGGCGCTGGCCTCGCGGGCCCGCAGGTACTGGAACGCGGCCGACTCGGTCCGCAAAGAATCTGTCTCGGCGGGCGCTGGGTCGTTGGACACTGGATCATTGGGCGTTGGATAATCGGGCGCCAGCACCTCGCCGGTGGACAGGCTGGTGGTCGCCACCTCGTCCGGGCTGAGAGCCGGCTCGGGCGAGTGTTCCTGCGTTTCCAACTCGGTCACGTGGCTGGCCCGGGCAATCCGATTGAGCGGCTCGTCGGCCGCCTCGAAATTCACCTCGACCACCGGCCGGGTTGGGTTGACCAGCATGGCCCCGGCCAGGTCGGCCTCCAACTCCGTCATCATCTGAACGGCCTGAGCTACCGCGTCCCGGTCTCCCTCCTCCTGACTTTCCCGCAACCAATCCAGCAGGGCCAGTTCCGAGTGAAGCTGGGCGCGAGTGAAAATGTGCAGGTCGGTCCGATCTTGAGCCAGCGAGTAGGATCCCGACATCCGATCCAGGAACTGGTCTGAGACAACCGGCAGCAGCCAGCTCAAATCAAGGGCCGGATCCCCAATCGACAAAGCCTCAAAATCGGTGAGCGACAGGACGGCTCCGCCGCCAATCAGGATCGAGTTGGAGGTCAACTGCCCGTGAACCGGGGTGGGGTCGAAATTCCACAGCACGTCCTCCCTGAGCGCGGTCAGCCACCGCTTCCGCAGACGCCCGCCCACCTCGCGCCCCACCGAAGCGAGCATCTCCAGGTAGTGAGCCCGAATCTGGTCGGGGGTGTACCGCTCAATCCGTAGTGAGTCGAACTCGGTGGGACTGACATTGTGCAACGCTGCCAGGGCGCGCCCCAAGGAGGCGGCCAACAGACCGTCCTTGCTGAGCTCCGCCTCGCGAATCGGGCGTCCCGCCGTCACGGTCAACACCTCCACGAACCCCGTTGGGCCGCACGGGGCGACCCCCTCCAGGCGGGGAACCGCAAAGGGTAGGACCCCCGCGTCGCCCAGTTGGTGCAGGGCGGCGTAGCTCTGTTGGATCACCCCCAACTGCCAATCCTGAAAGTTGGTGCGATAGGCAACGACATTCCAAAAGTTGCCCTCCGAATCACCCACCCGGGTGGCGGAAACCGTGTCGCCAATCGCCTGCTCACCCAGGACTGAGACCACCTGCAGGCCCGGAAGTGCGGCGGAAGCCAGCGCCGCCAACTCAAGGGGATTCTTGTAAGGTTCCATGACTTCAAGTTACCGGGAACGGGCACAGGTGTACGTTTGGCACGCGCCAAAAGCCGTGATTCCCGCCTAAGACGGCCAGTGAGGCCCACCACCGGACTCGGCCTGGGGGCGATCTGTTTGACCTGATCCGCTAACCTGGTGAGGTGAGTATCGAGTTCGCGGAGGAGATCCGCCACCTGCAGTCAGTGATGGACAACATCGTCGCTGTGTCCCGTCCGGAGAGGATGCGGGCTGAGATTCAGCGTCTGTCAGACGAGGCGGTCGCCCCGAACCTGTGGGACGACCCGGCCACCGCGCAGCAGGTGACCTCGGCCCTCAGCCACCTGCAAAGTGAACTCGAACGGCTGGAGAAAACCCAGGCTCGGATCGACGACCTGGAAGCCATGGTATCGATGGCGGACGAGTCGACCGACACCGACGAGGCGGCCGAGTTGCTGGCTGAGGCCGGCTCGGACCTGGCCAAACTGAAAGATGACCTAGCCCAATTGGAGATCCGCACCCTGCTGGACGGGGAGTACGACGAGCGGTTCGCGGTGGTCACCATTCGTTCCGGGGCCGGCGGCGTCGACGCGGCCGATTTCGCGGAAATGCTGCTGCGGATGTATCTGCGCTGGGCCGAGCGCCACGGCTACCCAACCAAGATGCTGAACACCTCCTACGCCGAGGAGGCCGGGATCAAGTCCGCCACCTTTGAGGTGGACGTCCCCTACGCCTACGGCACCCTGTCTGTGGAGGCTGGCACCCACCGGCTGGTGCGGATCAGCCCGTTCGACAACCAGGGTCGGCGCCAGACCGGGTTTGCCGCGGTTGAGGTGATCCCACTGATCGAAACCACCGACCACATTGAGATTCCGGAGTCGGAACTGAAAATTGACGTGTTCCGCAGTTCCGGCCCGGGAGGCCAGTCGGTGAACACGACGGACTCGGCAGTGCGGATGACGCACATTCCCACCGGCATTGTGGTCTCAATGCAGGATGAGAAATCACAGATCCAGAACCGCGCGGCCGCCCTGCGGGTGCTGCAGTCACGCCTCCTGGTGCTGCGCCACGAACAGGAAAAAGCCAAGCAGGATGAGCTGAAGGGCGACGTCAAAGCCTCGTGGGGGGACCAGATGCGGTCCTACGTGCTCCACCCGTATCAGATGGTGAAGGACCTGCGGACCGAGCAGGAATCGGGCAACACCAGCGCGGTCTTTGACGGCGAAATCGACGACTTTATCAACGCCGGCATCCGCTGGCGGAAGAGCAGCGCGCAAGAGGATTAATTCACTCGCTCAGTGAGCTTCGCCTCAGGTGAACCTCGCGGTCAGGGTGGGGGAGGCGGCGTGTCGCTGGCTTGGTGCGGCGCATCGCGGGCCTAGTCTGAGAAGGACCATCGGCGGTGCTTTGGGCAGGCTGTGCCCATAGAGCTGCCTCGCCCGGCAAATTAGAGTGAAGATGATTCGATTCGAGAACGTCACCAAGGTTTACGCAAAAGGGGCGCGTCCGGCTTTGGACCACGTGTCCCTGGAAATCGTCAGGGAAGAATTTGTGTTCCTGGTGGGAAAGTCCGGCTCAGGGAAGTCGACGTTCCTGCAACTGGTGATGCGTGAGCAAAGGGCCAACTCCGGCCACGTGTGGGTGTTGGGCCAAGATGTCGGGCAACTGTCGAACTGGCGCGTCCCGAAGCTTCGGCGCCAAATTGGCACGGTCTTCCAAGACTTCCGCCTGCTGCAGTCCAAGACCGTTTACGAAAACGTCGCCTTGGCGATGCAGGTGATTGGCAAACCAAAGCACGCGATTCAGTCGGCCGTGCCCGACGTGTTGGAGCTGGTTGGGTTGCAGGGCAAAGAGCGCCGCCTGCCCTCGGAGCTGTCCGGAGGGGAGGAGCAGCGCGTGGCGATCGCGCGTGCAATGGTGAACCGGCCCCAACTGCTCCTGGCGGACGAGCCGACCGGGAACCTGGACCCCGAGACCAGCCTGGGGATCATGCGCCTGCTGGACCGGATTAACCGGACCGGGACCACCGTGGTGATGGCGACCCACGACGCCAAAGTCGTGGATCAGCTGCGCAAACGGGTGATTGAACTGGAAGCCGGTCAGGTAATTCGCGATCAAGACCGCGGTGTGTACGGCGGGGCGAGGTAGAGCATGCGTTTACGTTTCATTCTGTCCGAGACCGGCAAGGGGCTGGCCCGCAACAAGGCGATGGCTGTGGCAGTCATCATCGTCACCTTCGTCTCACTGCTGTTCGTTGGGGTCGCCTCCTTGGCTCAGCTCCAGGTGGGGAAGATGCGGAGCCAGTGGTACGACAAGATCGAAGTCTCGGTCTACATGTGTGCCAACAAGGACCAGTCACCCACCTGCGATTTGCAGCAGGCCAGTGACGAGCAGATCGAGGCGGTTCGCCAGCGCCTGGCTTCGCCCGAACTGGCGCCCTACATCTCCAAGGTGTACGAGGAAACCCCGGAACAGGCCTACGAGGCCTTCCAGGAGCAGTACGCCAACAACCCGATGGCCCAGTGGACCACTCCGGACATGCTCGGCTTCTCTTTCCGGGTGAAGCTGGTTGACCCGGAGCAGTATCAAATCATCCAGGAGGAGTTCTCCGGCACCCCGGGGGTCTCCGAAGTCCGGGACCAGCGCGACCTGATTGAGCCGCTGTTCAAGGTGGTCGAGAACGCCAAGCTGATCTCGCTGGGACTGGCCGGCGTGATGGTGGTGGCCGCGATCCTCCTGATCACCACCACCATCCAGCTTTCGGCCATGAGCCGGGAAGAGGAAACCCAAATCATGAGGCTGGTGGGCGCCTCGAACCTGTTTATTCAGGCCCCGTTCATGATTGAGGGGGCGATCGCCGCCCTGGTGGGGGCCGGATTGGCAGTCGGATCCCTCTTCGCGGCCGTGCGCCTGCTGATCGAAAACTGGCTGGCCCCCTCGTTCCCGTGGACCAACTTCATCACCACGACGGACATGTGGCTGATCACGCCGATCCTGGTGGGGGCGGCCCTGCTGCTGGCCCTAATCGCCTCGGCCATCTCGCTGGGGAAGTACACCAAGGTTTAGGAAGGACACCGCCATGAGAACGGTTCTGCGCGCACGGCTGTCGCGGTTCCTGACCCCCGTGATCGTTGCCGGGTTGGTTGGGGTCGGCGGCCTGTTGGCCACCGTGCCGGCCAGTGGGGACGAACGCGACGATGCGGTGGCCGACCAGCAGGAGGCCGAGCAGAAGATTGATGAGCTCCAAGGTGAGATCGAAGGTCTGGATGCCGACCTGGCCAAGCTATTCACCGAGTTGGAGCAGGTCACCGGGCAGCTGACGGCCGCGCAGGACGATCTAGCCGCAGCGGAAGAGGCTCTTTCTGCCGCCCAGCTTGAGTACGAGGCGGTCACGGAGCAGTTGGCGGCCGCCCAGGCTACCGTCGAGCGGCTCGCCGCCGAGTTGGACAGCTCCGCGGCCGAGGAGGAGCAGCTGAACGCTGCCGTGGGCACCATGGCCCGGGACCTCTACCGGGGCCACCAGAGCAGCCCCCTCAGCCTGGTCATGTCCGCGGAGGGGACCGGCGACATTGCCCAGCGCGCCGCCTCAGCCGTCACCATGTCGCGGGCGCAGACGCGCGCCCTCGAGCAGGTGCGCTCATCGATGGCGGTGGTGCGGAACCAGGCGGAAAAGCAGGAGGCCACCACCAAGCGGGTGGAGGAACTGCAGGCGGAGGCGATCCAGAAGCAGCAGGAAGCGGAAGCGGCGCAGGCCGAGGTGGCCACCCGGGTTGAGAACCTGGCCACCGCCCAGTCGGACTTGAAAGCCAAGCAGCAGCAGTGGGATGCGCGCAAAGCGGAAGCTAAGAAGCAGCTGGAACAGTGGGAGAAGTCGCGTCAGGACGCCGCCGATCGGGTGGCGAAGATAGACGAGGAGAACCGGAAGAAGGCGCTGGAGTTCGCCGAAGCTCCCGGCCCGAGCAGCGGCAACTCCATGTTCGGGTTCCCGCTCCCGGCCGGCTCCGCCGTGGTCACCTCGACCTACGGCTGGCGGATCCACCCGATCTTCGGAACCTCCAAGCTGCACGACGGGGTCGACTTCGGGGCGGCCTGCGGGTCCCCGCAGTATGCGATCCGCGCCGGCGTGGTGGTCGCGTCCTACTTCGATTCGGGCGGGGGAAACCTCGTCACCATCAACCACGGGATGATCGACGGATCCTCCTGGGTGTCCGAGCACCTGCACCTGCAGAGCTCCAACGTCAGTGTGGGCCAGCAGGTCAACCGGGGTGACGTGATCGGGTGGACCGGGTCCACCGGCAACTCGACCGGATGCCACCTGCACCTGACCCTGTACCGGGACGGCAGCACGGTCGACCCCCTGGATTACATCGGCTAACGCCGGGCGACTTGGGTTTTCCTGCCGATCAGGTAGAGTAGTGTCTCGCTGCCACCGCTACCAGGAGAGGAGGGACCGTGCCCAAGGATTGGAAGAAGCCGAAGCCCAGCGAGTCGGAACGACGCAAAGCTGAGTCAGACGCGAAGAAGGTGATCGCGCGCAACCGGCGTGCCCGCCACGACTACGAGATCGAGCAGACGTGGGAGGCCGGTCTGTCCTTGATGGGGACGGAAGTGAAGGCCCTCCGGATGGGGCGCGCGTCGCTCGTGGACGGCTGGGTTGAGGTCAAGGACGGCGAAGCCTGGCTGTACGGGGTCAACATTCCGATGTACTCCCAGGGGTCCTGGACCAACCACACGCCGACCCGGAAGCGGAAGCTGCTGCTGCACAAGACTGAGATTCAGCGGATGGAACACAAGGTGGCGGCCAAAGGCTACACGCTGGTGCCGTTGGAACTGTATTTCCTGGGCGGGCGGGCCAAGGTTGAGGTCGCGCTGGGTCGAGGGAAGAAGGAATGGGACAAGCGGCAAGCGTTGCGTGAAGCCCAGGACAAGCGCGAGGCACAGCGAGCGATGAGCCGCTACGTCCGGCGCGGAAACGCCTAGCAAGGGTTGTCTTTGCCCGGCAGTGGCGATATACTGTAGCACTGGCCCGGTTGGGTCAGGAATGAAGAAGTACATAGGGGATGATCGGTTTCGACGGCGGTTGTCGATCGAGGCGAAGCGGGTCGAGAATGTATGCTCATCTCGTTAACGATGCATGCAAACCAATAAGTGCTAAATCTGAACGCACTGACTTCGTCCTCGCTGCCTAGTAGCAGCCAGGACCTTTAAAAGTCCGTCAGCCCGGGTGTTTGCTCTAGCCCCGGTTCCTGGCGTCGTGAATAGGGCCACTGGGTGGGGGAGTCGTCAACGCTCCTCCTCCGACATTTAGTTGACTGAGCCTATTCGGTAGCAGGTCTGCATGTAGCCGAAGGCTGAGAAATAGTTGGCAGAATGCACCCGGAGAATTCCTCGGCGTTGATTGTCGGACGCGGGTTCGATTCCCGCCATCTCCACCAGTAGGTTCGATGCGCCCCCACGGCTACGCCGTCTGGGGGCGTTTTCGTTGTTGGTATGCAGAAAACGCGCCGCGTGGGCGGTCGGGCCAAGTTGTGCAGAAATGGGCACGAGTGGGCACGTTGTGGGCACGATGCCCACCCGCGCCCTTGGCATAGTTAAGGGCCTGGCAGGTAAACGGGGGAGCGTTCGCGGATTGCCCTCCGGGAATTGGCAGGCCAGAATTGTCACGCCGGGCGGGGAAAGAATTACGGCGCCGGAAACTGCCAGCCGTGCGAGTCGCGGGCTACGCGGTACGCGTCCGGTCAACCGACCTTGAGCGGATGTTGGCTAAATATTGCTGCACTCTTTGTTGAGTTGACTGGGATGAGCCTAGCTGATTACAATAACGGCTAGTCGCAACCCCAAAGCGACTGTTTCACATTAACCCCTAGAGGCGCCTCACGATCCTGGTTTCCGTCCAGCGTGGGGCGCTTTCACATGGTGGGGAATGCTCTTTTGCGTGCCCGCGTGGTTACCCCTGAAAAGTAGGGAAGTGTCGGGCCGACGGTGAGAAGCGCCGTCAGCAGGGTCTGATCCCCGCGCTGGTTCTCACCAATCAGTCGGCGGGATGCAGGGGTAAATCCACTTGGAAGGTGGTCCCAGCATGACTGCTGGTCACCTCAATGGTTCCACCATGGGCTTGGACGATGGCGGCGGCAATGGACAGTCCCAGTCCGGTGCTGCCCGCTGCGCGGTTGCGGGCCAGGTCGGCCCGGGTAAACCGGTCGAACACCTTCGGAAGCAGGTCCGGCTCAATCCCCGGACCGTTGTCGGACACCGTGATCAGGGCACGATCCGGCTTGGTAGCCACCGTGACCGTGACCCGGGTGCCCGGGGGCGTGTGCGCCCCGGCGTTTCCCAGCAGGTTCACGAACACCTGGCGCAGCTGATGGTCAACCCCGGAGACGACAACTGATTCGCTCACCTCCACGGACCAGTGGTGATCCGGGTGGGCGGCGTGGGCATCGCTGGTGGCTTCGATGGCCAGCAGAGCCAGGTCGACTGGCCCGTGAGGCTGTGTCTGTCCGGAGTCGAGCCGCGCCAGCAGCAGCAAGTCCTCCACCAGTGCGGCCATTCGTCCGGCTTCGGATTCTATTCGGCTGAGGGAGCGCTCTTGGGTGGGGGTTTTCTCAGTGTCCTCACTTTGAGCCAACTGTGCGTAGCCGCGGATGGAAGCCAGGGGAGTCCGAAGCTCGTGGCTAGCATCGGCAATAAAAGCGCGCAGCCGATCCTCACTTTCCTGCCGGGCACCCAGCGCCTGCTCCACATGGCCAAGCAGTGTGTCCAGTGCGGCCCCCACTCGCCCAACCTCGGTGCGCGGATCCGCCGACAGTGCGGCCCGCTCGGGCAAAGTGACCGCCCCGGCCGCTAGTGGGCGCTGCGAAACTCGTTCCGCCGTGTCGGCGACGCGGTGCAGGGGGCGCAATGTTCGCGTTACCAGCCAGGCCGTCCCCACGATCACGACCAGCAAGGTGGCGCCCATAACTCCGAGCAAAATCCGCTCCAACGACGCGATGGTTGCGCTCACGTCCCGCGTTGACAGGCCCGAGACCACCACGCCGGCCTGGGTCGGCTGAGCGGCCAGGCGAAACGAGCCGAGCGGTTCCCCCACCTCGACCGTCCAGGGGCCGGAGCCCACCTGAATTGCTGACCAAATCAGGTCCGACTGGGGCTCCGTCAGGGAGATGGTCTCACCCGCGGGGGTGACGTAGGCCGAGCGCAGCGGGGTCCCGTCAGCGGAAAAGGTTACCTCCAGGGTGTCGATTCGCTGACGGGGTCCGGTGCTGTCGGTCGGCCCGGGATCACGGCCCCCCGGCGATGATCCGGGCGGGCCGGCCGCCAGTTCCAGCCCGATCAGGACGTCCCGGTCCAAGCGCTGATACAAGGAGGCACGCAGCGACAGCAGGGTGGCGATCGAACCAATCAGGAGGGCCGACAGCACCACCGCGACAATGCCGACCAGCAGTTTCCTCCGCAGGGGCCAGGACCGCAGGGTGAGCCTCATGCCGGCTCGTCCCGGATCGCGTAACCGACGCTTCGAACCGTGTGAATCAGTGGCGGTCCCAGCGGATCAAGCTTTTTGCGCAGGTAGGAAATGTAGATTTCCACCACGCCGGATTTGCCGCCGAAATCATAACTCCACACATTCTCCAGAATCTGGGCCCGTGTCAGCACCTGCCCGGGGTTCTGCATTAGGTATCGAAGCAGTTCGAACTCCTTGGCGGTGAGCTGGACCGGGGTGCCGCCCCGCTGCACCTGGTAGGTCCGCTCGTCCAGCGTCAGGTCCCCTACCACGAGTGGCCCGTCGGAGCCGCTGGCCCCGACATAGCGCCGAGCCATCCCTCGGGCCCGCGCCACCACCTCGCGCAGGTGGAACGGTTTGGTCACGTAGTCGTCGCCGCCCGCGGTGAGGGCGTCGATCCGGTCGTCGACGCCATCTTTCGCGGTCAGGAACAGCACCGGCACATCATTGCCGGCGCTTCGAAGGCGGTGGAGCACTTCCATCCCGTCGACGGCCGGCATCATCACGTCGAGGACGACGACGTCGGGGCGAAACTCGCGGACTGTGTTGAGCGCCTCCTGGCCGTTGGCAGCGGTCTCAACCAGCCACCCTTCGTTGGTCAGGGCCATTTGCAGCAGGTCGGCCAGGTACTGCTCGTCGTCCACCACCAGTGCGCGGATCGGGGACCCGTCGGGACGGGTGAAGGGCTTCTGGGCAGGCGATTCGTTCATGCCTTCAGTGTTGCGCATAGCGGGGAGCTCGCACAATCAACCCCGGCACTGTGCAGCAAGTCTTGTTTGACGCTTAGCCGATTCTTAGCGTTCATGAATGTTTCTCGGGTTGGATCAAGGTCAGTATCAATCAGACGAAGGAGCACACTCATGTTCACACCGGAGCCGAAACAGAATGGCATTTGCCGCGGGGGGAGGTGGCCCCGATGAACCCCAACAGCCTGGTTCCCCTGGCAGTTGACCTCATCGCCGCCCTGGTGCTGACACTCGCCATTTACTATCCGAGGCACCGCCGCAGAGACCTGGTCGTGGCCTTTCTCGGAGTCAACGTGGGAGTGCTGGCCGTGTCGCTGATGCTAAGTCAGGCCAGTGTGGCTGCTGGCCTGGGCTTGGGCCTGTTCGGGGTTTTGAGCATCATCCGGTTGCGCTCATCCGAAATCTCTCAGCGCGAGGTCGCCTACTATTTTGCCGCGCTGGCCACCGGGCTGATCGGCGGGCTCGGCTCTGGGGATCCGGCTTTGGCCTCGGCACTGATTGCGGTGATTGTCGCAGTCATGTGGGTGGCGGATCATCCGGCCCTGCTGGCCGGCAGTCGACACCAGCTGGTGCGGATCGACCGCGCGATTGCACATGAACTGGATCTGCGGACTGAGCTCGAACAGCGCCTAGGCGCGAAGGTGACGGCGATGACCGTGCAGCAACTGGACCTGGTGAATGACTCGACCCTGGTCGATGTCCGGTTCCGGGTCGATTCCCAGCGGACGGGCAACCCGTCCCAGGCCGTTCGGGCCGCGCGGGAGCTGTCGTGAACGGACCCTGGGATCGCCTGGAAACCCTCAGTCCGGTCGGCTTGGGCGAGCTGGTCACCGAAGCTGAGTTGCTTCAGCGAGTCGACCGGAAGTATCTGGTGGAGAACCCAGTTGCGGAGGCGATGTTGGACGCGCTCGACCCGCGCACCCGGGTCTTGGCGATCGACGGTCGGCGCGAGTTTGCCTATGATTCCGTCTACTTTGATACGCCCGATCATCTCAGCTACCGACTCGCTGCCCTCCGGCGCCGGCACCGGTTCAAGGTTCGGACTCGGAGCTACCTGGACACGGGCACCTCGTTCCTGGAGCTGAAAACTCGGAGTGGACGCGGCCGGACGGTGAAGGATCGGATCCCAATCGACCCGGGAAACCGTGAGACCCTCACCCAGGGTGGGCGGGCCTTTTTGGCCGGGCTCCTGGGCCACCTCGGCCACGACCCGGCTTTGGTGGACGAACTGTGCCCCACTTTGGAGATTCGGTACTGCCGAACCACGCTGCTACTGCCCGGCGGGAGCCGCGCCACCATTGACAGGCAGCTCCGGTGGGAGGCGACCGGTGGTGGGTGCAGCACCTCGCTTCCAGACCACATCATCATTGAAACAAAGTCGACCGGTCGGCCCGGCCAGTTGGACCGGGCGCTTTGGCGAGTCGGCTCCCGGCCGGTCAGCCTGAGCAAGTTTGGGACCGGGACGGCTGCCCTGCACGCGAACCTCCCGAGCAACAAGTGGGCGCGGGTCCTGCGGGGCCCGTTTGCCCAGCAGTCTGTTACCGCGGGCACCCAGAAGCTAGGAGAAACAAGATGAAACACAAGAAACCAATGGCTGGTGCAGCCTTGATCGTGGGCGGCCTGCTGTCTGCCGGCTTGCTTTCGAGCTGCGCCGCGCAGGCCGGGGAAACTACCGCCGCGTCGGGCCGCCCGGACACCGAGCAATCAGCGGTGGAGCCAGACACCGAGCAGTCAGCGGCAGAGTCGGTCCCCACCAGCCTGTCGGCGTTTACCGGCGACCTGAGCCCGGACGCGGTGCTGGCAGAGAACGCGGACTACACCACCGTGAATGACGACGAGTGGTCAGCCGCAGCTGCGGTCGAGGTGACTTTCAGCGGCACGGGGGCGAGCAGCGCCTCGGCGGCAGTTGCCAGTGGGGGCGGGGTCGTAACCATCACTGAAGCCGGGGTCTATCGCCTGGTTGGCGCCCTTGACGGGCAGGTGGTGGTTGACGCTGGGGATGAGGCCCAGGTCGTGCTGATCCTCGACGGGGTCAACATCTCGAGCGACAGCGGGTCCGCGATCAATGTGGCCAGTGCTGACGACCTGGGGATCTTCTTGGCGACTGGCAGTCAAAATACCGTCACGGACACCACTAGCTACTCGGCGGATGCCACCGGGGCGGCGGCAATTTTCTCTGACGCGGACCTGACCATCTCGGGAACTGGAGCGTTAGCGGTAACAGCAAAAAGCGGTGACGGCATTGCCAGCAGTGATGACCTGGTGGTCCTCTCTGGCCAGCTCACAGTGAGCGCGTTTGACGACGCCCTTCGAGGAAAGGACTCGCTCGTGGTGGAAGGCGGTGAGCTGTCGCTCACTGCGGCCGAGGGTGATGGAATGAAGAGCAATCAGGATCAGGACGAGACCAAGGGATACATCCTGATCACCGGGGGCACGATCGACATTCAGGCGGGTGACGACGGGGTGCAGGCGCAGACCGACACGATCATTACCGGGGGGACCATCTCTGTCGCAGTGGCGGACGACGGGATCAAGGGTGAGCAGGTGGTGTCAATTGCAGGCGGAACTGTGGCGGTGACCGAGTCCTTGGAGGGGATCGAGGCGGTGAACGTGGCGATCTTTGACGGCGTCATCTCGGTCGCCTCGACGGACGATGGGATCAATGCCGCCGGGCTGAACGATGGAACCCAAAATCGGGAGGCAGACACCGGTGAGCGCCTGGAGATCTCCGGCGGCACTATTGCCGTGAATGCGGGGACAGACGGGCTCGACTCGAACGGAACCATCACGATCACCGGTGGGGAACTCACCATTACTAGCGCTAACAATGGCGGCGATGGGCCGATCGACGCAAACGGAGAGATTAGCGTGGCCGACGGCGTCACCATCATCGCCAACGGTGCCGAGTGGGATCCGGCCTCCGCGAACCGGATGGGCGGTCCGGGCGGCGGCATGCCCGGCGGTGGTCAGCCGCCGACCGGTGACTTCGGCGGCCCGGGTCAGGCCCCGGCCACCTGACGAATTACCCGGGCCACCTCGCCGGTGCCATTCTCGGTGGACATCTTCTGCGAAACTTCCAGTGCGTTTGGACGCAACGACTCCGCCGCCCGGATCGCTTCCTGCAGTGCAGACGCGGTGAGGTTCTTGGCGCGGAGCGGTGGCGGGGCGATCTGGGCGCGCTGCGCTATTTCCGCCCACCAGGCCTGATCGCCACCCAAAGGCATGATCACCTGCGGCGCGCCCAACCGGGCTGCCGTGTGCACGGTTCCGGCCCCGCCGTGGTGGACCACCACCGCAACCCGGGGGAACAGCGCCTCGTGCGGAGTGTGACCGGCAATGAACAGGTTCGAGGTGGGAGCTAGCTTGAGGCCGGACCAGCCCGGAGCGAAGATCACCCTTCGGTGTTCCGCCAACTGCTTGATCGCGGTGGCCAGTTGGTTCGGATGCGGCAGCGTCATCGAGCCGAAGCCAAGGTAGATCGGAGCGGGACCCTCGGCCAAGAACTGTTCCAGCTCAGGCGCCAAAACCTGCCTCTCGGTGCTGACTGGGTGCAAATCCCCGACCACTCGGGCTGCGGTGGGCCAATCTTTGGGTTCTGGCAGCAGGGTGGGGGAGACCGCGCACAGGGTTGGATGGTTGGTGAAGTCCAGTTTGGGCAGTTCCATCTGCCACTCTTGGCAGACGGGCTTCAGGTGCCGACCGAACTCACTCCAGAGCAGATGCTGGATGAAGGAGTGGGTGGGCCGATTCAAAAACTTGGGGACGGGGAGCAGAGCCAGGGGGGAGGAGAACTCGTGGGTCGGCACGATTGGGAACATGGTGACCCCCACGAAGGGCAGCCCCAGGTGGCGCGCTGCCAGTTGAGCGGCCTCGGCTCCCAGTCCAGATCCAACAATGACGTCAGCGTCCTGCGCGGCAGCTGCAGTCTGTCGGGCCCAGGCGGCTAAGTTCTGCCTTGCGAGGCGCAGGGTAGGGGCCTTTTCCTTGGGGGACCGTTGGCGTTCGGAGCGAAGATCACCGGCGAGCGGTTGGGTCACCAATCCGGCTTTCTGACCGCGTCGAGCCCCGTCCGGCTCCAGCAGCAGGGTCACCGAGTCACCCTGTCTGACCATCAGTTGGGCCAGGTTGATCAAAGGGGTCGAGTCCCCTTCGCTGCCGTAGCTGGAGAACACGATTTTTGTGGGGGAATCCGCGCCCGACCTGGGCTTGGTTGCTGAGTCTGCCATGTCCATCAGCGTAGTCCGATTCTGGGTCGCTAATGGGGCGAGGAAGGGGTTAAACGGGACCAACAGGAAGTCCTAACAATAGTTTCAAACACCAACGGTCCTCGCTGGCAATCTGGAGCACGCGGGGTCGCAACCGGGCCGACGCGTTGAATTATTGACACCGGAACGACCGACGGACGGAGGGGAGTTGGCGCAGGTCCGGGGCATGCGCGGTGTTGGGCATCGAGCAGTGGTTGGAATTATAACGACGTTCCGGTGGTAAGTGTATGGGGCACCAAACGATTTCCTCGGCGGGAACGCGGCACTCGAAATGAGTATTTCGGCCACTGTGAAGTGGGGTCGGAGTTGATCCGGGTATGGCAGTTTCGCCTGGTGCCAACCGCGGCCGGGGCTGCAAGTGGCTCAACTGCGGGCTAAACCCTACCTGGTTGGATCCGGAGGCGGTCGCGCCAGGCTCGGGGAGCCATTTTTGCGTAGATAACGATTTGGTATTGACAGCTAGATCAAGATCTGATTAAGTTGATTACGGCAGGGCTGTGAACGGCTGCTCATGGTTCTTCCAACGCGTTTCTAACTCCTTTCCGAAGTGCCAGGTCTCCCACCGGGGTTTTACTCGTTTTCCCCGGTGGGAGACCTGTCGTTTGGGTCCTTCGCTGACGGCATAGTCGCCTCCGCCCACTGGTCGACCTGTCCAACAGGTGCCAGGATGGCCTCATGAGCAAACTAACTGTGGGAGAACCAGCGCCGGACTTCACCTTGGATACCCTGTCGGGCCCCAAATCGCTCCAGGAGCTGCGAGAGGGTGCTGATCGGGGAGTCATCGTCTATTTTTACCCGAAGGCGGGAACGCCCGGGTGCACCACCGAAGCCTGCGATTTCCGCGACAACCTGAACTCGCTCAAAGGTGCCGGCTACACGGTGATTGGGATCAGCCCGGATCCAATTTCGGCGTTGGAGAAGTTCACTGACAAGCAGAACCTCAACTTTCTGCTAGCTTCCGACCCGGACCACGAGGTGATGACCGAGTGGGGCGTTTGGGGTGAGAAGAAGAACTACGGACGCACCTTCCTGGGCGTCAATCGCTCCACCTTTGTGGTGGACCCGGACGGCACCCTGACGTTGGCCCAGTACGGGGTGAAAGCGACCGGGCACGTCGCTCGTCTACGCCGTGAACTTGGGATTGACTAGGCAACCGGTCAACTCGGCAGTTCACCTACGGGATCCGGGCCCCGAACTCCTCCCCAATTAGGCGAGCCAACTCGCGGGCGGAGGTGCCCATCCCGGTAGTTAGTGCCCCGGAAGAGCCCCTTCGGCTCCCCACCAGGAGGGTCATCCAGGCTCGGGCGGCCCGCTCGCCAATGCCGAGCGCCTGCAACTGGGCGTCTCTCCCGGCGAGCCAGTGACGCCGAGACGGACCCGCCTCCACCAGTTCCAACAGGCGTGCAGTTCCCGCCCAGGCGACCGCCTCGGGCACCCCGGCTTTCATCAGGCTGGCGACCACCTGCTGTAGCGGGGCATCGAAGTCGTCCAACCCGAAATGAAGCTCGGGCCGCTCCACTCCCGTCGCCGGGATCGGCGCAGTCCCGCCTTCCACCCAATCCTCCGATAGGGGCAGCAGAGAGAGCGACTCGCGATCTTCGCGGCTACAGGCCTGCCCGGTCAGGTGAATCCACAGGGCCCACGGCTCCCGAGCCGAGATCAGTGCCTGGTCGTGCTGGCGGGCTACCTCCCACGCGATGCTGAGGGTGTCCCACGGGTCATCGGTGACCCGCAGGCGCCGCCTGTTTCCGATGAGCTTGCCGAAATACTCGCGGCCTGCCTGATCCAGCAGCGTGGCCAGGCGCCAGGTCGGAGGCGGCTCCCAACCACTGTCCCGGCACTCACGTAAAACTGAGCGCAGGTCGCGTTCGGCCGCAGCCGGATCAATCAGAGTTGGGGGCGACCCGGGCGAAGAGGCGCCGGCCGGCTGGGCAACGTCACGCTGGACAACGCCGCACTGGCCAACGTCGCGCTGGTCAACGCCGCGCAGACTAGGCGATTGCGGCCCAAGTAGTTGTGGTCCAGGTGGTTGGCACCCGGGGGCTGGCCGTGATCCCGGGGAGTCGGGCCCGGTAGGTCGTCGCCGCGAACCCGCCGCCCGGGGATGGGGCCGGTGGGCAACCAACTGCAGGCGCGTGCCCCGGAAAGGAAGGCGCGGATTCGCCTCTGCGTCCCGGAGAACCAGGCCTTTTTGCTCCAGACTGTGCAGCGCATCCCGCACTGCCCGAGCAGTCCGGCCGGTGGTGAGCGACAGGTGAGCCAGCGGCACGATCGCCACCCCGCGGGCGTCAGCCAGCAGGGCCAACTCCGCCGCCACCAGCTTGGCCGTCGGGGTCAACCCGGTCAGTGCGCGCGCCCACGCGGTCCAGTACCCACTCACTGCGCCTCCCTCCATCCAACTGACTTCAGGATGAAGGAATTGCGCGCCGGTTTCACCCGCCTCGCTTGAAACTGTGGACAACTTTGGCGGAGCTGAGCCCGGCACCAGGTTTAGTGGGGGCCAAATCCCAGCAGCAGCAGGTGGGGGCGGTCTTCCTCCCTCGTTTTCCACAGGTCGAGGGCCAGGGTGACCCGCCAGTCTCCGTCCTCATTGGGGTCGAGCACCACCTGGTCGATCAGCCACCAGCGGTCCTCGTCGGTCGAGCCTTCCAGTTGGGCGCCGCCTTCCTCAACGGCGCGTTCCACCTCGTCCACCGCCGGGTTTCGCCGCACCCGGAATAGCTCCGCCGAGCGGGCTCGATGATCGATCCCCATCCAGTCATACTCGGCCCAGTACTGAGCCAGCGCGCGGTCGACTCGGTCAGCGTCCCAGCCGGTGTCCGAACCGTAACTGGCCACCTGCTCCACCCGGTCGTCCGCTAGTTGCTCCACCAGGCGGAACACGGCGGTGCGGACGTCGCGCTGCAGCAGGTGCGGGTTGGTCCGGTAGGTAACCGTGCCGTCCGGGTCGGCGCCGAAGGCAGGTTCCATCCCTGAATCCTGTGGCTGCCCGGCCCCGGCCCCGCTGCCAGCCCCGGCGCTCGGACTGGTCTCGCCGCGGTTGAGGCGCTCCCACTCATCTAGTAGCGAGGAGTCGACCGAGCGAACCAGCTTCTCCAACCAATCAATCACCTCGGCCAACTCCGGGGTCTGACAGGAGAGGGGAGGAATTTGCCGCAGCGCCCGATACAGGTCGGTCAGGTAGCGCAGGATCACGCCCTCGGCATTGTGCAGATCGTATTTGGCGATCAGGCCGGTGAATGTAGCGGCAGTTTCGATCATCTCCCGAAGGACCGACTTGGGGGACGGCTCCGCCTCGCCCACCCACGGGTTGGTTTGGGAAAACACCCGGAAGGTGGGCTCGATCAGTTCGGCCAGGGGGCGCGGCCAAGTCACCTGGTCCAGCAGGGCGGCCCGCTCGTCGTATTCGATTCCCTCGGCTTTCATCGAGTGGAAGGCGGCGTCTTTGGCCCTCCGCTCCTGGGCGAACAGTAGTGGTTTGGGATCCTCCATCACCGACTCGATCACGCTGATGATGTCGAGGGTGAAATCGGGGCTGTCTGGGTCCAGCAGGTCCAGTGCGGCCAGCGCAAAGGGCGCCAGGGGCTGATTCAGGGCAAACTCGTCGGGCAGATCGGCCACAACCTGGAGCCGGGGCACTCCTTGGCGCTGGGCTTCGGCGTGGGGAAGGCGGGTGATCACCCCGGCCTGGCGGAGCGAGCGGTAGATGTCCCCGAGGGAGCGCAGGTGCTCGTTAGCGTCCTGGTCCGGGTCGTGGTTGTCTTGGGCCAGGGCCAGCAGCCGGGCCTCCGGGTCTCCCGGGCCGGCCAGCACGTTCAGGAACATTGCGTGGGTGACCGCAAACTGGGAGCGCAGGACCTCCGGTTCGGCGGAAACCAGCCGTTCGAAGGTTCCCTTGGTCCAGCTGATCTTGCCCGGGGTGGAGGACTTGGGGCTGGTCTTTTTGGCCAGCTTCTTGAGCTTCTTGGTGTTGGCTTCCTCCTGGGCGGCAGAGAGGCGCGCCCGGTGTTTTGCCTGTTCCACCTCGGCCTCCGAAGCGAGGACCCGGACGTAACCAACCTGGTCGTAGCCTGCCCGCCCCGCTCGTCCGGCAATCTGGTGGAACTCCCGGGCCGACAGGTGGCGGGTTTTGCGCCCGTCGAATTTGATCAGCGAGGTGAACAGGACCGTTCGGATCGGCACGTTGATGCCCACCCCCAGCGTGTCGGTGCCGCAGACGACGGCCAGCAGTCCCCGCTGGGTCAGGCGCTCCACCAGGCGCCGATAGCGGGGGAGCATCCCGGCGTGGTGAACACCAATCCCGTGCAGGACCAACTCGCGCAGGGTTTGTCCAAAGCCTCGGCCAAAGCTCTCGAACCTGAGGGCTTCTTTCAGTTCGGCCTTCTGTTCCTTGCTGAGAATGGAGAGCTTCTGCAGGCCCTTCGCGGTGTTGACCGCCTCCCGCTGGGCGAAGTGAACGATGTAAATTGGGGCCCGGTCCTCGGCCAGCAGGCGCTCCACCACCACGGGAAGCTCATCGAGGCAGTACTCAAACTCGAGTGGAACTGGCCGGGTGGCTTCGGTGACCATCCCCACGGTGCGCTCGGTCCGCTCGGCCAGGTCTTCGGCCAGCTCGCTCATGTCGCCCAGGGTGGCGGACAGCAGGACAAACTGCGGCTTGGTCAGTTCGAGGAGCGGCACCTGCCAAGCCCAGCCGCGCTGCGGGTCAGAGTAGAAGTGGAACTCGTCCATAATCACCAGGTCGGTGTCCAACGCGGCCCCCTCGCGCAGGGACTGGTTAGCCAGGATCTCCGCCGTGCAGCAGATGATCGGCGCCTTTGAGTTCAGGGAAATATCCCCGGTGATCATGCCGACGTTGGCTGCGCCGAATGCCTCAACCAGGTCGAAGAACTTCTCGGAGACCAGGGCTTTCAGCGGGGCGGTGTAGTAGGAGCGGCCCCCGCGCGCCAACGACAGGAAATGGCCGGCCAGGGCCATCATCGATTTGCCCGAGCCGGTCGGCGTCTGAGCCACCACGTGGTTGCCGGCCAACAGTTCGAGGAGGGCCTCCTCCTGGTGGGGGTACAGTGGGCGGCCCGTCGAGTCGGCCCACTGGGAAAAGGCGTCAAACAGAGCGTCGGGTGAATCCACCTCGCCGCTGTCTTCAAGTTGGTCCAGGAGTTCGTTCAGAGGCGCCTTCATGGTTCCATTGTCGCATCTCGCGTTTGTGGCCGGGGCCGCGGGGAGCGGGATGGGACCGGATGGCAGCGCTGGGGGCGAGCCGGGGCTAGGCTAGTCCCATGAGAATTGTGCGGTTTTCTGATGGAGACAATCCCCGTTACGGAATGATGCAGGAGGACTCAACCCGGATTTTCGTGCTCCGGGGCGATCCCCTGTTTGGCAAGATCGAAGCCACCGGCGAAGTGTTGGATTTGGACGAGGTGAGGCTGGTTTCTCCGGTCATTCCCCGCTCCAAAGTGGTCGCGGTCGGGAAGAACTACTTGGATCACGTGCGGGAAATGGGAGGAACCGAGGCGGCGGCTGAGCCAATTCTGTTCATGAAGCCCAACACCTCGGTGATCGGCCCGGACGACCCGATCGTGCTGCCGAGGTGGTCGGAGCGGGTCGAACACGAGGCCGAACTGGCGGTGGTGATTAAGACGCTGGCCAAGGACGTGCCCGTAGATCAGGTTGACGACATTATCCTTGGTTACACGGCCGCCAACGACGTGACCGCTCGGGACAAGCAGAAGCAGGACGGGCAGTGGACCCGGGCCAAAGGGTTTGACACCTCGTGTCCGCTGGGTCCCTGGATCACGGTCGACCCGGACCTGGATGTGGACAACCTGCTGATTACCTCCAGCGTGGACGGTCAGCTCCGGCAGTCGGCCTCCACCGCGGACATGATTGTGCCGGTGCGCGAGCTGGTTTCCTTCATCAGCGGGGTCTTCACCCTGCTGCCCGGAGACGTGATCCTGACCGGCACCCCGGCCGGCGTGGGGCCGCTCGAACCGGGGGACCGGGTCGACGTGACCATCTCGGGAATCGGCACCCTGTCGAACCCGGTGGTGCGCCGCTGAGGCAGTGCCTCGACCTTTTGCCGAGGTGGCCGGGGCTTTGCGGGGGCGGCTGAGGTTTGCTGAGGCGGCTAGCCTTTCAGGGGCCAGGCCTTCAGTGCCTGAGCCAACAGGTCCATGGTCCGTTCCCATTCGGGGCGGACCATGGCGGCATTGAGGCGGACCCACTGGCAGTAGGGAGCGCCCAGCGTCTCGCCGGCATTGGCCGCGATCGAGTAGTCGCGCAGCAGCAGCGACTGCGGGCACTGGTCCAGGTCGTAGGCATCCATCCCCAACCAGGTCAGGTAGGTGGCTTCAGGGCGGGTGTAGTCCACCGCGGTGGCGGCCACAACCTCGTCGAGCAGGTCCAGGTTTCGCCCGATGTAGGCCAGGACTTCCTCCAGCCAGTCACTGCCCGACTCGTAGGCGGTCACCGCACCCAGCAGCCCAAGGGGAACCGCGGAGCGGGAAATGGCACTGGCCTTCTGATCCCACTGCTCGCGCAGTTCCCGGTCGGGCAAAATCACCTGTGCGGCCGACAGGCCCGCAATATTCCAAGCTTTCGAGGCGGCCACCGCCGTCACCGTGTGGGCGGCAAAGTGGGGTCCCAGCGACGCATAGGATACAAAGGTAGGGGTGTCGGCAAAGGTCAGGGGGGCGTGGATCTCGTCGGAGAAAACCATCGCGTCGTACTGGGACACCAGATCGTGGAGGGCAACCAGCTCTTCGGTTCGCAGTGAACGGCCCGTGGGGTTCCACGGGTTACACAGAATCACCAGGCCGGCCCCCGCCTCGAGCCCAGCCTTGATCCCGGCCAAATCCAGCGACCATGCGTCCGGGCACGACTGGCCGGCGGTGTGCAGCGACGGTACCTCAATGACCTCGCGGTTGTGTCGCCCGGGAATGGTCAGGAACGGCATGTAGGCCGGGGTGGGGACGATCACGGACGAGCCGGGCCGGGTCAGGTGGCTGATGGTGGCCTCCAGCGCGCCGAGGACCGAGTTGGCGGTCCGGACCCAGCTGGGCTCAATTGCCCAGCCGTAACGAGCTTCCTGGAACCGGGTCAGGGCTTCGGCGGTGGCGTCCTCAAGCCAGTAGGGCAGGTACCCCAACATCCCGTCGCCGATGGCTTTCTTCAGGCGCTCGGCCACCACGGGGGCGGTACCAAAATCCATTTCTGCTACCCAGGCTCCCTGCGCCGGCCGATCGCCAGGGGCGCTCACTCCCGTCCACTTGAGCGATCCGGTCTCGCGGAGGTGAGCAACACTGGGTTCAAAAATTGACATGGTGAGCCTTTCCTGGTTTCGACGGAGCCAATAACCAGGATATTCTGGACTCATCATGGATACCAACAATTCTGCAATTCGCGTGCGCTTTTGTCCGTCCCCGACCGGGACCCCCCACGTCGGCATGGTTCGGACCTGCCTGTTCAACTGGGCTTACGCCCGTCATACCGGCGGAACCTTCGTGTTTCGGATCGAAGATACCGATGCTGGACGGGACTCCCAGGAAAGCTACGACCAGATCATTGAGTCGTTGCGCTGGCTGGGCCTGGACTGGGACGAGGGGATTGAGGTGGGAGGACCCCACGGTCCCTACCGCCAGTCGGAGCGGACCGAAATCTACCGAGAGGTGATTGATCAGCTGATTCAGGGCGGGTACGCCTACGAGTCTTTCTCCACCCCCGAAGAGGTGGAGGCGCGTCACGTGGCGGCAGGTCGGAGCCCGAAGCTGGGCTATGACGGTTTCGACCGTGATCTGACCGACGAGCAGAGGGCGGCCTACCGGGCCGAGGGGCGGGAGCCGGTTATTCGCCTGCGGATGCCCGACGAGGACATTACTTTCACCGACCTGGTCCGCGGCGACGTCACCTTCAAGGCCGGTTCTGTGCCGGACTACGTAATTGTGCGCGCTAACGGAGATCCGCTCTACACCCTGGTCAACCCCGTTGATGACGCTCTCATGAAGATCACGCACGTGCTTCGCGGTGAGGACCTCCTCAGCTCCACTCCCCGCCAGGTCGTGCTCTACCGCGCCCTGATTGAGCTGGGCGTGGCCGATGAAATGCCGAAGTTTGGCCACCTGCCCTACGTGATGGGGGAGGGCAACAAGAAGCTGTCCAAGCGTGATCCCGAGTCCAACCTGCTGCTGCACCGGCAAAACGGGATGATCCCCGAGGGACTGTTGAACTACCTGGCCCTGCTGGGGTGGTCCATTGCCCCGGACCGGGATATCTTCAGCATGGACGAGATGGTGGCGGCCTTTGACATTGCCGATGTAAACCCGAACCCGGCCCGGTTTGACCAGAAGAAGTGCTTGGCCATTAATGGCGATCACATCCGACTGCTGGAAGCCGACGATTTCCGCAACCGTCTGGTGCCGTTCCTGGCCGAAGCCGACCTGGTCTCGGCCACTGACTTCGAAGCGCTTACTGAGCGGGAGCAGCAGGTTCTCACCGCGGCTGCCCCTCTGATCCAGACTCGCATCCAGGTGTTGAGTGAGGCCGTGGGGATGCTGGGATTCCTGTTCAGCGCGGATGAGAGCGTTCACGTGGAAGACGATGCGCGAAAGACCCTGAAGGATGGGGCTGATCGGGTGCTGGAGACCGCGATTGAAGTGATCGAAGGGCTGGCGGAGGATCAGTTCGGGGTCGAACAGTTGGAGTCGGCGCTGCGCGAAGCCATCGTTGAGCAGATGGGGGTGAAACCTCGCCTCGCATTTGGTCCCCTCCGGGTGGCCGTCTCCGGGCGTCGTGTCTCGCCGCCCCTGTTCGAATCCATGGAAATTCTGGGCCGAACCACCACTTTGGGGCGGCTCCGTTCCCTGCGGGACTCCCTCGGGGCGTGACCGCATTCACGAGGCGTAGATTTGAGTGCTGCGCCCGTGTCAGGTAACCTAAATCTTCGTTGGCCTTGGTCGTAACAGACCCGATCTGAGCGAGCAAGACCACGAAGTACCTTGGGGTATGGTGTAATCGGCAGCACGAGTGATTCTGGTTCATTTAGTCTAGGTTCGAGTCCTAGTACCCCAGCGATTGGCTGATCTTAGATCAGGCAACCAAATAGGCCCCCATCGTCTAGCGGCCTAGGACACCGCCCTCTCACGGCGGCAACACGGGTTCAAATCCCGTTGGGGGTACCAGAGCCAGTTTGGTTCTGTCCTTAGCCCCCATCGTCTAGCGGCCTAGGACACCGCCCTCTCACGGCGGCAACACGGGTTCAAATCCCGTTGGGGGTACTCAGGCAATAGTTGCCATTCGCAAATTCTTATTCTTATCCACAGGCTGCCGAGCTGATGAGCGTCTGTTCGCGTGTATGTGACACGATAGGTCCCATGCGCATCGTTCACGTTACCGACTGTTTCCTCCCGATGATGGGGGGCATCGAGACCCAGGTGTCCCAACTGGCTGCCCAGCAGGCGCAACGGGGTGACCAGGTCACCGTGCTTACCTGCACTCCGGGTGAGGTTGAGCTTCCGTATCGGGTCTTGCGCTCGGTCTGGGCCAACCCGGTGCACGCACCGGTGGACCCGCGCGCACCCCGCCGGTTCCACCAGGTGTTAGAGCGGCTGAACCCCGACGTGGTGCACCTGCACCTGGGGGAGCTGACCCCGGTAGTTCAGGCCCTGCTGTGGCGCCTGCGGAACGCTCACATTCCCACTCTGGTGACCGTGCATTCCGTCTGGAACCGGCGGGTGACCCTGCCGATTTACCGTTGGTTGGGTAAGTCGTTCAGGGACGCTCACATTGGCTGGACCGGGGTTTCGCACCTGGTGGCCGGGCTAGTGGCAGAGGCGGTCGGCGCGGAGAACGTGCAGGTCCTCCCGAACGGGGTGGACGGGTCCCGCTGGCGGGTGGAACCCGAACCGCACGAGGGGTTGGTAGCGGTAACTGCAGCTCGGTTTGCCCCTCGGAAACGGATCCCAGCCCTGCTGGAAATCCTGCGGGAGGCGGCCGGAGAGGTAGAACCGGGCAGCCTGCGGGCGGTCCTGGCCGGGGAGGGGCCCGGGTTCGAGTCGGCTCAATCTTTTGTGGAGCGTCACGGACTTGAGGACGTGATCTCTTTGCCGGGTCGCCTGAGTGCGCCCGAGTTGCGGCGGCTTTACGCGGGAGCAGACGTGTTCGTGTCGCCGTCAATCAACGAAGCGGCCTCCATTGCCGCAGCTGAGGCGCAGGCGGCCGGTTTGGCCATTTTGACTCGGAGTCAGTCTGGCCTAGGCGAACGAATTGGCCCCGACGAGGGAGTTCGGGCCCAAACCGATGCCGAACTCACCCAGACTCTGGTTGAATGGACACGCCAGCCCGCCCAACTGCAGGCAATCAGGGAGCACAATCGAGGTACTGTCTGCCCGCTCGACTGGCAGGTGGTGATGCCACAAGTGGACTCCGCCTACAAGTGGGCCCAAGAGCGAGCTGGGCGAAACCTGCCCCAGGCCGCAGAGTAGTAACTGGAAGGGGCAGCATCTTGACTGAGCAGGATTCCGCTTCCGCGTCGGACACAGGTCGGCGCCGGCGTTCGTCGGGGACCCGCCCGCCGTCAATGGCGGATGTGGCAGCGGTGGCTGGCGTTTCGCACCAGACTGTGTCCCGAGTCCTCAATCAGGCCGACGCGGTGCGGCCCGAGACTCGCGACCGGGTGCTGGCAGCTATCGACCAGCTGGGATACCGACGAAACGAGACCGCCCGGACCCTGGCCACTCGGACCTCCCGCCTAATTGGGGTGATTACAGCCGACTTTGTCCTTTACGGTCCAGCCACCACGCTGCTATCAATCCAGCTAGCGGCCGCGGAGCGAGGCTACATGGTCTCGGTGGCTACGCTGACCGAGTTCTCAGCGCAGCGACTCCGGCAGGCCATTGACCAGTTCCTGTCCCAGGGAGTGGCGGGCATCATCATCTCGGCTCCCGTGGTGCGTATTGCCGAAGAGTTGGAACGGATCACGGTGCCGGTGCCGAGTATTGCGGTGGCTTCCGGCTGGATCAACCCGGATTCGACCATTGCCAGAATCGGTGTGGGGCAGAGGGTCGGTGTGCGCCAGGCACTGGAACACTTGGCTGCGACCGGGTGCGACGAAGTTGCCCACTTTGCCGGGCCACCTCACTGGTTTGACTCCGAAGAACGGGCGATTCAGTGGAATGAGTCGATGGCGGAGCTGAACCTCCGGTTCGGTGGATATGACCGCGGTGATTGGACAGCAGAGTCGGGCTACGTCATGGCTCAGCGGATGCTGGCCGGGCACTTGCCGGAGGCAATTGTGATCGCTAACGACCAGATGGCCCTTGGGGCTCTGCGGGCCTTTGGCGAGGCGGGGGTGCGAGTGGGCAAAGACGTGCGCATCGTCGGCTATGACGATGAAGCTGGAACCGCATTTTTCTACCCGTCACTGACCACAGTTCGGCAGGACTTCTTCCGGCTGGGCCGGGAGGCGGTTCAGATGCTTTTGGCGGTAATTCGCGGAAAAGCGGTTGGCAATATCCTGATTCCTTCGGAGTTGATCGTGCGAGACTCGGCCTAGCCGTCCGGCTGGGCAGCCGCTCGACTGGGAAACTTCTTCTTCCTTCTGTCCTTCTGTTGGACCGGATGCGATACAATGTTAGCGCTAACGTGATCCGGAGTCGGATCCGGAGGCGAAACAACGAAGTTCTCCACCCGGCTGTCCAACCCCCAATCCCGCACTCAGCCTGCCAGACGGGGTTTGACACAGAAAGGAAACCCAATGGGGCAACAGCAACAGTGGTCTCCCGAGATGGAAGCAGCCATCCGAGCGGCGCAGCAGCGCGTATGTGCCCTGCACGCCGAACTGACCCGGTGGAACCTGGTGGTCTGGACCGCCGGCAATGTCTCTGAGCGGGTTCGGGGCAGCGCCCCCGACGGCTCTGACGACCTGATGGTAATCAAAGCTTCCGGAGTTACCTACGATCAGCTGACTCCCGATCACATGGTCGTGTGTGATCTCGACGGAAACCTCCTTCGCGGCGAGCACTCGCCGTCTTCAGACACTGCTGCCCATGCCTACGTTTACCGCCACCTGCCAGAGGTTGGTGGGGTCACCCATACGCACTCTTCCTATGCCACGGCTTGGGCGGCCTGCGGCGAGCCAATCCCATGCGTGCTGACCATGATGGGGGACGAGTTCGGCGGAGAGATCCCGATCGGGCCGTTTGCCCTGATTGGCGACGACTCGATCGGTCGAGGCATTGTCGAGACCCTGTCTAACTCACGCTCACGAGCAGTGCTGATGCAAAACCACGGGCCTTTCACTGTGGGCCGTGATGCCCAAGCCTCGGTGAAAACTGCCGCCATGGTAGAGGAGGTGGCCAAGACCGTGTTCTTGGCCCGTCAACTCGGCACCCCCCTCCCGATCCCGGCAGACAAGATTGACGCTCTCTATCAGCGATACCAGCACGTCTACGGACAACACTAGGAAAGAGGAACAACATGCGAAGTGCAATGGCCGGGCGGGAAGTCTGGTTTCTGACCGGTTCGCAGGAACTGTACGGACCGGACACGCTGGCTCAAGTAGCCCACCAATCCCAGCAGGTGGTGGAACAGCTCAATCTGTCCGGGGATCTGCCGGTGCCCGTGGTGTGGCGCCCAACGCTGAAAGATCCGGAGGAGATTCGGCGTGTGATCCTTGAGGCTAACGGGAGAGATGAGGTCGTTGGGGTAATCCTGTGGATGCATACCTTCAGCCCGGCAAAAATGTGGATCACCGGCCTCGGAACCCTTCAGAAACCCATGCTGCACCTGCACACTCAGGAGAGCGAGCAGTTGCCCTGGGACACCATCGATATGGATTTCATGAATCTGAACCAGTCGGCGCACGGGGACCGAGAGTTTGCCTACCTGGTGTCGAGGTTGGGCATCAACCGGGAGATTGTGGTCGGCCATGTGAGCCGGCCGGATGTGCGCGCTCGCGTCGCCACTTGGATCCGTGCCTGCCTTGGTTGGGCAGAAGCGCACCAGCTGAAAGTGGTGCGATTTGGCGACAATATGCGAAATGTCGCCGTGACCGAGGGGGACAAGACCGAGGCTCAAAGGGTCTTTGGTGTCAGCGTTAACACCTGGGGTGTGACGGATCTGGTTAACCAGCTGGAGCAGGTCAGCGAGGCGGAAGCGGCGGAGCTGGCGCAGACATACGAGGAGCTTTACGACGTCCAGCCGGAACTGCGCGTGGGAGGTGAGCGTCACGAGTCCCTGGTGTATGCGGCCCGGCAGGAGATTGCACTGCGCACCTTCTTGACGGAGCAGGGGGCCACGGCGTTCACCGACACCTTCGAAGACTTGGGAGGATTGCGGCAACTACCCGGCCTGGCCGTTCAACGGCTGATGGCCGAGGGATACGGGTTTGGGGCTGAGGGGGACTGGAAGACAGCGGTTCTGGTCCGACTGATGAAGGTCATGGGGGAGGGGCTCCCGGGTGGTGCCTCCCTCATGGAGGACTACACCTACAACCTGGTGCCAGGCCAGGAACTTATCTTGGGTGCTCACATGCTTGAGGTTTGCCCAAGCCTGACCACGACCCGCCCAAGAGTGGAGATACACCCCCTAGGCATTGGTGATCGAGAAGACCCAGTTCGGATGGTCTTTAGCGCGGATCCGGTCCCGGGCTTGGTGGTAGCGCTCGCAGACCTCGGCTCTCGCTTCCGGTTGACTGCCAATCTGGTGGATCTGGTCGATCCGCTTGAGCCAATGCCGAACCTTCCGGTGGCGCACGCTGTCTGGAAACCACAACCGGACCTGGTTACCTCGGCCGAATGTTGGATGCACTCAGGCGGAGCGCACCATACCGCCCTGACAACTGCCGTCTCGGTGGACGTGTTGCGGATTTTTGCGGACCTGGCTCGGACCGAACTGATGGTAATTGACGCGGACACTACTACTAGCAGGTTCCGCCAGGAACTGCGGTGGAACAAGCCCGCTTTTGAGTTGAGCGCTAACTTCCGCTGAGTGGCAAAAGGAGCCGGTGGAATCCGCTTTTGCGGGGGCGATTCCACCGGCTTTGCGCTGCTCGCTGCTGGTACACGACGATGGCTGGAAACCGATTAAAGAGTGCAATGACGGGAAAAGAGCCGCTATCCGACCGGACGGTTAAGTTCTGTTCATAAAGGTCACAAGATGGACACGAAGTGATAACGGTCCACCGCAGCCGTTGCCGACCCGTACTGTGAGCGCTAACATTACGTGTGATGCGGATGACACGAGCGAATTTACTGCTCGTGATTGTAGGCAAAATGGCCGCATCGCCAGGAAGTTCTTTCCTAACCCAGACTCGATGAGGAGAAACTCGACCATGAATGTTCCCTTCAAGAATAAGCTGATGGCCGCAGCCGGCCTTCTGACCGTGGGAGCGCTCGCATTGAGCGGCTGCGATGGAGGCGGCGCCGGTTCAACCAATACTGAGCAGACTGAGTCCGGCGATGCGGCGGCGTCCGGAGACGCGGGCGAAGCTGAATGCGGCGTCGGGATGACCGTCGGTGTCGCGATGCCCACCCAGACCTCCGAACGGTGGATCGCCGATGGGGAAGCGGTCAAGGCTGGACTGGAAGAGGCTGGTTACCAGGTTGACCTGCAGTTCGCCAACGACGACATTCCGACCCAAACTCAGCAGATCGACCAGATGATCACCAACGGGGTGGACGTCCTGGTAATTGCCTCGATCGACGGCACTGCCCTGTCCAGCCAGTTGGACGCCGCCGGCGCTGCCGGTATTCCGGTGATCTCTTACGACCGCCTGATTCGCGACAACGAAAACGTGGACTTCTACGTTTCCTTCGACAACTACCTGGTGGGCGTGGCCCAGGGGACCGCTCTGCTCCACGGCTTGGGCCTGGTGGAAGAGGATGGCACCAAGGCGGCGGATGCGCCCAAGGGGCCACTCAACATTGAGATCTTCGCCGGCTCTCCCGACGACAACAATGCCGGATTCTTCTTCAACGGTGCGATGGACACCCTCAAGCCCTACCTGGATGATGGCACCTTGGTGATCAAGTCCGGCCAGACTAAGTTCGACCAGGCAGCCACCCTGCGTTGGTCTCAGGAAGCAGCACAGAAGCGGATGGAAGACCTGCTGTCCTCCACCTACCCGGACCCGAGCGAGCTGGCAGGCGTGCTGTCTCCCTTCGATGGCATCTCTCGGGGCATCATCACCGCCCTGCAGGGTGTGGGGTTGGGCCCGACCATCGCTGACGGACTGCCGATTGTCACCGGCCAGGACGCCGAGATTGCCTCCATCAAGCTGATTGCGGACGGCGTGCAGCAGTCCACCATCTTCAAAGACACTCGTCTGCTGGCAGATCGGGCCGTCCAGGTGGTCCAGGACCTCGCCTGTGGCCGCGAGCCGGAGGCCAACAACACCACCGACTACGACAACGGGGTGAAGGTTGTTCCTTCGTACCTGCTTGACGTTGTGACCGTGTACCAGGACAACATCGAATCCACCGTGATCGAGTCTGGCTACTGGACTGAAGACGAAGTCAAGTCCGGGGTCGCTAACTAGTACCCATGTCCGGGCTCGTGCTCAGGTGGTTTTCCTTCCCTGAGCACGAGCCCCCTCACCAGTGAATTGGTAGTGTGATGACAGAAAACATCTTGGAAATGCGCGACATTTGCAAGAGCTTCTCCGGCGTGCAGGTGCTAAAGAATGTGAACTTTGATGTTCGCCGTGGTGAAGTTCATGCTCTCTGCGGAGAGAACGGTGCCGGCAAATCGACGCTGATGAAAATTCTGTCCGGCGTGTACCCTCATGGAGAGTACACAGGACAGATTATCTACCGGGGAACAGAGGCAAAATTCGGCTCCGTGCGCGACTCGGAAAATGCCGGGATCGGCATCATCCACCAGGAGCTGGCGCTGGTGCCCTACATGACTATCGCGGAAAACCTCTTCCTCGGCTCGAAGAAGCCCACCAAGCTTGGTTTGATTGACTGGAACCAGGTCAATTCCGAAGCAACCAAAATGCTGCAGCGGGTTGGTTTGCACGAGCCGGTGGTTACCCCGGTCTCTCAACTTGGGGTCGGCAAACAGCAGATGGTGGAGATCGGAAAAGTTCTGGCCAAGGACGTTGAACTCCTAGTGCTGGACGAGCCCACCGCTGCGCTCAACGACGCTGACTCGGAGGTACTGCTGGATCTGGTCCGGCAATTGCGAGACTCCGGCGTCACGATCATCATCATCTCGCACAAGCTCAACGAGATCGAAGCGATCGCGGACCGAACCACGATCCTGCGCGATGGCGAAACGGCCGGCACCCTGGATATGTCCGACCCAGCGGTTACCAAGAACACGATCATCGAGCTGATGGTGGGACGGACCCTGTCACAGTTCTACCCGCCGCGTCAGTCCAATCCGGGTGAGGTGCTATTCGAAGTAAGGGATTGGACTGTCCATCACCCAACTCAAGAAGACCGTGTCATCATCAAGGACGCCTCGTTCAATGTTCGTCGAGGCGAAGTCGTCGGACTCGCCGGGCTAATGGGAGCCGGTCGAACCGAGTTGGCAATGAGTATCTTTGGGCGCACCTACGGCTCAAAGATCAGTGGTCAGCTGTTCAAGGACGGGCAGGAGATCAAACTGGGGAGCGTGGCCGCCGCTATCAAACACAAGGTGGCCTACGCGACTGAAGACCGTAAGGTCTACGGCCTCAACCTGATCGACGACATCCGCCGAAATATTGGCATTGCGGGGATCCATAAGCACTCCAAACGGGGGGTGGTCAACGACAACGAAGAGTTGGCCGTGGCGATCCGCTATCAAGAGGCGATGAATATTCGCGCCAACAATGTGCTCCAACTGGCCGGCTCGCTCTCTGGTGGAAACCAGCAGAAAGTGGTGTTGTCCAAATGGCTTTACACCGACGCCGACGTGCTCATTTTGGACGAGCCGACCCGCGGCATTGATGTGGGTGCCAAGTACGAGATCTACACCTTGATCAACGACATGGTTGCCCAGGGCAAAGCGGTGATCGTGATCTCCTCGGAACTGGAAGAACTCCTGGGGATTTCCGATCGCATTTACACGCTCGCCTACGGGCGAATCACCGGGGAGGTCCCCATCGAAGAGGCCACCCAAACAGAGCTAATGAGACTTATGACTATTGAACCGGTAAGGGAGACGCGCTCGTGAGTGTCCGAGATTTCCTGAAGAACACGATGGGAACCAGCATCCGCCAGTCGGGTATTTTCGTTGCGTTTGTCGCCATCGTAATTGCCTTCTCTATCATCAACCCGACGTTCCTCAGCGCTAACAACCTGACGAACATCGTCCTGCAGTACTCCTACATTTTGGTCCTGGCGATCGGCATGATTCTGGTCATCGTGCTGGCTCAGATCGACCTGTCGGTGGGATCGGTGGTCGCGCTCACAGGCGCCGTTTCTGCCGTCCTCGTGATCCGCCACGGATTCCCCTGGTGGGTGGGAGTGGTGGCGGCCCTGGCCACCGGGATCGCAGTGGGAGTTTTCCAAGGATTCTGGGTTGCCTACGTCGGGATTCCGGGCTTCATCGTCACCCTCGGCGGGATGATGCTGTTCCGTGGTCTGACCTACAACGTGTTGGACAACGTCTCCCTCTCTCCGTTCCCCAAGGGTTACTACAACATTGCCAATGGATTCTTGAACGGGCTCTTCGGTGGATACGGGGTCGATGTCTTCACCCTGGTAATCTTTGCGATCGGCGTGATTGGCTTCGTGTACTTCCAGTGGCGGGCCCGCTCTGAGAAGGTCAAGTACGGCCAGATTGTCGAGTCGCTTTGGATTTGGGGCATCAAGATGCTGATCCTGGCAGCGGTGGTGATGGCCTTTGGCTACAAGCTGGCCACAGCTCGCGGGCTACCGATTGTGCTGATCATCCTGGCAGTGTTGATCTTCGTCTACGGCTTCATTTCTCAGCGGACCGTCTTTGGGCGTGATGTCTACGCCATCGGGGGTAACAAGTCTGCTGCGGCCCTGTCCGGCATCAATGTGAAGACGGTTCAGTTCTGGGTGTTCGTGAACATGGGCTTCCTGTCGGCGGTCGCGGGAATCCTCTATTCGGCTCGGATGAACGGCGCGCAGCCATCAGCTGGCAACATGTTCGAGCTGGACGCCATTGCGGCCTGTTTCGTCGGTGGTGCTTCCACTACCGGTGGTATCGGTCGAATCTCCGGTGCTCTGATCGGTGGTTTGGTCATGGCAGTGCTGTCTAACGGGATGCAGCTAATGGGTGCGTCTACCTCCACCCAGCAGATCATCAAGGGCTTGGTCCTGCTCCTAGCCGTTGCCTTCGACGTCTACAACAAGCGGCGGGCGGCCGTTTCAGCCTAGAAACCGTCGTGCTTCTCGGGGCCTCTCCACCATGGGTGGGGAGGCCCTAGGCGTGTGTCCAGAGTCGATTGGAGTAGGCCCTTTTAGGCCTCTGATCAGGCATCTTGCCCGGGCCAGGCTCGCGGAGCCGGCAAATAGTTCTGTTGTGTTACAAAATGGCAACGGTTGCCCGGAGCTGTGGCGGGACGACTCGAGATGGTTTAGTTTTGCTATGAAACATAATGGTTCTCGATGAGGAGTGACTGTGACGCAAAACGAGCTCTTCGGCCCGGCGGGCTGACTCTTCATCCCCTCAGGTCTCGGCAATCCCGCGGTGGGGTGGCTACCAACTGGTCGCTCCGGCATCCCGTCAGGCACCGGGACATCAATCGGGTTTCCGGGTGGGTCCGACAGGCTCGCCTCGGATTCAGTAGCGCAACAAAACGAACAAAGGAGTCAGAATAGTGAAAACGATTGGAAAGCGGCTGGCTGCCATCGCGGTCATCGGGGCCCTCGCCATTGGAGCGGGTGGCTGCTCGTCTGACCGGGGTGGATCCGGCGGTGGCACCGACACCCCGGCCAGCGGCGAATCAGGTGGCGACGCAGCCGCTGGTGGCGAATGTTCCTTCACCACCGACGGCCTTGTCGGGGTAGCCATGCCAACGAAGTCCCTGGAGCGTTGGAACCGTGACGGTGCCGACCTGCAGAAGCTGCTCGAAGACATGGGGTACCAGGTTGACCTGCAGTACGCGGATAACAAGCCGGAGATGCAGATCTCGCAACTAGAGAACATGATCAACGCCGGCGCCGAGGTGCTGGTGGTGGCCTCGATCGACGGTGAAGCTCTCGGCCCGGTTCTCGAGACCGCGGCGGAGAAGGGCATCCCCGTCATTGCCTACGACCGCCTGATCAAGGGGACCGAAGCGGTTGACTACTACGCCTCGTTCGACAACGAGAAGGTGGGCACCCTGCAGGGCCAGTACATTGAGGACTTCATCAAGTCCGGTGAGGGCCCGTACAACTTCGAAATGTTCGCCGGCTCCCCGGATGACAACAACGCCCGCTTCTTCTTCAAGGGTGCTTTCGACGTGTTGCAGCCCTACCTGGAGGACGGCACCCTGGTGGTCCAGTCCGGCAAGCAGCCCAAGAGCGTCGATGACTGGCAGAGCATCGGGATCCAGGGTTGGGACGGCTCGGCCGCCCAGTCCGAGATGGAGAACCGCCTGAACAGCTACTACCGCGACAAGAAGGTCAACATTGTCCTTTCGCCCAACGATTCGCTGGCACTGGGAATCGCCGAAGCGCTGCAGGCCAATGGCTACGAAGCCGGCTCGGCCGACTACCCGATCCTGACCGGTCAGGACGCGGACGAAGCGAACGTTAACAACATCTTGGCCGGCGCCCAGTCGATGACCGTGTGGAAGGACACCCGCGAGCTTGGCAAGGTGGTCTCCAACATGGTCAACGAGATCATGACCTGCTCCGAAGTGACCGTTAACAACACTGAGGATTACAACAATGATGTGAAGGTTGTCCCCTCCTACCTGCTCGATCCGGTGGTGGTGACCAAGGAAAACGTGAAGGAAATGCTGGTTGACTCCGGGTTCCTTCCGGACCTGAAGGTCTCCTAACCTCCGCTAGCAGCTAGGAAAGTCTGGTGATCGTAGCATGCTGACCGATGAAGTCATTTTGCGCATGGAGCACATAACCAAAGAGTTCTTTGGGGTGAAAGCTCTCAATGACGTGAACCTCGAGGTACGACGAGGTGAGGTCCACGCCATCTGCGGTGAGAACGGAGCGGGCAAATCAACACTGATGAACGTGCTGTCCGGGGTCTACCCCCACGGCAGTTACTCGGGGGAGATTTTCCTGCACGGAAACGCCTGCAAGTTCAGATCAATTCGAGATTCCGAGTCACTGGGGATCGTGATCATTCACCAAGAGTTAGCGCTCTCACCCTACCTGTCGGTAGCCGAGAACATCTTCTTGGGCAATGAGATCCTGCGGGGAGGATTCATCGATTGGCATGCTACGAACCAGCGTGCCCGACTCCTGCTCGAGCGGGTTGGCCTGGCGGTCGACCCACGGGCCAAGGTCGCTGACCTGGGAGTCGGGCAGCAACAACTAGTCGAAATCGCGAAAGCCCTCTCCAAAGAGGTCAAGCTCCTGATTTTGGACGAGCCGACCGCCGCACTCAACGACGACGACTCAGCCCACCTCCTCGACCTCATGCGCAGCTTGCGCGAGGAGGGGGTCACCATGATCATTATCTCGCACAAGCTGGGTGAGATTGAGGAGATTGCCGACACCACCACGGTGATCCGCGACGGCGAATCCGTCGGGGAATTCGACATGCACCGAGATGGCGGAGTCACCCAGGAGGAGATCATCCGCCTGATGGTGGGTCGCCCCCTCGACAACCGGTTCCCCGAACACGAATCCACGATCGGCGAGGAAATCCTCGAGGTGAAGGACTGGACCGTCTACCACCCAATCGACACCGAGCGGAAAGTGGTCGACGGAGCTTCCCTGGTGCTGCGCGCTGGAGAAATTGTCGGCCTCGCCGGTCTGATGGGGGCCGGCCGCACCGAACTGGCCATGAGCCTGTTTGGCCGCCAGTACGGGGTCAACATCTCCGGCACCGTCCAAAAGCGCGGGCAGAAGATCTCCACCGCGACGGTGCCGCAGGCCATCGAGCACGGTTTGGCGTATGTGCCCGAAGATCGGAAGAACCTCGGGTTGAACCTGATCCGCAGCATCGAAGACAACATCACGATTGCCGGCTTGGACAAGGTGCTGACCAACCGCGTGATTGACTTCGGGAAAGAGAAGGCGACCGCGGAGGAGTACCGCCGCGCGTTGGCGATCAAGACGCCCAGTGTCGAACTGTTGGTTTCGGCTCTGTCTGGCGGCAACCAGCAAAAGGTCGTCCTGGCCAAATGGATGTTCACGGATCCGGAAATCCTCATTCTGGATGAGCCCACCCGCGGCATTGACGTGGGGGCGAAGTACGAGATCTACCAAATCATTCAGCGGCTCGCCGATCAGGGGAAGGCGGTCCTGTTCATTTCCTCAGAACTGCCCGAAATCCTCGGGGTGTGCGACCGCATCTACACCATGTCACAGGGGACCATCACCGGAGAGGTGCCCGCCGCCGAAGCCACTCAGGAATCACTGATGCGGCTCATGACTGAAGAGAAGACGAGGGGTGCCGCATGAGCGTCCAGCCAAAAATCAAAGCTCCAAAGCAACGGGTTATCAGCCTGAAGGAATACGGAATCCTGGCGGCGCTGATTGCCATTGTGATTGTCTTTGCCATCCTCACCAAGGGCGCCCTGCTGGAGCCCGACAATGTGGCCAACCTGGTCAAGCAAAACGCCTACGTAATGGTGCTGACCATCGGGATGACGATGGTGATCATCGCCCGTCACATTGACCTGTCAGTCGGTTCCGTGGTGGCTTTCGTCGGGGCGGTGGTCGCCGTCCTCATGTCTAACGCGGGATTACCGTGGATCGTGGCGGTAGCTGCCGGCCTCCTGCTCGGGGTGCTGATCGGCTTCTGGCAGGGGTTCTGGGTGGCCTACGTGGGGATCCCAGCCTTCATCGTCACCCTCGGTGGCATGCTGCTCTTCCGCGGCTTGGCTTTGATTGTCCTGAACGGTAAAACCGTCACCACCCCATCCAAGCCGTTCAAGGCGATCGCGGGCGGGTCACTACCCCCGGTGTTTGGCTACCTGGGCTACATGGACATGGTCACCCTCCTGATTGGTGCACTGGCAATTGTGGGCGTCGTCTGGTCCCTGTTCCGGTCCCGGGCGCGGTCGGCTCGAGCGGGTGTCGCGGTGGAAGGCTACGTTGCCTTTGTCCTGCGCCTGGTGCTGATTGTCTTCGCCATTGGGTTTGTCACCTACCTGCTGGCCATGTCGGCTGGTGGAACCCCGGTGGTCCTGGTGATTGTCGGGGTCCTGGTGGTTGTCTACAGCTTCGTCATGAGTCGGACCCGGTTTGGGCGCCACATCTACGCGGTGGGCGGCAACTTGAAGGCGGCTCGACTCTCGGGCATCAACACCCGCCGGGTGGACTTCTGGGTGTTCGTTAACATGGGCTTCCTGGCGGCGCTGGCGGGCATCATCGTCACTTCCCGAGCCGGTTCAGCCGTTGGCTCGGCGGGAACCATGTTCGAGTTGGACGCGATCGCGGCCTCCTTCATTGGTGGAACGGCCGTCTCCGGCGGCGTTGGCAAGATCTCCGGGGCCATCATCGGTGCGCTGGTCATGGGCGTCCTGAACATGGGCCTGTCGATCCTGGGGGTGAACCCGAACGTGCAGCAGGCGATCAAGGGCCTAGTGGTGGTGTTTGCGGTGGCGGCTGACGTAATCAGCTCCAAGCGCGGCAAGCAGTAACCTCAGCAGCAGGTGGGCCGGCCCGGGGACTCAGTCCTCGGGCCGGTTCGCGTTTTCGAGATGTTAGCGCCTCGCATTTGGTGGGGGAGCGGTCGACCCCCTGACGACCAGCTCCGTGGCCACCACAGTTCGGTCGATCTGGTGCTGGCGCCCGTTTTCGATTTCGTGGACGAGGCGTTGCATGAGTTGGCGACCCATCGCATCGTAATCGGGTTTGACGGTAGTCAGGGGAGGGAAGGAGTACTCGCTGAGGGCAATACTGTCGAAGCCCACCACCGAGACGTCCTGCGGAACCTTCACTCCTTCTTCTTGCAGTGATCTAAGTAGACCGAAGGCCGTCTCGTCGTTGGCGCAGTAAACGGCGGTGATCTCTGGATGTTTGGCGATGAACTTGCCGGCCTCGTAGCCCGAGCGGGCGGTCCAGTCGCCTCGCCAGGCAGCGAAGGGGACAATCCCCGCCTCCACCAGGCAGTTCTGCCAGGCTTCCAGCCGGTCGAGTGCAGGAGCTGAATCCGGGTCACCAGTTACGTGATAGACGTTCTTGTGGCCGAGCGAGAGCAGGTGGTTCACCGCATCTCGAGTGCCCTTCGCCTGGTCAACAATGACCGATGGGAAGTCCTCCCACAGGTGAGAGTCAGACACCACCACCGGCAGGTGGTCGGGCAGAGCCAGGGATGCCGCCGAGGCGAGGCCGGCTCGGACCACGATCAGACCATCGATGGCCTGCTGGGAGAGACGGGAGGAGGCGAGTTGGAGCTCGTCCACATTTGGGTTGCTCACCTGGATAATCGAGATTGAGTATCCGAGGGACTCGGCCGCCCGGATCACCGAAGCCGTGGTGAGGATTTCTCCCGTTCGATCGAACTGCTGCGCGATGAGACCAATAGTGCCAAACTTGCCAACTCGCAGAGCGCGGGCTGCTGAGTTAGGGCTGTACCCGATTTCGTGCATGGCGGCCAGGACCTTTTTTCGGGTCTCTGGGAGGACCCGCTCGTGACCGGTAGAGACGCGGGAGACAGTCTGGGCGGAAACACCCGCCAACTTTGCCACATCGGCAATCGAGGGACCACGCTTCTTTGGCCCTCGTTTCTTTCCTGCAGCCATCCTGTTTGGTCGCCTTCCTTCGGAGGTGCATTTGGCCCTCGGCCTTCAGGGTCAGCACCGACGCCTGTTACCTAATCGTAATGCGAGACGGTCTGTTTCCTAACTCGACACGCTGCTACCATGATAACGTAAACATGAACGCCAAGCTCAAAGGAGAACAAGGTGAGTAATAGTCTGAGCAACCCAGTTTCGCGCCATCGGCGGCGCACCAAGATGCTGCTCTCGACCGTCCTGGTTGGGTCGCTGATTGGGGTGGCTGCCTGCTCTTCAGGCGGGGGCAAGTCAGAACAGAGTGGAGATCCAGCCGCAGGTGGGGACTGCAGTGAGGTCACAGTTGCCTCGTGGGCAGCCGCTGCTGATGTGCTGGAAGAGGCGGCCGGAGTCTTCATGGAGAACAATGAAGGCAAGACTGTCAATATTCAACGCGTTGGACATGATTACGCAAACATCATTCCGGCTCTGACCGCTGGGTCGGGTGCGCCGGACATCATGCATGTGGAACAGCGGGACTTCCAGACCTTCCAGCGTCAGTTCGAAGGCCAGTTTGAAGACCTGACGGAGTTCCTCGCGCCCCATCAGGGGGAGTTTGCCGAGGTGGCCTGGGCCGCCGGGGGAGACGGTGAAAAAATGTACGGGGTGCCGTGGGACCTGGGCCCCGGAGCCGTCTGGTACCGGACTGATTTCTATCAGCAGGCTGGAATCGATGCCAGCAAGATTGAAACCTGGGATGACTTTATTGCGGCGGGCAAGCAGCTGCAGGACGCGGTGGACGGCGTGCACATGGTGGCTTTTGACACCACCGGCTCGGATCCCAACCCCAGCACCTGGATGCTGCTGATGAGTGAGTTGGGTGGCCGCTACACCGACAGCGAAGGCCGGATCGACTTTGCCAATGAGCCCAACATTGAGGCGATGGAGATGGTCAAGCGTCTGGTGGAAGAGGGGATCGTGCAGGACGCCGGCGACTGGTCAGCCCTGGTGCAGACCGTTGCTTCCGGACAAACCGCTTCGGTAATTCTCCCGGTCTGGTTCGCTGGGACCATTGAAGATCAGGCTCCCGACCAAAAGGGTGTTTGGTCCGTGATGCCGCTGCCGGCTTTCGAGCAGGGCGGCAACACCAATGCGAACTTGGGTGGCGGGGTGCTGGCAATTTCCAGCGGCTCGAAGTGCAAGCAACTGGCTCAGGACTTTGTGGAGTTTGCGCTGCTCACCAACGAGGGGCAAGAGATCCAGCTGAGCCACGGCCTGTTCCCCTCCTGGCAGCCCTTCTACGAGACCGAAGAGTTCAAGGCCGCTGACACCGGATTCTTCGCGGTGAACATCCCGGAGACTTTCGCATCCTTGGCGCAGGAGATCCCGGAGCTCGAGTTTGGGCCCTACTACATGGACTTCCACGCTGAACTCACCAACGCCTACGGCAAGGTGATGGCAGCCAACGAGGCCGCGGACAAGGCATTCCAGGAAGCTGAAAAGCGCGCGGCTACCGCGACCGGCCTGGAAATCACCGCCCGATGAGTTGATCCAGGGGGGCGAATGCTCAGTTGGAGCATTGCCCCCCTGGGCAACAGTGATCATCGCGGTCCAATACGAAAGCTAGAGACCAATGAGTGCGACGTCTCCCGTATCCAGATCGGCTTTGGCCGAGGGGGCCGCGGCAGCGGAGTCTTCCCCCTCAGCCGATCAGCCCACCCGCTGGCGGCCCGGCCGTCGGCGACATGCCTATCGCGAACGTGCAGCGTACGGCTTTATCCTGCCCTTCTTCATCATCTTCGGTGGCTTCCTTCTCTTTCCAATCGTCTATTCCCTGGTCCTGAGCTTCAGCAAGTGGACCGCGGGTAAGGCCACCTTTATTGGGCTCACCAACTACAAGCAATTGTTCATGGATGAGCTGTTTTGGAAGTCGCTCGGCAACACAGCTCTGTTCTTGATTATTCAGGTTCCGATCATGCTGTTTCTGGCCACGGTCATCGCCGCGGTGCTGAACGCAAAGACCACCAGGTTCAAGGGGACGCTCCGAACGCTGTTCTTCCTGCCCGCCCTGGTGGACCTGGTTACCTACTCGATCATCTTCTCCATGCTCTTTAACGAGGCGAATGGCGCCATCAACGGATTCTTGGGTTGGTTTGGGGCCGACGGTGTGGCTTGGAAAACTGATCCCACCTGGGCCAAAGTCATGATCATCATCGTGATTACTTGGCGCTGGCTGGGTTATAACGCGATTATCCTGCTGGCCGGTTTGCAGAGCGTGCCGGGTGAACTCTATGAGGCGGCCGACATTGACGGAGCCAACGCGGTCCAAAAGTTCCGGCGGATCACAATTCCTATGTTGAAGCCAATTCTGCTGTTCTGCACGCTGCTGTCCACCATTGGCACCCTGCAGTTGTTCGCCGAACCGTACATTCTGACCGGGGGCGGACCCAATCACGCCACCGCGACGGTCATGCTTTACCTCTACGACAAGGGGTTTGGCTCATTCAACTTCGGGTTGGCTTCAGCCGGCGCATACATCGTGACCACGCTGATTGGAATCTTGGCCTACGTCCAGGTGAAGGTCACTCGTGGAGGGGAAATCTAGGCCATGTTCAACAAGAAAAACAACCCGTTTTGGGTTCTGCTGACGATCATCTTCCTGGGAATCCTGCTGATCGCGTCGATCTATCCGCTTTACTGGATGTTTGCGGCCGCGACCCGACCTAACAGCGAAATCTTCACCTCGGAACTGCCGGGTACCTCGTTCCTGGCCAATATGGAGTGGTTGACCGCCACCATGCCATTCTGGCGGATTCTGGCCAATAGCCTGGTGGTTTCGCTGGCTACCGCCGGGGGAACGGTCTTCTTTGGAGCTATGGCCGGATATGCCTTCACCCAGTTTGAGTTCCGTGGGAAAAAGGTGCTCTTCGGTCTGGTCTTGCTGACCATGATGCTGCCGATCCAGGTGTCGCTGGTTCCGCTTTTCATCATCATGAACAAGCTGTCCTGGACCGATAGCTACTGGGCCTTGATTGTGCCGTTCCTGGTGACCCCATTCGGGGTTTTCCTCATGCGACAACAGCTCCTTTCCTTTCCCAAGGAACTGGTGGAGTCGGCTCGAATCGATGGAGCGTCGGAGCTGAAGATCTTCACCTCCATGGTGTTGCCCAACATCAAACCTGCCGCGGCGACGGTGGCGATCATTACCTTCACCCAGCAGTGGGGCAACTTCATTTACCACCTGGTGGTACTGACCAAGAGTGATATGTACACGGTCCCGTTGATGCTATCGACTCTAGTCCAGCCCGGTTACGTCACCCAGTACGGGGCGGTAATGGCTGCGGCGCTGGTCGGCCTGGTGCCAATGATCGTCATCTTCGCGTTCTTCCAAAAGTACTTTGTCTCCGGAGCTCTTGCCGGGGCAGTGAAAGGGTAAAACTTACAATGAAAATCGTCAGTGGCCTCATCTATCACGAGTCCAACACCTTCAACCCGTTGCCCACCGGGGCGGAGCAGTTCGTGGTTCTGCGCGGCCAGGAGAGCCTTGATCGGGTAGCGAGCACGCAGGTGTTCCGCAATCACGGCATCGATGTAGTGGACTCGATCTACGCCATGGCGCTGTCCTCCGGGGTGGTCAAGCGCGATGTTTACGAGCAGTTCAAGGCGGAGCTGCTCGCATCCGTGGAGGCGAACCCGGATCTGGACGGCATCTGGCTGCACTTGCACGGAGCCATGATTGTCGAGGAGGTTGGCGCGGCAGAGACGGACCTGCTGCGTGCCCTGCGGGCCCAAGTTGGGCCGAACCTTCCAATTTCACTCACGCTGGATCCGCACGGAAATATCACCAGAGAGTTGACCGAGCTGGCGACCATTATCCGCGCCTATCGGACCATCCCTCACATTGACCAGCCAGAAATCGAAGCCCGAACCGCCGAGGAACTGGTCAAGGTGATTGGGGGAAATCCCGGCCGGATCGGCTACCGCCAGGTTCCAATCGCGCTGAGCGGGGAGATGGCCCTGTCTGCTCGGGCCCCGCTCAATCAGATTATTGAGCGCTTGGACCAGGTGGAGCAGGTGCCGGGAATTCTAGACGCCTCGTTCTTCGTCGGTTTTGCTTGGGCCGACGTGCCCTGGAACTCTGCCTCCGTGCTCGTGGTCCCCGAGACTGAGGAATATGAAGAAAAGGCCCAGCAGCTAGCGGATGAGTTGGCCGAGTACATCCTCGGTCGGGCCCAGGATTTCGAGTTCCAGATGAAAGTGTTGGATATCGACCAGACCCTGGAGACTCTGCGCGGGAAAGTGGACGCCCCGCTGTTCATTGCCGACTCGGGGGACAACACCACGGGTGGGGCGGTCGGTGCAAGTACCGTTCTGCTCGAGCGGCTGCTGGGGGAGGACTTCGGCAAACGGATTCTGGTGACCACCATCTTTGATTCGACGGCGGTGTCCCAACTGGTGGGCGTGCCAATTGGCGCCGAGGTGGACCTCCAGGTTGGAATGGCCATCACTGCCGACAGTCAGCCCGTTCGGGTCCAAGGCACCCTGACACATCGGGGTGACCTGCGTGGATACATGAGCTCTGAACGCGACGCGGTCGGACAGGCAGTGACGGTCAGTGTCGGCAACGTTGATGTAGTGTTGACCGACATTTCGGGCTCATTCGTCACCCCGGCACACTTCGCCGCGGCAGATCTGAATATTGACGATTACGACGTCATCATCTTGAAGCAGGGGTACCTCTTTCCGAAGCTAACCCCGGTGGCGGCCGACTATTTCATGTCGCTGACCCCCGGTGCGACGTTCCAAATCCTGCGCGAACTTGACTACGAAAACACGGAGATTCCGAAAAAGGACCTCTGGGGAGGAAAGTAACAACATGTACCAGGCATTGAAAGTGCCAACATCCGTTGGGCGTGACTTGAAGGTCGACTCACCGCTGTGGGATCAAGCCGCGAAGTCGCCTCGTTTCGTCAATATCGTCAACGGAAAACGAGCGCTGTATCAAACCCAAGTGGCAGTCCTGTGGAGCGAGGAGTACCTGTTCGTTCGCTATTGGGCTCAAGAACCGTACCTGAGTGGAACCATGCTGGAACGCGACCAGTTGCTGTTCAACGAAAACAATGTCGAGCTTTTCATCGATGGTGGCCCGTTCTACTACGAGCTGGAAATCAGCGCCAACAACGTGGTGTACGAGGTCCTGTTCGCGTGGAGGGACTACTTCGATTCTCACGGCGACGAGTACCCAGAGTTGGATCCCATGAGGCGGAAGGCCTACACGTTTGGGGGGAACAACGACCGGGAAAGTGACCGTTTCTGGCTGGGCGATCACCCCCGGGGAGTGCGTTGGGCCTATACAGACTGGGATTTGCCCGGGTTGGAAACCCAGGTTCAACTGCACGGAACCATCAATGATGACAGCGACGTGGACGAGGGGTGGGACACGATGATCAAGATCCCGTGGTCTTCCCTCGAACTACTAGCGAACGGTCGGTCCTTGCCCCCAGCGCCCGGTGACCGGTGGGCATTCCAGTTCGCCAGGTACGAACGGCTGGAAGAGTTGGGGATCAATGTTGGGTGGGCCTGGACCCCGGTGGGGGACAAGGACAACCACGTCCCTGAACGCTTCACCCCGATTGAGTTTTCCGCTCAAGAGTTGAGCTAGCGGCGGACGGAGAGGCCCGCGGGTGAGCGGTGCCGCTTCCGGACGACCGAGAGAGCAAAGCAGTTTGCGGTTCACTGCGGGAGTTGGTCGCGGGACGAAGAGTCCTGTGCCCAACTCCCGTTTTTGCTGGCAAACATGTGCAAACGCTGGCAAACCTGGGTCGTTTGGGGCTGACTGGACCTTTTGGGTCGATGTTTGCCACTGTTCGGGCACGTTTGCCAGCAGTCCGGCGCGCTAAACGCACATCAACCAGCTAGATTCACCTCGGAAACGAGCGCAACCATCCTGGCAGGCCCCGCAGCCACCCCGGCCGGGCCCACAACGGCCCCACAAGCGGCCCCGCAGCCACCAAACCGGCCAGCTACAGCCCCATCTTCTCGGCGGTGCTGAGGAACTCGCTGAGGCGATTGGCGGCCGCCACGACCGCCGGGCCGTGGACCCGCCCAGGCTGGCGCCCCATCCGCTCCAGGGGCCCGGAAATCGACAGGGCCGCAATCACGCGTCCGTCGCCGCCGCGAACCGGTGCCGAGACTGAGGCCACCCCCGCCTCGCGCTCACTGACCGACTGAGCCCAGCCGCGGCGCCGAACCTGCGACAGCATGGTGGCCGTAAACGAGGCTCCCTGCAGGCCCCGGTGGAGTCGTTCCGGCTCTTCCCAGGCCAGCAAAACCTGCGCGGCGGAGCCGGCCTTCATCGTGAGTGCAGCACCGACCGGGATCGAGTCGCGCAGACCCACCTGCCGTTCGGCAGAGGCGACGCAAACCCGATTTTCTCCCTGGCGTCGGAACAGTTGAGCCGACTCCTTGGTGTGGTCCCGAAGGGCAATTAAGATAGGCATGGATGATGAAATTAGCTTGTCCTCACCGGCTGCGGAGGCCAGTTCTTGGAGCCGGGGCCCCAGCACAAAGCGTCCCTGCATGTCCCGGGTGACCAGGCGGTGATGCTCCAGAGCCACAGCCAATCGGTGCGCTGTCGGCCTGGCAAGATGAGTCGCGGCTACGAGCTGTGCCAAGGTGGCGGGCCCGGCTTCAAGCGCGCCCAGAACCAGGGCCGCCTTGTCGAGTACACCAACTCCACTGGAATCTGTAACACCGTCCATAACCGGATATTGCCATCTCAGAGCATGAGACTCCAAATCGGGCGCGCGGCGATTGGCGGAATGTTTATCCTACATGAGGCTTCGAGATGGAATGAGGTGAGCCACGGTGGGTAAGACGATGGCCGAGAAGGTCTGGGAAGAACACGTCGTCAAGCACGGTGAAGATGGGGTTCCAGACCTGCTGTACATCGACTTGCACTTCGTGCACGAAGTGACCAGTCCGCAGGCGTTTGAGGGTCTGCGCTTGGCGGGGCGGCCGGTGCGCTGCCCGGACCAGACGATTGCGACAGAGGATCACAACACGCCGACCAAGGACATCGATCTCCCGATCGCGGATCTGACTTCGCGACTGCAGATCGAGACCCTGCGCCAAAACTGCGCCGAGTTCGGCGTCCGGATCCACTCTCTTGGGGACATCGACCAGGGGATCGTCCACGTGGTTGGACCGCAGCTGGGCCTGACCCAGCCGGGCGCCACCATCGTCTGCGGCGACTCCCACACTTCCACCCACGGCGCCTTCGGGGCCCTGGCCTTCGGGATCGGCACCTCCGAAGTTGAGCACGTGCTGGCAACCCAAACCCTGCCGCTGCAGCCGTTCAAGACGATGGCGATCACGGTCAACGGCAAACTGAAGCCGGGGACCACATCGAAGGACATCATCCTGGCGGTCATCGCCAAGATCGGCACCGGTGGGGGTCAGGGTTACGTCCTGGAGTACCGCGGGGAGGCCATTCGCGACCTGTCGATGGAAGCGCGGATGACCATCTGCAACATGTCGATTGAGGCGGGTGCCCGCGCCGGCATGATCGCTCCCGACGACACCACTTTTGACTACATCAAGGGCCGTCCGCACGCGCCCGAAGGCGCCGAGTGGGACGAGGCGGTCGCCCACTGGCGCAGCCTGGTCACCGACGACGACGCGGTCTTTGATGCCGAAGTGATCCTGGAAGCCGAAGACATTGAACCCTTCGTCACCTGGGGCACCAACCCCGGTCAGGGCGTGAAGCTGTCCGAGTCGGTCCCCGATCCCGAAGACATGAAGGACCCGATCGACCGCGCCACCGCCCACCGAGCGCTGGCCTACATGGACCTGGAGCCGGGCACCCCGATGCGCGACATTGCGGTGGATGTCGTGTTCCTGGGTTCGTGCACCAACGGCCGGATTGAGGACCTGCGGATGGCGGCCGACGTCCTCCGGGGGCGCAAGATTGCCGACGGCGTCCAGATGCTGGTGGTGCCCGGCTCAGCCCGCGTGCGCGAACAGGCAATGGCCGAAGGCCTCGACCAGGTGTTCCTGGACTTTGGTGCCGAGTGGCGAAACGCCGGCTGCTCCATGTGCCTGGGGATGAACCCGGACCAGCTGACCCCCGGCCAACGAGCCGCCTCCACCTCGAACCGTAACTTTGAGGGCCGGCAGGGCAAGGGTGGGCGTACCCACCTGGTGTCCCCGCTGGTAGCCGCCGCCACGGCTGTGCGCGGCACCCTGTCCAGCCCGGCCGACCTGGACCCGGTCCCCGCGAACTAGAAGGAGCTAAGCAGATGGAAAAGTTCACCGAGCACACCGGGGTGGGCGTGCCGCTGCGCCGGTCAAATGTCGACACCGACCAGATCATTCCCGCCGTCTACCTGAAGCGGATCACGCGGACCGGCTTTGAGGACGCGCTCTTTGCCGCCTGGCGGAAAGACCCCAACTTCGTCCTGAATGACCCCCACTACCAGAACGGCTCCGTCCTGGTGGCGGGCCCCGATTTCGGCACCGGATCCTCGCGCGAACACGCGGTGTGGGCGCTGAAAGACTACGGCTTCAAGGTGGTGTTGGCTCCGAAGTTTGCCGACATCTTCCGCGGCAACTCGGGGAAGCAGGGCCTGGTGGCCGGAGTGGTGTCCAACGAGGACTGCGAGACCCTGTGGAAGATCCTGGAGTCGAACCCGGGCACCGAGGTGACCGTCTCGCTGGAGGACCGGACCGTCCGCGCCGGCGGCGCCACCTTTCCCTTCCAAATTGACGAGTACACCCGCTGGCGGCTGATGGAGGGGCTGGACGACATCGGTTTGACCCTGCGCGAGGCCGACGCGATTGACGCGTTCGAGGCGAAGCGCCCCGCTTGGAAGCCGAAGACGCTGCCGGTCAAGACTGCTTCCTAGGCTGACGGGGCCGCTGGCTTCCAGGGCCGGCGGCTGACCACCGCTCTCCGATTTGGCGAGGTGGCCGGGCCTTGGCTCACCGCCTCGTCAACCGGGAGCCGGGTTTTGGCCCGGGGTTTCACTCCTAGCGGAGTGACCTGCGTCTGACCCATTACCTAAACCTGCTGAGCTGATTTAGAGTTGGCAGGAGGTAGGGCAACAGTTGGAGGCCAAGTTAATGAACAAGATTTTGCGAGTTGAGGGCGGCGCCCCCCTGGAAGGGGCCATTGAGGTCCGCGGGGCGAAGAACTTCGTCCCCAAGGCCATGGTCGCTTCCCTGCTGGGGGAGACTCAGTCCCAGCTGCGCAACGTCCCCCAGATTCGGGACGTGGACGTCGTGAGCGACCTGCTGAGTGCCCACGGCGTGAAAGTTCAGTACGACGCCGAGCGGGGAGTGCTAGACCTGGATCCGACCAACGTCGAGTTGGCGGCTCGCTCCGACATTGACGCACTGTCCGGCTCCTCCCGGATTCCAATTCTGTTTTGCGGCCCGCTGCTGCACCGCTTGGGCGAGGCGTTCATTCCCGAGTTGGGCGGCTGCAACATCGGGGGCCGGCCCATCGACTTCCACCTGGAGACCCTGCGCCGGTTCGGGGCGCAGATCGACAAGCGCCCTGAAGGCGTTTACATCACCGCTCCCCGGGGCTTGCGCGGCACCGTGGTGGAGCTGCCCTACCCGTCGGTCGGGGCCACCGAGCAGACCCTGCTGACCGCGGTCCAAGCCGAGGGAATCACCACCCTGAAGGGGGCGGCGGTTGAACCCGAGATCACCGACCTGATCAACGTCCTGCAGAAAATGGGGGCGATCATCTCGGTCGACACGGACCGCACCGTCCGGATCGAAGGGGTGGATCGGCTGCGGGGCTTCGAGCACACCGCGCTGCCCGACCGGATCGAGGCGGCCTCCTGGGGGGCGGCGGCGCTGGCCACCCACGGCGACGTGTTCGTCCGCGGAGCCCACCAGCCCGACATGACCACCTTCCTGAACACTTTCCGTAAAGTCGGGGGAGAGTTCGAGATCCGGGAAAACGGCATCCGCTTCTACCATCCGGGTGGGTCGCTAAAGCCGATCGTGCTGGAAACTAACGTGCACCCCGGGTTCATGACCGACTGGCAGCAGCCCCTGGTGGTGGCGCTCACACAGGCGGACGGGCTTTCCCTCGTCCACGAAACGGTTTACGAAAACCGCTTCGGGTTTACTTCGGCCCTGCGGAAAATGGGCGCTAACATTCAGCTGTACAAAGAGTGCGTCGGGGGTGTGCCCTGCCGGTTCGGCCAGCGCAACTTCTACCATTCCGCCGTTATCTCCGGCCCAACCCCCCTGCACGGGGCCGACATCTGGGTGCCGGACCTGCGCGGCGGATTCTCGCACCTGATTGCGGCGCTGGCCGCCCAAGGCGTGTCCAACGTGTCGGGCATTGAGGTGATCTCGCGTGGGTACGAGCACTTCATGCAAAAGCTTCGTCAACTGCACGCCCACGTCGAGTACGTCTAGGAGCAGCCGTGTCCCAACTCGCCCAGATCCGCAAGCTCGGTCCCCTCTACCAGCTGGCCTACGCCCTGCTGACCCCGATTTTAGGTCCGTTGACCCGGCCGCACTGGTCCGGCCAGGCTCCCCAGGGCGGCGCCATCCTGGTGTCCAACCACCTGTCGAACCTGGACCCGCTGGTGCTGGCCTACGCGTTTGGGGTTCGCGGTCACGAGGTGCGCTACCTGGCGAAGGCGGAACTGTTCAAGGTTCCCGTGCTCGGCTCGATCCTGACCCGCTGGGGGATGGTCCCGGTTCAGCGCGGTTCCGGCCACGCCGCCGACGCCCTGGACCAGGCGGCCATCGCGGTGCAGTCAGGCCAGTTGATCTCCATCTTCCCGGAGGGGACCATCACCCAGGACCCCGCTTTCTGGCCGATGAAAATGAAGACCGGTGCGGCCCGCCTGGCTCTGGCCACCGGCCAGCCGCTGGTGCCGGTGCTGCTCTGGGGCACGCAGGACGTGATGGATCGGAAGAGCCCCTGGCTGCGGCTGCGCCGAACCGACGTTTACATTCACGTGCTGGACCCGATCGATATTTCGGACCTGCCGGCCGACCCGGCCAATCACGAGGTGGTGACCGAGGTGACCGGCCGGATCCAGTCGGCCCTGCGCACCGCCGTCAGTCAGCTCCGCGGCCAGGACGCGCCCGAGCGGATCTGGGATCCGAAGTCGGACGAACACTCCGAGGCTTCGGTGAAGAAGTTCAGCTCTTGGCGGCGCGAGCTGGCGCGCAAAAACGGTCGACAGGACATCCTGCCCGGCCGGAGGTGACCTGGGGCCTCAGGTGCGCTCGGGGTAAACTGGGAGTATCAGTTTCACACGATGAGGGCGAGGTTCATGAGTAAGCAGCGGGCAGTCGTCTTGGGAACCGGCGCATGGGGAACCACCTTCGCCCAGGTGTTGGCCCACGCCGGAATGAACGTGACCATGTGGGGTCGAAGCGAGGACACGGTCAGTTTCATCAACGACGGTGAGAACTCGCGCTACCTTCCGGGGATCGAGTTGGACCCGGCTATCAGCGCGACCACCGAACTGGACGAGGCGCTGCGCCCCGACGGGGAAAACCCCGCCCTGGTGGCGCTGGCCGTCCCCACCTCGGCCATCGTGTCGGTGACCCAGGAGGCGGAGCTGACCGAGGCGGACACGCTGGTGCTGTCGCTGGCCAAGGGGCTGGAGCCGCACACCTACCGGACCGTCCAGCAGATGATTGCCGAGGAAGGACAGATTGCCCCGGAGCGGATCGCCGTCCTGTCCGGGCCGAACCTGTCGCGCGAAATAGCTGACCAGCAGCCTGCCGCCGCGGTGGTCGCCTCCGACTCGGTCGAAACCGCCAAGCAGATCGCCATTTGGTGTCACAATCCGTACTTCCGCCCCTACGTTTCCACCGACGTGATCGGGGTCGAGCTGGCCGGGGCTTCCAAGAACGTGATCGCCCTGGCGATCGGCGCCTCCGAGGGGATGGGCCTCGGCTCCAACACCCGGGCCACCCTGATCACCCGCGGGCTGGCCGAAATGACCCGGCTCGGGGTGGCGCTCGGGGCTAACCCGCAAACCTACGCGGGCCTCGCCGGGGTCGGGGACCTGATTGCCACCTGCTCCTCGAAACTGTCCCGTAACTATTCGCTGGGGTTCCGACTCGGCCAGGGAATGAGCCTGCGGGAGGCCCTGGACCTGTCCCCGGGCGTGGTCGAGGGGGTGGCCACCTCGGCCCCCGTGTTGGAGCTGGCTCAAAGCTGCGGAGTTGATATGCCGATTACCGCCGGCGTGGTGGCCGTCCTCAGCGGGAAAGCGACCGTCCAACAGATGGGGGAGTCGCTGCTGGCTCGACCGCAGAAGATGGATGGCTGGGAAGTGGAGCTGCTCGACTAGCATGAGTCCCATGTCTTTTTCTGACCGACCTGTCGTCCTGGTCCTCTTCGGGGGCCAATCCAGCGAGCACGAGATTTCCTGCGCCACCGCCGCGGGCGTGCTGGAAGCCATCGACCAGACCCGGTGGGAAGTGATTCCGGTGGGGATCACCCGCGATGGGCACTGGGTGCCGCAACCGAACGACCCCGCCCGGTACCGGCTCGGCGAAACCGGGGGGTACGAGGTGCTGAGCCAGGGGGAACAGGTCAGTTTCCTCTCCGGCACCACTTCGGATGGGCATCCGCGCCTGGTTTACTTCCAGGTGGACGAGGAGGGGCGCCCGCTGGCGGAGTCGCTTCACCCCGGCCCGGTGGTTGACGTGGTGTTCCCGCTGCTTCACGGCCCGTTTGGGGAGGACGGCACCCTGCAGGGGCTGCTGGAACTGTCCGGGGTTCGCTACGTTGGCTGCGGCGTGAGCGCTTCGGCCGTGGCGATGGACAAGCGGCTAACCAAGACTGTGCTGGAGGACGCCGGCATCCCGGTGGGCCGGTGGGAGGGCGTCTCAGCCCGCCAGTGGCAAGCCGACCGCGAGGGGGTGCTCGCGCGGCTCGACCGCCTCGGGCTGCCCGTCTTCGTGAAACCCTGCCGCGCCGGCTCGTCTCTGGGAATCACCCGGGTCACCGATGCGGGCGAGTTGGCCGCGGCGATTGAGGCGGCCCACGAACACGACCCGCAGGTGATCGTGGAGGCGGCTCACGCCGGGCGCGAAATCGAATGCGGGATCCTGCAGCTTCCAGGTGGCGAGCTGGTGGCCTCCCCCCTCGGTGAGATCACCGTGACCGACGCCCAGTTCTACGACTACGAGTCGAAATACTTCGGCCAGGGTGGGGTGCAGCTCAGCTGCCCCGCCCAGGTGAACCACGCGGCAGCCATTCAGGAGGCGGCCCGGGTCTCGTTTGAGGCGCTGGGCGCTGAGGGGCTGGCTCGGGTGGACTTCTTCTACCAGGAGGAGACGGGCAGCTACATTGTCAACGAGGTGAACACCCTCCCGGGATTCACCCCCTACTCGATGTACCCGACCATGCTGGCACAGGCCGGCTACCCGTACCCGAAACTGGTGGCCACCCTGCTGGAAGAGGCCATGTCCCGCCCGGTCGGCCTGCGATAAGTTCACCCGGTCCGGGTCGGAGGCGGTAACGTAGGGGACATGAGTAAACCCCGTGTGACCCTGGCGACCGCTGCGCAAAAACCCAACCTGTACCCCGGTGAGACCGGACTGCTCGACGCCCTGGCGTCGCGCGGAGTCGAACCGCGGATTGCGGTCTGGAACGACCCGTCGGTCAACTGGGACGAGGCCGGGCTGGTCGTGGTGCGCTCGGTAGTTGACTACGCCACCGACCGCGAAGGGTTCCTGAAGTGGGCTGACTCTTTGCCCCGGGTGCTGAACCACGCTGATATCCTGCGGTGGAACTCGGACAAGCACTACCTGATGGAGCTGGAAAAGCGGGGCCTGCCCACCATCAAAACCACCTGGCTGTCAGCGGAGAAGGGCTACACCAAGCATCAGGTGCACTCCCGGTTCCCGGCGGCGGGAGACTTCGTCGTCAAACCTGCGGTCTCCTCCGGCGTGCGGGACGTGGGGCGCTACTCGGCGATCAATATTCCCCAGCGCCAAGCCGCGATGGAACAGGTGATGCGGCTGCTGCGGACCGGACGCGACGTGATGATCCAGCGCTACCAGGAAGAAGTTGAGCTGCTGGGGGAGCGGTCCCTGGTCTTCCTCAACGGTCTGCTCTCACACACGGTCGACAAGACTGCGCTGCTGAGCCGCGACCAGGTGACCGGCCAGAACGTTCAGACGGTTGACGTCAGTGCCCGCGCCGCCACCGACGAGGAACTGCGGTGGGGGGAGGACATTCGGGTGGTGCTGCACGCCTACGTGCGCGAACGGATGGGCCGCGACGAACAGTTCCTGTTCAACCGGGTCGACATTGTCCCCGACGGCAAGGGGTCCTTCTTCGTGATGGAGGTGGCCCTGGTGGACGCCGACCTGTACCTGGGATCCACCAACCGAGCACTGGACAACTTCGCCGACGCCATCACCATGCGGGCGTTCTGGTAGACCGCAACCGGGCAGATGCACGCTGAGGAGATAGGCGACGAGGAGTTCGAAGCCCTGGTGCAGGACGCGCTGGACCGGGTGCCGGACGAGTTCCGCGACCAGATGGAGAACGTGGCCGTCGTTGTGGATGACGAGCCGCCCGCGGGTCAGCACCTGCTGGGCCTGTACGAGGGCGTGCCCCAGACTGAAGAGGGCGACTACCCCTGGCAACTGCCGGACGTCATCACCATCTACCAGGGGCCGCTGGTGCGCATGTGCGCTGACCGGGATGAACTGGCCCACGAGGTTTACGTCACCGTGGTGCACGAGCTGGGACATTATTTCGGGTTGGACGACGAGCGGCTGCACGAGCTGGACTGGGGCTGACCGGTCGGTGGCGTGGGCTCGGGTGGGGCTTGTGGGCGGCTCAGGTCGCGGTTGAGGTGGGTCCAGGGTGACTCCCGGGTGGGCCCGGGGTGGGCTTGGGAGTCGTTTCCAGAGGGGCCGGTAGGGGCTAGTTTCCGGGGAAAATTGGCTTACGTCACGTTTTCCAATCCGGTTTGGCAGCGTCGGGGACCTGGGGTAACATTTAGGAGTTGCCCGGTGGTGAAAGCCGCAGGTGGGCACATGGTGGCTGTAGTTCAGCTGGTAGAGCACCTGGTTGTGGTCCAGGACGTCGCGGGTTCGAGTCCCGTCAGCCACCCCATATGGGTCAGGTATGAAATTGCGACCAAGGGTTCACCCGCGGTTGAGGTTTCCGCCTGGCCCTACTTCTTTATCTGGGGGCCTAGTTCAAGGTGCCGGTCTGCAAGTCAGGGACGCTGAGTCTGAGGTACTGGTTCCGATCTCCGACACACAAGTCGTTGGCCTCATTAACATAGATCGGGTTTAACAGTGCCTGATTGAGTAGCTGAGGTCTATCGTTGTCGGCGAGCTTTGCCTGCGCCTCAAATTAGGAGCTGAGGTGCGCAACCCTCCGGTCTTGCTCGTGTTAGCGCCGATCGAGTCAGTCGCCCCGGCACAGTGGGCTGTAAGAGCCTTCTACTGCACGCTTTCAGATAGACTTCTGATTCGCGAGGCCGGCTTGTTTGGTCGCACTCCTGAACATCTGCTCATAGGTCCAGGCAGGAAGCGTCGACTGCGACCTCTACAGGAGGGCGATTCAGATCCATGGCCGTGCGGTACCCTTACCGGCATTTTCCAAAGCGTCTGAGTCACAATTGGACTTGGCTTTACCTTCCTAGTTGTCAGTCACAGCAACAACGGGCGAGGGCCACGAGTGAGTAGCGGGCGATAGACTTTCGGCCACGCTGAGAAGGCCGATATTGAAGAGGCCACCGCTCCCTCCGTCCGGAATAGGGCGCGGCGAATCGTGATCTTTGGTTGGTCAATGGGTGCCGCGATCGCTCCCCGATTTGCCGACTATCCCCACGCTAATACTTGGTCGCAGTGCTGGTATCTGATTCTTCAGTCCTCAACTGGGTCAAAGTCGTCAAGACAAGCTGTGCCCGCGGCGGGTGGTCGAAGCGGCCAGGTGCCGCGAGACTCCGCAGCTCACCTTTGCCCCACTGGCTCGCGCCGACAGGTTGCGGGAGGGAATCCCGCTTTGATCCGGCAACTAGAGCGCACGGGCCGGCAACACTGCCGCGTCGCCCCTGACCCTCGCCGGCATCCGAGACGAAACCGTGTGAATTTGCGCGAGCTGGAGAAACGGGAGGCCCGAGCGGTTACGGCCGCCAACACATTGGGCGAGTGAGGGGGTCTTGCGGTCAGGGGCCAGGTTGGGCCGAGACATCCAATACGCAGTTCGGCGCCTGCTCAGCTGGTCTGCCGGCCGCCGCGCGCGAGCGCTTTACCGGGTGCGGACCAATCCCAATTCCCGGCATCCCTGCACGAGCTCATCGAAGCCAAACGCCTCGATGGGACTGATCACGCCGGAGTTTGCGAATTCTCCGCGTGCTAGCTTTTCTGCCGCCCAGGCCATCAGTTCCCCGGTCAGGTCATAGACATTGGGGCCGGTCACCTGCACCTCGGCCAGCGTTTGACCCGCTGAGTCCTTCGCGATTGCCACCGTTCGGGCCCCGGTCAACGATCGCTCGTCAGCGTCGGGACCACCAGCGGGCCCAACTGTGCGCGACAGGATAGATTTGACCGCTCGGGTGCCGATCTCGGTTCGCCTCAAGGCGCTGAGGGCCAGCGCCAGGGCGGGCATGATCCGACTGGTAGAGGGGAACCAGCCGTTGTACACGGCGACTGATTGGACCTGGGGGAAATCGTTGGTCAGGTAGAGTACCTCGGTGCCGCTGGCTAGCACGGCCGCTTTCCGCTTGCCTCCTGCGTGAAAGGTTTGGGTCCGACTGCCGGCGCGCCGGCGGACCAGCCGTCCATGTGAGCGTTCAAGGACCGGTTCCAGCAAGCCCTCGGCAGCGGTCTTTCGCGTTCCTTGGCTCAGGCCTTTCCCGCCGTTGAGTGAGCCGTCAATGAAGTATCCAATCTCGAGAGCTTGTACCTCAGGCCCACCTTCTTGGATGGCGTGGCCAGCAGCCAGGAACCCCGGGACATAGTCGTTGCCAAACGCGGACAGCATGACCGCACCTGCCGCTTGGGCCTGCTGGTGGTGGCGACTGGTGATTAGGCGGGAAAAATCGACTTCTCCGGTGGAGTCAATATAGTGGGCCCCCTGCTCGGCCGCGGCCCGGGCCACGGTGACACCGAGCTGCTGGAAGGGGCCGACCGTGGTGATGAGGACATCACCGGGTCCGACCAGCGACCGCACACTGGCCAGGTCGGTGGCGGCGGCCACCTGGAAGGGAAGGTCGCCGTGAGCTGCGGCTAGTGCGGCCAGCTTCTGCGGGTTCGATCCGGCCAGAACCGGGCGGAGTCCTCGGCCAAGAAGGGCAGACAGGACCAGGCCTCCGGCATAGCCGGTGGCACCTAGGAGCACAATCTGTTTCACGCGGGTGCCTTTCGTTGGGTGGCGGCAGGGAAACCCGCTCACGCTGACTGGTCAGACTTGTGCGACCAGTCGGCCCGATGGGGTATGTTATCAGTGCACACATAAATCGTATGAGCGGAAGTGTTCAGTGTCAACTTCGGAAAAGACCTACCACCATGGAGACCTGCGCGCTGCGCTTCTGACGGCTGCAGTTGAACTACTGGAACTGGGGGAACCGTTCTCAATGAGGGCGGTTGCCCGTCGGGCCGGCGTCTCCCAGACCGCGCCCTACCGTCATTTTGCCGACCGGGCCGCCCTGGACAACGCGGTGGCAGCCGCAGGGTTTGATGACCTGACCTCGGAACTGTCGGCCGCCCTGGCGACCATGCCCGAAGGGGCGGACCTTGAGGAGGTGCTCAGCCAGCTCGGCGTCGCCTACGTTATGTTTGCGCTCAACCGGCCGGCCGAGTTCCGCATCATGTTTGGCAACGAGTGCGACGAAGCTGATGCCGAACGCGTCCTGGCGGCCCAAAAGCTGCATGCACTGCTCGAAAATGTCCTGGCGGGAGAGGTGCCGCCGGATCAGGTCCCCGATGCGTCGCTGGCCCTGTGGGGGATGGCGCACGGATTGGCGTTCTTGCATTTGGACGGCAAGTTGCGCCCCAGCCCAGTGGATGAGGTCCAAGCTCGGGTGCGCGCCGCCGTCTCGGGAGTTTTGCACTTGCAGGCGAGTGCCCAAGCGTAGAGACCATCCGAGGGCGCAATTGTGCGCGCGCACGAAGCTACCTCCGCCGATCAAGGAAACAACTACCACAGCAGGAAATGAGGGAGCACCCTTGACTCTCAACAAAGCTCAAGACTCCGGGCGAGCAAACGGCTTTGCCGCCCTGCCGGAGCGGCTCTCCGACTCGTTCATCGTGTCCCTAACCGACGCTGCCTGTGCGGGCGTGGGAGGCGAAACCCAGCCGACCGCGGCCGTCTACTCGGGGCTTCCCCTGGCCCGGATCCCGCTGGCGGACCCGCCGGCTGTGCGGGAAGCTTTTGTTCGCGCTCACACGGCCCAGCGCAGTTGGGCGAGCGTTCCGGTCCGGGAACGGGCCCAGGTTTTCTTACGCTTTCACGACTTGGTCCTGGCCCGGCAAGAGGAAGCGCTGGACCTAATCCAGGCCGAGAACGGCAAGACCAGGCGGGACGCCTTCCTGGAAGTGATGGATGTGGCTATCACCGCTCGCTACTATGCCCGGACCGCGGGGAAGCTGTTGCGCCCACAGCGACGCCGGGGGGCATTCCCGCTCCTGACACGCACGAGCGAACTCCGGCACCCGAAAGGGGTGATCTCCGTGATCTCCCCGTGGAACTATCCCCTCAGCATGGCGGCCGGGGACGCGATCCCCGCGCTGATTGCCGGCAACGCTGTCGTGCAAAAGCCTGACACCCAGACGGCTCTGACTGCGCTCTGGTCGCTGCAACTGCTCCGGGAGGCCGGTCTGCCCGCGGATGTGTGGCAGATGGTTTTTGGTCCCAGTCGTTCCCTGGGGGAACCGCTGCTGCAAAACGCGGACTATGTCATGTTCACCGGGTCCACAGCTTCCGGACGGAGGATCGCAGCCCAGGCAGGGGAGCGGTTGATCGGAGCCTCCCTGGAACTTGGTGGGAAGAACCCAATGATTGTGCTTCCGGACGCGGACTTGGACCGAACTGTCCGTGGGGCGATTACCGCTGCCTTTCCCTCAGCCGGGCAGCTGTGCGTCTCGATCGAGCGCATCTACCTGCCCGCAGCTCTCTACGATGATTTCGCCCACCGATTTGTGAGCGCCACCAAGCAGCTCAAAGTTGGGGGAACCTACGACTGGACGATGGATGTTGGCAGCCTGACCACTTCTGCCCAACTCGACACCGTCTCGGCACAGGTAGCGGATGCGGTTGAGAAGGGGGCCACTCTCCTGGCGGGTGGGAAAGCCCGTCCGGACCTGGGACCCCTGTTCTTCGAGCCGACGATTTTGGCCGGGGTGACGCCGGACATGGCGCTGCACCGGGAGGAAACCTTCGGACCGGTGGTAGCGCTCTACCGGTATTCGAACGTAAATGAGGCCATCAGGCTAGCCAACGACTCCCCCTACGGTTTGAACGCGAGCGTGTGGGGGAGGGACGGTGCCCGGGCGCGGTCGGTGGCCGCCCAGATTCGAACCGGAACCGTCAATGTGAACGAGGCGTTTGCCGCCGCCTGGGGCAGCCTTGACGCGCCGATGGGCGGAATGGGGGATTCGGGCCTTGGCCGGCGCCATGGAGCCGACGGACTGCTCAAATACACCGAACCGCAAACGATTGCCCAGCAGCGGCTTCTAGGTTTCGGTGCCCCGCGCGGTGTTTCCCCCAAATACTGGGCCAAGCTGCTGACGGGCGCCCTCCGCCTCCTAAAAGCCACCGGAACCCAGTAGCCACCGATCCAAGTAGTCACCGGAACCATGGTCCAGGTCCCACCGGCCACGTACACTGGTGCCGGGAGGGAAGATGCGAAAACTTGGCGCCATCATGGTCGGTGCGGTTTTCCTTCTGTCTGCCTGTAGCTCCAGTCCGGAGCCGTTGCCCGCGCCGACCGCGCTTCCCGCAGTGTCTGTGCCCGAGGAGTTGAAGGACGACGCGCAGCAGGTAGAACTGGCCCAGATGGAGTTGGAACGCTTCCTCACCGCCAATCGGCAGGCCGCAGAGACCGACTACGCTCAGGATGAGCGGGCCCGGGCTTACCTCTCTGACAGTATTCCGGCGCAAAACGACTACTTGGAGCTGGTCCAGGGGGACACGTGGTTTTCCCGTGCAGAGGAAGTGGATAAGCCCGTGATCTCTGCCCAGGTGGCATCATTTTCCCCGCAGCCGCACCGCCCGGGAAACCTAGCGGGGCTGACTTTCGAAGTCTGCTATCAGGGGCCCAACTGTGTGGCGGTGACGCTGAGCAAGAAGTCCGCGGACAACTGGAAGGTCTCCGCCATCAAGTTGCAGTCTTAGCGGCCGTGGGAAAGGACCAGCCGAAGGCCCACCTCGCCAAACCTCACCCGGCCGTAACCCAAAGGCCCAGTAGTGCCGCCCCAATGCCCAGCACCAGGGTCCCCAGCGCGGCCGCCAGGCCGGACCCCCAGTCACGCGCCCGCAAAAGGGACGCGGCCTCGACGCTGGCGGTAGAGAACGTGGTGTACCCGCCCATCAGGCCGGTCCCGAGCACGGTGAGCCACGGTCCCGACAGCGACCCCGCGAACACCCCGAGCACAAAAGATCCGGTGATGTTAATGAACATGGTTACCCACGGGCTCGGGCGGGAAAACAGCTGTCCCAAATAGAAGTCGATGGCAAAACGCAGTGCTGCTCCGATGGCTCCGCCCAGTCCCACCAGCCAAATCACCGGCCACCTCGTTTCAAGGCGCGGGCAAGCTGATCCCCAACCAGTGCCGCCCCCAGGCCGAGCGCGACCGCCGCCAGACTCACCCAGAGAGAGGACAGGTTCTGGGCAAAAGTCAAAGAGAAAGCCGAATAGGTGGTGAACCCGCCCAGGAAACCGGTGCCGAGGAGCAGTCGGTAGGCCCGGGTGCGCGGACCCGGCCGGCTGAGCGAGCCGAGCAGCAGACCCAGCAGGAAGGCTCCGACTGTGTTCACCGTTAGGAGGGTAGCGACCGGTTGGCTGGCTCCGAGCTCGGTCAGGCCGTAGCGGCTGAGGGTCCCGGCAAAGCCGCCCACCATCACGGCAGCGTACTCCCACCAGGCCGGGTGGGTTGGAGAAAACTTCACCAGGCCATGTTAGCCCCCGGTCCTAGTTGGGCTTCGATCAGGTTCATTGTAACGTTATGGCGAGGAGGCAAGGTGGGGCGGAAACGGTGGCAAATTGGGGCAGCTTTGGCGCTGCTGATCCCGGTCAGTTGCGCGTTGGTAACGGCCGGCGCCTCGCTGACCACACCTGCGAAGGCCCCTGCGCCTGTTCCCTCCGTCTCGGCTGCCCCGACCCCGTTTCCACTGCTGTCCCCAGCTCCGCAGCCCACCCCCGAAGTGAAGGAAAAGCTGGAGATCTCGCCTGAGCTGTTGTTCCTCCGAAAGCAGATCCGAGAGGTATTTGGATCCGACCTGCCCCCGGAGCTAGCCGAACTGCTGGCTGAGGTTGTACCCGGCGCAGATCCGGAGTTGGCAGCTGAGTTGCGCCGCGCCGCGACTGACGCGCACCTCAAAGAACTATTTTCCGAGGGGGAAGCAGCCGTGGTGTTGGCCGAGGCCAATACCGGGGAGTGGCTCTACTCGTTGAACCCGGACCGGCCAATGGTGGCCGCCAGCACCTACAAGCTGTTCGTGATGACCGATATCCTCTGGCACGTTCAGGACGGCTCACTGCCGTGGGCCAGCTACATCGGGAACCAGTCGGTCTCCGACTGCCTCAGTTCCATGGTGGTTGAATCCGACAATGAGTGTTCGGAGGAGTGGCTCTACCTGATGGGCTACGATCACTTGGACCAGGTGGCCCAGCAGATGAGTGCAACCGAGACCAGCTTCCAACCGGGGAACCTGATCACTACCGCTGCAGATTTGTCCCAACTCCTGACCCAGCTGTGGCAGGGGAGGCTGCTGGACGAAAAACACACTCAGTACGCGCTGGACCTGATGGCTGAGCAGATTTTTCGCGAGGGGATTCCGGCCGGACTGGGGCCGGATGTTTGGGTGGCTGACAAGGTGGGCTGGCTGGACGGAGTCTACAATGATGCCGCCATTTTCCGGCTGCCGGAAGGCGACGAGGGGGTAATGGTGATCCTGACGGAGGGACTTTCACCCACTGTCACGGCCCGCGCCGCGGCAATTATGTACCAGTGGACTTACACTGGGAGAGACGACAATCACAACTAAGGGGATAATTATGGGCCTGCGGCACGTGGTGATGTGGGAGCTCAATGCAGATGACCGGGCAGAGACGGCCAAGGAACTGGCTGCTGAGCTGCGGGGCTTGGCCGGGCGGGTGCCCGGGGTGGAGTCGCTTAGCGCAACGGTCAACACCGAGGCGATCGAGGGGAACTGGGACTTGGTTCTGGACGTGACCTTCACGGATCGGGCGGCGCTGGACGCGTATCAGGTCCACCCGGACCACCAGGCGGTGGCGGCGAAGATTCGCGCGGCAGCTAGCCGTCGAGCGGCCATCGACGGCCTGGTTTAGCCGACTCCGTCTAGCCTGGTCAAATTGGGAATCCCGGCTGTTGCCCCCTATCATTGGGGGTGCAGTACGGGGCGTAGCGCAGCTTGGTAGCGCATCCGCTTTGGGAGCGGAAGGTCGCAGGTTCAAATCCTGTCGCCCCGACTATTTATGCCTATTTGGCGCTCTGCCTCAGATTCCATCGAGGGCCGGGACGCGGGCCGCTACTTTCCACCTGATCGGGCCAGAAACTCGCGCGTCTCCGGGCGCTGCGGATCGTCAAACACCTGGTCGGGTGGGCCGATCTCAACCAGCTCACCGCGGTGCAGGAATGCCACCAGGTCCGACACTTGCCGGGCAAACTCCATCTCGTGGGTGGCCATCAAAATCGTGGAGCCCGACTGCTTCAGCTCCTGGACCAAGTCCAGGACTTCGCCCACCAACTGGGGATCCAACGCAGAGGTGATTTCGTCCAGCAGCAGCAGTTCCGGGTCGGTGGCAATGGCCCGTGCGATGGCCACCCGCTGTTGCTGGCCGCCGGAAAGTCGGTCGGGGTAGGCGTCAGCTTTGTCGGCCAACCCAATCCGGGCCAGCAGCTCCCGTCCCCGCTGGTTCGCCTCGGCTCGGCCTACCTTCTTCACTTTGCGCAATGCCAGGGTGACGTTGTCGAGCACCGAAATGTGGGGGAACAAGTTGTAGTGCTGGAACACCACGCCGATCCGGGCCCGGATCAGGTCCGCATCCACGGTCGGGTCGGTGATGTCTTCCTCTGCCAGGAAGATCTGTCCGTCGTCCACCCGTTCCAACAGGTTGATGGTTTTCAGCAGCGTGGACTTGCCGGAACCAGAAGCGCCAATCAGAGCCACCGCCTGGTGTTGGAACACCTCCAGGTCGATGCCTTTCAGGATGTGGTTCTCGCCGAACCACTTGTGGACGTTGTCCACCCGCAGGACTGCGCTCATACCTGTCCTCCGATCTGCTCGCGGGACTGGGCCCGAGCCGAATACCAGTCAGTCAACCGGATGAAGGGCCATGACAGCAGGATGAACAGGATTCCGGCGACCACGTAGGGGGTGGAATTGTAGGTGGTGGCCGAGGCAATTTGGGCTGCCCGAATCGCATCCACCGCGCCCAGGATCGAAATCAGGCCGACGTCTTTTTGCATGGAGACGAAGTCGTTCATCAGGGCGGGGGTCACCTTCCGAATGGCCTGAGGCAGGACCACAATCCGAAGGGTCTGGTAGTAGCTGAGCCCCAGGGAGCGGGCCGCCATTCGCTGCGAGGGGTGAATCGCCTCGATCCCCGCTCGCAGCACTTCGCTCACGTAGGCGGAGTAGCACAGAATTAGCGCGATCGTGCCCCAGACAGCGGAGGGGAGGCGGGGAAAAATGTCCAGGGCGGGGATCCCGTTGCCAACCAGGTAAAGGACCAGCAGCACGGGTAGGCCCCGGAAAATGTCGGTGTAGCCCGCGGCCAGCAGGCGAATGGGGGTGAAGACCGCCCCCTTCAGCGTCCGGGCGATTGCCAGCAGCGAGCCGAAAATTGCCACCCCGATGGTGGCGAAGAATAGGGCCCGGATGTTCAGCCACAGGCCGGTCAAAATCTTGGGGAAGAACTGGGCGCCAATCTCCCAGTTAAAGAAGGACTGCTGGACCGAGGACCAGCCGGGTGAGCCCACCACGAAAAACCCGATTACCACGGTGAACACAACGGTGGAACCAACCGAGATCAGGATGGAGCGGCGACTCTGTCGGCGCCTGTAGGCGCGGCGCTCCTCTTCGACCGGGCTGGCGGCGGGCCGTCCCTGGGTCTGTTGCATCCTCATGGGCCTCTTCACATCTGCTCGTGGTCAACCGGTGGGGCAGTGCCTAACTGGCACGGAGCGGACACTGGGAACTAGCCCAATGCCCGCTCCGATCCTACCGGTCGATGCTATCTCAGGTAGGTGCTACTTCAGGATCGGCCCTACTTCAGCACCGGCGCACTGGCGCCTTCCGCGATCCAGGTGTTCTCCAGCTCGGCCAGGGTGCCGTTTGCTGCCAGTGCGTCGACCGCCGCCGAGACGGCCGGGGTCAGCTCAGAATCCTTGGGCAGCAGGAAGGCGAACTGGTCACCGTCCCCGGCTACCGGGGCGAACTGGCCCACGACCACGCCGTTATCGAGCACGGCTGCCTGCAGGTACAGCACCGTGGGCAGGTCGGTGACCAGGGCGTCGATCTGCCCGGCCTTCAGAGAGGCCACCGCATCGTCGTTGCTGTTGAAGACGGCGATTTCCTTGGTGGGAGCCACCTGCTCTTCCAAAATCGCTGCTGCGTTAGAGCCGGCCGCCACCCCGAACTTGACGTCCTTCAGGTCGGCGAGCGACTTCGCGTCTGCCCCGGTGTTGCCCTCCACGGAGACAATGGCCTGGGTGGTGGTGTAGTACGGGGAGCTAAAATCAACGGCCTTTTCGCGTTCCGGGGTGACCGTGAACTGCTGAATGTTGACGTCGAAATCCTTCGGGCCGGGGGCAATCACCGTGTCGAACGGGGTGCGAATCCAAACCACGTTTTCGCGGGCAAAGCCCAGCTCCTCGGCCACCGCGTAGGCGACCGCCGCTTCAAAACCTTCGCCCGACTCGGGATCGTCGTTTTCGACCCAGGGGGAGAACGCGGGCTCACCGGTGGCAACGGTCAGTTTGCCCGGGGTGACCGTGGGCAGCGCGTCGGCTTCGGGGGTGTTGACCGGGGCGGCCGATTCGGATTGGGAAGAGGACTGGGTTTCGGATTCCCCGGTGGAGCCACCCGCCCCGCACGCCGCCATGCTGAGACCGGCCATTGCGGCCAGGGTCCCCAGGCCAAGACGTTTGACTAGTGGCAGCGATGAAGTGAGAGAACTGGACATTGCGACTCCTTTTTGACAGTTCGAAATATGCGAACGGGGCAAAACTACCAAAGGCCAGGGGGACGGCCAGAACTCTTCCATCCGTTGGACCCGCCGCAGGTGGACGCGCTGTGCGCTAACTGCTTGCGTGCCATATGCTATGCCAAAAGTTAACCGGAAAGAGGGAACAGATGAGCGAAACCGCGGACGTGGTCGGAATTGTTGTTTTTCAGTCCGACTTTGGCCTGCGCGACGGGGCAGTGGCGGCCATGAAGGGGGTCGCTTCGGGGGTGGATCTGAATCTGCGGCTCTACGATCTGACCCATCAGATTCCGCCCTACACCATCTGGGATGGGGCCTACCGGCTCTATCAGACCCTGGAGTACTGGCCGGCCGGTACCGTATTCGTGTCCGTGGTCGATCCGGGCGTAGGGTCTGCCCGGAAGTCCGTGGTGGCCCGAACCAAGACCGGACACTTCGTAGTGACACCTGACAACGGCACCCTCACCCTGATTGCCGATGTCTATGGGATTGCCGAAATGCGAGAGATCAACGAGGCGGTTAACCGCCGCACCGACTCGCACAACCCGTACACCTTTCACGGGCGGGACGTCTACGCCTACACCGGCGCTCGATTGGCCGCGGGGATCATCACCTTTGAGCAGGTGGGGGACCTGGTGACCGAGCCGCCGCTGGCTTTGGACTATCAGCGGGCCTCGATCCAGGCGGGGCAATTGCACGGCAACGTGCCGGCGCTGGACATTAGGTTCGGCAACGTCTGGACGAATATCAGCCACCAGTTGGCTGAGGAGTTTGGCCTGACCTTGGGCCAGCAGTACCGGGTCGAGGTGTTCTCTGGGGAAGAGCGAGTCTTTGCCGGGGACCTGCCGTACGTGAACGTCTTTGCCGACGTCGAAGACCAGGGGCCTCTGATCTACTTCAACTCATTGGATCAGCTTTCCCTGGCCACCAACCTGGGCAACTTTGCCCGGGAGAACGGCATTTCCCATGGGAACGAATGGTCGGTGACGGTCTCCAAGCTGGGCTGAGTCACCACGCCCCGCTCCCTGCGATCGGCTGCGCTATCTGTGGACAACTCCGCCCGGGTGCAGCAGGATCGAGACCAGGAAAAAGGAGTGGCTGATGGAGATTATCTGGATCTGGGCCGGCATCTTGCTGGTGGTGGTGACCCTGGTGGACACCTTCTTTACCGTCCTCAACTACAACGAACCCGGCCTGATCACCAATCGCGTGGTGGTGCAGGAGTGGCGCTTTATCCGTTTCGTCACCTCGCGGCTGAACGGTCACGTCCGACGGTTCGTCTATCGCCAGATGACCGGGGTGATGCTGACCAGCGTGATCCTGGTGTGGCTGGCCGGCCTCATTCTGGGCTTCTCCTTTATCTATATGGGGGCCCTGCAGTCCGGTGCCCTCACCCACGACCAGGGTGCCCCTCCGGGTTACTGGGGCGCGCTCTACTACTCGATGGGGCAGTTCTCGACGGTTGGCTCCACCCACTTCAGCCCTGAGACCACCTGGGTCAACATGCTCTCGGTGATCGAAACTCTGCTCTCGATTGTGCTGCTGTCGATGGTGATCACTTTCCTGAGCAACGTTTACAGTTCGATTCAGGCCCTCCGGACCCTGTGTGCCTCCTTCCCGGCGCCGGGCTCGAAGGTGGGCTCGCCGGTGGACACGCTGGCCCCCTATTTTCCCAGTCAGGACACCTGGTCCCTCGAAATCCATCTGGTGGCTGTCCGCGGCAACTTCAACACCTACTTCGACTCGTTGGCGCAGGATCACTCTTCCCTTGTCTTCCAAAGTGGCAAGGACCAGTTCTCGATGCCCTTTGGGGTCTACATGACGGCCGGCACCCTGGAGGTGCTTCGCTTCGGCCTGCCCGAGCAGCACGTTGCCCGGTCGCTGGCGGAGTTGGAGCGGCTGCACTACTCGTTTGCCGGGTGCCAGGAAGAACTTTACGGACTCTTGCGGTGGGATTTGCCCGAGGCGGCCACCCCGATGGAGGAGGCGGAGTTCTGGCGCGAGTGGAAGAGCGCCAGTGCGGGGGAGTGCGGGGGAGACTTCAGCGTGGTTCGGTTCCACCGTTTGCGCCAAGTTACTGCTGATTTGGCTCAGATCTCCCCGGATTACGGCGAGGAAGACCTCTACCGCACCTATTGCCGGTGGCTCGAGGCGATAACCCAGTATGACGACTTCATCTCTCGGTCCAGTCGCTATCTTGGCTACCGCCCTGCGACTTCGGGTGGACGCTTCCCGCTAATTGATCCAATTGACAAATATGGTTGGCTAATTACGAAATAACTAATGGCGAAGTTTACAAAATATGAGCGTGTTTCAAATAGCCTAGGGCCTAGGTCCTAATTGCCAGCCCTTGTTTGGGCCCATGGTCCCACGCCAGCCGAATTATCCCTGAAAAAAACGTGAATATAGGCCTCGGAGCTGCCCTTTTGAACCTGGGGCTCCGGGGCCTCCCCCTATGATTGGAACCAGGCAGAACCGCTGTCGACGTACAACCGAAGGGGATTGGCGCCATGGCTGAAAAAACAGGGCGAAGCTCTTGGTCGCCTCGTTTTATTCTGGCAGCGGCCGCTGTTTTCATCGTAGGAATCATGGGTGGATTGGCGGTCTACACCTTTATCTATGCGAAAGGCGCGTCGTATTTGTCCAGCGACCCGCAAGCTTGCATTAACTGCCACATCATGAACGACCAATACGACGGATGGATTGCCGGGCCGCACGCCAACGTGGCTACCTGCGCCGACTGCCATCTGCCTCACGACAACGTAGTCCACAAGTACGCGGTTAAGGCCGAAAACGGCTTTATGCACGCACTGAAGTTCACCACCGGCTGGCACCCGGAGAACATCGAGGCCCGACCGGTCAGTCTGCGGGTCACGAATAACGCCTGCCTCACCTGTCACGACGATTTCACTTACAGCGCTCGTCACCCCGGGGTCACCGGCGACGACGAAGTTTTTGACTGTATCCGCTGCCATTCCGGCGTGGGACACGAGTAGGAGTAGAAATGAGCGAGCAAACGCCGTCCCAGGGAAAGTCGAAGAACCGGCTGGTTCTCTTGGTGCTCATCCTCGTCGGAGCTTTCGCTGCCACCGTGGTGATCACCGCCCTGCTGATGAACATCTTTGAGAAGAAGCAGGAGGGGGCCAAGACCTTCACCGAGGTGGTGGCCCTGGACGAAACCACGGTCGATCCCGCGATTTGGGGCAAGAACTTCCCCATTCAGTACGAGGCCTACAAGCGCACTGCCGAATACACTCCGTCCCAACACTCGGGCGAAATGGTGCCCCACGACGTGGCCGGGGACCCGCGCACCGAGGTGAAGTCCTCCAAGATTGAAGAGGATCCCCGCCTGGTAACCATGTGGACCGGTTACGCCTTCGCGACCGACTACCGCCACGCGCGCGGCCATGAGTACATGACCCTGGATCAGGAATTCACCCGACGCAACACCGAGTTCAAGCAACCCGGTACCTGTGCCAACTGCCACGCTTCGATGCCGGCCGTTTACAAGGAGTTGGGCAATGGCGACGTGGATGCCGGCTTTGAAAAGATGGGCACGATGCCCCTGGGTGACCTGCTGGACATGACCGAGCACCCGGTGGCCTGCATCGACTGTCACGACCCGGCCACGATGGAACTGCGGATTACCCGGCCCGCCTTTGAACGCGGCATTGCCGACCTGAAGGCCAGCGAGGGAATCGAGAACTACGACGTCAACCGCGACGCCACCCGTCAGGAGATGCGCTCCTACGTCTGTGCCCAGTGCCACGTCGAATACTACTTCGCCGGGGAGGACAAGGTCTTGACCTTCCCGTGGGCCAATGGGCTGGACCTGGATGACATCTGGGACTACTACCAGGAAGTCGGTCACGTTGACTGGGAGCACGGCACCACCGGCGCGAAGGTGCTGAAGGCGCAGCACCCCGAGTTCGACGTTTGGGCCCAGGGCGTCCATGCCGCCAACGGTGTGAGCTGCGCTGACTGCCACATGAGCTACGAGCGAGTGGGGGCCGCCAAGGTCACCAACCACCACATCACCTCGCCGATGGCGGATCTGAATGCTTCCTGCGGTACCTGCCACACCGACACGGACGTCCTCGAAGAGCGGGTCACCACGATTCAGGACCGCTTCATCGAGTCCCGCGACCGGGCGATGGATGCGCTGGTCTCGCTGATTCACGACATTGAGGCCGCCCAGAAGAACGGCACTCCGGAAGCCAACATCAAGCTGGCTCAGGAATACCAGAATAAGGCGAGCTTCTACGTGGACTACGTCTACTCGGAGAACTCCTACGGCTTCCACGCTCCTGACTACGAGCAGCGGATCCTCAGCCAGTCGCTGGACGCGGCCCGCAAGGGTCAGCTGGCACTGCGCGGGGCCACCGCCGAAGAGCTGTCGGCATCTGACATCACTACCAACAACCTGACCGCTTCCCTGCGGTCCGGCGGGGGGCAAAGTGGGCACTGATCCCACCGAAAATAAAGCAGCAATCCTGGAGTTCCTGGCCTACGCGCCCCCGGAGGTAAAGGCCTGGGCCCAGCGACAAGTAGAAATATTGGAAGGAACCGGTCCAGACGCTGTCCCGCCGACGGCTGACGAGGTAGTTGAGGCGGAGCTGGCCCCGGTCGGCTCGCCCGACCTCGAGTTGTCCGCCCCTGACTCGACCAACCCGGATTCGGCCCACTCCGAACCGGATGTTGAAGACGGCATTGAGGACGAACCCGAGGACTTCTACAACGATATGGAGGGGGAGGACGACCTGCTGCACCGTCGTCCGAAGGCGGCCGTGCCCGCGGCCGTCCGCCCCGCCTCGTCCCACCGCTTCCCGGCGGCAGCCAAGTTTGCCCTGGGATTGGTGCTGGTCGTCGGCGTCGGGTTCGGCGTCTGGTTTGGTGGGCGCCCCTCCGGCACCGAGGAGCAGCTTCCCACGATGGGGGCCTCCCAGGGGGTCACCGAGGAGGAGGCGGCCGCCCGCGCTACCGAGTTGGAGGCTCTGATTGCCGCCAGCCCCGACGATGTCGATGCGCGCCTGGAACTGGGCGTCATCTACTTCAACCAGGCCAAGGTCAACGAGGCCAGTGAGCAGTGGCTGGCGGTAACCGAGTTGGATCCGGAGAACATCACCGCTTGGTACAACCTGGGGTTTGCCTACCTGTCCGACCCGGACCAGGCCGATCGGGCCCAGGAAGCCTGGCAGAAGGTGATCGACATCGATCCTGATTCCGACCTGGCCCAGACCATCTCGATGCATATGGACAGCGTTATCGACTGATGGACGCAGTGTCTTTCCCCCTCGTCTTCCTGGCCGGGATCGTTTCGTTCGCCGCTCCCTGCTTCCTGCCGATCGTGCCCGTGTTCGTGGCCTATCTGGCGGGTCAGCCGGCGACGGTCCCGGTCGCTACCGGTTTCATCCGACCGGAGGATCGCCAGGTCCAGGCCCCGGTGGGCGGGGGCAAAGGGATGGCGCTGCGCAACTCGCTCGCTTTCGTCGCCGCTTTCTCCGCCGTCTTTATCGGCCTGTGGGGGCTGATCTCCCTGATCGGCTGGGTGGTTGGCGATTTCCGGCCGGCACTGCGGGTGGGAGGCGGAATCCTGCTGATCCTCCTGGGCCTCTACACCGGGGGGATCCTGAAACTCAGCTGGCTGGATCGCTCGATTGGCGGACCCAAGCTGAAGGCGGGACAACCCACCATGGCTCGCTCCGCCCTGATGGGACTGGCCTTTGGCGCGGGCTGGTCGCCCTGCATTGGTCCGGTGCTGGGGGTGGTGCTGGGAATGGCGGTGACCACCGGCTCGGCCGGCCACGGCCTGGCCCTGCTGGTTGTCTACTGCCTGGGACTGGGACTTCCGTTCGTGCTGGTGGCCCTGGGGGTCGACCGGCTGACCGCGAAGCTGTCCTGGTTTAGCCGCCATTTCCGCGCGATTCAACTGATCAGTGCGGCCTTGTTGATGCTGATGGGGTTCTTGATGATCACCGACCTGTTGGCACCCTTGAGCGGGTTCTCTTGGGTAAATCTGTAGGAAGAGAGAGAAGATGACTGAACCAGCCGGCCCCACGGTCCAAGTGGGAGAGGAGCAGCCCCGGGAGCACGAAGTTGCCGTCACCGAGGTGTTCCACTGGGTCTACCGTCTTTTCTACTCAAAGACGGTCGGCCTAATTCTGATCCTGCTGATGGCGTTCTACGCCGTCTTTGGGTCCCTGATCATGCAGGCGCAGCCGGGGACTTTTGACGATCCGGCCGCCAAAGCCCAATTCCTGGCTCAGGCGCAGGAAGTTTACGGCGGGTGGACTTCGATCCTGAACGCCGTCGGGTTCTTCCACATCTTTACTTCGGTGGGGTTCTACGTCATCGTCTCGCTGTTGGCGCTGAGCATCATTGCCTGCACCGTGCACCGGATCCCCGAGTTGTGGAAGCGCTACCGGGAGCCGCGCGTGCACGTGGCTGCCCGCTTCTTTGCCAAGGCGCGTTACCGCGGCACCGTGCCAACCACCGCCTCGTCCACCGAGACGCTCGAAGCGGCCCGGCGCGTGCTGAGACGCAACCGCTTCCGCTACCTGGAGGACCCGCGCGAGCCGGGCGTGGCCGCCTACGCGGACCGCTACGCCTGGAGCGGGATCGGGACCGTCATCGCTCACCTCAGCTTCATCCTGATTCTGGCCGCCTTCGTCATCAGCTCGACCTGGGGGATTGAAGAGGACATGGCCGTGCCCGTGGGCGGCTCCGTTCCGGTGGGACACGGGACCGACCTGAGCGTGCAGGCGCTCTCGTTCAAAGACAGCTACACCGAGACGGGCCGGCCCGCCGACTACGTCTCTGTGATTCAGATTCTCGACGGGGATGAAGTGCTGGCCGAGCAGGAAGTTCGGGTCAACTCGCCCCTGGACTACGGCGGTTTCCGCTTCCACCAGTCTTCGTTCGGCATCGCTGCTGACGTGAGCATTGCCGATGCAAGCGGAGAGACCCTCTTCTCCGGCTCGGTCCCGCTGAAGTGGACCTCCAACGACGGGCAGAAGGCTGTCGGGCGAGTCGACTTGGAGGGACTGGAAGTCGTGGTTGTCACCCCGGCCTCCGGGGCGGTCGACTCCGGGATTCCGGTCGGCACGGCCGTGTTTGAGGTGTACCAGGCCGAGGCGGAGGAGCCGCTGGGAGTGGTGGGCGTGACCCAGGGCGAGAGCGAGACGGTTGAGGGATACACCGTTTCCTTCGAGCGGGAACGCCAGTACACCGGGATCCGGATGCGGCAGGACCCCGGCGCCCCCTGGATGTGGGTTGGGTCCATCCTGCTGGTGGTCGGCATGAGCATCACCTTCATGTTCCCCTACCGGCGCCTGTGGTTGCGCCACGAAGAGGGCGAGCTTCTGTTCGGCGCGGTTTCCCGCCTCGACTACTCCTACCAGCGAATGTTCGAAAAACTAGTGGCCGAAGTGGACCAGGAACTTGGTTCGGCCAGCAGAGAGGAAAACCATGGATAGCATTTTGGTCGTGGCCGAGTACATCCTGACCGCGGCACTCGTGTTCGTGGTGCTGGCGCTGGTGTGTGACCTGGTAGTGGTGACCACCAAGCGTGCCAAGCAGCCTGAGAAGGTAGCGGTCGGTGCGACCGTCACCTCGCAGGTCGGCACCTACGAACGGCAGAAACTGCCGACCGGATTGGCGCTGTACGCCACCGGCTTCACCTTCATTTCCTTCATCCTGACCCTGGCCTACCTGGTGATCCGGATGACCCAGACCGGCTACGGCCCGTTCTCAAATCAGCACGAGTTCGCCGTCTCCTTCGTGCTGGGGATCCTGGGTGCCTACCTGGTGGCCGAGTACCTGTGGCGGGTTCGGATCCTGTCGCTGATGGTGCTCCCGGTGGCCGCCGCGCTGCTGCTCTACTCGATGACGCTGGACACCACCGTGCAGCCGCTCATCCCCGCCCTGCAGAACAACCTGCTGCTCACCCTGCACGTTGGCTTCGCGATTGCGGCCTACGGCGCGGCTGCAGTTTCGTTCGGCGCTGCCGTCCTGTACCTGATCTACCCGAACCTGAAGATCCGTCGCCTCCCCCCGCGGGACCTGTTCGACGACATTGGCTACAAGGCCGCGACGGTGACCTTCCCGATGCTGACCATCATGATTGTGCTGGGTGCCGTCTGGGCCAACACCGCCTGGGGCCGGTACTGGGGTTGGGATCCGAAGGAGACCGCCGCGCTGGTAACCTGGCTGATCTACGGGGCCTACCTGCATGCCCGCGTCACCCGCGGCTGGCAGGGCAAGCGCAGTGCCTGGCTGCTGATCATCGGTTTCGCGGCCGTGCTGTTTGCCTACTTTGGGAACCACTTCTTTGGCGGTCTGCACTCGTATGCCTGAGAAACGTGCCTTTAGAGAGACCCCGCTCGGCAACATTGTCATTCTGGCGGTCGTCACCCTGATAGTTTTGGCCGGCATCTGGCTGGTGGGTAGCTGGCGGGACGGGGGTGCGTCAGCTGCGGCCGAGTCGGGGGACACCACCGGCGTGTCCGAGGTGGACGTGCCCGACAGTGGCCAGCCCGCCCCGGAAGTGGGGCAGCCGGCCCCGGCCTTCACCGCGCGGACCACCGGCGGCGACACCTTCGAGGTGGGCGAACCGGGCCAGCCCACCTGGTTGATCTTCAACGCCACCTGGTGCTCCAACTGTCGGGCGGAAGTTCCCGACATTCAGGAGGTTTATCAGCAGGTGGGGGACCGGGCTCAGATCATCTCGGTCTACGTCTCTGACACCCCAAGCGCCGTGTTGGATTACAGCGCCAAGCTGAACCTGACCTACCCGCAGGTGATCGACAGCGGCAACAAGATCGCCTCCCTGTACCGAGTGATGGGCTTGCCCACCCACTACTTCCTCGATGCGGATGGAAACATCCACAGCGTGGAGGTGGGGACGCTGGGACAGGCCCAGGTCTTGGCGAAGCTAGCCGAGCTGGGCGTGCAGGTCGGCGGGTAGTTCGGCGGGTAGTTCGGCAGGTGGTTCGGCCAATTTGGTCGACGCCGAAATTTCTGTATCATTAGGAGGTGTTCTTGCCCCGGCAAGACGCCGCGAGTGTAGCTCAATGGTAGAGCCTCTGCCTTCCAAGCAGATGGTGCGGGTTCGATTCCCGTCACTCGCTCCACTGGCCGTTTGAAGCAAAAGTCGGCTTTCCATTCAACCAATCGTGATCGGCGGAGTCGTCCATTTGCGCCTTGGTTTAGCTTTTCAGGTAAAACGCGGCCTCTACTGGGAGCCGGTCATTTTCCCGAGCCGGCTTTCACTTGTTTGCGTGCCGTTCGGCGGGCCCGGCGCAGGTCAGTTCGCTGGTCTGCCCACTCGGTCACCGAGGGGGAGGTCAGGGCCATCAGCAGCGGCACCGCCATCATCACCGACAGCAGGTACTGGTCGAACTCGGGGCTGCTGCCAAGTCGCCACCAGGTGACGAAGGCCGGGACAATGGTGAGGGTGGCGGCGGCCATCAGGAAGAGCCGGGCCGGCCGAAACCCATCCCACATCAGGGCAGCCAACCCGGCAAACACCGCGGCGCCCAGCAGGTAGCTGACCACGTAGGTGCGGACGATCTGATCCGGGGTAGCAGCAGCCAGTAGCCCCTGGTCGGGGAGCAACTTGGTGACGGCCCCCGCGTATGAGCCCGAGTCGCGCAGGGCCAGGACGGACCAGGCCACCATTCCCCCGATCTGCAACAAAATCAGCAGCATGGCGACGTAAATCGGGATTGGCCGCTCTGCCCGCAAGAACTCTTTGGCGTCATCCAGGTGGGAGGGGAGGTGGGTGGGCTCCGCCGGCTTGGAGGCCGGGACTGGGCGCAGATCCACGATCGGCAGGGCCCCGTCGGTCTTGATCGAGTCGCCGCCGCCGTTGCGGGAGTGATAGGCGGTGGAAAAGTCGGCCAGAACCCGGACTTTCACCTCCGGATTTGCATCCTGCAGAGTCTGGACCACGTGGTCGCGTTCCTGATCCGTGTTCTCGGCAATCTTGTGCGTCACCTGCAGGGTGAAGAGTGACAGCCCGACCGACTTGTCATAGGTGGCCGCCCCGAGCCAACCGACCCGGGTCCCGCCGGGTAGCGGCCATGCTGGGGGACACTGCCAGAACCGGATGTGGTGGCGCTGAGCCGGGTTCCCCTCGACCTCCTGTTGAAAGGCTAGGTCCTGCTGCCGGTTGAACAGCAGGAGTGGGCTGACCGGGGCCTGCGGGTAGGACTTCCGCGTCAGCGTGGACAGAGCGATGCCCAGGGAGGTTCGCAGGGTGATCGGGTCGGCCTTCACCCACCCGGCCCGGTGCATTGCGGCCTCCACCTGCGCTTCAGTGCCGTGAAAGGCCAGATTGACGGGGTCGCCCAGCAGTCCCTCGGTGGTGCGGGCGCGGCCGATGAAGTAGTCCGGGACATACAGGGTGGTGAGGACCCGGTGAATCCGGGGGAGCAGCAGGTAGGCCAGCGTGGCCCACAGGAGGATCAACCAGGCGAACACGGTCCAGTGAAACGAGTGAATGTTGGACAGCGAGACGACGAACAGCCAGCAGGAGGCGGCGGTGGCCAGCAGGAAGAATGCGCCGTCGGCGGCGGCGTTGAGCCGTTCCCAGCGGTGGGAAGTTCGGTGGATCGGTCGTGCCATGGTGCCTCCCCGCGGTCCAATTGAGGCCAGTATGGCATGCGGGAGCAGCCCCGGCTCGCGCTGGGCCGGCTCGCCACCCAAGCAAGGGGTTCCGGGCCACGCCACCTCCCGGCCCCGGCTCGGGAGCAATCTCACGAAGACGGCTCACATCACTATTAACCAACTGGGCGGGCGTCCCGTAAACTAGAGGACAGTGTCTGCATCCGCGGACTGCCCTAATTATCGAACTAGCTGGGAGACTAACCCCGTGAAGAGCACTGTTGAAAGCCTTGAGCCGACCCGCGTAAAGGTGACTGTCGAAGCTGACTATGACGAGCTGAAGCCGGATATGGATAAGGCCTACCGCGAGATCGCGCAGCAGGTTTCCATCCCGGGGTTCCGGAAGGGGCACGTCCCGCCGCGGATCATTGACCAGCGCTTTGGCCGCGGGGTCGTGATCGAGCAGGTCGTGAACGAGGTGCTGCCCGGGCTGTACTCGCGCGCGGTGATGGACAACGAACTGCGCCCGGTGTCCCAGCCGGACGTCGACGTGGTTGAGGTCCCGGCGGCCGAGGGTGAGCCCGGCGGACTGCTGAAGTTCACCGCCGAGGTCGACGTGGTTCCAGCGTTTGACGTGCCCGAGTTTGAAGGCCTGGAAGTGGAAGTCTCCCCGGTTGAGGTCGACGACGAGGCCGTCCAGGCTGAGCTCGACGAGCTGCGGGGCCGGTTCGCCACCCTGAAGAACCTGGAGCGGGCGGCTGAAGACGGCGACTACCTGACCCTGGACCTGGAAGCCAAGGTGGGCGACGAAGTGATCGACACCCTGTCCGAGGTGTCCTACGAGCTGGGCTCGGGCAACATGCTGGAAGGTCAGGATGAGGCACTGCGCGGCCAGGAGGCCGGGGCGGAAGTCACCTTCACCTCGACCGTTCGCGGCGGCGAGTACGCCGGCCAGGATGCCACCATCGAGGTCAAGGTCATCTCGGTCAAGGAGCGGGAACTGCCCGAGGCTGACGACGACTTTGCCCAGATGGTTTCCGAGTTTGATACGGCCGAGGAACTGCTGGCCGACCTGCGCGAGCAGGTGGCCCGCCGCGGTGTCTCGCAGCAGGCGCTGGAGGCCCGCGACAAGCTGCTGGCCCAGCTGCTGGAGCAGACCGAGATCCTGCTGCCCGAGTCCGCAATTGAGCACGAGCTGTCGCACCGGGTGGACGAGAACACCTCGGACGAGGACAAGCAGTCGATCCGTGAGGCTGTGGAGAACGACCTGCGTCAATCCATCTTCCTGGAGACCCTGGCGGAGAAGAGCGACGTTCAGGTTGGTCAGCAGGAACTCTTCGAGTTCATGATGCAGACCGCCCAGACCTTCGGCATGGATCCGGGACAGCTGTTCCAGGATCAGCGTCAGATCCAGAACATGATGGTGGAGCTGGCCCGGACCAAGGCACTGGTGGCGGTGCTGCGCGGCGCCACCGTCAAGGACACCAACGGCGAACTGGTTGACATCAGCGAGTTCACCGCGGATCCGGCCGAGGCGGAAGCCCCGAGCTTCGAAGAGCAGATTGAAGAAGTCACCGAAGAGGTGGCGGAAGAAGCCAAGGAAGACTAACCACGTACTTCCTGAGCGGGGCGGCCTTCGGGTCGCCCCGCTTTTGCGTTAGTGCCCAATTTGGATCGCGCCGGGCCTCACCGGGGGCTAGCTGCCCGGAGCCGGTGGTGGGGGCGGGTCCAGGTTGGGCGGGAAACCGAGGTCATGGCCAGGAGCTGCTCGGCCACGTTGCTGGTGGTGACCAGACAGGTGAGCAGCCCGGTCAGGGCCATCGAGTGCAGGGCGTTGGTCTTGTCCAGCCCGCCGGCCACCGCGATCACCTGAGTGGTGCGGGCGATCTGGTCGGGCTCAATTGAGATCCGGCGGTGATCCAGATCGGTGAGAACCTGGTGTCCCTCCGCGTCGAAGAACAGACCGCAAAAGTCGGCGGCCACGCCTTTTTCGTCCAGTTCCTGGGAGATTTCCGGGGCAAACTCTGACTCAAGCTGGGTCACCCGCGGTTGCCAGGAACCAATTGAGGACAGGGCGATGTCGAGCCGATCGTAGTAGGCAAACACGTTTTGGACGCTGGGTTCGCGGCGGAGGGCCCGCGCGGTGTTAACCGAGGCGGCGTACAGGGGCGCCAGCAGTGCCTTGGTTTCCGAGTGGGAGTTTTCCCTGATCCGGGCCGCCACCTCGATCGGTGAACGGGTGATGTCGTTGCCCACCACGCCGGTGAGCTGGACCAAAGTCACCCTTGGCAGCGGGTCCAGGTGATTGGCCACCGGGAGCAGAGTGCGGCCCCAGGCCAGCCCGATGATGTCATCTTTTTGGACTATTCGGCCGACATACTCGGCGGCGGCTTCGCCCAGGTGGTCCCGCTCAGTTTCGGCGATTGGGTCGGCATCCACCACAATTACCCGTTCCAACTGCAGGTGATTAGCCAGGGCTATTTCCAGGTCGTAGTAGGTGGACCTGGTCCGCCTGATGGTGATCTGGACAATGCCGCTGTCTCGCGCCTCTTCCAGCAGTCGTGCCACTTTGAAGCGCGACAAATTCAGGTCCTTACCGATTTCAGTCTTACTTTGATCTTCAACATAGAAGCGCTCGGCCACTTCGGCGAGTAGTTCAACTGAGTCTGCGGGCTGGATGCTCAATGGATTTCCTAACCGCCAGTTCATCTTGTGTTGGCCCAATAGTACCGTCGTTGGTCCCTCCATCGGGGCCAATTTGATTGCTCACATGAGCATACTACGTGACTTGATGCTCGAGTGAGAATGGTGTTACTGTGGTCTCAACTCAAACGAGCACTTCCAGCTCAATCGAGCAAAGGAGCCGATATGAAAACTCGCCGGGCTGTTCCACAGGAGCTTGGTGTCCTTGGGGTCGTCGTCCTAGTTGGAATCATCATGGGCAGCATTTCGCCCGAGTTCCGCACCGCCAGCAACATGAGCGTCCTGCTGCTGAACGGGGCGGTCGTCATGTTCTTGGCCCTCGGGCAAACCACCGTGCTGCTGACCGGCGGGATCGACCTGTCCGTCGGTTCCAACATTGCCCTCACCGGCATGATCGCGGCCATGTCAATGCAGGCGGGGGCACCCTGGTGGTTAGCCGCCATCTTCGCCATCCTGGGCGGGGTAGCCGTCGGTCTGTTCAACGGGGCCATGGTCTACTACGGGAAAATGCCCCCGTTCATCGTCACCTTCGCCACCTTCGGCATCGCTGCTTCGATTCCGAAGATTCTGACCAATGCTCGCTCGGTCACGGTAACCGACCCGATGTTCGCTTTCTTTGGTCGCGGGTCAGTCTTCGGGATCCCGATTCCGGTCATTATGGTGGTGGTGGCCGCCCTCATCATCGGCTTCATGCTGACCAAGACTCCGACCGGCGTGCACATCTACGCGGTTGGCGGCAACAAGGAGACCGCCCGGCTGGCGGGGATCAACATTGCTCGCACCACGATCCTGGTCTACGTCATCTCGGGGATCACCGCCGCCTTCGGAGGCATCATCACCGCCTCCCGTCTGATGGTGGGGTACCCAACCGCCGGGTCCGGAAACGAACAGTTCTACTCAATTGCTTCCTCCGTGGTGGGCGGCGTCAGCCTCTTCGGCGGAGTCGGCACTATCCTCGGCGCCTTTATCGGGTCCCTTCTGATCGCGGAAGTCTCCAACGGGATGAACGTGATCGGGGTGGAGTCCTACTGGCAGCCCCTCGTCATCGGCGCGATCATCCTGGTCGGCGTCCTCATCGACACCAATCGGCGGAACATTTCTCTCCGAAAGCTGTTCCGCCTGGGCGGAGCCAATGAACCAACCTCCCCCGGAAAGGAGGCGCTAGTTCACACTCTTGACCCCGACTAGTCACACTCACCTTCTACTTCACACACATTTCCTAAAGGAGGAAAAATGAAACGAGTTGGTTCGCTCTTCGGGCTGGCCCTGTCAGTTGGCGCCATCGCCCTGGCTGGCTGCTCCGCCGTGGATACCGGCGTCAGTAAGAGCACGGAGGAGTCAGGCCAATCTGGCAGCGACAGCGCCGCCAGTGCCCAGATTCCCGAATCCTGCAAGGAAGATGGCGCCCTCCTGGGGGTCCTGCTTCCCAACCAAACCAATCCCTACTACGTGGCGATGAAGCAGGGCTTCGAAGAAGCTGCTGCCGAAAACGGCATGAAGGCCGAAGTAGCCATTGCCGACGACGATGACGCTCAGCAGTTGGCCCAGGCCGAGGCCATGTTGCAGAAGAACCTGTGTGCGCTGGCGTTGAACCCGGTCAAGTCCGAGCCGGCGGCGGCCATCATCAAGGCGGCCAACGACGCGAACGTCCCGGTCTTCACCGTGAACGTGATCGCCGATCCCGATGCCCTCGCGGCTCAGGGAGCGCATATCATCCAGTACCTGGGTGCGGACAACAAGGCCGGTGGAGCCCAGGTGGCCGAGCAGGTGCTGGCTGACTTCGGCGCCGACGCGGAGATCAACGTGGGCTACGTGACCGAGCCCGACGAAGTTCCGGTGGTAATCCGGGACGAAGGGTTTGAGGAGGTGCTCTCGACCAACCCGAACGCCAAGGTGATCGCCAAGGTGGACGGCAACGTCAAGGCAGAGGACTCCCTCAACGTCACCACGGAAATGCTGCAGGGTAACCCGAGCATGAACGCGATCTTCGCCTCGACCGGTCCTGCCGCTCAGGGCGCCCTGGAAGCCGTCAAGGCCTCCGGCCGCGACGTGAAGGTGTACGGCTTCTGTGCACCCGAGCTCCCGCTGACCGATGCCTACCCGGGCTGTGCGGCGCAGGAGCCGGAAGACTACGGCCGCCGCGTCGTTGAGCAGATCCGCACCTACGTCGATGGCGGTTCGGTGGAGGCAGAGATTCTGCGTCCGCTGAAGATTTACGTCAACGGGGAAACCCCGGCCCCAGGAGAGGTTGGCTAACATGAACACCCTGAAGGATACCGACCCGAAGCCGGCGCTCCTGAGCGCCAGTGACATTCGCAAATCGTACGGCCCCAACCCGGTGTTGAAAGGCGTCTCTTTCAACCTGCATGCCGGGGAGATCGTTGGGTTCGTCGGCCACAACGGGGCGGGAAAATCCACTCTGTTGAAGGTCTTTGCCGGAGCTCACAAAGCTGACAGCGGTACGCTGAAGCTGGCCGGTCGGTCGGTATCCTTCAGCTCTCCTCAAGACGCCATTGCCGCCGGCGTCTCCACCGTCTACCAGGAGCTCTCGCTGCTACCCAACCTGACGGTGACCCAAAACGTCTGGCTGGGACGGGAACTGGCCGGACCGACCGGGCTGCGGACCGCCCAGATGCGGGCCGGGGCCCAGGAAATTGTCGAGCGCTTCGGCCTCGACGTTGACGTGGACAAGCTGGTGGGCGCCTACCCGGTGGCGACGCGCCAGCTGCTGGAAATCGCAATTGCGGTCTCCAAAGACACCAAGTGTCTGCTGCTGGACGAGCCAACCACCGCCCTTGAAGGCGAGCAGATCACCCACCTCCTGTCCTACCTGCGGAACCTGGCCGACACGGAGGGAATTGGGATTCTACTGGTCAACCACAAGCTGGACGAGCTCTACCAGGTGTGCGACCGGATTGTGGCCCTGATGGACGGGCGCCTTGTGATCGACGCCCCGACCGCCACCGCCAACCGCCGCGACGTGGTGGCAGCTATTGCCGGCCAGGACGCGGTCGACGTGACCGGCGAGAAAAAGCAGGTGGTGCTCGGGGAGCGGGTGCCCTGGTTTGGGGTTGAAGACCTGGTTAACGACACCCTGGGCGGAGTCTCGTTCGATGCCGCTCGCGGACGGGTCCTGGGAGTTTACGGCCTGGGCGGGTCCGGGCGCTCCGAGACGCTGCGGGCCATCGTGGGGGCCGACCGGGTCCGCCGGGGCCGGGTCCGGGTGGGCGACGAGAAGTTTGCGCCGACCACGCCGAGGGCCGCCATTCGTCGCGGCATCGCCTTCCTGACCGAGGAAAGAAAAACCGATGGGATCGTCCCGCAGCAAAACTCCGTCACCAACACGGCCCTGCCGGTGCTGGAACGCTTCACCAGTTGGGGAGTGCTCCGCAGCGGTGGCCTGGACAAGTACGTGAACCGGCTGCTGGAGTTCCTGGAACTGCGCGGCGATCCCCAGGCGCCAATCTCCTCCCTGTCCGGGGGGAACCAGCAGAAAGTTCTGCTGGCCAAGGTGCTGGCGCAAGAACCCAAAGTGCTGCTGCTGGACGAACCCACCAAAGGGGTCGACATCGGGGTCAAAACCGAGATTCACCAGATCCTGCGGGACCTGGCCCACACCGAGGACATGGTGGTGGTGATGGTGTCCTCGGAGGAGGAAGAGATCCTGGACGTTTCGGACGAGGTGATCGTCTTCGCCGGGGGCCGGGTGGTCTCTGACCCACTCCCGGTGGACGAACTGTCCGTCTCTAAACTGCGCCACCTCGCCTGGAGCGAGTAACCCAACAACCTGCTGCCTTCAAGGCAAACGAATAGGAACAACCATGCACTCCCCACAGTCGTTTGACAGTGCCGAATCGGCCGCGATCATTGAGGCCGGTCGCCAGGTGGTCAAAGCCGAAGCCGCCTCCGTGGCCGCCGTGGCCGCCGCCCTCGACCAGTCGTTCGTGGACGCGGTTCACCTGGTGCAATCGCGCCGAGGCAAAGTCATCACGGTCGGTTCGGGCACCTCGGCGACCGTGGCTCGGCGAACGGCCCACCTGCTCTCCGTTTCGGGGACGCCCGCCCTCTTCCTGCACGCGATGGATGCGCTTCACGGCAGCGTCGGGGCGATTGAGCCGGACGACCTGGTGATCGCGTTCTCAAAAGGAGGCGAGTCGGACGAGCTCAACCAGCTGTGCGCCCTGGTCCGCGAGCAGAACACCCAGATCATTGCGGTGACCGAGGCCCCCACCTCCACGTTCGCGTCGCTGGCCACCCTGGTTTGCGAACTGCACACCGGCGAGGGGGCCGACCCCGGCAACGTGTTGGCGATGGGCTCCACCCTGGTGTCCGGGGTCTGGGCCGACGCTCTGGCCCAGGTGCTGATGCGCCTGGCCCGCGAACCGTGGGAGCAGACCCTCAAACGTCACCCGGCCGGGGCGGTTGGCCACCGAAGCGAGGTGCCCGCCGAACTCGACCCGATCGAGTAGGGGCGGGTCGATGAAAACTCTGACCAGCGAACAGATGGGCGAGGTTGCCCGGGCGGCAATCGTCGCGGAGGCCGCGGCCGTGTCCCGGGTGGCCGACGTGGTCACCGACACCCTGCCCGAGGTGGTGGACCGGGTCCTGGCCACCGCCGGCAAAGTTCTCACCACGGGAAGCGGCACCTCCTCGCAAATCGCCCGCCGCCTCGCCCACCTGCTGTCCGTGTCGGGCACCCCGGCCCTGTTCATCCACTCCATGGACGCCCTGCACGGAACGGTTGGGGCGGTCCAGCCCGGTGACCTGCTGGTGGCCATCTCCAAGACCGGGGAGTCTGACGAGGTGCTGGGCCTGTGCCGGATGGTGCAGCAACTGGGCGTGGCCGTGATCGGATTGGGGGAGGACGCCTCGTCCACCCTGGCGCAGATCAGTGAGGTGTTCGTGTGTCTGGAGCCGGTGGAGGGGGCCGATCCCGGTCACACCCTGGCGATGGGCTCCACCCTGGCGGCCGGCGTTTGGGGCGACGCCCTCACCCGGGTGCTGATGGAAGTGAAAGAATGGGAGCTCGGGGACTCGCTCGCCCGGCACCCGGCCGGAGGGGTTGGGAAAGCGGCGCGCACCCAGCCAGAAAGTGGGTTCTGATGGCACTGGTTGCCGGCATCGATCTGTCCACCCAGTCCTGCACGGTTGAGCTGCGGGACGCCGACACGTTCGAGGTGGCCGGCCGGGCCCGAGTGGCGCTGCCGCCCACGTTTCCCCCGGTTTCCGAGCAGAACACCGAGGACTGGTGGGATGCCCTCAAAGCGGCGTTTCAGGACTTGGCCACCCACGTGGACCTGAGTCGGGTGGAGGCGGTGGCCGCCTCCGGCCAGTGTCACGGGTTGGTGGCCCTCGACCGGGATGGGCAGACAATTCGCCCGGTGAAACTGTGGAATGACACCACGGCCGGCCCCGAAATGCGCGAGCTGGTGGCCCAGTTCGGCCCGAACTTCTGGGTGGATCGGATCGGTTCGGTTCCCACCGCTGCCTTCACGGTGGCGAAGCTGGCCTGGCTGGTCGCGCACGAGCCGGAAACCATCGCCCGGATCGACAAGATTCTGCTGCCGCACGACTATTTGAACTGGCGCCTGACGGGGGAGTTCACCACCGATCGCTCGGAGGCTTCGGGAACCGGCTACTACGACTCGGTTCGAAACAAGTACGACTACGACCTGCTGAACTGCTGCTTCGGTCCGATCCTGAACTGGGCTGAGACCTTTCCGGTGGTGCGCGGACCCGAAGCGGGAGCCGGGCACGTGACCGAGGCGGCCGCTGCCGAGCTGGGCCTGCGTCCCGGCCTCCCGGTGGCCATCGGTGGGGGCGACCAGCACCTGGCCGCCCTGGGCCTTGGGCTGGCCGAAGGGGACGTGGTGTTCAGCCTGGGCACCTCCGGGGTGGTGTTCACCTCCACCTCGTCTCCCCTGACCGGGGGATCGCGGCGGGCCCAGGTGGACGGCGTGGCCAACACGACCGGAGGGTGGCTGCCCCTGGTCTGCACCCTCAACTGCACCAAGGTGACAAACTGGGCGGGCCAGATGCTGGGGGCCGACTTCGACACCATGAGCGAGCTGGCCCTGTCCGCCGACCTGCAGAGCCCCTCCCTGCCCATCTTTGCGGCATTCCTGGACGGGGAGCGGAGCCCCGCCCTGCCCGAAGCCACCGGGGTGCTGAGCCAACTCGACGGACGCACGACCCGGTCCGAGTTGGTGTCCGGCTTCTACCTGGGGGTCCTGTTCGGGTTACTCTCCGGCCTGGACGCGATCGCCGAGTCGGGGGTGCCCACCGGTGGGACCCTGGTGGCGGTCGGGGGTGGGGCCCGCTCGAAAGCCTACCTGCAGCTCCTGGCGGACCTGACCGGCCGGCCGGTGCAAACAATTTCCGAGCCGGAAGCAACCGCGCGGGGGGCCTCACTCCAGGCCCTGGCCCTGCTGCGCCGCCACCCGCTGGCGGAACTGGCCGCGCAACTGCGCCCGCAGGTGAGCTCACAAACCGAGCCCCGCCGGGGTGAGGCGGCCTGGCCCGGTTTCCGCGAACGCTACCGGCAGGTGGTGGGATTTGCCGCCCGCACCAGAAAGCTAAGCTAACCCGCAACCGAAGCGAACCGACCGACGCGCCCCCGCCTCGTCCACCCGAAAATGGGTCTGTGACCGGCGGGGGTTCCGGTCTGCGCCAACAGCGAAAACACGCCATTTTGGCCCCGCTGAGAACCCCGGAGCGTCTACCTTAATAGGTGGGAGCAAATGGGCGGCCGCAGAGTCGCCCAAAGCCGAACCACGAACCGATAAATCGGACCGGGAAGGAACTGGCAACTATGAGTCACCCTGAGGTCACCAGTCAAGACGTTCAGAATCCGTCCGGCCTGGGCGACAGCGTCTACCAGCGCCTCCTCAAGGAGCGGATCATTTGGCTGGGCGGTGAAGTCACCGACGACAGCGCCAATGCGGTCTGCGCGCAGCTGCTGCTACTGGCTGCTGAGAATCCAGATGAGGACATCTACCTGTACATCAACTCTCCGGGCGGCTCCGTCACCGCCGGGATGGCCATCTACGACACGATGCAGTATGTGAAGCCCGACGTGGCCACGGTCGGGATGGGCCTTGCGGCTTCGATGGGCCAGTTCCTGCTGACCGCAGGCTCGCCCGGAAAGCGTTTCATCACCCCCCACACCCGGGTGCTGATGCACCAGCCGTCCGGTGGGGCCGGCGGGTCGGCCACCGACATCCGAATCAACGCCGAGCTGATCCTGCACATGAAACGGGAGCTGGCCGAGATCATCGCCGAAGCCACCGGCAAGTCCGTTGAGCAAATCGACCGGGACTTTGACCGGGACAAGTGGTTCACCGCGCAGGAAGCGCTGGAGTACGGCTTCGTCGACCACCTGGTTTCCGGGCAGGCTGAAGTCTCCGAAAAGTCCAAGCAGGAAGAGGGCAACTAACCATGAACTCAACCAACGCCTACTTTGAGGCCATGGCGCGACAGCTGCCCGAAGCCCGCTATGTGTTCCCCTCGTTTGAAGAGCGGACCGCCTACGGCTACAAGCGGCAGGATCCCTACGCCAAGCTGTTCGAAGACCGGATTGTCTTCCTCGGGGTGCAGGTGGACGACGCCTCCGCGGACGACGTGATGGCGCAGCTGCTGGTGCTGGAAAGCATGGACCCGGACTCGCTGATCACCATGTACATCAACAGTCCTGGGGGTTCATTCACCGCCATGACCGCGATTTACGACACGATGCAGTACATTCGTCCGCAGATTCAGACCGTCTGCCTGGGGCAGGCCGCCTCCGCGGCGGCGGTGCTGCTGGCCGGTGGCTCACCGGGCAAGCGGTTGGCCCTGCCCAACGCGCGGGTGCTGATTCACCAGCCGGCCATGGACGGGGTGCGGGGCCAGGCCTCTGACATTCAGATTGTGGCCGACGAAATTGATCGGATGCGCGAATGGCTAGAGGACACTTTGGCCCGCCACTCCGGGATGGATGTGGAGCAGGTTCGCCGCGACATCGAGCGGGATAAGATCTTCACCGCAGACCAGGCCAAGGAGTACGGCCTGATCGACCAGGTGTTGGCTTCCCGGAAGATGGCCTAGGCAGCAGTTGCGGTCGGACCGGCAGGTGCGGAGCGTCTGCTCCCACTTGTCGGTCCGTTCCGATATCCTGACCCATGAGTGCAGCAATGGCGTAACACTAAAGGGGGATCTTCGTGAGCCGACTAGCTGAGGGCACCGATCTGCTCAAGTGCGCGTTTTGTGGCAAGTCACAGAAGCAGGTTCGCAAGCTCATCGGTGGGTCCGGGGTCTACATTTGCAACGAATGCGTTGACCTTTGCCGCGAGATCCTGGAAGAAGAGCTGGAAGAGCAGGTCATTCCCCGCCAAATCAGCCTGCCCAAGCCCAAAGAAATCAATGCGTTCCTGGATTCATGGGTGATCGGGCAGGATCAGGCCAAGAAGGCTCTTTCGGTCGCGGTTTACAACCACTACAAGCGGGTGCGCCACCGCGAAGCGGGCAACTCCGAAGAGATGGATGGGACCAAGTCCAACATCTTGCTGCTGGGTCCGACCGGCACCGGGAAGACCCACCTGGCTCGGTCCTTGGCCCGCCTGTTGGAGGTCCCGTTCTGCATTGTCGACGCCACCGCGTTGACGGAGGCCGGCTACGTCGGGGAAGACGTCGAGAACATCCTGTTGAAGCTGATCCAGGAGGCCGACGGCGACATCAAGAAGGCCGAGCGCGGCATCATTTACATCGACGAGATCGACAAGATTAGCCGCAAGGGTGAGAATGCTTCGATCACCCGGGACGTGTCCGGGGAAGGCGTTCAGCAGGCGCTGCTGAAAATCATCGAGGGGACGCGCGCCTCGGTTCCCCCGCAGGGCGGCCGGAAGCACCCGCACCAGCAGTTCCTGGAAATCGACACCTCCGGGATCCTGTTCATTGCGGCGGGGGCGTTCTCTGGGATTGAGGAGATCGTGCGCCAGCGGTTGGGTCGGCGCATCACCGGGTTTGGGACCGACCTGCAGGCGGCGGCTGAGGTGGAAGACTTTTACGCGGAGATCAACGCTGACGATCTGCACAAGTACGGGATGATTCCCGAGTTTATTGGGCGCCTCCCGGTGCTGACCTCCACCAGTGAACTGAGCGAAGAGGACCTGTCCCGGATCCTGACCGAGCCGAAGAACTCGCTGGTGGCCCAATATCAGCACCTGTTTGATTTGGACGAGGTGGAGCTGGAGTTCACCTCGGAGGCGCTGTCGGCGATGGCTCGGCTGGCGATGGCCCGCAAATCCGGGGCGCGTGGGCTGGCCTCAATCATTGAGCACACGCTGTCAGATTTGATGTTCGAGATCCCGTCGCGCCCCGAAGTGGAGCGGGTGGTGATCACCGGGGAAGCGGTGGAGGGGACGGCTGCTCCGCTTCTGTATGTGAACACGGCGAAGGAGAGCCGCTCCGCCTGAAGTACCCTGGAGTGAAACGGCTCACTGCGAGCCCACACACGGGGGAGGGAACTGGTGACAAGCACCGAAGAAACCATGGAAGCGCTGCTGCGTGAGCGCAGTGCCATCGACAACTTTGATGCGGCCCTGATCCATATCCTGGCTGAGCGGTTCCGCTGCACTGAGCAGGTGGGACACATTAAGGCCCGCGGGGGACTGCCCCCGGCCGACCGGGAACGGGAAGCGCAGCAGGTCCAACGCTTGCGGGCCCTGGCAGAAGAGTCCGGCCTGAACCCGGACTTTGCCGAGAAGTTTCTGCAGTTCATGGTGACGGAAGTGATCCGCCACCACGAGGTGATCAAGAGAGAGTATGACTGACCCCCGCTTTCCCTACAGAAACGGCCCGGATTCGTCCCAGCCGGTCGGGGGCAACTCGGTGGATGGTGGCTCTCCCTATCCGAACTATCCGGTGCCGCTGCAGCCGGTGGTGGGTCAGGCAGGGGCCGGTCCGACAGGGGCTGCTTCGACGGGAGCTGCTTCGGCCGGTCCCGGGGGTGGTCCAGCCGTTCCCGACCCGCGCGTGGGCGCCGGGACCCACTACGTTCCCCGCTCGCTCGGGGTGGACCCGAAAGCTAATCGCCGTGGCCTGATCGGGGTGGCCGTCGTGGTCGGGGTGGGGCTGATCGCCCTGCTGCTGGGGGCCGCGCTCTTTGCTCGCTACCTGGTGGCCGGCTCGGACCCCTTCTCGGTGGGGGCACCATCGCCCAATCAGGAGGAGTTCCCCGGGCTCGATCCGGGCTGGTCGGACGAAGACTGGCCCTTTCCTGAGGAGGGGCTCGGCTCGGAGACTGGGAGCTGGGAAATTTCGGTGGTAACCACCGATTTGGATGCGGAGGAGCGATTCTCATCCGGGTATGAGTACGCCGAGCTGCCAGCTGGATACAAGCTGGTTGGGGTGGAAGTAGAGCTGACGAACGTTGGTTCCTCTTCGGCGGACCCCTACATTGACCTGATTTTCAGTCTGACGGATGCAGCCACCGGCCAGACCTACATTGATGACCTGCTGCTGATGGGCCCGGGAGCCCTGTTTGACGTGACCAACGTGGACCCGGGTCAGGACGCGCGGGCGTGGGTGATCTTCCCGGTTCCAGAGAGTTTTACCGAGGGGGAACTAGAGGTGGCCTGGTGGAGTGAATCGGGGGATATCGCCTCCGACCGGGTTCCGATACCCTAGAGTCCGCACGGAAGGAGAGCTCATGGCAGAAGTCTTGCAGGTGCCGGAGCAGAGCCGGTTTGTCGTAAAGGTGGACGGGCAGGAAGCCGGGTTTCTCAGCTATGAAGCGGCCGGTGAGCAGACCTGGACCCTGGTTTCGACCGAGGTGGACCCGACCTATCGCGGCCAGGGCCTAGCCGGGCAACTGGTGGCCGACGCGGTCCGGGTGGCCCGGACAGAAGGAATCAGGCTGCGTCCGCTGTGCCCGTACACGGTTTCGTGGTTTGAGCGGCACCCGCAGGACCAGGACGTCCTGGATCCCAGCTGGGCGCCGCCCACCGACGACTAGTATTCGACGGGACCGCCGTAAATCCGGTCAATCACGTCTGCAAACTCGCGCAGCACCACCGAACGCTTCACCTTCAGGGAGGGCGTCAGCATCCCGTTGGCTTCGGTCAGATCGGTTGGGAGAATCTCAAACTTCCGGATGGATTCGGCGCGGGACACCTTCTCATTGGTCCGGGCAATGGCCCGATCCAGGGAAGCTCGGACCTCGATGTTCTCAATTGCCTCGGCGGCAGAGAGCGCGGGCAAGCCCTTGTTCTTCAACCACAGTGGCAACATCTCCGTGTCCAGGGTAATCAGCGCCGAGATGAACGGACGCTTGTCCCCAACCACCACGATCTGGCTGATCAGCGGGTGGCCGCGCAGCTCGTCTTCCAGCGCGGAGGGAATGACGTTCTTGCCCCCGGCGGTCACGATCACCTCTTTGGCCCGACCGGTGATCCGCAGGTAGCCATCCCGATCAAGCGAACCCAGGTCACCGGTGGCAAACCAGCCGTCTTTCAGGACCTGGTCCGTCAGCTCCTGGTTGTGCAGGTAACCCTGGAACACCGAAGACCCCTTGACCAGCACTTCGCCGTCGTCCGAGATCCGCACCGACATGGGCGGCAGCGGCGGACCGACGGTGCCGATCTTGTTCAGACGGGGAGTGTTCACCGAGATTGGTCCGGTGGTTTCGGTCAGGCCGTACCCTTCCAGCACCGGGAGCCCAGCCCCGCGGTAGAAGTGGGATAGGTGCTCGGACAGGGGAGCGCCGCCGGAGATGACGAACTCGGCATTGCCGCCCACCAGGTTGATGATCTTGGACAGCACCAGGGCGGAGGCCAGCTTGTGCTGGGTGGCGAGCGCCCGGGAGGGGCCCTCCTCCGTGTCCAGGGCCTTGGAGTACTCCACGGCCGTGTTGGCGGCCCAGCGGAACATCCGGTTCTTCACCCCGGAGCCGGTTGAGGCGTCAGCCGAGTTGTAGATTTTCTCCAGCACCCGGGGGACCACCAGCAGGTAGCTGGGCCGGAACGATGCCAGATCGGGCAGCAGGTTCTTGATGTCGGGAGAGTGGCCCAGCACGCCCTGGCTGCACACCTGGTAGACCTGCAGGAACCGCGCCAAAATGTGGGCGAGCGGCAAAAACAGGAGCAGGCGGGACTTGGGGTGGCTGGCCACCTCCGGCATCCACAGGTAGGAATTCACCGTCAGCTCGGTGAAGTTGCCGTGGTTAATTACCACGCCCTTCGGTGTCCCCGTCGTTCCCGAGGTGTACACCAAGGTGGCGAGGGAGTCGGTGGTGAGCCGGTTGGCCCGGGCCGTTACCTCGGTGACCGGAATGGTCCGGCCCGCCTCAGTAATGGTGGCGATCGCCTGCGAGTCCAGGGACAGGACCTGGACCGAGACTCCGGCCTGCTCGGCCGCGGCGCGGACCAGGTTGGCATTAGAAATGGACTCGGCCACCACCAGCTTCACTTCCGCATCCTGCAGAATGTAAGCAATCTGCGAAGCAGAGGACGTTTCATAGATCGGAACTGGAGCAAGCCCCGCGGTCCAGCCGGCAAAGTCGAGCAGCGTCCACTCGTACCGGGTGTGCGACATGATCGCGAACCGGTCGCCGAACTCCAACCCCATTCCGATCAGGCCGGCCGCCACCGCCTGCACCTCGCGCCAGAAGTCGCCGGCGTAGATGGGACGCCAGGTGGCTCCCATCTCGCTCTTCAACTCGATGATTGGCGAGCGAGGGTTAGCCGACACGCGCCGTTCCAGCAGGGCTGGAATCGACAGGTGTTCGTCGACTCGCTCCAGGACCGGGCCGGTCCATTCGAGGGCTTCGGTGACCGGACTGTCCTCACTCACGTCGTCCGCCGAAGGGTTATTTTCGTTGCTCACGATGCGTCCTTTGCACTGTGTTGACTGCTACTTCTGTCGTTTTGGTGCTTCACCCAACTCCACCTGGGTGACGGTCAACTCCTCGCCGCCCTCGACCCAGTTGATCGGAGTTTGGGCGTGCGAGGTGGCTTCCAGGTCAGAACTGACCGTCTGGGCCAGTCCCAACAGCTCCGCTGGGCCGCTCACGGTGACTGAGAGGAGGGGGGTGCGCGGGGAGACCTTCGCATCGGATTTGACCCGGCGCAGGACGATCAGCGCGGCTGAGGCGGCGTCCATCAGTTCGGGCTGGGCCCCCTCGACCAGGTACTCGTCCGGATTGGGCCAGGGGGCCACGTGGACGGAACCATCGCGGTACCAGGACCAGACTTCCTCGGTGGAGTAGGGCAGGAACGGAGCCAGGAGCCGAACCACGGCGTCCACCACCAGGGCGAGTGTGGCCCGGGCCGAGTTCGCCTCAGCCTCGCTCCACTGCCCCTCACGGTTGTAGGCGCGCTCCTTGACCAGCTCCAGGTAGTCATCGCAGAAGGTCCAGAAGAAAGTCTCGGTCACCTCCAGGGCGCGGGTGTGGTCGTAGCCGGTGAACGCTTCGGTGGCGACCTCAATCACCCGGCGCAAATTGGCCAGTTCGGAGGCATCCAGCGGGTTGACCACCAGGGCCGGATCCAGCAGCAGGTCGGCGCCCTCATCGCCCATGGTCAGGGCAAACTTGGATGCGTTCAGCACCTTGATGGCCAGGCGGCGCCCGATCTTCATCTGGCCCTCGTCGAAGGCAGCGTCGGTGCCGAGGCGAGCGGAGGCCGCCCAGTAGCGGACCGCGTCCGAACCGTGCTTTTCCAGCAGGCCCATCGGGGTCACCACGTTGCCCTTAGACTTGGACATCTTCTTCCGGTCCGGATCCAGGATCCACCCGGAGATGGCCGCGTTGGTCCAGGGCAGCTCGCCAAACTCGGACACGGCCCGCAGCACGGTGGAAAACAGCCAGGTGCGGATGATGTCTTGGCCCTGTGCTCGCAGGTCCATCGGGTAGACCCGGCTGAACAGGTCCGGATCGCTCAGCCAACCGGTGGGGATTCGCGGGGTCAGCGAGGAGGTGGCCCAGGTGTCCATAATGTCCACCTCAGCGGCAAAGCCGCCGGGCTGGTTCCGCTGGTCCTCCGTGAAGGTGGGGGGCACATCGATGGTCGGGTCGACCGGCAGTTGCTCCGCGGTGGGGGTGAGAACCTGGTCGTAGCGGACGGTGCCGTGCTCGTCGATTCGGTACCACAGCGGCAGCGGCACCCCGAAGAAGCGCTGGCGGGAGACCAGCCAGTCGGTGGTGAGCCCCTGCACCCAGTTTTCGTACCGGACCCGCATGAAGTCGGGGTGGAAGTTCAGCTGCCGGCCGGCGGCCAGCAGTTCTTCCCGCAGGTTTTGCGCCTGCCCAGCCCGGGTGAAGTCGCGGCCACCGTTGCGGATGTACCACTGCCGGGACGCCACAATCTCCAGCGGCTTGTCGCCCTTTTCAAAGAAGTTGGTCATGCGTTTGGTCGGGACCGGGTCGCCGATCATTTCCCCGGAGGCGGCCAGCGCCTCCACCACCGCTTTGCGGGCGCCGAATGTGGTCTTACCCGCCATCTGCTCGAACAGGGCCACGCCCTGCGGATCGGTGATCCAATCCGGGGTGGACCGGGTGATCCGCCCGTCCTTTTCCAGGATGGCCCGCATGGGAAGTTGCAGATCCCGCCACCATTCCACGTCCGTCAGGTCACCGAAGGTACAGCACATGGCGATGCCGGCGCCCTTGTCCATTTCGGCGGCCGGGTGGGCCAGGACCGGAACCTCAACGTTGAAACCGGGCGAGGTGACCGTGGTGCCGAACAGGGGCTGGTAGCGCTCGTCGTCGGGGTGGGCGATCAGGGCCACACAGGCGGCCAGCAACTCGGGACGGGTGGTCTCAATCACGACGTCGCCGCCGGAGCCGTGGAAAGCCAGCGAGTGATAATCCCCCGGGTACTCCCGGGCTTCCAGCTCGGCCTGCGCCACCGCGGTTTGGAAGGTGACGTCCCACAGGCCCGGAGCTTCAGCTTGGTAGGCTTCCCCTCGTTCCAACGAGGAGAGGAATGCTGCCTGGGCCACCTGGCGGGCTTCGTCCCCAATCGTCTGGTAGGTCAGCGACCAGTCCACGGACAGTCCCAGATAGCGCCAAAGCTTTTCGAACTGCTGCTCATCTTCTTCGGACAGGCGCACGCACAGTTCAATGAAATTGCGCCGCGAGATTGGCTGCTGGTCGGCCGCCTTGATCGACTTGCCTTCACCGCCCTCGTGCGGGGGGACGAAGCCAGGTTCGTAGGGCAAAGTGGGGTCGCAGCGGACGCCGAAGTAGTTCTGCACCCGACGCTCGGTCGGCAACCCGTTGTCGTCCCATCCCATCGGATAGAAGACGCGCTTGCCCCGCATCCGCTGGAAGCGGGCCACCGTGTCGGTGTGGGTGTAAGAGAAGACGTGACCGATGTGCAGGGAGCCGGAGACCGTCGGGGGAGGGGTGTCGATCGAATAAACCTGCGAGCGCTCGGCCGTGCGATCGAAGCGGTAAGTCTGCTGCTCATTCCAGGCCTCACCCCATTTCTCTTCCAGTCCGTCGGTGGACACCCGGTCGGGCACGCGGGCAGCGGGAAGGGTTCGGGGGCTATGCGAGTCGGGCATATTCATCAGGTTTTCTCCCAAAGAGGCAGCATTTTTGTCAGGCCGGTATCAACGCTACTGAGGGCGCACTGATTACACAAAATATCGGCGCCAACTGTGGACAAACTATCAGCTTTAGCCCAGCTCCAGGTCCCGAGCCACCGCCGCATCGACCGCTTTGACCAGGGCGGGAGACAGACCCGCTTCCTGGGCGGCGAGCAGGCCGGCCACGGTGGTGCCGCCGGGGGAACAGACGCGGTCAATTAGTGCGGAGGGGTTCACCCCTTCCTCGGCGGAAAGCTGCAGGAGGCGAGCTGACCCGACCATCGACTGGGTGACCGCGGTTAGCGCCTGAGCCTTAGACAAACCGTACTTAACACCCGCCTGGGCGAGGGAGTCGACAATCTGGAAAAACCAGGCCGGCGAGCAGCCGGCTAGCGCCGAGTAGGCGGAGAACAGCTGCTCGGGCAGATCCATCACCAAGCCCACCGCCTCCAGCAGGGTTCGAGCCTGTTCCTGCACCTCGGCCGGGGTGCCGTCCGAGTAGGCCACCGCGGACATGGACAGGCCGATCTGGGCATTCACATTCGGCATCACCCGGATCAGGTGCGGCTGGGGCTGAGCCTCCGCCAAATCGGACCGGATTGCGGCCAGGGTTCGCCCGGCCGCAATCGAAAGCAGGGCTGGACAGGCATCAGCTGTCACGTGGGGAGCCAACTGGCGCAGCACCGAGCTCTGCACGTGGGGTTTGACCCCCAGCACGATCAGGTCGCACTTGGCCAGCAGGTCGGTCGGCTCATCCACGGTAGCCGAATCGGTCACGGCGGCCAGTTGCTCCGCGGCGTGAGTGTTGACGTCGTAAAGGAAGATCCCCGTGTCGGATGGGCCCGCCTCGCGCAGTCCCTTCACGATGGCGCTGGTCATGGCTCCGGTGCCAATGAATCCAAGTCTCATGTCCCACTCCTAGCTCGTTGGTCCCAAGGTCACTCCATTGTGCCACTGTCCTCCGACAGGGGGGTTGGGGTTCCGAGCCGGCAGTTATCCAGAGGTGCTGTCGACGGTAGTTATCCACCGTTCGAGCGTCATCTAGTAGGGGGGTGGAGGCGGGTGAACCTAGCTTGGGGTGATGCAAAGTGAGTTTGGGGAGCCGGCGGGAGACCTGGGTCAGCGACATCGGAGCGGTGGCCTCAACGGTCCCCGGTGGAAGCTGAGCGCGCGGTCGGCGCTGATCGCGGCCGTCGTCCTGCTGGTACTGGTGGGGGCAGGGTGGGCTTGGCGTGAATGGCAGCGGGGGTGGGGACCCGGTGCAGGTGGAGGCGAATTGGTGGCGGAATCGGAACTGTTGGACCGAATTGGAGTTAGCGCGGAGGACCTGACCGGGCAGTCGGGGCCGGTGGAGCCGGAGGACCTGCCCGAGGTGGTGGTCTACGTATCGGGGGCCGTTCAGCAGCCCGGGGTGTTCGCCCTGCCGGTACAGGGACGGGTGATCGACGCGGTCGAAGCGGCCGGGGGAGCGCTTCCGACAGCCAGCCTGACCCAACTGAACCTGGCCCGGCCCCTGACCGATGGGGAACAGATCTACGTGCCAACCGAGGCGGAGGCCCGGGCCGGCCCCGCAATCCCGGGACCGCCCGGAATGGGCGAGGGGACAGGGACCGAGCCGGCCTGCGTGGACGTCAATCAGGCAGATGGCCCGATGCTGGAGCAGCTACCGGGGATCGGGCCGGCGCTGGCGGAGCGGATCTTGACCTATCGAAATGAGAACGGTCCGTTCGCCACCCCGGGTGACCTCCGCCAGGTCTCCGGAATCGGTCCGAAGGTGTACGCGCGCCTGGAGCCGAGCCTCTGTGGGTGAGGAAGCACGTCCGCGCGACTATCGGCTGGTTCCGTTGGCCGGGGCCGCGTGGTTGGGGGTGGTCAGCGCGCTGCAGGGGTGGGGGATCGCCGGAGTGCTGGGAGGGGAATTGGCTTTGGCCTGCGGTTGGGGGTGGGTTTGGTTTCGGACCGACTGGGGAAAGAAGCTCCGCTGGCTGGGATTAGCCACCGGGGTGGCGTTGGCGCTCGGGGGAGTTGCCGGGCAGCTGGCCGCCCGCGACTATCGCGCGGACCCCGCGGTGCAGCTGTCGGACGGCGCTCAACTGCGGGCCCTGGTCCGGCTGGACTCCGGGGCGGTGCTCCGGGCGACCCCCTGGGGCCAACCGGAGGCGGTGGCCACCGGTTCCATCACAGCTGTGGCCGAAGGCGACCGGTGGATTCGCTCCGGGGCCCAGGTCCGACTGAGTGGAAGTCCGGACGTGCTGCTAAACGTCGGGCCGGGCACGACACTGCGGGTGAGCGGCCGCCTCGAGCGAGGCTTCTGGGAGCAGCCTCCCCGGGTGGGGCAGGTGCGGGTACGAACCGCCACCGTGGCGGCCGAACCGAGCGCCTGGTTGCGGTGGGTTGGGTTGGTTCGAAACCGGATGCTGGACCTGTGCGCCGGGCTGCCCGCCCCGGCCGGGGCGCTGGTCCTGGGCATGTCCGTGGGGGACCGGCAACTGCTGGACCAGGACCTGTCCGAGGCAATGCGGGTGGCGTCACTGACCCACCTGACCGCGATTTCTGGCACGCACATCGCGGTGGCCATGGCCGTCATCTCGCTGGTTATTCCGGGGTGGAAATGGGTTCGTCCCCTGTTCCTCCTGGCGTTTCTGGCGGTCCTGATTGGCGTCGTCGGGCCTACCGCTTCCGTGGTTCGAGCAGCGGCCATGGCGGCCCTGGTGATTGTCGGGTGGTGGGGCTACCGGTCCTCCCAATCCCAGGTGGCGTTGGCGGCGGTGGTGCTGGGAATAGTGCTGCTGCGCCCCTGGATGGCGCTCCAGTACGGTTTTACCCTGTCGGTGTTGGCGACGGCCGGGATCATTTTTTCGGGCACCCGCTGGGCCGACCGCCTCGGCCGCTGGTCGGTGTCCCGGTGGGGCAAGGTGATGGGGGAGCGGCCGCTCAAGTGGGGGTCCAGCGCGGTGGCTGTCAGTGCGGCGGCCTCCCTGTGGGTCCTGCCGGTGCTGGTTACCCTGAACCCGTGGATTTCCCTTTGGGCCATTCCAGCCAACGTGCTGGCCACCCCGGCGGTCGCCCCGACCACAATCTTGGGGCTGCTGGCAGCAACCACCGTGACCTGGGCTCCGACTCTGGCAGATTGGTGCGCGAAACTGGCGGCATTGCCGGCCGGTTGGATCAGTTGGGTGGCCCAGCTGTTCGCCTCCCTGCCCGCCGCCAAGCTCCCGTGGCCAGCGGGCCCGACCGGCCCGATCCTGGCTGCGATCCTGGTAGGTTTGGTGCTGGGAACAATCGAGTTCAACTGGGGTCGGACAGGGAGGCACAGGCATGGCCGGTAGGGCAGGTGGCGGACGGGGCGCGCAGGACAATTCACCCGCGCTCGTACTATCTGACCTGGCCCCGGCTCCCGTCCTACTGTTTCGCGGCAGCGAGCGGGCCCTGGCCGATCGGGCGCTGGCCTACCTCCGCACGCAGATTCGTCAGCGCGACCCGGAGGTGGAGGTCGTCGAAGCCGATGCTTCTTCCTGCCCGCCGGGACAGCTGTCCGTCTGGACCTCCCCCTCGCTCTTTGGGGATCGGCGCCTGATCATCCTGCTGGGGGTGGAAGAAGCGGGGGTTGAACTGACCGACGAACTGCTGCAGACCATTGCCAACCCTCCGGACGACGCCATCCTGGCGCTCTATCACCGGGGTGGGGTGAAAGGTAAGAAGATCGTTGACGCCGTCAAGCGGGCGGGTTTCCCCATCTGGGCCACCGAACCGTTGAAGTTCCCGCGCGAACGACTGGCATTGGTGGCGGACGAGGTGGCGAACCTGAACGCCAAGGCCCCGCGGGAGTGCCTGCAGATGCTGGTTGACGCCGTCGGTGACGACCTGCACGAGCTGCTGGGAACCACCCGCCGCCTGGTCCACGACGGGGGCGGGGTGATTACCCGAGAGGCGGTCGATGCCCACTTCGCCGGCCGAGTCGACACGGGTGGGTTTGATGTGGCGGACGCAATGGCAGCTGGGGATGGGCCGCGCGCAGTGGTGTTGGCTCGGCGGGCCTTTGAGTCCGGAGTTGCCCCGGTGCTGGTGGTGGCGGCCCTGGCCTACCAGTTGCGATCCCTGGCCAAAGTAAGCGTGCCGGGACTGTCCGGGCCCAGCCTCGGGATGCGGCCCGCAGCCGAAAAGCAGGCCCGTCGTAACCTTCGGCACTGGAGCGCGGAGTCACTGGGTGCGGCCATCTGTGCGGTGGCCCGAGCCGATGCTGACGTGAAGGGCGCCTCCAAAGACCCGGAGGGGGCCGTGGAGCGGTGCCTGATCGAGATCTCCCGGCGAAACGCGGCCCGATAGCGGGATTGTCAGTCAGGCAGGCAAAGCAAAGCGGAGGCCGCCGGGGCGACCTCCGCTCAACTGAGACTTAGCTGCTTAGCCTTCCATGGCGTTTACCCGCAGAGCCAGCTTCGACTTGCGGTTACGCGCCTGATTCTTGTGGATGACTCCCTTGGACACCGCCACGTCGAGCTTCCGGCAAGCAATGCGCAGATTCTCTTCAGCCAGCGCCTTGTCGCCCGCTTCCACGGCTTCACGGGTCTTTCGCACCAGAGTCTTCAGCTCAGACTTTACGGCCTGGTTGCGGATGCGGCGCTTCTCGTTGGTGCGATTGCGCTTGATCTGCGACTTGATGTTAGCCACGTTTGGACTCTCCTCATGGTTCTGAAACTAAAACGGTCGGTGAGGGCTGAGCCAGTGTCGGGACTGGGGCGTGGGGCACCCCGCAAACGACCTGATCAAGATTTCAAGCCCGACCCGGCTTGGAATCCAAACAAGAACTTTACCAGCTTGGCCTCGTCAGTCCCACCAAAACGTGGGATCTGGGCGGTGAGGGTGATCACGTCACCTCTCCACAGCCCTGCGACTGCCGCTTTTCCACAGTTGCCAACAGCAATCCTTGGGCGAGGCGAACCGGCCGTCAATAGTTGAGGGAGGCGGCCCGGGTGGGCCCCGGAAACGGAAGGCACAACGTGAATGACGAATCTATCTTGACTCGGGTGGCTCGCCAACTCGACGGGGTCTCAGCGCCGCGTGAGGCCCAGCTACTGATGAAGCTGGGCCTACCCGATCAGGCAGCCGAGCGGCTGGAGACCTGGTTGAAGTCGAACCCAGATCCTGAACTTCGCCCTTTTCTCTTGCGCGAACTGGTGCCGATCAGGATGGAACTGGGCCAGATTGACGAGGGACTGGTCCTGGCCGGTGAGGCGGCCCGGCTGGGTGTCGAGCGCTGGGGCGCCACTGACCCGCGCTCGCTGATCCTTCGGAATACCCAGATGTACTGGTTGGCCACGGTCGGGCAGGTGGAGGCTGCCCTGGCGCTGTGTCAGCCCCTGTTTGCGGACGCGGACCAGCACCTGGGTGCCCGGGAACCACTGCGGTCGGCCATCCGCAACAACTCCGCCCGGGTGTTTGAACAGGCGGATCGGGGCAGTGACGCCCGGCGGCTGTACCGGCAACTGCTGGCGGACTATTCCCGTTGGGGGCTGGCCTCCAGTGAGCCGGCCTGTTCCACCAGACACAACTTCGCCCGGCACCTGCAGGACACCGGGGAGTTGGCGGAGGCCCTCCAGGTCCTGCAGCAGCAGTTGGCCATCGTGACGGAGCTGCGGGGAACGGCATCTGAGGAGAGCCTGCTGGCTCGCCACGACGTGGCCGAAGCCCATCTGTATTTGGACCAGCGCCGAACCGCGATCGAACAGTGGGAGTTGTTGCTGCGCGACTGCCGGGACCACCTGGAGGCGGATCACCCGCTGATTGCCGAGATTTTGGGGATCCTCCTGACCGACGCGGTGGACCTGGATGATCCCGAGCGGGCCGTGTTCTTTTGTGATCAGCTGATTGACCTGGCGGAAGAGGGGCCTGAGCCTTCCCTGACCGAGGCCCTCGTGCGCATGCGCAGCCGATTGGCCCAGACAAATGCGGAATAGGTCACGACGCGGACCTGAACTTTCCCGTTCCCCGCCGGACGTGGGACGATAGCGGGGAATATGTTCACATGAGCGGAGGTCCACCTACGTGTCCGTGCCAAGCCCGGAGCAGCTGCAGCTGATTAAGCCGGCCCACACCCCCCAGGCCAATGTCCGCAACTTTTCCATCATCGCGCACATTGACCACGGGAAGTCGACATTGGCCGACCGGATGCTCCAACTCACCGAGGTGGTCAACCCGCGGGAGATGCGCGAACAGTTCCTGGACCGGATGGACATTGAGCGCGAACGCGGGATCACGATCAAGAGCCAGGCCGTGCGCATGCCCTGGGTGGTGGGGGATGAAGCCTACGCCCTGAACATGATCGACACCCCCGGCCACGTCGACTTCACCTACGAGGTGTCCCGGTCGTTGGCCGCCTGCGAAGGGGCGTTGCTACTGGTTGATGCCGCTCAGGGGATCGAAGCGCAGACGCTGGCTAACCTGTACCTGGCTTTGGAAAACGAACTGGTCATCATTCCGGTGTTGAACAAGATCGACCTGCCCGGGGCGCAGCCGGAGAAGTACGCGGACGAGCTGGCCTCGCTGATCGGGATTTCCCCCGACGAAGTCATGCTGGCTTCGGGGAAGACCGGCGAGGGAGTGGCTGAGATTCTCGATCGGATCGTGCGGGAGGTTCCCGCACCCGCCGGGGATCCCACCGCCCCTACCCGGGCGATGATCTTTGACTCCGTTTACGACTCCTACCGCGGGGTGGTGACCTACGTGCGGGTGGTGGACGGCTCGCTCAAGCACCGCGAGCGGATCAAGATGATGTCGACCGGCTCGGTTCACGAGCTGCTTGAGGTGGGCGTGATCAGCCCCGACCCGGTTCCGGCGGGCGGCCTGGGTGCCGGTGAGGTCGGCTACCTGATCACCGGGGTGAAAGACGTGCGCCAGTCCCGGGTTGGTGACACGGTCACCACTTCGGTTCGGGGGGCGACCGAGGCCCTGTCCGGGTACCGGGACCCGAAACCGATGGTGTTCTCCGGCATCTACCCGGTGGACGGATCTGATTTCCCCGATTTACGCGAAGCGCTGGTCAAGTTGCAGCTGAACGATGCCGCCCTGACCTACGAACCCGAGTCGTCGGTGGCCCTCGGATTTGGTTTCCGCTGCGGCTTCCTGGGGTTGCTGCACCTGGAAATTGTGCGCGAACGGCTGGAGCGAGAGTTCAACCTGGACCTGATCGCCACCGCGCCGAACGTGGTCTACTCGGTCACCAAGGAGGACGGGACCGAGGTGCGGGTGGAGAACCCCTCGGCTTTCCCCGACGGCAAAATTGATCAGGTGCGTGAGCCGATGGTGGCCGCCACGATCCTGGCCCCCTCGGAGTTCGTCGGCGCCATCATGGAGCTGTGTCAGGAGCGCCGGGGAGCCCTCGGTGGGATGGACTACCTTTCGCCCGAGCGCGTGGAGCTGCGCTACCGCCTCCCGCTCGCCGAAATCGTCTTCGACTTCTTTGACCAGTTGAAGTCGCGCACCCGCGGCTACGCCTCGCTGGACTACCACGAGGACGGCAGCGAAGTGTCCGACCTGGTCAAGGTCGACATCCTGCTGAACGGGGAGCAGGTCGATGCCTTCTCCGCCATTGTGCACAAGGATGCGGCGTATTCCTACGGGGTGAAGATGACCAAGCGGCTGAAGGAACTGATTCCGCGCCAGCAGTTTGAGATCCCGGTCCAGGCGGCGGTCGGGTCCCGTGTGATTGCCCGCGAGACGATCAAGGCCCTCCGCAAAGACATGTTGGCCAAATGCTACGGCGGCGACATTTCGCGGAAGCGGAAGCTGCTGGAGAAGCAGAAGGAAGGGAAGAAGCGGATGAAGTCGATCGGGCGCGTGGACGTGCCCCAGGAAGCCTTCATCGCGGCCCTCACCTCGGACGCCCCCACCGGAAAGAAGTAAATGGAACAGTTGCACACGGCCGATGAGGTCCAGTTTCGGGCGCGCACCAAATCTTTTGTGCGTCGCTCCCGCGGCTTGGCGCAAAACTTGAGTCGGGTCCTGGACCAGCACGGCGCCACCTACCTGGTTCCGGTGGCTCGGGCCGACTCGGCCACCACCATTGCCCCCGACACGAAGATCGACTGGGACCAGCAGTTTGGACGCCGCGCCCCCCTGGTGGTTGAGGTTGGCTCGGGGAACGGTGAGCAGATTGTGGCTGCCGCGGCGGCCCACCCGGAGCAAAACTACCTGTCCTTTGAGGTCTGGCACCCCGGGGTCGCCAAGATGATCTCGCGGGCGGCCAGCGCCGGCGTGACGAACCTGCGGATCGTGGAAGCCGACGCGGCCCAGGCGCTGCCGCTCCTGCTGGGCCCGGACTCGGTCAGCGAAGTGTGGACCTTCTTCCCCGACCCGTGGCGGAAGAAGCGCCACCACAAGCGGCGGCTGGTGGACGGTGAGTTTGCCGGCGCGGTGGCCACAATCCTGGCCCCGGAAGGATGCTGGCGCCTCGCCACCGACTGGGATGACTACGCCTGGCAGATGCGCGACACGATCGAGGCGGAGCCGAACCTGGTTAATCCCCACCGGGGCGCCCGGCCCGACCCGCTCGATCCTGAGCCCACCCGCGGTGGGTTCGCCCCCCGGTTCCCCGGCCGCCTGCTGACCCGGTTTGAGGAAAAGGGGCTGGAGGCCGGCCGGACCGTCCACGACCTGACCGCGATCAAACCCGCCCGGAAAGAGCAGGCGTAACCGTGGGGAGTCTTCCGCCCGGAGATCCCTGGCCTCCGGCTCCCGACCGGTGGGACCGGGCCCAACAGCTGGGGGCCGAGCGGCCCACCAGCGCCTACATTCACGTCCCCTTCTGCACCGTTCGGTGCGGATACTGCGACTTCAACACCTACACCACCGAGTTCGGTCCGGGGGCGGACCGAGCCACCTACGCCCAATCCGTCCGAGCCGAGATTGCCCACTCCGCGCGCCGGCTGAGCCTGGCCCCGCCGGCCCCGCTGCAAACTGTCTTCTTCGGGGGCGGCACTCCCACGCTCCTCGACCCGGCCGAACTCGGCCTGATTTTGGCCGAGCTGAACTCCTCTTTCGGGTTGGCACCGGGCGCGGAAATAACGGTGGAGGCGAACCCGGAAACGCTGACCGAAGACCGGGTCCGCCAACTCGCTGACCTCGGCATCACCCGGCTCTCGGTCGGAATGCAGTCCGCCGTGCCCGAAGTGCTCTCGGTGCTGGATCGTCAGCATCGGCCCGAACAGCTTCCGCTGGTGGCCCAGTGGGCCCGGGCGGCCGGCCTGTCCTACTCGGTGGACTTGATCTACGGGGCTCCGACCGAGACGGTGGCCCAATGGGAGACCTCGCTGCGGGTGGCACTGGCCCTGGACCCCGACCACCTGAGCGCCTACTCCCTGATCGTCGAACCCGGGACCAAGTTGGCCGCCCAGGTAGCCCGCGGGGACCTGCCGGCGCCCGACGACGACGAGGCGGCCGAAAAGTATCAGCTGGCGGATCAGCTACTGGCCGAGGCGGGCTACCGCTGGTACGAGATTTCGAACTTTGCCCGGCCCGAGCCGGGGGAGGAGGGTCTGGTTGCCACCGAACTGACCCACGCCTCCAAACACAACCTGGCCTACTGGCGGGACTGGAACTGGTGGGGGTACGGGCCCGGAGCCCACTCGCACTGGGGTGACCTGCGCTGGTGGAATGTCAAGCACCCGCGGGCCTACGCGGGCCGACTGGACCAGGGGCTCGACCCGGCGCTGGCGGGCGAAACACTAGACGAGCCAACCCGGGCCCTCGAGGCACTGATGCTGGGGATCCGCACCGCGGAGGGGTTGGCCTTGGGGCCGGAGCTCTCCGGAGTTGATCAGCTGCTGGACCGGGGGTTGGTTGAGCTGAACGCGGCCGGGGATCGGCTGACGTTGACTTTATCCGGGCGCCTGCTGGCCGACCTGGTTACCCGGACTTTGGCCGGGTGGGAGTAGTTTCCAACTGGCGCAGGCACGCCCAAAAACCCAGGGCGGTGAACACCGAACCCGCCAGGGCCAGCGCGTGACTGGCATAGTACGAGTTGACCGCGAACACCTCGGTTCCGGGCTGGTTTACCTGCCCGTTTAGGATCAGCAGGCCCAGTCCGATCCCCAGCGCTCCCACGCCGAGCAGGACAATGGCGGCCAGGTAGAGCCCGCGGAGCGGATAGTGGCGGCGGGGGGCCGGGCGGACCAGTCCGCGACGGGACAACCAGATCAGAGCCACCAGCGCGACGCTGAGCGCCACCAGGTCTCCGCCCAACGTGTCGCTCAGCCGGTGCCACCTGGCCGCCACCGTGAGGGCCCCAATCCCGGTGGCCCAGGTCAACGTCAAGAACATGGCGATTCCACGCCAGCGCAGTGGGATCACCAGCAGGGTGGCCAGGAGCAGTGACATGGCGATCGTGGTGTGGCCGGAGGGAAACGAGTTGTGCAACAGGTTCGGAGGCGCATCCACCAGCTCGGGACGGGAAAGCAGGAACCGTTTCAACCCCTCGGCAATTAGCGTGCTCCCCGCCACCACCGCGGCGGCCCCCACCCCCAGGCGCCAGCCGGCTCGCCACCATCCCAGGGCTCCGAGCCCCAGGACGGCCACCCCGAGGGAAGTGCGAGAGATTACTGCCAGCGACGAGTTGTCCACCTGGACCGAGTTCCCCGGGGCCAGGCCCGCCCCGATCAGGGCGGCGTTTTCCACGGTTTGGCCCCAGGCGGTGCGCACAAACAGCAGGTAGATAGCGGTGAAAACCAGTATCGCCCCGATTAGCGTGACCATCCAAAGTCGTTCACGCGAGGTGAGGGAACTGGTGCGGGTCTGGATCGGCAGGCTCATAATTTCATCATCGGGGAGGTCGGCGTCGGCGGCAACCTGCGCGAGTGCAACGCTCCACAAAACTGTTGTCCTCCTCGGGAACAGAGTAGGATTAGCACTGTATGTTCATGAGTGCCAACCCGGTTTGAGTTCGGATTGGCGTTGGAGAGGGGAGGCGAATGGCACGGGAACGACAACTTGAGATCCTCAGAACCATTGTGTCCCACTACGTCGATACCAGGGAGCCGGTGAGCTCCAAGACCGTGGCCGCCGATGGGGGAATGGACGTCTCGTCCGCCACGATTCGAAACGAAATGAACGTGCTGGAAAGCGAGGGGCTGATCTACCAGCCCCACACTTCTGCCGGGCGGGTCCCGACCGAACTGGGCTACCGAACTTTTGTCGACGGCCTGATCGATCTGCAACCCCTGCCCGAACCGCAGCGGCGGGCGATCGAACAGTTCCTGAATGAGGCGGTTGACTTCGAAGATGTCATTGCGCGGACCGTGCGCCTGCTGGCCCAGTTGACCCGCTCCGCCGCGGTGGCGCAGTTTCCGGTTCGCGCTGCCGCCCGCCTGCGCCGACTCGAAGTGGTGGACCTGGCTTCCCGGTGGCTGATCGTGGTGGCGATTACCAACGACGGGCAGGTGTATGAGCGCCGCCTGGACGCGGGTGAAGCCCCCGGTGAGGACGCCCTGACCGAGCTGAGGGATCGGCTGAACCTGCAGCTGGAGGACATGAGTGCCACCAGCATCCGGCTGATTGCCGAGGACGTGGTCAACGAGTTCAAGCCCGCTCACCGGCGCTTGGCCCGGCTGGTGGTCGACACCCTGCTGGAGCTGCTGTCCCAGCAAACCCAGTCCCGCCTGATCGTGGCCGGCCTGTCGAACCTCGCTCGGACCGGGGAAGATTTTGCCGACGTATCCGGGGTCCTGGATGCCTTGGAGCAGCAGGTGGCCCTGCTTCGGCTCCTGTCCGAGGTTCACACCGACCAGTTGCAGGTCTCGATCGGGACGGAAAACCGGGATGAGGACCTGGAGCAAACTTCCATCGTCTCCGGGGCCTACCACACGGCCGACAACGGCTCCGCTCACGTGGGGATCGTGGGTCCCACCCGGATGAACTACGCCCGTTCGCTGATAGCGGTAGAGGCCGTCTCACGCTATCTGTCCCGCCTAATGTTGGGGGAGAACCACTAGTGTTGCACCCGCTAGGAACTATCTGAGGAAGAGGCAAATTGAGGGATTACTACGAGGTCCTGGGGGTCTCCTCGAACGCCACGGCGGACGAGATCAAAAAGGCATACCGCAAGAAGGCCCGCCAGTTGCACCCCGATTATGCCGGGGCTGACTCAGAGGAAGCGTTCAAGGAGCTGTCGGTTGCCTACGACGTCCTGTCGGATCCGCAGAAGCGTCAGCAGTACGATCTGGGCGGCCCCGCTGCGTTCAGCGGGGGCGGAGCCGGACCCACCGGCGACTTCGGGTTCGCCGACCTGTTCGAGACCATGTTTGGTGGGATGGGCGGATTCGGGGGCCCGACCGGCCCCACCCAGCGCACCCGCCGCGGCCAGGACTCACTCATTGCGGTGGAGGTGACCCTGGAGGAAGTGGTCTTTGGCACCAAGAAGGAAGTCAAGGTCAACACCGCCATCGAGTGCGACGTCTGCCACGGCAGCTGCTGCGAGCCCGGAACCAGCCCGACCACCTGCCCCACCTGCGGGGGAACCGGCTCGGTCACCCGCGTGCAGCAGACGCTGCTCGGGGCGATCCGCACCTCAGCTCCCTGTCGCACCTGCCAGGGCCACGGGCAAACCATCGACCACCCGTGTCACGAGTGCGCGGGCGAGGGCCGCGTTCGCGCCAGTCGCACCGTCAGTTTTGAGGTTCCCGCCGGGGTGGAGAACGGCACCCGCATTCGTCTGGCCGGGAAGGGCGAAGTTGGCCCGGCCGGCGGTCCCGCCGGAGACCTGTACGTGGAAATCAGGGAGAAGCCGCACCCGCTGTTCGCCCGCCAGGGCATTCACCTGCACACGCGGATCGACGTGCCGGTGGCCTTGGCCGCGCTGGGGACCGTGTTTACCCTGGACACGCTGGACGGTCAGCAGGAGCTGGTCATTGACCCGGGAACCCAGCCCGAGGCGGAACTGACCCTGAAGGGACTGGGCGTGGCCCGCCTGGGCGGGTCCGGCCGGGGCAACCTCTACGTTCACGTTGGCGTCAAAACTCCGACCAACCTGGATGATCGCCAGCGCGAACTGCTGGAAGAACTGGCAGAACTGCGCGGAGAACAGCGGGTGGAGCCGGTGGGGGCCGGCACGCACGGCCCGCTCAAATGGTTCAAAGATAAGCTCGGTGGCCTGTGACCCTGCCGGTCTTTTTCGCTCCCGAACTTCTGGGGGCCGACCGCGATGATCGCGGCGCCGCCCTCTCCTGGTCGGGCCCGGAAGCCGACCACGCCCGCAAGGTGATGCGCCTGGGGCCGGCAGACCGGCTCGACCTGGTTGACGGGGCCGGCACCCGCGCCACCTGCGTGATCGAGTCGGTGAGTTCGACCGGGGTGGAGCTGACCGTGGCGGAATCCCGGGTGGAGCCCGCCCCGGCGGTGACCGTCACCCTGGTGCAGGCCCTGGCCAAAGGGGGCCGGGACGAACAGGCGGTTGAACTCTGCACCGAGCTGGGGGTGGACCGAATCGTCCCGTGGAGTGCGCAGCGCTCCATTGCCCGCTGGCCCGCTGACCGGGCGGAGAAGTCTCGGCAGAAATGGGTGAACGTGGTGCGGGCGGCCACCAAGCAGTCGCGCCGGGCGTTCCTGCCGGTGGTGGATCAACTGGTTGACTCGGGTCGGCTCGCCCAGCAACTGGCCGAAATCTCCAGGCGCGGGGGCCTGGTGCTGATTTGTGACGAGGAGGGGACCCGCACCCTGACTGATCAGGTTCACATGTGGGAGCAGACGGCAGGCGAAATCGTGGTGGTGGTCGGCCCGGAAGGGGGACTGACCGACGCGGAGCGGGATGCGTTTCGGGACGGCGGCGGGCAGCTGGTCCTGATTGGCCCCACGGTGCTCCGTTCCTCCACTGCCGGTGGGGCAGCCCTCACCCTAGTCAATGTGCTGACGGGGCGGTGGCGCTAAACTGGTGAGGAAAGTTGCTTCGATCGAGACAGAAAGCGATTCACCATCGTCATCTCCAACAACCTGGTAGACCCGGGTCGCCAGAGCCAGTACTTTAACCTTCCGGCCGACGTGGACCCCGCCGCTTTTCTGGGTCCGGCCGACCAGGTCGTCCGAACCATTGAGCGCGGATTCCCGCAGGTCGAAATCTACGTTGACCACCGTCAGCTGCGCGTGGTGGGGCCTCCCGCCACCGTCAACCTGGTGGTGACCCTGCTGGAAGAACTGGTTGCCCTCGTGCAGGACGGAGGCACCATTGACGCTGCCACCGTGCAGGAAGTGATCGCCCTGCTGCCCCCCGCCACCGCGGGGGTGCGCCCGCCCGCCCTCCAAACCGGTCGGGGCAAGGTCATCAAGGCGAAGACTCCCGGCCAAGCCGCCTACCTGGAGGACCTGGAAACCTACCCGATCGTGTTTGGGATCGGGCCCGCCGGAACCGGCAAAACCTATCTGGCCATGGCCGAGGCGGTCAGCGCCCTCCTGGAGGGCCAGGTGAAGAAGATTGTCCTCACGCGCCCCGCGGTGGAGGCGGGGGAGAACCTGGGCTTTTTGCCGGGCAGTGCCACCGAGAAAATTGACCCCTACCTGCGGCCACTCTTTGACGCCCTGGACGAACTGCTGGAGGAAGGCTCGCTGCCGCGGCTGATGGCCAGCGGTGCCATTGAGATTGCTCCGCTCGCCTACATGCGCGGCCGGACGCTAAACGACGCCTACATCATTTTGGATGAGGCCCAGAACACCACGCCCGCTCAGATGAAAATGTTCCTGACCCGGCTCGGCTTCGGCTCGCACATGGTGGTGACCGGGGACGACTCGCAAATTGACCTGGGCCGGGGGATGACCTCGGGCCTGGTGCTGATTCAGGAGATCCTGAAAGATGTGGCCCAGGTGAAGTTCTCCTACCTGACCAGCGCGGACGTGGTCCGAAACCCGCTGGTTGCCGAAATCATCGATGCGTACTCCCGCTGGGAAGCCGGGCGCCCCCAGGAGGCTGGAACCGGACCCGGATCCCGGCCTTCCCCCTCGTCAATCGAAAGGCAAACCCCGTGAGTGTTGAGGTGATCAACGAAACCACCTACCCGGTGGAACTGGCTGAATTTGGGGCCCTGGCCGAGTACGTGCTCACCCAGATGCACGTTGGCTCGGCCGTGGAACTGTCCATCATGTTTATCGATCCGGAGGCGATGGAACGCCTCCACGAGGATTGGCTCGGCCTGCCCGGCCCCACTGACGTGATGAGCTTCCCGATGGATGAGCTGCGGCCCGGCACCCCCGCCAGCCCGACCCAGGAGGGCATCCTGGGCGACGTGGTCATCTGTCCGGACGTGGCGGTAGAGCAGGCCAAAGCGGCCGGCCACTCCGACATGGACGAGATGCTGCTGCTGGCTACGCACGGGATTTTGCACCTGCTGGGCTACGACCATGCCGAGCCGGAGGAAGAGGAAATTATGTTCGGCCTGCAGCGCAAACTGCTGCTCACCTTCCTGGCCCAAGCATGAGCGACCTGTCGACCATTCCGTTTGTCCCCCTGCTGATTCTTGGGTTGGCGTGCCTGGCCTTGGCCGGGTTCCTAAGCGCCATCGAGATCTCCCTGTCCTCGCTGTCGCGCGCCTACGTGGAAGATCTGGCGGAGGACGGATCCAAGGCGGCGGTCCGCCTCAGCCGGGTGCTGGAGGAGCGGCCCCGCGCCGTGGTCGGGCTGCATGGAGCCCGCGTCGTCTCCGTCACGGTGGCGGTGCTCTCGGTCACCCTGGTCACGATGGATCTGCTGCAACCCAGCCAGCTGTCCTGGTGGGTGGTGGCCCTGATCGTGCTCGGCGTGATGGCCCTGATCGAAGTGCTGATGGTGCTGGTGCTGCCGTGGTTCATGGTGTCGCGCAACTACCTGAGCGTGGCGCTGCTGGGGAGCCGGCTGACGCTGCGCCTGCTGGCCGTCACCCACTGGTTTGACCCGCTGATCGGACGGGCTTCAGCCCGGCTCGGCAGTGAGCGTTCCGACGCCCAGCGCCTGGCTGTGGCGGAGGACCTGCGCGAAATTGCCGACGAGGTGGGCGAGGCCGACTCCTTCGACGAGGAGGACAAAGAGATGATCCGCTCGGTCTTCGAGCTGGGTCAAACCCGGGTTCGCGAGGTGATGGTGCCCCGCACCTCCATGGTCACCATTGAGAGCGACAAGTCGTTGGATAAGGCCCTGCGCCTGTTCCTACGCTCGGGCTTTTCGCGGGTCCCGGTGATCGGGCAGGACGTCGACGATGCGATTGGCATCCTCTACTTCAAAGACGTGGTGCGCCGACTGATAGACCATGCGGATCTGGCCGCCAGCCCGGTCATGTCCTACGTCCGCCCGGCAGTGTTCATCCCCGAGACCCGTTTCGTCGACGATGAACTGCGGGAAATGCAGGCCAACAACACGCACCTGGCCCTGGTCATCGACGAGTACGGCGGCGTTTCCGGCCTGGTTACGCTGGAGGACCTGATTGAAGAGCTGGTCGGCGAAGTGGTCGATGAACACGACCGGGCCGAACTGGAGCCGGAACAGCTGGCGCCCAACGTTTGGCGGGTCCCCGCCCGCTACTCCCTGAACGACCTGGAGGAGCTGGTTGGGCTCGAGTTTGACGACGAGGCGGTGGATTCGGTTGGGGGCCTGCTCACCTGGGCCATCGACCGGGTGCCGTTGCCCGGGGCGGAAGCCACCGTCCACGGTGTGCACCTGGTGGCGGAGGAAACGGTGGGCCGACGCAACGAAGTAGGATCAATCCTGGTGACCCGGGTGGACCCGGAGCCAGCAGCTGAGGAGGAGCAGGGTGAGTAGCGAACCAACGGAGTACCGCGCCGGCTTTGTCTCCATTGTGGGCCGTCCCAACGTGGGTAAATCGACCCTCACGAACGCGCTGGTGGGCCAGAAGGTGGCGATCACCTCGATGCGGCCCGAAACTACCCGCCACAATATTCGCGGCATTGTCAGCGACGAACGGGGCCAGCTGATCCTGGTCGACACCCCCGGCTACCACCGGCCCCGGACCCTGCTGGGCAAACGCCTCAACGACATGGTGCGCGAGGCCCTGGCCGACGTCGACGTGGTGGCGTTTTGCCTCCCCGCCGACCAGAAGGTGGGCCCCGGCGACGAGTTCATCGCCCGTGAGCTGAAGCATCTGCGGATCCCGGTGGTGGCGGTCGCAACCAAGATCGACAAGGTGAGTCGGGATCGGCTGGCCGAGCACCTGCTGGACCTGGACCGGCTGGGCGACTGGCAGGCGATCGTCCCGGTTTCGGCCCAAAAGGCAGACAACCTGCAGGTGCTGATCGACGTGCTGTTGGGACTGATGCCGGTCTCGCCCCCGCTCTACCCGGTTGGCGAAATCACCGAGGAATCGGATGAAACCCTGATTGCCGAGTTCGTGCGGGAGGCGGCGCTGGAGGGAGTGCGGGACGAGCTGCCCCACTCGCTGGCGGTCCAGGTGGAGGAAATGGTCGAGCGGAAAGCTCAGCCCGGCTCGAAGCGCCCCCCGATGGTTGACGTCCACGTGAATATCTTTGTCGAGCGGGACTCGCAAAAAGCCATCATCATCGGCAAAAAAGGTGAGCGGCTCAAAGAGGTGGGAACGGTCGCCCGCCGGGAGATTGAGCACCTGCTGGGTCGAAGGGTGTTCCTGGCCCTGCACGTCAAGGTAGCCAAGGACTGGCAGTCCGACCCGAAGATGCTGCGCCGGTTCGGTTTCTGAGGCTGACCTGGGATTTCCCGGTCCGGTTCGGCGCGCATCTGCGGTCTGGGCCGGCAGTATTTTCGCCTCTCGTCCCGATCCGGGTATGGTTCGAAGAGAGGAAGGGAGATTTTCCAATGGCTGCACCCCGGCAAGGACAGATGGAGCGGGTGGGGGAGCGTCCCTTTGACCTGATGGCCTCCGATTACGACCTGACCCTGGCGACCTACCCGGGGGGAGTGGTGGGTCGGCGCACCTTGGATCGACTCCGACAGGTGCGCGACCTGGGGGTGCATCTGGCGATCATCTCGGGCCGCGGCACGGTGGGTCTGATCAACAACCTGCGCCGCCACGACCTCGACTTTGAGGGCCTGTACGTGGTCGGCTACAACGGGGCGGAGGTGACCCAGGGCTGGGACGGAACGGTGCTGAACTCGTTCACCATTGAGCCGGATTTGGTCGCCGAAGTGATGGACGAGGTGAAGGGTTTCCCGGTGGAAGCGATTGTGCCCCACCACGACGACATCTTCACCGACCTGGAGGACGGGATTTTGGCCCGGATGGAGGCGAACCACAACCACACGGCGGTGACGGTGGTGCGGGACTGGGCCGGCCTGGGGGTCAAGCCGTTCAAGGTACTGGTTGGTGGCGAGCAGGCCGACCTGATTCGGGCAGCCGCTCACCTGGAGCAAAGTTTGGGGGACCGGGCGGAAATTGCCTTCTCGGCCCCGCAGCTGCTGGAGGTTAACGCGCGGGGAGTGTCGAAGGGACTGGCCCTGCGCGCCCTGGCCGAGCACCTGGGCTTGTCCCTGGAGCGAACCCTTTCATTTGGCGATAACGAGAACGACATTCCGCTGCTGCAGACCGCCGGGGTTGGGGTTGCCATGGGCAACGCGTTGGACTCGGTCAAGGCGATTGCGGATCGGGTAACCACCTCGGTGGACGAGGATGGGGTGGCGGATGTGCTGGAGGAGTTCTTTGGGCTCGACTAGCCGGGGGCACGTTCAAAAGATGAGCGCTAGTTGCGCTTGTTTGTGCTCCTCGCTACATTGCCCTTATGCGCTTTTCCTTACTTCTCGACCTGCTTATCCGCCGCGGCGTGCCTGAATCCTGATCGGAGGACGCGCCGCGGAGTGTTGGTTTCTGATCTCCCGAACTGGCAGCTAAGTAAGGAATAGAAGTGAAAACCTCAGGAAAGCGAAACGCCCAGCAGTCTTCCCGCATGCCCGTCTCGAAGTATCGGGCCGCACTGGACACCAACCCAATCAGCCTGCCGGACCGGACCTGGCCCGACCAGCGTCTGACCCGTGCCCCCCGCTGGCTCAACACCGACCTGCGTGACGGCAACCAGGCCCTGGTGGAACCGATGGATCCGGGTCGGAAGCGGAAAATGTTCGACCTGCTGGTCAAGATGGGCTTCAAAGAAATTGAGATTGGCTTCCCCGCCGCCTCGCAGACCGACTACGACTTCGTCCGTGCGCTGATTGAGGATGAAGCGGTGCCGGAGGACGTCACCGTCTCGGTCCTGACCCAGTCCCGGCCCGAGCTGATTGAACGCACGGTTCAGTCCCTGGTGGGTTTCCCCCGGGCCAACGTGCACCTGTACAACGCCACCTCCCCCCTCTTTCGCGAGGTGGTGTTCCGCAACGACTGGCCCGCCACCGTGGACCTGGCCGTCAGCGGCACCCGCGAAGTCATGGCGCAGGCAGAGAAGTTCCTGGACGACGGCACCGTGTTCGGGTACCAGTACTCGCCCGAGGTGTTCATCGACACGGAGATCGACAAGGCCCTGGAGATTTCCGAGCGGGTCAGCGACGTCTGGGAGGTGGGCGCGGATCGGGAGCTGATCCTCAACCTGCCGGCCACGGTGGAACGAACCACCCCGAACGTCTACGCCGACCAAATTGAATACATGTGTCGACACCTGACTCGGCGCGAGCACACGACCATTTCCGTCCACCCGCACAACGACCGTGGTACCGGTGTGGCCGCCACCGAACTGGCGCTGCTGGCCGGGGCCGACCGGGTCGAAGGCTGCCTGTTTGGGCAGGGGGAGCGGACCGGCAACGTCGACCTGATCACGGTGGCCCTGAACCTGTACACCCAGGGAGTGGACCCGGAACTGGACTTCTCTGACATTGACCGGATCCGCCAGGTGTCCGAATACTGCACCGGGATGCGGGTGCCGGACCGGACCCCGTACGCGGGGGACCTGGTGTACACCTCGTTCTCCGGCTCGCACCAGGACGCGATCAACAAGGGCTTTGCGCTGCGCCAGCAGCAAATCGACGAGGGGGCCAAGGAGAGCGAACTGGTCTGGCAGATTCCCTACCTGCCGATCGACCCGCACGACGTGGGCCGCTCCTACGAAGCGGTGGTCCGGGTCAACTCGCAGTCGGGCAAGGGCGGGATCGCCTACCTGATGTCCAACGCTCACTCGATGGAGCTGCCCCGGCGCCTGCAGGTGGAGTTCTCCCGCCTGGTCCAGCGCCACTCCGACACGGTCGGGGGAGAGGTCGACGCCGATACCCTGTGGCGGATCTTTGCCGACGCCTACCTGCCGACTTCGGCCGCGCCCGGCCTGGAGCCGTGGGGCCGATTTGTGCTCGGCAAGACCTCGGTGACCGCTGACAATGATGGGGCCCGGCTGCACGCCGAACTGTTTGACCAGGGCCAGCAGGTGATTCTCTCCGCCACGGGTAACGGTCCGATCGACGCTTTTGTTCGCGCCCTGTCCGAACGCGGAATGGACATTCGGATCCTCGACTACGCTGAGCACGCCCTCACCCACGGTGAGGATGCCGACGCGGCCGCCTACATCGAAGTGGAGTTCGACAACCAGGTGGTCTGGGGCGTGGGAATTGACCCCTCGATTGCCCGCGCGTCCTACAAGGCGGTGATTTCGGCGCTGAACCGCGCCCTGCGCTGACCATGCTGCGAACCTACCGCGACCAGGCCATTGTTCTGCGCAGCTACAAGCTGGGGGAAGCAGATCGGATTGTGATCCTCCTGGGGAAGGAATCCGGCCAGATTCGGGCGGTCGCGAAGGGAATCCGGAAGCCCACCTCCCGGTTTGGGGGACGACTGGACGCATTCAACCTGGTGGACCTGCAACTGCATCGGGGCCGAAACCTGGACACGGTAACCCAGGTGGAGTTGCTGTCCGGTTACGCCCGGCCGCTGGGAGAGAACTACGAGGCGTTCACCGCGGCCAAAGTGATGGTGGAAACGGTGCAGAAGCTGACCGAAAGCGCACCCGAACCCGCCTACTATCCACTGCTGCACGGGGCCCTGGGGGCGCTGGTGGCCGGGCGGATTCCTCCGGACCTGATCACCGCCTCGTTCCTGTTTCGCCTGATGCGCCTGGCCGGATGGGATCCGGCGCTCCACAGCTGCGCCGGCTGCGGGCAGCCCGGGCCGCACCGGCTGTTCTCCGCCGAGGTGGGAGGCTTCGTCTGCTCGAGCTGTGCGCCGCCCGGGTCCACGGAGGCGCCGCCCGCGGAGCTGATCCAGGCGCTGCTCAACGGCGACTGGGAGCAGGCGGGACAGACCGGGCCGCGTCAGGGTGAGCAGGTGCGCAACCTGGCGGGGTGGTGGACGCAGTACCATTTGGAGCAGCGGCTTCGTTCCTTCCCGTTCCTGCAAAAGGAGTCCGATGAGTATTCCTGACCCGCGTCCGATCCGGGCCGAAACCAAGATGCCCAAGCACGTGGCGGTGATCATGGACGGCAATGGGCGCTGGGCCAACGCCCGGGGGTTGCCCCGCACGGAGGGGCACCGCGCCGGAGAGTTGGCGCTGATGGACACCGTCGCCGGAGCGGTCGAGGCGGGGGTTGGTTACATCTCCATGTACGCCTTCTCGACGGAGAACTGGAGCCGATCCCCAGCTGAAGTGCGCTTCCTGATGGGCTATTCTCGGGACACCATTCGGCGCCGAGCCGCCCAGTTGCACCGGTGGGGGGTGCGGATCCGCTGGGTTGGACGGGCCCCGCGCCTGTGGAAGTCCGTAATCAACGAGCTGCGGGCGGCGGAAGAACTGACAGCCAACAACCGCGGGACACAGCTGCTCCTGTGCGTCAACTACGGTGGGCGCGCAGAGTTGACGGATGCGGCTCGGGCTCTAGCCGAAGAGGTGGAGCGGGGCGAGCGTACCGCCCGCTCAATCAACGAGAAAGCGCTGGCCCGACACCTGTACGTCCCCGACGTACCCGACGTGGACCTGCTGATCCGCACCTCGGGGGAGCAGCGAATTTCGAACTTCCTGCTCTGGCAGCTGGCCTACGCGGAACTGGACTTTGTTGACCTGGCCTGGCCCGAGTTTGGGCGGGAACAGCTATGGGAGCGGCTCCTGGCTTACGGTTCCCGGCAGCGGCGCTTTGGCGGGGCAGTCGACCTGGTTGAGCCGGCGTGAAGCCCGCTGCTTGACCACCTTGAGCAGGTAGAACAGCGCCACGATCCCGACCAGGGCCACGTAGGACCAGGGGTTTCCGGCCAGGGCCGTCACCGCTGCGGTCCAGACGGCCAGCAGCCCCAAACCGTAGAGAAAAGCCCAGGCGATGGCGCCCGGGATCATGGCCAGGGTGAAGCGGCGCCAGTTCATTCGCACCACGCCGGCCCCGGCAATGATGGCGGTTTGAATGCCAACGGTCAGGAAGCACAGCGGGATGATGACGATTCCCCACCGTTCCAGCAGGGCGGCGCCCTTGCGGGGAGTGGGCCCGTCGAACCAGGCTGCCAGGCGGGCCTGCCAGCCGGTGGTTTTCTTGGTGCGGGCGGCGGCAGCCGGAAGGGTCCGCGCCAGCCAGTAGGTGCCTTGGGCGCGGCAGAAGACGACGACGAACAGGAAGCCGATCAGGAGGGGGCCGGATTCGGCCCAGGAGGGGACACTCATGAGGAGGGGACCTTACTGTAGCACTGCTCGCAGAGACCAAAGATCTCCAGGAAGTGGGTGGGCTGGTGGAAGCCGTGTTCGGCGGCCAGGTTGTTCACCCAGGATTCGAGCAGCTCCGGCCTGATTTCCTCCACGCGGCCACAGGACCGGCAGATCAGGTGGTGGTGGTGAGCTTCTTCAGTGCAGAGCCGGTACAGGATCTCCCCGTCCAGACCGCGAACCGTATCCACCTGCTGGTTGTCGACCAGGGTTTGCAGGTTGCGGTACACGGTGGCCAGGGATACCTTTTGGCCCGCTGAATGCAGATCGTCGTGCACCTGTTGAGCCGACCGAAAGTCACTCTGCTGGCTCAGCTGTTCTAGCACGGCGGCCCGCTGGCGGGTCATGCGTTGCACTGGTGCTCCTTCCTGGGAAAACACTCACTATCATACAAGGTTAGGCTTCCCTAACCACCTTTTCTCGGTGGTGGAGGTGCCACCTGCGCCACTGGCCCACGCCAACAAACATCAGGGCGTAGACCCCAATGGCCAGCATAACAATCATGGCTCCGGGGGAAAGGTCAACCGAAGTGGTGATCCAGAGGCCGCTGGCGCTCAGCACCGCCCCCAGGATCGAGGCCAGAGCCATCGTCTGGCGAAATGGGCGCCGCCACAGCTGCACGATAGCCACCGGAATGATCATCACCGCCGAGACCAGCAGTGCCCCCACCACCCGCATGGAGATGGCCACGGTCAGCGCGGACATAACCGCAATCAGCATTGAGAGGCCCCGAACCGGCAGGCCTGACGTCTGCGCGAAATCCTCATCGTTGCAGACGGAAAACAGGGCCGGGCCCAGACCGACACCCAGAGCAATCACCACTGCGGCCAGCACCCCAATAATGGTGATGTCCATCCAGGTGACGGTGGCCAGAGAGCCAAACAGGTACGAGTTCAGCTGGGTGGAGGTGCCGCCGGCCACCCCCATCAGCAGGACGCCCCCGGCGATGCCGCCGTAAAACAGGATGGCCAGCGCGACGTCAGCGGAGGAGCGGCCCGAGCGGCGAACCAACTCAATCACCACCGCGCCGATGATCGAGGTCAGGATCGCCCCGGGGATGGCCAGCTGATCGACGGGGACCAGGTTGGTGGCGGTGCCGACCAACCACCCGAGGGCCACCCCGGTCAGGGCCACGTGCCCAATGCCGTCGCCAAGCATGGCCAGGCGCCGCTGAACCAGGTAGGTGCCGACGATGGGCGCAGACAGGCCGACGAGGACCGCGGCCAGCAGGGAGCGCAGCAGCAGTGTCTCAATCATTTGATCTCCAGGTTCATCCCGGGAGCCACCCCGCGCCGCGGCGGCTCGTGATGGTGATGCTCCTCCTCGGTCAGGTGGGCGCCGTCGTGCACCAGGTGGCCCGAGGAGATCCGGAGTTCCCGGTCAATCAGCGGCCGCAATTCGCCGAGCTCGTGGAGCACGATCAGCGAGGTGTGGCCGGCCGCCTTCTGGGCGCCGATCACCCCGGCCAGGACCTCGCGGTTGTGTCGGTCCAGTCCGGTCAGTGGCTCGTCCAGCAGAAGCATTTGGGGCTGGCGGACCAGGGCGCGCGCGATCAAGGTCCGCTGCTGCTGGCCGCCGGAGAGCTGTTGGAAGATGTCCCGCTGGCGGGCGCGAAGTCCGACCAGTTCGAGAGCCTCGTCCACCTGGGCTTTAGAGCCGCGGGGGCGCCACCAGCGCCGGGGCCCCAACAGGCCGGTCTCGACGATTTCCCGGACCGAGCTGGAGATGCCCCCGCCGACCGAGTTTCGTTGCGGGACGTAGCCAATCTGCCCCCAGGGAACCTGGTGGACCGGCCCGCCCCCACCGGGCAGCTCCACCCCGAACAGGTTGATCTGTCCGCTCTGGTGGGGAATTAGACCCAAGAGTGCCTTGAGCAGGGTGGACTTGCCCGAGCCGTTGGCCCCGGTGAGGGCCACGCAGCTGCCCGCGGTGATTTCCGCACTGATTCCGTGCAGGATGGGGGCCGCGCCGTAACCGACCTCCAGCTCATGAAAGCTGATGGGTATCATGCTCCCATCCAACCCTCTAATGAGAATGGATGTCAACTGGAGTTAGTTCTCCAAGGTTGAGAGATCCCCCTCGTCCTCTCCCAGGGCCCGCGCCCGCAGCACCCGGCGCATAATCTTGCCCGAACGGGTCTTGGGCAGCGTCTCCACGTAGATGATCTCCTCCGGCTTAGCAATCGGTGACAGGTGGTGGGAGACGTGGGCGCGAATGTCCTCGGTCATCTCCCTGGACCCGGCAAAGCCCGGATTCAAAACCGCGTAAACGTGAATGGCGTTGCCCTTGACCTCGTGGGGCAGGCCGATGGCGGCCGCTTCCGCCACCGCCGGGTGCGAGGCCAGGGCCGACTCCACCTCGGCCGTTCCCAGCCGGTGGCCGGACACCTTGATGATGTCGTCGGTTCGCCCCAGCACCCAGAAGTAGCCATCCTCGTCTCGTCGGGCCGCGTCACCGGTGACGTAACGGTCGGCGGTCAGCGACCAGTAGGTGTCCACGTAGCGCTGGTCATCCTTGTAGATGGTGCGCATCATGGCCGGGTTGGGATGCTTGAGCACCAAGAATCCCTCCGTGTTATCCGGCACCGGATTCCCGTCCGCGTCGACCACTTCGGCTTCCTGCCCAAACACCGGGTGTCCGGCAGAGCCGGGTTTCTGGGGCATCGAGGGCACCCCGGCGATCTGGAAAATGCCGGTCTCGGTCTGCCACCAGGTGTCCATGATGGGGGCTTGCCCCTGGCCCACCACCTCGTAAAACCAGCGCCAAGCCTCCGGATTGATCGGCTCACCCACTGATCCCAGCAGGCGCAACGAACTCAGATCGTGCCGGTTGACCCAGGCGTCGCCAAACCGCATCAGCGAGCGGATGGCAGTGGGGGCGGTGTACATAATCGTGATCCCGAAGTGCTCTACCAGCGACCACCAGCGGTCCGGGTGGGGATAGGTCGGCCCGCCCTCGTACATGAAGATGGTGGCCCCGTTCAGCAGGGGACCGTAAATCAGGTAGGAGTGGCCAGTGATCCACCCGGCGTCAGCCGTGCACCAGTAGCGGTCCTCGTCGTGAATGTCGAAGGTGTTGCGCAAAGTGGTGTACGTGCCAACCATGTAGCCGCCGTGCGTGTGCAGGATGGCTTTCGGCGCCCCGGTCGAGCCGGAGGTGTAGAGGATAAACAGCGGGTGCTCGGAATCGACCTGGACGGTCTCGCACCGGCCGCGCGCAATAGGGAGCGCCGTCAGATCGTGGTACCAGTGGTCGCGGAGCGGGTCCATCGTCACTTCGGTGCCGGTCCGGCGCACGACCACCACGTTTTCGACCGTGGGGGAGAAGCGCACCGCCTCGTCCACGATCTCCTTCAGCGGGAAAATGGAGCCGTTGACCCAGGAGCCGTCCGCGGTGATGACGATCTTTGATTCGGAATCGTCAATCCGGGAGGTGAGCGCGTCGGCCGAGAAGCCGGCGAAAATCACCGAGTGGACCGCACCAATCTTGGCGCAGGCCAGCATGGCGAAGAAGACCTCCGGAATCCGCGGGAGGTAAATGGTTACCCGGTCCCCCTGCTGGACCCCCATGGCTTTGAGGACGTTAGCCATCACCTCGACTTCGCGATTCAGAGAGAAATAAGAGAACGTCCTGGTTTCCCGGCCATCTTCGGACTCCCACAGCAGGGCTAGCTTGTTCTTGCGCGGACCATCCAGGTGGCGGTCCACCGCGTTGGTGACAATGTTCGTCTTCCCACCCACAAACCACTTGTAGAACGGCTTATTCGAGTCGTCCAATACCTGATCCCAGGGCTGGGACCAGGTCAGCTCGGCTGCCTGGGCCGCCCAATAAGCCTGGGGATCGGCGGCTGCCTCTCGTTCCACCTTGGCCCAGTCCTGGACCCAGGCGTGATCGATCGTTTCTTGGTTGGGGTAGTAAACGGATGTCATCAAAAGCCTCCTCGTTGTGACTTAGGTCCTAGAATGACACAGTCACCGGAGGTTTGTCATCAGCTGGTCGTCAGCGTCGCCACATACTCTCGCAGGACCCGCTCAGCCACCGGCGCCTCCATCGTGCCGACGGTAGCCAGGAGCGCGGGCCGCAGCCCGTCGGGCAAATCCGCCCCCGTCGACAGGTTGAGCACGTGCCCGCCGGCCACTTTCACCAGGTGGATGCCAGCGGCCACATCCCAGGGGCCGAACGACATGCCCAGCAGGGCTCCCTCCCAACCGGCGGCCACCATGGCCAGGTCCAGGGCGCTGGCCCCGGTCCGCCGCACCACCATGTAGTTGGTGGTCAGGTCGGTGAGGTGGCGCAGAGCTAGGTCGGGCTCCACCAGCAGGGCGCGGCGGTTGGGGTAGTAGCTGACCAGCAGGGCCCCGTTCTCGGTCCGGGGCCCGCGCGAGTGCAACTCGGTGATCCGCCCCTCCCGGTCCACGTGCCAAGCTCGCTCCAGGTCTGCAGCAAAAAGTTCCCCGGTGTAGGGGATGGTGATGGCGCCCGCCACCACCTTTCCATCCAACTCGGCCGCCACCGACGTGCCAAAGTAAGTGGAGCCCGAGGCGAAGTTGGCAGTTCCATCGATCGGGTCCACCAGCCAGCGCACCCGTGCTCCCAGCCGGGCCAACTCCGGGTCAGCCGGGGTCGCCTCGCCCCCCTGTGAAGGGTCGGTGGAGGCCGGTTCCAGGGGGAGCACCTCCTCGCCCATCTCCTCTCCCAACAGCCGAGAGCCCGGAATCGCGCGCCCGAAGAACCGGCGCAAATCCGCCTCGACCGCCCGATCGTGGACCGTCACCGGGTCGTGCAAATCGCGCTTAGTCTCGTAGGAAGAGATGGTCCGAGCCACCCTCCGCAGGTAGGGGGCCACGCTGAGGGCGCCCGCCGATGCCAGGTCTGCCAGGCGCGCTGCCAGTTCCACTTTGGATGCCACAATCTTGCCTTTCGAACGGTCTTCTGGTCCCATTGTGTTACTAGTCGAAGGAAAAAGACACCTTGCACGTGACCAAGTCCACCCGAACGAATGGGGTCGAATCGGGAAAAGACTTTGGGCCGACTGCCAGTCCGTGGCAGAATAGGGGACTGTACTCAGCCGCTGTTGACCCCTCTCATCTCGGTGGCTGTGTCCGGGGAAAGTGAACGCCGCGTGACCCACCGTGACGTTTCCAAGTACCAACCTGATTTGAGCTAGGAGTACCACACCAGTGGCAGTTCGTATTCGTTTGAAGCGCATGGGCAAGATCCATGCACCCTTCTACCGCGTCGTTGTCGTCGATTCACGCAAGAAGCGTGATGGCCGCGTCATCGAAGAGGTGGGCATCTACAACCCGATGCCCAACCCGTCCATCATTGAGATTGAGTCCGAGCGGGTGCAGCACTGGCTGAAGGTGGGCGCGCAGCCCTCCGACACCGTCCGTCGCCTGCTGGTTCTGTCCGGTGACATCGCCCGGTTCAACGGCAAGGAAGACGCCGTCAGCCGGATCCAGGTTGCCAACGTGGACCGCGAAGCCGAGGCCAAGGAAGCGGTGGAAGCCGTTCAGGCCAACGCGCAGAAGGCCAAGGCTAAGGCTGCGGAAGAGAAGGCAAAGCAGGAAGTTGCCGAAGAGCCCGCCGCTGAGGCAGAAGGCGAGTGACCATGCTAGCCGATGCTCTGGAACACCTTGTCTTAGGCATTGTTGACCATCCGGAAGATGTGCGCGTTTCGTCGCGGCGTCAACGGCGCGGTCAGCTGCTGGAAGTGCGGGTCAACCCGGAAGATCTGGGCCGGGTTATCGGCCGCAACGGCCGCACCGCGCGGGCGCTGCGCAAGGTCATCTCCGCATTGAGCACCGGCGGCTTTGTCCGCGTTGACGTGGTGGACGGCCACTAAGTCCACCGGACTACAGACAAAATGGTGGGTTCGACTCGGTTCGAACCCACCATTTCGCTATGGAAAAGGAAACTATGACTCAGGAAAAACTGGTGGCTGGCATTGTGGGGGCACCCCGCGGGCTCCGAGGCGAGGTCAGCGTCATTTTGCGCACCGACCTGCCTGAGGAACGGTTCGAGCCGGGAACGACCCTGACCACAAACCGGCCCGAGTGGCCCGCCCTGACGGTTGAGTCGCTCGGCTACCACCGGGACCGGGCCTACCTGACGTTCGCGGAGATCACCACCCGGGAGGAGGCGGAGGCGCTCAAGGGCGCTGAGCTGCTGGTTGATCCCGATCTGGAAGAGGAAGACGCCTGGTACGCCCACGAGCTGATCGGCCTTCGGGTGCTCGATTCTGAGGAACGCGAGCTGGGGGTGGTGACCGGGCTCCAGGTGGGACTGGCCCAGGACCTGCTCGAGGTGAAGGCGAACGGGCAGACCGTGCTGGTTCCCCTCGTGATTGAACTGGTGCCCGAGGTCGACCCGGCCGCCGGGATCGTGCGGGTCACCCCGCCGGACGGCCTGTTCCCGGGGAGCACCAACTAATGCGGTTTGACCTGGTCACCATTTTCCCCGAGTACTTCCAGGTGCTGGACCTGTCGCTGCTGGGTCGGGCCCGGCAGCAGGGGTTGGTGCAGGTGGAGGTGTATCAGCTGCGCGACTGGGCAGAAGGCAAGCATCGCAGTGTCGACGACGCCCCGGCCGGTGGGGGCGCCGGAATGGTCATGCGGCCCGATGTCTGGGGGCGGGCCCTGGATCAGCTGTTGGCCGAGCCGGTGGCCGCGCCTGAAGCTGCGCCCGTGGCCGAGTCGGCAACCGGGCCGCGCCGGGTACTGGCCATTCCCAGCCCGGCCGGCGAACCCCTCACCCAGGCTCGCCTGGAAGACCTGACCGGTGCCGATCAGGTAATCGTGGCCTGCGGTCGCTACGAGGGTCCCGATGCTCGGATTGCGGAGCACTACCGCTCCATCGGGGTGGAGGTGCTGGAGTTTTCCCTCGGCGACTATGTCCTCAACGGGGGCGAGGTGGCCGCGCTGGCGCTGGTGGAGGGGGTGGGTCGACTCCTCGACGGTGTAGTGGGGAACCCGGACTCGCTGGTGGAGGAGTCGCACGCGGGGGCCGGGCTGCTCGAATACCCGGTCTACACTCAGCCGCGCCAGTGGCGTGGACTGGAGATTCCGCCGGTGCTGGCCAGCGGCAATCACGCCCAGATCGACCGCTGGCGCCGGGAACAGTCCCTGCGCCGCACTGCTGAACGGCGCCCCGAACTGCTCAGCCCGGAGGGGCTGTCCACCCCGGACCTCGAGGTGGTGGCCCGCGCCGGCTACCTGCTGGTGCCCCGGCGGGCCCGCGTCCACCTCCGCCCAGCCACCGGCGAGGACGTGCCGGCACTGGTCGCGCTGGCCCGGCGCACCTTCCCGGACGCCTGCCCGCCCGAGGTGAGCGCCGAGGACATTGCGCACTTTATCGACGAGGAGTTCACGCCGGCGCGTTTCACTGCGCACCTGGCCAATCCGGACGCCTCCGTCTGGGTGGGGGAGGTCGAGGGCGAACTGGTGGCCTACACGCTCTGCTTCCGTCAGGCCCCCGCGGATTTGCGCGCGGCGCCCCCCGGAGCCGCCTACGTGTCCAAATGCTATGCGGACCCGAGCGTGCGCGGCTCTGGCCTGACCGGAGCCCTGCTGGACGAGGCGGTGGCCGACCTGCGCGCGCGGTGGGGAGTGGACTCGGTGGTGCTCGCCACCCACATTGGGAATCGGCGTGCCTCCAAGTTCTATCGGCGCCACGGCTTCAAGAAGCGGGGCCGGCGACACTTCCTGGTTGGCCAAACCGACAACATCGACGACGTCTTCGTGCTGGATCTCACGCGAGCCTAGGGCGGAGCATGTGGCAAAATAGATCAGTGGACTGCCCGGCGTAACCTGCCGCAGGGGGGCGCAAGATGGGCATCCGCACCAGGATAGCGAACCGTCCCTTTCGGGGCCGCTCGGTTGGAAATGGCCAGCTGAGTACGGTGAGTTCGCCAAACTGGCATGGCTGACCTGCGGCAGTTGTGCTTGGGAGTTGACATGCAGAAACTTGATTCCGTTGATGCCGCTTCGCTTCGCGACGACATTCCTCCGTTCCGTCCCGGCGACACCGTCAAGGTGCACGTGAAGGTCGTGGAAGGTAACCGCTCGCGGATCCAGATTTTCCAGGGCGTCGTGCTGGCTCGTTCCGGCCAGGGCGTCTCTGAAACCTTCATCGTTCGTAAGGTTTCCTTCGGCGTTGGGGTGGAACGAACCTTCCCGGTTCACTCTCCGTCCATCGACCAGATTGAAGTGGTAACCCGCGGCGACGTGCGTCGGGCCAAGCTGTACTACCTGCGTAACCTGCACGGTAAGGCCGCCAAGATCAAGGAAAAGATCACGCGCTAACTCACACGTAGAGATGGGTCCTGAGCCGCCCGGCTTGGGACCCATTACTATTTTGAGGGGATACACTTTCACCCATGAGCTTTCTTTCCCGCCGCACTGCCCAGCATAAAGCGGCGGAATCCTCCGAAGGATCCTGGTGGTCCTGGGTCCGTGAGGTACTAATCGTCCTGATCCTGGCCCTGGTCATCTCCACGCTGCTTCGGCACTTCGTCGTGCAGGTGTACTCGATCCCATCGCCCTCCATGGTTCCCACCCTGCAGGTGGGGGACCGGATCGTGGTGGATAGGATTCCTGGGAGTGGCAAGGATATTCACCGCGGAGACGTGGTTGTCTTCGAAGACTCTCAGGGGTGGATGGCCTCGGCGGATCAGGGGCGGACTTCGTTCCTGCGGCCAATTGGCGAGTTCTTGGGCCTGGTGCCCGCCAACGGGGAGCAGATCATCGTCAAACGGGTGATCGGCGTGGGCGGGGACCAGGTGGCCTGCTGCACCGCAGAGGGGCAGCTGACCGTGAACGGCACCCCGATCTCGGAGGAGTATTTGCCTGACGGTGAGGTTCCCTCCCGCGACGAGTTTGAAGTGACCGTTCCGGAAGGGCACTACTGGGTGATGGGCGACAATCGGTCACATTCGGCCGACTCGCTGTACCACTACCAGCGCGGGGAGCAACCGTTCATTGCCGACCAGGACGTGATCGGTCGAGTGTGGTCCGTGATTTGGCCCGTTAATCACTGGTCGTCGGTTTCCCATCGGGACGCATTTGCCGATGTTGGCTGACCTGACGCGGGAACAGATCCTGGCCGAGCAGTACGGCCTCGTAGCCGGCGTGGACGAGGTGGGGCGCGGGTGTCTGGCCGGGCCCGTCTGCGTGGGACTGGTGGTGGCTCCCCTGGACCGGCCCATCCCGACCGGGCTGACCGACTCGAAACTACTCAGCCCCACCCGGCGCCAGAAACTGGTGCCCCAGGTGGAGGAATGGGCGCTCGCCTGGGCCCTCGGCTGGGCCGGACCGGACGAGGTGGACCACCTCGGCATCGTGGGGGCGCTTCGCGCCGCCGGGCACCGGGCGCTGGCCCAGATCGACCTGGAAGTCGGGATTGTGCTGCTGGACGGGAACCACGACTGGTTCAGCGACCTGTGGACCCCGCCCGTGGTCACCCAGGTGAAGGCGGATCGGGATTGTGCCTCGGTGGCGGGCGCATCCGTGCTGGCGAAGGTGGCCCGGGACCGCTACATGGAGTCACTGGCGGACCCCGGGTACGATTGGGCGCATAACAAGGGATACGGTTCGGCGAAACATCGCGCCGCTCTGGCCAACCTCGGGGTGAGTGACCACCACCGGAAGACGTGGAAATTGCTGACAGAAGGGACGGCTACAGGTGGGTAGCGACGACATTGAGAACTACGAGAACAGCCGGGAACTGGACCTGTTTCGCGAATACAAAGACGTGGTGGGGCTGTTCAACTACGTGGTGGAAACTGAGCGGCGCTTCTACCTGTGTAACCAGGTGGACATGCAGGCCCGGCCGGCCGGCGGCGACGTCTTCTTTGAGCTGACCCTGACTGATGCCTGGGTGTGGGACATTTACCGCCCCTCCCGTTTCGTCAAATCCGTTCGGGTGGTGACCTTCAAGGACGTGAACGTCGAGGAGCTCTCCAAGCCCGAGCTGGGTCTGCCCTAAGTCCACAAACCTCCCGGGTGGGGGTTGTCCACAAGCTTCCAGTTGGCCAGTGGGTTCGGGTTGAACGCCCGGGCACACTGGCCCCATGACTAAAGGAACGAATCAGCTGGGTCGGCGCGGTGAAGCCGCGGCCGAACGGTACTTGACTGCGCGCGGACTGAAGGTGTTGCAGCGTAACTGGCGCGACGGCCCCCGCGGCGAAATCGACCTGATCCTCGAGGACGGCGCCACCGTCGTATTTGTCGAGGTGAAAACGCGCCGCGGCGGTGAGGTGGCTGAAGTATTGAGCCCGGCCAAACGGTTCCGGCTCACCTGCCTGGCCGCGGCCTGGCTGCGCCAAAGCCCCGGCTTTCACCCGTACCGGATCGACCTGGTGGGGGTGCAGCCCGGACCCCAGGGCGCGCAGATTCACTGGTGGAAGGGGATCGACCGGTGAGCACCGCCTACGCAATCAGCCTCACCGGCCTGCGGGGGGTCCCGGTTCGGGTGGAGGCCCAACTGGGGACCGGCCTGGTCCAAACCACGATTGTGGGCCTGGCCGACACGGCTTTGCGAGAGTCGAAAGAGCGGCTCCGTTCGGCCCTGCAAAGCTGCCAGGTTCCCTCCCTCAACCGGCGCCTGACCATCAATCTGTCTCCTGCCTCGCTGCCAAAAACCGGTTCCGGGTTCGACCTGTCGATCGCGGCGGCTGTTCTGTCTGTGCGGGGACTGGTCGACCCTGAGCTGCTGCCCGGCACGGTGTTCGCCGCGGAACTGGGGTTGGATGGGACCGTCCGACCGATTCCCGGGATCTTGGCCCACGCCTGGTCCGCCCAAGATCAAGGATTCCGCCGGATTGTGGTGGCTGAGGAAAGCCGAGCCGAAGCCGACCAGGTGCAGGGGATCGAGGTGATTGGGTGTCGCCACTTGAGCCAACTGGTGCAGGCGTTTCAGCCAGGTGGTGCCGGTTGGGATCAGTTCTGTCCACCGCCGGCCGTGGCGGCGGATCCGGTCCCCGGGGCATTGGCGGATGAAGACGTCGACCTGAATGAGGTGCGGGGACAACCGGCGGCCCGGTGGGCGGCGCTGGTGGCTGCCGTCGGAGGACACCACCTGCTGCTGCACGGCGAAGCGGGCAGCGGCAAAACCCTGCTGGCCGAGCGGATTGGCACCTTGCTCCCGCCGCTGGACTCACACGACGCCCTGGTGCTGGGGGCGATGCGGTCGGCTACCTCGTCCGGGGGAACGCTGGATCGGCGGGCCCCCAACCAAATTGCCGGCCCCAACACCACCGTGCCCGCTCTGCTCGGCGGCGGACCCAGGCTGGTCCGGCCCGGCCTGATTTCCCTGGCCCACGGCGGGGTGCTGGTGCTAAATGAAGCCCCCGAGTTTCCCCGGCGGGTGCTCGATGCCCTTCGCGGCCCGCTGGATAACGGTGAGGTGACCATCCGACGTACCGGTGGGGTGGTGACGTTCCCGGCGCAGTTTCAGCTGGTGTTGACGGCCAACCCCTGTGGGTGTGGTCCCCGCTGTCACTGCACCCCCAGTCAGCGTCACCGATATCGACAACGCCTGTCCGGTCCGCTGCTGGATCGGATTGATATTCAGTGGGAGATGAACCAACCCACCCTGACCGAACTGGAACGGGACCAACCCATCAGTTCTGCCGAGGCCCAGCAGCAGGTGGCGGCGGCGCGTGCGCGGGGGCGGGCCCGCTGGTCCACCTGGCCCCTGAACGCACACGTTCCCGGCCGGTTCCTGCGCACTGAAGGTTCGATCCCGGACAGCTTCCTGCGCGTGCTGGAACTGACCGTCTCGCGCGGGAACCTGAGTTTGCGCGGGGCTGATCGGATTCTGCGTCTGGCCTGGTCCATCGCGGATCTGGCCGGACATCAGCGGCCCACCGCCGAGGACCTCAGTTCCGCCATGACCCTGCGGTTGGATCACCCGTGGGGGCGCTCATGAGTAGTCTGCCGATTGACCCGGCGGACCCGGTCTTAGCCGGGGCGGTCTGGACCCACCTGGCCGAGCCGGGCGACCCGGCCGTGCGGATCCTGCAGCGGGTCCTAGGGTCGGAAGCGGCCTTGCAGTGGGTGTTTGCCGACGAGGCAGGCCCGGTGCCGGAGGAGACGATCCCCTGGGCCACCTGCCACGAGCGTTGGCATCCGAGGGCCCGCGCCCTCAACCTGGGTCAATCGCTGACCGAACTGCATCGACTGGGCGGTCGAATTATCGTCCCGTCCAGTCCCGACTGGCCGGCCCAACTCGGAGCGTTGGAGGATCGAGAACCGCAGGCGCTCTGGGTTCTGGGCGCCGGAAACCTTGGAGCCCACAGCGTTGCCCTGGTGGGGGCCCGAGCATCCAGCGACTATGGCAATCGCGTCGGTGCCACCTTGGCGCGAGATCTGGTTTCCGCCGGCTACCCGGTCATCTCCGGTGGTGCCTACGGAATCGACGCCGCGGCGCACTGGGCGTCGGTGGCGGCGGCCCGACCGGATGGGTTTGCCGGGGTTGCAGTCCTGTGCGGCGGGGTGGGGAACCGCTATCCGCGCTCAAACGAAGAGATGTTCCAGCAGCTGATGAAGGTGGGAATGCTGATTTCTGAGGTTCCACCGCACTGGCGCCCAGCCCGCTGGCGGTTCTTGGAGCGGAACCGGATCATTGCGGCGCTGAGCCAGGTGACCGTGGTGGTGGAGGCGGGGGTGCGCTCCGGTGCGCTCGCCACGGCGAACCGCGCGCTGGAGCAGGGGCGGCCGGTGGGGGCAGTTCCCGGCCCGATAACTTCCCCGACCTCCAGTGGATGTCACCAGCTCCTGCGCGACGGGGCCGAGCTGATCGGCAGCCTGGACGACGTCTTGAACCTGCTGCCCGGCCAGGGGGTTGGGGGTGAGTCGGCCGGGACGACCGCCAGTCCGGCGGATTTAAGTCCGGTGGCCCGGGTTGTCTGGGATGCGTTCCCCCGCTCTGGCCTGGCCGGGGTGCAGCAGTTGGGGCTGGCCGGCGGCCTAGGGGTGAGTGAAGTGGAAACCGCGCTGCTAGAAATGCAGCTTCGGGGGCTGGTGGGCCGGGAGGGGGCGACCTGGGTGCGCCTGGAGGTACAGTAGCGGCCAGGGGGTGTTTTGGTGCTGAGATGGGAGCGCTATCTGCGTGAGCGGCAGGGTTTTTCTGCGGCCACGGTTCGCAGCTACCGCGCGGATGTGGACAACCTCTTGGAGTTCCTAGGAATCAGGCAGCTGGAGGAACTCAACGATGCCCTGACGGTGAGGACCCTGCGTGCCTGGCTCAGCCACCGGGTGGCAGAAGGCAAGAGCCGGGCGACGATTGCGCGAAATGCGGCGGCGGTGCGCTCGTTTACCGCCTGGGCACACCGGGAGGGTTGGCTGACGGTTGACGTCGGCCAGGGCCTGGTAACGGCCGGGGTGGAAAACCACCTTCCCCAGGTGCTGTCTCAGGCGAGCGTGACGCAACTGCTGGACTATGCTGCGCAGCACGCCGAAACTCCGATTGCCGTGAGGGATTGGGCGATGACCGAGTTGCTCTACAGCTCGGGCCTGCGGATTGCCGAGCTGTGTTCCCTGGATGTCACCAGCGTGCAGGACCCGATGATCCGGGTCCGAGGAAAAGGCGGCAAGGAGCGGGTCGTTCCCTACGGTCGGCCAGCGGCCAGAGCCTTGGATCGGTGGTTGGAACGGCGGGAAGAACTGGCCGCTCCGGGTGAGGTGGCCCTGTTTGTCGGTCAGCGCGGGGGACGACTGAACCAGCGGGTGGCCCGCGCCGCCCTGCATCAGCTGACCCAAGCCGCCGGGGTGGAGGACATCAGCCCCCACGCGCTGCGCCACTCTTCCGCGACGCATCTGCTGGAAGAAGGGGCAGATTTGCGCCACGTGCAAGAGTTCCTGGGGCACTCTTCGCTCCAAACCACCCAGCGCTACACCCACGTGGATGCCGCCCGGCTGACCAAAGTTTTCCGCCAGGCACATCCGCGGGCCTAGGGCCAAGACTTGAGTCGAATCGGTCCCAGCGTGAGCGCCAGCGGATCCACGTACTGATCCCCGGGATATTTCGCCCCCCAGTGCAGCGAACCTGAAGTCGCCATTCGACCCAGCACCTGGCCGCGTTCAACCGCTTCCCCTACCTGCACGATCGGGGTCACCGGTTCGAAGGTGAGACGCAGGCCAGAAGCTAGCTCGACCGAGATGACAGACCGATCGACCAGCGGCCCGGCGTAGATCACCCGTCCCGGCGCGGGACTGACCACCTCCTGGTCCAGGTGTGCGACCAGGTCCACCCCACGGTGACCGGGCAGCCACCGCTCGGCCGGGGGATCGAAGGGGCGAGCCACTTGACCGGGGGCTAAAACCCCAAGCAATAGCAGACTGAGAGTGAGCAGAGATTTCATTCCCTCAGTGTGGGCTGGGGCCACCGCCCGAGCTAGACTCGGATCGTCCAACGGTGGATAACCGGGGCCAGCAGAGCTGGGGACAGATCACAGTTTGGTCAATGCGCACAACCTCAGGCGTCCTCTACAATGGGAGACGCATCCACTTCGGTGGGTGACTTCGCGTGTCAGCAAACGGAGAGCGGGGCTAGAGTCCTTCGGGCGCCTCGCACCTTGACACCAGGGCTCGGACTTCCGAGCAGGAACTGAAATTTGGGCGCAAGCCCCCTAGCAGGCTGCCTAGGCAGCGAAAGGACGAACATGGCTGTTGTAACCATGCGTCAGCTCCTCGAAAGTGGAGTGCACTTCGGACACCAGACCCGCCGTTGGAACCCGAAGATGAAGCCGTACATCCTGACGGAACGTAACGGCATTTACATTATCGACTTGCAGCAGACTGTGGCCGACATCGATCGGGCTTACGACTTTGTCAAGACCACGGTTGCTCGCGGCGGCTCCATCCTCTTCGTGGGGACCAAGAAGCAGGCTCAGGAATCGGTCGAAGAGCAGGCCCGCCGGGTCGGGATGCCCTTCGTCAACCACCGCTGGCTGGGCGGGATGCTCACCAACTTCAATACCGTGGCCAAGCGGATTCAGCGGCTCAAGGAGCTGGAAGCGATTGACTTCGACGATGTGGCTTCTTCGGGTCACACCAAGAAGGAACTGCTGATGATGCGCCGCGAGAAGGACAAGCTGGCCCGCACCCTGGGCGGCATCCGCGACATGAACAAGCTGCCGGCGGCGGTTTGGGTAGTTGACACCAACAAGGAACACCTGGCCGTGACCGAGGCGACCAAGCTCTCGATCCCCGTCATCGGCATTCTGGACACCAACTGTGATCCCGAGGAAGTCACCTACGGCATCCCGGGCAACGACGACGCGATCCGCGCCGTGGACCTGCTGACCCGAGTGGTGGCTGACGCCTGCGCCGACGGCCTGCTGGCTCGCTCCGCCCCGAAGAAGGATTCGGCTGAAGTTGCCGACGTTGAGCCCCTGACCGAGTGGGAACGCGAACTGCTGGAAAAGAACTCCGAAGAGGCCGCTGAAGCCGCTCCTGAGGCTGCCCCCGAAGCAGCCGCGGAAGAAGCTAAAGAAGAAGCCGCCGAAGCGTAACCAACTACCAATAAAGGACGAATAGCAATGGCAAATTTCACTGCCGCTGACGTCAAGGCCCTGCGTGAGGAAACCGGCGCAGGCATGATGGACGTCAAGAACGCCCTCACCGAAGCTGACGGCGACAAGGACAAGGCGCTGGAGATCATCCGCCTGAAGGGCCTGAAGTCGCTGTCCAAGCGTGAGGGGCGCGAAGCACTGGCCGGCCTGATCGTGGCCGCCGTGAACGGCAACGTCGGGACCATGGTTGAGGTCAACTCTGAGACCGACTTCGTGGCCAAGAACCAGAAGTTCATCGACTTCGCCGGACAGGTGCTGGAAGCCGCGGTTGCCGCCAATGCCGGTGACCTCGAGGCGCTGCTGGCCGCCCCCGCCGGGGACGGCACCGTACAGGACCTGGTCAACCAGATGGGCGCGGTCGTGGGCGAAAAGGTTGAGGTTCGGCGCGTGGCTCGCGTTGAAGGCGAGAACGTGGATCTCTACCTGCACCAGACCAACCCGGATCTGCCCGCTCAGGTCGGCGTCTTCGTCGTCACCGACGCGAACGGGGCCGAGGTGGCGCACGACATCGCGATGCACGTCGCGGCGTTCCGTCCGTCCTGGCTGGACCGCGATTCCATTCCCAGCGACATCCTGGACAAGGAACGCGACACCCTGACCAAGCTGACCCTGCAGGACGGCAAGCCCGAGGCGATCGTTCCGAAGATCGTGGAGGGTCGCCTGAACGCCTTCTACAAGGACAACTGCCTGGTCGATCAGGACTTTGCCCGGGATCCTTCCCAGACGGTTGGCAAGGTGCTGAAAGGCAAGAACGCTAAAGTCACCGAGTTTGTGCGCTTCCAGGTAGGCGCGTAACACTTCTCCCAGTGGCCCCGTCTCCGCCAGGAACGGGGCCACTGGCCTAATCAAACACCGAGGGAGTCCTGATGAGTGCACGTCGAGTCCTACTGAAACTGTCCGGGGAGGTGTTCGGCGGCGGCAAAGTCGGGCTGGACCCCAATGTGGTCTCCCAGGTGGCCGAGCAAATCGCTGACGCCAACCGGGCCGGAATCCAGATTGCCATCGTCGTCGGTGGCGGCAACTTCTTCCGGGGTGCGGAACTGTCCCAGCACGGCCTGGACCGCTCTCGGGCCGACTACATGGGGATGCTGGGGACCGTGCTGAACGCGCTGGCCCTGCAGGACTTCATTCAGCAGGCGGGGACCGAATGTCGGGTGCAGACCGCCATCACCATGCAGCAGGTGGCCGAGCCCTATATTCCGCTGCGGGCCATCCGCCACCTCGAACTGGGCCGGGTAGTGATTTTCGGGGCCGGTTCCGGGATGCCGTTCTTCTCCACCGATACGGTGGCCGTCCAGCGGGCCCTCGAATCTCACTGCGATGAGCTGCTGGTGGGCAAGAATGGCGTCAGCGGCGTTTACACCGCCGACCCGCGCCTTGACCCCGAAGCCAAGTTGCTCCCCAAACTGACCTACGCCGAGGCGCTGGCGCAAAACCTGAAGGTGATGGATGCAGCAGCGTTTGCCCTGTGCCAGGAAAACGGGCTGAACACCAGAATCTTCGGCATGGCCGAGCCGGGGAATGTTGCCCGGGCCCTCAAAGGTGAGACAATCGGATCACTTGTTACTCGCGACTAAGGACACCCCATGATTGATGACATTCTTTTGGATGCCGAAGAAAAAATGGAGAAAGCGGTCGAGGCGACCGCGGGCGACTTTGCCAACATTCGCACCGGGCGGGCCAACCCGGGCATGTTCACCGAACTGCTGGTGGACTACTACGGGGCGCCCACTCCGCTGCAGCAGCTGGCTTCGGTCAACATTCCTGAAGCCCGGACCGTGCTGATCTCGCCCTTTGATCGCAGTGCCACCAACGACATTATTGCCGCCATTGTGGCGGCTGACCTGGGGGTTAACCCCAACGATGACGGCAAGGTCATCCGGGTCACCCTCCCGATCCTGACCGAGGAGCGCCGGCGCGAGTACGTCAAGCAAGCCAAGGGACGCGCCGAAGATGGGCGGGTCCAGATCCGGGGGATGCGGCGCAAAGCCAAAGACCTGTTGGATCGCCTCAAGAAGGACGGCGAAGCGGGCGAGGACGAAGTCGATCGCGGCGAGAAGTCCCTCGAGGCTTTGACCAAGCAGTACACTGACAAGATTGACCGGCTGCTGGAGGCCAAAGAGGCCGACCTGATGGAGGTCTGACCTCAAACGATGCTTAGTCTTTGGCAGGCACCCCCCACGCCCAACTACCAACCGCTCAAGCCTTCGGGCCGGGCGGGACGAAATATGCCCGCTGCGGTCACCTCGGCGGTGATTCTGCTCGCCGCCCTGGCGATCGCGCTGCTGTTCGCTCGCCCTGTGTTCGTCGGCTTCGTGGCCCTGCTGGTGGTGGTGGCCTCCTGGGAGGTCGCGGGAGCGTTTGCCCGCAAGGGTCTGGTCGTGATGCTGCCACCCATCTATCTGGGCGGAATCGCGATGGTCCTGACCGGGGCCTTCGTCAGCTCCTTCTGGGTGATGGCCAGCCTGTCGCTGACTTTCTGCGCGATCGTAATCTGGCGTCTGGCGTCGACCAAGCTCGAATCGTCCGCGGTGATGGATATCCTGGCCTCGGTCTTCGTCGCGGTCTACATTCCGTTCACCGCCTCCTTTGTGGCGTTGATTTCTGAGCGCTCGGTCTCCGTCTGGCCGGTAGCTTTCTTCGTCATCATTGTGGTCTGCAATGATCTGGGTGGTTGGATGGCCGGAATCATGTTCGGGCGCCATCCGATGGCTCCGAAACTGTCGCCAAAGAAGTCGTGGGAGGGCTTTGCCGGCTCGGTTATTCTCACCACTTTGGCGGGCGTGGGATCTACTTTTGTTCTCGAAATTCCCTGGTGGTGGGGGATCCTCTTCGGCATCTTCGCGGCGGGTCTGGGCACCCTTGGGGACCTGCTGGAATCGTTGATCAAACGCGAAGTTGGCTTGAAGGACATGTCGGCCATCGTGCCCGGCCACGGTGGGCTGATGGACCGGCTCGACTCGATTCTTTTCGCGGCCCCGGCATTCTACTTCCTGTTTGCGTTGGCGCTAGGGTGGATGGGATGAACCAGTTAGCGAGAGAAGTTCGCCCCACCGATCAGCCACCCGAGGGTGCCACCGATCCGCAGGCGCGCCCAGTTCTGTCCTTCACCGCTAAGCGCCGCGGCAAGCCGCCGGTGCACCTGGCGGATTTGACCGGGGCCGAACGGCGAGACTGGTTCAAAGAGCAGGGCCTGCCCGGGTTTCGGGCGGACCAGCTGTCCCGGCACTACTTTGGGCACAACCTGACCGCGAAGATGACGGACGTTCCGGTTTCGCTGCCGAAAGAGACGTTCCTGCCAGAGTTGATCACCCTGGCGCACGAGCAGCAAGCAGACGGTGGAGAGACCATCAAACACCTGTGGTCGCTCTACGATCACGCCCGGGTTGAAAGCGTGCTGATGCGCTACCCGGGGCGTACCACCCTGTGCGTCTCTTCGCAGGCCGGGTGCGGGATGGCCTGTCCGTTCTGCGCCACCGGCCAGATGGGCCTGACGCGGAACCTCTCTGCCGGCGAGATCATTGAGCAGGTGCGCCAGGCTCGGATTGCCTGCGAAACCGGTCAGCTGGCCGGCGGCCCCACCCACCTGACCAACGTGGTCTTCATGGGGATGGGGGAACCGTTGGCCAACTGGAAGGCGCTGAAAGCCGCCCTGCACCGGCTGATTGATCCGGCCCCGGAGGGGTTCAACCTGTCGGCGCGCAACGTCACCGTTTCCACGGTGGGTTTGGTTCCCGGGATCGGGAAGTTGGCGGACGAGGGGTTGCCGGTCACCCTGGCAGTTTCCCTGCACGCCCCGGACGACGACCTGCGGGACGAACTGATTCCGATCAACTCGCGCTGGAAGGTGGGGGAGCTGCTGGACGCGGCTCGCACCTATTTCGTTCGGACCGGCCGGCGGGTCTCGATCGAGTACGCGCTGATCAAAGACATGAACGATCAGCAGTGGCGAGCTCAACTGCTGGCGGATGAGCTGAACCGTCGCGGGCACGGCTGGGCCCACGTGAACCCAATTCCACTCAACCCGACCCCTGGAACCATCTGGACCGCTTCGACTAAGGCCGCGCAGGACCAGTTTGTGGCCACGTTGCGGGCGGCCGGAATCAGGACCTCCATCCGGGACACCCGCGGCGCCGACATCGACGGAGCCTGTGGTCAGCTAGCCACCTCTTGGGCTGAAAAAGACAAGGAGCTGAAGTAATGGCCGAAATATTCCCAAAGGCGGGTCTACTGCGGCGCGGATATGATCGCGAGACCGTGGATCAGTTTTTCGCTCAGGCTCGCGCCGCCTATGAGGGCGGCATTCCCGCGGAGCAGTTCTCTGCCTCCCAGGTGCGCCAGGCGTCCTTCGAGCTTCGGCGCGGCGGCTACGACACCCGCTCGGTCGACTCCGCCCTGAACCGCTTGGAGGCGGCCTTCACCCAGCGCGACAAGGTGGACTACATTTCGGTGAACGGTGAGGCCAACTGGTACGCCAAAGTAGCTGAGTCGGCGACCACCCTCTACCCGCGGCTGCTGCGCCCCGATGGCGCCCGTTTTTCTCACCCCCCGCGCGGAGAGAAGGGCTACCGGACCGACGAAGTCGACGCGCTCATGCATCGGATCACTCTGTTCTTTGATCAGAACCAACCTCTGACGGTGGGGGATGTTCGCCTGGCCCTGTTCCACAGTGCCAAGGGAGAGAAAGCCTACCGAGAAGACCAGGTAGACGCCTACCTGGGCCGGGTCGTTGAGATCATCCTCGCCGCCTCATGAAGCTGGTCATCCTGGGCTCAACCGGGTCAATCGGGACCCAGGCCCTCAACGTGGTGCGGTCACATCCGGATCAGTTCGAGGTGGTGGCCCTCGCCGCGGGTGGCTCCCAGCCTGAGCTGCTGGCCCAGCAAGTTCGGGAGTTCTCTCCCGAGCGGGTGGCGCTGGGAACAGGGGAGTTGGCAGACCTGTCTGCCGCTTTTCCCCAGGTTGAGTTTTCCCTCGGGCCCGAAGCGGTGGAGGAGCTGGCCGGTTCCTATCCGGAGGCGACCGTCCTCAACGGCATCACCGGGGGTGTGGGCCTCGGCTCGACCCTGGCTGCCCTCGCGGCCGGCAGCACTCTGGCCTTGGCCAATAAGGAATCACTGGTGGTGGGCGGCTCCCTGGTTCGACAGGCCATGCGCCGGCCCGGCCAGATCATCCCGGTCGACTCCGAGCATTCGGCGATTGCTCAGGCACTGCTGGCCGGCGTTCACCACCGGGGGCTGGTTAGCCCCGTGGTTGACGGACGCTCCGAGCTGTCCCAGATCGTCCTGACCGCCTCGGGCGGTCCATTTCGCGGCCGCAGCCGGGCCGAGCTGACCGGGGTGACCCCGGAGCAGGCCCTGGCTCACCCCACCTGGAGCATGGGTCCGATGGTGACCATCAACTCGTCCACTCTGATGAACAAGGGGTTGGAGCTGATCGAGGCGGCCCTCCTGTTTGACGTGGCCCCGGCTCAGATTGTACCCGTGATTCACCCGCAGTCGATCGTGCACTCGATGGTCACCTGGGAGGACGGATCCACCATCGCCCAGGCGGCGCCGCCCAACATGGAGGTGCCGATCGCGCTGGGACTGGACTGGCCGCACCACCATCCCGGGGTTGGGGTTCCGCTGACCTGGGATCAGGCCCAGTCGTGGACTTTTGAGCCGATCGACCCGCAGGTGTTTCCCGCCCTCGACCTGGCCGCGCAAGCCCTAGCCGCCTCGGCCACCCACCCGGCCGTATTGAACGCGGCCAACGAGGTGGCGGTGGAAGCGTTCCTGGCGGGGCGCCTGTCCTGGCTCTCCATTGTGGACGCGGTCCGCGATGCCGTCGAAGCGCATCCCGGCCAGAGCAACCCCACCCGCGCTGAGATCGAAGAGATCCAAGCCTGGGCTGTGGCCCGAGCCCGAGCGTACGTGGCGGCCCACTAATGTTCCTCCTGGGCATCCTGGCCCTGATCGTGGGCTTGATTATTTCGGTTGCACTGCACGAACTTGGCCACCTGATGCCGGCCAAGAAGTTCGGGGCGCTCGTACCTGAGTACTGGGTCGGCTTTGGCCCCACCCTGTACCAGCGCCGGGTCGGGGGCACCACCTACGGGATCAAAGCGATCCTCCTGGGTGGGTACGTGCGAATCCTCGGCATGTTCCCACCGGGGAAAACGGCTGGTCACCGGCGCACCCTGGTCGAGGAAGCGCGTCTTCAGTCGGCGGAAGAACTGGCGGCCGCCCGGCGCCAGGGCTTGACCGGCACCCCCTTCTACCAGTTGGGTACCGGCCAGAAGCTCATCATCATGCTGGGCGGGCCGGTGATGAACCTGCTCCTGTCGTTCATTCTGACCGGGATCGTGGTGACGGGAATTGGGTGGCAGCAGCCCACCACCACCGTTTCCGACGTGGTGTCCACCACCACCGAACTGGGCCTGACCGGCGACAGCGCCCCCACCCCCGCAAGTTCAGCCGGGCTGCAGGCCGGTGACCAGATCGTCGCCTGGGACGGACACCCGGTCGAGGACTGGAGCCAACTGCAAACCCTGATGGAGACCGCGCCCTCGCAGGTGACGGTGGACCGAGCGGGCCAACGCCTCGAACTGGACATTACCCCGTTGGCCACGGACCAGGGCCCCAAAATTGGTATTTTCCCCGAGCTGGAGCGTGTCCACGGCACCGTCGGCCAGGCCGCCTCGGCCGCCACCGGGCTGCTAACCGGCACCGTCCAGGCGCTGGTGACCCTGCCGGCCAACCTGTGGGAGCTGACGACCGAGCTGGCCACCGACGCCCCGCGCGACCCGGCCGGCGCCGTCTCGGTGGTGGGGGTGGCCCGACTGGCGGGCGAAGTCTCCACCGTTAGCTCCGGGCTCGAGCGGGTCTCCATGCTGCTGTCCCTGCTGGCGTCGCTGAACATGGCCCTCTTCGTCTTCAATCTGATTCCACTGCCCCCACTCGATGGGGGACACGTGGCCGGGGCCCTTTGGGGTGGTGTGCGAAACCTGTGGGCTCGCCTGCGACGCCAACCCCGCCCAGCTCCGGTCGACACCGCGAAAATGGTTCCGCTCAGCTACGGCGTCTTCCTGGTGCTGATCGTCATGTCCTTGATCCTGATGGCAGCGGACATCATAAAGCCGTTGGAGCTGTTCTGAGGGATTGACCTCAACATTGGCCAGTGCGGTCTACCAGGGTAGATAATGGCAGGGTGATCAACCTTGGAATGCCTAAAGTGAAGGACACGCCGTTTCCTCGGCGCAAGACTCGTCTTATCCACGTGGGGGACGTCCCGGTCGGTGGGGGCTCACCCATTTCGGTCCAGTCGATGACCACGACCAAGACCCACGACATTGGGGCCACCCTGCAGCAAATTGCGGAGTTGACCGCGGCCGGCTGCGACATCGTTCGAGTGGCGGTGCCGACCGACAAGGATGCGGAAGCCCTGCCAATCATTGCCCGGCAGTCCACGATTCCCGTGATCGCCGACATTCACTTTCAGCCGCGCTACGTGTTCGCCGCGATTGAGGCGGGCTGCGGCGCCGTCCGGGTGAACCCCGGGAACATCCGCAAGTTTGACGACCAGGTGGCTGAGATTACCAAGGCCGCCAAGGATCACGGTACCTCCCTCCGGATCGGCGTGAACGCCGGCTCCCTCGACCGCCGGATGTACGACAAATACGGGGGCGCGACCGCGGAGGCGCTGGCGGAGTCAGCCATCTGGGAGGCATCGCTGTTCGAAGAGCACGACTTCCACGACTTCAAGATCTCGGTCAAGCACCACGACCCGGTCACGATGATTCGGGCCTACGAGATCCTGGCCGATGCGGGGGACTGGCCGCTGCACCTGGGCGTGACCGAAGCCGGTCCGGCCTTCCAGGGCACCATCAAGTCGGCCACCGCTTTCGGCGCGCTGCTGCGCGAGGGGATTGGCGACACCATTCGGGTTTCGCTTTCGGCCCCGCCGGTGGAAGAAGTCAAGGTCGGCCTGCAGATCCTCCAGTCGATGGGGCTGCGCGAACGGACCCTTGAGATCGTGTCCTGCCCCTCGTGCGGTCGGGCGCAGGTGGACGTCTACACCCTGGCCGAAGAGGTAACCGAAGGACTGAAAGACCTGACCGTGCCGCTGCGGGTGGCCGTGATGGGCTGCGTTGTCAACGGTCCCGGTGAGGCGCGCGAAGCCGACCTCGGGGTCGCGTCCGGCAACGGCAAGGGACAGATCTTCATTCGTGGCCAGGTGGTGGAGACCGTGCCCGAAGACCAGATCGTTGAGACCCTGATCAAGCACGCCAACCTGTTGGCCGAGGAGATGGGCCTGGGCGAGGGTGAGGTTGAGGTTATTGCGTAAGTGGGCGCTGGCGGCGCTGGGGGCGGGAGCGGCCCTGGCCTATTCTGGCTTTCCTCGTCGTGTAGGGGTGACCCGGTCGCAGGCAGACCTGTCTTTGCCCGGCGACCTGCTGCTCCCAACAGCTGACGTGCAGGCGGATCGGGCGCACGAGTTCGGGGCCACTCCGGCCGAGCTTTGGCCCGCCGTGCTGGCGGTGGAGGACCTCTACGCCTACCTGTGGGACCGGCCGCTGACGGTGGTGGCAGAGGAGCCGGGAGAACTGCTGATCCTGGCCACCCCCAGCCACCTCGACGACTGGCATGCCACTTTGACGGCCGCTCTTCTGCCCAGCACCGACGGGCGCACCGTGGTGCACCTGCGGGAGCGGTATCAGGGGAAGCGTCCCCTGACCGTCACCACGGCGCTGGCCGCCCCTCTCACCTGGATTCGGATCAGCCGCAGCCTCGCGTGAGCGCGTTGGCGTCTCCGGTCCTGCTCACAGTAAGGTTGGAATCGTGCTAACTTCAATGTCTGATTTGTTTGTCCGGACCCTGCGTGAGGATCCGGCCGAAGCCGAACTAGCCAGCCACAAGCTGCTGCTCCGTGCCGGCTATGTCCGCCGCGTCGCCCCCGGGATCTACACTTGGCTCCCGCTGGGACTGCGGGTATTGCGCAATGTTGAGCGGATCGTGCGCGAGGAAATGAACCGCGTGGGTGCCCAGGAGGTGCTGTTCCCGGCTCTGCTGCCGGCCGAACCGTACCGCGCCACCGGGCGCTGGGATGAGTACGGGCCCACCCTGTTCCGTCTGCAGGACCGCCGCCAGGGGGACTACCTGCTGGCTCCGACGCACGAGGAGATGTTTACCCTGGCCGTGGCCGGGATGTACAACTCTTACAAGGACCTGCCGCTGACGCTGTACCAGATTCAGACCAAGTACCGCGATGAGGCTCGGCCGCGCGGGGGACTGCTGCGTGGGCGTGAGTTTGTCATGAAGGACGCGTACAGCTTCGACCTGACCGATGAGGGCCTGGATGAGTCCTATCGGAAGCAGCGCGGAGCCTACCAGGCCATTTTCGAGCGCCTGGGACTGGACTATGTCATCTGCTCGGCCATGGCGGGTGCGATGGGGGGCTCGAAGTCAGAGGAGTTCCTCCACCCCAGCCCCGTGGGGGAGGACACCTACGTGGTGTCGCCGGGTGGCTACGTAGCCAACGTCGAGGCGGTCACCACGCTGTCGCCTGCCGATCAGTCGGTGGAGGGCCTGCCGGAGCCGCGCGAGCTGCCCACCCCCGGGGCGGGCACGATCGAAGCACTGGTCGAGTTGGCCAACGAGCAGTACCCCCGCTTGGACCGTCCCTGGACGGCAGCCGACACCCTGAAGAACGTGGTCTTTGCGCTCACCTATCCCGACGACCGGCGAGAGCTGCTGGTGGTGGGCCTGCCCGGCGACCGTGAGGTTGACGAGAAGCGGCTGGAAGTAGCCGTGGCCCCCGCGGAGTTCGAGGTGGCCACCGAAGCGGACTTTGCGGCCCACCCGGAACTGGTCCAGGGTTACATTGGCCCGACTGTTCTCTCGCCTAACCGGGAGGACGGAGTCCGCTATCTGGTCGATCCGCGGGTGGTGCCCGGGACGTCCTGGATTACCGGCGCGAACCGGGTTGATCATCACGTCTTCGGACTGGTGATGGGCCGCGATTTTGCCGCGGAGGGGACCATTGAGGCAGCCGAGGTGCGCGTCGGCGATCCGGCCCCCGACGGGTCGGGCCCCCTGGAGCTGCACCGTGGGATCGAGATTGGCCACATCTTCCAACTGGGCAAGAAGTATGCCGAAGCGCTGGATTTGAAGGTGTTGGACCAAAACGGCAAGGCCCAGGTGGTAACCATGGGCTCCTACGGGATTGGCGTCTCCCGCGTGATGGCCGCGCTGGCCGAGTCTTCCTGCGACGATAAGGGGCTGGCCTGGTCGCCGGTCGTCGCGCCGTTCTCCGTCCAGGTGGTCGTGGCCGGGAAGGGCAACGAGTTGGACGCGGCGGCCCTGCGTCTGGCGAACTCGCTGGACGATGCGGGACTGGAAGTGCTGCTGGACGATCGGACCGGAATCAGTGCCGGAGTAAAGTTCGCGGATGCGGAGTTGTTGGGCAACCCCATCATTCTGGTGGTGGGCCGAGGCCTGAAGAACGGCCTGGTGGAGCTGCGGGATCGCCGGAGCGGGGAGCGCCGAGAAATTCCGGTTGAGACCGCGGTGGCCGAGACTTTGGCACTGTGGGATCGACTGCGAGGTGAAGGGTAGAGCAATGGCGATCAGAGAGATTCGCGTAATTGGGGATCCGGTGCTGCGCACACCGTGCGAGTGGATCACCGACATCGACGACCGGGTCAAGTCCCTGGTGGAAGACCTGCTTGAGACCGTCGACATGGATGGGCGCGCCGGACTGGCCGCCAACCAGATCGGCGTGGGCCTGCGGGCATTCTCGTGGAACATCGACGGCGACATCGGCTACGTGTTGAACCCGAAGCTGGTTGCCACCGACACTGAGCACATCCAGGACAATGAGGAGGGGTGCCTGTCGGTTCCCGGCCTCTGGTACCGGACTGAGCGCTCGTGGTACGCCCGGGTCGAGGGAATCAACCTGGACGGCAAGCCGGTCGTGGTCGAGGGGGAGGAGCTGATGGCTCGCTGCCTCCAGCACGAGACGGATCACCTGGAGGGCATGATCTACATCGATCGGCTGGACCGGGCCACGCGCAAACAGGCCCTGCGGGATATCCGCCAGGCCAACTTTTAGCAACGCGGGCCCCACCGGGTGACAAACCGGTGGGGCCTTTGCCATACTTGTAATTACACCGTGCAGTTTTCGCACTCCGGGGCCTAAGGACGTAGGGGAAGACGAACCTTGGACCAACAACTGGAGGTAGCGATGACCCGAGGATTCACCCGCGGTGTACTTTTTGTGCACTCTGCGCCGCCAGCCCTGGGCCCACACATCAACTGGGCGGTGGGCAATGCGCTCTCCCGCGAGGTCAAACTCCAGTGGACCGATCAGGCGGCCGCCCCGGGCATGCTTCGAGCTGAACTATCTTGGGTTGGTCCCACCGGGATCGGAGCTCGCCTCGCCTCGGCACTGCGCGGTTGGGAACACCTGCGCTACGAAGTGACCGAGGAAGCCACCGCCTCCACCGATGGGGGCCGGTGGGCACACACGCCCGAGCTGGGGATTTTCCACTCGCAAATGGACTCGGTCGGCAACGTGGTGGTCCCGGAGGATCGGATCCGCGCCGCCCTGGAGGAAGCAACCGACTTCCGCTCGCTGCAGGATGCGCTGGACCTGGCGCTGGGGCAGGCCTGGGACGACGAGTTGGAGCCGTTCCGCTACGCCGGGGCGGGTGCACCGGTCCGCTGGCTGCACCGGGTGGGTTAGCCGTGGGGAGCATCGCGGACCTCCTCGGAGGCGAACTGCCCGACGAGTGGGAACAGTCCGATCGGGTGGCCCGTCAGGAAGGGGCGCGGGAGGTGGCCCTGGAAGCCATCCTGACCGAAACCAACTATCCGCCCGAGCAGATGTCTCCGGACCTGCGACTGCGCGAAGAGCTGGAGCTTGACGGCCTTCCCCTCTGGGCGGTGGTCGCCCAAATCGAACGCGAACTGAAAGTAACCATTCCGGACCGTGAAGTAAAGTCCTGGGTCACGCTGGCTGACCTGTTGGACGCGGTCGAGCGAGCCGGTTAGGGCTCACCTCAGATCCCTGGACCCAGGGTCGACTGGCCTGTGCCTTCGTGCACGTATCTGCGCAGGTCCAGGCCGTGTTGCCGCGCGCTTTTGACTGCCCGATACCGGACACCCCCTGGCTGTGTCTCAGCATTTGAACGGTCAAATGTCAGGAAACATAAGGGGTAGACAAAGGTGCACCTATGTTAGCTCGCCTCCGATAGCGGCTCGATATATCGCGGTGATACTATGACCGGGAACGCAAGCAGACAGGCTGTTATGAGGGGATGGTATTTGCGGTGGGGGTCCGGGCACTGATGCTAGAACTGGCCATTTTGGGGGAGTTACATGAACCCAAACATGGCTATGAGCTGCGTCAGAGCCTTTCGGCCGCCCTGGGTCCCCTTCGACGGCTCTCCTTCGGCTCGCTCTACCCGGCCCTGCATCGCCTCAGTGACCAGGGCCTGATCAAGGTGGTCGGAGACGGGGGTAGTAGCCGCACTTCCCGGCGGCAAGTTATCTACCAGATCACGGCTGGGGGCCGGGAGTATCTGACCCGCCACCTTGCCGATGCCTCGGTGGATGACGATGCGCTGGGCCTAACCATGCGGCTGATGTCGAAAGCCTCGGCCGGCACCCGCTTAGCCCTGCTCAAAGCACGGCGGGCGCAGGTGCTGGCCCGGCGGGAGGCGGCCCGGGTGGCCAGCCGATCGACAGACTCTTGGGTTCGGGCTCGAGCTGAACTCGACGCTCAACAGAACGAGGCGGAACTGACCTGGTTGGACCGTCTGATTGCCTCGGTGGGGGCCGATCTGACCCCGAAAACCTACCGCTCCGGTGAGACCCACGGGTCGTCGGAGCCACCATTTTAGTTAAACGAAGGATAAATATGAGTTCCATTCGCACTGCCATCGTCGGTGTCGGCAACTGCTCTTCAGCGCTGATTCAGGGGGTCGAGTTCTATCGGGACACTCCGGACTCAGCTACCGTCCCCGGCCTGATGCACGTGAATTTTGGCGGCTACCACATTCGGGACATTGAGTTTGTCGCGGCTTTTGACGTCGCGGCTGACAAGGTTGGGAAGGACCTGGCCGAAGCGATCGGCGAGGATCCGAACTGCACCATTCAGTTTGCGGAAGTCCCGCCGCTCGGGGTGACGGTTCAGCGTGGACCCACGCTGGACGGTCTGGGGGAGTATTACCGCGACACCATCGAGGAATCTGACGTCGAGCCGGTGGACGTGGTTCAGGCTCTGCGCGACGCCCAGGTGGACGTGGTCGTGTCCTACCTGCCGGTGGGCTCGGAAGAGGCGGACCGCTTCTACGCCCAGGCCGCCATCGATGCGGGATGTGCTTTTGTCAACTGTCTGCCGGTGTTCATCGCCTCGGATCCGGTCTGGGCGCAAAAGTTCCGCGACGCGGGCCTGCCGATCGTGGGGGACGACATCAAGAGCCAGTACGGAGCCACCATTTCTCACCGTGACATCGTGCGCCTGATGGAGGAACGCGGCGTCAAGATCGATCACACCTACCAGCTGAACGTCGGCGGCAACATGGACTTCAAGAACATGCTGCAACGCTCCCGGCTGGAGTCCAAGAAGATCTCAAAGACTCAGGCGGTCACCTCGAACATGCACTCGGAGTACGGTGTCGGGGACGTCCACGTGGGCCCCTCGGATTACGTCCCGTGGCTGACCGACCGAAAGTTTGCTTTCGTGCGGGTGGAGGGGACCACTTTCGGCGAGGTTCCGATCAGCATCGAATACAAGCTTGAGGTTTGGGACTCACCCAACTCGGCCGGCGTGGTGATCGACGCGATCCGGGCTGCCAAGCTCGGCCTGGACCGCGGCATCGGTGGGCCGCTGTACTCGCCCGCCGCGTACTTCATGAAGTCGCCCCCGCAGCAGATGGTTGACCAGCAGGCGCGGGCCCAGGTTGAGGGATTCATCGTGGGTGAGGTCGAGGCCTAGCTCAAGCCGAGCGGGACTCGAACCCGCGACCTTACGATTATGAGTCGTACGGCCTGGCTCGAACCGGGTGGGGGCTGAGGGATTCCTCGGCCCCCACCGTGGTCAGCGGACGCGGGTTTCGTCGCAGTATTCTGCGATTCGACCAATAGCTTCGGTCAGCACCTCGTCATCGGGCAGGGCAACCAGCCGGAAGTGGTCCGGTGCCGGCCAGTTGAACGAGCTGCCGTGGCTGACCAAAATCTTCTTTTTCCGCAGCAGGTCCAGGGCCCAGGCTTCGTCGTCCTCGATCGGGTAGGCCTCAGGGTCCAGCCTGGGGAACAGGTAAAGCGCCCCGTCTGCGCGTTCACAGGTGACGCCGGGGATCTCGGACACGAGCCGGTGGGCCAGGTGCAATTGATCGTAGAAGCGCCCGCCGGGTCGGATCAGGTCGTTGATCGACTGGTATCCGCCGAGGGCCGTCTGAATGGCATATTGGGCCGGGACGTTGGCGCACATCCGCATGTTGCTCAGGAGGTTGACTCCCTCGATGATGTCCTCAGCCTCGTCGAGGGGCCCGCTAATCACAGTCCAGCCGGCCCGGTACCCGCAGGCACGGTAGGCCTTGGACAGTCCGGACATGGTGAAGCAGAGGACGTCGTCCCCGCACAGCTCCGCCGCGTAGACGTGCTGGCCGTGGTAGATGATCTTCTCGTAGATCTCGTCGGCAAAGACAATCAGCCCGTGCTTGCGGGCCAGGTCGATCATGCCCTGCAGTACCTCGCGGCTGTAGACCGCGCCGGTGGGATTGTTCGGGTTGATGATCACCAGGGCGGTGGTGCGGTCGGTGATCTTCGATTCCAGGTCGGCCAGGTCCGGGTTCCAACCGTTGGCCTCGTCAGCCAGGTAGTGGACCGGCTTGCCGCCACTGAGCGTAACCTGTGCGGTCCAGAGCGGGTAGTCGGGGGCGGGAATCAGAATCTCGTCGTCCGTATTGACAATCACCTGCAGCAGCAGGGAGATCAGCTCACTGACGCCGTTGCCCAGGTAGACGTCGTTGACATCTACCGGCCGGCCGAAGGCCAACTCGTAGTGGCTGGCGACCGCGGTCCGGGCCGAACGCACCCCCCGAGCATCCGCGTACCCTTCAGCCTTGGGCAGGTTTGCCACCACCGAGCGCACCATCGTCTCGGGGGTCTGGAAACCGAAAGGAGCCAGGTTGCCAATGTTCAGTTTCAGGATGCGCTCCCCGGCGCGTTCCATCCGCTGAGCTTCCACCATGTTGGCCCCACGAACGTCGTATCGCACCCCTTTGAGGCGTCGTGCCTGCTGATATTTCATTGCCGTCTCCCTGAGTGCCGGGCCCGCCCCGGCTCGAACCTAATCGTAATACTCTCCTTCGTAGATTGGATGCAGCAGCCGCTCAGTGGAGAGAAGTTCGTCCACCTGCGCGCTGGTGAGGAGGCCCTTCTCCACCACCACCTCGCGCACTGTCTTGCCGGTGGCTGAGCACTCGCGCCCCACCTCGTCCCCGGCCGCATGCCCAATCACGTCGTTCAGATAGGTGACAATCCCGATCGAGTTCTCCACGTACTGGCGACAGACGTCCTCATTGACAGTAATGCCCTCCACGCACCGTTCACGCAAAACCTTTGCTCCCTGGCTCAGGAGCCGCCCGGACTCGAACAGGCACTGAGCAATGACCGGCTCCATCACGTTCAACTGCAGTTGCCCCGCCTCCGAAGCCATCATCACCGTGGTGTCGTTCCCGATCACCTTGAAGCAAATCTGGTTCACCACCTCGGGAATCACGGGGTTGACCTTGGCCGGCATGATTGAGGACCCGGCCTGCATCTGGGGCAGGTTGAGCTCATTCAGGCCCGCCCGGGGACCGGACGACAGCAGTCGCAGGTCGGAACTGATCTTGGAAATCTTGGTGGCCGCGCGCCGCATCGCCCCGTGCATGGCCAGGTAGGCGCCGGTGTCCGAAGTGGCCTCAATCAGGTTTTTCCCCGCCACGATCGGCAGTCCGGTCACCTCGGCGAGGCGGGCTACCACCCGTTCCTGGTGTCCCGGCGGCGTGTTTACCCCGGTGCCAATGGCCGTGGCTCCCAGGTTCACCTCCAGCAGGAGCAGGGCCATCGCGTGCAGGTGCAGCATCTCTTCGCGCAGCATCTCGGCAAAGGCCCCGAACTCCTGGCCCGAGGTCATGGGGACGGCGTCCTGCAGCTGGGTGCGGCCCATTTTGATCGTGTTCTGGTAGCGCTGGGCGAGCCGGTCAAAAGAGTCGGCCAGCCGCCCCAACTCGGCAATCAGCACCTCCGCCGTGCGGTGAACGGCTACCCGCAGGCCGGCCGGATAGGCGTCGTTGGTCGATTGGGACTTGTTGACGTCGTCGTTCGGGTGGATGATGTCGTAGCGCCCCCGGCCGTATCCGAGCACCTCCAGGGCCAGGTTGGCCACCACCTCGTTCGTGTTCATGTTGACGGAGGTGCCGGCCCCACCTTGGAACAGGTCGACGGGAAACTGGTCCAGGCACCGACCTTCCGTCAGGATCAGGTCGCAGGCGGTGACGATGGCCTCCGCGGTTTTGGCCGGCAGGACCCGCGCGTCGCGGTTGGCCAGCGCCTCGGCTTTCTTGACTTCCACCATTCCCCGAATTAACTGGGGCACGTCCGACACGCGCACCCCGGAAATGGGGAAGTTGTCGATGGCGCGCTGGGTGTGAACGCCAAAATAGGCATCGGCGGGTACCTGGTACGGTCCCAGCAGGTCGGTTTCGGTGCGAGTCGGGGAATTTGTCGTCATTGCGCTTCCGATCAGCAGGTTGAGCGGCCTCATTGCGGTGGATTCCCCTAAATGCTACACCGCGATAAGTGGGGGAGGAATCGGGGCGAGGCGAGCCCAGGTGAGGCAATACCCCGATTCCTCCCGACGCGAGGTTAGTCTCGCGCCCGATAGTAGTCAGCGAGGGGATAGTCCCCATCTCTGCGCACGTGGAACTTGGCTCCAAAAGTGGGTTCCAGCACCGCCTCGGAAATGACCTCCCGGGGTGGGCCGGCAAAGCACAGCTCCCCGTCGACCAGCCCAATCACCCGGTCCGCGTAGGCGGAGGCATAGTTGATGTCGTGGATGACGACCACGAAAGTTTTTCCCATCTCGTCTGCGGCCTGGCGCAACTGGCTCATCATGGCCACGCCGTGTCCGATGTCGAGGTTGTTCAGCGGCTCGTCCAGCAGGACGTACTCCGTGTCCTGGGCCAGGACCATCGCCACGTAGGCCCGTTGGCGCTGGCCGCCGGAGAGCTCATCCAGGTAGCGCTCAGCCAGGTCGTTCAGCTGGAGGAAGTCCATGGCCGAGGCGACCGCCTCCCGGTCGGCTGGCGTCAGTCGGCCCTTGGAATGGGGGAACCGTCCCAGCTCGACCAACTGGCGCACCTGGAGTCGGGCGACAAAATGGTTTTCTTGCCGGAGGACCGAAACTGTGCGGGCCAGACGATCCGACTTGGTCTGGCGCGTATCCATACCGTTGATCGTCACCGTGCCGGTGGTGGGTTCCAGCAGGCGTCCGATAATGGTTAGCAGGGTTGACTTGCCGGCTCCGTTCGGCCCGACCAGGGCGGTGATGCCGCCGCTCGGGATATCCAGATCCAGCGGGCCGAGCACCGTGGTTTTGCCGTATGTCTTGCTGATCCCTCGAACCTGAATCACAGCACACCTTTTCGCAATAGGAACACCAGGAAGGTGAGGCCCCCGATGAACTCGATGATGACCGACAGCAGGCCGGCAGCGTAGAACACGTGGCGCAGAATGAAGTAGCCGCTGAGCAGGACAGCGGTCCCCAAGACCACGACCAGTGGCAGCGTCACCCGGTGCTGACCGGAACCGGACAGCTGGTAGGTCAGGGTGGCCACGATGAAACCCAGGAACGCCAGTGGGCCCACCAGGGCGGTCGAAATGGACATCAGCGCCGAGACGATGATCAGGACGCCGGTCACCTCCCGGCGGTAGTTCAGGCCGAGCGAGGTGGCGACGGCCGGCCCCAGGGCGAGGACATCCAGATGGTGACGCCGGGTCCAAACCAGAGCCACCAGCAGGGCGGCCAGTCCCGCCGCGTAGGGCAGATAGGCCGGGTTCGAGTTGGAAAGGTTGCCAAACAGGCGCGCCCGCAGCAGGTCAAAATCAGATGGGGTCAGCAGTCGCTGCATGAAGGTGGAAAGTGAGCCGAGGCCGATCCCGAGCACCACCCCGATCAGGAGGGTCACGTGCAGGCTGGCCCGCCGGTAGGTGAACAGCCAGGTGAACAGGGCGGTGGTGACGCCAATCATCAGCAGGCTCTGGATGGCAATCTTCGCCAGCCCGTCCGTGTTGGCCAGCATGGCTCCGCCAAAAAAGAAGACCAGCGCGGTTTGCATCACCACGTAGATGGCTTCGAATCCCATGATCGACGGGGTGAGGATCCGGTTCCCGGTGATGGTGTGGAACAGGACCGTGCCCACCCCCTGGCAGGTGGCCACTACCACGATGGTGGCCACCGAAACCAGGCGCAGCTGGACGGCTAGGTCGCGCCCGGCGGAACCGGGAGCGCCGGGCAGATCCCACCCGAGCACCCCGGCCGCCGCGACGAGGGCGAGGAGGCCAAAGCCGGTCAGTAGGAGGGACTGTCGGCCGAGCCGGAAACGAGGGGGCGAGGCGAACGCTCGCTCAGGGGAGGGGGCCAATTTTGGGGCCACGGCCAGTTCAGTCACGGGGCACCTGCCGCAGGAGGAGCCCGATGAAGACGATGGAGCCGACGATTCCCAGGATGACCGCTACCGGAATCTCAAAGGGCATCCGGACGGTTCGACCCAGCAGATCAGCCGCCGTGACCAGGCCGACGCCGCCCAGACAGACCCACGGCAGGTTGGACCGGAGGTTGTCCCCGCGCAGCAGCGACACGACATTCGGGACAATTAGGCCCAGGAATGGCAGGAAGCCAACCACGACCGTGGTGACCCCGGTTGCCACCGCTACCAGGGAGGCTCCCAGAAATACGGTGCGCTGGTAGTTCAGCCCCACCGAGGTGGCCAGGTCCTGACCCAAGCCCGCAATGGTGAAGCGGTCGGCGGCCACGTAGATGACCACGACTACCAGCGCCACCAGCCAGAGCACCTCGTAGCGGCCGCGCACCACGCCGGTGAAGCTGCCCTGGAACCAGGTGCCCAGCATTTGCAGCAGGTTGGTGGTGACCGCCAAGTAGGTGGTGAATGCGGAAACCACCGCGCCCAGCATGATCCCGATCAGGGGGACCACCAGTGAGGTCCGGAGCTGAACGCGGCGGAGGATCAGCAGGAACACGGTGGTTCCAACCAGAGCCGCGATTGAGGCGACCAGCATTTTGACCGGGAGACTGGCGGCCGGGGCGACAATGGTGACGACCAGCAGACCGAGGCCGGCCCACTCGGCGGTGCCGGTGGTGGTGGGCTCTGCAAACCGGTTCTGGGTGATCATCTGCATCAGTAGGCCCGAGACCGCCATCGCCGAACCGGCGAGGATGAGTGCGGCCGTGCGCGGCACCCGGGTGATCCAGAACATTTCCTGACCGAGAGCGCCCTGGCTCAGGTCGTAAACTCCCACAAAGAGCGAAGCCACCACCAGCCCCGCCACCGCCAGGGTAGCCACCAGCAGAGGCCAGTGACGTAACCGGGCGGGGCGGGGCGGGGCCAGCCGAACCTGTGGGCGGGCAATGGTGGTCACGGCTGGCTAGCCTTTCTGAGCCGCCGCGAACTGCTCAGCCACCTGGTTGAACAGCTTCGTGTAAGCCTGGATTCCCTCGTCCAAGTAGAAGTTGGGATCCAGGTAGATGATCTGACCCTTCTTGACGGCGGGAACTTCCTTCAGCGCTTCGGACTGCTCGATCAGCTCTTTCGCCGGCACGTAGTCGTCGACTTCCAGGGCGCCGTCGCGGTCCAGCACCACCAGCCATTCCGGGTTGGCCTGGGCGATGGCTTCCACACTGATCTCGTCGCCGTGCGAGGTGTCTTCGGCTGCCTGCTCGATCCCGGGCTTGAGCCCCAGGGTCGGGAACAGCAGCCCCACCCCGCGGCCCTCACCGGGGGCAGCGTAGGCGATCTTGCCGCCGGAGGTGATCAGCCCAACCACGGTGTCCTCTCCGTTGTAGGCCGACTTCGCCTCGGAAATAGACTGGTCCAGCTGGGTGGCCAGCTCCTGTGCCTCCTGCTCACGGTCAAAGATTTGGCCGAGAATCTGGGCTTGCCGCTTCATTTCGGCCACGTGGTCTTCGCCTTCGCGGGCGTTGATCTCGATGGTGACCGGTTGGATCTTCTTCAGATCGTCGTAGTATTTGGCGAAGCGGTAGCCGCCGATGATCAGCTCCGGATCCGCCTCGATGACGGCTTCGAGGTTGGGCTCGCCGTGGTTGCCCACGTCCAGCACCGCTTCGTTTTGCGTGTACTCGGGCCAGAGCTGGCCCATCACTCCCTTGGGGGCGGCCGCCAGCTCCACCCCCCAGTCGCTGAGGGTCTGGAAGGTGGTGTTGTCCAGAGCGACGACGCGCTCCGGGTTTACGGGCACTTCGATTTGTCCGTGGTTGTCTTCAATCGTGACGGTACCCGAAGCTTGTTCGGCCGGGGCTGCCGATTCTGACTGGGTGCCTTCCGAGCCGGACTGCCCGGACGGGGGGCCGCCCGCGCTGCATCCGGCGAGCAGGGCGCCGGCAGTCAGCAGGCCGAGGGCGGCCAGGGTCGGGCGGGTTACAGAGGAACGGTGGAGCCAGTTTTGCTGACGCCCGGTGGGGGCGGCAGTGGTTCCGGCTGCTTGACGATGCATCCGCACGTTCACTTTATCTCCTGTATCTCAGGGAACGAGGTGGTGCCTGGCCGGGGCTTGATCTCCGAGCAGGCCGACCGGTGCTCGACCGATCTGAGGTTAGCATAACCTAACTTAAGACCAATTAGACAAAGGTGGCGTGTTGAAAATGCAAGACTTGAAATCTGGCTGTGCGTTTGATAAATAAGGCTACCCTAAGTAACGATAATGAGGTCAGAATCGTTGTCGTTTGGCCCAAAAGCGGGTCTGCCTCAGCGGTGATGGGAAAGCCTGTGGGGTGAGTTCTGGATGGGTGTGCGGGGCCTGGAATTGTGGTCGGGATCTCACAACTGCCGAGTGGCCAAATAAGTGCGCCCAGTTGAGGTGAGACCAAAAGAGGCGGGACCCGAATGGACCCCGCCTCTATCTCGGGCTAGCTAACTAGCGGACCGTGTTCTGCGGCGCGTGAGGCGCAGCATCGATGGAGTAGTTGAACAGCTGGTAGCGGTCGATTGCCTGCTTGACCACTGCCGGATCAATCTTTCCCTGGCCGGCCAAGCCCTGCAGGGCCCGGACCACAACCGACTCGGCATCGATATGGAAGAACCGGCGGGCAGCCCGACGGGTGTCGGACACGCCGAAGCCGTCCGCGCCCAGGGTCAGGTACTCGCCCGGAACCCACGGACGAATCTGGTCCTGCACCAGGTTGTCCCAGTCCGAAGTAGCCACGAACGGACCTTCGGCCCCGGCCAGTTGCTTGGCAACGAACGGAACGCGCGGCTCCTCTTCCGGATGCAGGAAGTTGTGCCGATCCGCTTCCATTCCGTCCAGGCGCAGCTCGTTCCACGAGGTGACCGACCAGGTGGCGGCGTCCACTCCCCAGTCCTCGGCCAGCATTCGGCGGGCTTCACGAATCCAAGGCACACCCACCCCGGAGGCCAGTAGCTGGACCTTGGGGCCACCGAAACCGGCATGGTCATCGAGCCGGTAGATTCCCTTAATCAGACCCTCAAGGTCCAGGTTTTCGGGCTGAGCCGGCTGGTGGATTGGCTCGTTGTAAACGGTCAGGTAGTAGAGCACGTTCGGATCGCGTGAGTCGCCCTCGCCGTACATCCGGTGGAGACCATCGCGGAAGATGTGGCTGATCTCGTAGGCGTAGGCCGGGTCGTAGGTGACAAACCCGTGGTTGGTGGCGGCCAGAATGTGGCTGTGACCATCCAGGTGCTGCAGACCCTCACCCGTCAGGGTGGTGCGACCGGCCGTGGCTCCAACCACGAAGCCGCGGGACAGCTGGTCAGCCGCGGCCCAGAACTGGTCACCGGTCCGCTGGAAGCCGAACATCGAGTAGAAGATGTAGATCGGCACCATCGGCAGGTTGTGGGTCGCGTAGGCGGTCCCAACCACCTGCATGGCGGCGGCCGAGCCGGCCTCGGTGATGCCGGTGTGCAGAATCTGCCCCTCGATGCTCTCCTTGTAGGACAGCATCATGTCCGCGTCAACCGCGGTGTAGTTCTGGCCGTGCGTGTTGAAGATCTTCGCGGTGGGGAAGATGGCATCCAATCCGAAGGTCCGGGCCTCGTCGGGAATGATCGGCACGAAGTACTTGCCGGCGTTCTTGTCCCGCATCAGGTCCTTCAAAACGCGGACAAAGGCCATGGTCGAGGCGACCTGCTGACCGCCCGAGCCCTTGAGGAGCGCGTCGAAGGGACGGCCCGGCAACTCGGGCAGGAACGGAGTGTTAGCCCGACGTTCAGGCAGGTAGCCGCCCAGACGTTCGCGCCGCTCCTTCATGTAGAGCAGAGCCGGGTCGTCCTCGGGTGGCAGGTAGTAGGGCGGGCACTCGGGATCCGCTTCCAACTGCTCGTCGGTGATCGGAATCTGCAGGCGATCGCGCAGTTGCTTGGAGTCCTCCAGCGTCAGCTTCTTCATCTGGTGGGTGGAGTTACGACCGGCGAAGTTCGAGCCGAGCGCGTAGCCCTTGATCGTGTGAGCCAGGATCACGGTCGGCTGCCCGGTGTGCTCCATCGCGGCCTTGTAGGCGGCGAACACCTTCCGGTAGTCGTGACCACCGCGGGTTAGGGCCCAAATCTGGTCGTCAGTCCAGTTCTCGACCATCGCCTTGGTGCGCGGGTCTCGACCAAAGAAGTGCTCCCGGACGTAGGCGCCGTCGTTCGCCTTGAAGGTCTGGTAGTCGCCGTCCAGAGTCTCGTTCATGACGTTGACCAGGGCGTGCTCCTTGTCGGCGGCCAACAGCTGATCCCAACCGCGGCCCCAGACGACCTTGATGACGTTCCAACCCGAACCCTTGAAGAAGGACTCCAGCTCCTGCATGATCTTGCCGTTGCCTCGCACCGGGCCGTCCAGGCGCTGGAGGTTACAGTTCACGACAAAGGTCAGGTTGTCCAGCCCCTGCTGGGCTGCCAGCTGAACCATGCCGCGCGACTCCGGCTCGTCCATCTCACCGTCGCCGAGGAAAGCCCAAGTGTGCTGCTGGCTGGTGTCCTTGATCCCACGCAGGTGCAGGTACCGGTCAAACCAAGCCTGGTAAATCGCCTCGGCCGGGCCCAAGCCCAGCGAGACGGTCGGGTACTCCCAGAAGTTCGGCATGTGACGCGGGTGCGGGTAGGAGGGCAAGCCGCCCTCGACCGAGACCTGCTGGCGGAAGCCGTCCATCTCTTCCTCGGACAGGCGGCCCTCCAGGAAAGCGCGGGCGTACGGTCCGGGGGAGGCATGCCCCTGGAAGAAGATGTGGTCCCCGCCGCCCGGGTGGTCCTTCCCGCGGAAGAAGTGGTTCAAGCCGACTTCGTACAGGGTGGCCACGGAAGCGTAGGAGGAAATGTGCCCGCCAACCTTGACGCCCTTGCGCTGGGCGCGGGTAACCATCACGGCCGCGTTCCAGCGAATCCAGCGGCGGTACTTGCGCTCAATCGCCTCGTCCCCGGGGAAGAAAGGTTCCTGCTCCACCGGAATCGTATTGATGTAGGGGGTGGTCATCTCCTGCGGGATCTGCACGTCACGCCGACGAGCCTCATCCAGCATGTGCAGGAGCACGTAGCGGGCCCGAGGGCCACCCTTCTCATCAATTAGCGCATCAAGAGACTCCAACCAGTCCTGCGTTTCCTGCGGGTCGTTGTCCGGGACCTGACTCAGGATTCCGTTCACTACTGGTCGTTGATCTTTGCTTGGTGTCACAAGAAATCACTTCCTCGTCGGAGATAATGCACGCCGCTGCCACGGGAGCAACGCGGCCAGATGGTCCTATTGTCCCCCGAATGGACCGACAATGCTAACCCCAAGCGGACCTTGGACCCATGATTTTGCCCTCAGTCAGGTAGCCTTTTTCACCTTCGGCGCGCGCCCACCACCTGAAGGTGATCATTTTGTGACTTGCGCGGCTTGGTAGCATACGATCTTGCCAAGGATCATTTTCGGATCCGACAGATTCAAGCCTGCGGGCTGGTGAGAAAGGTGGTTGGCCAGGTGGCTGTTAGCCTCGGTTTTGCTCCGGGACAGATTGTGCAAGAGTTTTACGTCGACGACGATGTGGACGACGCGCTTCGAGATTCAATCATCGCGGACACTGGTCACGAGCTTGTTGATCTTGACTACGGCGACGTGGTTGACGGCGTCATCATCTGGTGGAGGGCAGAGGACGCCGAAGAAGAGGACCTGGATGACGTCCTGGTCGACGCGCTTTCCAACCTCGACGACGGAGGGGGAGTCATCTGGGTGCTGAGCCCCAAAGCCGGTACCGCCGGTTCGGTTCCCGTGGCCGACATTGAGGATTCAGCTCGCAGTTGCGGTCTCCAGTGCACCTCCGCCACCAAGGTGGCCGACGGGTGGGCGGGGATCCGGCTGGTTGCCCGGGGGCGCGGAAAATAACCGCTGCCAACGTTTGCGTTGGTGACCTGAGTATCGCTATCATGTGACAGTTGTCAGCCGCCAGTTGGCGCCCGTTGGCAAATGTAGGGCCTATAGCTCAGTTGGCTAGAGCGCCACGTTTACACCGTGGATGTCGGGGGTTCGAGTCCCTCTGGGCCCACCATTTCGGACGTAGTCAAACCTCTGACATGGGTGTTCTGGCCCGTCGTGACGACGTATGGCTCCGCGTGGCCGAGGGGCGCTTCCTCGTCTTCATTGATGTCGATGCCGTCGGCGAGGTGGGCGGCGAAGATCTTGTCGGACGCGTCTTCCAACCTGCGCCGGTTGGTGGCGGGCTCGGCGAGTTCGTCGGATCGGGAGGCGAAGCGCTCGTCGAATGCCGCCTCGACCTACTTGGCGAGGCCGACGTGCCAGGCCTTGTTGACCGAGATGTGGGCGTAGCAGTTAGCGACGAGTTGCTCGACGACGGCAACGGGGATTGCACGGCGCGTGCACTTGGTTTTGCGGGTGCGTCTGCCTCTGTAGGAGTAGTAGGCGTACTGGGTGCCCTGCTTGTTCATGGGGAGCTCGCGTCGTAACCGGGAGCTGCACGCCCCGCAAATCAGAGATCCTTTGAGGTAGTGGTCGTGGACACGCTTGCGTGCTCGGGCTTGCTTCGCGGTGTCGAGGCTCGACTGCACCCGCTGCCAGGTCGTCAGATCGATCAGCGGCTCGTGCGAAGGCGACAAGAACCGTCGTCGTTGTGTCCTCGGTTTCCTCGGCGCGGTTGTATCGCTGATAAATTGCCGCTAGTACCGGGTGGTCATCCACGATCTGGAGTGCCCGCGTGCTGAACCCGTCGGGGTTGTGGAACGAGGAGAAGTGCGGGCGTCGTGCTTGGTGGACGTTGCAGAGGAGTCCTTGGGCGCGTTCTTCGTAGATGCAAGGGATTCGCACGGCATGCGTGATCACACCCCACGGGTCCCGCGTGTCCCGCGTCGATTTTGCCCGCATCACATCGAAAGCGGCCGAGACCGCCTCCCATAGATCGAGTTCATGCCGACGAGCGAGAGCGGCGAATCTACCGTGGACGTAATACATGAGCTCGGCTGCTGCAAGGTCGTGTGCCCAGGCGCTGTCTCCAGCGCCATGGAGTTGGTAGAGCAGGTTGGGAAAGGTCTCACTGCGGTCGTCACCAAGGTCCATATCCGAGATGAAGCGGCGCAGGTGCTTGACGTCGAATGGCACAAGCAGCATGAGCCATTGCTGCTCTGGGAACGTTCGAGACCTCGCAGTCTTGGCCGGCGCTGGGCAACGATCCACGAGGTGCATCATGCACGTCGCTCATTGCTTGATGCCGCGCGAGACTGGCTTGCAGCGCGTCTCCCTGGTTTTTTGCTCACACGAAGCGTCCGCAGCCATTGCTTGAGCTGACGCTCTTTGACACGCTCGACCCCACCGTGCTGCCGCGACCGGCGCTGAACCGCGACCGGCGCGTCTCAGGGCGCGATACTTTGCGCGCTCGCGGCATCGAGCGCTCGGTGTTCCACATGCTCACCTCCCCCCGACGTGCCAAAGCTTGTGCTCCACTCTCTGCAGAGCGTTGAGAAAGACCCGCTGGCGAATGACTCGACATGGACGCTCTGGGGAAGTCGTCCGGCAGTGCTCAAGGCAGTCGGCCCAGAGAGTCTCGACTACGTCGGCGAGCTTGACAATCAGAAGATCGCTCATCGACTTGTCGACAGCACGAGCAACCTGTTCCTCATGCTCTCCGTGTCGGTCCACCCTGAGGCTACTGAGGAGCGCTTCGCCGAGGTTCGGGACAGTGCTAGCGCACGGCACGGCAAGTTCCGAACGCGGGCGATCCGCGAGCTACGTCAAAGCTTCCTTACGCTGAGTCTCGACCTGGCAAGCATGCAGTGTGATGTTGCTGCGTTCTGGAAGCGCCCCGGGTATGGGGAGGGCGACCAGGAGTTCAGCTATGTCCTGACTCCTGACGAGCGCTCACGCACACGCAAAGCGAAGAAATCACCGGGAGCGCCCATCAGCTTCAACGACAGACTCAAATAGCGGCATGAGGAATGGTTCGAACAGCTGCGGCAGGCGGACAACGACTATCGCGACATTCTTTCGACCGTGTCCTCACTCAGTTCCTCTGCTGATGCTTTCCGCACTGGGCGTCTCGCGCTCTGGGTCGCGGTCATGTCTCTCATTGTTGCGGTAGCGACGGTTTTCGTGTTGCAGGTTGATAAGAAGAGTCTCTTCGAGTGGATCTGGCAGATATTCTCTGGATAATCCTCGCCACATGCAATATTTTCGTATAACATTAATGGCATGAGCGAGCACGAAACGATCAACGGCATCCCCGTCACCGAGAAGCAGATTGCCGCATGGGCGGCCGAGGCGGAGGCTGGTTACGATGTGGTGGCGTTGAAGAAGCGGGGCCGTGGTCGACCTGGTCGTGGCGCTGAGCCGTCGCAGGTCATCGCATTGCGTCTCACGGCTGAAGAGATCAGCGCTCTTGACGCGCGAGCGGAGCGTGAAGGCATGTCTCGCTCCGAAGTGATCCGTAAGGCACTGGCTTTGACGTGAAGGTCCACCCGTCGGCACTCAAGCACGGCGTAGGCGCCGAAGACGCTATCCATGCTGCAACATGGGCGACCTGGATTGAGGACCTCGATGATGACAGCCCGGCCAGGCAGCTCAGGCTCGGGTTCGACACCCGTGGCCGGCTGCTGGAGACAGTGGTTCTGGTCTTCGACAGCGGAAGCGAACTCGTGATCCACGCCATGAAGGCCAGACCGCAGATGTTTGATCTCCTGCCGTAGCGGCCTCCAGGGCACGGTTCATCTGGTCCGAGCCTTCTCCTACACCGTTATCCGGTTAACCGCGAACCTTCTGGCGATCGACAGGACGCTCTCGCCACTGTCACGAGCCGTGTGAATGGCGTATATCTGCTTAGCCGTCAGAGGCGTTCGATTGCGTCTCTTTGGTTCTGTTACCGCCCCTTCGAGCCCCGATTCGCCCGTAGAGCCCGACGAGCCGAGTCCCCGCTTCGCCAGTTCCCACACGGCTTCCAGCCGCTCGACGCGCTTCCACTCATGTGGTCGGAGTCCGCCTTGCTCCACAGAAAGTGTTCTGTGGGAACTTGAGACATCTGAAGATGCGGAATGTTCTCTTGTGGCTTCCTTGCCTCTGCTAGCTTCTCCTTGTCTGTCAGTCATGAACCTGTTGATCGGGTACAGCTTGCGCAGGGTCTTCGCCAGGGTCGTCGGTGCGGAGCATCACGACAGTTGCGGCGCCGATGTCGTCGCACCAGTCCCGTGTTGGTTGCGCGGACGGCTTGTTTGCTCCGGCCACTCTGTCAGTCATGAGTCGGATCAACGCCTGACACTGACGGCGGTCGGGGTTCCAAGGAGCTGCGGCGCTACTTCTGCATCCCGAACCTCCGGGGCCAAGCTGGCTTACCGTCCGCGGCATAATACGTTGACTGAGCCACCTCCAATGTCTTGCAGATGCGCTCGACCCCAATCCTTCGACCGGTCACGATATCGTCCTTGTTTGGGTTGATGAGACCCAATAGCCCTAGTGTTGGCGGTCGAGTTCCGCCTAGAAGGAAGATCCGGCCGGCTTCAAGATTTCATTCGCGCTTCAGGTCACGGTGCTCCAAGTCAAGCTCACGCAACCGTGCCTACACATCAGTCCTCACCCCAGCAGTCATACCGCCATCGATACCATCCTGACGCACCCAAAAGCGCACTGACTCGACGCCGCGTCCGAGCGGCCCAGTCACCCGCGGTATATTCACCGGACCGTGCCGAGTTCCGTGCGCAGCGTTCGCACCATCCAGACCGCGCCAACCCTCTCCTCGGCCCAGTAGTGTCGTCCCTTGATCGAGTGTTGGGCCGTTAGCCCATTCCCAATCCATAGCTACTGAATCACCAACAAACCTTGGGCTCTTCAAAGGGAGAAGGAGCCCTCATCCATTGCGGTCCAACTAGGCACCGGAACTGATGTAGAGTCTCGGAAAACGAGGCTCAAAAACTACTCGCACCAACTCGCCGGGGGCAGGTTAAAACATGGTAGTCATTTCAATCGTTGCGCTTACTATTTCGGCCTTCGCGCTGCCATTTACCGTCTGGGCAGCGAGAGCGGCCGCAAGGCAAGCAAAGGCGGCGTACGACCAGACGGAGATCCAACGTGAGCAAGTAGCCGCCGCGCGTGAGCAGACCCAACTGCAACGCGAACTTGCTCACGAGGCACTACAGCCTTATGTGTGGGCGGACATCCAGTCGAATGCGCTGCAAGGCACGTCGCTGCATGTGGTGGTGGGCAACAGCGGCCCCACAGTTGCGCGCAATGTGAGGGTGACATTTGATCCCCCGCTTACAGCGTCTAAGCTGCAGTCGGACTACATCGAGAATGTCCAACAGATGCTCGCAAGTGGTCTTCACTCACTTGCTCCGGGACGAGAATGGCTGTGGTCTCTTGGTGCCGGCTCAGAGCTGCTATCCAGTGAGGAACCACAGGTCCGCACAGTGCGTGTCGAAGGTGATGGTCCATACGGTCCGCTGCCTGTGCTCGAGTTTCAGATCGATATCTCGCAAATGCGCCTGAGGGTGGATGCTCCAGTTGGGTCACTGCACTATGTGCGTAAAGCGATTGACGACCTCACTGGGGCTGTGAGCGCAGTAGATTCGACAGTGAAGCTTGTACTCGATCCCTGTGACCAATCACCGGAGTAGACGGCCTAACGCAATGACTTGCGTAGGGCCTTTGCCGGGCAGTCGTCGAGATCCGAAGACGAGGCGAGTTCGGATGTTGATCGATCAACATTGCGGTAATCGACCTCGGTGAGGCAATGGCTTTTGCGGGACTATAAGTATGGGGTGCTCCTGCAATCACCTTGGGAGCCCGCAGGGAAGGCTGCGGCGTGACGATTAGTCAAAGTTGAAACCTGTGCGGCTCTTACGAGGGTATCCGCAGCCCCAATACGACCGGCGAGGCGCTTGCTTTCCGCCAAACGTGGACGTTTCTTCCAGGACCCCGAAAGTCCAGCTGAAACGAGAGCAAAATGCTTCTGCACCCAAGAGACACGACCGCACCAGCTGCCAGTTTGGTCTTGGACGAGGCGAGACTGGGCTACCCGGGCCAGGAAGGGCCCTTTCAGGACGCCAGTGAGAGGGTCAACTCCACCGGCTCGGCCTCGAACCTCTGACCGGTGACGGTGGCAGCCCAACTGGCTCGGCAGGTGACTTGCCGTTGGGCCAGGTCAGCGTGGGCGATCCGATAGGGCAGGGTGAACTGCTCTGTCTGGCCGGGAACTAATGACCGGCTGGATGTTGGCCACAGGTGCACCGCCTCGGACAGCTCTGAAGGAAAAATCGTTACCGTCAGGTCCTCGGCGGGTCGGTTGTCGAGATTGGTCAGCTCTAGCGTGTAGGTGAGTGCCTCGCCCAGCTGGACGGGAGTACTCAGAGCGCCAGGATCGGCGCGAAGCTGGAGGGACAGGCCCAGCTGGGACCTTTGGAGGGCCGGTGCGCCGAAATCGCCAACAGTTAGCGTGGGGGCATCGGTCATGTATTGGAGGATCCTTCCGAGGGACAAAAGATGCGGTAAATTGGTGGAGCGTCCGGCGCTGCACGGTGTCACTTGGCTGAGTGAGATCTAGACCAATCGGGACTGGGGTTTTGGAGAGAACCGCAGCCTGATTCCGTTGGCGCTAACACCTGGTGCAGCAGCCGGACGCTGCCTAAGAATGAGTATGGCCCACCAGGCGGGTGGGTACGTGTCACAGGCTGCCACTTCAGTGGAGCGCGTTGTCAATTAGGTGTTGACCTTGGCTTGTGCGGATATGTCAGTCGGACTGGCTCCCGGCCGAGACCTGGCTGGCTCAGAGTCCTAAGTGTGAACACTCTCCTTTGAGTTTGGGGAGCAGTGCCTGGTCGAGCTCATGGGAGGGCCCTGCGGGTAGTCTGGCGAGCCAGTTGCTGGGGGGGTAGGGCTTGGCTTCACCCGCCCGGGTGTCCAGCAAATGCTGAGAAAGAGTTGACGTGTGCCATACACCTCCATAAACTGTACCGACGAGACGGTTTAGTAGTGGGAGGCAGTAAGTGAGTCGAGAGCTTAGCGCTGCCCGTCAGTGGGCGAGCCTGGCGGTCCTGGTGGCCGGGGTTCTCCTGTTGGCCATTGACGCCACGGTCCTCTACCTGGCTGTCCCTGCGCTGACGGCCGATCTGGCGCCGACCGCCACTCAGGTGTTGTGGATTGGCGACATTTACTCGCTGGCGGTGGCCGGGTTCCTGGTCACCATGGGTAACCTGGCCGACCGGGTGGGGCGAAAGCGCCTGCTCCTCATTGGTGCTGCTGCCTTCGGGTTCGCCTCGCTGTTGGCCGGCTTCGCCCCCAACCCCGGGGTTTTGATTGCCGCACGCCTGATTCTCGGGATCGCGGGGGCAACAATCATGCCTTCGACGCTGTCACTAATTCGCGTCATCTTCCCCGATGAGGGTCAGCGAACCAAAGCGGTGGCCATCTGGTCTGCCGCCTCCTCGGGCGGCATTGCCATTGGGCCCCTGGTGGGTGGGGCACTGCTGGAGCATTTCTGGTGGGGCTCCGTCTTCCTGATTAACCTGCCGGTCGTGGTCCTGCTCCTGATCTTCGGTGCCTGGCTCTTGCCCGAGTCGCGCAATCCGCAGCCAGCTCGCTTCGATCTACTGTCTTCCTTACTGTCTCTGCTGGCTATTGTTCCGTTCGTCTTTGTCATCAAGCAGCTGGCAGGGGGAGACTTTGGGCCGGTGACCATTGGGGCGTTTGTGGCCGGGGTGGTCGGGCTGGTGCTGTTCGTGACCCGGCAGCGGCGCTCCAAAGACCCGATGATTGACGTGGGACTGTTCGCCAACCCGGCCTTTACCGGTGCCGTCCTGGTCAATCTGATCTCAATTTTCGCGTTGGCCGGAGTGCTGTTCTTCTTCTCCCAGTACCTACAACTGGCTCGCGGATTGTCGCCGCTAGGAGCGGGGATCGCTCAGCTGCCGGTGGCCCTGGGGGCCATGTCGGCCTTCGTCTTCGTGGGGTTCTTGTTCCGCCGGCTCGGGCGGGGGCGAGCCATCGCGGCAGCCCTTCTGCTCGGGGCGGCCGGACTGGTGGGCGTATCGGTAGCCGAACACACCCAGAGCCTGGGCTGGGTGTTGGTCGCGCTGGTGCCGCTGGGCCTGGGGAACGGGATCGCTGAAGCGCTCAGTATCGACGCGGTTGTGACCGCGGTGCGCCCCGAAAAAGCCGGCTCGGCCGCTTCAATCTCCGAGACGGCGTACGAGTTGGGTGGGGCTTTGGGAATCGCCATTTTGGGTTCGGTGGTGACCGTCCTCTATCGGGCCCACCTGGTCTTACCCGCCCACCTGAGTCCGGCCGCCGCTGAGCAGACGCGGGACTCCCTGGCGAGCGCGGCCCAGGTGCTTGATCCAGGCAGTACCGCCTTCGCCGCAGCCCGCGAGGCATTTGTGAATGCGATGGAGACCACTACTTTGATCGCGGCGGCTATTATGGTGGTGGCAGCGCTAGTTGCTGATTTGGTCATTCCCGCCGGGAAAGAGCGGAACGTCGTTCACGCCTAAACATGGGCACACCGAGAGAGGATGCTTCGTCTATGGGAAGAAGTGCAGGCCGGACCCCGGTCGAGACTAGACGCCAAATCCTTGACGCCGCGGCTCGGATCATTCGGCGCCGAGGTTTGGCCACACCCGTTTCTGAGGTGGCAGCTGAGGCAGGCGTCTCCAAGGGCGGCCTCCTCTACCATTTTCCGAGCAAAGAAGAACTGCTGCAGGGATTGGCTGTTGATCTGGTCAAACGCTTCCGCACCGAGGTGGAGGCAGCCATCGATCATGACGACCCCAGGCCGGGCCGGGTAGCCCGGGCGTACCTGCAGGTCAGTTTCGCCGACAGTATCGACACGGTGGGCTTGCGCGACGAGATCTCGTTGGCTGCACACCTGATGGATTCGCCTTCGCTCCACGAGATACTGCAGTCAGATTCCGAACAGTGGCGCCGGGAAATTGAGGCCGACGGACTGGACCCGGCCGTCACCCGAGTGGTGATTGCCGCCTCGGACGGGATCAACATTGGCCCGCTGTGGGGCCCAATCCTGTCGGAAGAGGACACCCGAAAGCTGGCTCAGGACCTGATCGAGCTCACCTACCGGGGCACACTCTAGCCCACTTCGATCCGGGAAAAAGAAAGTTCCGCCGGACCCGGTGAAATCCTTGCTGGGACCGGGGACCTAGTGGTTGCATAATCCCATGTGTGGAATCGTTGGATACGTAGGTCAGAACCCGTCATCTCGCCCCGAGCAGGTCGTGCTCCAAGGACTGGAGCGCCTCGAGTACCGCGGATATGACTCCGCTGGGATCGGATTGGGCGCTCCCGGAGCCGAGGCTTTGACCGTGGTCAAGCGGACCGGCAAGCTGGTCAATTTGCGCCGGGCGCTGCAAGATGAGCCTCCGACCCCGGCCACGGCCGCTATTGGGCACACCCGGTGGGCCACGCACGGGGAGCCGTCGGAAGCAAACGCCCACCCCCAGTTCAACCCGGACCGGTCCTTGGCACTGGTGCACAACGGCATCATTGAGAACGCTTCGACGCTGGCGGCCGACCTCCACTCTCGCGGCTACCGGTTCGTGTCCCAGACGGACACCGAGGTGGTTCTGCACCTGCTGGATTGGACCCTCACCCGCCCGGATTTACCCGAGTGGGACGGCGACCTGCCCGGGCTGGAGGGGGACGAGCTAGTGGCCGGGCGGCGCCTAATGGCCGCCATGCTGGTGGTTACCCGCGAGTTGGTGGGTGGGTACACCCTGCTGGCACTGCACCGCGATTGCCCCCACCTGGTGGTGGCCGCGCGGCGTTCCTCGCCCTTGGTGATTGGGCGCGGGGAGCAGGAGAATTACCTGGGCTCGGATCCGTTGGCCTTTGCCGACTACACCACGCACGCGGTGGAAATCGGGCAGGATCAGGCGGTGGCGGTCACTCCGACCGCAGTAGTGGTGGTGGACCAGGACGGTCAGGCAGTCACCCCCCGCGAGTTCGAAATTGACTTCCTGCGGGACCGGGCCTCTAAGGACGGCTGGGACACCTACATGGAGAAGGAGATTCACGAGCAGCCACGCGCCGTGCAGGACACGCTGGCGGATCGGCTCGACGCCCACGGGCGGCTGACCCTGGACGAACTGCGAATCTCCGAAGAGCTTCTGCGCCGGGTCGACAAAATGATCATCGTCGCCTGTGGGACCGCTTCCTATGCGGGCCAGGTCGCACGCTACGCCATCGAGCACTGGTGTCGGATCCCGGTCGAGGTGGAACTGGCCCACGAGTTCCGCTATCGCGACCCGGTGGTCAACGAGAAAACGCTGGTGGTGGCGGTGTCTCAGTCGGGCGAAACCATGGACACGATCATGGCCATTCGCCATGCCCGCAATCAGGGGGCACGGGTGGTGGCGGTGGTGAACACTCCCGGCTCCACCATCGCGCGCGAGTCCGATGCCGTGCTGCTGACCCATGCGGGTCCGGAAATTGCGGTAGCTTCGACGAAGGCTTTCACCGCCCAGATCACCGCCACCTATCTGCTGGGGCTGTATTTGGCACAAATCCGCGGGAACAAGTACTTGGACGAGGTGCACGACTATCTGGATGGGCTGGCCCAAATCCCCGCCAAGATGGAGCGGGTGTTGGCCGAGGCCGAGGCGGTGCGCCAGGTGGCACGCTCCATGGCCGGGGTCGAGTCGGTCATCTTCCTGGGCCGCCACGTCGGCTACCCGGTGGCGCTGGAGGGGGCACTGAAACTGAAGGAGATCGCCTACATTCACGCGGAGGGTTTTGCCGCGGGCGAGCTCAAGCACGGTCCAATTGCGCTGGTTGAGGAGGGGACACCCGTGTTCGTGGTTGTACCCACGCCGAGGCGCCCGGAACTGCACCAAAAGACTGTCTCCAACATTGAGCAGGTCCGGGCCCGGGGTGGCAAGACGCTGGTGATTGCCGAGGAGGGTGACAACTCGGTCAACGAGTTTGCCGACGTCATCTTCCGGGTGCCTCCGGCCCCCACCCTGTACCTGCCACTGCTCGAGGTGATCCCACTGCAGCTGTTTGCCTGCGCATTGGCCGAAGCCAAGGGCTTGGACGTGGACCAGCCCCGAAACCTCGCTAAGTCTGTCACCGTCGAGTAGCGGCCAGGCACTGGACTTGGTGGAACCGCCCCCGAGGCGGCCCACCAGCGCAGTAGGATAGCTTTGTCGCGCGGCCCGGCCGGGCCCAGGCGGCAGGGCACGAGGGGGAAGACTTGTTGTTTGGACCGGACTAGCGGGGCACTGGACCGCCATTAGCCAAACACCAGTGAAGGAAACTTGATGAGCACTCCCGAAAATGTTCCCGTCTATCCGCCCGCCCACACCGTGGCTGACTTTACCGCCAACCTGGCTGCGGTTCGCGCCAAGATCGAGGCTGCCGCTTCCCGCGTTGGCCGCGACCCTAGTTCCGTTCGCCTCCTGCCTGTCTCCAAAACCGTTCCCGAGGAGCGCCTGCGTTTGGCGGTGGCGGCCGGGTGCCATCAGCTCGGGGAAAACAAGGTGCAGGAAGCCAAACGTAAGTGGCAGAACCTGACTGATCTGGAGATTTCCTGGGCGGTGATCGGCCACCTGCAGACCAACAAGGCTAAGGATGTGGCCGCTTTTGCCAACGAGTTTCAGGCGCTCGATTCCCTCCGCGTGGCGGAGGCGTTGGATCGCCGCCTGGACCGGTTGGGCAGAAGCCTGGATGTGTACGTACAGGTCAACACCTCGCAGGAACCGCAAAAGTACGGCTTGCCGCCGGAGGAAGTGCGCGCCTTCCTGCACCAGCTGAACCAGTTTGAGACCCTGCGGGTACAGGGACTGATGACGCTCGCACTGTTCACTTCCGATGGGGAGCGGGTGCGCGAGTGCTTCACCCTGCTGCGGAACCTGCGCGACCAGATTCGCGGCGAGGATCCGGCGCTGCTGGGCCCGGGCGAACTCTCGATGGGGATGTCCGGCGACTACGAGATTGCGGTTGAAGAGGGGGCCACCTGCGTTCGAGTTGGTCAGGCCATCTTTGGCTCCCGGGCGCTGCCGGACTCCTACTATTGGCCGGGGGAGACGAATGCCTGAGCAGTTCTACACCACGGATGCCGGGCAGGCGCAGCAGCTTGAGCTCGACGTTCGACTTCCGCAGGTGCTGGCTTTCGGCTCGCAGTTGCTCCACGGTTCGGTTGGGTTGAATGCGGCGCTGCCGATCTACTCAGCGGCCGGAATTAGGGCCAGCTCGGTCCCGACGATCCTGCTATCCAACCTTCCGCACTATCCGTCGGTGCAGACTCTGGCGGTCGCGCCAGAGTGGATCCGGGGGGCGTTGACAGACCTGGCGGCCACCGGCGCCTTGACCGACCTCAGTGCGGTCACTTCTGGCTACTTGGCGATCCCGGCCCAAGCCGAGGTGGTGGCGAACTGGTTGGAGCAAAGGCACGCCAGTTCCCAACCGTGGTTCGTCCTGGACCCCACTTTGGGCGACGCGGATGTGGGTTTCTACACCGATCCGGCAGTTGGTCCGGCTGTGCGCGAGTACCTGGTGCCCCGCGCCGACGTGATCACCCCGAACCTGTTTGAGCTGGCCCAACTAAGCGGGGCGGGGACACCGCCGGACGGACAGGACTTGTCAGCGCTGGTGGCAATGGCCCGCCAGCTGACTGACGCGGGTGCCAAGTCGGTGGTGGTAACGGGCGTGCCGCTGGATGCGGACCGGGTCCAAAACGTCGTCGTGACGGCTAGCGAGGTGCAGGTGAGCTCTTCGCCGCGCCTGACCACCGGCGCCAAGGGTCTGGGGGACGTCTTCACCGCCGGCTTGACGGCCGCCCTGGTTGCTGGAGCGGAACTACCCGAAGCGGTGATCCGCGGCGCCGCCCAGGTGAACCGGGCGATCGAGCAGCGCCGGCTCGGCTAAGGGCTGCTGGGCCGGCGAGCCGGAGCCTACTTCAGGCTTGATTCGCCGCGAAGCGCCCGGTCTACCATCAGCGCTGCCTGGGTCCGATTCGTGGTTCCGAGCCTGGTCATCACGGAGGATAGGTGCGTTTTGACCGTGGCCAAACTGACCATCAGCTGGTCGGCAATTTCCTGGTTGGTGTAGCCCTTTCCAACCAGGAGTGCGACTTCCAGCTCCCGGTCGGTGAGAGAGTCGAGCACGGGTGACGGCCCGGGTTTGGACGAGGCGGCCCCAACCTGGTTCACCTGGTTGAGGACGAACCGGGTGGCCCGGGGGGACAGTGACCCCTCACCCTGAGCGACCAGCCGGGCTGCCTGTACGATCTCGTCTGGGGGTGCATCCTTGGCGATAAACCCGTTGACACCGGCTGAGACCGCGTCCAAGATGGCGGCCTCGGTGTCGAAGGAAGTCATTGCCAGGATGCCGGGACGCTCGGATCGCCGTCGGAGGGCTCGAGTGGCCTCTATTCCGCTAATTCGGCTCATCCGCAGGTCCATCAGGACCACGTCGGGGTTGGTCCGGGCGACCACGTCCAGTACCTGGTCGCCGTCGTCGGCCTCACCCACGACCTCAACTCCACTGGCCCGAAGAATTGTTCCCAATAATTGTCTGACCAGGGCATCATCGTCGATGATTACCGCTGTCACGCTCTTGTCCACGGCAGCCACGCCCGGACCTCCCATCTGTTGTTGTTGGCTGCGGCTGATAGTCCGCCCCCGAGTGATTCTGCCCGTTCCCGCATCCCCAGCAGTCCGGTGCCCGTTCCCGGTGGGGTCCAGTCTTTCCAATTCGGATCGGCGTAGTCGGTGGGTGCCCTGGGTACAATCCAGTTGGAGACGGCAATGTCGACCCGGACTTCCGGCTGGACGGCAACCAGCACCCCGATGCCCGAACCACGGGCGTGCTTGAGGGCGTTGGTCAGTGCTTCCTGCACAATCCGATAGGTGGCCCGCGCCAGGGCCGGAGGCAGCTCATTCAAGCCGGGTGCCGCAATCTCTGCGTTTACCTTCACCCCGGTTTGCCTGGTCTGCTCGACCAAGGCCCGCAGGTCGGCAAATGTGGGGACCCCGCCCTGGTAGCCGTCCTGGGTCGAGTCGCGCAGGGATGAAATCAGCACCCGCATTTCGTCGGTGGCCCGATGGGCTTGCTCTCGAATGGCCCGGGCATTGGCGAGCACCTGCTCATCGGTTGAGGTCACCTCTAGCACCCCGGCGTGCAGAGATGCCAACGACAGGTGGTTGGCCACGGTGTCGTGCATTTCCCGCGCGATCAGCTCCCGTTCGTCCTGGCGGCTGAGTTCACCCCGCAGCTGGACCGCCTCGGCACTGACCTGGTTGGCAGCCAGCTGAGCCCCCGCGGCCAGTCCGGCCCACCGGCGTGCCCCGCCCACCGCGATCGAGACCAGCAAAATGGCTATGCCCCCGATCAGGTAGGTGGGCCCATCCAGAGCCACATCCCCGGGCTCAGTAATCCAAACGGAACCGTTGACGCCGTAGTGCCAGTCCCGCCAAAGGGGGAGGGAAATAGTCACGGTCGCCAGGACAATTGCCCAGATCCAAGTGTTTCGAGACCCGCGGGCCAAAACCCAGGGGAGGGCGACCGCCGGTGCCAGCGGTGAGAGCGGAAGCAGGACGGTGAGCGCCGAAGTCAGGAGGAAAACCGCGGTGGGGGCTGACCGGCGCCAGATTAGCAGGATTGCGCACGGGAGGGCCGCCAGGAACCCCAGGGTGTGCCAGAGAGTCACGCTGCTGGCGGAAGAAAAGTTGATCGGGAGCACCGCGAAGGCAATGCCAAAGAAACCCACCACGACGACGGCGGCTGCGGTCCCGAGTGCGGACAGCAGGCGGCGCCACCAGGGCAACTGGGCTGCCCGGGACGGGTTTTGCAGATCCGGAATCGACATGCCCCCACGATAGAAGAGAGCTCCGACAAGTCCTTCCTCCGTTCGGCCACTAGTTGGCCCCCGACCTCATCCTTTCGGCTCGAAACTCTGGCCTGATGGACGATCCCTCGAGAGTGGGGGAGTCGGTAGCGTCCTGGGTAGGGCCAGCACCCTGGCCAAACTGTTCCCATCAGAAAGGAATCCAAATGTCCTACAACCCGTACGGCCCCGACTCCAATCAGCCCCAGACCGGTCCGCTACCGCCCGCTCCTACGCCTCCCGGTGCCGTCCCGCCCGGGTCGGTTCCCCCTCCCGCGGGTGCGCCCACCTCCAAGCTTCCCCTGATTGCACTGATCGTGGCCATTGTTGGCACGGTGTTTGCCTGCATCCCCGGGATCCTGATTGTCGGGTGGATTCTGCTGCCGATCGCCTTCATCCTCGCGATCGTGGCCCTGGTCAAGCCCGGACCGAAGAAGCTGGCAGTCAGCGCCCTGGTGGTCTCAATTGTCGGCACCATTGCCGGCATCGGGGTTTTCGTCGGGGTGGTTGGGGGTGCCGTCGGCGACGCCCTGGAAGAGCTGGACCAAGCAACTGAGACCAGCGCACCCGCTCAGTCGGAACCGGCTGAACAGGCTGAATCTGACGGCGAGACTGAACCGGCAGATGAACCGGCAGAAGAGCCGGCCGGGGAAGAGGGAACCCGCGCCAACCCGCTCCCGCTCGGCACCGAGATTACTTCGAAGGACTGGCGCGTGACGATCAACTCGGTCACCGCCAATGCCAACGAGGAAGTTATGGCGGCGAATCAGTTCAACGACGAACCTGCCCCCGGGACGCAGTACCTGATGGTGAACCTGACCGCCACCTACCTGGGTGAGGATAAGGGACTTGACGGAGAGGTGTCAGTGGCCTTCGTCAATGCTGATGGCACGGTCTCCAATAGCTACGACGCGCCGGTGGTGGTGCCGGAGCCGATCTTTGGCGCAAATGAGCTGTACAAGGATGCCTCCAGCACTGGAAACGTGGTGATCCAGGTTCCTGAGGGGGCTGACGGGCTCCTTCGGGTCAGTCCTGGCTTCTTTGCGGACGAGGTGTTTGTCCAACTGTCCTAGGCTAGCCGGGCACACAGATGGCGGCCCCACCCCAAGCTCAGTCCGGTTGCGGCCGGGGAGGGGGTGGGGCCGACGCTGGTCAAAAGTGTGGAGCTGGGGAACTGCTGGTGCGGGCTAGGCCAGCCAGGCAAGAACCAGTCGAGCCAGACCGCCAACCGCACCTGCCCACAGCAGGGAGGCCATCGTGCCGACGGTGAATTTTTCCGAGGCGGCCGGGTTGCCCTTCAGCTGGTCGAAGCGCCCAAACCCCTTGATGGCAACGACCACCGCCACCAGGGCCACCTGCCCGGCCAGCAGGGAAGCGGTGGTGGCCAGCCGCTCCAGAATTCCGATCCACGTGCCCCCGCGCAGGACCTTTTCGGCCGGATGGTCTGAACGGGCCAGTTCGCCAGGGTCCGGAGTGGACCCGGCTGGGGGTTCGTTGGCGATCAGTCGAAACAGACCCGCCACCAGCAGATAGCCACCCCCGGCGCTGACCAGGAGGGCCACGGTGACGACCAGGATGGTCAACCAAGGGTTCACGGGGAGGTCCTCTCATCCGAGCTGGCCCGATTGGCCCGGTCCAGCAGGTCCACAATCAGGGGCTGGGCGTCCAACTCTAGCTGCCAGAGGGCAGTTTTCAACCGCTGGGAGATGGCCTGTTCTGAGATCCCCAGGGAGCGGGCGGCTCCCGCCTGGCTTCCACCGTGCCTCAGCATGGTGTCGACGGCTTCCCACCCGGGGTCGGTCCGTTTGACCCAGATCCCGGCTAAGAGAGACAGAACCGTCCGAGCCTCATGCACCTGTTTCGTGTCGGCCCCGACCACAGTGACGGAGGGGTAGAGGCCTTTGGCCCGCTCGACTGCCTCGCGGGCGGCGATAAAAGCCGGCCCTCGTCCTTCCCGCGAAGTTGGGGGCAGCGGACTCTCAATCGGGCCCACCCCCAGCCCAATAGACCAGCGGTTGGCTCGGCTCAATCGGGCCGCAGCCAGAAGGGCAATCGCTGGATCGGAGAGCACCCCTTGGATTTCATCGCCGATGGTCCGTTCAAAGGGCAGGACGGTGGGCAGGTCTTCCAGCACCGCCAGCGCGCCGGGGACGAGGTCAGGCCCGCGGCGCGATGCCCGCTGATCGGCAGTCAAAACAAACATGTTCCAAGGCTACAGACTTGATAATTGAAAATCAAGGCTTGGGGCTTGACAGATTGTCGGTTGTCCCCAGCTGAGCAAACGGGGAGAGAACCAATCGGTTCCCTCCCCGTCGGTGCCCAGCAGAGACTAGAAGAGCTCCACCTCGACCGCCACTTCAGTGCCGGGCTCGGCGGGCGGAATCGGCTGGCTCGGGTCCAGCTCCACCCCGTCAACCCGCAGCGACTTCACCCCGTGGCCCACCTGACCCTGGTTTTGCACCCGGATCTGATAGGTGGCTCCGCGCCACTGACGGGTGACGCTAAAGCCGGGCCAATCGTGGGGGATAGCCGGATCGATCGTCAGGCCGTCGAGGCCCGGGCGAATCCCCAGGATGTACTTGGTTACCGCCGTGTACATCCAACCTGCCGACCCGGTCAGCCAGGGGTTCTGCGCTAGCCCGAACCGCTCGTGGTCGCGCCCGTAGATGAACTGGACGTAGGCGTAGGGCTCGGCCCCGCGCACCTCAATGTTGTCGTTTTGCTGGTAGGGGCTGATCGCGTCGTAGAACGCGACCGCCTCGTCTCCGCGGCCCAGCAGCGCTTCGGCGATAATTGGCCAAGCGTTGGGGTGAGAGAAAATGGAGGCGTTCTCTTTGATCCCCGGATAGACCCGGGTGACAAATCCGACTGTGTCGTCAACTTTAGTAAACGCGGGCCAGTTCAGGTGGTTGCCGTAGCGGCTCCCCAATAGCTCGCGGACCGAGTTCATTGACTGTTCGCCGCGTTCTTGCGAGGTGATGCCGGCAATGACGGGCCAAGCCTGATGCTCCAGGAAGATCTTCCCCTCCTCATTGGCTTCTGAACCAATCTTGACGCCGTCGCGGGTGTAACCGCGGATCCACCAAGCCCCATCCCAGAGCTGCTCGTTAGCTACCCGTTCAATCCGGGCCAGCTCCGCCTCGTACTTGGCCACGTCCTCATCCCGGCCCAGTGCCCGAGCCAACTCAAGGAAAGACCGGGTCGCCCAGGCGTGTAGGAAGGTCACCAGGGCCGACTCGCCGCCACCCAGGTTTAGGCAGTCGTTCCAGTCGGCGCGCAGGCCCAGGGCCACCCCGTTCGGGCCGATCTGGGCGGAGGAGAAGTCCAAGGCGGCCTTCAGGTGTTCGTAAACGGTGGCCTCCGGACCGTCGGCAAAGGGAATCACCCGATCCAGGAAGCTGAAATCGCCCGTCTCTTTGACGAACTCGACCACGGAGGGAACCAGCCAGAGGTGATCGTCCGAGCAGGTGTCCTCCAACCCGTGGATCAGGTCCTCGGTCGAGGGAGTCGGCACCACCGTGGGGGAGGGCACGTCCGGGAGCGGGACCGCGTCCGGATCAAAGGCTTTCGGGTCGAACAGGTGCAGGCCGTAGCCGGAGGAAACCTGAGCGCGCAGGAGCTCCACCAGTCGCTGATGCGTCTTGGTCGGGTTGGAGTGAATCACGCTCATCACGTCCTGGGCCGTATCGCGGTAGCCCAGCCCATTGCGCCCACCCACCTCGACGAAAGAGGCAAAGCGGGACCACTGCACGCAGGTCTCCGCCTGCAGCAGAGTCCAGGTGTTGATCAGGGTGTTCATCCCCTCATTGGGGGTGTCAATCTGCAGCTTCGAGCGTTTGGCGGCCCAGTACTGGTTCAGGGCTTCCCACTCGGCATCGACGTTGGCCAGATCCGAGTACTTGGCCTGCATCGGGCGACCAGCTTCCTCGCGGGAACCGTAACCCAGCAGGTAGACGATCCGGGCGCTCTCACCGGGAGCCAACTCGACAGTGTGCTGCAGGGAGCCGCAGTGATTCTGGGTGGTGCCTGACTGGCACGACCCGGCCCCCCGCTCCACCGCCAGCGGGTTCGACTCGGTCCGGTAGGGGCCGATAAAGCTGTCCCGCAGGCTGTCCCAGGAGCTCGGCTCGCTCGAGGAGGTGAAGAAATGGTAGGTCCACGGCTCGTAGTAGAAGTCGTACTCGATAATGCCGTCTTCATAGCTGGAACCGGCGGAATAGAGCGACATCTGCAGGTTCTGATTGTCGATGGAAATCGTGTGGAAAGAGAACTCCACGTAGGCAGCCAGGTTCAGGTGCCGGGTCTGATCCGAGTCGTTCCGCACCCGCACGTCCCACACCTCGACGTCGTCAGACAGAGGAATGAAGACGGTCTGCTCGGCGTGAATGCCCCGGTAGTCGGCTTCATAGCGGGTGTAGCCCATCCCGTGGGCCGACCGGTAGGAAGCCACGTCGGGACCGTCGCCTTCGAAGGGTTTGCCCACCGGCTGCCAAGATACGGACCAGAAGTCGCCGTCCTCATTGTCGCGGACGTACAGGTAGTGCCCGGGCCGATCGAGCGGCACCCCGTTTTGCCGGAACCGGGTGATCCGACCGTACTCGGGGGACTTGTAGTAGGCGTAGCCGCCGCCGTTGTGGGAGAGGACGGCGGCAAAGTCCTTGGTTCCCAGATAGTTGGTCCAGGAGACGGGCACGTCCGGTCGGGTGATGACGTACTCGTGGTGGTCGTTGTCGAAATAGCCGTACTGCATTGTGCGTCCTTGTTTCGTAGTTTTGGGGGTTTCGTAGGTTTGGGGTTTCGTAGTATTTGAGGCTCGGGGGCGGTCCAGAGCAGGCGCCCGGCCCGAAGTGGGCCACAACCCGACCGGGACCGGGCGCTCTGAAATTGATCGGTTGCCGAGTTAGGCGGTGACGAAGCCGCGCAGCCACTCCAACAGTTCGGTGGCCTTCTCGGGGGTGTCAGCTTCGGCAGTTAGGCGCAGCAGCGGCTCGGTGCCCGAGAAGCGCAGCAGGGCCCAGTTGTCGTTTTCCAGGAAAATCTTGGTCCCGTCCAGGTGGCTGATCCGCTCCACGGCGTAGGGGCCAATCTTGGTCAGAGGCTCGTTGGCGAGGCGGCGCGGCACCTCGACCCGCATCTCCGGCGTGGCCGGCACGGAGTCCTCCACCGAGTAGAGGCGGCCGGTCAGCTGGTAGATGTCGGCCAGGAGCTCGGACATGCGCTTGCCGGTCCGGGCCAGCATTTCCGCCACCAGGGCGCAGGCGAAGATCCCGTCCTTGCCCAGGATCCAGCCGCGGATCGTCAGGCCACCGGAGGATTCCCCGCCAAGTAGGGCGTCAATCTCTTCCATCCCGGCGGTCACGTGCTTGAACCCGACTTTGCATTCGCGGGCCGGCTCGCCAAAGTGGTGGGCCAGTCGGTCCAGCAGGTGGGTGGTGGAGACGTTCCGGACCACGCCGCCGCGTTCCCCGCGGACCTCGTGCAGGTACCAGTAGACCAGCAGCAGCAGGTCGTTGGTGGTGACGTACTGCCCGTTCTCGTCGACAATGCCGATCCGGTCCGAGTCGCCGTCGGTGGCCATCCCCAGGTCGTACTTCCCTCCGCCTGCCCGGATCATGGTTTTGAGCGAGGTCAGTCGCTCCGAATCGGGGGCCGGGGCGATCCCGCCAAACAGCGGGTTGTGGGAGGCGTGAATGAACTCGGCTTGGACCCGCATGTCGGACAAGATTGTTCCCAGGGTCAGCTGCGAAGTCCCGTACATGGGGTCGACAATCACGCGCAGGTTGGAGCCTCGGACCGCTTCGACGTCGACAATCTCTTCGATGGCGTCGATGTAGGGGTCGGTCAGAGCCTCATCGGTCACCATCCCGGCCCGGCGAGCCAGGTCCAGATCCAGGGTGATCACGTCCTCGGGTCGCAGCGCGTTGGCCTCGTCCTGGTACCGGTCAGTCTCTGCGTCCAGCGGCAGCGAGCCGTCGGTGCGGAAAACTTTGACGCCGTTCCAGTTCGGGGGGTTGTGCGAGGAGGTGATGATGATCCCGTAGGCGGCCGACAGATAGGGAGCGGCAAACGTGACCAGTGGGGTCGGGACATCCTCAGGTAGCAGGCGGACCGGAATGTTGTTTCCGGCGAAGACTTCGGCCGCCGCTTCGGCCGACTCGCGGGATAGGAAGCGGCGGTCACCGCCGATAACCACGCCCTTCTGGTCGATGCCCTGGCGGGTAGCTTCGTTGGCGATGGCCTGGCAAAGTCGGCGCAGGTTGCCCAGGGTGTAGCCCTCGCCGATGATGGCGCGCCACCCGCCGGTGCCAAACTTGATGGTGGTGTCGGTGTCCTTCTTCGGCATGAACAGGCGCTTGAGGACAATGTCGGCTGCGCGCTGCAGCTCCGCGGGGGTGTTGATTCCCTGCACTTCGTCAGAGTCGTAAATCTGGTAGGTGATCACCTTTGAGTTGACGTCGAGGAAGCGGCGCGCAACCTCGGTCAGGCGGTGCTCGCCGTTTTTGGCCAACTGGTCGATCTTTTCCAGCAGTACTTCGGGTGCCGCCACGTAGGAACCGACGTTGATCTCGTGGAGGTTGACCTCTTCGCCCTGCAGGTCCTCCGGTTCGACAATGGCTTTGACCAGGTGGTCTTCGCCTCGCTCAATTCTCCCGTAGGGGAGGGGGTGGGGGACGACCGCGGTCAGAAGGGAGAAGTCGGCCTGGCGGAGGCGGTGCCGGTTCAGGAGCCCGCGCAGCGAACTGGGACGGAGCAGCGGGGTGTCGGCGTAGGTCACCAGCAGCTGGACGGTGTCGGCCGGGATGGCCTCCCGAGCTGCGGCGACCGCATTGCCGGTTCCGAGAGCTTCCGCCTGGGTCACGTAGGTCAGGTCCTCACCCAGCAGGGCGCGCAGGTGGTCGTCGTCGGGGCCAAGCACCACGATGATTCGGCTGGGGGGAACCACCGCGCGGACGTTTGCCAGGGCCAGTTGGGCCACGGTGGAGTCGGACAGCTCGGCGGCCAGTAGATCTTGAGATTGCCGGTCGGGACTGGCAGCCAACACCACGGCGGTAGTCGGGGGTTGGGTCCAGGTGGGGGCGGTAGAGTTAGCCACCAATCTTCTCCTCGGTGTGAAATTGGTTCGGGTCAGCCTGCGAGCAGACACTGTCATCCGGTCGGATGAAGACACCATCCACTTAGTTAGTAATCCTAACAAACCCGAGCCCAGGATGCCACCGGGTTTTGCCAGGCAATCGGTTCCTTCCACGTGCTCGCGCGGGCGGCCGGACTTATCCTGGGACCGCATCAACCATCCGACCATCCAACCATCCGACCAGGGAGAACCAGATGACCGCTGCCCTGTCCGTGCCAACCTGGCTGACCGTCGTGGCTGGCATCAGCCTGGCCCTGGCGTTGATTTGTGCCCTGGTGATCGCGATTGATGTTTGGCGCCGACCCCAACCGATGACCGTCATGAGCGTGGTCTGGCCGGTCACCGCACTGTTTGGCTCGGTACTTTGGCTGGCGGCCTACTGGCGGTGGGGCCGGGCCCCGCGCCCAAACCTGCATCCGGGCCCGCGCCCCGACCCGCACCCGGGCCCAACACCTCGGACAGCACCGAGCTCAGCCACAATGGGTGAGATGGGCGCCATGTCCATGACCCCGATGGACGCGAAAATGTCGATGGCTCCCGGATCCAAGCCAATGAACATGGGCTCCTCCCGACCCTTCCCGGTGTCGGTCTTCCTGGGCACCTGTCACTGCGGAGCGGGCTGCACGCTGGCGGACCTGGCCGTTGAATGGCTGCTGTTCGCGGTTCCCAGCCTGCTGGTGCTGGGTGGCTACCCGTGGCTGTTCTCGCACAACCTGTTTGCTCACTTCGTGCTCACCTTCGTGGCGGCCTACCTGGTGGGGATCACGTTCCAATACTGGGCCATCACCTCGATGAAACAACTTGGGCGCCGCCAAGCCTGGTGGGCGGCAATCAAGGCCGACACCCTGTCTCTGACCAGCTGGCAAGTCGGGATGTACCTGACGATGGCGCTCGGACAACTTTGGCTGTTCCCAGCCTGGTTCGGCGGTCCGGTGGCCGCCAACACCGCCCTGTTCTGGCTGCTGATGCAGGTAGCCATGCTGGTCGGGTTCGCCACCGCCTACCCGATGAACTGGTTCCTGATCCGCCGGGGAATCAAGGAGCAGATGTAAACCGGCTGCTGATATCCTCCGAGCAGCGACCAAACCTGAACCAAGGAGCTGATCCCGTGGATGCCTATTTTGCCGCCCAGATTGTGGCTGCCGAACGCCCGTTGCTTGCCGCCGGTGAGCCGCTGATGGCTCGCGCTGCCCGCGGGTTGGCCACCCAGATCGAGGCGGAGCTGGGCAAAAAAGGTGGCCCAATTTTGCTGGTGGTGGGGGCGGGAAACAACGGTGGTGACGCCCTCTACGCGGCGGCCGAACTGTCCAACTGGGGCCGCCTCGTCCAGGTGTTGCCGGTGGCGGGCCGAATCCACCAGGGCGGGCTCCAAGCCGCCCTCGACACCGGGGCCGAACTTTTGGCCGAGCCGGGGGCACCCGTGGCCGAGCTGGTGGCCGCGGTCGGGGAGTACGCGCCGCGAGCCTCGGTGGTGGTGGACGGAGTTTTGGGGACCGGCTCGGCCGGGCGGGCGGCCCTGCGGAACCCCGCGCGCGAGGTAGTGGCGGTGCTCAGTCAGCTCCGGTCGGCCGGACAGTTGGGTTTGGTGGTGGCCGTCGACCTGCCTTCGGGACTGGACTGCGACACCGGGGAGGTGCCGGATCCGGCGGTGCTGCCAGCGGACCTGACCGTCACTTTCGGGGCCTACAAGGTCGGTCAGCTGGTGGGTGAGGGTCCGCGCCTGTGCGGGCGCCTCCATCTGATCGACATTGGGCTCGGCCCACAGTTGAGCCAGCTGTCGCCCACCCAAGTCGGTTAGAGCGCCGAAGGTGGGCGCAGCTTGGTTTCACCGGTTGCACTAGGGTGAAGGCATGGAAACGCCGTCCTCGATCTCCCAGCGGTGGCTGTACCTGCTGGACGCCATCGTGTTTGCGCTCACGGTGGTGGCCGTGGTGCGAACCCCGCCAGCTCAGCGGCACCTGACCCTGATTTGGGCGCTTCTGTTTGGGGCCTGTTTCCTGATCTACGGACTGCGCGCCCACCCCCGACCGGGCCGCGCGGGTCTGCGGCCCACCCGAATCGAGTCCATCTTGTGGATGGGTTCGCTCAACCTGGCCTGGGCTCTGATGCTGCTGAACACCCCCAGCGCCGTCTGGGTGGCTTTCCCCCTGATGATTATTGAAATGCACGCGCTCGGCTCGTTCTACGGGGTCGGTGCCGTGGGGGTAACCCTCACCATCGCTGTGGTGCACGGGATGATGGGGCGTCCACCCGGCGACGACCAGGTGGGGTTGGTGTTGGGGCCGGTGATCGGCGCGTTGACCGCGGTCGGATTCGTCCTGGCCATTGAGATGGTTAGAAAAGAGTCGCAGGCGCGACAGCGGGCCCTGACCGAGTTGGCTTCGGCCCAGGCACTGTTGGCCGAGGCGGAAAAGGACCGGCTCCTCGCCGGGGAGCGCGAACGGTTGGCGCGGGAAATCCACGACACCGTCGCTCAGGGGCTGGCCGGAGTGGAGTTGCTGCTGCGCGGAATTGACAGCACCGGTCGCCAGTTGGATCCCGAGGTGGAGCAGCTGGTGGGCCGGGCGCGTCTGGTCACCCAGGAGAATCTGGCCGAGGTGCGCCGCGTGGTGCGTGCCCTCAGCCCGGGAGAGTTGGACAACTCGGACTTGGCGGCAGCGCTGGTGCGGGTGGGCGCCAAGAACTCCGACGAGCACCTGCAGGTCGAGGTTCGGATTGAGGGCCGGCGCCGCTCACTCGGGGTGCCGGTTGAGACCGGCTTGCTCCGAGTCGCCCAGTCGGCACTGGCTAACGTGGTGCAGCACGCGCATGCCTCCCAGGCGGCCGTCACCCTCACCTTTCTGCCCGGCGAGGTCCTTCTGGACATTGTCGACAATGGGGTGGGATTTGACCCCGAGCACCCGGCCACCTCGGGCGGGGGTTTTGGTCTGACCGCGATGGGCCGGCGGGTCGAGGAAATGGGCGGCACCCTGACGGTGGAGTCTGAGCCCGGGGGCGGCACCGCGTTGGGAGTCCGCCTCGAGACCGAGGCGGTGGAGCTGAGTTGACTGATCCCGGGGTGAAAGACAAAGCCTTGATCGACGTGGTGGTGGTCGACGATCATCCGGTGGTGCGGGCTGGACTGAGAGCCCTGGTGGAGGCCCAGCCGGACCTGGCGGTGGTGGCCGAACTGGCCACCGCGGAAGAGCTGCTCGAATGGGCCGAATCGAATCGGGCGGACGTGGTGCTGATGGACCTGCGGTTTGGGCCCGGGCGGATGAGCGGGTCCGAAGCCACCCGCGAACTGGTGGCCCGGCGTGGACCTGCGGTCCTGGTGGTGACCACCTACGGCACCGATGCGGACATTCTGGCTGCCATTGAGGCGGGGGCCACCGGCTACCTGTTGAAGGATGCCCCCACCGAAGACCTGGTGGCGGCCATTCGCCTGGCGGCGGCCGGGCGTCCGGTCTGGGGCTCATCCGTTCAAACTAGGCTGCGCCAACGGGATCTGTCGACGGTCGCCTCGCCCACCGAACGTGAACTGGAAGTGCTGGCCCTGCTGGCTTTGGGTCGGTCCAATGAGCAGATGGCCCGGGAACTGTTCGTCTCCCAAGCCACCGTCAAGACGCATCTGGTGCACCTGTATGCCAAACTGGGCGTCCAATCCCGGACCGCGGCGGTAGCTAAGGGGCGCGAGCTGGGTCTGGTGTAGCGCACCTCAAACTGCGAATCAACCATTCGGTTGACCTGCCGGTCCGCGCCGGCCCTGCTGCCTGACCAGAATGAAGGCAGAAGGGAGAATTATGCGAACCACATTCTTGGCTGCTGCCAGCTACACCCTCCTGGGTCTGATCTCAGGGTTGTTCTATCGGGAGTTGACCAGGCCCCGCGACTTTACCGGCTTCACCCAGCTCAGCGTGGTGCACACGCACCTGTTGACGCTCGGCACCCTGGTGATGCTGCTGCTCCTGGTCCTCCAGCGCAGCCTGCAGCTCAACACTGGCCGGCTCTACTGGTGGGGCTTTGGTGTCTACAACTTCGGGCTGATCCTGACCGCGGGCGCGCTCTGGGTCGGGGGGACCCAGACGGTCTTGGGGACCGAGCCGGGAGCCGCCCACGCCGGCATTGCGGGGCTGGGGCACATTGGACTGACCGTGGGTCTGCTGCTGCTATTCATCTGGATCGGCAAGGGCGTGTGGGCCCTGACTGCCCCCGCCCACGCACGCACCGAGGTGGCGTCGTGAGTCGCCACGCAGGCGGGTCGAGCGCACCGACCGCCGACAGCCCAACCACCCCTGCGGGTGGGTCTGAGAAGATCGTGGCCCCCAGTGGGCGCGAGTGGGCCACCCTCGGAATCCTGGCCACCGGGCTGGGGATGATTGTGCTGGACGGGACCATCGTGGGGGTGGCCCTGCCCGACATCATCAAAGACCTGAAGATGGACCTGACCGACGCCCAGTGGGTCAACAGTCTCTACGCGGTGCTGCTGGCGGCTCTGCTGCTTTCCAGCGGGAACCTGGCGGACCGCTGGGGTCGGCGCCGACTGTTCCAGACCGGCCTGATCATCTTCGTCGGCGGGTCCATGCTGGCCGCGGCGGGAGCCACCACCGGAACCCTGCTGGCGGCTCGGGCTGTCCAGGCGGTCGGGGCGGCGTGCATCATGCCCTCGACCCTGTCGACGGTTAACGCGATTTTCCGCGGCAAGTACCGGGCCGCTGCCTTTGGCGTTTGGGGCGCGGTTATCTCCGGGGCCGCCGCGATCGGCCCCCTGATCGGGGGAGCGCTCACCCAGTACGCCTCGTGGCGCTGGATTTTCTGGGTGAATGTGCCCATCGGTGTGATCCTCTTCGTCCTCACCTACCTGGTGGTGCCCGAGACCCGCGGGGTCACCAAGTCCGGAGCCGACCTGGTGGGGGTGGGCCTCAGCGCGGTTGGGCTGGGGGCGCTCGTGTTCTCCATCATTGAGGGGCCGACCCTGGGATGGTGGACCCCGATTGGTGAGCTGAAGCTGGCCGGTCTGACCTGGGGGAAAGACGCCCCCATCTCACCAATCCCCGTGACTCTGACCGTGGCGGTGATCGCCTTGGCCGGGTTCCTGCTCTGGGAACACCACCGGGGTAAAGTGGGCCGCCCCGCGGTCCTGGAGCTGGGCCTGTTCCGCCTGCCGACGTTCTCCTGGGGCAATCTCACGGCCGCGATGGTGGCCGTGGGCGAGTTCGCGATTCTGTTCGTTCTGCCCCTGTTCCTGGTGAACGCGCGCGGCTTTGACGTGATGGACTCCGGATTTGTCCTGGCGGGAATGGCCGCCGGCGCCTTCCTGTCGGGGGCGGCTGCGCGCCACCTCGCCGCCAAACTGGGCTCACCCGGCACCGTGATTCTGGGGCTGTCGCTCGAGGTGATTGGGATCGTCGTCCTGGCTCTGATCCTGACCCCGACCCTGAACGGGTGGATTATTGCCGCTCCGCTGGTGCTCTACGGTCTGGGCTTGGGGCTGGCTTCGGCCCAACTGACCGGCACAGTGCTGCAGGACGTTCCGGTTGAGGTGTCCGGGGAGGGATCTGCCACCCAGAGCACGGTCCGCCAGATCGGCTCGGCCTTTGGCACGGCCTTTGCTGGTGGAGCACTTTCCATCACCGTGGCCCTGGCAGTTCCGCGGGCACTGGAGAAAGTGGGAATCAGTTCGGAGAAGGCCAGCCAACTGGCTGACACCACCCGCCTGACCGGCGGGACCAACCTGACGCAGATGCGAGCCAAAGGCGCGGATTCGGCCACCCTGGAGGCCCTGGCCCACGGATTTACCGACGCCACCACCTGGGCTTTGCTGACCGGGGCAGTGTTCCTGGTGCTCGGCCTGATCGGGGCAATCAACCTGACGTTGGCGGCGCGTCGCCACTGAAATCGGATGGGCCCGGACCGGTAGTTTTGCCGGTTCGGGCCTTTTTTTGCCCGCAATCCCGGTTCGGCCAACCACACTTGTCGGAGCCCTCCCTTAGCCTGAAGCAGCACAGTCAGCTCAGGAAAGGACCAGCTCATGACTTACAACCCATCAACCGATCAGACCGACCCCGACTACCTACCTGGCACCCAGCCGCTGCCCACCACCGGTTCGCAGCTACCGGGGGAGCCAATGGGTGGGTCAGCCGAACACCTGGAACCGGATCCGGGCCCCGAGGTCGGCGCGCGAGCCCGCTCCGGCCGGGCAGTGGACCAGTTCCTGCAGGTGGGGGCCGTGGTGATTCTGGCTCTCTGCCTGGCGGCGGGGGCCTGGATTGCCTTCGGGTCGGTCGCCCAACCAAGTCTGGGGCCAATCCCGTACCAGCAGTTGAACCAGCATACGGCCATGCAGGCCTACGGGGGAGACGCCTATACGGGCATTCAAAACGCCGCGGCGGATACGGCCAACGCCGTCACTAACGGGGTCAACTCGCTCAACCAAACGCAGGTGGCTGCCGCTCGGGCCGCGGCCGACTATCAGGGCGAACTGCTGGCGGCGCAGTTCGCTCCGCTCCGGTACGGAGTCGCTGTGATAATTGTGGCCGCCGGCCTGATCAACCTTACGGTGACCTTGGCTTTCACCGGTCGGCGAGTTTAGTAATAAATCGGGTTTGAGGGGCTTTCAACCTGCCGCCAGCGGGACTTCCGCCCTATAATAAGTGAGTCGGATCACAGCAAACATGGAGGTAGAAATGGGCTTTGACGACCTGAAGAAGTCAGCTGAAGGCATGGTAGAGAAAGCTAAGGGTGTCTTTGAGGAGCACCGGGACGATCTGAAAGATGAGGAGAAGACGGATGCCCTCCTCGACCGGGCGGCTGGAGCCGCCAAAGGTCTGACCGGGGGCAAGTTTGACGAGAAGATCGACCAGGCCCGCGAGGCGGCCGATCGAAAACTCGGTGAAGAATAGCAGCTAAATGTGGGGCTGAGTGGCCCAAAGGAAAGTGGCCCTGGGATGATCTCCCAGGGCCACAATCTATCTTTGGACTAAGGGGGCACCGGGTATCACCCCGGCGCCCCGCTCAGCGTTAGCGGTCAGCTCGAACGCGCCGCACCACGGTGACACCACCGGCAGTGGCAGCAGCGGCCAGGATCAGCGCCCACATGATGTTGGCACCGGTCTTGGGCAGCTCGTCCTTCGGCTTATCCACTTCGGTGGAGGGTACGGCCGTCACCTGGAGGGAGGCGGTCGCAGTGCGCTCCAGATCAAAGGCGGTGACCAGGTAGGACCCGGCCTTGACCGTCTTCGGAATCGTCACCTTGACGGAGAAGGAGCCGTCCTCGCCAGCGGTGGCAGTCCCCAGTTCGTTCTCACCCAAGCTCAGCTTGATCTCGGTGCCCGGGAACCAATCCTTACCGTTGATGGTGACATCCTTGCCTGCCTGGACCTTGGTCGGATCCACGGTGATCGTGGGAGCCTCAACCTCAGAGCCAATCAGAACCGGAATCAGAACCTGAGTCCCGGTGGGATCCGCCAACGCACTGAACATGGCCGGCCCGTTGATGCCGTCGGGCACAGTCAGGGTCAAGGTGGCAGCCCCGTCGGTCACCGGCACGCTTTCGCCTCCGGCGCGGAAAACGGCCGGCTGGAAGTCGGCGCTCACCGAAGTGTTCGCCGGCGCCCCGACAGCGGGGATATCCATCCGTGACAGGTTCACGGTCAGTTCTTCCCCAGCCATCAGTTGCTGTCCAGCCGCCAGGCCCTCAACCTGCACGCCTGCGCGAGCAAAGTCGGGGGTGATCGGGCTGCTGGTCTCCAGGTAGTTCAGCCAGGCCTCCCAGTCGAGCAAACCGGTTTCCAGGACACTGGAGTCGGCGAAGGTGTGGAAGTTATCCCCACCGGCAGACAGGAACGAGAACGTTCCGATCCGGTACTCGGCGGCCGGGTCAATCGGCAGACCGTTGATGGTCACCGAGTTGACGATTCCCTTGGTGTGGCCCGGGTTGGCCGGATCGTCAACCTCCGTGTAGGTGTAGGTGACGTTGTCGGACAGCCCGAGTTGCAGGTAGTCCCGCGAGGGAACTTCGCCGTCGGCGGTGCGCTGCCACTGTTCTTCCAGAATCTGGATGAACTGCTGACCGGTCACGGTTGCGATGGTCAGCTCGTTGTTGAACGGCAGGACCGCGCGGGCCTGGGCCACGGTGATGTTTCCATCTTCATCCGGGACCAGGTCGGTGCGCAGACCACCCGGGTTCAGCACCCCGATGTCGGGGGGAGTGGGCAGCGAGGACATAGAGTCCCGCAGCATGTTGCCAACCAGGGTGGCCAGCGGGGAAGCTTCTCCGCGGTCCTCCTTGGAGGCCTCAGTCTTCTGGAAGACTCCGTCGACGTAGACGCCGTCGGTGTAGGCGCGGGTGATGGGCGCGGTCAGCGTGCCCGTGGGGGCATCCCCAACTTCCCGAGCGTTTTGCATGGCCGCCAGGATGATCTGGTAGGCCGCTTCTACAGTCGGGTTCTCCCGCATTTCCTCCATGGTTCCACCGGCAGCGACCGGTACCAGTCGCTCCGTGTGAGCCACCACGTCGCCGGTTTCCTGGTCGACGGTCAGAATCACCTGGCCGACGTTCACGCCGTAGGAGCCGGTGGAGACGACCGGACGGGTCTTCCCCTCGACTCCGGGCACCGGGCCCTCCCAGGCGTAGGCCTGGTGAGTGTGACCGGTAAAGATGGCGTCCACATCAGCGGAGGTGTCGTTGACCAGCGAGGCGAAGACAGGTGAGTTAGCCACCTGCTCCTCCAGGGTCGAAGCGTTGGCACCCTGGGGGGCGCCCTCGTGGTACTCGGCCACAATCAGGTCGGGTCGCTCGTCCTCGGGCAGAGCCATCAGCTCGGCCGCCACGCGGTTGACCGCCTCGACCGGGTCCCCAAAGTCAACGTCCGCCACGTTCTGCGGGTTGACCAGGGTCGGGGTCTCTTCGGTGACCGCCCCAATGACTGCTACGCGCAGGCCGGCTGCGTCGAGCATGGCGTACTCGGGCAGAGCCGGCGTGTCGGTCCCCTTCAGGTAGACGTTGGCCCCGAGGAGGGGAGCGTCGAACTCATCCTGCAGGCGATCACGCAGATCCTGCCAGCCCGCGTCGAACTCGTGGTTGCCCACGGCGCTGGCGGCCAGGCCCAGGGTGTTCAGCAGGTCGATGGTCGGCTGATCCTGCTCAATGGAGGAGGGGAACAGCGAGGCGCCGACGTTGTCACCGGCGGAGAGGAACAGCGTGTTTGAGCTGCCGTACTGCTCGCGCAGGTCCTCAATCGTCCAGGCGAAGTTGACCGTCGGTGAAGCGGTGAGCGCATCGCCTTCCGGGTTCAGGGTGCCGTCGATCCGGCCGTGGAAGTCGTTGATGTTCAACAGGTTGACGTCAACGGTTCCCGCGTCGTCAGCATCGAAGCCGACGACGGCCGGGTCATGGTCCGAAGACCGGTACGGCTCACCCAGGGTGTCTTGCACGAAGTCACCCGGAGTGGCATCGAGTCGGTTGAAGTCCAACGCGATGGACTCGGGCGAGTTGATGTTCCAAATCGCGTGGCCGGTGGTCCGGGCCGCGGCCGAAGACGAGATCAGCACGTGGTCCAGCGAACCGTTCAGGCCGGAGTAGTTGTAAGAAGAGTTCTCCGGCATCCCGTCGGTCACGTTCAGGTTCTGGTAGCCAGCGGCGTACAGCGCCAGCATCGGATCCTCGAAGGTGTAGGAGTTGAAATCGCCCACCAGGACGACGTCTTCCACTACTTTTCCAGTCAGCGTCTCCAGTTCCGGCAGCGCGTCCTGGTCAATCCAGTTCGCCAGCGCGTTCGCCTGAGCGGTGCGGGAGGCATTCCAGCCGCCCTGACCGTTGTCGGCTTCGTCGCCCGAGCCAGGAGAGCTCTTGGACTTGAAGTGGTTGGCCACCAGGAAGAACGGGCGACCGCCATCGGCGGGCTCAAAAGCCTGACCGAAGGGAGCGCGAGCGTTCGAGAATGCCTCACCCGGATCGGACTGGTCGCCCAGGATCAGGTTCGGGCCAATGGGGGTGACATCCTCGGGCTGGTAGATGATGCCCGGGTACATCACGTCCTGCTGGTCATAGGCTTCGCTCTGATCCAGGTTCGGGGTGATGAAATCCCACTTTTCGTAGCCGGCGGCGTCATTGAGGGCGTCCACCAGATACTGGGCAGAGGCACCCGCCTTCGACTCGTCCCCGAAAGAGAGCTTGTAGGAGTTCTCGAGCTCCATCACGCCGAGGGCCGAGGCATCCAACGTGTTGATCGCGCTGACCAGCTTGCTGGTCTGGTTGGCCAGGTTGGCTGCATCCCAAGCCCCGCGCGGTCCGGCGGTGGTGTGGCCGTCAACAGTTGCGTCCGGGCACCGGTTGACGGAGATCGGCACGTTGTTCCGGTCCTTGTACGAGGTGCAGGTTGCGGCCCAGCTATCACCGGTGGTGGGGAAGTAGTTCTCCAGGTTGAACCCGCCAACTACCAGGTCGGCGTCGCCGAGCGAAGCCTTGGTCGGGGCGGCCGGACGGGTATAGGTGAAGTCCGCCGGCAGTTCACCGATGACGGCCTCCGCGCTAGTCTCGATCTGCTCGGTCGGGTTCAGGGTCCAGACGCCGTTGCGGAAATCAACCACCAGCGGATCCTTGAACTGGACGTTGGCTCCAACCGCAGTGGCGCCCTCGGCCGAGACGTAGGGCGGAACCAGGTTCTTGCCCGCACCGTTGGCAAACTTGGTGGTGGAGCCGTCATCCAGCACGAAAGACTTCGCGTAGTTGGTGCTCACCTGCTGGTCGTAACCGGCAGTGCCGTAGGGCGCCACGTCAGTTGGCTGCAGCAGCGGGGCGCCGGTCGCAGAGATGGTCAGGCTGCCGTACTGGTTGGCGTCGTAATTGTTGGTGACGGCAAAGTCGCCCTCGGGCAGGTACAGCATCGACTCGATGGCGTCGCGCTCGGCCATTGTCTCCGGCCAGGGGCAGCTGATCGGCTCGGCCGGATCAATTCCGGTCGTGTCAGCCTGAACCGACACTGCGTCGGCCGAGGTCAGCGAGATCTGGAACAGGCCGTCCTCGTCGCCCTGGGCGCCGTAGGAAGAGGTGTTCCCGGTGACCTGGACGTACTCCCCGACGCTCGGGTAGGTGATGGCATTGTTGCCCGCATAGATAAAGATTGCGTCCGAGGTGCCCTCGAGGTCACAGGTGCCGCCGGTGCCCGGGGACTGAATGACAAAACCCTTCAATCCGCCGGTGGGATAGGTGGCGGTCACCCAACCTTCGGTGGTGACGTCGCTCTGACCAACGCCGAGTTCGCGGATCGACTCAATGGATGGAAACGGGTCCCCGGTGGAGCGCGGGGTGGGCACCAACTGGGTGGTGGGGGTGTCTTCTGGATCGCTCTGCGGGCCCTCGGCAGGGTCGCCCGACTGCGGGAGGTCCAGAAGGTTTTCGGCAATAGGTGGGTTGGGATTTGGCTCGTTTTGTCCTTCGGCAGCTAGCACCGGGGAGGCAAGAGTTAGGGAAGTCCCTACCAATGCCAACGTAGCTAGTGTCGAAGGCCAGCGCGAAGTAGTTCGCATTGTCTCTCCTTCGAGGCTGGGGCCCAGGGCCCCTCAACCGTTGATGGCACAGTTTCAGCTGGTGGCTAAAACTGCGTCTAAAAATGCTAGCTCTCGGCCATTGATTATGCAAGATATCGGTAATAATCAGCGGCGGCTGGTAGAATTATCGGTCGTCTACTACGCCGGAGGTGGGGGCGAACCTCACTCAGGTCGACTCAGTTGATCCCGGTGAGGCAAATTGGCCGGTTAACCACGGTTATGTGTGAACTATTCGAAGACCGGTGCGGCCGGTTCGGGTGAGCCGGTCGGCTCCGCCAAAAAGCCCCACCCACAATTCCTTCGAAAAAGCGGTCGGCGGGGTGAGCCCGCGTTCTGCGCGGGGTAGGGGATAATTGACGCACCCCGTGAGAAAGGCGAGCCGTGCAGACCGACGACGTTACCTCCACCCAGCCCACCTCCGACCCCAACTGGTGGCGCCAAGCGGTGGTCTATCAGATTTATCCCCGTTCATTTGCCGACGCCAACGGTGATGGGATTGGGGACCTGGCCGGGATCATCTCCCGCGTGCCCTATCTGCGCCAACTGGGGATCGATGCGATCTGGCTGTCCCCGTTTTACCCCTCAGCGCTGGCCGACGGCGGCTACGACGTCGACGACTATCGCGACGTTGATCCAAGGATTGGTACCCTGGCCGAGTTTGACCACCTGGTTACGGCCCTGCATGAGGCCGGTCTTCGCCTGATTGTTGACATCGTCCCCAACCACTCGTCCAACCGCCACGTCCTGTTCCAAGAGGCCCTCGCTTCCCCCAAAGGCTCCCCGGCTCGGGACCGATACATTTTCCGGGACGGCCTGGGGCCCGACCAGAGCGAGCCGCCCACCGACTGGGTGGCGGCCTTTGGCGGGTCGGCGTGGGAGCCGGTGGGGGACGGCCAGTTCTACCTGCACATGTTTGCTCCCGAGCAGCCCGACTGGAACTGGGCCCACCCCGATGTGCACGCCGAGTTCCTGGAGACGCTGCGGTTCTGGTCTGACCGGGGCGTCGACGGATTCCGCATCGACGTGGCGAACTTCTTGACCAAGGATCTGAGCGAGCCGCTGCCCACCCAGGCTGAACTGGATGCCCATCCGCGCCACCTCGGCAACGGACGGATTGACGATCGCGACGAGGTACACGAGATCTATGCGGAGTGGAGGGAACTGTTCAATCAGTACGACCCGCCCCGCGTGGCGGTGGCCGAAGCCTGGACCCCGGCCAACCGGCGGGTGCGCTACGCCCGGCCGGACTCCCTGGGCCAAGCATTCAACTTTGACCTGCTGCGGGCCAACTTCGACGCTGACGAGTTCCGTCAGATCATCGCGGAGAACCTGGCGCTGGCGGCGGAGGCGGGGTCGTCCACCACCTGGGTGCTCTCCAATCACGACGTGGTTCGCCACGCCACCAGGTACGCGCTGCCGGATGCACCCGACACCCAGGACCGGGATCGGCGCTGGCTGCTCCAAGGTGACGTCGACCTGGTTGAGGATCGGCCCCGCGGTCTGCGGCGGAGCCGGGCCGCCACCATGACGCTGCTGGCCCTGCCCGGTTCCACCTACCTTTATCAGGGGGAAGAACTCGGGTTGCCCGAGGTGCGCGACATCGCCCCCGACCAGCGCCAGGACCCCACTTTCTTCCGGAGCCCCGGCGTTGACGTGGGCCGGGACGGGTGCCGAGTCCCGATTCCCTGGACCCGGGAAGGCAGCTCCTTCGGCTTTGGGTCCAACGGGGCACACCTGCCCCAGCCGCCCGAGTTTGGGCAGTATTCGGTGGAGGCGGCTGAGGCGAAGCCGGACTCGATCCTGCACCTGTACCGGTCGGCCCTCGCCCTTCGGCGACAGTTGGAGTCGGGTGAAGAGTTGAGCTGGTTGGAGGCTCCCGCCCACGTGCTCATGTTTGCCCGGCCGGGCGGCTGGGTGAACGTGACCAACTTTGGGGTGGACGAGGTGGAGGTTGACGGCGGGGAAATCCTCCTCGCCAGTCAACCTGTCACCCTAAGTGAGGCGGGTAAACTCCGGCTCCCAAGCGAAACCACAGTTTGGCTTCGGCGCCGGTAGGCGGTTGGTCCGACCCGAACTGCGGGTCGGGTCGGACCGGCGCGGCTACTCGTCGGTCTCGTTGGCCTGGGCTGGGTTGGCCTGGTTTGGGTGATTCTGCTCGCTGCTGTCCACCTCGCCGTTGTCGGGCAACTCGTCGTCCTCCACGTCCCGGTAGGTGAACTGGACGGATTCCTGGGAGAGCGAGGCCGCGTAATCCGGAATTTCGTGCTGGAGGGAGCGGTCAGTTCGCCGATAGCCGGTCGACTTGGGGCGCTTGGGGATTTCCAGGGTCGGCCGGTCAATGTGGGTGTAGGGAATCTTGGAGAGCAGGTGGTGAATCACGTTGATCCGGGCTTTCCGCTTGTCGTCAGACTCCACCACAAACCAGGGGGCCTCCCGAATATCGGTGTGGACGAACATTTCGTCCTTGGCGCGTGAATACTCCTCCCAGCGGGTAATTGACTCCAAATCGGTGGGCGAGAGCTTCCAGCGCCGCATCGGATCGGTGAGGCGGGAGCGGAACCGTTTCATCTGCTCCTTGTCCGAGACTGAGAACCAGTACTTCAGGACGATGATGCCGTCATCCACCAGCATCCGTTCGAAGATTGGGCACTGGCGCAGGAACAGTTGGTGCTGCTCCGGTGTGCAGTAGCCCATCACCTTTTCCACCCCGCCGCGGTTGTACCAGGAGCGGTCAAACAGGCGAATCTCACCGGCCGCGGGCAGGTGCTCCACGTAGCGCTGGAAGTACCACTGGGTCTGCTGGCGTTCGGTGGGCATCGGGAGGGCGACCACGCGCGCAATCCGGGGATTCAAATACTCGGTAATTCGCTTGATAGCACCGCCCTTGCCGGCCGCATCTCGCCCCTCAAACAGAACGACGATGCGGGCCCCCGTGGCTTTGACCCACGCCTGCATTTCGACCAGCTCGGCTTGGAGGCGTCGAAGCTCGGCCTCGTAGAGGTCCTTGTCCATCTTTGGGGTTTTGTTCTTCTTGCTCATGGTGAACCTCTACTCGGGTCGGGTGAGTGTGATCAAGATTATACGGACGAGGTGGCCGCGCGGGAGCCGAACAGCAAAAGTCAACCTGTCGGACGGGCAGGGTAGATTCTTAGTGTCGGTGCGAACGCCACCGCGGGTTTGAACAAAGGGGAAGCAATGAGCTTGGAGAGCATCCTGCTGGTTGGGGTCATCGTCCTGGTCGCGGTCCTGATCGTGCTGGTTTTGCGCCGGGGCGGGGACGGTGCAGACGGGGGTAGGTTGACGCAACTGGTAGAGGACACCGCTCGGCTTGAACAGCAGATTGTCACCAGCGGGCAGATGCAGGGCCAGCGGACGGTCGAACTGCAGCAGGTGCTCGATGCTCGACTCCGCGACCAGGTGGGACAGAACCGGGATGAGGCCCGCCAGCGCCTCCAGGCAGACGCGGCAGCCCGACTGGAACTGCAAGAGATTCTGACCGGCCGACTCGACCGGATGGATCGCAGCCTGGGTGAACTGCGGGATTCCCTCACTAAGGGTCTGGATCAGCTCCGCACCACCAACGCGGCCGAGCTTGAGCGAATCCGCCTTGAGGTGGCGGAGAAGTTGCAGGCCAGCCTCGCACAGTCGCTGAAAGAGAACTCTGAGCAGATCGAAAAGCTGACCGAGACCTCCAGCAAACGCCAGGATGAACTGCGCGATGCCCTGCGTCTGGAACTGGACAAGGTGCGAACTCAAAATGATGAGCAGCTCGAGAAGATGCGCCTGACCGTGGATGAGAAGTTGCAGGGAACTCTGCAAAAGCGCCTCGGTGAGTCCTTCCAGCTGGTTTCGGACCGGCTGGAGAAAGTGCAGCGCGGTCTCGGCGAGATGCAGACGCTCGCCTCGGATGTGGGTGGGCTGAAGCGGGTCCTGTCCAACGTGAAGACCCGGGGAACCTGGGGGGAAGTGCAACTGTCACGCCAGTTGGAGGATGTCCTTTCGCCTAGCCAGTATGAGGAGAACGTGGCGATTGATCCCCAGTCACGGGAGCGGGTGGAGTTCGCGGTTCGGCTCCCCGGCAAGAGTGAGGACTCACCGGTGTACCTGCCAATCGACTCCAAGTTCCCCCAGGAGTCCTACGAGCGGCTCCTGTCGGCCCAAGAGGCGGGCGATGTCGTGGAGGTGGAGCGGGCCACCAAGGAACTGGAGCAGGCCATTCGACTGCAAGCCAAAACCATCAGCACCAAGTACATTCATCCGCCCCTGTCGACGGACTTCGCCATCATGTACCTGCCGACCGAGGGTCTGTTCGCCGAAACGGTGAGGATTCCTGGACTGGCTTCGTCGTTGCAGGTTAACGAACGGGTGATGATCACCGGCCCCACCACGCTGATGTCACTGCTCGGCAGCTTGCAGATGGGATTCAAGACCCTGGCCATCGAAAAACGCTCCTCTGAGGTTTGGCAGGTGCTGGGGGCCGCCAAGGCCGAGTTCGCGAAGTACGGGCAGGTCTGGGAGCGGCTCGGCAAGCAGTTGCAGACCGCCCAGCGCACGGTTGAGGATGCCGGTCGGCGCACGCGGGCGGTTGAGCGAAAGCTCCGGGATGTCGAACTGCTCGAAGTGGAAGGGGAAGCGGAGGACCTGATCGACGAGGTGCTCCTGATCGAAGAGTAAAACTGAGGGTTGGGGGCGGACTAGAGTTTAGGCATGAGCAAAACCCAGCCCGTAACCAGTGCCGACCGGGTCACCCAAGCGTTGCAGACCGCCCCCAACACCATCTTCTCCCGGCTCAGAACCCCCGCCGAGGAGTTCCACGCCCTGGCGGAAGCCTGCGAACAGTACGGCCTCGACCAGTGGGACCTGTACGGCGACGGGGGACCGATAGCAATACTCGAAACCGAAGTGCGGGAACTGCTGGCGATCGAAGCCGCCGTGTTCTTCCCCTCGGGGATTATGGCTCAGCAGGTGGCCCTCCGGATTCACACAGATCGGGCCCGCAATCCCCGGGTAGCGCTGCCGGACCTGAGCCACCTCCTGGTGCATGAGGAGGATGGTCCCCGCATTCTGCACGGCCTCCAATATGAGTACCTGACCCGCGGCAACCGGGTGGCCACCAGAGCCAACCTAGACGCAATCCCCGGGGAACTGGGGGCCGTCCTGGTAGAACTGCCGCTCAGAGACGCCGGCTGCCTGCTCCCCACCTGGGAAGAGCTGGTCGACCTGGCGGCCGCCTGTCAGGACCGGGGAGTCGCCCTGCACATTGACGGGGCTCGCCTGTGGGAATCAACCCCGCACCTGGAACACAGCCTCGCGGAGATCGCGGCCCTGGCCGACACGGTCTACCTGTCCTTCTATAAGGGACTGGGCGCCCTGGCCGGAGCCGTCCTGGTGGGGGATCAGGCCACCGTGGCCGAAGCCCGGGTCTGGCGACGCCGACTCGGCGGGACCACCTACCACGCCACTGCGATCGCGGCCTCGGCGCTGGTGGGTTTGCGGTCAAAACTGGCGGGAATCCCACAGGCTGTGCAGTGGGCACGCCAGTTCACCGCTGCACTTCCATCCGAAATCACCAGCCAGCCGGCCCCGGTCCACACCAACCAGTTCCACCTGTACACGCTGGGGAACGCCGAGCGGCTCAACCGCTTCCTTCACCAGGTGATTGAGGAATCCGGGGTCGCCTTTTGCCGGCCCTGGCGAGCAACCCAGGTTCCGGGGGTCGCAGCCACCGAGATTGCGGTTGCCGTGGGCGAACCCGCGGTCACCCCAGAAGAGGCAGCAGCACTGATGAAACGGGTCATTGACCTGGCCCTATCCGAGGATGGCGACTCCCGCTAGCAAAAGGTTCCGGAACCTACCCGGGTCCCGGAACCGATCGTCGCTCGGGCAAGAGCCAAGTTGGCCCGCCTAGCGGTTGGCGGCCGCCTCGCGCGCCACAATCAGACCGTAAACCAAGCCCTGGCCGATGGTTGCTCCCGCACCCGGGTAGGACCGGCCAAACACGTTGGCCGCATTGTTGCCCAGGGAGTAGAGTCCCGCAATTGGCTGCTGATCCTGACCCAGCACGCGCCCGCGGGCGTCCGCGACCAGGCCACCGCAGGTCCCCAGATCCGACAGCACCATCTTCACCGCGTAGAGGGTTCCCTTCAGTGGACGAAGGTTCGGGTTCGGGGTGATGGTCGGGTCACCGTAATAGCGGTCGTAGGCGCTCTGACCTCGGCCAAAGTCGTGGTCCACCCCCAGGTTGGCCACCTGGTTGAACCGGCGAAGCGTTGCCTCCAACTGTTCGGGCGGAACGCCGATGCCGGCGGCCAACTCGCGCGGGGTCTTCCCGGTGGCGGCAATCCCAGCGTCGTACCAGGACTGCGGAATCGCCATCGTGGGAAACAGGGACCCGGCCAAGACATAAGAGTCCCGATACTTCTTGTCAAAGACCAGCCACATGGTGCCGACCGGGTGACCTTCGTCTGCCAGCTCCAAAACCCGCTGCCCAAACGACATGTAGTCGGTGGCCTCGTTGATGAATCGTTGCCCCTCATCGTTGACCAGCAGGGAGCCGGGAAGGGACCGTTCCGCCAGGCAAATCTGGACCGGACCGTCCCCAACCGGGGCGAACGAAGGGAACCACCAGGCCTGATCCATCAGCTTGGTTTCGGCCCCCACCCGCTGACCGGCAGCAATCCCGTCGCCGGTGTTGCCCGGGGATCCGAGGGACAAATCTTCGGACAAAATCGGGGACTGGAGTTGCTGGCGCAAGGCCAGATCGTGGTCAAAGCCGCCGGTAGCCAGGACCACCCCGCGCCGGGCCCGCACCTGGACCTCCCGACCGTCCTGCTCAATCTGGGCGCCCACCACCCGACCCTCTTCCACGATCAGGTCGGTCAGCTGGGCGCGGGTCCAGACCGGGATCTGCGCGCGAATCAGACCGGCAAACATTCCGGCCGCCAGGGCCTGCCCGCCAGCCATGTACTCGCGGCCCAGCACCTTCCCGCCCACCCCCTGGATCACCCGTTTGGTCACCCGCGGCACGCCCTGGAGTGGGCGCCGAGCAATCAGGTTCATCCACTTGTAGTCGGCGCCCGTCACCGGCATCGGGACCGGAGCTTCCATCACGCCGGGGCGGAACCGGCCCCGTTCCTCCCCCAGAAGGGAGGCGTCAAAGGGAAGGCACTCGCAGGAGCGACCTTCCGCCGAGCCTCCCGGGTGTTCCGGATGGTAGTCAGAGTAGTAGCGGGCCCAGAAGAATTTCATGGGAGTGGTCCGTTCCAACATCGCCACCGCCTCGGCCCCGTGGGTGACGAAGGCCTCCCACCGGTCCCGCGCCGAATCCTCCCCGACCAGCGACTCCAGGTAGCTGCGCACCTCATCGGCGCTGTTGTCAGCCCCCGCTTCGGTCAGCACCTGGTTGGGGGGAATCCAAAACGCACCTCCGGACCGAGCGGTCGACCCGCCGACATACTCGGTCTTCTCAACCACCAACACGTCCAAACCCAACTCGTTGGCCGCCAGCGCAGCGGCCATTCCTGTTCCCGAGCCAATTACCAAAAGATCTACTTCAGAATTAGAAGCAGTTGGACCGGCAGGAATTTCTCTCTCGACCATGATCAGCTCCCTTGCTTTGGAAAGAGTCCCACGCCACAATTCTACCCAGCCGGCAGGTTTCCACCAGGTATAATTTTCGGATGAGGCTGACACACACCGGATCGGTTCCCCTGCGCACCGAACGTTTGCTTCTGCGGCAATTCCAGCCCGGGGACGCCCCCGCGATGTTCGAGCGGTGGGCCAGCTCGCCCAGGGCCACCAGGTATCTCACCTGGCCGCCTCACGACCATCTGGCCGTGACAGAGGCTGTCTTGGCGGAATGGGTATCCAATTATGTACAGCCAACGTTCTATCAGTGGGCAATAGTTCCGGTGGGCTCAAACTTACCGATCGGCTCCATCTCGGTGGTGGACCGGGATGAAACTGCCGGAGAGGTAGAAATCGGCTATGTGATTGGACCGGAATGGTGGGGGCAGGGGTACACGGCCGAGGCGCTGGTCCGCCTCGTCGACCACTTCTTTGCCGAGGTGGGGGTCGGCTCGGTGCTGGCGCGCTGCCATCCGGAGAACCTGGCCTCCAGCCGGGTGATGCTAAAGGCAGGGATGCGCCGTCTTCCCTGGGACGATGAACCCGGCGGCCAAGCCCTGGCACCCAAGTCCGAGCCGGAGCACCAGTACCGCGTGACCCGGCAGATGTGGGAGCGCCGGTAGTGCCAACCCGATACCCAATGACCCGCACCAGCGGCCTGGTCCTCCTGGCGCTGCTGGTGACTGCCTGGTTGGTGGGCTCCTGCTTCGATCAGTCGATCAGTCACGAGCTGGCTGTCAAAACCAATGCTTTCGGGCGGTTCTTTGCCGCCTATGGGGCGGCGCCAGCATTCTTGGCCGCGGTGGTGGCGGGGGCGCTTCTGGTGCAGTTTGGGGGGTGGGGACAGTTTCCACCCGGGTCCGACTCGGCGAGGCCAACCCAAAGAAAGGCGGTACGGGCGAGCCTCACCGTGATCGGGGTGGCTCTGACAGCCGTCGCCCTCGGATGCCTGATAGTGGTGCCCGCACACTACTGGGAGCTGCCCCTGTGGGGGAGAACCGTGGTGGCGCTGATCCTGGTTGGGGCCACCTGGTGGGCAACCCGGTGGGTGGCGGCTGAGGCGGATCCCCGGTTGGCTCTGCGCGTGGCCCTGATTCTGATCGCGGTGGTGATTGCCGAGATGCTGGTAGTCACGCTGCTAAAGGTCGGGTGGGACCGCCCGCGCCCACGCCTGGCCCTGTGGGGGGAGGGGCAGTTCGCCCCCTGGTGGGCGCTGGGGATCGAGTCGGAGGCCGACCTGCTTGCCGGCGGCGTCCCCAGTGACGAGTTCAAGTCGCTGCCCTCGGCCCACACCGCCAACGCCGCTGTGGCCATGGCCTTGCCGCTGCTGAGCCTGCTCCGACCCGCCTGGGCGCGCCTGGCCCCGCTCCTGCTGTGGATTGGGGCGCTGTGGACGGCGGCTGTCGCCCTGTCGCGTGTGGTCCTCGGGGCTCACTACGTGACCGACACAGCCCTCGGGGCCGCCCTCACCCTGGGGTTGCTGCTGCTGATCAGTCACCTGGTGTTGAGGTGGCGTTGGTTTGGCCCGGACCCGGAGGGCCTTGAACCGGGAGATTCAGGCCCGCCGGTTTCTGACTAGCCGCGCACGAGCCGTTCTGCGCTCGGCGAGTCGGTAGTGGCGGGCAAGCCGCGAGGGCGCTTCCAATAGCGCCACCAGCCCCAGCCGCGCCCAACCGGCTGCCAGCCGTCACCGTCTGGACCTTGACTCCAGCGGGTGCGGGTGTGTTCCCACTGCTGCTCGGAGCGCTCCACGATGTGGAAGGTCGGCCCGTAGTCGACGCTGTGCCAGCCGTAGCGACCAGCCCGGTCCAGCACGTCCATTTCGTTGAACGCGGTCACCCGGCGCAGCACCATTTGGTGCGGGGCAACGTCGCGCGGAGGGGAGGGAACCCCAAAGCGCTGCTGGGCTGCCTGCCGGGAGGTACCCAAAGTGCTGCCGATTTGCTCCCAGGTGCATCCGGCGGCACGCGCAGAGTTCACCGCCGCGTCGACGAGTTCCTGAGCGGCCTCAGCTCCAACCTGGGCCAGGACAGTGAACTCCAAATGTGCGGTGGACTCCGAACGCATCCGTTGGAACAACTCCGGACATTGCTGTTCTAGCACGGCAGCGAACTGCTCGCGCAAAACACCCTTTTCAATTAACTCAGCCATAATGCAAGTGTAGGTTGACATATCCGAGGGTGTCAAGAAATGGTGTAGCTTTATTCTATTCTCCGGGAAGCCCGGCTGCAGCTAAATCGACCAACCAGAGGGTCTCTTCGGTTCCGGCAGCTCCCGCGGCCGGAATCTGGTCCAGAGGTGCGTGTGACAGGGCCGCCGCTAGCGCCTCGGCCTTCTCTTGGCCGGCGGCAACCACCCAAACCGCACGGGCCTGCTGGATCACCTCCAGCGACAGGCTGACCCGCTCGGGCGGTGGTTTCGGGGAATTCTCCACACCGACGGCGCTGATATCGCGCGCATTTATTTCTGCTTTTCCGGGGAAAAGTGAGGCAATATGTCCGTCGGGCCCCATCCCCAAGAGAAGGACGTCGAATCTGGGGGTGGCCAGGCCCGGGTGGGCATAGGCGGCCAGCTCCTCGCGATAGCGCGCGGCCGCCTCGTCCGGGGTGCTCACGCCCTGAGCCGGATCTAGCGGTGGCATCGGGTGCAGGTGCAGCGGCTCGAACCGCGCCGCCAGGCTGTCCAGCAGGGCCTCCCGCGCCTGGGTCTCGTTTCGGTCGGGATCGCCGGCGGGCAGGAACCGCTCATCGCCCCACCAGAAATGCACCTCCGACCAGTCCACCGCGCCAGCAGCCGGGTTCTTCGCGACCTCGGCCAGCAGCTGAATCCCAATCGTACCGCCGGTGAGAACCAGGTGAACTGGCGCTTGGACCGACTGAAGGTCGATTAGGCGGGTGATCAGTCGAGCCGCGGTTGCGGCCGCCAAGGTGTTCGGGTCCGGGTGCACGAGGACGCGGCGGGGCGTGGTGTGACTCATGGTTGATCCTCCAGCAGTTGCAGTCCGTCTTGCAGTACCTCACCGTAAACCTCGTCGGCGTCGAGGCGGCGGAGCTCCTCGGCCAGGCACTCGCGCAGCTCCCGAATTGGGAGGGCAATTCGATGGCTGGGCTGGCCGGGCTGCGACAGAATGGCCTCGCGCCCATCGGGGCGGTCCAACACGATCGGCCCGGAGGCCCGCTCCAGCCGAACCTGGGTGATGGCCAGCGGCGTGTCCTGGCGGATGATCTCGACCGGGCACCGCAGCGCCCACCCGAGCCAGGCGCCCAGCAGGTCAAGAGACGGGTGGGTGCCCTCCCCAGCAATGACCACGCGCTGGACCGGCTCAAATGGCGGCTGGTCCAAAGTGGCAGCCAGGAGTCCCCGCCAGCGAGTGGCACGGGTCCAAGCCAGATCCGTGTCGCCCTCGCGGTAGTGACGCCCCAGGTAGTTCAGGGTCACCGCCGGCCGATCGCACTCGGTCGAATCGGTGATCCGGCGGGCCGCCAGCTTCCCGAGCGGATGCTGGCTGGGATTGGTGGGCGCCTGGTAGGGCCACCAAACCACGATGGGAGCGTCGGGCAGCAGGAGCGGCACCACCAGGGTGTCGACGTGCTCATCCAGTTCGCCGGAGGTCCGCAGGATGATCACTTCGCTGGCACCCGCGTCCCCACCCAAGCGAATCTGAGCGTCCAGTTCGGCCCCGCGGACGGTGTCGGCCCGGGTCAGCACGATTACTCGGCAGGGGTGTTCGAGCGAGGCATCCCGGGCGGCGTCGATGGCCCCCTCCGGATCGCGGTCGCCCGCGTCGATGATCAGGGTCAGGACCCGACCCAAAGCGATGGCCCCGCCCTCGTCTCGCTCCAGCAGGAGGCGGCGGTTGATGTCCCGGATGGTGGTGCGGGGCAGGTTGATAATCATGGGCGCCTCCAAGCTCGTCCATCCAACTGCATCATCTTGTTGGCCGAATCCGGGCCCCAGGTGCCGGCCCGGTACTGCTCGGGTCGGCCGCTGGCCGCCCAGTGTGCCAGCACCGGATCCAGAATCCGCCAGGACAGCTCCACCTCCTCGTGTCGGGGGAAGAGCGGGGGATCGCCCAGGAGCACGTCCAGGATCAGGCGCTCGTACGCCTCGGGGGAGGACTCGGTGAAGGCGTGCCCGTACCCGAAGTCCATGGTGACGTTTCGGACCTCCATCTGGGTGCCGGGCACCTTGGAGCCGAACCGAATGGTCACGCCCTCGTCGGGCTGGACCCGGATCACCAGGGCGTTCTTGCCCAGCTCCCGGGTGGCGGTCTGCTCAAACGGCAGGTGCAAAGACTTCTTGAAGATGATCGCAATCTCGGTCACCCGCCGGCCCAGCCGTTTGCCGGTACGCAGGTAGAACGGGACCCCCGCCCAGCGCCGATTGTCGATCTCCAGCCGGAGCGCGGCGAAGGTCTCGGTGGTCGAGTTGGGGTTGAACCCGCCCTCTTCCAGATAGCCGACCACGTGCTCGCCCCCCTGCCAACCGGCCGCGTACTGGCCCCGGGCCGCATACGTGTCCAGGTCGGCGGGCAGGCGCACCGCCGAGAGGACCTTGATCTTCTCGGTGGCCAGATCGTGGGCGTTGAAGGTCACCGGCTCTTCCATCGCGGTCAGGGCCAGCAGTTGCAACAGGTGATTCTGAATTACGTCGCGGGCCGCGCCGATCCCGTCGTAGTAGCCGGCGCGCCCCTCCACCCCGATATCTTCGGCCATGGTGATTTGGACGTGGTCGACGTAGTTGGAGTTCCAGATCGGTTCGTAGAGCTGGTTGGCAAAGCGCAGCGCCAGAATGTTCTGCACGGTTTCTTTGCCCAGGTAGTGGTCAATCCGGAACACGTCGTCCGGCCGGAACACCTGCGAGACGACGTCGTTTAGCTCCCGGGCCGACTGCAGGTCGTGCCCAAAGGGCTTCTCCACCACGACGCGGCGCCAGGCTCCCTCGGCCGAGTGTGACAGCCCCGACTTGGCCAGTTGCTCCAGCACGACCGGGAACGAGCTGGGGGGCACCGACAGGTAAAACGCGTGGTTCCCCCGGGTTCCCCGGGTGTCGTCCAGCTCGTGCACCGTCTGGGCCAGCCGAGCGAAGGCCTCGTCGTCGTCAAAGGAACCCTGGACGAACCGGATCCCCTCCGCCAGCTGATTCCAGGTGGCCTCTACGAACGGCGTGCGCGCGTGCTTCTTGACCGAGTCGTGCACGATTTGGGCAAAGTCCGCGTCCTCCCAGTCGCGCCGAGCGAACCCGGTCAGGGCAAAACCTGGCGGCAACAAGCCCCGGTTGGTCAGGTCGTAAACCGCCGGCATCAGCTTTTTGCGGGCCAGGTCCCCGGTCACCCCGAAGATGACCAGACCCGAGGGGCCCGCGATCCGGGGCAGACGCCGGTCGCGCGGATCCCTGAGGGGATTGTGCTCGGCGGTGACAGGGGTCAGTTTCACAGAGATGCGCCCCCGTCAGTGCGTTCCTCGTGCCGGTCTCCCGACCAGTCGAGGTGGTAGGAGCCTTCGCGGTCGGTCCGCTCGTAGGTGTGCGCACCGAAGTAGTCGCGCTGAGCCTGAATCAGGTTGGCGGGCAGACGCTTGGCCCGGACCCCGTCGTAGTAGGCCAGGCAGGAAGAGAAAGCGGGGGTGGGGACGCCGTGCAGCGCCGCGGACGCCACAATCTGGCGCCATGACTCGACCCCGGCCGACACCGCTTCGGTGAAGTAGGGGTCGGCGACCAGCAAAGGCAACTCCGGGTTCCGTTCGTAGGCCTCGGTGATTCGGTCCAGGAACTTCGCGCGGATAATGCAGCCGCCGCGCCAGATCCGGGCCATCGCACCCAGGTCGATCTGCCAGTTGTACTCGGCCGAGGCGGCCGCAATCTGGTCAAACCCCTGCGAGTAAGCCACCACCTTGGAGGCATACAGGGCTTTCCGAACCTGCTCGATGAATGCGTCCCGATCGGTTACCTCCCAGTCGGCGGCATCCGCGGGCAGGACCTGGCGGGCCGCCTCGCGCTGCGGCGTGGAAGCGGACAGGGCGCGGGCAAAGGTTGCTTCCGCGATCCCGGTCAGCGGGATCCCCAAGTCGAGGCCGCTCTGGACGGTCCACTTCCCGGTTCCCTTCTGCTCGGCCTGGTCCAGGACCACGTCGACGAAGGCCGCCCCGGTCTGCGGGTCCTGCTGGGCCAAAATGTCGGCGGTAATCTCGATCAGGTACGAGTCCAGGTCGCCCTGGTTCCACTGGGAGAAAATCTCTGCCAGTTCCGCGGCCGAAGCGCCCAGGCCCAGGCGAAGCAAGTCGTAGGCTTCCGCAATCAGCTGCATGTCGGCGTACTCAATGCCGTTGTGGACCATCTTGACGAAGTGTCCCGCCCCGTCGGGCCCCACGTGGGTGCAGCACGGGACCCCGTCCACGTGTGCGGAGATGGTCTCCAGGATCGGCCCGAGGGTTTGGTAGGACTCAACGGTTCCGCCCGGCATGATCGAGGGTCCGTTCAGCGCACCCTCTTCCCCGCCGGAAACGCCGGTCCCAACAAAGTGGATTCCTTTCTCGCGCAGGGCCCGCTCCCGCCGGATCGTGTCGGGGAAGTGCGCGTTGCCCGCGTCCACCACGATGTCGCCCGGTTCGAGCAGCGGCACCAGCTCCTCAATCACCGCGTCGGTGGCGGCGCCGGCCTTCACCATGGAGATGACGGTCCGTGGGCGCTGCAGCGAGGCGACGAAGTCGGCCATGGACTCGGAGGGGATAAAAGTACCTTCGTCCCCGTGTTCTTCGATCAGTGAAGCCGTCCGTCCCCAAGAGCGGTTGTGGACCGCCACCCGGTAGCCGTTCCGGGCCAGGTTCCGGGCCAGGTTGCGACCCATGACCGCCATTCCGGTGACCCCAATTTGTGCGAGCGGTTGATCAGACATTGTGCAGTAGCCCTTTCTTCTGTTGCCGCTCCCGAGCGCGCCAACAGGTGCACACCGTGTGGGAGCAACTCTGCTGCTCCCAAGCCTATACTTCTTCTAGGACGAGAGACCCAGATGTGCTGAGATGTGAACGGTTCCTAGACCGCTTTTAGGTCCTGCAGGAACTTGTTCGCCCAGTGGTCAATCGAGTTGTCCCGCACTTTTCGTTTCATGGCGAGGAACGCGCGGGAGCGCACCGGCTCGGGGTCGGTCAGCGCCCGCATGATCGTGTCCTTCATGGCGTCCAAGTCGTAGGGGTTCACCAGGTAGGCGCGCTTCAACTCGCGGGCCGCCCCGGCAAATTCGCTCAGGACCAGGGCGCCGCTGGATTTGGTGTGGCAGGCAATGTACTCCTTAGCCACCAGGTTCATCCCGTCGCGCAGCGGGGTGACCAGCATGACGTCGGCCAGCTGGTACATGGCCGCCATCGTGGAGCGGGAGAAGTTGGCGTGCCGGTAGGAGATCGCGGGCCTGCCGACCCCGCCCACCGACGAGTTGATCCGGCCCACCAGCTGATCAATGTCGTTGCGCAGCTTCTGGTACTCCTCGACGTCTTCGCGCGAGGGGGTCGCCACCTGCAGGAAAACGGTCGTCTCCGGGTCCAGTTTGCCCTCGGCGAACAGCTCACCGACCGCGCGAATGCGCTGGCGCAAACCCTTGGTGTAGTCGAGCCGGTCCACCCCGAGCAAAATGGTCTCCGGGTTCCCGAGCTCGGCCCGCAACTCGGCCGACTCGGCCAGCACTTCCGGGGATTCGGCCAGCTCGACGAACCCTTGGTAGTCGATCGAAATTGGATAGGCCCGCACGGTGCAGAGGTGTCCGTCCTCAACCGAAACTCGATCTGAGCGGACCTGGTGCTCGGTCCGCCGGCGAACCAGCCGCAGGAAGTTTGAAGCCCCGCCCGGCACCTGGAAGCCAACCAGGTCCGCGCCCAGCAGCCCCTCGATGATTTGGCGGCGCCAGGGGAGTTGCTCGTACAGCTCGATCGGGGGGAAGGGAATGTGCAGGAAGAAGCCGATCTTCAGATCCGGCCGGAGCCGACGCAGCATCGCCGGGACCAGTTGCAGCTGATAGTCCTGGACCCAGACGGTGGCGTTGGGGGCGCAGGCTTCGGCCGTGCGGACCGCGAAGCGCAGGTTCACATCCCGATAGGTTTCCCACCATTCGCGGTGGAACTCCGGAAAGGCCACCGCGTCGTGGTAGAGCGGCCAGAGGGTGGAGTTAGAGAAGCCTTCGTAGTATTCCTCGACTTCCCGGGTCGACAGCTCGACCGGAACCACCTGGTAACCCTCGTGTTCGAACGGGTCCACCGTCTCGTCGGCCGATCCGGGCCACCCTACCCAGGCGCCGCCGAACCTCCTCATCAGGGGCTCCAACGCGGTCACCAGACCCCCGGGGGAGGTTTGCCAGCTCACCTCGCCGTCCTCGCTCGTCACTCGGTCGACCGGCAGCCGATTGGCCACCACCACGAAGCTCGACTGTTGACCATCTGATGCAGACATACACTCTCCTTTGTCGCTTCCTTAACTGTATCGCTTTAGTCGTGGCACAGTAGAGGGATGGATAAGAGCAGGTGGACAGCCCGAACGCTAGCGGCCGAAGCGTTTCCGGCGGCAGTAAGAAAAGATCCCGGTCGCACACTGTTGGCCTTCGACTTTGACGGGACCCTGGCCCACATGAACCCGGACCCGGAGGCGGTCAGCCTGGTGGAGGAGTCGGCCAGTGCGCTCGAGCAGCTCACCGGCCTCGGGGTGGACCTGGCCCTGATTTCGGGGCGACCGGTCGACACCCTGGTTCGACTCGGTCGACTCCAGGAACGGCCGGCGTTCTCCCAGGCAACCATCTTGGGTCAGTACGGCATTGAGCGGCTGGACCTGGCGACGGGCGAGCGGAGGATTCCCCCAATTCCGGTTGAGATTGACCGGGCCCGGCCCGAGTTGGCCCAGCTGGTGGCCGACCACCCGGGTGCCTACCTGGAGGACAAGGGCCGCGCCCTGGCTGTCCACGTGCGCCGGATGCCAGATCCGGAGGCGGCTCAGGCGGCCCTGTCCGAGCCGGTGCACCAGCTAGCCGAGCGGCACGGCTTACAGGTGGAGCCGGGTCGACTCGTCTGGGAGGTGCGGGCAGCCTCTGCCGACAAAGGCGACGCCCTGCGCGAGCTGATTCGCCAACACCAGCCCCGCGCCGTCCTGATGGCGGGAGACGACCTGGGCGACCTGGCGGCTTTTGCCGCCCTGGCGGAGGCGGCCAAGCGGGGGATCTACACGTGTGCCCTGGTCAGTGACTCCCAGGAGCAGCCGGAGCTGCGCCGCTATGCCGACGTGCTCTGTGACGGGCCCGACGGGGTGGCTGCCTGGCTCCAACACCTGGTGTCCAACCTCCGCTAAGGCTAGGCCGGCAACCGGGGAACTGCCTCGAGCAGACGGCGAGTGTAGTCGCTGGTCGGGGTCCGAAGCAGCGTTTGGGTGGGGCCGGATTCTTCCACCCGTCCGCTCTGGAGCACCACCATTTCCTCACACAGGCGGGCCACCACGGCAATGTCGTGGCTGACCATCAGCAGCGTCAGTCCCAGCTGCTCTTTTAGCTCAGCCAGCAGGTCCAGCAGGTCGGCCCGCACCGAGACGTCGAGCGCGCTGACCGGCTCGTCGGCCACCAACACCTGCGGGTTGGGGGCGAGCGCCCGGGCGATGGCGATCCGCTGGCGCTGCCCTCCGGAGAACTGCGCCGGATAGCGGTCACCCACCTCGGGATCCAGGCCCACCTGGGCCAACACCTCGTCCACCCGGGCCCGGTGGGACCCGGGGATCTTCAACGAGGCTAGCGGCTCACCGACGATCCGGTGGATCTTCATCCGCGGGTCCAGGGACGAGCGTGGATCCTGAAAAACCATCTGCACCTGTCGGCGGAACTGGCGGGTCGCCTCACGTCCCTTGGGTGGGAGCGGCTCACCCCTCCAGGTGACCTCACCCTCAGTGGGGGTATCCAGGGCCAGCAGCAGGTTCAAAATGGTCGACTTGCCCGCGCCCGACTCGCCGACAATTCCCAGGCTCCGCCCCGACCGCACCTCCAGGCTGACGCCGGACAGGGCCCGGGTGGTCACCCCGCGGCGGGTGAACTCGCGCGTGACGTCCTTCAAAGCGAATAGGGGTTCACTCACCGGGGGCCTCCTCGAGCGCGGGCAGGAAACTGACTTCGCGAGCCGCGGTTACCAGCTGACGTGTATACGCTGCCTGCGGGTCGGCCAAACCGTTGGCCACCGTGGTCTGTTCGACCACCTGCCCGCCTCGCATCACCACCAGGTTCTGCGCCACCTGGGCCAGGACCGGAAGATCGTGGGTGATGAACACGAGCGTGGTGCCCAACTGATCGACCAGGGTGGTCAACAGCTCCAGCACCTCCGCCTGCACGGTCACGTCGAGCGCGGTGGTGGGCTCGTCGGCAATGATCACTTCGGGCTGGCAGGCCAGCACCATCGCCAGGGCCACCCGCTGGCGTTGTCCACCCGAAAGCTGCCACGGGTACGAGGCAGCAATTCGTTCGGCATCGTGCAGGGCGACCTGGTGCAGCAGCTCCAGCATCCGACTCTGGGCCTGACGCCGGGACAGGTGCTGGTGAAGGCGCAGGGGACCGACGATTTGGCGGCCCACCTTCATCAGGGGATCGAGGGCGGTCAGGGGCTCTTGAAACACCATCGCGATCCGCGAGCCCCGGGTGCGCTGGCGCTCGGTCTCGGTCAGGGTCAGCAGTTCCTGCCCGTCCAGGGTGACGGAGCCGGAGGCCCGCATCCCCTCCGGCAGTAGGCCCATGATGGCCAGGGCGGTAATGGACTTGCCCGAACCCGACTCGCCAATTAGGCCGAGGCGGCCACCGGTGGGCACCGACCAGGAGCAGTCGGTCAAAATTGGCCGGCCACTCGAGGTGGTGACGGACAGGTTGGAGACTTCCAGCATCAGCGATCACCTCGCAGGGTTGGGTCCAGCAGGTCTCGCAGACCATCGCCGAGCAGATTCAGGCCGAGGACCGTCCACGCGATTGCCAAACCAGGGGCGAGGGCAGCCCAGGGCTGCACCTCGACGGTGGATTGGGCTTCCAGCAGCATCCGCCCCCAGCTGGCGGCGGGAGGCGGCGCCCCCAACCCGAGGTAGCTGAGCGCCGCCTCGGCCAGGATGGCAGCCCCACCCAACAGCATCAGCTGCACCAGCAGCATCGGGAAAATGTTGGGCAAAATGTGCAGGCGCAGGCTGGCCCACCACCGGGTCCCGGAGGTGCGGGCCGCGCGGAAATAGTCCTCCCGCAGGACCCGCTGCGTGTTGATTCGGGTGACCCGGGCAATGGTGGCCGAGCCGGAAATTCCGATGGCCAGGATGGCCGAGGAGAGGGACGCCCCGCGAATGGTCACGATCAGCATGGCCAGCAGCAGGGTGGGGAATGCAATCATGATGTCGATGAACTTGGAGAACCCGGCATCCACCCACCAGGTGGTGGCGGCCGCCAGGATTCCCAGGGTCAACCCAATCAGAGCCGCGATCACCATGGTGGCGGCCGCGACGATCAGGGCGGAGGTCGCCCCCGCCATCAGTTGGGAAAACAGGTCCCGTCCAAGCCGGTCGGTCCCAATCCAGAACTGGCCACTGGGCCCGGCCAGGCGCGCTCCGGAGCCGGTGGCATCCAGCGAATAGGGGGTCCAGAACAGGGCCACCAGGCCGACGACGGCGGTAAGTGTCACCATCACCGTGCCGGCCACCAGGGAGGGTGACCAGCGGCGGCGCCCAGAACCGGGCAGGGACGTCAGTGCCTCTTCTTCCACCAGGGTGGTTCTCAGATCCACACTCACTTGGCCCCCGCCTTTCGCCGGGCCCGGCTGGAGCCGAGCTGAAGTCGGGGATCAATCCCGCGCTGAAGCAGATCCACCGCCGTGTTGATGATCAGCACGACTGCCGTCAGCAGCATCACCAAGTTTTGGACGGTGGGAAGGTCCCGGGCAGTGACGGAGGTCAGCAGCAGCTGTCCCAAGCCCGGGAGGGCAAACACGTTCTCGATCACGACGGCACCCAGCAGGGAGGTACCCAGCTCAATGCCGAGGATCGCCACCACCGGGACGGCCGCGTTTCGAAGGCCGTGCCGGGCCAGGGCGCCCGCGCGGGAGTAGCCCAGCGAGCGTGCGGTCCGCAGGTAGTCGGTGTCCAGCACGTCAATCACGGAAGAGCGGATGTAGCGCACCATCGTGGCGCTCATGGCGATGGCAATGGTGATCATCGGGAGCGCCAGCGCGGTCAGGGCCGCGACCGGGTCGGCCCAACCGTGACGCGGAAAGTTCCCGGCGGGAAACCAACCGAGGCGGAGCGCAAAGATCCAGACGAGGATCACGCCGATCCAGAAGCTGGGAACCGCGAGCCCAAGTTGGGACAGCCCCGAGATGGCCACGCCGGCGGGGGAGCGGCGACGGGTCGCCGCCAGCACCCCGAGCGGAACCGACACCAGGACCGCCAGGATGAACGCCCCCACGCTGAGGGGGACGGTCACCGCGAGTCGGTGCCCAATCAGCTCGGAAAAAGGCTTCTTCGAGATGAACGAGGCACTCTGCCCGGTGAACAGGTCGTGAAGCCACTGGCCGTACTGCACCAGCAGGGGCTGGTCGGTTCCGAGCTCGGAACGAAGCTGCTCCAACTGTTCCTGGGTGGTGCCCACGCCCAGCAGCGTCCCCGACGAGTCGCCGGGCAGGAGGCGCAGGAGCAGGAAAATCACCAGGGAGGCCAGGAACAGCGAGACCAGCAGTCCCGCCACCTTCTTAGCTAGATACCAAAGATTGGCTGACAACCCCGATCCCATTAGTCTTCCGCAACGATGTTGGCCACGTAGAAGGGTTCGGCGTTCTTATCGGCCGAGAAACCAGTCACTCCGGCCCGGGCAATCCGGATCTGCGGGGCCTGGAACAGCCAGGCCGACGGTGCTTCGTGAGCAATGATCTCGGAAAGCTCGTGAATCAGCTCAACCTGCTCTTCCGGGGTGGACGCCTCGTCCGAAGCTTCCTTCAGTTCCTGGACCTTTGGGTTGTCGTACTGCCAGTAGAAGTCCGGGTTGGCGTACCAGAGCACGTCGCGCGGATTGTTGTGATCCATCAGCGTGGTCTGGTAGTCCTTGTCGGTGTAAACCTGCTGGTACCAGACAGAGTCGTCCACCGGACGCGGCGTTACCGTCACCCCAATGTCAGCCAGGTTCGACTTGATCTGCTGAACGATGATTTCCTGCGATGAACCGGCCACGTAGGTCAGGTCCAGGTTGAGGTCCTTCACCCCGGCGTCGGCCAGCAGCTGCTTGGCTTCTTCCGGGTTGTAGGCGTGAATCTCGGTGAAGGAGGCGTCGTACCACGGTTCAGAGACCGGCGGCATCGACCCGAGCGTCACCCCGTAGTCGCCCCAAACCGCTTCCAGGATGGCATCTCGGTCAATCGCCTTGTACAGGGCCTGGCGAACGCGTTCGTCGTCGAAGGGAGCCACCTTGTTGTTGAACGTCCACACCCACTTCTTGATTGAGTTACCCTCGGTCACCTGGAAGGCCGGATTGTCGGTGAAGGAGGCCAACTGATCGGGGCTTTCCTGCTGCAGCACCAGGTCGATGGCTCCGGTCTTCAGGGCGTTGTTCATGGCGGTCTCATCCTGGAAGAACTGGAAGGTGACGCCCGGGTTTTTGGCCGGCTCGCCCCAGTAATCGTCGTTGCGCTCCAGCGTGAGGTGGTCGCCCTGGACCCATTCGACGAGGCGGTAGGGCCCGGTGCCATTGTCGGAGGTGTTTTCCTTATCCCCATCCTTGACGATGGTGACGGAGGCCAGGAAGAACGGCAGCGAGGCCGAGCGGTGGTCCAGTTCCAGGACGACCGTCTGGTCATCCGGGGTCTCGATGTTCTTGATTACCCGCAGGTCCGAGGCGCGGGCCGACTTGGATTCGGGCGAGATTGCTTCCGAGATGGACCAGGCCGCATCGGCGGAGGTCAGCGGGGTGCCGTCGTGGAAGTTGACCCCGGGCACCAGGTGGAAGGTGTAGGTCAGGCCGTCGTCCGAGACGTCGTAGGACTGGGCCAGGGTGTTGATGACCTCACCGCTGTCGCTAATGGAGGTCAGACCTTCGTAGACGTTCCGGGTGGTGGTTTCCGAGATTCCGGAGGAGCCGCCCACGTTGCGTTCGAAACTGGTCGGCTCGTTCGTGGTGCCGATCAGAATCTCAGCGGAAGAGGCCTCGGCGGTTCCCGACTGGCCCGACTGATCGGACTGGCTGGGAGACGATCCGCCACCACAGGCCGACAGCATCAGGGCGGCGCTCATCGCGAGCGCTCCCAAACCGAGGCGGTGAAAACCCTTCCAGCCGACACTGATGCGACGTGATCCCATGTGAGTCCTTTCATCCAGGCTGTGCGGCGGGCGGGTGCGCCCAATTACCCATGGAGCTGACGAACTATGCGCTCGTCGAACATTTTTCAAAGCACAGTCTTTTGAAAATTGTGCGGGTCTGTTGAAGGATCTGCAAGTTCCGCCCGGCCTGCAAGATGGGTAGAAGGTCCTGTCGGTGCTGGCCATCAGGCCTCCGCGAAGCGTGAGAGGTCAGTTTCACAAAATCGCGTCCCCTTCGTTGCAGCGAAGCCTCAAAGTCGCCCAGGTCCAGGTACCAGTCAGGACGATCGATAGGCCGAGAAGCCGCGGGGGATGGGCGAAAGTATCGGCCTCGGGTATTTCGCCAGGCGCTGACAAACGGGCGGGCGGAAGAATCCTCCAACTGGCCGATCGGTCAGCTCATTTTCTGGTTCCGATCGGCGGTTCCATCCGCTCCTCGAGGTGATTGGCCAGACTTGCGCTAAAGTTTTGCCTACCGAAGAATGAGAGATTCAGGTGCTGGTAGCAACCAAGGTCGACCGCGTCCTTCAGGGCTGCCGGCGGTGCCCGTCAACCGCGGGTACGAAGAGATTGTCGAGCTAACCGATGTCAAGATTCTTACTGCGCAGGTTCCTGAACTATTTGGTCCTGCTGTTCGTGGCCGTGTCCCTGGCCTACATGCTGGCCGGGACCAGCATGAACCCAATTTCTGTTTTTGACCGCACCAATCCGAATCTGGATATTGCTGCGATTGAGCGGATGTTGACCGAGTTCAACCTGAACAAAGATGTTCCGTTGCTGGAGCGGTATTGGAACTGGCTTCAGGGGGTTGTCACCAGTTGGGATTGGGGTCGAACTCCGCAGGGCGGCTACGTCAACGAGATTCTGTCGGTGCGAATCTGGGTTTCGGTCCGCCTAATCACTATCGGCTCCTTTATCGGCATCATCGGCGGCGTCGCCCTCGGGGCCTGGTCTGCCACCAAGCATCACAAGCTGGCTGACCACGTGGTCACCCTGATCTCCCTGATCATCATCTCCACCCCGGTCATCGTTCTGGCCACCCTGCTGCAGATTGGGGCGATCCAGTTCAACAACATAACGGGAACTAACTTCTTTGAGTTCATGGGGGAGACCGGCACCATCGGGTCCTATCCGGGGGCCGATTTGGTGAACCGACTCCAGCACCTGCTGCTGCCGACCATCTCCATGTCTCTGGGTGGCATCGCCACCTACTCGCGCTACCAGCGCAACCTGATGCTGGACACCCTGGGGGCCGACTACGTTCGCACCGCCCGGGCCAAGGGGCTGCGCAAGGGCACTGCCGTCCGGCGCCACGCACTGCGGACCGCGCTGGTGCCGATGGCCACCTACTTCGCATTCGTTATTGCCGGGCTCTTTACCGGGGCGACCATTACCGAGCGGGTTTACGCCTGGCACGGGATGGGCGACTATTCGATCACGTCGATTACCGGCCAGGACATCAACGGCACCGTGGCGGTGGTCGCCTTCTCGGCCGCCTGTACGTTCGCGGGTCTGATGCTGGCAGACATATTCACCGTGGTGGTCGACCCGCGGGTACGCGTGAGCTAGGGAGCAAACAGACGTGAGCGAAAAAGATTTGAACGAGTTTGACTCCGAGGGCCGTGACGAGGGCCTGGACCCGATTGAGCGCGAACTGGCGGGCCTGGACACCCAGGCCGGTCCCGATCCGGCGGGCCGCCTCGGCCTGGACCCGGACCGGCTCACCTCACCCGGCCCCGACCCGGATCAGGGTCAGCCGGTGGCGGTGGCCGTGATGGAGGCTGACCGGGCGGTGGCCGATCTGGAAGCGGTCAAGCCTAACGGTAAGCCGCTAACCCGGTCCCAACTGATTCTGCGCCGGTTCTTCCGCTCAAAAACCGCGGTTTTTGGGTTAGTGGGAATCTTCCTGATTATCCTGTTTGCCATCTTTGGCTCGTATCTGACCCCGTGGGATTTCCGCGACGTCGACAACTCTGCCTTCCTGCAGCCACCCTCGGCCGACCACTGGTTCGGCACCTCGCAAACGGGGCGCGACCTGTATGCCCTCACCGTGGCGGGCCTGCAAAAATCCCTGGTGATCGGTTTTGCCGTTGCCGCCATTCAGACTACGGTGGCCGCGCTGATCGGTTCGGCAGCCGCCTACTTCGGCAAGGCAGTTGACCGGGTCATCCTGTGGGTAATTGACCTGCTGCTGGTGATCCCCTCGTTCCTGCTGATCGCGGTTATCACCCAGCGGCTCAGCGGGCAGTCCGCCTCGACCTTTATGCTCATCTTCCTGCTGGCGGCGTTCGGCTGGATGCTGACCGCCCGCGTGGTTCGGTCCATGACGCTGTCGGTGGCCTCGCTGGACTACGTTCGCGCCGCCCGGTACATGTCCGTGCCGTCCTGGTCGATTATCACCAAGCACGTGCTGCCGAATGTGTCGTCCTACCTGATCATCGACTTCACCCTCGGCGTGGTCACCGCCGTGATGATGGAGACGTTCCTTTCCTACTTCGGCTTCGGCGTGCAGCCGCCTGAGACTTCGCTCGGCGTGCTGCTGGCGGAAGGGCAAAAGCTGGCTACCGCCTTCCCCTGGACCTTCCTGGCTCCGGCCACCATCCTGGTCCTCATGCTGATTTGCATCAACTTTGTGGGTGACGGCCTGCGCGACGCGATCGATCCCACTTCTAAGTCTGGAGGCGAGCTGTGAGCCGCAAGAAGCAGATTAAATTCGAAGACGCTGCGCAACCGGATCCCGAGTTCGCCGGGCCGGTGCTGGAGGTCAGCGACCTGCACGTCACCTTCCCCTCCGAAGATGGGGCGGTGCACGCGGTCCGCGGGCTGAACTTCTCGGTCAAAAAGGGTGAAGTGCTCGGGATCGTGGGGGAGTCCGGCTCGGGCAAGTCCGTCACCTCCATGGCCGTGATGGGCCTGCTGGATGAGCAGGCCAAAGTTGAAGGCTCGATCAAGCTGTACGGGACCGAGATCCTGGGGCGCTCCGACGCCTACCTGTCCCAGATTCGGGGCAAGACGTTGGCCATGGTGTTCCAGGACCCGCTCTCGGCCCTGACCCCGGTCTACTCGATCGGTACCCAGCTGATTGAGGCCTTGCAGATCCATCAAAACCTGTCCAAGGACGCGGCTGAAAAGCGCGCCATCGAACTGCTAGAAATGGTGGGGATCCCGAACCCGACCATTCGGATCAAGGCTTTCCCGCACGAGTTCTCCGGGGGGATGCGCCAGCGGGTCATGATTGCGATGGCAATTGCCAACGATCCCGACCTGATTATCTGTGACGAGCCGACTACCGCCCTGGACGTGACCATTCAAGCCCAGATTTTGGAGCTGTTGAAGACCGCTCAGCGAGAAACCGGCGCGGCCGTGATCATGATTACTCACGACCTGGGTGTGATTGCCGACATGGCCGACACCGTGCAGGTGATGTACGCCGGACGGATCGTGGAGTCGGGCACGGTGGAGGATATTTTCTACGCTCCGCAGATGCCCTACACGATCGGCCTGCTGGGGGCCCTGCCCCGCCCGGATGAGAAGTCCGACCTGGCCCTGGCCACCCTGGAGGGCAACCCGCCGTCCATGCTGGTCGAACCCACCGGTTGTCCGTTTGCTCCGCGTTGCCCGATGGCCAGTGCCGAGTGTTTGAACGGCGAGCCAACCCTGCAGGTGGCTGCCTCAGCCGAGGGTGGCGGGGCCGAACTGCAACATCAGGCCGCGTGCATCAAGGCGAAGCAGATCTGGGACCAGAAGATGAGCTACTTGGACATCTTCCCGGTTCCGCGCCACATTGACCGGGGAGCCGGCCGGCGCGATCGGGAGGGCCGAGAGACCATTTTGGAGATCGAGGGCCTGAAGAAGACCTTCCCCCTGACCAAGGGCGCCATCTTTAAGCGCCGCGTGGGGACCGTCCATGCCATTGACGGGATCGACCTGGAGATCAAGGCGGGGGAGACCCTGGGTCTGGTGGGCGAATCCGGCTGCGGTAAGACCACCACCCTGCTGGAAATCCTAGATTTGAAGACCCCTGAAGAGGGTCGGATCGTGGTTCTGGGCCAAGACAGCGGCGCGGTCGGCCAGAGCGGCCGAAAGGAGATCCGGAAAAACCTGCAGGTGGTCTTCCAGGATCCGATGGCGGCGATCGACCCGCGGATGCCAATCTCGCAGATTCTGGCCGAGCCGATGCAATACAACGGGTACTCGCGGACCCAGATTCGTGAGCGGACCGCGGAGCTGATGGAGCTGGTTGGGCTTGAGCCCGCCCACCTGAACCGCTATCCGCGGCACTTCTCCGGCGGCCAACGCCAGCGGATCGGAATTGCCCGGGCCCTCGCCCTGGAGCCGAAGCTGCTGGTGTTGGACGAGCCGGTTTCGGCGTTGGACGTGTCGATCCAGGCCGGGGTGATCAACCTGCTCGACGAGTTGAAGTCCAAGCTGGGCCTGTCCTACCTGTTTGTCGCTCACGACCTGTCTGTGGTTCGCCATATTGCCGACCGGGTTGCGGTCATGTACCTGGGCAAGATCGTGGAAAAAGGCGACGTGGAAGAAGTCTTCCAGGAACCTCAGCACCCCTACACGCAGGCGCTGTTGTCGGCAATTCCCGTTCCAGATCCCATCAAGGAACGTAAGCGGGAACGGATCATCTTGGAGGGGGACCTGCCGTCCCCGGCCGATCCGCCTTCGGGCTGTCGCTTCCGGACCCGGTGCCAACTCTACAAGCTGCTGTCTGAGGGGCAGCAGCAGCGGTGCCAGAACGTGGAGCCGGAACTGGTCGCCCCGCCCCAGAGCCGGGACCTGAAGTCGGCGTGCCATTACCCGCAGAAGGTCTCCGTCTTCTAACCCGGTAGCTGTGACGATAGTCACAGGGAAAGTAACGGCTTGGCGGCAATTTTGAGATTATTTCGGACTGGATCTGGTCGCCAGATCGCATTCCGATAAGCTGCCTTTGTCCCGTGTTCGAAGTTTATCGCCGGAGCGGCAGACCAATTGTCTGGCCGCCCGCAATTCGACACCGGCCCAGTCCGTGCAACAACACGAAAATATCAATAGCAATCTGAGGGAGAAATCCATGAAACGCACTACCAGTGCATTCCTGGCGATCGCCGCAGTTGGAGCCCTGACTCTGTCAGCCTGCTCCTCTGGGGGAAGCCAGTCCGGGGCCGCCTCTGGCGGAGACAAAGCGGCGGCGGATATGCCGCCCCTGAGTGACCTGAATCCGATGGATCGCGGCGAACTGGCTGATGGGGGCACGCTGCGGCTGCCCATCTCCACATTGCCGACGAACTGGAACACCCTGAACGTCAACGGCAACAACGTTGATCAGGGTTCGACGATGGCCATGTTCCTGGAGCCGACCAACTGGATCTACGCCGAGGACGGATCCTTCGATAAGAACCCGAACTTCATCGAGGATTACAACTCGACCGATGAGGGCGGCAAGCAGGTCGTCACCCTGAACCTGAACCCCAAGGCCGTTTGGGGCGATGGCACTCCGATCACCGTGGCCGACTACCAGGCCACCGTCGCCGCCTGCAATGGCGAGCAGACCGAATTCAATTGCGCCTCCACCGACGGTTACTCCTCGGTTGAGTCCGTTGAACAGGGCAAGGACGAGTACGAAGTTGTGATCACCTTCGAATCGACCTACCCGGACTGGTCCGCTCCGTTCTCCACCGTCTGGCCTGCCGCCGGGGTGAAGGATGCCGCCACCTTCAACGACGGCTGGGACAAGTACAACAATGACTGGTTCTCCGGTCCGTTCCAGGTAGCCTCCGTGGATGATGCCCAGCAGGTCATCACCCTGGAGCGCAACCCCAACTGGTGGGGCGAGACCGCTCTGCTGGACTCGGTCACCCTGCGCGCTGCCGATCCGGCCGCGACTGCGACCGCATTTGCCAACAGCGAGTTGGACGTCCTCTCCGGGATCATCGACGGCGCTGAGTACGCTCAGGCCGCGGCCCGCTCCGACGCTGAGATCCGCCGTGCCGGTGGTCTCCAGTGGCGTCACTTCACCTTCAACGGTGAGTCCGGTGTGCTGCAGGATCCCGCGGTCCGTCTGGCCCTGACCAAGGGCATCAACCGCGAAGCCATCACCACCGCTGACCTCAGCGGGATTCCGGACATCGACCCGGCTCAGCTGATGCTGGGGAACCACTTCTTCATGCCGGGCCAGGTTGGCTACCAGGACAACTCCGCCGTTTCGGCCTACGATCCCGAGCAGGCTGGCAAGGACCTGGATGCGGCCGGCTGGACCCTGGAAGAGGGCGCCGAGTACCGCACCAAGGACGGCGAGACCCTGCAGTTCGAGTACACCATGATGCCCGACGTCTCCACCTCCAAGACTGAAGGTGAACTGCTTCAGCAGCAGATGAAGGAAATCGGCGTCAAGGTGGACATCAAGAACGTCTCCACCGCCGCCTTCTTCGACGAGTACGTCATCCCGGGTAACTTCCAGACCGCCGCCTTCGCGTGGCAGGGCACCCCGTACCCGCTGAACAACATTGGTCAGCTCTACTCTTGCGACTCGATCGACACCGGTTCGAACTTCACCCGCACCTGCGTGGATGAGATTGACGAGATGATCCCGAAGATCGCGGCGGAGACCGATCCGACCAAGCGCAACGAAATGGCCAACGAAGTCGACAAGATCATCTGGGAAAACGTCATGTTCTTCCCGATCTACCGTCGTCTGGAAATGACCGCTGTGCCGACCAACCTCGCCAACTACGGCGCCTTTGGGATGGCTTCGGTCCCGGCTGAAAACATCGGTTGGATGAAGTAACACCCAACCAAATCCCGGTGTTCACGGTCGGTCCCGATAGGCACTGACCGGGACCGGAACCGGTGAGGGCATGAGTTCGGACCTAATCCGAGCTCATGCCCTCATCTAGTTAAGGCCGGAGGCGATCCCCGGCCTAGTCCTAGAACGTCAGCAGGGTCGCAATAGCCCCCACCAAAGTTAAGGCTTGCAGGCCGATGGGCACCCAGTTCCACGACACGGTGGTCTCCGGCCAGATCACCAGCGGACGCAAGTCGCCGACGGGATGCTGGCGAAGTTGCTCTTCGGCCACCTGCGACAGGTCGGGTCGGAAGACCGGTTTTTGGTGGTAGAGCCGTTCCTCTTCCAACATTCGACGCGCAACGTTGGGGCCCACCCACAGGTCCAGCTGCGGCCCCTTGGGAAACTGCAGCGCGGGGGGAGACTCCTTCAGCTCCTTGTCCAGGTTGAAGCTGGCCCGGGAGGGCACCGACGCCACGTAGATTTGCCGACTTTTCTCTCCCAGGCCCCGGACCTCGGCATACAAGCCCAAGCGAGAGGTGAAGCCGTCAATCTCCTCCCACGGCACCGCGATGGTTCGCAGCTGGTTCCGAATCAGGATCCCGTCTTCGGTGGCGATCAGCCGGGGCCACTCCCAACGCCACCACGCCCAAAAACCCACCACCAGTGCGAGGGGAAGGGCCCGGGACAGTTCGGACAGCCCGTCGGCGAAAAGCACCACCAGGACGAATGCGATGGCGCCGGCAACGGTAAAGAGGAAGGCTGCAACGGCGCCGCGGGCACGAAAAGACAGACGATAGTTCATGGGGACCAGTTTACGGTCCCGGCCGTTCTCGCCTGAGTGGCGCTAGTCTCGTCCGCTCATTCCCGGTCCGCCGTCGACTCCTCGGCCGGCGCCTCGGTTGGCTGGGGCTGTTCGGCCTCCGCCTGGCGCTCGGCTCGCTCGGGTGCTGGGTACCGGTGTTTGCGGCCCCGGCGCCGGAGGCCCCTAATCACCAGCCAAACCACCAGGGCGATCACAGCCCAGGGGACCAGGAAGACCACCGCCCACGCCAGCGTGTAGAGCGACTTCAGCAGGACGTCACCTATCCACCCAAAGGAGACTCCAGGGTTGGATCCGGGGGCCTGAGAGCTGAAGGTGACGGTCAGCGTGGACATGTCGACCTGCTGGTCCAGCCACTCCAACTGTTGGTTCAGCGAATCCAACTCACCCTGCTGCTGGGCAATCATATCTTCGGCCTGCAGCAGTTCCGCGGTCGAGGTGGCCTCGTCAGCCAGGGCCTTCACCCGCCGGAGCGAGTCCTCCAGGGCCTGCTTTCGCGCGTTGACGTCGATGTACTGCTGAGTCAGGTCCATGGAGGAGGTGTTTTGAGACTCGACTTTGCCCAGGTCCGGCAGTTGGGCGACCAACTCCTCATACCGGTCGGCCGGAACCCGAGCCGAGACCGAGGAGGACTTCCCGCTGTCGTAATCGGACTCCCACGTGTTGTCGATGGTGCCGTCCATTCCCTTCACCAGCTCGGTGAACTTGGCGGCCGCCCCCGCCGGGTCCCCGGTGATCACCTGGGCGTCCCCGTTGACGGTGATCTTGGAGCCCAACTCGCTGGGGCTGGCGGCAGCGGCATCGGCGGAAAACATCGCTTCCGAGCCGGACACACCCAGGTCGCGGGTGGCCATCGGCGCGAGGACCGGTCCGGCCCCGTTCATTGCGGCGGCCGAGCAACCACTGAGGGCGAGGGCACCGGCCAGGAGCACGCCGGCTAATCCGGCTGGGGTCAGTTTTGTCTTCATGGTCACAGAATAGGGGGTGGACCTGGGCTTAGTCCCGCATCCGGTCCGGTTGTAACCTAATCGCGATTGAGACCGGGTCGATCTGGCCGCGTAGAATGCCGACATGAGTTTTCGTCGATTCTTTTCCGGCCTGTTCTTTCGCTTCACCAAGTGGAACCTGGTGGTCGAGCAGGGCATTCCACAAAACGGGGCCATTTTGGTTGGGGCCCCGCACACCTCGAACTGGGATTTCTTCCTGATGCTGGCCATCGCGGGCCAGACGGGGATGCGTTACAAGTGGTTGGGGAAGAACTCGCTCTTCCAGGGGCCGCTGGCCCCGATCCTGCGGGCCCTCGGGGGCATCTCGGTCGATCGGTCCGCCAGTACCGGAATGGTGGGCCAACTGGTCGAGCAGATGCGCAACTCATCCGGGGAAGTGCTGGCCATTACCCCCAAGGGCACCCGTAGCAAGCGAGAATACTGGCACTCGGGCTTCTACCGAATCGCGGAGGAATCCGGCCTGCCCCTGATCCTCTGTTTCGTCGACTCGAAAACCAACACCACCGGGCTGGGGCCGATCATGGCGGTGACGGGCGACGTCCACGCGGATATGGAGAAGATCCGTGCCTTCTACGCGGGGAAGGAAGGGATCCGGCCCGAGCTCACCTCGGTCCCGCGCCTTCGATCCGAAGAGGCATAACCGCTCTGTCGGCGCCTGGCCCCGGACTGTCGACGACCCTGCGACCCGCGTGCCCGAACTGCGATAGCGTAGCTTCATGGGACAGACAATTACACTGCGAGACGGCACCGAGCTGCCGTCAATTGGGTTTGGCACCTATCCGCTGCGGGGGACCGAAGCGGTGGAGGCGGTTCAGGAGGCCATCTCAGTCGGTTATCGGATGATTGATACCGCGTTCAACTACGACAACGAAGCTGCGGTCGGACGGGGACTGGCGGAAAGTGGGATTCCGCGGGAGCAACTGACCGTGGTTTCGAAGCTGCCGGGCCGATTCCATCGACGCCCCGGCGCCGACCACGCGGTCAAAGAGTCCCTTTGGCGGCTCAACTTGGACTACCTGGACGTCTACCTGATTCACTGGCCGAATCCGATCCACGGGCACTTCGTGGAAGCCTGGGAGGCGCTCCTCGCCGCCCAGGCAGAAGGCTTGGTCCGCACGGTTGGGGTCTCAAACTTCACGGTGGAGCAACTGCAAGAGCTGCAGCGGGCCACCGGGGTGTTGCCGACGGTCAACCAGATCGAATGTCATCCGTACTTCCCCCAGGAACAGCAGTTGGCCGCCCACCGTGAGCTGGGGATTCAGACGATCTCGTGGAGCCCGCTCGGAAAAGCCGCCCACCCGGCCGACGAACCGGTGATCCAGGAAATCGCCCGCGCCCACCGGGTCACCCCCGCCCAGGTGGTGCTCCGCTGGCAGGTCCAGCGCGGCTCAATCCCGATCCCCAAAACCAAAACGCCCACCCGGATGGTGGAGAACCTCGACCTCTTCGGGTTCACTCTGACCGAGGAGGAACTGGGTCGGATCACCGCTCTGGGACGACCCGACGGGCGCCTGTTCGATGGGGATCCAAACGTGCACGAGGAAATGTGATCACCGAAGCTTTGAGCGCCCTGACTGGGCGCCGGGTGGCCGTGCTGACCGGGGCCGGGGTCTCCACCGGGTCCGGCCTGCCCGACTATCGCGGCCAGGATGCCCCGCCTCGAACCCCGATGACGTTCCAGCAGTTCATCTCCGAGGAACGCTACCGGCGCCACTACTGGGCCCGAACCTACCTGGGCTACCAGCACATGAACGAGCGCCGCCCCAACGTGGTGCACGAGGCGTTGGCCCGGTGGGAGTACCAACCCGGCTCAGCCCTGGTCGGAATCATCACCCAGAACATCGACACCCTCCACGAGAAGGCCGGTTCGGGTGGGCGCCGGCCCGTGATTGACCTGCACGGCCGGTTTGACCGGGTCCTGTGCCGCCAGTGCGGCCACCGGTTCACCCGCGAGTTCGTCCAGGGGATGCTGGCCCAGGCCAACCCCGGGTTTCACGAGCTGGTTGGGGACGTGGAGATAGCCCCGGACGCGGACGCCGTGCTGGAAGAGACCGACGACTTCCACCTGGTGGTCTGCCCCCGCTGCGGCGGTACCCTCCGACCGGACGTGGTGTTCTTTGGCGAGGTGGTGCCCCCGGCTCGGGTAGCCGCCGCCACCGCCCTGGTGGACGAGGCGGAGGCACTCCTGGTCCTGGGGTCCTCCCTGGCCGTCCACTCGGGCCTGCGCTACGTCACCCGGGCCGAGGGCAAACCGATCGTGATCATCAACCGCGGCCCCACCCGCGGGGATCGCCGAGCCAGCGTGAAACTGGACGGCGACCTGGCGGAACTGGTCCCGCCCCTGCTGGAGCGCCTGGCTCCCCTCTAGTACAGTGCGATCCGCTGCGCCGGGGGAAAGATTTCCTCCAGGCGCACCAGGTCCTGTTCGCTCGGCTCCCACAGGTCCGCATTCTGGCGAACCTGCTCTGTCCGGGTGGCCCCGGCAATCACGCTCGCCACCACCGGGTTGTGGGCCAACCAGCCGATCGCCACCTGGACCGGGCTGACACCCTGCCCGGCCGCAAAGGCGCCGAACGCCGCCAACTGAGCCAGGTTCGCTCCCTCCAGCACCGCCTGCTTGTCCTCCAGTGCCAACCGGGTGCCCTGCGGGGCAATCCCCTTGGTGTACTTGCCGGTCAGCAAACCGTTGGCCAGGGGGAAGTAGGGGAAGACCCCGAGGCCGTAGTGCTCAGCGGCGGGGATCACCTCCAACTCGGCCCGACGATCCAACAGGTTGTAGTGATTCTGGGCGCTGATGAACGGCGCCGCACCCCGAGCCACGTGGGCTGCCTCGGCGATTTGCCAACCGGCCCGGTTTGAGTGTCCTAGGTAGCGCACCTTCCCGGACCGGACCAGGTCGTCGAGGGCGCTGAGCGTCTCCTCAATCGGGGTGATCCCGTCGGGCGTGTGGTACTGGTACAGGTCAATCCAGTCGGTGTCGAGGCGCCGAAGGGAGGCTTCGACCGACTGGATGATGTAGCGGCGCGATCCGCGGGCCCCAAAGTCGGGTCCGTTCGCTCCGTGAACGGGCATCCCGAACTTGGTAGCCACAATCACCCGGTCTCGCTCTTTGCCCAGGGCCCGGCCCAGGAACCGCTCGCTCAGACCCGGCTCCATCCCGTATGAGTCCGCCGTGTCAAAGAAGGTGATGCCCGCGTCGAGGGCGGCCCGAACCACCCGCTCGGACGCCTCGTACTCTTCGGTAATCACCCCGGCCCGGCCAAAATTGTTGCATCCAAGCCCGACGGCCGAAACGACCAACCCTGATTTGCCCACCGATTTGTATTTCATGACTTGAGTCTAGCCAAGATGCGGAACACTTTGACCCCCGACCTTCCCTGCCGCTAACCTCATCGGTGTAGGCGTCTCTCTAAGGGGGAACCCGGTGACAAACGGGCCAGCAGTAAGCAAAGGCGAAGTTCTGTACCAGGGCAAGGCGAAACGCCTTTACCTGACCAACGATCCGCAGATTCTCTGGGTGGACTACATGGATCAGGCCACCGCCTTCAATGGGGAAAAGAAAGATCAGATCCAGGGCAAGGGCGCGCTGAACGCGAAGATCAGTGCCCAGCTCTTCCACTACTTGGACCGGCACGGCATTCCCAGCCACTTCCTGGCCTCGGTCGGGGAGGTGACCCAACTGGTCCGGCGGGTAGAGATCATTCCGCTTGAGGTGGTGGTCAGGAACACCGCCGCCGGGAGCCTGTCCAAGCGGCTGGGGTTCGAAGAGGGAACCGATCTTCCTGCCCCCATCGTCGAGTACTTCTACAAGGACGACGATCTGGGTGACCCGCTGCTCAACGACGAACACATCGAGCTGTTGAGCCTGGCAACCCCGGGGGAAATGGCGCAGGTTCGAACCCAAGCGCTGGCCGTCAACGACGCGCTGCGGGAGCTTTTTGCCCGAGCCGGGGTCAAGCTGGTTGACTTCAAACTTGAGTTTGGGCGCACGCCCGACGGTCAAATTCTGCTGGCTGACGAGATTTCCCCCGACAACTGTCGACTGTGGGAGCTTCAGAGCGGGCAGAAGCTCGACAAGGACGTGTACCGGCGGGGCCTGGGCGACCTGATTCCCGTCTACGAGCAGGTCCACCAACTGCTGACTGAGGCGCTGGCGGAAGATCAATGATCAACAGCTTGGGGGAGGCCAGTTCCCTGCGGGAGGAATGCGGCCTGTACGGCATTTGGGGTCATCCCGATGCCGCGCGGTTGACCTATTTCGGCATGCGGGCCCTGCAGCACCGCGGGCAAGAGGGCGCCGGCATCGTCGCGAACAATGCCGGGACCCTGAAGGGCGAGCGCGGCTTGGGCCTGGTGTCACAGGTGTTTGCCCACGACTCCATGTTCGATCGGCTGGCCGGGACGGCCGCCCTGGGCCACGTGCGCTATGCGACCGCCGGCAACGGCAGCATCGATAACGTTCAGCCGCTGCTGTTTCGGTTCACGGATGAGCAGATTGCGCTGGCCCACAACGGCAACCTGACCAATGCGGTGACTTTGCGGCGCCAGTTGGAGGCCGATGGCGGGATCTTCCGGTCCGACTCTGACACCGAAATCCTGATGCACCTGATTCGCCGCTCAACGGCCTCAACTTTCCTGGGCCAGCTGAAGGATGCGTTGAACTCGGTGCAGGGTGGGTTTGCCTATGTGCTCCTGACCCCGGAAGCGATGTACGCCGCCCTGGATCCGCACGGGTTCCGGCCGCTGGCGATGGGGCAAATGTCCAACGGTGCCTACGTGGTGGCTTCTGAAACCTGCGCGCTGGAGACGACCGGGGCCCGGTTCGTTCGCGACGTCAAACCGGGCGAAGTGGTCATCATCAACGATGACGGCTACCGGGTGGAGCATTTCACCCACGACATCTTGCCGGCAATCTGCCCGATGGAGTTCATCTATTTTGCCCGCCCCGACTCGAACATAGCCGGGGTGAACATTCACGCGGCCCGGAAAAAGATGGGTGCCATCCTGGCGGAGGAAGCTCCGGTCGAGGCCGACATGGTCATCGGCGTCCCGAACTCCTCCATCTCGGCTGCCAGCGGCTACTCGGAGGCGTCCCGAATCCCCAATGAACTGGGGCTGGTCAAAAACCAGTACGTGGCCCGCACTTTCATTCAGCCCACGCAGGAGCTGCGCGAGCAGGGCGTGCGAATGAAACTGTCCGCCGTTCGCGGCGTGGTTGAGGGCAAGCGCGTCATCATGGTGGACGACTCCATCGTCCGAGGCACCACCTCCCGCCGGATCGTCCAGTTGCTCCGCGACGCCGGGGCCGCCGAAGTGCACGTGCGAATCGCCTCCCCGCCCCTGAAGTACCCTTCCTTTTACGGGATCGACATTCAGAGCCGGCGGGAGCTGATCGCGGCCGACCACACGGTCGATGAGATCCGCCAGGCAATCGGAGCGGACTCGCTCGAGTTCCTCTCTTGCGAAGGGCTGGTGCGCGCGGTTGGGCTTCAGTTGGATGCCCCCAACGGCGGCCTGCTGATGGCCTACTTTGACGGGAAATACCCGACCCCGCTCTACGACTACGAGGCTGACTACCTGGCCTCCTTGCCCAACAACTAGGAGGCACAGTGGACAACGCCTACAGCCGAGCCGGGGTGGATGTGACCGCCGGTTACGAGGTGGTTGAACGGATTAAGGGCCACGCCGCCCGGACGGCCCGGGCCGGAATGATGGGCTCACTCGGCGGGTTTGGCGGTTGCTTTGACCTGTCCGGGTTTGACCTGGCCGAACCGGTCCTGGTTTCCGGTACCGACGGGGTGGGGACCAAGCTGCTGGTCGCCCAGGCCCTGGAGCGCCACGACACGATCGGGATCGACTGCGTGGCCATGTGCGTCAACGATATTGCTGCCCAGGGAGCCCAGCCGCTGTACTTTTTGGACTACATTGCCACCGGTCGCACCAACCCCGACCAGCTGGAGCAGGTGGTGGCCGGAATCGCCGACGGTTGCGTCGAGGCGGGGGCGGCCCTGATTGGGGGCGAGACCGCTGAGATGCCGGGCCTCTACGGGGAGGACGAGTACGACGTGGCCGGCTTCGCGGTCGGCATCGCCGAAAAGTCCAAGCTGATCACCGGGGAACAGGTCCGGGCCGGTGACCTGCTGGTCGGCCTCGCTTCCTCCGGCCTGCACTCAAACGGGTTTTCCCTGGTCCGCCAGATCCTGATGGATGAGCTAGACTCGCACCTGCCCGAACTGGGGGAGAAGTCGGTCGGTGAGACAATCTTGACCCCCACCCGGATCTACGTTTCCGCCCTGGCTCCGCTGGTGGAACAGGGCCTGGTGCGGGGTGCCGCTCATATCACCGGGGGTGGCTTCGTCGAGAACCTGCCGCGGATGCTTCCCGACGGTCTCGGCGTCACCATCAACGAGGGCTCCTGGCCGGTCCCCCCGATTTTCGCGGTGCTGGAGGAAAAGGGCCGGATCGAGCACGCGGAGATGTTCGAGATTTTCAACATGGGCTTGGGGATGGTTCTGGCGATCCGTCCGGATGATCTGGACCGGGTCCAGAGCCTCCTGTCCGAACCGGCCTACGTGGTGGGCGAGGTGGTCGACTCGCCGCAGGTGCTGATCCGATGAGCTCACTGGCGGTGTTCGCCTCCGGCACCGGCTCGAACTTTGTCGCCCTGGCTGATGCGTTGGACGTCTCCGTCCTGGTGTGTGACCGGCCGGAAGCCGCCGTGATTGCGCGGGCGGGTGAGCGGGGTATTCCCGTGGTCAGCGTGTCGCCACGGTTCTTCCCCGACAAGGCCGCCTACGAAGCGGCATTGCTGCGCTGCCTGGAACACTATCGGATCGACTTCGTGGCCCTGGCGGGATACATGCGGCTGGTGGGACCGACCCTACTGGGGGCCTACGGCGGCCGGATCGTCAACATTCACCCGTCGCTGCTGCCAGCCTTCCCCGGCGCCCACGCCATTTCGGAGGCCCACGCGGCGCGGGTCTCGGAAACGGGAGTAACCATTCACTTCATCGACGAGGGAATCGACACCGGGCCGGTGATCGCCCAGCAGGCGATCGCGATCGACCCGGCCTGGACCCTCGACCAACTGGAAGAGCAAATCCACCGGGTGGAACACAAACTGTATCCCCAGGTCTTGGCGGGCCTGGTCGGCAACTAGGAGGAGCAGTGTCAGAGCCGGTCGCGGTGATTATGGGAAGCAGTTCGGACTGGGAGACGATGCGCCACGCGTGCCAGGTCCTGGAAGAACTGGGGGTTGGGTACAGCAAGCAGGTGGTTTCCGCCCACCGCACGCCCGACCTGATGTTCAAGTTTGCCGAGGAGGCCCGCAGTCAGGGCGTCCAGGTGATTATTGCCGGAGCGGGGGGCGCGGCCCACCTGCCCGGAATGGTGGCGGCCAAAACCACCCTGCCCGTGATCGGGGTGCCGGTCCAAAGCCGGGCGCTCTCCGGGTTGGATTCGCTCCTCTCGATCGTCCAGATGCCCGCGGGCGTACCGGTGGCCACCGTGGCTATTGGACGAGCCGGGGCCACCAATGCGGGCCTGTTGGCCGCGCAGATCCTGGCTCTGACCGATCCGGCTTTGGTTGAGCGCCTGGCCGAGCGCCGGGCCCAGGCGGCCGCGGCGGCCCTGGAGGGGGAACTGGCGTGATCGAACCCGGTGCCACGATTGGGATCCTTGGGGGCGGGCAACTGGGCCAGATGATTGGCCAGTCGGCAGTAGAGATGGGCTTTCGGGTCCTCGTGCTCGATCCGACCCCGGGTTGCTCCGCCTCGCGGGTGGCCGAGCAGATTGTCGCCCCCTACGACGACGTGAAGGCCGTGCGGGAACTGGCCGAACGCTCCGACGTGGTCACCTACGAGTTTGAGAACGTTGACGCCGAGGCGCTGGCGGCGGTCGGCCTGCCCACCCGGGCCCTGCGGATTTGCCAGGACCGGTGGGCGGAAAAGCAGTTCCTGACCGAGGCGGGGGTGCCGGTGGCGCCGTTCCGCCTCGTGAATGAGCCGGAGGACCTGGTCGGGCCCGGGGTGCTGAAGACCCGGCGCGGCGGCTACGACGGCAAGGGCCAGGTGGTGTTGGGCGCCGAGGGAACCGAGCAGGAAGCCTGGGCGGCCGCCCGCGAGCTGATTGGGGCCACCGAGTGCATCCTGGAGGACTGGGTCGACTTTGAGCTGGAGTTGTCGGTGATTGTGGCCGGGAATGGCACCGGGCAGTTCGTCACCTTCCCGCCGAGCGAAAATCAGCATCGCCGGAACATTTTGCACCGTTCAATCGTGCCGGCTCGGGTTCCCCCGGCCGCGGCGCGTCAAGCGGAGGAGCTGGCCCTCACCATCGCCAAGCACCTGGACCTGGTCGGGGTGATGGGGGTGGAGCTGTTCTACCTGCCCGGTGGGGAGTTGCTGGTGAACGAGCTGGCTCCTCGCCCGCACAACTCGGGCCACTACACGATTGAGGCTTGCTCGCTGTCGCAGTTTGACGCCCACGTGCGCGGTATCTGCGGGTGGCCACTGCCCACTCCGCGCCTGCTCAGCCCCGCGGTGATGACGAACGTGCTGGGCGAGGACCTGCCCGCCACGCTGGAGCGGATCCGGACCGAGCCCACCTGGTCGGTTCACCTGTACGGTAAGGGTGAGGCCCGACCGGGCCGGAAGATGGGGCACATCACCGTCCTGGAGGAAACGCCTTGATTTACTACGGTGGGGACTACAACCCGGAGCAGTGGGACCAGCAGACCGTTGCCGAGGACATAGCGCTGATGCAGGAGGCCGGGGTGAACCTGGTCTCCGTCGCTATTTTCGGGTGGTCCCGACTCGAGCCGAAAGACGGTGTTTACGAGTTCGGCTTCTACCGCGACCTGCTCGATCGCCTCCACGCGGCCGGAATCGACGTGGACCTGGCGACCGGGACCGCCTCGCCGCCGCCGTGGCTCGGCGAAATGTACCCGGAGACCCTGCCGGTCCGGGCGGATGGCACCGCGCTCACCTGGGGCTCGCGCCAGCAGTACAACCCGGCTTCGACCAAGTTTCGGGAGAAAGCTGCCGAGTTGGTGGAGGAGCTGGCTCGCGAGTTCGGCTCCCACCCGGCCGTCGTTATGTGGCACGTTTCCAACGAGTACGGCTGTCACGTGTCCGAGAGTTTTGACCCGGAGTCGCGCGAGCGGTTCCGGCTGTGGCTCCAGGCCCGCTACGGCACGCTAGAACAGTTGAACGAGGCCTGGGGAACCCAGTTCTGGTCCCAGCGCTACACCTCGTGGTCGCAGGTGGAGCCGCCCGCGAACCTGCCCACGTTCCACAATCCGATCCACCTGGCCCGGTGGCGCGAGTTCTGGTCCGATCAGCTGCTCGAATGCTACCTGGCGGAAAAGCGGGTGTTGCATCGGGTCTGCCCGGACCTGCCGGTCACCACCAACTACATGGGCTTTTTCCCCACGGTGGACTACTGGAAGTGGTCGCCGCACCTGGATCTGATCTCCAACGACTTCTATCCCGAGCCGGGTGACCCCCGAGCCGGGGCGCAGTTTGCCGCCAGCTCGGACCTGATGCGCTCCCTGGGCGGGGGGCGCCCGTTCTGGCAGATGGAGCAGACGCCGTCAACCGTGCAGTGGCGCGATCGTAACTCTCCTAAGCGGCCCGGGCAGTTCCGACTGTGGTCCCTGGGCCTGGTGGCCCGGGGTGCGGACGCGGTCCTGCAGTTTCAGTGGCGCCAGTCGCGCTCCGGGGCAGAAACCTACCACTCCGGCATGGTTCCGCACGCGGGCAAGCTCTCCCCGGTCTGGGAAGAAATGGTCCAAACCGGGGCGGATCTGAAGAAGCTGGCGCCCGTCGCCGGACACCGGCTGCGGGCCTCGGTGGCGATCCTGTGGGACTGGCCCAGCCTGTGGGCGGCGGAAAGTGCCATCGGTCCGATTGGGTGGGATCCACTCACCCGGGTGGCCCAGTGGCACCAGAGCCTCTACGACCTGGGCTTCCTGGTCGATTTTGCCTCGCCGGACTCCGATTTGAGCGGGTACGAGGTGGTGGTGGTGCCGAGCCTGTTCCAGGTTCTGCCCGGGTTGGCGGAGAAGCTGGCGGGAAAAACGGTGATTGTCACCGCGGGAACCGGCTATCAAAACGGCGAGGCGCAGGTGCATCTGGGGGGCTACCTGGGTCCGCTCCGCGACCTGTTGGGGGTGCGGGTGGTGGACCTGCTACCGGTGGCGCCCACCGGCTCGGCCACCGGTCGAATCACCGGGGCGGTTCGCACCCGGACCCGGGTCCAGGTGTCCCTGGACGGGCAGAGCTATGACGGCGACGGCTGGGCCGAACGAATCCAGGTGGACCAGGCCGAAGTCGTGGCCACCTTCGAAGGGCTGGACGTGGATGGGTTGCCCGCCATCACCCGGCGCGGGTCCGCGTGGTACGTGGGTTCGTTCCTGGACGAGGCGGGCCGGGCCGCGCTGCTGGAGCGGGTCCTCGGCTCGGCTCCGGGTGGGCCCCAGCTTGCGGAGCTGCCGGCCGGGCTGGAGGTGGTCTCCCGCGGCCCGTTCCAGTTCCTGCTGAACCATGGGGAAATCCCGGTCCAGTTCCCGGTGTCCGCCGGTACGGACCTGCTGACCGGGCGGGTGGCCCGCGGGCAGGTGACAGTGGGGCCGCGCGACGCGGTGGTGTTGGATCTGAGATGAACTGGCCCGCGGGCGCCTTGGCGGTTAGTCTGTTCCCATGATGATGATCTGGTGGCCCCGCCCATAGGCGGAGTGTGTCATCATGCGACCGCCCTGAGTGGTGGTTGCGCTTGGGGCAGAAAGTGAACCAACATGAACTACGCCCTCATTCACCGGCAAGGCTCCCCGACAGTTGACCGCCTCAGCGGCACCGTCGAAGAGGTGTTTCGCCTGGCCGACATCGCGCTGACCGGCACCGAAGTGCTGGCAATGGTGCCGTTCCGCCAGGTGCAGGAGCGGGGCTTTCCCGCCCGCGACGACCAGCTACCCATTCTTTGCCTCCAGGTGGACCGCCTCGAAACCGAGCCGGTGGCCGACCTGATCACCCGGTTGCCCGCGCAGGCACCCCCGCTGGAGGACCTCGGTTTCACCCAGTCGGACGACGACTACGCGGCGGTGGTGCGAACCGTGATCGAGGAGGAAATCGGCTCCGGTGAGGGGGCCAACTTCGTCATCCGGCGCGACTACCGCGCCCGCCTCGAAGCAGATCGCGAGCAGGCCGCCCTGGCCTGGTTCCGCCGCCTGCTGGAACGCGAGTCGGGTGCCTACTGGACCTTCGCCTTCATCACCGACCAGATGATCGCGGTTGGCGCCTCGCCCGAGCGCCACGTGTCCACCACCGGGGGAGTGGTCCGGATGAACCCGATCTCTGGCACGCTCAGAAACGGTCAGCCCGACGTCGACACCCTCCTGTCATTCCTGGCGGACCGGAAGGAAAGCGAAGAGCTGGTGATGGTGGTTGACGAGGAGCTGAAGATGATGAGCGCCGCCTGCCCCGACGGCGGGGTGATGCGCGGCCCGTTCCTGAAGCCCATGTCGCAGCTGATCCACACCGAGTACCTGCTGGAGGGGCATTCTCGGTTGGATCCGCGCGAAGTCCTGCGCCTGACCATGTTTGCCCCGACGGTGACCGGCTCCCCAATGGGGAACGCGTGCGCGGTGATTGCCCGCCACGAACCGACCCCACGCGGCTACTACTCCGGGGTGCTGGCCAGGTTCACCCCAACCGAGCGCGGGTATGAGGTGGACGCGCCGATCCTGATCCGAACCGCCTTCCTAGACGCCGACGGCCAAGTCAGCGTCTCGGCCGGGGCCACCCTGGTCCGGCACTCCGACCCGCGGGCGGAGGCGGCCGAAACCCGGGCCAAGGCCGGGGGGATGCTGACCGCGCTCGGCCTGGCCCAGGCGCCCACCCCGGCGGTCGAGCAGCCGACTGGCAGCCGCCCGCCGGTGGCCGACCCGCGGGTGGAGGCGGCCCTGGCCGACCGGAACCGGCACCTGGCCCCCTTCTGGCGCGACGAGCAGGTGTCCGGGGCCGAGTTGCGGGCGCAGGTCCTGGTGGTGGACTGCGAGGACGACTTCACCGCGATGCTGGCGCACCAGCTCCGCCGCCTCGGCCTCGACGTGCAGGTGGTGCCCTGGCATCAGGTTCAAGACGTGGAGCAGCCGGACCTGGTGGTGTTTGGTCCCGGGCCGGGCGACCCGCTCTCGCAAACCAACCCCAGGATTGTCCGCCTCCGGGAACTGATCGCCCAGCGGTTGGGCCGCCCGCTCCTGGCCGTCTGCCTGAGCCACCAGGTGCTGTCGGACCAACTGGGACTGGAACTGCGAAAGCTGCCAGCGCCGCGCCAGGGCACTCCCCGGTTGGTGCGGATCGCCGGACAGGAAGCCCGGATCGGCTACTACAACACGTTCACGGCGGTGGCCGCCGACGGCTCCCAGGTGCGCGGGCTGACGGTGGATTCGGAGCCGGACACCGGCTTTCTCCACGCGCTCACCGGGCCGGGCCTCGCCTCGGTCCAGGGACACCTGGAGTCGGTCCTGTCCTTCGACGGCTACGACACCCTTCGGCGCCTAGTCAGCGATATCCTGGACCAATGAGCGTAACCCTTGGCCAACTGATTCAGTTCATGGAGCACCGGTACCCGCCAGCGACAGCTGAGAGCTGGGATCGGGTCGGCTTGGTGGTAGGTAACCGCAGCCAACCGATCTCGCGGGTGCTGCTGGCCGTGGACCCGGTGCCGGAAGTGGTGGCCGAGGCACGCGGCTACGATCTGCTGCTGACCCACCACCCGCTCTACCTGCGCGGCACCTCGTTTTTGAGTGAGGACGAGGCCAAAGGCCGGATGGTGACCGACCTGATTCGGCGGGGGACCGCCCTGTACTGCGCCCATACGAACGGGGATGCCAACGCGGGCGGGGTGGCGGATGCGCTGGCGGACCTGCTGGGGTTGACCGGGACCGAGCCGCTGATTCCGGAGTCGGGACTTGGTCGAATTGGCACGGTTCCGGCCCAAACGGTCCGCGAGTTTGCCCACCTGGTGGTCGAGCGCCTGCCGGCCGGACCGACCGGACTGCTGGTGGGTGGGGACCTGGACGCAGTCATCTCCCGGGTGGCGGTCTCGGGCGGTTCGGGTGACTCGTTCCTGGAGGCGGCGCGGGCCGCTGGCGCGGAGGTATACGTCACGGCGGACCTGCGTCACCACCCGGCCTCCGAACACCTGATTAACGGCGGCCCCGCCCTCATTTGCGGGTCGCACTGGGCGACCGAGTGGCCCTGGTTGCCGCGGTTGCAGGCACAACTGCGAGCCGAATTTGCCGATAGTCTTCAGGTAGACGTTTCCGCCCAGGTCACCGAGCCGTGGGCCCTGCACCTCCCAACGAAAGGACCAACTCGATGAAGGCACTGCCCCTCGAACAGACCCACCTGGTGGAACTGCAGCGGCTGGATTTGGCTTTGGCCCGCCTCCGGCACCAGGATCGGACCCACCCCGCACGCCAGGAGATTGTCGAGCTGGCCGGCCGCGCCAGCGACCTGCAGCAGGCGATTGTGGCAGCCGAGGCACGCCTCGATGGGGCCTCGCGCCAAATTGAGCAGGTCGAAAGCGAGATTGAGAAGGTGCGCCAGCGCCGGGACCTGCAGCAGCGCCGGTTGGACGAGGGGAAGGTTCCGATTCGGGACATGAGTGCCCTCGAACACGAAGTGGCTTCCATTGAAACTCGGATCGCCACCTTGGAGGACAAGGCGATGGAACTGATGGAGGGCCGGGAAAAGTTGGCCGCAGGGATTGAGGCGGCGCGCCAGAACCACGCGGCGCTCCTGGCGGACCAGGGTGCTGCGGAGCAGCGGTTGGCTGCGGACCTGGCGGTGACCGGGGAAGAGATTGACCAGTTGGAAGCCCAGCGTCGGCACGTGGTTGAGCTGCTGCCCGCCCAGTTGGTGACGGCCTACGAGGGCTTGCAGGCCCGACTTGGCCCCAGAGTGGTGATTGAAATGCACGAGGGCACCCTGGTTGACGCGCCGGTGGAGCTGCCCCTGAGCGAGCTGTCCGAGCTGGCGATGCACCCGGCCGACCAGCTCTACATTTCGGACGAAACCGAGTACCTGATTGCTCGGACCTGAGTGAGGGAACCCCCGGCCGCCGTGGCCTTCGTCGGGCCCAGCTCGCAAACCGATTCCAAACAGGCGAGGGTCTCGGCCAGGCCAGCCTCGGCCGGGAGCCGCTCCAACAGGTAGCGGGCAACCTGCCCGCGGTAGGCCTTCGCCTGGTGGCTGACCCCGGCGGGAGGGTGGACCTCAATCACGTGGGCGGATCGGGCGGGCAGGGCCCGGCGGTACGGACCGGAGCGGGCATCGACGATGGTCTCGCCCTCCGGCAGCAGCGGCAGCAGCCGATCGCGCCACCAGGTGGCCAACGGTCCGAGGCCCGGCAGGCTGACGTTCATCGACAGCCGGTGATTCGGCAGGTAGTCGCCGGGGCGAACCACTCCGAACAGCCCGGAGAAAATCCAGGTGGAGGTGGGGAAGGCTGCCGGATAGGGCAGCAGGTTGGCGTAGAGGACCCCCGTGTACAGTTCGGCAGCCGGGGCGCACGGTCCGGTCCACAACTCCAGGTTGGCGGCGGCTTCGCTCACCGATTTGGGGCCGAGGCCCAGTATCTTCCCGGCTTCGGGCGAGGCGGACACCCGGATCAGCGCTTCGGCCACCTCGGCGCGCGCCGAACTGAGCTCTGGAAATGAGAGGGGCCCAAGGGCGGGCCCAGCGGTGGGAGCCAACTTCCCCTCGGACGGGGGCAACCAAATCAGCATAAATCCCTTTCGTGGATGAGTTGGCCTGTACGCCGGGTTCTGTCCTCGCCGAAGCGAGTGGTGATCATCCCTCTGGGACCCGCGTTACCGCGGGCCTCTAGCAGCCTACCCGAAGGCAAGAGAGGGGCCCCCTCAACCTTCTGCTTGGCCTTGCTCCGGGTGGGGTTTACCTAGCCGGTGAAGTCACCTTCACCGCTGGTGCGCTCTTACCGCACCCTTTCACCCTGACCTGATTGCTCAGGCGGTCTACTCTCTGTGGCACTATCCCGCGGGTCACCCCGGGTGGCCGTTAGCCACCACCCTGCCCTGTGGAGCCCGGACGTTCCTCAGCCTCCCGCAGGAAGCCGCGACCACCCGGCCAACTCATCCGCCCTACAGTCTACTGGTTGGCCCGGTCAGCCGCGACTGCCGCCCCGACAATTCCGGCCCGGTTCCGCAGCTGGGCGGGAATAATTGGGGTCCGCAGGCTCAGGAGCGGCAGGAACTTGTCAGAGTTCTTCGACACCCCGCCGCCGACGACGAACAGGTCCGGCGAAAACAGCATTTCGACGTGCGAATAGTACTTTTGCAGGCGCTTGGCCCATTTCTTCCAACCCAAATCCTGCTTGACGCGCTGGGCGGCCGAGGCGCGGCTCTCCGCGTCGTAGCCACCGATTTCCAAGTGACCCAGCTCTGAGTTGGGGATCAGCACTCCACGGTAGATCAGCGCCGAGCCAATCCCGGTTCCCAACGTGGTCACGATGACCAGGCCGTCCTGGCCCTGGGCCGCCCCGAACACCGCCTCGGCCAAGCCGGCCGCATCCGCGTCGTTGAGGACCGTGACCGGGTGCCCCAGGAACGACTCGTACATGCTTTGGGCATGCACCCCTTCCCACGATGCGTCCAGGTTGGCCATGAACGGAACGATGCCCTGCGGCAGGGGAGCGGGCATGGCAATTCCGACCGGCACGTCGGCGGGAGCCTGCAGTTGGCTGAGAACCTCCACGCAGGTCTTGGCTACCGCCTCGGGTGTGGCCGGGTGCGGGGTTTCGATCCGAACGCGCTCCCCAATGAACTCCCCGGAGGTCAAATCAACCAGGGCTCCCTTAATTCCGGAGCCACCAATGTCAATCCCGCAGGCAATATTAGTCATCCTGATCCCTTTCTTTGGCTCAATCCTAAACTAAGGAAGGGTCAGGATGTCCGCTCCGTCCTCGGTGACCGCGACGGTGTGTTCGAACTGGGCAGTTCGGCCCCGATCCCGCGTCACCACGGTCCAGTTATCGTCCCACTGCTCCCAGTCGACGTCGCCCAGGGTCAGCATCGGCTCAACGGTGAAGACCATCCCGACTTCCATCGTCTGGTTGTAGGCCGGAGCAGCGTCGTAGTGCGGCACGATCAGGCCCGAGTGGAACGCTTCACCGACGCCGTGGCCGGTGTAGTCCCGGACCACCCCGTATTTGAAGCGCTTGGCGTAGGACTCGATTACCCGCCCGATCACGTTGATTTCCCGGCCGGGCCGGATGGCCTTGATTCCGCGCAGCATGGCCTGCTCGGTGCGTTCGATCAGCAGGCGGGACTCCTCATCCACCTCGCCCACGGTAAACATGGCGCAGGTGTCCCCGTGGACGCCGTTGCGGTAGGCGGTGATATCCAGGTTGATGATGTCGCCTTCCTCCAGCGGCCGGTCATCCGGGATCCCGTGGCAGATGACCTCGTTGATCGAAGTGCAAATGGACTTCGGGAAGCCCATGTAGTTCAGGCAGGAGGGGTAGGCGCCCTGGTCAATCAGGTACTGGTGGGCAATCGCGTCCAACTGGTCGGTGGTCACCCCGGGTCGGATCGCCTCGCCCGCCTTGGCGATGGCGTCGGCGGCAATCTTGCCGGCCTGACGAATCAGCTCAATCGTCTCGGGCGACTTCACGTCGGAGGCGGTCACTACCTCGGGTCCGTCGTGGAACAGGTACTCGGGTCGCTCAATTCCCCGGGGAACACTGCGTTCGGGGGAGATGCGGCCAGGGGTGAGTGTGCCCAGGGGAGCCCGGGCAGCCAGTTTCGAATTCATGTGCCTATGCTAACTCTCGCGGTAGTGGTCCGGTCCGGGGAAAGTCCCCGCCTGGGTCTCCTCAACGTAGGCGCGCGCCGCCTCGGTCAACGCCTGCCCCACCTCGCCAAATCGGCGGGCAAAGCTCGGCGACCACGCGCCCATTCCGGCCATGTCGGCCCAAACCAGCACCTGGCCCGAGCAGTCCGGTCCGGCGCCAATCCCAATCGTGGGGATGTCCAGCTCTTCCGTCACGCGCCGGGCCAAACTGGCGGGCACCATCTCCAGCACCAGTCCGAACGCGCCCGCCTCGGCCACCGCGTGGGCGTCGGCCAGCAGTTTGTCGCCCAACTCACCTTTGCCCTGCAGTCGGGGACCGCCAAGTGCATTTTCAGCCTGCGGGGTGTAGCCCAGGTGACCCATCACCGGGATCCCGTTCTCCACCAGGAACCGGATCAGGTGGGCTCGCTCGGCGCCGCCCTCCATTTTGACCGCTTGAGCACCGGCTTTCAGCAGGGTCGCGGCAGAGCCGAACGCCTGGGCGGTCCCCTGTTCGAATGAGCCGAACGGCAGGTCGGTGACGATCAGCGGACGGGTGGTCGAGCGCGCGACCGCCTCGGTCGAGCGGATCATGTCGGACAGTTCCACCGGCAGGGTCGACTGGTGACCGAGCGCGACGTTGCCCAGGGAATCACCCACCAGCAGCATGTCCACTCCGGCCGCCTCCAGCAGGGGGGCCACCGTGGCGTCATAGGCGGTCAGCATCGTCAACCGCCGCCCCTCACGATAGGCCTTTTGCAGGTGGGGAATCCGCACGCGGGACATGAAACCTCCTCGGTAGTGTTCCCTCATTCTAGCCATCTCCCCGCTGGACCGAATACTCACTGCCAGGCCGCCTGGACTAGAGTAGGTGCGTTGAAAGAGCAGCGCTACCAGCGCGCGAACGACTCAAAAGGGGTAGCAATGGAACTTGACCCTTCCGCTCTGGACCCTCGTGATGAGGACGCCGTTTCTCGGTGGAGTGCCCAGGCGGCGGCCCAACTAACCGCCGCGACGGACCTGACGGAGCTCAAGGCCCGGAAGACTGAGATCTTTGGCGATCGGTCCGCGCTGACCCTGGCCAACCGGACCATCAAGGACCTGCCCGGCCCCGAAAAGGCCGTGGCCGGCAAGAACCTGGGTCGTGCCCGCCAACAGCTCAACCAATTGCTGGCCGAGCGTCAGGAGCAGCTTGAGCAGGCCCACCTGGCCGCCGTGCTGGTGGACGAGGGGGTCGACGTGTCGGTCGCCTCGGACCGGTTCCCGGTCGGTGCCCGCCACCCGCTGTCCCTCCTAATTGAGGAGGCCGGCGACTTTTTCCTCGGCCTTGGTTGGAGCATCGCCGAGGGGCCCGAAGTCGAACACGAGTGGTTCAACTTTGACTCGCTGAACTTTGATGCCGACCACCCGGCTCGGCAGATGGCCGACACGTTCTACGTCGACGGGACTTCCGCGGGCGGCGCTGCCGCGCAGGACGGATCCCTGGTGCTGCGCACCCACACCTCGCCGGTCCAGTCCCGCACCCTGCTGGAGCAGGGAGTGCCGCTGTACGCGGTCTGCCCGGGGAAAGTGTTCCGCTCCGACGCGCTGGATGCAACCCACACGCCGGTCTTCCACCAGATTGAGGGCATCGCGGTCGACCGAGGCCTGACCATGGCCGACCTGAAGGGTGTCCTCGACGCGCTGGCGAAGGCGTTGTTCGGGCCCGAGGTGAAAACTCGCCTGCGCCCCTCGTTCTTCCCCTTCACCGAACCGAGCGCCGAGATGGACTTCTGGTTCCCCCAAAAGAAGGGCGGCCCGGGCTGGATCGAATGGGGTGGCTGCGGCATGGTCAACCCGGCGGTGCTGATCGCCAACGGGATTGACCCGGACGAGTACACCGGGTTCGCCTTTGGGATGGGACTGGAACGGACCCTGATGCTGCGCCACGGAATCTCCGACATGCGCGACATTGTCGAGGGAGACATGCGCTTCTCCGAGCAGTTTGGCCTCTTCGGGAAAGGACAATAGAACAATGCCGTACCTGTCGCTGTCGTGGCTGCGTGACCACGTCGAAGTTCCCGGTGAGACAACGATTGCCGAGGTGGCCGAGGCCCTGGTTTCGGTGGGAATTGAGGAAGAGGAAATTCACCCCGCGAAGGTGATCGGCCCCCTCGTCGTGGGTCGGGTGCTCAGCGTGGCCCCGGAGACGCACTCTAACGGCAAGACCGTGAACTACTGCCGGGTGGATGTGGGCCCCTACAACGATGAACCGGGGACCGGCAAGGAGCATTCTGAGCTGGCCTCACGCGGAATCATCTGCGGGGCACACAACTTCACCGTCGGCGACCGCGTCGTGGTGGCCCTGCCCGGCGCAGTGCTGCCGGGTCCGTTCCCCATTGCTCAGCGCAAAACCTACGGGCACGTCTCGGACGGGATGATTTGCTCGGAGCGCGAGCTTGGCTTGGGACAGGATCACGACGGGATTATCGTGCTGGATCGCCAGTTCCCGGCTCTGTCCGAGCTGGCGGTTGGGGAGGACCTGATTGGCCCGCTCCAACTGGGCGAAGAGGTGCTCGAGGTCAACGTCACCCCGGACCGGGGCTACGCCTTCTCTATCCGCGGGTTGGCGCGCGAGTACTCCCATTCGACCGGAGCGGTGTTCACTGACCACGGCCTGGCCGGTGAGCTTCCGCCCGCCTCGGACCAGGGTTTCACGGTCGAAGCTGACCCGGAGCTCTGCGATCGCTTTGTCACCCAGGTGGTGCGAGGACTCGACCCGCACGCACCCACCCCGCAGTGGATGGTGGATCGCCTTGAGCAGGCCGGGATGCGATCAATTTCGCTGCCGGTCGACGTGACCAACTACGTCATGCTGGACCTGGGGCAGCCGCTCCACGCCTACGCGCTCGAGTCGGTGGCCGCCCCGATCGTGGTCCGCCGGGCCAAGGCGGGTGAGCCGTTCACCACCCTGGATGGGGTTGAGCGAGAGCTGTCCGACGAAGACATCGTCATCACCGACTCCCCGAACGGGCAGGCCGGCTCCCGCCTGATTGGGTTGGCCGGTGTGATGGGTGGGCTGGACTCCGAAGTCGGCGAGCACACCACCGACGTCGTAATTGAAGGGGCCCATTTCAACTCGGTCTCCATCGCCCGCACTTCGCGGCGACACAAGCTTTCCTCCGAGGCGTCCAAGCGCTTCGAGCGGGGAGTGGATCCGGAACTGGCCCCGGTGGCGGTCCAGCGCACCGCAGAGCTGCTGGTCCAGTACGGGGGCGGCCAACTCGACCCGGTCCGCTTTGACCTGGACCGAACCGTGCCGCTGCCCGCGGTGCGCCTGCGCCTGAGCGAAGCCGAGCGCCTGACCGGGCGGTCCTACGCTCCCGAGCGGATCGTAGAGATTCTGGAGCTGATTGGAGCGCAGGTCACCCGGGATGGGGACGAGCTGGTGGTTCAGCCGCCGAGTTGGCGCCCCGACCTGACCGGTCCCGCGCACCTGGTGGAGGAGATCGCCCGGATCGACGGCTACGACGAGATCCCGACCCGGCTTCCGGCGACGGCCACTTCGGCCGCACTCACCCCGATCCAAACCACCCGGCGCCGGGTGGCCCAGACGCTGGCCCAGGCCGGGGCGGTGGAGGTGCTGTCCTATCCGTTCATCGGTTCGGCGCACGACCGTCAGCACCTGGCTGCGGACGATCCGCGGCGCCAGGCCCTGCGGCTGCGGAACCCGCTGGCAGACGATGCTCCACTGCTGCGCACCACCATTTTGGATTCGCTGCTGGACGTGGCGGAGCGAAATGCTGCTCGCTCTAACCCGCGCCTAGCCATCTTTGAGCTGGGATCGGTTACCCTCCCGGCCGGAACAGTTCCCGCCCCGATTCCGGGGGTGAGCCAGCGCCCGACCGAGGCCGAACTGGCCGCACTGCACGCGGGGGTTCCGGCCCAACCGTGGCACGTAGCCGGCGTTTATGGCGGTCCCTTGGGACCGTCGGCGGTGCTGAGTCCGACCCGCACCTGGGACTGGGCGGACGCGATCGCTCAGGCCCGCCGGGTGGCTAGTGCCGTCGGGGTGGACCTGCAGGTGACCCGAGCCTGGGTACCGGCTGACACGCCGCGTATTCCGGGGCCGCCCGTTCCGACGCCGGCGGCTGCGCCCGAAGCGGTTGCTCCCTGGCATCCGGGTCGGGTAGCCCGCCTGTATGCCCGGCGAGGCAAGGCGCTGGTCGAGGTGGGCCTGGCCGGGGAACTGCACCCACAGGTGGTCAGCGAATACGGCCTGCCCGCGCGCACGGCTGCGTTCGAGTTGGATCTGGATCTGCTGCACGACCTGGTCCAGGCGGAGCCGGTGCAGGTAGAGAAGGTTTCGGTTTACCCCGTGGCCAAGCTGGACCTGGCCCTGGTGCTGCCCCAGACCGTGCCCGCCGCCGACGTTGAACGAGTTTTGCAGCAAAGCGTCGGGCCGGTGTTGGAGAGCCTGCAGCTGTTCGACATTTACCAGGGATCCCAGGTGGCGGAAGGGTCACGGTCGCTGGCCTACTCGCTCACCCTGCGCGCACCCGATCGGACCTTGGGGTCGAAGGAAGTGGCTAAACTACGTGAGAAGGCAATTCACGACCTGACCAAGCGGCTCGGGGCGGAACTCCGAGCCTAAGGCCCCGGGTCTTCGGCCACCAACAGTGAGAAGGTTAAGGCATGAAAGTTCTGGTAACGGCAGCGAGCCGTCACGGTTCAACCCTGGAAGTGGCCGAGGCGATTGCCCAGCGGCTGAAGACACACGGCATTGACGTGGAACAGTTGCCGCCCGAGTCGGTGGACTCGCTCGACCCCTACGACGGGGTGGTAGTGGGCTCCGCGGTGTACCTGCGCCAGTGGGCCGACACGGCGAAAAACTTCGTCCAACGATTCCACCAGGACTTGCGCGACAAGCCGTCCTGGGCTTTCTCGGTCGGGATTTCCGAGGTGGCCAAGGGTCGACCCGAAGACGTTCACCGGATTGGGCCGGTGGCGGTGGACGGGGTGTTCCACGGCCAGAAAGTGTTCCCGGGCCGGTACGACCCGTCCAACCTGAACCTGCGGGAACGGTCGATCGGGTACGTGGCCGGGGCCGTCGAAGGTGACTACCGCGACTGGCAGGAGATCGGTCAGTGGGCAGACGAGATTGCACAGGAGTTGGGCGCGTAGCTGTGACGTGTTGAATAGCGGACGCGTTCGCATGTTTATCCATTCCTTCGTATAGTTATTCATGAGAGAACTCATGGTGACCGAGGGGGTGGAAATGGCGCAGGCAAATACGCCAATTGCGACCAAAGCCGCACGCCACGGGATCATTACCGAGGTGCTGGCTAGTCAGCCGATCTCATCGCAAGAGCAGTTGCGCCGGGTCCTGGCCGACCGGGGAATCGAAATCGCCCAGGCCACGCTTTCACGGGACCTGCTCGAGATGGAAGCCACGAAGGTCCGCAGTGAGGACGGTTCGCTGGTTTACACCGTGCCGAACTGGGACGGGACCCCCACCCATCAGCAGGAGGGGACTATGACCCGGCTGGCACGCTGGTGTCAGGACCTGCTCATCAGCGGAGATGCGGCGCAAAACTTGCTGGTGCTGCGCACCCCGGTCGGGGCCGCCAACCTGTTGGGCTCGGCGATTGACACCGCCCGGCTGGACGGCGTGGTCGGCACAATTGCCGGAGATGACACCATTTTGCTGATTTGTCGCGACACCGAAGCAGCCGCCGCCGTTTACCGGCAACTGCTGGAGTTGGCCGATCCCGCACCATCACAGAAAACAACTAGGAGCAAGCATGTCGCAGGGTAAAGACCGGGTCGTACTGGCCTACTCCGGAGGGTTGGATACCTCCGTGGCCATCGGTTGGATTCAGGAACAGACCGGTCAGGAAGTCATCGCGGTTGCGGTCGACGTCGGCCAGGGGGGCGAGGACCTGCAGGTGATCCGCCAGCGCGCGCTCGACTGCGGTGCCGTTGAAGCCTACGTGGTGGATGCCCGTGACGAGTTCGCCAACGACTACCTGGTCCCCGCCATTAAAGCTAACTCGATGTACCAGGGCCGCTACCCGCTGGTGTCCGCCCTGTCCCGGCCGCTGATTTCCAAGCACCTGGTGAAGGCAGCCCGGCAGTTCGGTGGCTCCACCGTGGCCCACGGGTGCACCGGTAAGGGCAACGACCAGGTCCGGTTCGAAGTATCCATCACCTCGATCGCCCCGGATCTGAAGTGCATCGCTCCGGTTCGCGACCTGGCTTTGACCCGGGACGTGGCTATTGACTACGCCAACAAGCACTCCCTCCCGATCGAGACCACCAAGCACAACCCGTTCTCGATTGACCAGAACGTCTGGGGCCGGGCCATTGAGACCGGGTTCCTGGAGGACATTTGGAACGCGCCCACCAAGGACGTCTACAACTACACCGATGACCCGACCTACCCGCCGCTGCCCGACGAAGTGGAGATCACCTTCGAGCAGGGTGTGCCGGTCGCCTTGGATGGACAGAAGAAGTCGGTCCTGGAGATCGTGCAGGAACTCAATCGCCGGGCGGGCGCCCAGGGAATTGGGCGGATCGATATCGTGGAGGACCGGCTGGTCGGAATCAAGTCGCGCGAAATCTACGAGGCCCCGGCCGCAATCGTGCTGATCAATGCGCACGAAGAGCTGGAGAACGTCACGTTGGAGCGGGAGCAGGCCCGGTTCAAGAAGCGCGTGGATCTGCGCTGGGGCGAACTGGTCTACGACGGCCAGTGGTTCTCCCCGCTGAAGCAGTCGCTGGATGCCTTCGTCGACTCGACCCAGCTTTACGTCAGCGGCACTGTCCGGATGACCCTGCACGGGGGTCGGGCCGTGGTTACCGGACGCAAGTCCGACACCTCGCTCTACGACTTCAACCTGGCCACCTACGAGACGGGTGACACCTTCGACCAGTCGCATTCGCGTGGGTTTATTGAAATCTACGGTCTGTCCGCCAAGCAGGCGGCGGCCCGTGATGCCCGGTTCGGACGGGGGCTCCAGCTCTAACCAACGGGTGTGACAACCGACATAGACCTACTCAAACCGCAGGTCAGGCCCCCTTTTTCCGCCTAAGATGTGGGCAGCTCGCATGTCCGAGGCGAGAGATAGAGGGCTGTCTAAGTGGAGATACAGGTTGCTGCTGGAGAAAAGATCCAGGTGCTGGTCGTTGTCGGGACCAGACCGGAAGCAATCAAAATGGTTCCGGTGATTAGTGCGCTGGAACAGTCGGATGATTTTGAGACGATTGTGCTGGCGACCGGCCAGCATTCAACCATGGTCGCGGAGATTATCACCGAGGCTGGCCTGCGACTGGACGCAGATTTGCAGGTCAGCCATCCGGGTGAGTCGCTGAACCAAATGTTCGCCCGCGTGATGGTGGGGGTCGACCAGGTGGCCCGGGAGCGGGCTATCCCGGACGACTACCGGGTGTCGGAGAATCACGGGGCGCTGGTCCCCGCGCTCTGTCTGGTGCACGGGGACACCTCGTCTGCGGCCGCGGCGGCGGTGGCGGCCTTCAACCTGCAGATTCCCGTGGTTCACGTGGAAGCAGGGCTTCGGACCAACAACATTTTGTCCCCCTTCCCGGAAGAGGGAAACCGCCAGATCATTTCGCGCCTGTCGGCCCTGCACCTGGCACCCACGCCCGAGGCCAAAGTGAACTTGATTCGGGAAGGGGTGGACATCGACCGAATCCTGGTCACCGGGAACACGTCGATTGACATGCTCCGCTCCGCCCTCTGCACCGGGACCGGCTTTGGCCCCGACCTGGCCCATCTGCATCCGAGCGGAGAGCGCCCCCTGGTGCTGGTAACCGCGCACCGGCGAGAAAACTGGGGGCGTGGGCTGGAAAACATTGCCGGCGCGATCGCAATCCTGGCGGAGCGCTACCCGAACCACGACTTCGTGATTCCGCTGCACCCAAACCCGAAGGCACAGGATGCTTTCCGAGAGGCGCTGGGGGAGCGGCCGAACTGCCATCTGGTCCCTGCCCGGCGATACCCCGACTTTGCCCGCCTGATGCAGGCGGCCCTGCTGGTCATTTCCGATTCGGGGGGAGTTCAGGAGGAAGCGCCCTCGCTGGGCACTCCGGTGCTGGTCACCCGGGAGACGACCGAGCGGTGGGAAGGAGTCCACGCCGGCACTCTGGAACTGATCGGCACCGAGCGTGACCGGATTGTGGCTGCCGCGGCGGAGCTGCTGGACCACCCGGCCGAGATTGCCCGGCGCGGACAAATCCCCAACCCTTACGGTGACGGCTATGCGGCTGAACGCATGGTTCAGGCGCTGGCCAACGTGTTTGGAAGGGGGGAACCGGTCCGCGAATACCAGGCCGACCGGCTCGGAGCCGCCGTCCGCAAGCATGCCAACATGCAGATTCGGCTCGTCAGTTGATTTGGGGGATGCCGGCCTGGGCGCTGCCCATCTTCCTCTTTGCGCTGCTGCTGATCCTGTTTTCCGTCGGGGATCTGTTGTTTCTGGCCGTTTCTGCCCTGCGGGAACGCCACCTGCAAACCCCGCCCGGGCGACACCGTCTGCGTGAGGACGACTTCCTGTGGGTGTTTTTGGTCCCTGCGTTGAACGAGGAAGTGACCATCGCCGACTCGGTTGAGCGTCTGGGCCGGGTCCGGGTCAGCAACAAGGTGATCCTGGTGATCAACGACGGCTCCGAGGACCGGACCGGGGAGATCCTGGCCGGGCTGGACGTGCCCGAGCTGCGGGTCTTGACCAGGACCCTGCCCGAGGCCAGACAGGGCAAATCCGAAGCGCTCAACCAGGCGTGGGACTACCTGCACCGGGAGGTGCTGGCCGAACCGAAATGGGCCGACTGGTCCACCGACCGAGTCCTGGTCGGGATCGTGGACGCTGACGGACGCCTCGACGAGGAGGTGGGTCGCCTCGCCGCCCACTTCGCCGACCCAAAGCTGGCCGGGATCCAGTGTCTGGTGCGGATGTACAACCGAGATTCCATTCTCACCTACTGTCAGGACCTCGAGTTCGCCATTTTTGGGTCCCTGTTTCAGCTGGGCCGAGCCCGGCACGGGGTGGCCAACATGGGTGGGAACGGGCAGGTGAACCGGCTGGCCGCGCTGGACGAGCTGGTGGAGGAGGGGCAGACTGGCCCCTGGCGCGCCGCTCGCCTAACCGAGGATCAGGACATTGGCCTGCGCCTAATTGAGCGCGGGTGGTACGGCGCCCAAAGCCTGAGCGTAGCCGTGCACCAGCAGGCGCTGCACTCGCTCCGGGCGCTCTACCGGCAACGGACCCGGTGGGCCCAAGGGGCTTGGCAGTCCCTCTCGCACCTGTCTACCGTTCGGACCAACCGCCACCTGCGGCTGGTGGATCGCCTCGACCAGGTGGCCTATCTGCTGACCCCGTTTATCCAGGCGGTGGTCGGCGTGAGTCTGGTCCTAAGCGTGATCTTTTTGCTGACCGGAATGGTCACAATTCAGGTCAGTCTGGTCCCGGTGGTCCTCTTTGTCGTGTTCTCTTTTGGTCCGGGCATCATCGGGCTATTGGTCTCCAGGCGAGGGACATCGGTGTTCAAAACCATCTGGTTGGCGCTGCTGTACCTGGGCTACACCTGGCTGATCTACCCGGTGGTGTTCCAGGGGCTCTGGCGCGAACTGCGCGGGCACCGGACCTGGGCCAAAACAGCGCGCGAACAGCTGACCTAAACCTGAGCCCGCCGGACCGGGCAGGACATGCAGCGCGGTCCGCCGCGTCCCCGACCAAGCTCCGACCCGAACACGGAGAACACTTCGATTCCGGCCTGTTCCAGCGCCCGGATCGAGCGCGGAGTGCGATCGTAGGCCACCACTTGGCCCGGGCTGAGCGCCAGCATGTTGAAGCCGTCATTCCACTGTTCGCGGGCCAGCTCCGCCTCGGTTCCCTCCGGGATGATGAATCGGATTGGGCGGCCGAGCGCCCGGGGCAGCGCCTGCTCCAACGGCAGGTCATCCATCACCAGTCGGGGGCGATCACCATCACGAACCAGCGAAATTGTGCGGGCCGATCGGATCGGGGGATAGATGATAAATGAGTCCCGATCCACCTGGGTCAAGACCGTATCCAAATGCATGAACTCCCGCTGGTGAGGCAGCATCACTGCCAGCACGTGATCGGCCTGTCCCTGGGCGAAAAGGCGGGAAGCCAGACGCTCCACCCCCTGAGGGTTGGTCCGCTCGGACAGTCCAATGGCCAGGAGGCCGTCGCCAAGCACCATGATGTCGCCGCCCTCGACCGAGCGGATTGGGCCCGAGGTGCCGTTGGTCCACCGCGTGAAGTCGGCGCCGGCAAACCGGGGGTGCCACTGGTAGATGGCCGAGTAGTGCAGGGGCTCGCGGCGCCGGGACTCCCGCTTCATCGAGTTGATGGCCACCCCGCCGTAAATCCATGCGGAGGCATCCCGGGCAAACAGGTGGTTGGGTAGCGGCGAGATCAGGAACTCGTTTTCCGCCAGCGTTTGAGCCACCAGCGAGGAGGTGGGGGAGACCCGCTGCCAATCGCCCAGGGTCAAACCTTCAATGCAGACCGACGCCAGCGCGGCCGAGTCCAACTCAGCTGCCCACTCTTCCACCGCGGGGGCCAACAGCGGCCCCAAATAGAGTCGGTTAATTGTGTTTTCCAACACATACTGACGGGCTTCTGGGTGGTCCAGCGTCTCGATCAGCAGGTCGGTAAAGTGCAGCACCTGCACCCCGCGGTCGCGCATCACCTCGACAAAGTAGTCGTGTTCGCGCTTGGCGGCGGTCGGCGACAGCAGGTCGTCAAACAGAAGCTCGTCGTGGTTTTGCGGGGTGAGCCGCTCAATCTCAAGCCCGGGGCGGTGCACGATCACCGACTCGAGCCGCCCCACCTCCGACTCAACTCGCGGAACAAACGTCGTCTCATTTGACGGGTGGGTAGGCCCAAGTCCAACCACGATCAGCACATCCAATTCGTCCGGGTCCCCGCGTGGGCGGGCGGTCACCATCCCACTCTACCGATCGCGGCCGGGCGGCGGGGGACGATTGCCTTCTGCCAGGTGGACCGGTGGCCCGCCCGGGCCGACAAAGGGCATGATTAAAGCATGACTACTTCCGGTGGAAATCCCGAACCCGAAAAGATCAGCCTGTGGGGTGGCCGTTTCAGCGGCGGACCCGCGGAGGCTCTCACTCGTCTGAGCGTCTCCACGCACTTTGACTGGCGCCTGGCCCCGGATGACCTGGCCGGTTCGCGAGCCCACGCCCGCGCGCTTGCGCAGGTGGGGCTGTTGACCTCCGACCAGTTGCGCGGCCTTCTGTCCGCGCTGGACCGGCTCGAGCAGGACGTGCTGGCCGGTACCTTTGTGGCCCTGCCCGAGGACGAAGACGTCCACACGGCCCTGGAACGCGGCCTAATTGAGCGGGCCGGAGCCGAACTGGGTGGACGCCTACGAGCCGGACGATCGCGCAACGACCAGATCGCCACTTTGATTCGGCGCTACCTGCGGCGGGAAGGCCGTCGGCTGGCCGGCCTGGTGCTGGACGTGGCCGAGGCGCTGCTCGGGCAGGCCTATGCGGCGCGCGGGGCGATTATGCCGGGGCGCACCCACATGCAGCACGCCCAGCCGGTGCTGGTGGCCCACCAGTTGGCCGCCCACATCTGGCCGTTGGTCCGGGACCTGGAGCGGCTCCAGGATTGGGATCGGCGCGCGGCCGTCTCCGCCTACGGATCGGGGGCGCTGGCCGGAAACACGCTTGGGTTGGACCCGGAGCAGGTGGCCCGCGACCTTGGTTTCACCTCCGCGGTGGCCAACTCGATTGACGGCACCGCCGCGCGCGACGTGGTGGCCGAGTTTTCCTTCATCCTGACCCTGATTGGGATCAACCTTTCCCGGGTGAGCGAGGAAATCATCATCTGGAACACCAAGGAGTTCGACTACGTGACCCTGCACGACTCGTTCTCCACCGGCTCGTCCATCATGCCGCAAAAGAAGAACCCGGATGTGGCGGAGCTAGCCCGCGGCAAGGCGGGGCGGATGATCGGAGACCTGACCGGGCTACTGGCCACCCTGAAGGGGCTACCGCTGGCATACAACCGAGACCTGCAGGAGGACAAAGAGCCGGTTTTTGACCAGATCGACACGCTGGAGGTGCTGTTGCCGGCGGTGGCGGGAATGATCGCCACCATGTCGCTGCACTACGACCGGATGGAAGAGCTGGCTCCCCAGGGATTCTCCCTGGCCACCGACATCGCAGAATGGCTGGTCAAACAGGGGGTGCCGTTCCGCAACGCGCACGAGCTGGCCGGCGAGTGCGTCCGGGTGTGTGAGGAGCGCGGCCAGGAACTGTGGGAACTGACCGACGCCGATCTGGCGGAGATTTCGCCCGAGTTGACCCCGGATGTCCGATCGGTGCTGTCGCTGTCCGGCTCGGTGGAGGCGCGGGCTGGACGCGGTGGGACCGCGCCCGAGCGGGTGGCCGAGCAACTGGGTGAGGCTCAGGCCAACCTGGATCGGCTCCGAGAATGGTCCCAAACCAACTGAAGTAAACTGGGCCTGGGCTCAAGCCCACAACCATCATGAGGAGAAATGTAATGAGTGACCTGCTCGAAGAGTTGCAATGGCGCGGGCTGATTGCCCAGCACAGCGATTGGGAGACGCTGACGGATGCTCTGAACTCTGGACCGGTCACCTTCTATTGCGGCTTTGACCCGACCGCGCCCTCCCTTCACCACGGACACCTGGTGCAGGTGATCATCATGCGTCACCTGCAGCGGGCCGGACACCATGCGCTCGCACTGGTCGGCGGGGGAACGGGGCTGATCGGGGATCCGCGGGCTTCTGGTGAACGAAGCCTCCAGTCCACCGACGTGGTGGCCGGTTGGGCCGACGGGCTCCGGGCGCAGTTGGAGCGACTGCTCGACTTTACCGGGGACAATCCTGCCCGGATGGTCAACAACCTGGACTGGATCGGCAGCCTGAGCGCGATTGAGCTGATGCGGGACCTGGGCAAGTACTTCCGGATGGGGACGATGCTGAACAAGGACATCGTCGCCCGCCGGCTGGAGTCGGACGAGGGACTGTCCTACACCGAGTTTAGCTACCAGGTGCTGCAGGCCTACGACTACCTGGAACTCTACCGCCGCTACGGCTGCACGCTGGAGACCGGGGGCAACGACCAGTGGGGAAACCTGGTCGGCGGGATGGACTTGATCCGCAAGGTTGAGGGCAAGCAGGTGTCGGTCCTCACCTCTCCGATCATTACCAAGGCGGACGGAACCAAGTTCGGAAAGACCGAAGGCGGCGCCATCTGGCTGGATCCGCAGCTGATGAGTCCCTACGCGTTCTACCAGTTCTGGCTGCAGACTTCAGATGACGACGTGATTCGGTTCCTGAAGATCTTCACCTTCCTGTCGCGGGGCGAAATCGAAGAGCTCGAACAGCAGGTGCGAGAGGCACCGCACCTGCGGGCAGCTCAGAAGCGCCTGGCCGCGGAGGTGACCGCGTACGTGCACGGAGCCGAGGCCCTGGCCGAAGCCGAGTCCGCTACCGCTGCCCTCTGGGCCGGCGGCGACTTGCGCTCGCTGTCCGCGTCGGTTCTGGGGGAAGCGGTGGAGAAACTGCCCCGCGGCCACTGGACTCCGGGGGAAACCACCCTGACCGAAGCCATGGTCAGCAGCGGGTTGGAGAAGGGGCGGGCGGCAGCCCGGCGGACCATTGAGAGCAACGGCCTGTCCGTCAACAACGAGAAGAACCCGGATCCCGAGTACGTGCTGCAGGAGGCAGATGCCCTTCCCGGCGGCGTCATTCTGCTGCGAAAAGGCCGGCGGAACCTAGCGGTCCTGGCACGGGACTGAAGCAGTGGTCGGTGTCACGCGCAGGCAACTTGCGCGTGACACCGAAACTGTCTTAGAGTAATTCCTGCCCGCGAGGGAAGAAAACAACTGAAGAAGATCGGTGGTGGCGAGAGCCACAGAAACTGATTAGACAGTTCGGATAAGAACTGGTAAAGTTGAAACTCGTTGGCCAAGCGGTGGAAACGCCGAGAGGTCGGGCAAAACCTTCAATGGTTTGTTGTTTGTGAACTTGATAGTGTGTGTTTTTGATTGTTTTGTTTTTTTGAGTGTTGGGATTTTCTGGTCACCGTTTTTTGGTGGCTGGTTTTCCGGATTGTTTTTTTCGGAGAGTTTGATCCTGGCTCAGGACGAACGCTGGCGGCGTGCTTAACACATGCAAGTCGAACGGATTGCGCCTGCTTTTGTGGGTGTGGTTAGTGGCGAACGGGTGAGTAACACGTGAGTAACCTGCCCCCTTCTTTGGGATAAGCTCCTGAAAGGGTGTCTAATACTGATTATTCTGCTGGTCTCGCATGGGGCTGGTTGGAAAGCTTTTGTGGTTGGGGATGGGCTCGCGGCTTATCAGCTTGTTGGTGGGGTAATGGCTTACCAAGGCTTTGACGGGTAGCCGGCCTGAGAGGGTGGTCGGTCACATTGGGACTGAGATACGGCCCAGACTCCTACGGGAGGCAGCAGTGGGGAATATTGCACAATGGGCGAAAGCCTGATGCAGCGACGCCGTGTGAGGGATGAAGGCCTTCGGGTTGTAAACCTTTTTCGCTCTTGACCAAGGGCCGCTTTTGGGGTGGTTTGAGGGTATGGGGTAAAGAAGCACCGGCTAACTACGTGCCAGCAGCCGCGGTAATACGTAGGGTGCGAGCGTTGTCCGGAATTATTGGGCGTAAAGGGCTTGTAGGTGGCGTGTCGCGTCTGTCGTGAAATTCACTGGCTTAACTAGTGAAGTGCGGTGGGTACGGGCATGCTTGAGTGTGGTAGGGGAGATTGGAATTCCTGGTGTAGCGGTGGAATGCGCAGATATCAGGAAGAACACCGGTGGCGAAGGCGGATCTCTGGGCCATTACTGACGCTGAGGAGCGAAAGCGTGGGGAGCGAACAGGATTAGATACCCTGGTAGTCCACGCTGTAAACGTTGGGCACTAGGTGTGGGGGCTGTTGTGGCTTCTGCGCCGTAGCTAACGCAATAAGTGCCCCGCCTGGGGAGTACGGCCGCAAGGCTAAAACTCAAAGGAATTGACGGGGGCCCGCACAAGCGGCGGAGCATGCGGATTAATTCGAGGCAACGCGAAGAACCTTACCAAGGCTTGACATATTTGAGAAGACCGTAGAAGTACGGGGATCTTTGGACACTCATTTACAGGTGGTGCATGGTTGTCGTCAGCTCGTGTCGTGAGATGTTGGGTTAAGTCCCGCAACGAGCGCAACCCTTGTCCTATGTTGCCAGCACGTGATGGTGGGGACTCATGGGAGACTGCCGGGGTTAACTCGGAGGAAGGTGGGGATGACGTCAAATCATCATGCCCCTTATGTCTTGGGCTTCACGCATGCTACAATGGCTGGTACAGAGGGTTGCGATACTGTGAGGTGGAGCGAATCCCTTAAAGCTAGTCTCAGTTCGGATCGAAGTCTGCAACTCGACTTCGTGAAGGTGGAGTCGCTAGTAATCGCAGATCAGCAACGCTGCGGTGAATACGTTCTCGGGCCTTGTACACACCGCCCGTCACGTCATGAAAGTTGGTAACACCCGAAGCCCATGGCCTAACCACGTTTGTGGGGGGAGTGGTCGAAGGTGGGATTGGCGATTGGGACGAAGTCGTAACAAGGTAGCCGTACCGGAAGGTGTGGCTGGATCACCTCCTTTCTAAGGAGACCCTGTTTGGGGATGCTCGTTTTGGGTGTTCCGTGTTTAGGGTTGTTTTTTCCTGCCCCTGGTGTGGGTGGGGGTCAAGGGCACACACTGTCAGGTTCACTTTCAACATGGCATCCCGTTTGTTTGTGGGGTGTTTGTTGGGGGTTGGGTTGTTGGTGAATTGTATAGTGGTTGTTTGCATCTTTATTTTTGTGTGATTTGAGTTTTTTTTGGTTTGTTCTTGTTGTTTGTGTTTGTTTAGTTTTGTTGGGCGTTCGGTGGATGCCTTGGCATCAAGAGCTGATGAAGGACGTTGTGGCCTGCGATATGCCTCGGGGAGTTGGCGAGCGAGTGTTGATCCGAGGATTTCCGAATGGGGGAACCTAGCAAGAGTTATGTCTTGTTACTAGCATCTGAGTTTTGTAGGGTGTTAGGGGGAACGCGGGGAAGTGAAACATCTTAGTACCCGTAGGAGAAGATATTCCGTGAGTAGTGGCGAGCGAAAGCGGAGGTGGCTAAACCGTGTGTGTGTGATACTCAGCGAGGGTTGTGCATGCGGTGTTGTGGGGCAAGTTTTTCTGGGCTGTCGCTGTGGCCTGGGGTGAGCAGGGTTGGGTAGCTGAACCTTCTGGGATGTTGGACCGTAGCGCGTGATAGTCGTGTAGGTGAAATTCTTCCTTGTTTGCTGAGCTTGTTCCCGAGTAGCGCGGGGCTCGTGGAATCCTGTGTGAATCTGCCAAGACCACTTGGTAAGCCTAAATACTTCTTGATGACCGATAGTGTATTAGTACCGTGAGGGAATGGTGAAAAGTACCCCGGGAGGGGAGTGAAATAGTTCCTGAAACCGGGCGCCTTTAAGCCGTCAGAGCCGGTCGGCTCCTCCTTGTGGGGGGTTGTGGTGATGGCGTGCCTTTTGAAGAATGAGCCTGCGAGTTAGTGGCATGTGGCTTACTTAACCCTTGTGGGGTAGGTGTAGCGAAAGCGAGTCTGAAATTTTTGGGCGTTTATGGTCGCGTGTTCTAGACCCGAAGCGGGGTGATCTACCCATGGCCAGGTTGAAGCAGTGGTAAGACGCTGTGGAGGACCGCACCCACCTAGGTTGAAAACTGGGGGGATGAGTTGTGGGTAGGGGTGAAAGGCCAATCAAACTCCGTGATAGCTGGTTCTCCCCGAAATGCATTTAGGTGCAGCGTCGTGTATGTCTGGTGGTGGTAGAGCACTGGTTGGTTGATGGGCCCGTTGGGTTACTGAGATCAGCTAAACTCCGAATGCCATTAGTTTGAGCACGGCAGTGAGACTGTGGGGGATAAGCTTCATAGTCGAAAGGGAAACAGCCCAGATCATCAGCTAAGGCCCCTAAGTGTGTGCTGAGTGGGAAAGGATGTGGAGTTGCTTTGACAACCAGGAGGTTGGCTTAGAAGCAGCCATCCTTGAAAGAGTGCGTAATAGCTCACTGGTCAAGTGATTCCGCGCCGATAATGTAGCGGGGCTGAAGTACACCGCCGAAGCTGTGGCAATGAGTGCTCAACTTTTGTTGGGTGTTGTTGGGTAGGGGAGCGTCCTGCCTGGGGTGAAGCCTGCGTGTGAGCGTTGGTGGACTTGGTGGGAGTGAGAATGCAGGCATGAGTAGCGAATGACAGGTGGGAATCCTGTCCGCCGATTGACTAAGGGTTCCAGGGCTAGGTTTATCCTCCCTGGGTTAGTCGGGTCCTAAGGCGAGGCCGACAGGCGTAGTCGATGGATAACCAGTTGATATTCTGGTACCGGTGTTAGACCGCCAAACGCTGCATTTAGACTGAGATAACTCTAGTTTCGTGTGTTCTGCTCTTTCGGGAGCGGGATGTTTCGGGGCTGCGGTTGTGGAGGTTTTCTTGTGGTGAGCGTGTTAACAGGGGTGACACAGAGTGGTAGCTTTCGCACACCGGTGGTTGTGTGTGTCTAAGGTTGTGGCCTGTCCTCAGGTAAATCCGGGGACGTTATAGGTGAGGACTGATGGGAGCCCCTTTTTTGGGGTTTGAGAGTGAGCCTGTGCTGTCTAGAAAAGCCTCGACGTGAGGTCTGATACCGCCCGTACCCTAAACCGACACAGGTAGTCAGGTAGAGTATACCGAGGCGACGAGAGAATCATGGTTAAGGAACTCGGCAAAATGCCCCCGTAACTTTGGGAGAAGGGGGACCTGTCTTGGTGGAGCACGCTTGCCGTGTTTGGTGCCAGGGTGGGTCGCAGAGAATAGAGAGAAGCGACTGTTTATCAAAAACATAGGTGTGTGCGAAGCCGTAAGGCGATGTATACGCACTGACGCCTGCCCGGTGCTGGAAGGTTAAGAGGAAAGCTTAGCTGCCCCTTTGTGGGTAGCGAAGGTTTGAATTGAAGCCCCAGTAAACGGCGGTGGTAACTATAACCATCCTAAGGTAGCGAAATTCCTTGTCGGGTAAGTTCCGACCTGCACGAATGGCGTAACGACTTCTCTGCTGTCTCAACCATGAACTCGGTGAAATTGCACTACGAGTAAAGATGCTCGTTACGCGCAGCAGGACGGAAAGACCCCGGGACCTTTACTATAGCTTGGTATTGGTGTTCGCTGGTGTTTGTGTAGGATAGGTGGGAGACTGTGAAGCAGGCACGCTAGTGTTTGTGGAGTCATTGGTGAAATACCACTCTGATATTAGTGTGCATCTAACCTTGGCCCATGATCTGGGTTGGGGACAGTGCCTGGTGGGTAGTTTAACTGGGGCGGTTGCCTCCTAAATGGTAACGGAGGCGCTCAAAGGTTCCCTCAGCCTGGTTGGTAACCAGGTGGCGAGTGTAAGTGTAAAAGGGAGCTTGACTGTGAGACTGACAGGTCGAGCAGGTGCGAAAGCAGGAACTAGTGATCCGGCACTGGCTTGTGGAAGCGGTGTCGCTCAACGGATAAAAGGTACCCCGGGGATAACAGGCTGATCTTGCCCAAGAGTCCATATCGACGGCATGGTTTGGCACCTCGATGTCGGCTCGTCGCATCCTGGGGGTGTAGTCGCTCCCAAGGGTTGGGCTGTTCGCCCATTAAAGCGGTACGCGAGCTGGGTTCAGAACGTCGTGAGACAGTTCGGTCCCTATCCGCTGCGCGCGTAGGAAACTTGCAGAGACCCATCCCTAGTACGAGAGGACCGGGACGGACGAACCTCTGGTGTGCCAGTTGTACCGCCAGGTGCAGGGCTGGGTGGCTACGTTCGGGTTGGATAACCGCTGAAAGCATCTAAGCGGGAAGCCATCTCTAAGATAAGGTTTCCATCAACAATTGTTGTGAAGGCCCCCAGAAGAAGACTGGGTTGATAGGCCAGAAGTGGAAGCACCGTAAGGTGTGTAGAGCTGACTGGTACTAATTGGCCAACACTAAACCAAACACAACACGCGAGCCATCAAAACACACAAAAATCATTGATAACACGCGAACAACCACTATACGATCCACTACCAACCCAAACACAAAAACCCCTAGGGGTTTGAGTGACCATGGTAGACCACTTTTGCGGTGGTCATAGCGTGGGGGAAACGCCCGGTCCCATTCCGAACCCGGAAGCTAAGCCCCACAACGGCGAAGGTACTGCAACCGACAGGATGTGGGAGACTAGCAAACCACCGCAAATCAACCAAACAGAACGCCCCCCACCACACGGTGAGGGGCATTCTGCATGAACGGGACTTATCCACCGGGAGGCTGAGCCCTTCCCATCGGGACCCAACTCGCAGGTACACTAGCAAAGAAACCTGCCCGCCTAACTTGAAAGAGGACACTGTGGCCGAAGACCGCAACAGCAATCGGGGCCAACGAGGCCCGGGAGGATCCGGGCGCCCCGGGGGCAAAGACTTTGGTTCACGCGGCGGCAAGTATGACCGCGGCGGCAAGTTCGACCGCAGTGGGAAACCTGAGCGGGGCGGGAAGTTCGATCGCGGAGGCAAGAAGAACTTCGGGGGGAAGTCGAAGTTCTTGGCCAAAAACAAGCCTCACCATCGCGAGTACCGCTCGGCCGATCCCAATGAGCCTGTAATTCCAGCCGGTGTCACCGCCGATGAGCTGGATGCGGATGCGCTGAAAGCGCTGAAGACGCTCTCGGGCGCAAACCAGGAAATCGTCGCCCGACACCTGGTGACCGCCGGGCAGCTGCTGGACATCGATCCGGAGCTGGCCTATCAGCACGCCCAGGCGGCTGTGCGCCGGGCCGGGCGGGTCGACGTGGTCCGGGAAGCTGCCGCCCTGACCGCCTATGTGTCCGGACGCTACGATGAGGCCCTCCGTGAAGTGCGGGCTGTGCGCCGGATGCGTGGGGATGTGTCCCTGCGCGCGATTGAGGCCGACTGTGAGCGTGGGCTGGGGCGGCCCGAGCGCGCCATCGAAATCGTGGAAGAGACCGACACCTCCCAGCTTTCCCTGGAAGACCAGGTGGAGTTGATTCTGGTGGCAGCCGGCGCTCGCGCCGATCTGGGCCAGATGGACTACTCCCTGATGATTGTGGAGAACGCGTTGCGGTCTCTGCCGGAGGACACTCCCAGTGAGCTTTTGCGATGGCTCGGAGAACTGCGGGCTGAGCGGCTTCAGGACCTCGGTCGGCTGGAGGAAGCCGCCCAGGTACTGGATGAGCTCCCCCCGGAGGAAGATCCGATGGAGATCGTGGATCTGGATCTCCTGCTGGAAGCGGATGTGGACAAGGTTCGCACGGACCTGCGCGGTGGGGGAGAACCGCTCGCGAAGATGTTCGACGGGGCCCTGCTGGACCTGGATGGCGTCTGCTACGCCGGGGCGGAAGTGATTGCCGGGGGTCCGGGTGCGATCGATCTGGCTGAGGACCACGGGATGCAAATTGGCTTCCTGACCAACAACTCGTCTCGCAGCCCCCAGGCGGTGGCAGACAAGCTCAGTGCGCTCGGGTACGTGGCCGAAGCCAACCAGGTGATGACCTCGGCGATGGACCTGCTGATGGACCTGAAGGAAAAGTTTGAGCCGGGCACGAAGATCCTGGTCACCGGCAGCGAAGAGCTGGCTCGGATGACTGCTGAGGCCGGGTTTGAGGTAGTCGGTGAGGCCGCGGCCGAGCCGGCGGCAGTGGTGCAGGGACTGAGCCAGGACCTCGGTTGGGCTCAGCTAACTGAGGCGGCGCTCGCAATCCAGGCCGGCGCCATCCACTTCGCCACCAACCTCGATCCGAAACTGCCGACCGAGCGTGGGTTCGCCGTGGGTAACGGGTCCCTGGTCGCGGCCGTGCGCAACGCCACCGGGGTCCGGCCGATTGCAGCTGGCAAGCCCCGCCCCGACATCTTCATTCGCGCCGCCCAGATGTTGCGGATGGAACGGCCCCTGGTGATCGGTGACCAGTTGTCTACCGACATCGCCGGGGCGGTCTCGGCCAAGATGGCTTCTCTTCACGTCCTGACCGGGGTGAGCGACGCTCGGGATATCGTGCTGGCTCCGCGCGGGCAGCGCCCTTCCTTTGTGGCCCTGGATCTTAATGGGCTGAACGAGGTGCACCCGCGGCCGCGTCACCATCGTGACGGCACCTGGACCTGCGGAGTCTCACAGGTGGTGGCGATTGACCGGCGCGGACGGATCCGGATTGGCGAGGCGTGGTTGACCGGCTCAGAGGAACTGGTCACCCTGAACCTGGACACCTACCGGGCCCTAATCGCGGCCGCGTGGGAAATCGAGGATGAGCGGACCCAGGTAGCCTGCCCGCCCCTGAAAGTGGTTCCCAACGACGACGAAACCGGTGTGGTGGAGCCGGCCCCAGAACCGGAAGCGGAAACCGCGCCGGTGGAAGAACACGGGCCGGTGGAGGAAGCTGGGCCGGAAACGGCGCCGGTTGCAGACGCAGAGCCGGAAGCAAACGCCCCGGTTTCAGACCGGTCGGCAGAGTCGGACCAGGCGGCCACCCCCGGCCAGGAACAGGACTGACCCGATGGACGAGGAGCGGGACAACTCGGTGGGGGACCTGGCTGAGCTTCCTCGCGCCCTGGAGGAATTGCGCCAGCTTGAGCGCGAACTGCGCCAGGAACTAGAGCAGACCCAACGGTGAGGATCCGATGACTCTGCGCCGCCTCGATGCCGAACTCGTTCGCCGAAAGCTGGCCCAATCGCGCCAGCAGGCGAAGGAGATGGTTGAGGCCGGCCAAGTCAAGGTCAATGGCCAGTTGGCCGCCAAAGCGGCCACCCAGGTCTCGACGGCCGCCCCGATCGTGCTGGTCGACCCACCGGCGGACCAGTACGTCTCCCGCGGGGCCCACAAACTGCTGGGGGCGCTGGCAGCGTTGGGGGAGCGGGCCCCGCAGATCGCGGGTCGCCGGTGCTTGGACGCGGGCGCCTCTACCGGCGGATTCACCGACGTGCTGCTGCGCCGCGGAGCGGCCTCCGTGGTGGCGGTCGACGTGGGTTACGGGCAGCTGGCCTGGTCGGTGCGCCAGGATCCGCGGGTGGAGAACCTGGAGCGGACCAATATTCGCTATCTGGAACCCGACCAGGTGGCGCCGGCCCCGGACCTGGTGGTTGGGGACCTCTCTTTCATCTCGTTGGAGCTGGTGGTTCCAGCGCTGATTCGCTGCGCTCCGAAGGCCGACTTCCTCCTGATGGTGAAACCGCAGTTTGAAGTGGGCCGCGGTGCCCTCGGGAAAAACGGGGTGGTCTGGGATCCGGAGCAGCGGGCCCAGGCGGTGGCCAAAGTAGCGCATTTCTGCGCCGAGCAAGGGCTGACCGTGTGGGCGATCGAACCGTCCCCATTGCCGGGGCCAGCTGGCAACGTCGAATACTTTTTGGCCATGAGTTCGGGGCCGGGGCCGGTGGCGCTCCCGGACCTGGACGAGGCGGCCCGGGATGCCGTCAACCGCGGCCCCCATCCGAACAGTGAGGACAGTCATGGCTAAGAGAATCCTGCTGGAGTGTCACCCAAACCGGGAAGATGTTGGCCCGGCCGCCGACACGGTCCGGGCGGTCGCGGCCGCGCTCGGGATGCAGGTGACGGTCTCGCCGGATCCGGACCAGCCGCCCGAACTGGTCCTGGCGCTGGGGGGTGACGGCACGTTTTTGGCCGGAGCTCGCACGGCACGGCACTATGACATTCCTCTGCTCGGCCTGAACTTTGGCCACATGGGATTCCTGGCTGACACCTCGGACGACTCGCTCGAGGTGGTGGTCGAACGGATCCGACGCGACGCCTTCGAGGTGGAAAATCGGATGACCCTGGAAGTGGAGATCATCTCCCCGCTCGGGGCATTGGCCCGCCAGTGGGCCCTGAACGAGGCGGCAATCTTGCACTCGGATCTGGCCCACCCGGCCGACCTGGCCTTTGCGGTTGACGGCCAAGTTGTCTCCACCTACGGAGCCGACGGCATCATCTTGGCCACACCGACCGGCTCGACCGCCTACTCCTTTTCCGCCGGCGGGCCCGTGGTTTGGCCCGACACCGAAGCGATTGTGATGGCCCCTCTGGGGGCGCACGGGCTGTTCACCCGGCCCCTGGTGGTCAGTCCGAACTCGGTGCTGGAAGTGGGGATCCTCCCCTCCAATCGCCGCGCCCCCCAGGTGTGGATTGACGGACTCCTGGCTCTGGATGCGCCGGCCGGCTCGGTGGTGATGACCACCAGGGGAGCCCGACCGGTGCGCCTGGCCCGGCTGGAGAACCATCCGTTCTCGGAGCGGCTGGTCAACAAGTTCAACCTGCCAGTTTCAGGCTGGCGTTCCCCCCGACCGCACGGACCCAACCGATGATAGAAGAACTTCGCATTAAAGGACTCGGGGTGATTGACGAGGCGCACCTCGAGCTCGCCCCGGGCTTCACCGTGATCACGGGTGAGACGGGGGCTGGCAAGACGATGGTGCTCACCTCGCTCCGACTCCTGCTCGGCGAAAAGGGCGATGGAGCCCTGGTCCGAACCGGTCACCCGCAAATTGAAATTGACGCCATCATTCAACCGACCGCCACGGTGGCAAAGCATCTGGCGGAACTGGGGTTTGAGAGCGAGGAACTGATCCTGTCCCGCACAGTCCCCGCGAACGGTCGCTCGCGCGCCGCCGCCCAGGGACGACCAGTTCCCTTGCGGACGCTGGAGGAGTTGGTCAGCCCGCTGCTGACTATCCACGGCCAGGCCGACCAGTGGCGGGTTCGACGCAGCCAGGTCCAACGCGCCCTGCTCGACACCTACGCGGGCGAACAGCACCAGCAGCTCCTGGCCCGATACCGGGAGCAGTGGGCCGCGGTCACGACGCTGAAGCGGACCCTGGATGAACTTCACCGGGACCACGACCAACAGCAGATTGAGATCAACTACCTGCGCGAGGTGATCACCACCCTCACTCAGCTGGCCCCTCAGGTCGGGGAGGAAGAGGAGCTGCCGGCCCTGATTGAGCGCTACTCCCACGTGGCGGACCTGGCCCAAACGGTTGGGGACGCCGTCCAAACCCTTCAGGGGGAGGACAACCTGGTGGGCGTGCTGGACCTGCTGGGACAATGCGCGGCCGAGCTCCGTTCTGCAGCCGGCCTGGACTCGGCTCTAACCTCCTACTCGGACCGGCTGGCCCAAGTGGAGGGGGAAGTGGCCGATATTGCCGCCGACCTCTGGCAGTATGTGGACCAGCTGAGCGAAGACCCCGACGAACTGGCTTCCCTCCAGCAGCGCCGGGCCGACCTGGAAGCCCTGATGAAGGGGCGCGCCACGACGGTAGCGGAACTGCTCGACTGGCAGGTGGAGGCGGAGGCCCGCCTCGCCGAGTTGACCGGCAGCGGCGCCGATCCGGAACAGGTGGCCCAGCAGCTGGCTGCGGCCCAGTCCCAGTTGCGAGAACTGGGCGATCAGCTGCATCGCTCCCGCCACCAGGCTGGCTTGCGCCTGGCCAAGATCGTCAACCGGGAGCTGCACGAACTGGCGATGCCGCAGGCCCAGTTCCGAGTCCAAGTACAGGCGGAGGAGCCGCAGGCTCACGGGAGCGACGACGTGCAGATGGAGCTGCGGGCCCGACCCGACGCCCCGTTCCGCCCGCTCGGGGATGGGGCTTCGGGCGGTGAACTTTCCCGCGTCATGCTGGCCCTGGAGGTGGCCCTGGGAGAGCAGGCTGAGCCCGGCACCTACATTTTTGACGAGGTGGACCAGGGGATTGGTGGACACACCGCCACCGAGGTTGGTCGGCGCCTGGCGCAGCTGGGTCAAACCCAGCAGGTGGTGGCCGTCACCCACCTGCCGCAGGTCGCGGCCTGTGCAGACCGACACTACGTTCTGCGCCGACACGGGCAGCAGACCAGCGTGGAAGAGGCCGTCGGTGAGGACCGGGTCGAAGAGATCGTGCGCATGCTCGGAGGAAAAGCGGACTCGGATCCGGTTCGTCGGCATGCCGCCGAGCTGTTGGCGGATAAACCGTGGCAAGATCGTGAGCGGAAGAAAGAAGGATAATGTCTCGGAAGGTCAACACTTCGGCCCTAGCGGGCTCCATCCGCCTCGACGAATCAATTCCCCGGCTGGCCGGCAGGCTTGAGCCCGGCGAGATTGCCATCATCGAGTTCCCGGACCTAGATCGCTCTTCGGCGTTGGCCCTGCTTTCGCGCCGACCGGTGGCGGTCCTAAACGCCGCATCCTCCACGACAGGTCGCCGCCCCAGTCTGGGGGCGCAACTGTTGGTCGACGGGGGGATCACCCTGGTGGACGACCTCGGCTCCGACCTGATGACCCTGACCGAGGGGGACCAGGTTCGAATCCAGGGCGGGGACGTCTACCGCGGGGAAGAGCTCATTGCCTCCGGCCAGCGGCGAGACAGTGCCGAACTGCACCAAGCCCAGGCCAGCGGCCGGGAGCGCCTCGGCCCCGCCGTTGAGTCCTTTGCTCGAACTGCCGGTCTGACCTGGGAAAGCGAATCTGAACAGTACCTGCACGGGGAGGGCGTGCCCCCGGTTCCGGCCCTGAGCGGTCGGACCGTCGTGGTGGTTACCCCGGGCCTGACCTCGATCCGCCAACTTCGGCGGCTAAAGGCCTTCTGCAACGACTTTTCCGCCTACTTTATTGCCGTCGGCGAGGGGGCCAACTCCCTGAAGTCGGTTGGGCGCAAACCCGACCTGATCCTGGGCGACATCTCAAACCTGCCCGAGCCGATGCTGACCCGCGGCACCCCCCTGGTGCTGTTGGAGCGCCCGGATGGCCAGGTGACCGGTGGGGACCGAGCCAACGTGCTCACCCTCAAGTTCATGCGGATGGTCACCTCGGCTGCCCCGGCCGACGCCGCGGTGCTGCTGGCCGATGCCAACGGTGCCGATCAGATCGTGCTGGTGGGCGACGACGAGGGGATTGAGGGGTTCTTGGAGAAGACGGGCAGCGAGGTGACAGCCGGGTTCTTCATTCAGCTTCGATCTGAGGCCAAGTTGGTGTCCGCACCAGCGGTCCAGCGCCTCTACCGACCCGGAGTCCGCACCTGGCAGCTGGTGCTGATGCTGATCGCGGCCCTCCTGGTGATGGTGGCGGCGGTGCTGTTCACCCCGTGGGGCCAGAGCCTGGGGTGGGGACTTTACGATTGGGTGCAGGGGTGGTGGCCGTGGGCGGGCGACCCTAACGTCACCGCGGCGTACTTTGGCAGTTAGGCTGGGGCCGCTGGGCCCACGGGAAAGGTAAACATGGTTAATCTTCGGTACCACATCGTCTCCCTGGTAGCAGTGTTCTTGGCTTTGGCGCTGGGGGTTGTGCTGGGCGCTGGGCCACTGCAACGCCAGATCAATGCCGCCAGCGAAGGGACGAACCTGGCGGAAAAGTCCTCCCAACTGGAGTCTCAGCTGGCCACCGTTCAGGCCGAAGCCGACCAGTACGCCACCTTTGTCACCGACACGGCCGAACAGGTCTTGCCCGGCTCGCTGGCCGACCGGAAGGTCGCGCTGATCCTCCTGCCGGGCGCCAATGCCGAGGTGGCCGAGTCGGTGCAGGCCACCTTGCGGGAGGCGGGTGCGACCGTGACCGGGGCCGCGCAGCTGACCGACAACTGGGTCAGCCCCGGCCAGCGCGAGTATCGCGACACCCTAGCCAATCCCGTTTCCAGTCACCTGGCTGCCTCGAACCAAAGCGGCGCGGCCGACTCGATCCTGGCTCAGGCGCTAGTGGAAGCCCTGACCGGGACCGGAGCCGAGGTGGACCTCCTGCGCGAAATCCTGACCGACGTGGACACCCCGCTGGTGGTGGCGAACTCGATGCCGGAGGCACCGGCCGACCAACTGGTCCTGATCACCCCGTCCACCCCCTATCCGAAGGCCGGGCAGGAAGAGGACAGCCAGAGCGGATCCCAACCCGCCGCCAGTGAGCAGGCGCTGACGGCACTGGCGGGAGCTCTGGCCGACCGAACTGAGGGCGCGGTTGCCTACGGGGCGGCCGTGACCGACGACGATGTGATTGCGCTGTTGCGCGGCCAGGGAACCTCGCTGGCCACGGTCGACCAGATCGGGACACCGATGGGGAACCTGAACGTGGCGCTGGTGCTGGCCAATCAGAGCCGCGGCGCATTCGGCCAGGGGATCGGCGCCACCACCGCCGTTGCCCCCCTGAAATAGGAGCGGCCCGATGGTTCAGGACCGAGCCCAAAGCGGCTTTCCGGTTGAGTCCTCCGAGCAACTCTGGGACGGAGCCGTCTTTGGTCTGCGCGAAGACCGGGTGCAACTGCCCGGGGGCGACCGGCCGGTCGTTCGCCAGTATCTGACTCATCCCGGAGCGGTCGGCATCGTCCCGGTGCGCTTCACCGGCTCGGATCCCCTGGACGCCGAACTGCTGCTGCTGCGCCAGTACCGGCATCCGGTCCGGGCCGAACTGTGGGAGATTCCCGCCGGGCTGCTGGATCACCCGGGGGAGGAACCGCTGGCGGCGGCCAAACGGGAGCTGCGCGAGGAAGCAGACCTGGGGGCCCGGACCTGGTCGGTCCTGGTGGACCTGTTCACCTCGCCCGGTGCCTCCGAGGAAGCCCTGCGTATCTTCCTGGCCACGGATCTGTTCGCCTACGAAGAGGCTTTCGCTCGGGCCGAAGAGGAGGCCCAACTGGTTCCGCACTGGGTTGATCTGCGCTCGGCCGTGGCCGGAGTCCTGGCTGGTGACCTGCACAGTCCCAGCGCGATTGCCGGAATTTTGGCCACCCAGGCCACATTGTTGCAGCCTGGTTTTGGCCGGCGCGAGCCGGCGGCCCCCTGGTTGCGAAAGCCCCGAAACTAAGCGGATTCGGTCCGGTCAGCGCCGACTCGGGCCAGGCCGGTCTCCCCGGCTGCCACCACTTTGAGGAGTCCGGGGTGGCGATTATCGCTCAATATAATAATGTCTTTGTTGTGAAAATTAGCTACACTGGTCCTGCCTAGAAGTTTCGGTTCGGTGGGACGAAGGACCCGCCGGCTAGTGGAAGAGGGGGGTGCAATGGCGGAACTCAAAGATCTCGGCACCAGGCAGGTGGTTCTCGACCTCGTGGTTGAGAAAGGGCCGGTAACTTCCGGCACGATTGCGAAGATGCTCTCCCTGACCACAGCCGCTGTCCGGCGCCACATCACCACGTTGGAAGAGAACGGCGACATTGTTGAGCACGAAGTGCCGGTCCTGAAACCTCGCGGTCGCGGGCGTCCTGCCCGCTACTACGTGGCGACCGATATCGGCCGCGACCGACTCAGCGACGGGCACTCCGACCTGGCAATTAAGGCGATCGGCTATTTGGCTACCATCGCCGGCCCGGAGGCGGTCGACTCGTTCGCAGCGGCGCGCTCGCGCGATATTGAGCGGCGTTACCAGCCCATCTTGAACGAGGTGGGAGGGGACGCTCGGAAACGAGCCCAAGCCCTGGCCGACGCCCTCACCGACGACGGCTATGCCGCCAGTGTTCGACCGGTGGGCAACGGTGACTTCGCCGTTCAGCTCTGCCAGGGACACTGTCCGATCGAGCAGGTCGCGCGGGAGTATCCGCAGCTGTGTGAGGCCGAAACTGCTGCATTTTCGAAGCTGCTGGGCGTGCACGTGCAGAGACTGGCCACTTTGGCCCAGGGAGAGCACGTGTGCACCACGGTGGTTCCAGTGGGGGTGGCTCCGCTTCATCCCGGAGCTCGGCGAGTGCTGAAGCATTCCAATTCCCACAACTAGTTAGAGAAAGACTAAGAGAAGGACACTATGACCCAGTCACTGCCGGCCACACCGGTTGATGAGCGTCCCCAGGGTGTCAATGAACTCGGCACCGGACCCATGTCCGACGACGAGATCATCGACTCAATTGGAGCGTACGAGTACGGCTGGAAAGACAGCGACGACTATTCCAAAGGGGTTCCCAAGGGGATCAACGAGGACATCGTTCGCTACATTTCCGCCACGAAGAACGAGCCGGAGTGGATGCTTGAACGCCGGTTGAAGGCCTTTGACTTCTTCGAACGCAAACCAATGCCCACCTGGGGTCCGGACCTGTCCGGCATCGACTTCGACAACTTCAAGTACTTCGTGCGGGCCTCTGATCGGCAGGTGAAGGACTGGGAGGATCTACCCGACGAGATCCGCAACACCTACGATCGACTCGGCATTCCCGAGGCGGAGAAGAACCGGCTGGTGGCCGGCGTGGCCGCCCAGTACGAGTCCGAAGTTGTGTACCAGCAGATTCAGGAGGACCTGGAACGCCAGGGCGTGATCTTCCTGGACACCGATTCTGGCCTGCGCGAGTACCCGGAGATCTTCGAAGAGTACTTCGGCAAGGCCGTCCCGGCTGGGGACAACAAGTTTGCCGCTCTGAACACCGCCACCTGGTCCGGTGGGTCATTCGTCTACGTCCCCCCGGGGGTCCAGGTGGAGATCCCGCTTCAGGCGTACTTCCGAATCAACACGGAGGCGATGGGGCAGTTCGAGCGGACCCTGATCGTGGCCGATGAGGGGTCCTACGTTCACTACGTTGAGGGTTGCACCGCGCCCATCTACGACACGAACTCGCTGCACTCCGCGGTGGTGGAGATCTTCGTCCGGAAGGACGCTCGGGTTCGGTACACCACCATCCAGAACTGGTCCAACAACGTCTTGAACCTGGTGACACAGCGAGCCATGGTCGACGAGGGTGGAACCATGGAGTGGATCGACGGCAACATTGGCTCCGCCATCACCATGAAGTACCCTGCCTGCTATCTGCGCGGGGAGCACGCCCGCGGCGAGACGCTGTCGATCGGGTTTGCCGGTGAAGGCCAGCACCAGGACACCGGAGCCAAGATGGTTCACATGGCGCCGCACACTTCCTCCTCAATCGTGGCGAAGTCCGTTTCGCGCGGCGGCGGCCGCACCTCGTACCGCGGATTGGTGGAGGTCCATGCTCGGGCCACCAAGTCCAAGTCCAACGTGCTGTGTGACGCCCTGCTGGTGGACAAGATCTCCCGGACCGACACGTACCCGTACGTGGACGTGCGCACCGAGGACGTGGAGATGGGCCACGAGGCGACCGTGTCCAAGGTGAATGAGGATCAGCTGTTCTACCTGATGAGCCGGGGGCTGGATGAGACCGAGGCGATGGCCACCATCGTTCGCGGCTTCGTCGAACCGATCGCCAAGCACCTGCCGATGGAATACGCGCTGGAGCTGAACCGACTCATCGAACTTCAGATGGAAGGATCTGTCGGCTAACATGACCAATACTTTGACCACGCCGCGCCCCCACTCTCACGGTGCGGCGCCCAGCCCTGCCGGGCACTCCTCGCGGGCTGATCGCCCCACTTCCTTCTCGGTGGCGGAGATTCCCGTTCCCCACGGACGCGAAGAGGACTGGCGGTTCACCCCGCTGCGCCGGATCCGGCCGCTATTTGAGCTGGAGAACTACACCGGTACCAACACGGTCTCCGTTGAGGGACCCGCCCCGGTTCAGGTTGAAACTGTCGATCGGGACGATCCGCGCCTGGGCCAGGTGCTGGCTCCAGGAGACCGGACCGCAGTGGTGTCCTGGAACGAGTTCCCCCAGTCCACGGTGGTAACCATTCCGTCCGAGGCAGAGCTGACCGAGCCGGTCTTCGTCAAGATCACCGCCTCGGATGCACCTTCGGCTCAGCACCTGCTGATCAAGGCCGAGAAGTTCTCCACCGGCGTCGTGATTTTGCAGCACTCCGGCCCGGGGTGGTTGAACCAGACCGTCGAAGTTCGGGTCGAAGATGGTGCTCGCCTGCAACTCGTCTCCATTCAAGAGTGGGATCGGACCGCCGTGCACGCCTCCGATCACCGAGTTTCGGTTGGCCGTGACGCCTCGCTGGACCACCTGGTGGTGACCCTGGGCGGGGACCTGGTCCGCATGTGCGTCGACACCGAGTACACCGCGCCGGGCGGCGAAATGCGCCTGAACGGAATCTACTTCGTGGATGCCGGCCAGCACATGGAGCACCGTCCCTTCATTGATCACTCGCAGCCTAAGTGCTACTCCCGGGTGACCTACAAGGGGGCGCTGCAGGGCAAGGACGCGCACTCGGTCTGGGTGGGCGACTGCCTAATCGGCGAACTGGCCGACGGTACCGACACCTACGAGCTGAACCGGAACCTGCTGCTGACCGAAGGCGCCAAGGCCGACTCGGTCCCGAACCTGGAGATCGAAAACGGGGAAATCGAGGGAGCGGGGCACGCCTCCGCCACCGGTCGCTTCGACGACGACCAGCTGTTCTATCTGATGAGTCGCGGAATCCCAGAGATTGAGGCCCGTCGCCTCGTGGTGCGCGGCTTCTTCGCCGAACTGGTCAACGAGATTCCGGTACCCGAGATTCGGGATCACCTGATGGACGCGATCGAAGCCGAGCTGGCAACCACCGAAACCCCCCAGAGCTGATTGAGAGAGAAAATAACAAATGTCTACCTTGAACATCAAAGACCTGCGGGTCTCAGTGGAAACCCCCGAAGGCACCAAGCAGATCCTCAAGGGCGTGGACCTGACCGTCGGTTCCGGCGAAATCCACGCGGTCATGGGCCCTAACGGGTCGGGCAAGTCGACCCTGGCCTACGCGCTGGCCGGGCACCCCGCCTACACCATTGACGGTGGGGAAGCGTGGCTGGACGACCAGAACATCCTGGAAATGTCCGTGGACGAGCGGGCTAAGGCCGGTCTGTTCCTCGCGATGCAGTATCCGGTCGAGGTGGCGGGCGTGTCCGTGGCCAACTTCCTCCGGACCGCGAAGACCGCCATTGAAGGCAAAGCTCCGGCTGTTCGCCAGTGGGTCAAGGACGTCGATCGGGCCATGACCGACTTGAAGATGCCCGGCGAGTTCGCCAACCGCGACGTCAACGTCGGTTTCTCCGGCGGTGAGAAGAAGCGGCTGGAAATCCTGCAGATGGAACTGCTGGAGCCTTCGTTTGCGATCCTGGATGAGACCGACTCGGGCCTGGACGTGGACGCGCTCCGGATCGTGTCGGAAGGGGTGAACCGGGTCCACCGTAAGAATGGCAACGGGGTCCTGCTGATCACCCACTACACGCGAATCCTGCGCTACATCAAGCCCGACTTCGTGCACGTCTTCGTGGACGGCAAGGTGGCGACCCAGGGCGGGGCCGAGCTGGCCGACCAGCTGGAAGAACAGGGCTACGACAAGTACCTGGTCGCCTAATGAGTACCGCGGAAGTTGCCTCCAGCTTGGCTCAGCCGTTCACTGCGGCCGAGCTGGAGGCGATCCGCGCCGATTTTCCGATTCTGAGCCGGCACGGCCGCGGTGGGCGCAAGATTGCCTACTTTGACGCGGCCGCCACCTCGCACAAACCGAACCGGGTGATTGACGCGGAAGCGGAGTTCTACCGGAACCACAACGCCGCGGTCAATCGGGGCACCCACCTGCTGGGGGACGAGGCGACCGAGTCGTTCGAGTCGGCGCGCGCCACCGTGGCCAACTTTGTTGGGGGCCGGCCGGACGAGATCGTGTGGACGAAGAACTCGACCGAGGGTCTGAACCTGGTGGCCTACTCGTTCAGTTGGCTCGGACCCCAGGATCGGATCGTCATCACCCGCGCCGAACACCACTCCAACCTGGTGCCGTGGCAGCAGTTGGCTGCTCGAACCGGAGCGGAGCTGCGGTGGCTCGACCTGACTTCGGATGGCTGCCTGGACCTCGACACCCTGGATGTGATCACACCGAACACGAAAGTGGTGGCGTTTACTCACGCCTCCAACGTGACCGGGGCCGTGTCGCCGGTGGCCGAGGTGGTGGCGGCCGCCCGTCAGGTCGGGGCCCTCACCGTGCTCGATACCTGCCAGTCCAGTGCGCACCAGCCGGTGAACGTGAGCCAGCTGGGGGTCGACTTCGCGGTGTTCTCCTCGCACAAGATGCTTGGGCCAACCGGAATTGGCGCCCTGTGGGGACGGCGAGACTTGCTCGCCGACCTGCCGCCCTTCCTGACCGGGGGCTCGGTGGTGGCGGACGTAACCATGGAAACGACCGAGTTCCTCCCGGCCCCGAACCGATTCGAGGCCGGCTCGCAACCGGTGGCCCAGGCCGCCGCGTGGGCCGAGGCCCTGCGCTACCTGCAAGAACTTGGCATGGATCGGGTGGCTGCCCAGGAGCACGCCCTGCTCCAACCACTGTTTGACGGCATTTCCGAGATTCCGGGAGTCCGAATCCTGGGTCCGGCCACCACCGAGGGTCGCCTCGGGGTCGTGGCTTTCGCGGTCGAAGGGGTGCATCCGCACGACGTCGGCCAGGTGTTGGACGCCGATGACGTGGCGGTTCGGGTGGGCCACCACTGTGCGATCCCGCTGCACCGCTTCTTTGGGGTCCGTTCCTCTTCCCGCGCATCTCTGTCCGTCACCAACACCGTGTCCGAAATTGAGCAGCTTATCGCTGCGATCGCCAAAGTGCGCCAGTATTTTGGGTACCGGTAGAACCAGTTGAAGGAGAGCTGAGTGTCATCCCTTGAGCAGCTGTACCAGCAAGTGATCCTGGATCACTCCCGCCGGCGAAGCGGTTTTGGACCGATCGCCGGGTTGGAGTACACCTCGCACCAGGTCAACCCGACCTGTGGTGACGAGGTGACCCTGGGCGTGAAAGTCGGCCCGGACGGCCAGCTGGACGAAGTGCATTGGGAGGGGGATGGCTGCTCCATCTCGCAGGCGTCCCTGTCCATGATGACCGAAATGGTGGAGGGCGCCGACCTGGATCGGCTCCGCCAGCTCTACCACGCGATGGACACGATGATGCATTCGCGCGGACAGGGCGTGGACGAGGAGTTGCTGGACGAGCTCGAAGATGCCGCCGCCCTGGAGGGAACCTCAAAGTTTGCCAATCGAATCAAATGCTCGCTGCTAGGCTGGTCGGCCCTGCGTGATGCTCTTGCCCAAGCCGGCTACGACATTGCCATAACTGAGGAGGACAGCACCGATGAGTAACCCAATGGCGAATACCGAACCGGTGGAGCAGCGGTTCCAGATGCCCGAAGCCGTGCCCAGTCAGGGGATCACCGTCATTCAAAACGGCACCGTGACCGCCGAAGAGATTCTGGAAGCAATGAAGGACGTGATTGACCCCGAGCTCGGGATCAACATCGTGGACCTGGGCTTGGTCTACGGCGTCTCGATCGCGGCTGACAACGCGATTGTCCTGGACATGACCCTCACCTCGGCCGCCTGCCCGCTGACCGACGTGATTGAGCGTCAGGTCCAGATGGTGCTGGGTCCGTACTCAACCGACGTGAGCATCAACTGGGTGTGGCTGCCGCCGTGGGGGCCGGACTGCATCACTGAGGACGGCCGCGCCCAACTGCGAGCCATCGGCTTCAACGTCTAGGCAGGACCTACTCAGCCTTGACCGGCCCGGGGAAGACCCGGGCCGGTTCAGTTTCCGTAGAATCGCTCGAGGACGTCCTCTTTCAGCTCCCAGTAGGTGCCGTCCGCAATGGACTGGCGAATGGCGTCGACCAGTCGGACCGTGAACCACTCGTTGTGAATGGTGGCCAGGGTGGCCGCCAGGATCTCCTTGGCTTTGAACAGGTGGCGGACGTAGGCCTGCGAGTAGTGGGTGCAGGTGTAGCAGCCGCACCCGGTCACCAGGGGAGAGAAGTCGCGGGCAAACCGCGCGTTCGTAATGTTGAACCGTCCGTCCGGAGTGTAGATGGCCGCGTTGCGCGCCACCCGGGAGGGGTTCACACAGTCGAAGGTGTCCGCCCCCGCCTCGATCGCCTGGAAAAAGTCCAGCGGCTCCGAGATGCCCAGCAGGTGCCGGGGCTTATCCGCCGGTAACTGGGCGCTGACCCACCCGACAATGGTGCCCAAGCGCTCCTTCTCCAGGGCGCCGCCGATGCCGAATCCGTCAAACTGCCACCCGTCCTCGTCCATCCGGGCCAGGGTGGTGGCGGCCCGCTCGCGCAAATCCTGATACTGCGCGCCCTGCACCACACCCCAGAGCTGCTGGTAGGGTTTGCTGACTCGTTCTTCGGTCAGGCGGCGGTGCGCTTGCAGGCAGCGGCGGGCCCAGGCTTCGGTTCGAGCCAGCGACTCCACCTGGTAGTCGTAGGGATGCAGCAGACTGGTCAGCTCATCAAAGGCAAACATGATGTCGGCGCCCAGCTGATGCTGGATTCCGAGCGAGACCTCCGCGGTGAACCGGTGCTTGGTGCCGTCCAGGTGAGAGCGGAAGGTGACCCCGTCGTCGTCCACCGACGCGCGGGATTCCTTCACTGCCAGGCGTTCCTGGGCGGCCGTGTCCCCGGCAATCTTGCCGGCAAACTGGTCGGACAGCACCTTCTTATACCCGGCCCCCATCGACAGCACCTGGAACCCACCCGAGTCGGTGTAGGTGGGTCCGGGCCAGTTCATGAATCGGCCCAGCCCTCCCGCCTCGTCCACCAGGTCGGAGCCGGGCTGAAGGTAGAGGTGGTAGGCGTTGGCCAGCACCGCCTGGGCCCCCAGATCCCGCACCATTTCGGGAACCAAACCCTTGACGTTGGCTTTGGTGCCGACCGGAATGAAGGCCGGGGTGCGGATCGGGCCGTGCGCGGTGTGGATCACCCCGGTCCGCCCCAGTGTGCCCGGGAGCTCCGCTTCCAGCGTGAAACCCCGGTCGGGTCCGGCTTCGGTGGGGGCCCACATCTGCGCGGGGGCTCCAATCCAGTTGCTAACCATGGACGACCTCCGGTCCTTTCACCCAGCGAATTGTGGGGTACGACAGCGGCAAAATAATCACTTCCACGGCCAGCTTGTACAGGTACCCAACCAGGACGTAGTTCCAGAACTCGGCCCCGGTCAGGATGCCGGCAAACGCAATCGTGCAGAAGATCAGGGTGTCGGCCGCCTCGCCCACCACGGAGGAGCCCAGCAGTCGCACCCACAGGCGTCCCGGGCCCCACTGCCGCTTAATCCAGACCAGGACGTAAGCGTTCAGCAGCTGACCGGCCAGGAACGCCAGTAGAGAGGCAGAAACAATCCGGGGCACAAACCCCAGGACCGCCGTGAAGGCTTCCTGGTGTTCGTAGTCGGGGGCGGGTGGAAGGGCGCCCACCACCCAGAAGGTGAGGGCGGCCAGCGCGGAGAGGGCGAACCCGATCACGATCACCCGGCGGGCGCGGGCGAAGCCGTACACCTCGGCCAGGACGTCGCCCAGCACGTAGGTGAGCGGGAACAGCAGGGCCCCGCCGTCGAAAATCAGGTGCCACGAGCCCAACTGCACCATGAACAGCTTGGTGGCGGCCACGTTAGCAATGAGCAGGAACCCGACAAAAGAGATCGCCAGCACGTCGTAGACGCGGGTGGCTCTCGGGCTCAGTTCGGTAATCACGCCCTCAATTGTGCCGCGCCACCGGGCCGAGGGGAAACCGGGTGCTGTGAGATTGGCTGCGAGCACGAGGCCCCCGTGCTGGGCTAGGATCGTCTGGTGATTAGCGTCCAAGACTTTTCGTTGCGTATCGGGGCCCGCGAGCTGCTGGGCCCCACCAGTTTTCACGTGGGCAAGGGAGCCAAGGTGGGGCTGGTTGGCAGGAACGGTGCGGGCAAGACCACCATGATGCGCCTCCTGGCCGGGGAAAACGATCGCGGAGTGGCCGAACACGGGGGTACCATCACCCGGTCGGACACGGTCGGGTACCTGCCGCAGGACACCACGGAGGGCGACCCGAATCAGAGTGCCCGCGCCCGGATCATCTCGGTGCGCGGAATCGACACGCTGCTGGAGCGGATCAAAAAGGCCGAGCAGGAAATGAGCCAACAGACCGGGGCGCGCCAGCAAAAGGCGATGGAGCGCTACGTTCGCCTGGACCATGAGTTTCACCAGTCCGGCGGCTGGGCTGCCAACTCTGAGGCCGCCCAGATTGCGGCGGCGCTCGGGGTGGATGAGCGCCTGCTGGAACAGCCCCTGGGAACCCTCTCGGGCGGGCAGCGTCGCCGGGTGGAACTGGCCCGGGTACTGTTCTCCGGGGCCGAGACCCTGCTGCTGGACGAGCCCACCAACCACCTGGACCACGACTCCATCATCTGGTTGCGCGACTGGCTGCGCACCTACTCGGGCGGGTTCCTGGTGATCAGTCACGACGTCAACCTGCTGCGCGACACCGTCAACCAGGTGTTCTACCTGGACGCACGCCGGGCGCGCCTGGATCACTACCACCTGGGGTGGGACGACTACCTGCGCCAGCGGGAAGAGGACGAGCGTCGTCGCCGGAAGGAACGGGCCAACGCGCTCCGGAAGGCGGAGACCCTTCAGGCTCAGGGTGAGAAGATGCGGGCCAAAGCCACGAAGGCGGTCGCGGCCCAGCAAATGCTGCGCCGGGCCGAGCAGCTGCGGGAAGCCGCGGGGGAGGAAATGGGCCAGGAGAAGGTGGCTCGAATCAAGTTCCCCGACCCGGCCCCCTGCGGGAAGGTGCCCCTGACCGGGCACGAGCTGTCGAAGAGCTACGGCTCCCTGGAGGTGTTCTCCGGCGTTGACCTGGCAATCGACCGCGGCTCCCGAGTGGTGATCCTGGGACTGAACGGAGCTGGGAAAACCACGTTGCTCCGAATCTTGGCCGGGGTGCAGGATCCTGACACCGGGCAGGTGGAGCCCGGCCATGGACTGAAGCTTGGCTACTACGCCCAGGAGCACGACACATTGGACCTGGTTGCCACGGTGGAAGAGAATATGCGCCGGGCCGCCCCGGGGCTGGACGACACCAAGCTGCGCTCGGTTCTGGGCCAGTTCCTGTTCGGGGCCGAAGATATCTCGAAGCCGGCCGGGGTGCTCTCCGGTGGGGAGAAAACCCGGCTGGCGCTGGCGATTCTCGTGGTCTCTTCCGCCAACGTGCTGCTGCTGGACGAACCCACCAACAACCTCGACCCGGCTTCGCGCGAGGAAATCTTGGCGGCGCTCCGCACCTACCAGGGGGCGGTCGTGCTGGTGACCCACGATCCGGGAGCGGTGGAGGCACTGGGACCGGACCGGGTTCTGCTCCTACCCGACGGGGATGAGGACCTGTGGGATCCTTCCTACCTGGACCTGGTGACCCTGACCTAGCTTTGGTCCGCCTCGGCGGCTTCTTCCCGAGCCAGGAACTCGTCCAGGGGCAGGTACTCAACCGGGAACCGGCGGTACCCAAGGTAGTTGGTTAGGAACTCCCGGTGCTCCGGGCAGGTGAGCCAAGTTTTGTGTCGCCCGAAGTGAAGTTTTGGATTCGACCAGATGATGGCTCCGGTCGCCAGTTCCTCGCAGCCGCGGGCTGAACAGATCAGGGCTTCGGGTCCTTTGGTAATGGCCATGACCCAAGTGTACTAACCTGTTCCCATGAACACCGCGATCCTGATTCGTCACGCACACGCTCAAGATCTGGCAGCGGGAGGGGACCGGTTCCGGCCCCTGTCCAACCGGGGCCGACGCCAAGCTGAGAATCTGGGCCGGGACCTGGCTCCGCGCTTGGCTCAGCCGGCGCTGGCCCTGGTCTCCCCGGCAGTGCGGGCCCAAGAGACTTTTGAGCTGCTGAGCGAGGCGGCCGGAGTGTCAATTCCCAGTCGCACGGTGGAAGCGATTTACGGGTACGAGGTGGACGGCATCCTGGAGGTGATCCGCCTGTGCGGGGAGGGCAGCCTAGTCCTGGTGGTCGGGCACGAACCGCTGATCAGCGACGCGGCCTGGCAACTGGCCGGGCCGGACGGCGGCGCACCGGTGTCGGTACCGACCGCCACCGCCCTCGTGTTTGAAAGCGAGTTGCCCTGGGATCAGTGGCAAATCGGGGCAGCGCGATTCCGGGAAACCTACCAGGGCTAGATTTCGCTGTGGCCCAGCAGGCCGATCACCGGGTCGAGGCGCCCGGCCTCCAGGTAGTTGGCCACGCTTTGCCGAACAATCGGCTTGGCACCAATGCCGATCCCCACGTCAGCCGCCCCGAGCATAAGGAGGTCGTTGGCGCCGTCCCCGAGGGCCACGACCGGCAGGCCGGTCTGCTCACGCAGGCGGGTGAGGAACTCCAGTTTGGTCCGGGCTGTGACAATCGGTCCTTCGACCGCACCGGTGAGGGCGCCGTCTCTCACCTCCAAGTCGATGGCCAGATGGTGATCAATCCGCAGTTCGCTGGAGAGTTGGGCCACCACCGGGGTAAACCCGCCCGACACCAACCCGACTTGCCCGCCGAGGGAGTGGACCCAGTCCACTAGTGTCTGGGCGCCGGGGCGAACGTGGAGGCGCGCCCTCACCTCGTCAAAGGCGGTGGCGGGTAGCCCGCGTAACTGCTGGGCCCGGGCCACCAGCGAGTCGGAGAAATCCATGTTCCCCGCCATCGCCCGTTCGGTCAGCTCGGCCACCTTGGCTCCCACCCCGGCCAGGGCTGCCAGCTCGTCGATGACTTCCTCGGCCAGCAGGGTAGAGTCCACGTCGGAGATCAGCAGAAACGGTCGATCCTGCAGCCACTGCGGGCCAATTTGGCTGTGGCCAATGGCCCCGGGTTGGGAGGGGCGGTCAATGGTGCCCCACCAGTGCTTCCCCTTGAGTTCAGGGGCCGAGGGGCCGACTGGAGTCGACCCCTCGTACACGGTGAGCTGGTGGCTGGAGCCCGTCACGGCTCAATCACGAAGTTTTTCGGAGCCACCGTGATCCCAGATTCGGTGACGGTCAGGCCGCGGGCCCGGTCACGTTCGTGATCGACGCCGACGGAAGCCCCCTCCTTCACGATCACGTTCTTGTCCAAGATGGCGCGTTTGACCACGGCCGAGCGGCCCACCTCCACCCCGTCCAGGAGGACCGAGTCGACCACCCGAGCCCAGGAGTGGATGTACACCTGGGAGGACACCACCGAGTGGAACACCTGGCCGCCGGAGACAATCACGCCGGCTGACACCAGCGAGTCGATTGCCTGTCCGAGGCGGCCATCCTCACCCGCGTAGACGAACTTGGCCGGGGGAAGGGCAGCGTTCATGTGGGTCAGGGTCGGCCACTCGAAGTTGTACAGATTGAAGATCGGGTGGACGCTGATCAGGTCCATGTTGGCCTCGTAGTAGGCGTCCAGGGTACCGACGTCACGCCAGTAGTCCCGATCCCGGTCGGTGGCCCCGGGAACGTGGTTCTCCAGGAAGTCATAAACCCCACATTCCCCGCGCTCCACGAAGTAGGGCATGATGTTGCCGCCCATGTCGTGCTTGGAGTCGGGATCGTCAGCATCCGCCTTCAAAGCGGCGATCAGGGCATCGGTGTCGAAGACGTAGTTGCCCATCGAGGCCAGCACCTTGGTCGGATCGTCAGGCAGGCCCTCGGCGTCCGCGGGCTTCTCCAGGAACTGGTGCACCACGCCGTCCTTGGCGTCGATCACCCCGAACTGGTTCGACAGCTCGATCGGCTGGCGGATGCCGGCCACTGTTGCGGGCAAGCCCGAGGCAATATGGTGGTCCACCATCTGGGAGAAGTCCATTCGGTAGATGTTGTCAGCACCGGTGATGACAACATAATCCGGGGACTCGTCATAGACGGTGTTGAGCGACTGGTAGACCGCGTCGGCCGAGCCGAGATACCAGTGCCGACCGCGACGCTGCTGAGCCGGCATGGTGGTGACGTAGTTACCAAGCATTGAGGAAAGTGACCAAGTCTTCGAAATATGCGTGTCCAAAGAGTGAGACTTGTACTGGGTGAGGACGACAATTCGGAGGTAGCCAGAATTGACCATGTTTGAGAGAGCGAAGTCGATAAGGCGGAAATGCCCACCAAAAGGAACGGCTGGTTTAGCGCGGTCAACCGTCAGTGGCATTAACCGCTTGCCTTCCCCGCCCGCGAGCACAATTGCGAGTACGTTGTTTTTAGCCATGAGTCCATTGTAGCGGGTCTAGGACGTGGGTGTGGCGTACCTCTCGTTACATTCGGCTATACTCAGGCATGGCGACGGAGCGGGCCGTCAGCACAACAGCGGCCCGAACCACCTGGCACGGGCGCCAGGGCTGGTCCGATCAGCCGCTGCGCCGCCAGCAGGTACTACTTGATTGATAACGGAAGGCGAGCCACTATGCGTGTAGATATCCTCACCCGCGAGTACCCCCCATTCATTTACGGCGGGGCAGGTGTCCACGTCAACGAGCTGGCCAAAGTGCTGCGTGGACGGGTGGACGTGCGGGTCCAAGCTTTCGACGGCCCCCGGACCCCCGGTGAAGACGGCGGCGACGAGGGGGTGGTGGGCCACGCGGACCTACCCGAGCTAACAGGCGGGAACGCGGCCATTAGTACACTCGGGGTGAACCTTGAAATGGTCAACGCCTGCGCTGGCACCGACCTGGTCCACGCCCACACCTGGTACACCACTTTTGCCGGTTACCTGGCCCAGCAACTCTACGGCGTTCCGCTGGTGATCTCGGCTCACTCACTGGAACCGCTGCGCCCGTGGAAGGCAGAACAGCTGGGCGGTGGCTACCAGGTCTCTTCGTTTGCCGAGCGGATCGGTTATGAGAATGCCGACGCCATCGTCGCGGTTTCGCACGGAATGCGCGACGACATTTTGCGCTGCTATCCCAGTGTGGATCCGGATCGGGTGTCGGTGATTCACAACGGCATCGACCTGGCCCGGTGGCGCCGACCAGAGGGGGCAGAGGCCCAGGCTCGGGCGGAGCAGGTAGTGAGGGATCACGGAATTGACCCCAACCGCCCAACCGTGGTGTTTGTGGGACGAATTACTAGGCAAAAAGGCCTACCATATTTCCTGCGGGCAGTGGAATTGTTGCCAAAAGATGCACAGGTGGTCCTTTGTGCCGGGGCCCCGGACACTCCGGAAATAAAGCAAGAGGTAGAGGACCTAATCGCTGAACTGCAGCAGAAGCGGACCGGGGTAATTCATATTGGGCAAATGCTGCCGCACAGTGAGCTGGTGGCCATCCTCGCGGCCGCCGACGTCTTTGTCACCCCCTCCGTGTACGAGCCGCTGGGGATCGTGAACCTGGAAGCCATGGCGCTCGGTCTCCCGGTCGTTGGAACTGCCACCGGGGGCATTCCCGACGTTATTGTCGACGGGGTGACCGGCTATTTGGTTCCCATCGACCAGGCGCAAGACGGCACCGGGCGCCCGCTGGACCCAACCCAGTTTGAAGGGGACCTGGCGGAACGACTGACCAGGGTGCTGGAGAATCCGGAGCGGGCCCGACAAATGGGCCAGGCTGGCCGCCTCCGGGTGGAGGAACACTTCTCGTGGGATCAGATCGGCCGCCAGACAGTGGAGCTCTACCGACGTTTGACCGAGGGTCGGTAGGCGTCTGGCCGGAGGGCGGGGCCGATCATGGCTATAGTTGAGCTATGAGTTCAACCGCAGCATTGGCCAACCCCCTCGTCCGCGTCGAAGCGGCCCGGGTGGATCGGGCCGGACAGAGCATCCTGCAGGACATTAATTGGCAGATTCTTCCCGGCGAACACTGGGTGATTGTCGGCCCCAACGGGGCGGGGAAGACCACTCTGGCGCGGCTGCTGACCGGGCGGGACTACCTCAGCGCCGGCACGATTGAGGTGCTGGGCGAAGACCTGGACCAGCACAGCGCCCAGGATTTGGCTTCCCGGGTGGGCTTTGCCAGCGTCGAAGTGGGACAGCGGCTCGGGGTACAAGACAGCGTGCTCGAGGTGGTCCTCAGTTCTGCCTGGGGGCAGTCCACCAGCTTTGGGGAAGAGTATGAGGCCCCCGATCGGGAGCGGGCCGCCGACCTGCTGGCCGCCCTCGGGGTTGGGGCCCTAGCTGACCGGAGCTTCGCCTCTCTTTCCGAAGGTGAGCGGCGCCGGGTTTTGCTGGCCCGGGCGCTGATGGCCGATCCGGAAATCCTGATTCTGGACGAGCCGACCGCCGGGCTGGACCTGGGGGGCCGCGAGATCCTCCTGACCGCGCTGACCGAAATCATGGGCGCCCCCACGGCCCCGACCACGATTATGATCACGCACGAGTTGGAAGAGATCGGCCCCAAATTCACCCATGCGCTGCTGCTGCGCGCCGGACAGGTGGTGGGCGCTGGACCGATCGAGGAAATGCTGACGGGACCGAACCTGTCAACTGCTTTCGACCTTTCCCTGCAGGTGAGCCAGGACCAGGGGCGCTGGCGGGCAATTGCTGCGGGGCAATAGACTGACACAAACGGGCCCGACCAGGCGCCCGAACCGAGGGAGGTCCGCGTGGTAGTTGGCTGGTTCATTGCCGCTCTGGTGCTGGGCATTATTGAGCTGCTGAGCGTTGACCTGTTCTTCCTCACGCTGGCGATCGCCGCCGTCGCCGGGGGAGTGGCCGGCGCCCTGGGAGCCGAAATCTGGCTGCAAATTGTCGTCTTTGTGGTGGTCTCCATTCTGCTGCTGATCTTTATTCGGCCCTGGGCCAAGCGCCATCTGGAACGTTCCACGCCCCAAATTCACACCAACGCCCAGGCCCTGATCGGCAAGTCGGCCGTGGTCACCCAGACGCTGGAGGGCAGCGCCGGCCGGGTCCAGTTGGACGGCTCCGAGTGGTCGGCTCGCGGCGAAGGTGAACGGGTGATCGCCGCCGGAACCCAGGTTTGGGTGGTGGCCATTGACGGCGCCACCGCCATCGTCACCCCAGATCAACCCCAATAACGGAGAAAACCATGAACTATTTCGCCATTCTGATTGCCCTGGTGGTGATCCTCATTGTTGTGGTCGTGGTCCGGGCCATTCGGGTGGTGCCGCAGTCCCGCGCCCTCGTGATTGAGCGACTGGGTAAGTTCCAGTCCGTCATGTACGCCGGCCTGCACGTGCTGATCCCGTTCATTGACCGGGTGGCGGCGCGGGTGGACCTGCGCGAACAGGTAACCAGCTTTCCCCCTCAACCGGTGATCACCGCGGACAACGTGGTGGTCTCCATCGACTCGGTGATCTACTACCAGGTGAACGACCCGATGTCGGCCACCTACGAGATTGCCGACTACATTCAGGCAATTGAGCAGCTGACCGTCACCACCCTGAGAAACGTGATCGGCTCGCTCGACCTGGAGCAGACCCTGACCAGTCGCGACCAAATCAACGGGCAGCTCCGCGGGGTGCTGGACGAGGCAACCGGCAAGTGGGGGATCAGGGTCAACCGGGTCGAGCTGAAGGCGATCGACCCGCCTCCCACCATCCAGCAGGCAATGGAGCAGCAGCTGCGAGCAGAGCGCGACAAGCGCGCCGCGATCCTCCAGTCCGAGGGCGTGCGCCAGTCTCAGATTCTGCGGGCGGAAGGTGAGAAGCAGTCCGCCATTTTGCAGGCCGAGGGCATGGCCCAGGCCGAAGTGACCCAGGCCGAGGGAAAAGCGAAGGCGATTGCCACCGTGTTTGAGGCCATTCACTCCGGTGGGCCCACCTCAGACCTGCTGGCCTACGAGTACCTGCAGATGCTGCCGCAGTTGGCTCAGGGCGAGTCCTCCAAACTGTGGGTGATTCCCACGGAGCTGACCGCCGCGCTTCAGTCCATCGCGGGAGGATTCTCCGCGCTGGCCCCCGGCGACGAGCCTCAGGACCAGGCCCGGCCATGAACCCCCAGCAGGAGCAGGTGCTGCGCGAAATCGCTGAGCGCGGGGTGCGCTTTGTTCGCCTCTGGTTCACCGACGTGGTCGGTCAGCTGAAAGCCCTCGCGATCGACCCGGCTCAGCTGGAAGACGCCTTCACTGAGGGGATCGGCTTCGACGGGTCCGCCATCGAAGGAATGACCCGCGTTTACGAGTCGGACATGCTGCTGATTCCCGACGCCTCCTCGTTCCAACTGCTTCCCTGGCAGCGCGACGACGACCCGGTTGGGCGCATGTTCTGCGACGTGTACACCCCGGAGGGCCAGCCCTCCCGGACCGATCCGCGCGGGGTGCTGGAGCGGACCCTGGAACGGGCCGCCGCCCAGGGCCTGCGGGTTCTGGTTCACCCCGAGGTCGAGTTCTACCTGCTTCAACCCCCGGTCACCCCGGACCGGATTGTCCCGGTGGACGGGGCCTCCTACTTCGACCACGTGGCCTGGGGCGACTCGAACGACTTTCGGCGTCGGGCGGTGCGCGCCCTGGAAGAGATGAACATTGCGGTTGAGTTCTCCCACCACGAAGGCGGACCCGGCCAAAACGAGATTGACCTGCGCGCAGTGGAGGCGCTGGCCGCCGCCGACAACATCATCACCACGCGAACGGTTATCTCTGAAGTCGCCCTGCAGGAGCAGATGGTGGCCACCTTTATGCCCAAACCCCTGATCGATCAGCCGGGCTCGGGTCTGCACCTGCATCTTTCCCTCTATGAGGGAGAGGAGAACGCACTGTTTTCACCCTCCGGTCAGTACCATCTTTCCACCACCGGTCGCCAGTTCATTGCGGGGCTGCTGCACCACGCCCGTGGCATCAGCGCGGTCGTCAATCAGCACGTCAACTCTTACAAGCGCCTGTGGGGCGGGGGAGAGGCCCCGTCCTATATCTGCTGGGGCCACAACAACCGTTCGGCCCTAGTTCGGGTCCCGCACCTGCACCCCCACCGGCCGAACTTGGCTCGGGTTGAGTACCGGGCCGCGGACGCCTCGATGAACCCCTACCTGGGTTTGGCCGTGCTAATTGCGGCCGGCCTGGACGGAATCGAACAGCGGATGGAGCTGGAAGACGAGACCCTCGACGACGTTTGGACCCTGACCGATCAGGAACGCCGGGCACTGGGGATCCGGTCGCTGCCGATCTCGTTGGCAGAGGCGCTGCAGGCAATGGAGAACTGCGAGCTGGTGGCGAAGACCCTGGGCGAAGACGTGTACGACTACGTCCTGCGCGGCGGGGAAAGCGAATGGCGCGACTACCGCCAGCAGATTACCCGGCGCGAGTACGAACGATTCTTGGGCGTCCGCTAGTCCGCAAGTCCGCCAGTCCACTGGTCGATCCGCCTCAGGAGGTGAACCCACCGTGCAGCTGCGTACCTCCACCCTGATTCAGGCCGGGTTCCTCGACCCCGCTGCCGCCTCGACCTACCTGGCCCAGCTACCCGAGCCCGGTCCGCTAGTGGAGCTCCTGGCTCGAGTGGGCGACCCCGACCTCGCCCTGCGCCAACTCGTCCGGATTGGCGAGGTGGACCCGGGGATCAGCCGCCTGGACCGACCCGAGCTGTGGCCGCGCTTGGCCGCGCTGCTGGGCGGTTCCCACGCTTTGGGCGACTACCTGGTCTCACATTGGCTCACCCTGCCCCCGGCCGAACTGCTGTCCCCCGACACGCCGGCGGCCCCGCGTGAATTGCTGCTGGAGGCGGTCGGCGCCGACCCGGAAGCGGCGGTGCCGGTGGCCACCCACCCGGATGCGGTCAGTCGGCTCCGCGACCGGTACCGCCAACTCCTGCTCGGTGTGGCCACGGCCGACCTGGCTTCCCCTGAGCCGGTGGCAGACGTGACCCAGGTGGCTCGCCAGCTGACCAACCTGGCCGACTCGGCCCTGGAAGCCGCCCTCGCCTCGGCTCGGGCCGAACTGGATCCCACCGGTGAGCTGCCACTCGCGGTCCTGGCGCTGGGGAAAGCCGGCGGGCAGGAACTGAACTACGTCTCAGATGTGGACCTGCTCTGCCTAACCGGGGATGAGCTGGACGCGGCCGGGTTGGCGCGGGCCGCAGATCTGGTCCGCCTGATGAGTTCGGCGCTGATGGCACCCGGGGCTCGGCCTCCCCTGTGGGCGGTTGATTTTGGCCTGCGGCCAGAGGGGGGAGACGGGGCCCTGGTGCGAACCCTTGCTTCAACCGTGGAGTACTACCAGCGGTGGGCTGAGCCGTGGGAGTTCCAGGCGCTGATGAAAGCGCGGGGAGCCGCCGGCGACTTGGAGTTGGCCGACCGGTTCAAAGCGGCCGTGGACCCGATGGTCTGGTCGGTGGCCTCGCGCCCAGACTTCGTGGAGGCGACCCGGGAACTGCGCCAACAGGCCGAAGAAACCGTCGGGGCCGGCACCCGCAGCCGGGAACTGAAACTGTCTGCCGGGGGGCTGCGCGACATTGAGTTCACGGTGCAGTTGCTCCAGCTCACCCACGGGCAGGCCGACCCCCTGATCCGCTCCGCCAACACGGTGGAGGCCATCGACCAACTGGGCAAAGGGGGCTATCTATCCCGGGCCCAGGTTGGCCCCCTCACCGACTCGTATCGGTTCCTCCGCCTGCTCGAACACCGGGTCCAACTGCAGCAGCTGCGCCGCACCCACACGTTGCCGACCGCGGAGTCGGCTCAGCGGGCGCTCGGCCGGACCATCGACCCGGAGCGGTTCCGTTCACCCGCCCAGTTGGAACGAGAACTGGCGGCCCTGCGTCACCGGGTGCGCGGCTTCCAGCAGGACGTCTACTACCGCCCCATTGTCGAGGCCACCGCTCAGCTGGGGGCCGGCCGCGCGCTCCTGGTGCCCGGCCAGGCGGCCGACCGGCTCCGGGCGATTGGCTACCGGGATCCGCAAGGGGCGCTGGCAGCCTTGCAGGCGCTCACCACCGGACTGTCTCGGCGGGCCCGGATCCAGCAAAACCTGTCCCCGGTCATCGTCGAATGGCTGTCGCAGGGGGCCGATCCCGACATGGGTTTGCTCAGCTTCCGAACGCTGTCGGAGCAGATCGGCTCCTCCCACTGGTATCTGTCGCTGCTGCGCGACTCGCGCCATGCCAGCCACCGGCTCTGTCGGGTGCTCTCGACTTCCCGGTGGGCGGAGGGGGCGCTGGCGGCGCACCCGCTGGCGATCAGCTGGCTGGATTCGAGCCGGGAACTTCAACCCAGTCCGCCTGACCAGTTGCGAGAGCAGGCGCAGGCAATTTTGTCCCGGCATGACGATTCGGAGCGGGCCCTGGGCCGGGTGGCCTCCTACCTGTCCGAAGAGGTGACCCGGGCCGGGTTGGCCGATCTGACCGGCGGATTTGCCCCCGTTCGTCCGGCCTTGACCTCCGTCGGGGAGATCGGGGTGGAGTGCGCATTGACCCTAGCCCTGCGCGAACGGGTGGCGCAGCAGGGCCGGGTGGAAGTCAACCTGGTGGCAATCGCCATGGGTCACCTCGGTGGGGGTGAGAACTCCTATGCCTCCGACCTGGACCTGGTGGTGGTGCACGAGCCGGTGGAGGCCAGCCCAGCCGAGGCCGCCCAGGCCGCCGGCGCCATCGTCGCCAGGATGCGCGAGCTGTTGGCCGGGGTCCGTCAGGAAGCACTGATGGGAACCGACTTTGACCTGCGCCCGGAAGGAAAAAACGGAGCCCTCAGTCCCTCCCTGGCCTACCTGACCGAGTATTACGACCGGTGGGCGTCGGCCTGGGAGCGTCAGGCGCTGCTGCGAGCCCGCCCGATTGGCCCCGAAACTGAGTTGAGCCGGGCCTACCTGGCGGTGGTGGATCGCCACCGGTGGGATCTGCCCCTCGACCCGGGGGAGGCCAAAGAGATTCGCCTGCTCAAAGCCCGGATGGAGAAGGAGCGGCTGCCGCGCGCGGTGGCCCCCGCGGAGCACGTGAAGCTCGGGCCCGGGGGGATGGCCGATGTGGAGTGGACCGTGCAACTCCTGCAGCTGCGCTCGGTGGCCAAACACCCGGAGCTGCGCGTCCAATCGACGGAGGCGGCCCTGAGTGCGCTCACCGAACTGGGTGTTTTGCCGGAGCCCGATGCGGCTCAGCTGCGGGCCTCCTGGGAGTTGGCCGCGCGAATTCGGGCCGCCAATGCCCTCTGCGGACCGGTCGGCCAGCCCGGGCGCGCCGATCAGCTGCCCCGCGCGGGCTTGGAGGCGCGTCGGGTCGCGGTTGGGCTGGGGTATGCCCCCGGTGAGGAGGAACAGTTGGTCCAAGATTGGCTGGCCACCTCGCGCCATGCGCGAAAGGTGATGGAAGCCCATTTCTGGGCGTAGGCGTCGCAGGCGCCCGGTCGGAGGGGACCGGTCAGTCGACCCGGGGGTTGATCACCGAAGAAGCCAACGCCGCATCTCCGACGCCGTACTTCTCGAAGGTCTCCCGAACAAACCCTTCATCCATCAGGTACTGGACGGCGGCCTGGACGGCCACGGTCAGCTGGGGGTTGTCCTTGGAAACCGCGATCCCCAGGGGCGCCTTGTTGGTGATCTTGCCGATGGGGACGAGGCGGCTGCCGGGCTCACTGGTAACGGAGTCAATCGCGATTGCATCCAGGAAGGCAGCGATGCCTGCGTCTTCGCGCAGCGCGGTGAGCACCTCCTTCAGGGAGGCCCGCGTCAGGATCTGAATGGGGGTTTCGTCGTTGGCGGCGCACAGCTCGGACAGCAGTTTCAGCTGCTGCTCCTGCACGGTGGCCGACTGGGCGACCACCTTTTGTCCACAGGGCGATTCAGGATCAAAATTGTGCGGGTTCCCGGTCTTGATTAGGTACCCGGTCCCCGTCTCCGCGTAGGTGACGAAGTTGGCGTTCTCTAGGCGCTGGCTGGTCACCGTCACCATCGAGGTAGCCAGGTCGTAGTCGGCCCCAAGGTTTTGCAGCAGGTGGGAGAACTGCACCGGCACCTGCACCGTCTGCTCCAGCCCCATCACCTGTCCGATGGCCTGCGACAAATCTACGTCGAAGCCGGTCAGATTACCGTGTTGGGGGTCCAGGTAGCTGCCGGGGCCATTGGAAAGGGAAATGCCGTTCCGCAGTCTGCCTTCCGAGGCGATCTCATCGGGCACCATGGCGGCAATGTCACTGCGGACTTCCCAGGTGGGGGCCGCCACCTCGTCGGACATGGGCTGATTGTCCTGACTGGGGGTGGAAATGTCCACCGGCGAGGTGCAGGCCGAAAGCACGCCCGCGAGCCCGAGGGCAAGTGCCACCCCGGCCCGTCGGCGTGCCCGCGAGCTGACCATTTACTTACCGCGCAGCGCTCGGCGGTTCATCCGCACGTTGTTCGGATCCACGCCGCGAGGAATGGGGGAGGACTTGGCTTCAATCGCGTCGAGACGCATCGCCACCGCCGGCACCTCGGCCTTGGTCAACTGCTTCTTCAGCGACCGGAGTTTGCGGGGCAGCTTCTTCAGCGGGATCTGACCTTCATCGTGGCCGCACTCAATGAACACGACGGGCGCGTTGGCGGTGATCCGGTTGATCTTCTTCCGCTCGTTCACCAGCAGCGGGCGCACGTGATTGGAGGGACCCTCAGAAATCAGGACCACCCCGGCACGACCAACGATGCGCCAAACCAGATCCTGCTCTCGCGTGACCTGAACCGGCTGGTCGTTAATCACCCAGCCCCGCTTGATCTGGGAGATGACCACGTAAACGGAACCGACGGTCCCGTCGACCTGGGAGTACATGGCGGGGCGCAGCAGAGTCGACAGAATTAGCATGTCGGCCAGCAGGGCCAGCATCACGCCGGTGATCAGCCACATCCACACCGGCTTCAGCACCATTCCTAGCGCCACCGAGCCGCCGAGCAGCAAAATCGGCAGGATGATCATCGCGTACGGAACCCACTTGTAGGTCCGAGCAACGATCCGGTACGAGTCCGCCAGGTTCTTGTACCAACGGTTCTTCTTGGGCGCGGAGGAGGTGTCGGCGCCAGACGATGAGTTCTTAGCCATGATGCCCTAATCCTAACGTGAAACGGTTAGTTCCGGGAAACCCGTTGCAGTTGTTTCGGAGTGGCCAAAAGCAGGGCCAACACAACGATCAGGGCTGATGCGCCGGCGCCAAACAGGAAGGCGGTCTCTGCCCCCGCCCGGGCTGCCAGGGCGCCACCGACGGAGGACCCGAACGCCACCCCCACCGTCACCGAGGAAGACATCGTGGTCATCGCCACGGTCATCCCGCTCGGCGGAGCCATCCGCTCGGTCAACGAGAACGCCGTCACCAGGGTGGGGCCAATGAAGAATCCGGTCAAACCCATGAACAGGGCGGTCAGGCCCAAATTGGGGGCCAGGGCAATCAGCACCATGCCCACGGCCATCCCCAGGGCGGAGATGAAGATGCGTTTCCAGAAAGCGAAGCGCTCGGGGATTACCACCACCATCAGGGCGGAGATCGCCGAGCCAATTCCCATCACGGCATACACCAGGCCCGCCTGCCCGGACATTCCCATTTGGTCGGCCCGCTCGGTGATCGCGGCCTGGGACGAGCCGAAGAACGCCCCCACGCAGACCAGAACGGCAATTGGCAAAATGACCGTCCAGATCACCCGGAAAATGGGCGGGGCAGGCTCGGTGGACACCTCTTTCGCCTCGGTGGGCAGAGCGGTCTTTCCGGGAGCGGTTAGGGCAAACGGCAGGCCCGCCGCCAGCATGACGATGAATGCGAGCGCGAGGGGTGCCGAGGGCATCGCGGTTGAGGCGGCCACGCCGACCAGGGCCGGGCCCAGCACGAAGACCAGTTCGTCAGCCATCGACTCGTAGCTGAATGCGGCCGACAGCTGGTAGGGAGTGGTCGTCTTTTGGACCCAGCGCGACCGGGTGAACGAGCCGACCGGGACCGCGGTCGCCCCGGTCAGAATGCAAAGCGCCCACAGGGACCAGTGCACTTCGGACCGGAAGGAAAGAATGAACAAGCCCAGCAATCCGAGGGCGTTGACCGGCACCACTGAGAGCAGCAGTTTTTTCTGCCCTACCCGTTCGGCCACCCGCCCCAGCAGGGGAGCGGCAATTGCGGTGGAAATGGAAGCAATTCCCGTGGCCAAACCCCCAATTGCCACCGACCCGGTGGCGGCAGTAAAGGCGGTCATCACCCCGAGGGGGATCATCGCAAATGGGGTTCGAGCCAGGAAAGCCACGATCAGAGCCGGCCAGCCGACCAGACCCGGCAAGAGTCGATAGTGCCCCAGGGCACGGAAGGGAGAAGCAGAAGCAGCCATAGCCTGCCTTAATTTTGAACAACTACCCCAAAGGGCACCGCTACCGGTGGCATTGAGGCCGCCCCAAGGGTTGCTCCCGGCAACCAGATTTAGGGCCTAGTTATTATATCGCTGCGAAAACGGGGGTTGTCCACAGCTGCCGGCCAATCAACTTGGTGAGACTAGTCTCCACGGGCACCCTGGGTTGATGGCCCAACCCGCACGCGTCCTCTCCCACGCCTCCCCGTTCGGACCGGTGTGGCGGGTGGGCGACACCCTGCGCGCAGTGGTGGAAGAGTCGGCCGGCCCCTGGGGCGAACTGGTGAACCAGGAACTGCCCGCCTGGGGACTGGCCGAGGTGAACTCCTGCGGATCCGGTCGGGTGGAACTGGTTTCGCAGGCCCGAACCGTCGTTCCCCTGGCGCAGGTATTGGCGTTGGTCCCCACTTCGCCGGTATTGCCGGTACTTCCGCCGGACGTCCACCCCGGGCAGGTGCCTGTCCTCACCGACGCGGGCGAGGTGCTGTTCGCGGCCGTGCCCTGGCTCCAACTGGTCGGGGGTTCGATCCCGGACGGCCCGGTTTCGACGGCAGACTTGGCGGCAGACTCGGCTCCAGCCAACCCGGCTTCACCTGAGGTGGAACCCCTCGTCCCCGACCCGAACCTGGCGATTACCGCCCCGACCCCGCGGGTGCGCCGTTCGCGCTGGCGGATCGGGCCGATGCTGGCCGTGGGGGTACTGTCGGTGCTCATCGTCGGATCGTGGGTCTGGTGGCGTTGGCAAGAGATCAAACCCGACTGCGGCCCCAGGCCCGAGGTGGCTGAACTGCTGGCTCACCGGGCTAACGCCCTAAACCACCTGGATCGAGCATCCCTGCCCCAGTTTGAAACCGGACCGCTCCTGGCCGCAGATCAGGCGTGGATGGACGAACTGTCCCGCGCGGATGAACGCCTTCACGGGGTCACTTTCGCGGTGACGAACTCCGGCTCCCCTCGCTGTCTCGCCGACCCGGACGCTGCGCCCGGCTGGCACCTGCCGGTGCAGGTGAGCCAGGGGTCCTACCGGAAGTGTGCCGGCTCCCGCTGCCAGGAGGTTGGCCCGGCCGACTTGAACCTGGCCGTCACTGTGCAGGACGGACGATTGCGGGAGGTCAGCCTGGAAAACTGAAGCAGATCTGGCCGCGCTGGTCCACCACTCGGGCCGACTTCGGCTCCGACAAACTGAGCGTGACCGTCAGTGACTCCGAATCCGGTCCCGACACCTGGTACTCGATCTGTTCGTTGGAGAGAGCCACCACTTCCGTTTGGGCCCGGACCAACCACGGGTGGTTACGGCGCAGCCCGATCAGCAGCTGATGCTGGCGGTAGACCTCGCGTCCGAGGGGTCCCAGATCGGCGGGAAACTCCGGCATCACCGGGCGGACGTCGTCATCGCCGCCCAATTCCTCCCGTTTCCATCCCTGATAGGCGTACTCGTCCCCGTAGTAGATCGAGGGGACCCCACCCACCGTCATCAGGACGGTCAAGGCCAGGATGGAACCGGACTCACCCACCACCGAGGCGATTCGGGACACGTCGTGGTTGCCGACGAAAGTATGGGGTAACTCCGCCCCCATGAACTGATTGTGCCGCTCCAGGGCCGCCGCTAGCTCGAAGTAGTTGCGATCCACCATCGATGACCAGATTGCCTTCCACAGCTCGTACTGCGTCAGCGAATCCACGGTGGAAACCTGGGCAAACTGGGCGTAGTCGCCGTGGATCACCTCGCCCAGGAACCAGGCCTCCGGGAAGTTGGCGCGCACCCTGGTCAGCACCTGCGCCCACACTTCGGGCGCGACCGCGTAGGCCGCATCCAGGCGCCAGCCGTCGATCCCGCGCTCCAACCAGTACTCCATCACCCGGACCAGGTAGTCCACTACCGCCGGATCGTCGTGACGCAAAGTCACCAGGGCCTCGTGCCCCTCAAAATAGGTGAACCCTGCCGACTCGTCCCAGCGCAGCAGCTGGGCACCCTCGCTCTGTGAGCCGCGCTGCAAGACATCCTGCACCCACGGGTGCTCGCGCCCCACGTGGTTGAAAACTCCGTCCAACCCCAGGCGGAAGCCGCGCTCGCGGCAGGCGGCCACCAGTTCCAGGAACTCCGCCTCGGTTCCAAGCCGAGGATCAATCTGGAAGTAGTCCACCGTGTCGTAGCCGTGGGTAGAGGATGCAAAGATCGGGCCGAGCAAAAGTCCGTTGACACCCAGGTCGCCAGCATAGTCCAACCAGTTGAGCAACTGGCGCAAGCGGGGAGCCCGATCCGGCTCGGTTCGAATGGGAGCGCCGGTAAAACCCAGCGGATAGACGTGCCACCAGATGACATTGTTCACCCACCGCGGTACCACGCTGGCCTCCTCTTGCCCGTCAAGTCGCCGAAACCGGCCCCAAAATGGTCCCCACTGCGACCCACTCCACCATAGCCCACCGGGGTGATTGGCCGAGGCCAAACGGAAGCGGGAACAAAGCCGATAGGGTAGAGGCATGACTGAAACCTCAGGGGAAAAGACGTTCATCGATCCGGCCAAGCTGCAGGGGCAGCTCAGGCTCTCCAGAATCCTGAACGTGGCGCTCCTGCTCTTGGTGGCAATCCTGGTTGTGGTGGTTGTGGTGCGCCCGGCGGCAGCTCCGGCTCCTGAGGCCGGAACCAACACCGAGCAGAGCCAGCCATCCACGCCGACCGCCACCCCGACAGTGCCGGAGCAGAACGTCCAACCCGAGGCCAAAGCCCCCGCCTCCCACCTGCGTGCGCAGGCTGATGACCCGCTCGCGGTCGGTTCCATCGATGCCCCGGTGGTGATCAGCGAGTGGACCGACTACCGATGCCCCTATTGCGCTCTCTTTGCCAACGAGACCCTGCCGACTCTGCTGAAGGATTACGTCGATTCCGGACAGGTTCGAATTGAGTTCAACGACGTGTTCTTCTTTGGGGATGAGTCCTTTGACGCGGCCGTGGCCGCCCGCGCCGCTGCGGCCCAGGGCTACTACCTGCCGTACATTGAGGCGCTCTACGCCGCGGCGCCGGAGAATGGTGGGCACCCGCCCATGCCCCGGGAAAAGCTGATCGGCTTCGCGCAGGAAGCCGGGGTCCCGGACTTGAAACAGTTCGAAGCTGACCTGGACTCGGAGGAAATCAAAGCGGCCGTGCAGGCCAGCCACAACCAGGCGGTGGCTCTGGGCGTGAACTCCGTGCCGTTCTTCGTCGTTGGGGACCAGGCCCTGGCCGGTGCCCAGCCCCTGGAAGTGTTCCAGCAGGTAATTGCTCAGCAACTGGGCTGAAACAGAAACCCGGACCATCGACTAGGTTTGGGTGCGACTGCAGGACCCGCGGAATAGTCTGCCTTTGAGTCTGGTAGTTCACAGTGTGGACAGATTTTGGCTGGGCCGGAAGTCCCTGATTATCATGGGCGCATGATCCAGTTTCGAATGTGCAGCCACAACTAGCGCACTAGCGCGCAGATGTGGTCAACCTTGCGCATTATCTTTCGCTGGACAACTTCGCGAAAAGCAATCCTTGAGGGCCCAAACTCTTTAGCAGAGGGCACCGCTGCATCTGTTTCGCTACTGCCTACGGACCGAATGTCAGTTTCCCGGTCGGCTAGCAAAACAACCGAAAAATTCCCGGGCTAGCGGCCACCCAAAAACCAGCTTCAAGGAGCAACAATGACCCAGGAATGGTCTTTCAACACCACCCAAATTCACGCGGGCCAGAACCCCGACTCGGAAACCGGGGCGCGCGCCCTGCCGATCTACCAAACCACCTCGTTCGTCTTTGCCGACGCCGACCAGGCCGCCAATCGATTTGCCCTGGCCGAACTCGGCCCGATCTACACCCGGATTGCCAACCCCACCACCGAAGTGGTGGAGAACCGAATCGCCGCACTCGAAGGCGGGGTCGGCGCGCTGCTGGTCGCCTCGGGGCAGGCCGCCGAGTTCCTGGCCATTTTGAACCTGGCTCACGCCGGTGACCACATTGTCGCCTCGCCCTCTCTTTACGGCGGTACGGTCAACCTGTTCTCTCAGACGCTCCCCAAGTTTGGGATCACCGTCGACTTCGTTGAGAACCCGGGTGACCCCGCCTCGTGGCTGGCGGCCGTCAAGCCCAACACGAAGGCCTTTTACGCGGAGACAATCCCCAACCCGAAGGGCGATATTCTCGACATTGAAGTGATCTCGGGAGCGGCCCATTCGGTGGGGGTTCCCCTGATCGTGGACAACACGGTGGGCACCCCCTACCTGGTGCGTCCGTTCGAGTGGGGCGCCGACATCATCGTCGAGTCGACCACCAAGTACCTGGCCGGGCACGGCACCTCCATCGGCGGCGTGATCGTCGACTCGGGACGGTTTGACTTTGGAGCCGACCCGGAAAAGTACCCCGGCTTCAACGAACCCGACCCCTCCTACAACGGCCTGGTCTACGCGCGAGACCTGGGGGCAGAGGGAGCGTTCGGCGTGAACCTGAGCTACATCCTGAAGGCACGCGTGCAGTTGCTGCGCGACATCGGCGCAGCCATCTCTCCGTTCAACGCCTTCCAGCTGTCCCAGGGGATTGAGACCCTGTCGCTGCGGATGGATCGGCACGTGGACAACGCCCTCGCGGTGGCCCAGTACCTGGAGGCGCACCCGGCCGTGACCAAGGTGAACTACTCCTCGCTGCCGTCCAGCCCCTACTATCACCTGGCGCAGAAGTACACGCCGCGCGGTGCCGGTGCGGTCCTTTCCTTTGAAGTTGAGGGCGGGGCTGAGGCGGGGAAGAAGTTCGTCTCCGCGCTCAAGCTGCACTCGAACGTGGCCAACATTGGCGACGTCCGGTCGCTGGTGATCCACCCCGCCTCCACCACTCACTCCCAGTTGAGCGAGGCGGAGCAGGCCGCTGCCGGAGTGGCGCCCGGCCTGATCCGCCTGTCGGTCGGGCTGGAGGAGATCTCCGACATCCTGGCGGATCTGAACCTCGGCTTCGCCGCGCTGGAAGGATAGGCCCGTGGACCAGGACCGCCTCCCCCCGGCCTCAGGTGCTTGGCAGGAGACCGACCCGGTTGGCCAGCGACAGTTTGCCCACGTGGGTCCCCTGTCCTTGGAAGCCGGAGGACACCTGCCCGAGGTGACCCTCGCGTTTGAATCGTGGGGTCACCTGAATGAGGACGGGTCGAACGCGGTCCTGGTCCTGCACGCCCTTACGGGCGACAGCCACATCAGCGGTGAAGTTGAGCCGGGCCATCCCACCGAGGGGTGGTGGACCGACCTGATCGGTCCGGGCGCGCCGCTGGATACCGACCACTACTTTGTGGTCGCCCCCAACGTTCTGGGCGGCTGCCAGGGGAGTACCGGCCCGGCCTCCCTCGCCCCGGACGGGACTCACTGGGGCCCGCGGTTCCCCTTTCTGACCATCCGAGATACGGTCCAGGCGGAGGTGCGACTGGCAGACCAGTTGGGCATTTCGCAGTGGCAAATGGTCATTGGCGGGTCAATGGGGGGCATGCGGGCCCTGGAGTGGGCGACCATGTTTCCCGACCGTGTCGCAAAATTGGTGCCGATCGCGACGGTGGCCCGGACCAGTGCCGACCAAATTGCGTGGGCGCACACCCAGTTGGCGGCGATCGTTTCCGACCCGGGCTTTCAAGGTGGTGACTACTACGGGGGCCCTCCGGGCTCGGGTCCGCACACGGGCCTGTCGATTGCCCGCCAAATCGCCCAAACCACCTACCGGAGTGCCGAAGAATTGGAGGCCCGGTTCGGGCAGATGGCCCAGGGGGAGGAAAACCCGTGGGAGGGGGGCCGCTACGCGGTCCAGTCCTACCTCGACCACCAGGGCGACAAGTTCGTCTACCGTTTTGACGCCAACTCCTACAAGGTGCTGACCGAGATGTTCATGGCGCACGATCTGGGCCGCGGGCGCGGCGGGGTGGAGCAGGCCCTCGGAACCATCAGCGCCCAGGCGCTGGTGGTGGCCGTGGACTCAGACCGGCTCTGTTTGCCGGAAGAGAACCGGCGGATCGCAGAGTTTCTGCCTCACTGCGTCGGCGTCGAAATGGTCAACTCGCACCGGGGCCACGACGGTTTCCTGATCGAGTTCGACCAGTTCGGCCCCCTGATCAAACAGTTCCTGAACTCCTAGGTGCCGGCGTAGACCGCAGCCACTGCCGAAGCAAAGTCCTCGTTGTCGATGCCGACGATGATGGACAGCTCCGAAGCTCCCTGCGTGATCATCCGAATGTTGACTCCGGCCTGGGCCAGGGCGGTGAACACCTTGGCGGCGACTCCTTTGGTTCGAATCATGCCGTGACCGACGATCGCCAGGAGGGCGATCTCGTCCTGGACAGTGATGGTGTCGGGATGCAGGTAGATCCGAATCTCCTCCAGCACCTTATTCAGCTTGAATCGAACTTCCTCCGCGGGCACGATCACCGAGACCGAGTCAATGCCGGAGGGCATGTGCGAGATGGAAACCCCGTTGGTTTCGAAGACGGAGACCAGCTTGCGGAAGAAGCCCCGCTCGTCGTCCATTAGGGTCTTTTCAATTGAGATAACCGTGAAGTCAGGTCGGCCGGCAATTCCGGTCACCCCGTGGAACCCGTCGGCAGCGCGGTCGTCCACAATCAGGGTGCCGGCGGCATCCGGCTCGTTCGTGTTGCGGATGTGGATTGGGATGCCCTTGGCCCGAATCGGGAAGATGGCCTCCTCGTGCAGAACGGGCGCGCCCATATACGCCAGTTCCCGCAGTTCCTTGTACGTGACCCGGCCGATCGGCGACGGATTAGAAACGAGGCGGGGGTCGGCTTTCAAGAATCCGGACACGTCGGTCCAGTTCTCGTACAGGTCGGCGTCGACTCCGGCCGCCACCACGGCGCCGGTCACATCCGAGCCGCCCCGGGAGAAGGTGAAAATCTGCCCGTCGGGGCCGGAACCGTAGAACCCGGGAATGACAGCGCGCTCGTGCGTCTGGGCCATCTGAGCCAGGGCGGTGGCGGTCCGCTCGGCGTTCAAGGTGGCGTCGTCGTCAAAGTGAATCACCTCGGCGGCGTCCACAAACGGGACCCCCAGGTAGTCGGCCAGCAGCAGGCCGGACAGGTACTCTCCACGGGAGGCGACGAAGTCCGCCGTGGCGCCAGCGCTGATCTGCTGGAAGATGCGCTGCAACTCGGAGCTGATGTCCACCTCCAGGTCGAGGCGGTCGTGGATTTCCTCAATCCGCTCGGCAATGGTGGCGAACACTTCGGTGCAGTCGATGTTGTGTTCGGCCAGCTGGTGGCACATGTACAGCAGGTCGGTCACTTTGTGATCGGTGCTGTCACGCTTACCGGGGGCGGAAGGCACCACGTATCGGCGCTGCGGGTTTGCCTCCACAATCTGCTTCACCTTGGCGAATTGCTCACTGCTCGCGAGGGAACTCCCACCAAACTTAGCTACCAGAAGGTCAGCCATGCCTCTCCTCAACTCCTTTTTGGTTTCCGACTCACGAGTCTAAGGTGTCGTCGGGGCCCGGGGGTAGGGTTGTCCAACTTTGCCTGTCCACGGCGTGGGCAGGGGCGGATGCCCGGGGCAAAGATGTTAGCCTGGTTCCTAGTCAGAGGTGCGACTGCGAAGAGTACTTCGGTTGAGGACTTGGATCCGATGAGGCCGGGGGAAAGGCAAAGTCGCCGAAGACTAGTTGGGACCAAGCTCAACCAGTCTGGCTGCCGGTCGAACAGGTCGGCAACTGTCACCGCAGGTTCGGTGGAGAACTGGCTGTTTTGAAGCGCGCGAAACAGCTTGGCTGGCAGCGCGCTTTGATGATTTAAGGGGAAAGTGATGGACAGGCTGTTTACCGGCAGCGGGGTGGCCCTGGTGACCCCCTTTCTGGATGGCGAAGTGGACTGGGCGGCGCTGGAGCAGTTGGTTGACCTGCAACTAGCGGGTGGGACCGATGCCCTGGTGCCGTGTGGGACGACCGGGGAGCCGTCGACGTTGAGCTCTGATGAGCACGACGCGGTCGTAAAGTTCGTCGTCGAGCGGGTGGCAGGCCGGGTCCCGGTGATCGCTGGAGCCGGCTCCAACTCCACCGCTGCGGCGGCAACCAAGGCCAATAAAATGCAGGACCTGGGAGCCGACGGGGTCCTGATCGTCACCCCCTACTACAACAAGTGCACCCAGAATGGGCTCCGCCAACATTTCGAGGCGGTGGCCGACGCGGTTCAGGTGCCGGTGATCATGTACAACGTGCCCTCACGCACCGGGGTGAACCTGGCGCCGCACACGGCCGAGCAGCTGTCCGAGCACCCGAACATCTGGGGGCTGAAGGAGGCTTGCGGTGATCTCGGACAGGTGCAGGAGCTGTTCCGTCGCTGCCGAGGCAAGCTGCCGATCTACTCCGGCAATGACGACCAGGTCTACGCGCTGTTGGCCCTCGGGGGCGATGGGGTCATCTCAGTCGCCGCTAATGTGGCTCCGAAGCGGATGCACGAACTGGTCCAGTCCTATCGCGACGGCCAACATGAGCAGGCACTCCAACTGCAAGAAGAGTTGGCCGGTCTGATTGATCAGCTCTTCACCGAGGTCAACCCGATTCCGGTCAAAGCTGCCCTGTCGATGATGGGTCTGATCCGCGACGAGCTCCGCCTGCCACTGACCGAACTGTCGGCCAAGCATCGGCCCTCCCTCAAGTGGGAGCTGGAAAACCTGGGGCTAGCCTGAGCCTTGCTCGCGGTCCGTTCCGGTTGGTGAACTAGCCGGAACAGCCGCCCGTTCCGCCTCGAATCCGGCCGGTCCCTCCACGCTCAAAGCGAACATAGGGGCAAAATGCCCACCTGCTGGCGTTAGTTGGCGCACGATGGGGAACTCGGCCGCCGACTTGTCGGTGGTCGGTGGTATCTTGATCCACAGTGTTCATTGGCTGTTTGTCACCGCGGGCACGATGACAATCCACCCAAGTGAGCGCTAGCACCCGCGGATGCGCGGTCGTGCGGTGCATTAGAGGGGGAACGGAATACCGAATGCTACTTAAACTACTAATCCGCTATCTGAAGCCCTATAAGTGGTCCCTGCTGGGGATCCTGCTGCTTCAGATTGCCTCGGTGTGGGCCACTTTGTACCTGCCGAACCTGAACGCTCAGATCATCGATCAGGGCGTAGCCCAGGGGGATATCCCCTACATCTGGCAGCGCGGCGCGATCATGCTGGGCATTTCCTTCGTTCAGATCGTTGCGTCCGTCGGGGCCACCTACCTGGCGGCTCGTGCCGCCATGGCTTTAGGTCGGGACCTGCGTGACGCAGTTTACGACCGGGTGGTGGGATTCTCTGAGAAGGACGTCCGCGGCTTTGGGGCCGGTTCGCTCATTACCCGCAACACCAATGACGTGCAGCAGGTACAGATGATGGCCATGATGAGCGCCACCATGCTGGTGATGGCGCCGCTGATGGCAATTGGCGGCGTTTTCATGGCGCTGCGCCAGGATGTCGGTCTGTCCTGGATCATCGCCGTCTCCGTTCCGATTCTGCTGGCGCTGGCCGGGCTGATCATCATGCGGCTGGTCCCGCTATTCCGCGCCTACCAGGAGAAGCTGGACACAGTGAACCTGGTTATGCGTGAGCAGTTGACCGGGGTACGTGTCATTCGTGCTTTTGTGCGAGAGCAAATTGAAGAGGCCCGGTTCCGCGTGGCCAACACCGACATCATGGTGGTTGGACGCAAGGTTGGCTCCCTGTTTGTCACCTTGTTCCCAATGGTGAACCTGGTCCTAAACGTCACGATGATCGCAGTCCTCTGGTTTGGGGGACACCGAATGGATGCCGGGGAAATTGAGGTCGGCACCATCATGGCCTTTATGCAGTACGTGGCTCAGATCCTCTTCGGGGTTCTGATGGCGACCTTCATGGCCGTGATGATCCCCCGGGCCGAAGTCTCGGCGGAACGGATTAATGAGGTACTGGTCTCTCCGGAGTCGGTGCTAGAGGCGGAGTCCCCGGTCACCACGGTCAGCGAGCCTGGCCGGATTGAGTTCGACAACGTTAGCTTCGCGTTCCCCGATGCGGAGGAACCGGTGATCAAGAACGTGACGTTCACGATCGAACCGGGTGAAACCGTGGCCTTCATTGGCTCGACCGGCTCGGGCAAAAGTACCCTGCTGAACCTGATTCCGCGTCTGTTTGACGCGACGGAAGGCACCGTCCGGGTCGGTGGGACCGACGTGCGGAAACTGGCGTTGAACACGCTGTGGAACCAGCTGGGGTTGGTGCCGCAAAAAGCTTTTCTCTTTGCCGGAACCGTGGCCTCCAACCTGGAGTTCGGGTTGGAGGGTGCCACCGAAGAGCAGATGTGGACGGCCTTGGAGGTCGCGCAGGGGAAAGATTTCGTGTCCGACATGAACGGCGGGCTGCAAGCTCGGATTGCTCAGGGCGGGACCAACGTGTCCGGTGGTCAGCGCCAGCGTCTGGCCATTGCCCGGGCTCTGATCCGTCGGCCAGAGATTCTGCTGTTTGACGACTCCTTCTCGGCCCTGGACTTGGCTACGGATGCGCGCCTACGGGAGCAGCTTCGGTTGAACTTCCCAGACACCACCCAGGTGGTGGTCGCTCAGCGGATTTCTTCGATTATGGATGCGGACAAGATCGTGGTCTTGGACCAGGGTCGGGTCGTTGGGCTGGGACGCCACGAGGAACTGGCCCAGACCTGTCCCACCTATCAGGAGATCATTGAGTCCCAGCTGTCCGCGGAGGAGATCCGATGAGCAACCCAAATATGCGTGATGATGAGGAAGTCGTCGAGGAAGTAATCGACGAAGAAGAGCATCGGGCGGCACCGGCCGGCGGGCACGGCCCCGGTGGGCGCCCGCCGGGCAAGGCCCAGCAGTTCGGCCCCAGCTTCTTCCGGATGATCGGTCTGATGGCTCCCTACAAGTGGGCCATGCTGCTGGTCTCGCTGCTGGGAGCCGGGGGAGTGGTCCTGTCTGTCGTCGCCCCCAAGGTGTTGGCGAGGGCCACCGACCTGCTGTTCTCCGGGTTTATCTCCAAGCGGATTCCCGCCGGGGCCAATCTGGACCAGGCGATCGAAATGATGCGGGCCAAGGGCGATACCGACATGGCCAACATGGTCGAGTCGATGAACATCACCCCGGGGCAGGGGGTCGACTTCAAGGCTCTGGCGGCGGTCCTGACCCTGGTGTTGGTGCTCTACCTGGTTTCGGCCCTGCTGATGTGGTTGCAGGGGTACATCCTCAATATCGTCATGGTGAAAGCCATGTGGCGGCTGCGTGAGCAGATCGAGGACAAGATCCACAAGCTGCCGCTCAGCTACTTTGACCGAAACCGGCGCGGTGACCTGATTTCCCGCGTGACCAACGACATCGACAACATCACCCAGACGCTGCAGCAGTCGCTCTCCAGCGCGATCACCTCGGTTTTCATGGTGATCGGCGTAGTGGCGATGATGCTGAGCATCTCTTGGAAGCTGACGCTGATTGTGCTCGTGTCCCTGCCGTTGATGGCGATCATTTTCGGTGTCATCGGGCCCAAGTCACAAAAGGCCTTCGCCACCCAGTGGATGAAGGTCGGGGCGCTGAACAACCGGGTGGAAGAGTCCTTCTCCGGTCACGCTCTCGTCCGGGTCTACGGCCAGACTGAGAGATTCGAGTCCCAGTTTGCCCAGGAAAACGAGGAACTGTACCGGGCCTCCTTCAAGGCTCAGTTCCTTTCTGGCGCGATGATGCCGTCCACCCGTTTCGTCGGCAACATTGTCTACGTCGGGGTGGCCGTAATCGGGGGCCTGATGGTCGCCTCGGGCAAGATGAGCCTCGGCAACGTGCAGGCCTTCATCCAGTACGCTCAGCAGTTCAACCAGCCGGTGGGTCAACTCGGCGGCATGGCCGTTGCGGTCCAGTCGGGCGTGGCTTCGGCCGAGCGGGTGTTCGAGATCCTGGACGCCCCTAACGAGGAACCAGACTCACCCGATGCACCGGCCCCGGTGGAGGGTGACGGCAAGATCATCTTCGAGAACGTCAGCTTCTCCTACACCCCGGAGCGTCCGCTGATCAAGAACCTCTCCTTTGAGGTCCAACCAGAACAGACGGTGGCCATTGTGGGACCCACCGGCGCAGGCAAGACCACCCTGGTCAACCTGCTGATGCGGTTCTACGAACTCGATGGTGGGCGAATCACGGTCAACGGGCAGGACATTTCGAAGCTGACCCGGAAAGACGTGCGCGCTCGGACCGGGATGGTGCTGCAGGACCCCTGGCTGTTTGCTGGGACCGTCCTGGACAACATTCGGTTTGGCAACGAAGATGCGACCGAAGAGCAGGTTCGTGAGGCGGCCAAGGCCACCTACGTCGACTGGCTGATCAAGTCGTTGCCGCACGGGTACGAAACCGTGCTCGACGAAGATGCGGCCAACCTGTCGGCCGGTGAACGCCAGTTGCTCACCATCACCCGGGCCTTTGTCTCGCAGCCGTCCATTCTGATTCTGGATGAGGCCACCTCGGCGGTCGATACCCGGACCGAGCGGCTGCTGCAAAAGGCGATGGGAGCCCTGCAGAAGGGGCGCACCTCCTTTGTCATTGCCCACCGCCTCTCGACCATTCGGGATGCGGACCTGATCCTGGTAATGGAGGATGGCGACATCGTGGAGCAGGGGAACCACGAGGAACTGATCAAGCGTCACGGGGCCTACTACCGGCTCTACAACGCCCAGTTCGAGGGGTCCTTCGCGGAAGACGAAGAGCTGACCGATGAGCTGAACCCGGGGAGCGAATAGACCGTGGTTAGAAATCCGATCGCGGTGGCGCTCTGCGCTGTCCTCGCTGGCCTCGGCGTCGTGCTAACGCTGTTCACGGTGTTGGACCTGGCCAGCGGGGTTCAGTCCACCGCGCTGTTCCTGGGGCTGGTTGCCTGGCCGGTAACGGCAATCACCGGCGGGTACCTGGCCCGGACACTGAACCGCGACCGGACCGAGCCGAACTAGCTGACGCGGACTTCGAACTTCTCCGCGTAGGCGGGCCACTCTGGGGCACGGGGGATTCCTCGTGCCCCTCGGTCCAGGCCCGCCATCAGCGTTGCCAGTACGCACACCGCGGCGCTGAGCAGCAGAGTTCCGGTCCGGCCGATTTGGACCAGACCGATCCCCGCCACCAGCGGCGCCAGGGGAGCGGCCATCATCGCGAGAAACTGGACGATCGAGTTGGCCCGGCCCAGCATGGAGGTGGGGGTCGCCACCATGAAGTACCCCAGGAGACCGGCATTGACCAGCGGGATCAGCACCGTACAGACGGCCAGGGTGGCGATGATCGCGGGGAGGGTGTGCATGAACGGCACCAGGACGAAGCCGGCCGTGGCCAGCGCCAACCCGGCCACCGAGAGCGGCCCAACCGGGAACCGGTCGATGAGCTTGGGACTGACCATCGCTCCCAGCAGCATCGACACCCCCAGCCAGAACGAGAGCAAACCGATCTGCGCGGCACTGTATCCTTCCTGCTGGAGCGAGTAGATGACCGTGGTCATCCCGGTGCCAAACCCCAGGTTGATTGCGGTAAAGACGAAAAGGATCTGCCGGATTTCGCGGCGGTGCAGCAGCCAGCTCAACGCCTGCTTCATCCCTCCGGTGCCCTGCGGGGCTGACTCGGGCTGGGTACCGGCGTAGCCGTGCCGACTCACCCGGCGACCCAGCAGGACCGCGAAGAGGGCAGAAACCGCTTGCGAGAGCGTCATCACCGCTGCCAACACCCAAATTCCGGCTCCCAGGAGGAAGCCGCCAAGGGGTCCACCCAGGAGTTGCAGTACCGCGTCCCGTCCCTGGTTGGTCGCTTGGGCCCGCCCAACCTGATGGGCGGGGACCAGGTCTTTCAGGGCCGACTCGCCGGCCACGTCGAACAGCCCGCCACGAACAGACATCAGTGAGGTGACCACCAGAAGCGAGCTGAACGCCAGGTTGTCGGTGACGGTCAGCCCAAGCAGGAGGGCGGCCAGAAGGAACGACAGGAGTGCCCCAGCGATCATCAGGCCGATCCGGTGGAAGCGATCTGCCGCCCAGCCTCCGCCCAGAGTGCAGATCAGACGCAGGGTGAGGGACACGGCGCCGACGATTCCGGCCGCCACCGGGTCGTCGGTCAGGAACAGGGCGATCAGGGGGAGGGCAAACCCAAAGAGCGAGCCGCCCAGTCCCTTCGCGGTGTCGCTGATCAGCCAAAGAACGTATGCTCGGCCCTGCCAGAGCCCGGAAGTGGTGTTCATGGGACCACCCTAGACTACGCACGACCTAATGCGCAATAGAACGTGCGCAATAATTATTGGTCGTTTGCTAAGGTGGAACCATGGCTGAACAGATGGGCCCGGATCGAAATGCTGCTGAGGTCACGATGACCACCGCCATGCTGAAGGCAATGGCACACCCGATTCGGCGCGAAATCATGAGGTATCTGGCGAAGGCCGGCCACGGGAGAGCGGCCGATGTAGGGGCGGCGCTCGGGTTGCCGGCGAACCAGGTGAGCTTCCACCTGCGCACTCTGGGGGAGGCCGGCTTCATCGAGGTGGATGAGACCCTGGCCCGGGATCGGCGCGACCGAGTCTGGAAACTTATTCCTCAGCCCAGGAGCCTCGGTAGTCCGGAGGCGCCGGTGGCCGACGAGCAGTTGGGACAGGTGATGCTGGCGCAGCTGTGGGAAGATCACCAACTCCTGGCTCGCCGACTCCTGGCTTGGGTGCCAGAGTACGTTAGCGGCCGAACCAAAGAGGTTCACGGCACGTTCCTGCACAGTTCGGTGCGGACCACGCCGGAACGCTTTGTTGCCCTGGTCGAACAGATCCAAGAGCTACTAGTCGCGATTCCTGATGAGGAGCCGGGGCCGGACGTGGCCCTGTGGGACATCGCGCTGCTGGCGGCGGACGACCAAATCTGATGCCAGCGGGCAAAGAAAAGGCGTGGAGTGCCAACGGCAACTCCACGCCTTTACCCTGCGATTAGGCGGCGATTTCCTCCCCGATCAGGGTCTTGAACAGCCAGCCCTGGGCGATGATGATCACCGGCACGGCCAGCAGGATCCCAATCCCGAAGAAGAGCGCGCCCACCCAGGCCGCAATGGCGGAACCGATCATGAACAGCACCACGGTTGCGATGTTGTTCCACACGATGGTGGCTGAAGCTACGATCGCATCCCAGGCGCCGTAGTTCTTGTCCACGATCAGCCAGTAGCTGAAGATACTCAGGGCGCTCACAATCACGGGCGCGACAAAGGTGAAGGCCAGGACCCCTGACAGCAGCCCGATGATCAGGCCGGCCAGCAGCACGCGGCCGACGTGCTCAAACTGGAAGAAGCTGGCAAAAGTGACCGGCTGTCCTCGCAGAATCTCCAGGACCCCGCGCAGAATATTGGCCTGCACAACCGCCGCGAACACGGCCACTACCACCACTGAGAACGACACCATCACCAGGGCGAAACCGGAGCGGTCGAACCCGAGTCCCAGCGCCAGCATTAGCAGCCACAGCAGTACCATCACCGCAAAGTAGGTAAGGGCGACCCCAATCAGCAGTCCTGCGTGCTGACGGAACTTCTTCCAGGCGTAGTTGAAGCCGTCAGAGATCCGGATTCCCTCGACCGCGGCCACCCGCACCGGCTCCAACATGGGCGCCTGCGGCCCCGGGTAGGTGCCCGCATAGGGCGGCGGGGGATAGCCCGGGCCGCCGGGACCCGGGGGAGGCGGGTAGCCCCCAGCCGCTCCTGGCGCCGGCGGATACGCTGCGCCACCGGGCGGGGGCGGAGGGGTGGCGGTCTCCGGGCTGGGTGCCGAAGGAGCGGTCGGAGCTGCCGAGAAGTCCGGGCCCGGTGTCGGCGGCACCTCAGCCATCGGGGTAGTGGGCAACGGAGCCGTCTGGGTGGGCTCCACCCCGGGGGCAGCCGGTTCGGGCGTGGGCTCCGCGGGTGCCGCATCGGCTCCGGGTGCGAACCGGTCGCTCGGGGGCGGCGGCGGGAACGAGGTGGTTGGGGCCTCGTCAAACGGCAGGTCAGCACTCGGTTCAGAGTGCGGACGGGACTCAGGTTCGGTCATGTCGTCATTCACCTTTCGGGGCGTTGGCGGGTGCCCAACAGGCACGGTCCTAGTTTAGGGAGCAGCTCAGGATTCGCGCGAGGGCAAAGCCCGCCGCTGCTCGTACTCCTGGAGGGACTCGACGGTAAAGTTCCCCTTCTGTACTGCCTCAATCGCCAACACGGCCAACCCAAACTGCTGGATGGTGGTCACGATCGGGCGGTCAGCGGAGGTCGTTGCGTTGCGGATCGCGTACCCGTCCGAGCGGCTGTCCTCCTGGCCGGTCGGGGTGTTCACCACCATGTCCACCTGACCGTCCACGATCAGTTTGACGATGTTGTCCAACTCGCTGTCGGGACCCGACTCGGACAGGCGGGCGACCTCGCGAACGGGAATGGCGTATCGACGCAGGACCTCGGCGGTGCCACGGGTGGCCAGGATCTCAAACCCCAGGTCGTGCAGTCGCTCGACCGGGAAGACAATGGATCGCTTGTGCCGATCAGCCACCGAGACAAAGACAGTCCCGCCGGTGGGCAACCCTCCGTAGGCGGCGGCCTGGGACTTGGCGAAAGCCATCGGCAGGTTGGCATCCAGCCCCATCACCTCGCCGGTGGAGAGCATCTCCGGACCGAGGATGTTGTCCACCACGCGACCGTCTGGGCGCCGGAAACGCTTGAACGGCAGGACCGCTTCCTTTACGGCCAACGGGCCCGTCCAACTACCTTCGGTCGGATCGGCCTGGGGGAGGACCCCCGTCTGCTTCAGCTCGGCGACGGAGCGGCCGGACATGATCAGGGCAGCCGCCTGAGCCAGGGGCACCCCGGTGGCTTTGGCGACGAAGGGGACGGTTCTCGACGCCCGCGGGTTTGCCTCCAGGACGTAGAGGACGTCGGAAGAGATCGCGAACTGCACATTGAGCAGGCCGCGGACCCCGACACCTTCGGCAATCCTCCGGGTCGCCTCCCGAATTTGGGTGATCATCTGCGAGGAGATGGTCACCGGCGGCAGGATGCAGGAGGAATCACCGGAGTGAATCCCGGCTTCCTCGATGTGCTCCATGATGCCGCCGACGAAGAGGTCGGTCCCGTCAAACAGGGCGTCCACGTCAATCTCGACCGCCTCATCCAGGAAGTGGTCGATCAGCACGGGGGAGGGGAACCGAGCCTGGCCGCGGTCGGCGATGCTCTGGGCGGCCCCGGGCACCGTCCGACGAACATAGTCGGTCAGCTGATCCGGACTGTAGACAATCTCCATTCCGCGTCCGCCCAGGACGTAGGACGGGCGCACCAGGACCGGGTAGCCGACGGTGTCAGCCACCTGCAGCGCCTGGCGCAGACCTGACGCTGAGCCGAAAGCGGGGGCAGCCAAGCCGCCGTCGAGCAGCACCTGCCCGAACTGACCGCGATCTTCCGCCAAGTCGATGGCCGAGGGGGAGGTCCCCCAAATTGGCAGGCCGGCCGCCTCCAGTTCGCGCGCCAACTTCAAGGGAGTTTGGCCGCCGAGTTGCACGATTACCCCAACCACGGGTCCAACCTGCGATTCCGCCTGGTAGATCTCCAGCACGTCCTCGAAGGTGATCGGCTCAAAGTAGAGGCGATCGGCCGTGTCGTAGTCGGTGGAGACCGTCTCCGGGTTGCAGTTGACCATGATCGTCTCGTACTGGCCCTTCAGGGTCAGCGCGGCGTGAACGCAGGAGTAATCAAACTCGATTCCCTGCCCGATCCGGTTCGGACCCGACCCCAGGATCATCACTGCCGGGCGCGTGCGTGGAGCCACCTCGGTCTGCGTGTCATAGGCGGAGTAGTAGTAGCTCGAGTTCGACTCGCTCAAACCGGCGCAGGTATCCACGGTCTTGTAGACCGGGCGCAGATCGTAGGCGTGGCGGACCTCGCGGACTGTTTCCTCGCTCAGGCCCCGGATCTGGGCGATCTGCTGGTCGGAGAAGCCGATCTCTTTGGCGCGGCGCAGCAGGGAGGCATCCAGGTGGGCGCTACCGGCCAGCTCTTGCGCCACCTCCTCCAGCAGGAAGAACTGGTCTAGGAACCAAGGATCGATGTCGGTCGCCTCGTTCAGCTGCTCCAGGGTGGCTCCCCCGCGGATGGCCTGCTGAATTTGGTTCAGCCGCTCCTCGGTTGGGGTCTGCACGGCCTGGAGGAGGTCCGCCACCTGCGCTGCGGTGGGGACGGGCTCGGACCAGCTGAAGCCAACCCCGGGCTTGTCGATTGAGCGGAACGCCTTGTTCAGCGCCTCCATGAAGTTCCGGCCGAGCGCCATCGCTTCCCCAACCGATTTCATCGTGGTGGTCAAGGTAGTGTCTCCGGCGGTGAACTTCTCGAACGCAAACCGGGGCACCTTCACGGCCACGTAGTCGATCTGCGGACCGTCAGCCGCGGTCAGGCTGGGTGCGAACTCGTTCGGAATCTCGGTCAGCAGGTAGCCGATCGCGAGGCGAGCCGCAATCTTGGCAATCGGGTAGCCGGTGGCTTTGGAGGCGAGAGCTGAGGACCGGGAAACCCGCGGGTTCATCTCAATTACGATGACCCGCCCGTTCTCGGGGTGAATGGCGAACTGGATGTTACACCCGGAGGAACGCACCCCCACCTGGCGAATCAAGTCAGCCCCGATTTGGCAGATGTTTTGATACTCGGCTTCGGTCAGCGTCATGGCAGGCGCAACGGTAATCGAATCCCCGGTGTGGACTCCGACCGGGTCGACGTTCTCAATCGAGCAGACCGTCACGATGTTGTCGGCCAGGTCCCGGATCATCTCCAGTTCGATCTCTTTCCACCCGAGGATAGACTCCTCCAGCAGCACCTCGTGCGTGGGGGAATCCTGCAGGCCCGCGCCGGCAATTCGACGCAGTTGATCCTCGTCGAAGGCCATTCCGGAGCCCAGTCCACCCATGGTGAACGAGGGGCGGACCACGAGCGGGTAACCGAGGGCCTCGGCCGCGCTCAGGCAGTCATCCATTGAGTGGGCGATGAAGGAGCGGCAAACCTCAGCTCCGCAAGCTTCCACCGCCTCCTTGAACAGCTGCCGGTCCTCGCCGGCCTGAATCGCCTCCACCTGAACACCGATCAGCTCGACCCCGTACCGGTCCAGGACCCCGCTCTCCGAGAGGGCCACCGCCGTGTTCAGCGCGGTCTGGCCCCCCAGAGTTGGGAGCAGCGCGTCCGGGCGTTCCTTGGCGATAATTCGCTCGACCATATCCGGAGTAATCGGCTCAATATAGGTGGCGTCGGCAAACTCCGGGTCGGTCATAATGGTGGCCGGGTTCGAGTTGACCAGGATGACCCGCAGGCCCTCTTCTCGCAAAATCCGGCACGCCTGGGTGCCGGAGTAGTCAAATTCTGCTGCCTGCCCAATCACAATTGGGCCGGAACCGATCACCAGGACCGATTGAATATCTTCGCGTTTGGGCATTAGTCCTGTCCCTCCAATTCGGCAAAAACTTCGAGCAATGAGGCGACCACGTCGGCCGGAAGCGCAGAGTTATCACTCTCGGTCAGCTGCCACTGCGGCAGTGGGAGGGCTTCGCCCGAGAAGATCGCTCCCAGCTGAGGACCGGTCTGGACCAGGTGGCGGGTCAGGGCTCGGGTGTCGAGGTGGGAAATGCCCACCACCCCGGCAGCTGCCATTGCTTCGGGCAGCGGTCCGGCCGACTGCCAGTGCGAAGGCCGGCGGGCCGGCTCGCGCGCGATGCACCCGGCAGCAACCAGCTCCTGGTTCTCATGACCGGTGTTGCCCACGTGCGGGTAGGTGAACAGCACCAGGCCCCCCGCGTTGAGAGGATCCGCCAGCGCCTCGGCAAAACCAGTGGCAGTGGGATCAAGGCGGACCGGCCCTATTGCTCGGCCTCGTGCCCCCCACGGCCTTCCCCGGAACGTAGTTCCATCTTGCAGAATTAGGATTGCCCGTTGCAGGTCAGTCATTAGGTCTCCTCCCATCGGGATCGGCAAGGGGGTCAGGCCGCCCGGCGGATCTATCACCGTGGAGACGGCGCCCGCGATCAAGCATAGGGGGAGGGACGAAGGGACTACTTCTCAATGACCGAAACTTGGACGGCCAAGGTGTGCAAACCGGGTCTGAAGCGACACCTTGGCCGTCGGTGTGCTAAGACAAAGCCGCGGCTGCCGCCAAGGTCAGGGCCCCCTGGAACTTGGTCTCCCGCTCCTCGGCCGTCATGTCGCCGGAGTGATCCAACAGGTGATCGGAGACGGTGAGCACGGTCAGCGCCTGCTTCCCGAGCTCCGCAGCAATCCCGTAGAGCGCGGCGGTCTCCATCTCAACCCCGAGCACGTCGTACTGGGCCAGCGCCTCCAACTGACCGGGGACAACCCGATAGAACGCGTCCGAGGAGAAAATCGCCCCCACGTGGAGCCGCAGATCTTCCGGGGCGGCCGAGACCGCAGCGGACAGCAGCGGGTAGGAGGCCAATGCCGAGAAAGCCACCTGCGGGATCCGGTGGTCGTTGAAGTTGGAGTTGGTGTGGGCGCCCATCGCCACAATCGTGTCACCGACGGAGACCTTCGGGCTGATTCCACCGCAGGTACCCACCCGGATGATCCGCTCCACCCCGTAGAACTGGAACAGCTCGGTGGCGTAGATGGCGATGGACGGCTGACCCATCCCCGAGCCCATCACGGACAGCGGCTGGCCCTGGTAGGTCCCGGTGAAGCCGAGCATGCCGCGCACGGAGTTCACCTGGCGGGGCTCATCCAAGATCAGATGGGCGATCCGCTCGGCACGCTTGGGGTCACCAGGCATGATCACTGCGGGCGCAAAATCGCCGTTTTCGGCCTCAATATGCGGAGTTGCCATTTCGTGTTGCTCACTTTCCTCATCGAACTTCGGTTGGCGTGAGCTTCCATTATCGGGGAAAGGTAGGTTAGAAGCCATGCTGAACGACAATCTGCGCCTAGTTGCTTTCGATTTGGACGACACGTTAGCCCCCTCAAAGTCTGAACTTCCGCCCTCAATGGGCACGGCACTGCGCTCCCTTTTGGCTCGGGTGCCGGTCTGTGTCATCTCCGGGGGAAACTTCGCCCAGTTCGAGAGTCAACTGCTGGCCGGCCTGAATGCTGAGGAAGTACTGCTGGAACGGCTGCACCTGATGCCCACCTGCGGAACCCAGTATCTGCGCCGACAGCAGGGCCGATGGGATCAGGTGTACGAGGAGGCCCTCAGCCCCGAGCAGAAGCAGCGGGCAATCGCCGCCCTGACGGTGGCCGCTCACGATCTGGGCCTGTGGGAGACCGATCCTTGGGGCGACATCATCGAGGACCGCCACACTCAGATCACGTTTTCGGCCCTCGGGCAGCAGGCGCCGCTGGCGGCCAAGAAGGCCTGGGACCCGACCGGAGAGAAGAAAGCAGCGCTGGTCAGGCTCCTGTCCCCGGCCCTGCCGGACCTGGAGGTGCGGGGAGGTGGCTCGACCTCGGTGGACATCACCGCTCGCGGAGTGGACAAGGCTTACGGGATGAGAAAACTGGTCGAGCAGACCGGGATTGCCCCGGAGCGGATGCTGTTTATCGGTGACCGGCTGGATGAAGGCGGCAACGACTACCCGGTGAAGGCGGCCGGTTGGCCCACGCGGGCGGTCGGCGGGTGGGAGGAAACCCTCACCGTGATTGAGGAGTTGCTGGCCGACTGAGCCGGCGCACCTCCCAGAAGGCGATGGCGGCGGCCGTGGCCACGTTGAGTGAGTCCACCTCGTGATCCAGGGGGATGGCCACGCGCCGGTCCGCCTGGTTGAGCGTGGAGGCGGTCAAACCCGGGCCTTCGCTCCCGAGCAGGAGGGCAATCTTGCCTCCCGGCTGGACCTCGTCCAACGACTCGGCCGGCGCGTTCGGGGTCAGGGCCCAGGCCTCGTACCCGTGTCGGTGGAGCAGATCCAGGTCCGGCCAGGCGGGAAGGCGCGTCCACGGGACCTGAAAGACGGCTCCCATCGACACGCGAACCGAGCGGCGGTACAGCGGGTCGGCGCAGGTGGGGGTGACCAGCACCCGATCGATTCCCAGCGCTGCGGCCGAGCGGAAAATTGCCCCCACATTGGTGTGGTCGACCAGGCCCTCCAGAATCGCAATCGGACCGGTGGCTTCGGCCAGGAACCGGTCCACCTCGGGTGAGGGTGGTCGGCGAAAGAGGGCCAGGGCCCCGCGGTGGACGCGGAACCCGGTGATCAGTTCCGTTTCATCTTCCGGCACCAGAAAGACGGGCAGATTCCCGCCGGTCCGGTCTCCGCCGGTGGCGGTCAGCACGTCGGCCAGTTGGTCCAACCAGCGCGGAGCCAGCAGGAACGCGAGCGGTGCGTGGCCGGCTTGGACTGCGCGCTCGATTACGCTCCGCGACTCAGCCAGGTACACGCCGGACTCTGTCTCCCATTTTTGGCGGAGCTGGACGTCTTTCAGCCCGGTAAAGGCCGCGCGCAACGAGGCGTGGTCGGCGGGCCAGTTCCCGTTTTCAACCGAGAGGAGCACTACTTGGTCTTTCGCGCCCCGTCCGGGAACTCGCCGCGGGCCGCCTGCGGCTTAGGCGAACGCCAGCGCCGGGCCATGATCATGCGTGAGTAGCAGTAGAACCAGGTGCCCTTCGGAATGATTTCCTTGGGGTAGTGGGCGTTGAACCGCCGCTTGATCTTCTGCCAAACCCAAATGCCCTCGGCAATGGAAAAGACGAAGAAAGAGTAGAGGGCGACGGTGACAGCCAGCATCACCGTGGTGGCCAGCTCCGGGTTGGAGCCAAGGAGCCCGATCCCGAGCGAAACCACCAGGAACAGCAGCATCATCGGCAGCAGGAACTCGGAGAAAGACCAGCGGGCATCAATGTAGTCGCGGGTAAACCGGCGCGCCTTTCCCTTGTCGCGGTAGGGCAGGTAGCGCTCATCGCCGGTCTGGAGGGCCAGTTGCTGGCGAGCGTAGGCCTCGTTGCGCTTTTCCCGCTCGATCTGCTTGGCCAGCTTGCGGTCGTTGGGCACGAGGGGACGCTTGTTGGCCAGTTCGGCCTCCCGCCGGGTGCGGGTAGGTCGCCCCTTCTTGGCCGGCTGCTCTGCGCTGGGTTCGGAAGCGGTCTGGTCTGCTGAATCTTTCTTAGCCACGTCCCTAACAATAGTTGAGCGGGCAGGTCCGGCCCAATTTCTCAGGCAGAATTGGATCGGAATCACCCGCGTCTGCCCGGCCCCGGGCTCTGTTCGCCCCGCTCGAGCCGGCCCCGGTCTTTTTCGCGCCGTCTGCCCGCCCGGGGTAAATTGACAATATGTCGAATTTTGAAGCCTTGAGCACCCGTGTTGACCGGTACCTTCCCGCCCAGATTGAAGGCCTGCGCCGGCTGGTTCAGATTCCTTCCATCTCCTCCGATCCGGCCCGCGCCGACCAGATGGCGCAGAGCGCCCAGACGGTGGCTGACATGTTTGCCGAGTTGGGGTTTAACGTTGAGCTTTGCCAAGCCACCGCCGAAGATGGGACGGAGGGACAACCGGCCGTCCTCGCCGTGAAGTCGGCCGCCAACCCCGACGCTCCCACCGTGCTGCTCTACGCGCACCACGACGTGCAGCCGCTCGGCGAGGTGGACCGGTGGTCCTACGAGCCGCTTGAACTGACCGAGGTGGGCGACCGACTGTACGGGCGCGGCTCGGCCGACGATGGCGCCGGAATCATGGTGCACGTGGGCGCCCTCCGCGCCCTCGGCGAAGATCTGCCGGTGAACGTGGTCGTCTTCATTGAGGGGGAAGAGGAAATCGGTTCCCCCTCGTTCACCGCTTTCCTGGAGAAGTATCGGGATCGGCTGTCAGCCGACGTGATCGTGGTGGCCGACTCGAACAACTGGACGGTGGACGTCCCGGCGTTGACCTCGTCCCTGCGCGGAGTCTGCTCCTGCGACGTCAAAGTGGAAGTGCTGGAGCACGCCGTCCACTCGGGCATGTTTGGCGGTCCAATTCTGGATGCGGTCACCCTGGCTTCGCGTCTGATTGCCACCCTGCATGACGAAAACGGTGACGTGGCCGTCCCCGGCCTCGGCGGTAACGACCGAGCCGAAGTTGAGTGGCAGGAGTCCGACTTCCGAGCCGATGCCTCCGTGGTCGACGGGTATCAGCTGGCCGGCACCGGCGATCTGGCGGCTCGAGTTTGGACCAAGCCGGCTCTGGCTGTGATCGGGATGGATGTTCGTCCGATTGCCGAGTCTTCCAACACCATTGCGCCCCAGTGCACCTTCCGGTTGAGCCTCAGGACGGTGCCGGGCTCCGACCCGCGCCAATCGCTGTCCGCCCTGACCGAGTATCTGCAGGCCCAGGCTCCGTTCGGCGCCCGGGTCAGCGTCACCCCGGGCGAACTGGGTCCGTCCTACCAGGCCGACCTGAGCGCGCCGGTGGCCGAAAAGCTTCGGGCCGCGCTCGGCTCCGCGTGGGGAACCACCCCGGTGGCGATCGGGGTGGGCGGCTCGATCCCATTCATCAGCGACTTCCAGGCTGCCTTCCCGGGCGCCCAGGTGCTGGTGACCGGGGTTGAGGACCCGCAGGCCAACGCCCACTCGGAAAACGAGTCGGCCTCCCGGAAGACCCTCCGGAATGCCACTTTGGCCGAAGCCCTATTCCTGGAGAGCCTGGCCGAATGAAAGCCCTGCTGGTCGGCCATCTGAGCCCGTCACTTGCACCTGCCGTCGGTTTCAGTGCCGGGGAGGAACAGTTGGCAGAGGCTCCGGGGGAGCACTACCGCGACCGGTTGGCGGTGCTGGCCGAGGCCCTGACCGACTGGGAGGTGGAGATCCTGCCGTTCGGACCCGGCCCGATCTTTACCGAGGCTGTCCCCGGCTCCCTCAGCTTGCCCCGAGATGCCGGTGACCCGGTGGTCCTGCCCGCGGCGGGTCCCCTGCTGGTGGAGATGGGCCACGACGTCGGTCATGACTGGGGGCGGAGGCTGTGGGCGGTCAACCGGGAAGAGGACCTGGTTGGGCGCGACCTGACCGTCGCCTATTCGACGGCTCGGCCGTTGAAGGGCCCCGATGCCACCTCAAACACCGATCCGCACCTGGGCTTGCGTCCGGTGATTGAGGAGCCTGACGGGCTGATCGCGCACCTGCGCCAGCTCTCCCACCGCCAGCTACCCCTGGCCGATCCTCGCCCGCGCGAAGTCGATCTGCGGCCGGGCTCCGGGGCCGGGGGAGGGGCGGCGGCCTGGCTGATGGCTCTGGGCGCGCGTGCCTTCCCCACCGCGCAACTGCTGGCTGACCACCTGGGACTGGCCGACCGGATCGGTCGAGCCGACCTGGTGATTCTAGCCACACCGCACTGGCATTCCCCCGACCTGGCCGAGTCGATCCCGATCTATGCGGCCGAGGTAGCTGCCGAACGCGCCATCCCGGTGGTTGGGGTTGGGTTCAGGTCCTCACTTTCCCCGCACGAGCAGGCCCAGTGGGGACTGCAGGGGTTGCACCTGGCCCGGGACCCCGAGCGGTTGGGGCAGCTCGGGCGGCGGGTCGCCCAAACCTGGAGTGGTTTCACTCCTGGGTGAACTACTGGTGACACGACCGAGATCGCGTCGTAGAGTAAGAAGAAGGATTGACTAAGACACTTGAGGAGAATCATGTCTGACGTAACAACCGCACTGCCCACGCACGAGGTGATTTTGACCGATGAGGCCGCCGTCAAGGTGCAGAGCCTGCTTGAGCAGGAAGGACGGGACGATCTGCGTCTGCGCGTCGCGGTTCAGCCCGGTGGCTGCTCGGGCCTGATCTACCAGCTGTACTTCGACGAGCGCCTGCTGGACGGCGACGCTGTTCGCGAGTTCGGTGGGGTTGAGGTCGTGGTGGACCGGATGAGCGTTCCCTACCTGTCCGGCGCCACCATTGGTTTTGCCGACAGCATTGAGCGTCAGGGATTCACCATTGACAACCCCAATGCCGGTGGCACCTGCGCGTGTGGGGAGTCCTTCCACTAAATATGAGCCGATCACGCCTAGCTGGCGCGATCGCTACTCTTGGCCTGCTCGCCACCCTCGGTTTGTCGGGGTGCGCCGGTCAGGGAGGCGACTCTGCGTCCGAATCAGCCGACCAGCCCACCCAATCCGCCCAGTCTGACGGGGGCGCCCAGTCGGGAGCCGCCGCTGAGGAAGGTCCCGAAGTGGATCGCGATCCCAGCGGCAGCCTGCCCACCATCACCCTGCCGACCGAAGACTCCGGTCCACTGATGAAGCCGGTCAGCAGCAGCGAGCCCAAGGTCATCACGGCGAAGACTCTGACAGAAGGAGACGGGGACAAAGTTGGCCCCGACGACTTCATCACCGTCAACTATGCCGGGTTCCTGTGGGACGGGAAGCAGTTTGACTCCTCCTACAAGTCCGACGGCAAGTCCACCCCAATCTCGTTCTCTCTGAACCAGGTAATCAAAGGGTGGAAGTGGGGTCTGAACCAGACCCGCGTGGGGGATCAGGTGATGCTGGTAATCCCACCCGAGTACGGCTACGGCAAACAGGCGAACGGTCAGATTCCAGCTAACTCCACCCTCGTCTTCTACGTCGAGATTCTCGACACCGTGCCGGTCAACACCGACGCGCTGAAGGATGCTGAGAATACCAACGCGCAGCTGCCGGTGGGGATCAGCGTGCAGGGAGACCTGGGAACCGAGCCGGAAGTCATTTTCGCCGACAAGTCTCCCATGCCGGAAAAGGCCGAGACCATTGTACTGGCCCAGGGAACGGGACCGGTGATTACCGACGCCGATTCGGTCGAGTACTACGCGATTGTCGGGTACTGGGGAAGCTCTGAGCGCGCTCACACCTGGGAGGACGGGATCCAAACCGTGAACCCGGGGTCAATCCTGGTGGGCGAACGAGTCGGCTCTCGGATCCTGATCATCACCCCTTCGGCCGATCAGGCGAATCCGGCCTCATTCACCCTGGTGGATGTGCTGGCCGCTCACCCCTCGCGCTGAGACTATACTGAGGGAACCAGCACTCTTTTACGAGGAGATATTGAAGTGAGTGAAGACGCCATCAACATCCTGGTTTACAGTGACGACGCTGCAACTCGTCAGCAAGTTATTGAGGGGGTCGGCCTTCGACCCGCCAAGGATCTGCCAACTGTGAAATGGCATGAGGCTGCCACTCCCTGGGGGGCGGTCGATGGGTTGAAGCAGCACTCACCGGCGCTGTTGATTCTCGACGGGGAAACGCAGAAGAGCGGGGGCATGTCCGTTGCCCGCGAGATTCGCGACCGCTTCGACGACGTCCCGCCGATCGTGATCCTGACCGCCCGCCCGCAGGACGCTTGGCTGGCCGAGTGGGCCGGAGCTGCCGAGGTGGTGACGGCTCCGCTCGATCCGCTCGACCTGCAGCAGCGCGTCAGCACCGCCCTGCGTTCAGCCAGATGAACCAGTGGAGTGAACTAGCCGGCGACCTGGTGGCCGGCGCCGAACTCGACTACCAGTCGGCCTACCGGCTGATGGATCAGATTATGGCGGGTGAACTGGGCGAGATTCGCCTGGCTAGCCTCCTGTCCCTGCTGGCCATGCGCGGTCCCGCGACCGACGAACTGCACGGGCTGGCCGATGCCATGCGCGACAATGCCCGCCGGATCGGCCTGCCGCGGGCCGCAGTCGACATCGTTGGCACCGGCGGCGACCAGGCCCACACCGTCAACATCTCCACTATGGCGGCAATCGTGGTGGCGGCGGCCGGCTATCCGGTGGTCAAGCACGGCAACCGGGCGTCGACCTCGGCCTCCGGCTCTGCCGACGTGCTGGAAGCGCTCGGGGTGAACCTGCAACTGGACCCTGAGCAGATCGTGGACGTCTTTGACCGGGTCGGAATCGCTTTCCTGTTTGCCAATAACTTCCACCCGTCCATGCGCTACGCGGCCGCGACTCGACGCGAACTGGGTTTCCCAACCGTGTTCAATGTCCTGGGGCCGCTGACCAATCCGGCCCGGCCGCAGGCCAGCGCGATCGGAGTCGCGAAGGAAACAATTGCCCCCCTGGTGGCCGGAGTGTTCGCCCGGCGCGGTACTTCGGCGTGGGTGTTCCGCGGGGCCGTGCGAGGGCTGGACGAAATCACCACCACCGAGCCGGTGCAGGTGTGGCGGACGGTGGGCAACCAGGTTCAGGAAGAAGTGTTTGACCCGGCGGCTGAGTTTGGGTTGCCCCGGGCCGGGCTGTCAGATCTGCGCGGTGGGAGCCCGGAGCACAACGCGAAGGTTGCGCGTGAGATTCTGGCGGGGGAGAGCAGCCCGGCTGCCGATGCGGTGGCCCTGAATGCGGCTGCCGGAATCGTGGCGGCGCGGGGGATCGACAGTCCGCTGACCGGGAACGCTGTTGAGCAGCTTGGCTCGGCTCTGAGCCAGGCGCAGGAGGTGTTGTCCTCCGGGGCGGCGCTCAACCTGTTGGACCGGTGGGTGGCGGCGTCGCGCGGCTAGCGCTCAGTCGAGACCCAGGTGAAAGGCCTGCTCTAGTTCTTCGGCCGAGTAGGTGCGAAACGCCAGGTGCGTGTGCATCGACCGGACGCCCGGTACCTTGGCGATCGACTCGGTGACAACACCGGCCAGGTCGTCGTACTGGGGGAGGGCCAGGACCGCAATCAGATCGACATCGCCGGTGACGGAATAGACTTTGCTGACACCGTCAATTCCGGCGATCTGCCCGGCAGCTTCCGGAATCAGGTTGATGTCGCAGTTAATCATCACGATGGCGGTGACCATGTTTACTTCCCAACGTCGAAGGAACAAGCTGCTTACATTATAGAGTCCCGCGTCTCCCGCTGGCCGAAGTAGCCTAGTATAAGTGGGAGGGATAGGAACTAGGAGGCCCAGTGGGTGTCTACAATGTCTTGAAGAGTGCGGGTGGACCGATCCTTCGTGCGGTCTACCACCCGTGGATTCGAGGGGCGGAGAACATTCCCGCCGAGGGGCCGGCGATTCTGGCTTCCAATCACAATGCCGTTTGGGACTCGATTTTCCTGCCCGCGATGATTCAACGTGAGCTGGTCTTCATGGGCAAAGCCGACTACTTCACAGGCACGGGAATCAAGGGCTGGGCGACCAAGAACTTTATGAAAGCTGTCGGGACCATCCCGGTCGACCGCGGCGGGGGCAAGGCCTCCCAGGCCGCCATGAAGGCGGGGTTGGATCGGTTGGCCAAAGGCGAGCTGTTTGGCATTTACCCGGAGGGGACACGCAGCCCGGACGGTCGCCTCTATCGGGGTAAGACCGGGGTGGCGCGGCTGGCCCTGGAATCCGGTGCGCCGGTGCTGCCGGTGGCCATGATCGGCACGCACGCCGCCCAGCCGATTGGCCAGAAGATCCCCTCCCGGACCAACATTGGGATGATCATTGGCGAGCCGCTGGACTTCTCCCGGTACCGTCCCCTGGCCAAGGACCGCTATGTTCTGCGGGCGATCACCGACGAAATCATGTACAACCTGATGCTGCTGTCCGGGCAGGAGTATGTCGATGCCTACGCGGCCGACGTGAAGGCCGCCCTGGCAGCAGATGGCAAGTTTGACGGCCCGGTGCCGAATTCGGCTAAAAAAGAAGGATGAACGTCTCGGCTCCCACGAGTCGCGGTGATCTATATTCAGCTTGCGGGCACCCGTCCGCGGATAAATGATGGAACGAAGAAAGGCTCCGTTATGAGTGTTCGGCGCGTAGCACTGTTGACCGCCGGGGGTTTTGCCCCCTGCCTCTCCGCGGCAGTGGGTGGACTGATTCAGCGATACAACGACCTTGACCCCACCATTGAGGTGATCGCCTACCAGCACGGCTACCACGGCCTGCTGACCGGGAACTTCGTCCGGGTGGACGAGGAGGGGCGGGCTCAGGCCGGCATTCTGGACAAGTTCGGCGGCTCGCCGATCGGCAACTCTCGCGTGAAGCTCACCAATGCCAAGGACCTGGTCAAGCGGGGCCTGGTGGCCGAGGGCGAAAACCCGCTCGCCGTCGCAGCCGAGCAGCTCCGGACCGACGGAGTCGACGTGCTCCACACCATCGGCGGGGACGATACCAACACCACCGCGGCCGACCTGGCCGCCTACCTGCACGAGCACAACTACGAGTTGACCGTGGTGGGCCTGCCCAAGACGATCGACAACGACGTGATCCCGATTCGGCAGTCCCTCGGTGCTGACACGGCCGCTGAGCAGGGTTCGCTGTTCGCGCAGAACATCATTGGTGAGCACCGCTCGGGCCCGCGGATGCTGATCATCCACGAAATCATGGGTCGTAACTGCGGCTGGCTGGCCGCGGAGACCACCCGCAAGTACGTCAAGTGGGTGGATGAGCAAGAGTGGGCCCCGGCCCTGGGCCTGACCGCCGAGCGCTGGTCGCCCCACGCCCTGTACCTGCCCGAAATGCACATCGACATCGACCAGGAAGCCAAGCGCCTCCTGTCCGTGATGGATGAGCTGGGCAACGTGAACATCTTCCTGTCCGAAGGCGCCGGCGTCCCGGAGATCATTGCCGAGATGGAAGCCCGCGGCGAAGAGGTGGCGCGCGACCCGTTTGGCCACGTCCGCCTCGACGACATCAACCCGGGCCAGTGGTTTGCCAAGCAGTTCGCCGAGCGCCTGGGGGCCGAAAAGGTGATGGTCCAGAAGTCGGGCTACTTCTCTCGCTCTGCCCGCGCGAACGCCTACGATCTGCGCCTGATCCAGTCGATGGTGGACCTGGCTGTCGAATGCGCGCTGCGCGGCGAGTCCGGCGTCATCGGCCACGACGAGGAGCGCGGCGACCAGCTGCGCGCGATCGAGTTCCCCCGGATTGCCGGTGGGAAGCCGTTCAACGTCAACGTCGAATGGTTCGCTCCGCTGCTGGCCCGCATCGGGCAACCCACCCAGAACTAGAAAGAGAGGTCTTTGCCGCGTGATTCCTTGGGAGACATGGCGTGGTTTGCCTGCTCGGCATCAGCCGCAGTACCTCGATGCCGAACGTTTGCGCCAGGTGAGCGAGGAACTGCGGCAAAGACCTCCGCTGGTCTTTGCCGGCGAGGTCGACGACCTGAAAGATCAGATGGGGCGAGCAGGGCGGGGTGAAGCCCTGGTCCTGATCGGGGGCGACTGCGCGGAAACCTTCGCCGAATCCACCGCTGCCCGGCTGCGCCTGAAGGTGCAAACCCTGCTGCAGATGGCCGTGGTTCTTACCTACGGCAGCTCGAAACCGGTCGTGAAGATCGGCCGGATCGCCGGTCAGTACGCGAAGCCGCGTTCGTCCCCCACCGAAACTCACGACGGGGTTACCTTGCCGTCGTACCTTGGGGATGCGGTCAATGGCTTCGAGTTCACCCCGGAGGCACGCCAGCACGACCCGGGTCGCCTGCTGGAGATGTACCATATGTCCGCCGCCTCGCTGAACCTGATTCGCGCTTTCACCAAGGGCGGGTATGCCGACTTGCGTCGCGTGCACGAGTGGAACAAGGGCTTCACCTCGAACCCGGTGTACGCCCGCTACGAGGACCTGGCCGAGGAGATTAACCGGGCGGTGCGGTTCATGGCCGCGGCGGGAGCAGATTTCAACTCACTCCGAGAAGTTGATCTGTTCTCTGCTCACGAGGCGTTGCTGCTGGACTACGAGGCAGCGATGACCCGGGTGGATTCGCGCACCGGGAACCTGTATGACACCTCCGGGCACTTCCTCTGGATTGGGGAGCGGACCCGGGCCGTCGATGAGGCCCACGTGGAGATGCTCTCGAAGGTCCGAAATCCGATCGGGGTCAAGCTGGGTCCCAGCACCACCAAGGAAGACATTAAGGGCCTGATGGACCGGCTGAACCCCGACGGTGAACCCGGTCGTCTCACCTTCATGACCAGGATGGGGGCGCAGCACATTCGCCAGACGCTGCCGCCGCTGATCGAGGCGGCCCAGGCCGACGGGCGCCCGGTCACCTGGCTGTCCGACCCGATGCACGGGAACACTATTTCCACTGCGCACGGCTACAAAACCCGTGACTTCGACACGATTATGCGCGAGGTGGCCGGCTTCTTTGCGGTGCACGAGGAGATGGGCTCGGTTCCAGGCGGGATCCACGTGGAGTTGACGGGCGACGATGTGACCGAGGTCATCGGCGGAGCCGAGGGGATTGACGACTTGGCTCTGCTTCGTCGGTACGAAACCCTGGTGGATCCGCGCCTTAACCACCAGCAGTCGCTGGAAATTGCCTTCCAGGTGGCCGAGCTAGTGCGTGAGCGAATCGGGACCGAAGCTCCGATTGAGACGGAGCCCCCGGCGCTGTTGGGCGAGGCTGACCTGGCCCTCGGCTAAGATTGGGTTCATGTACGTAGACGAACTCATCGGTGACCTGCTGACCACGCAGGAAGCGGCAGACCTGCTCGGCGCCTATCGGACCCGGGTAAACCAGTACTCGCGAGAGAACCGACTGGTGATCATTCAGCGTGACGATCGCGCCTACGTTCCGGCCGGACTGCTAGAGGAGCTACCAGAGCCGGTCGACTCGGCCACGCATCAGCCGTTGGAGAACCTGCGGGGAACCATTACTCTTCTGCGCGACAGCGAGTTTTCCGCGGAGGAAATCGCCGAGTGGCTGTGGACCCCGGATGAGGAACTGGGCACCACGCCGATCGCGGCCCTCAGGGAGGGCCGCCACCACCAGGTAAACCGGATCGCGTCCGCGCTCTAGCGGTCCCGCTCAACCAGCAGTCGGATAAACGCCAGGCACAGCTCCTGGGCGGGCCCCGGCAGCTTGGCTTCCGCCAGTCGGTGGTGAGCCAGGTCCAGCTCGCGGGCCAAGTACTCCTCGTGCGGTCCCACGCCGTAAGTCTCAATTAGGTCCCGCGCCTGTGCCACCTGTTCGGGCCCGGGCTCCTGCCGGTAAATCTCTTCCAGCTGTCGGCGCTGTGCCGAAGGGGCATGCTGGACGGTCAGCGCCAACAGGACGGTCCGCTTCCGTTCCACGATGTCCCCGCCGGCCGGCTTCCCCGTTTGTGTCGGCTCACCGAGCACGCCCAGGTGGTCGTCGCGCAGTTGGAAAGCAACTCCAGCCGGCTCAAAAACCTGCTCCAGGGTGTGGGCCCATTCCGGATCCGCCCCGGCTTGGAGCGCTCCGAGCGCGACCGGGTGGGCGACCGAGTAGCGGGCCGACTTTAGCCGAATTACCTGGCGAATCAGTTCTAGTTCCCCGAGGGGGGCAAAGGACGCCTGGAGGTCCAGGAATTGACCGTAGGCCACCTCGCCGGTCATCTGATGAAAACGTTGGCGCAGCTCCGGTTGCCGGGTGGGGGAGGCCGCCTCGTCGAGCGCCATCTCGGCGGCCGACAGGAGGAAATCTCCGCCCAGGATCCCGGCCGAAACTCCAAAGTGGTCCGACCCCTCCGTGGCGGCGAACGCGCGGTGGGTGGCGGGCTTGCCGCGGCGCTCCTCAGCCCGATCCACGATGTCGTCGTGCACTAGGGCGGCGGCCTGGTAGAACTCGAGGGCGGCTCCCAGAGCTAGGTTTGACTCGGTCGCTGCCCGCAGCAGTAGCTCCTCCGGGGCGGCGTCATCTGTGCGTGCCAACCAGGTGGCCGCACCCAGGACGCTGCTCAAGGCCCGAAACCGTTTTCCGCTCTCAGCTGAACTTAGCAGGGTGGAGGTGAATAACCCCACCTCGGGCAGGGAACAGCGGGTGGCAAAAGTGAGGAAACTGCGCCGAACTGTCCGGTCGATTTTGCTTGAAATCTGGGCGATTGTGGCATCGAGACGTGGAGCGGCGCTAGTCATGAGGACAGTCTACCGGGTCCAGCCCCTTTCGCCGGTTCCGGGTAGATGCTATTATAATTGTTTGCAGGCCTGTGCCCATTACGTCGAGAAAGGCTCATTTGTGTCTGCATCAAAGTCACCAAAGTCTACCGCAAGTGCGGCATCGAAGAGTTCAAAGTCTCGGACCCCCAAGAAGGCTGCGGCCAAGAAGGCGCCCGCCAAGACCACTGCCAAGGCGACCACCAAGGCGACCGCCAAGAAGCCGGTCAAGAAGAAGGTCGAGCCCGTGGTCGAGGTGGAAGAAGACAACGAGGAAGCGACTGACGTCCCCGAAGAGGAACTGACGCAAGAAGTCGAAATCGAGCCAATCGAGGACGAGGCGGAAGAAGACGAAGACGCGGAACCGGCTGCGGACGACGAGGAAGAGGAAGCTCCCGAAGAGCGTTCCGTTGAAGAGGTCCGGCGCAAGCGAGGCTTTGTTGTCTCCGACTCGGACGATCAGGATGAACCGGTCCAGCAGGTGACCGTCGCCGGCGCCACCGCCGACCCGGTCAAGGACTACCTGAAGCAAATCGGCAAGGTACCCCTGCTGAACGCGGAGCAGGAAGTGGATCTGGCCCGCCGGATCGAAGCCGGCCTGTACGCGGACTACAAGCTGAAGGAAGAGGGCGACCAGATGTCCTCCCGGATGCGCCGCGAACTGAACCTGCTTTCGGCTGACGGGCAGAACGCCAAGAACCACCTGCTAGAGGCGAACCTGCGGCTAGTGGTGTCCCTGGCCAAGCGCTACACCGGACGCGGAATGCAGTTCCTGGACCTGATCCAAGAGGGCAACTTGGGCCTGATCCGCGCGGTGGAGAAGTTTGACTACACCAAGGGCTACAAGTTCTCGACCTACGCCACCTGGTGGATTCGCCAGGCCATCACCCGGGCGATGGCCGATCAGGCGCGGACCATCCGGATCCCGGTGCACATGGTCGAGGTCATCAACAAGCTGGCTCGGGTTCAGCGGCAGATGATGCAGGATCTGGGCCGTGAACCCACCCCCGAAGAGTTGGCGGCCGAGCTGCAAATGACGCCGGAGAAGGTGGTCGAGGTCCAAAAGTATGGCCGCGAGCCCATCTCGCTGCACACGCCGCTGGGCGAAGACGGCGACTCCGAGTTCGGCGACCTGATCGAGGATTCCGAAGCGGTCGTCCCCGCCGACGCCGTTTCCTTCACCCTGCTGCAGGAGCAACTGCACCAGGTGTTGGACACGCTGTCTGAGCGTGAGGCCGGGGTGGTTTCCATGCGGTTCGGTCTGGGTGATGGACAGCCGAAGACCCTCGATGAGATCGGTAAGGTTTACGGGGTCACTCGGGAACGCATTCGCCAGATCGAGTCCAAGACCATGTCAAAGCTGCGCCACCCCAGTCGGTCCCAAGTTCTGCGGGACTACCTGGACTAGCAGCAGGGGCCCCCGAAAGACAAAACAAGACACTCCCCGGGTCTGCGGCCGAATTTTCGGCGCGGCAGGCGGGGAGTGTCTTGCTAGGTAAAGTTAGTTGCTAGTCCAGCAGATGCCGGTCGTCTTGCAGGTAGTCCGCGGCTTCTGCCAGGGCTCCCAGGTTCTTGGTGCCGTGGTGGGCGCAAAACAGCAGCTCGGTCTCACCGAGGACAGCCCGGACCCAGGCGCGGGCACCGCAGGCATCGCAGCGGTCCAGGGCGGTCAGCTCTCTGCGTTCCAGGGTTGAGCGACTAATTGTTTGGTTCATGTCTCTATCAAATCACCTGTTGGCGAAGCTGCCGAGTCCTTTCGCCGATGGCACAATCACCCGAGTAGGATGTTCAGGTGAGTAATTCTAGCGAGTACACGGCCCGCCACCTCTCGGTCCTGGAGGGCCTGGAAGCGGTCCGCAAGCGGCCGGGAATGTACATTGGGTCCACCGATCGACGCGGACTGATGCACTGCGTCTGGGAAATCATCGACAACGCGGTGGACGAGGCGCTTGAGGGCCACTGCGACACGATCGAGGTGACCCTGCACCCGGACCATTCTGTTTCGGTTACCGATAACGGGCGGGGGATCCCGGTTGACCGCGTCCCCGGGATCGACCTGTCCGGGGTGGAGGTTGTCTTCACCAAGCTGCATGCGGGTGGCAAGTTCGGCAACGGCAACTACGCCGCTTCTGGCGGCCTCCACGGGGTGGGTGCCTCCGTGGTTAACGCTCTGTCCGCTCGGCTGGACGTCGAGGTGGACCGGGCCGGCAAAACCTACGGCATGTCTTTTCGCCGGGGAGAGCCGGGCACCTTTGACGATGCCAAGGGCCGCACCCCCAACTCACCGTTCCAACCGTTCGAGGCGGCGCAGGACACTCCGGTAATCGGCAAGGCCAAGCGGGGCGTTACCGGTACCCGGGTTAGGTTTTGGCACGACTTCCAGATCTTTCCTTCCAGCGAGACGTTCTCTTGGGAAGGGTTGATCGACCGGGCCCGCCAGACCGCATTCCTGGTCCCCGGGCTGACCATCATCGTGCGGGATCTGCGCGAAGACGAAGCGCGGGAGGAGACCTTCCACTTCCGTGGGGGCGTGACCGACTTCGTCGACTTCTTGGCACCCGATCGGGCCGTCTGTGAGACCTGGAAGATTGAGGGGACCGGTACCTATCAGGAGGTGGTCCAGCAGCTGGGTGAAGACGGTCACCTGCGCCCGGTGGAAGTGGAGCGCACCTGCGAGGTTGAGTGCGCGCTGCGCTGGGGAATTGGCTACGACACCACGGTCCGCTCGTTCGTGAACATTATCGCCACTCCCAAGGGCGGTACCCACCTGCAGGGCTTCGAGCAGGGGCTGCTTCGGGCCGTGCGCAAGCAGGTGGAAAAGCAGGCGCGGAAACTGAAGGTGACCGGCAAGGACGGCCGAGTCGAGAAAGACGACGTCCTTGCTGGTCTAAGCGCGGTGGTGACAGTCCGGATTGCCGAGCCGCAGTTTGAGGGGCAGACCAAGGAGATCCTGGGGACGCCCGCGGTGAAGAACATCGTCCTAAAGACGGTGGAGGACGCGGTTGAGCAGAAGCTCACCTCGACCAAACGGGGCGACAAACAGGAGGCGACCGTCGTCCTGGAGAAGATCGTCGGCGAGATGAAGTCCCGCGTCTCCGCTCGAATCCACAAGGAGATTTCGCGGCGAAAGACCGCCCTGGAGACGTCGACGCTACCCGCCAAGCTGGCCGACTGCCGGTCAAACGAGGTGGCCCGGTCCGAACTGTTCATCGTGGAGGGGGACTCTGCGCTCGGGACCGCGAAGGCGGCTCGTTCCAGCGAGTTCCAGGCGCTGTTCCCAATCCGCGGGAAGATCTTGAACACCCAGCGCGCCTCCACCGCCGACATGCTGTCCAATGCCGAGTGCGCCAACATCATTCAGGTGATTGGGGCGGGTTCCGGGCGGACCTTCGATTTGTCTCAGGCCCGCTACGGCAAGGTGATCCTGATGACGGATGCCGACGTGGATGGGGCCCACATTCGGACCCTACTGCTGACCCTGTTCTTCCGGTACATGCGCCCGTTGGTGGAGGCCGGCCAGGTCTATGCGGCTGTGCCTCCGCTGCATCGAATTGAGGTCAGTGCGCGTGGAAAGAAGGACTACATTTACACCTACAGCGAGGCCGAGCTGCACGACGAGCTGACCAAATTGAAGCGCCGGGGGAAGTCTTACAAGGAGCCGATTCAGCGATACAAAGGCCTGGGGGAAATGGATGCCGAGCAGCTGGCGGAGACCACGATGGATCCGCGAACCCGTTCGCTCCGGCGGATCACGCTGGCCGACGAGGAGGCCCTGCGCCAGGCGGAAGATGTCTTTGAACTGCTGATGGGGGCCGTGGTGGCGCCCCGGCGAGAGTTCATTGTGGATCACGCCTATGAGATAGATCGCGAGCGGATTGACGCCTAATTCGGAGGTTTGACCTGGCTAAAGGAACTATGGTGGAGGGAATGAAGAACGATTCCTTTCCCCCCGACGAGGAGGCAACCCTGCAGTGGCGGCCTCTGACCGAGGCGAGCTTGCCGATCCTGCACCAGCTGGTGCAGGAGGTGGAAGGGGCTAGTTTCGTTCCGTACCCGACTTCTGATCGGGAGATCGCTTTCTGGGTGCAGGAAACGCCGCGCTGGGTGGGAATCTACGGCGAAGACCAGGCGGGACAGGTCCAGGCAGCCGCCCTGGTGGCCATCTCCGGGGTCGACCAGTCTCTGTGTGAGACGCGCTCGTTCCTGCAGCCCCGACTGCAGTCCAAGCAGATGTGGGAAACCATGATGCGCTGGCAGCTGCGGGAAGCCAAAGAGCTGCTGAAGGAGTCGGGCAAGCCAAAGCCGGGCCTGATCCGCACCTCGGTTCACCCCTACCAGGCCGGGTTGGAAGGGGTCCTCCGGTCCAAAGGATTCTCTTGGGTCAGCTCCACGGTGGAGATGCGCCGCCTGCTACTCGACGTGCCGGAAGTGCCGAACCTGGGCCCCTACCTGGGGGTGGAGCCGTGGGCGGAGGAATACGAGGATTCCGCCCGCCGCCTGTTCAACCGGCTGATGAGCGGCGACGGCACGGTCAGTCGCCAACAGTGGTTAGCGCACCGGGAACTGTTTCAGCCGGAATGGTCGTTCGTAGCCGTCAGCCGGCAGGGCGATCGTCCGGAGCTGGCCGGGTTCCTAATGGCCTCCGCTGCGACGGAGACGGGCACCCAGGAGGGTTTCATCGACCTGCTGGCGGTGTCGGAGGCCGCCGCCTCGATGGACACGTTCCAGGCCCTGGCCCTGGCCTCGATGGGCCGGCAAGCCGCGGCCGGTGTCACTCACACGGGAGCCACGGTGGACGAGCCGGGCGATCCGCTGACCACCCGACTTTACGAAGGTTTAGGTTTCACCCGTTTTTACGAGGTGAAGAGCTACTCGGCCCCCTGCTAACCGACGGCGTCGAACGCTCGCTTGAGGGCAGTGCCCGAGCCGTCCCGCCGCTCGTCGAGCTCGGGGAGCGGAACCGGCTTCCCGCTGGCGTTCTCCGCGTGGGGCAGGTGGTCACCGATCCAGGCCAGTCCCAGCGAGTCTTCCCCTCGCAGGAGGCGCTGGCAGCGAACCCCCTGCGTGGCCCGGCCCTTGGGTGGGAACTGGAGCAGGCTGGTCACCTTGGCCGAGGTGTAGGCGGTTCCGGCTAGCGTCCCCGCGGCCTGAGCTACCGTCAACACGGTTGCCTCCTCGGTGGGTTCCACCGAGGCAAACGCGATGGCCCGGTCACCGGCGGCCAGCTTGATTCCCGCCATCCCACCGGCACTCACCCCCTGGGGGCGAACGTTGGTGGAGCCGGTCCGGAGCAGTTGGGCGCGGGCGGTGACAAAGACCAGGTCGTGAGAGTCCGCCGAGGGGCCGAGCCCGATCACCTGATCGCCCTCGTCCAGCGAGATTACCGGCCAGGTGTCCTTCGACTCGGGATGTTCGGGTCGGACCCGCTTGACCACGCCCTGGGCGGTGCCGAGGGCCAACACCGGTGTGTCGGTGAGGGCAAAGACCCCAACCGCCTCGACCCCGAGCAGTTCGCGAGCGGGAATCGCCCCGGCCAGGGAGACCGGTTCGTCTTCGGTTCGGGCCACCTCGGGCAGGGTGACGACGTCGAGGCGATGAGCCTGGCCGTCGGTGGTCACCACGGCCACCTGCGCCCGCGTGCTGGTAGCAGCCACGGAACGCCAGACGGAGGAGGGCAGGTCGCCCCCGGGAGCGAGGGGAGCCGCCCCGGCTACCCGGGCCAACCCACCGGCCGCGGACAGGACCACCTGGCACGGCAGGTCCGGAATCTCCAGGTCGGTGGGGGGAGGGAGCACCGCCGGCTCGGCGCCGGAAAGCACGGTCCGGCGGGGGGAATCCAGAATTTCGGCCGCTGCCCGCAAATCCTGGGCCACCGCCTCGCGCAGATTCTCCTCCGTGGCCAGGATCGCGCGCAGAGCGGCAATCTCGTCCGCCAACTCGCGCTGCTCCTGTTCCAGCTCCAGCCGAGACAGCTTCGTCAGTCGGCGGAGCCTGAGCTCAAGGATGTACTGAGCCTGAATTTCCGACAGATCGAAGGCCACCATCAGCCGTTCCTGAGCCACGGTGGCATCGTCGGAAGCCCGGATGATCTGGATGACCTCGTCAATGTCAACCAGGGCCAGCAGCAGCCCGTCCACCAGGTGCTGGCGGGCCAGGCGCTTGTCCAGGCGGAACCGGGTCCGTCGTCGGACCACTTCCAATCGGTGATCCACGAACACCTGCAGGATGTCCTTCAGGGTGAGGACGCGGGGCTGGCCGTTCACCAGGGCGACCGCGTTAACCGCGAAGGTTTCTTCCAGCGGGGTGAGTTTGTAGAGGCCAGCCAGGACTGCCTGCGGGTTGAACCCGGCCTTGATGTCGATCACCAGGCGGAGGCCATGGTGGCGGTCGGTCAGGTTAGTGACGGCCGAGATGCCCTTCAGCTTGCCGGCGTTGACTGCATCTTTGATCTTCTCAATTACCCGCTCCGGGCCCACCATGTAGGGTAGCTCGGTCACGACCAGCCCCATCTTTCGGGCAGAGATCCGTTCCTCCACCACTTTGGCGCGAACCTTGAAGGTTCCGCGTCCGGTCCGATACGACTCCGCCACGGCGTCCAGGTCCAGGATCAGGCCGCCACCAGGGAAGTCAGGCCCCGGGATGTACTCCATCAGGTCGTCGACGGTGGCGTCCGGATGTGCCAGCAGGTGCAGGGCTCCGGCCAGGGCTTCGCGCGGGTTGTGCGGGGCAATGGTCGTGGCCATCCCCACCGCGATCCCGGAGGCGCCGTTGACCAGCAGGGCGGGGAAGGCCGCCGGCAAGACATCCGGCTGTTGGAACTGGTTGTCGTAGTTCGGGACGAAGTCGACCGTGTCCTCATCCAACTGGTCGGTGAGGAGCAGTGCCGCCCGGTCCAGGCGGGCCTCCGTGTACCGGGGGGCAGCCGGACCGTCGTCCAGCGATCCAAAGTTACCGTGCCCATCCACCAGGGGCACCCGCTGGTTGAACGGTTGGGCCAGCCGGACTAGGGCATCGTAAATGGCCGAGTCTCCGTGCGGGTGCAGCTTGCCCATCACCTCGCCCACCACGCGGGAAGACTTGACGTGACCCCGGTCGGGCCGCAACCCCAATTGACTCATCTGAAAGAGGATTCGGCGCTGAACCGGTTTCATCCCGTCGCGCGCATCGGGAAGCGCGCGCGAGTAGATGACCGAATAGGCGTATTCGAGGTAGGAGCCGCGCATTTCCTCAGAGACATCGATCTCTGAGATGCGTTCTTCCGGGGTGTCAGTCATGTCCCGATTATCGCGCAGGTGACCCCGCATTTCGAAATGGGCCAGCGGTATGATGGGGTGCCCCCGGAATGAGGAGATTATCTTGCACCGTCCAACTTCGCCGTGGCTTGGTGAGGTGTTGCCGGCCGTTGCCGCGGCGCTCGGTCACCCGCTGGAAGAGTCCAGCATCACACTTCCTGCCGCTCGCTCCGCAATTGTGATCGTGGTCGACGGGCTCGGTTGGCACCAGTTGCAGGCTCACCGGGGACACGCGAGAACCCTGAGTAGCTTCCAGGGGCCGGTGTTGACCACCTGCCTCCCCTCGACCACCGCTGCCGCCTTGACCTGCTTCTCGACCGGTCGGCTCCCGGGTGAGACCAGAATGGTGGGCTATTCGGTGCGCCACGGAGACTCGGTGATGAACCTGCTGCAATTTGCCCCCGGGGTGGATCCGCTGACCTGGCAGCCCCAGGAGACCTACTTTTCGCGGCTGGAGGGGGTGGAGCCATTTGTGGTCACCGCTCCGAAGTTCGCCGGCTCCGGCTTGACCCAGGCTGCGTTCCGGGGGGCCACCTTTGTTGGCCGGCGCTCGTTGGCGGAACGGTTCGAGGCGGCCGCCCGGTTGGCCCGGGAGCGCCCGTCCCTGACCTACCTCTACTGGTCAGAGATCGATCATGCGGGCCACCGGTACGGCCCCGGTTCACCCCAGTGGGTGGAGGAGCTGGAGGACTTTGATGCGGAGTTGAGCCAGTTCCTTCGCCGGCTGCCGGCCGACACCCTGGTGGTGCTGACCGCTGACCACGGGATGGTTCAGGTGCACGAGCGTCTGGATTTGGCTGAGATTCCGGCCCTGGCTGAAGGGGTTGAGCTGCTGGCCGGTGAGGGTCGAGCGGTGCACGTGCACGCCGAGGACGGCGCGGCAGTTCGGGCTCGTTGGGCCGACTACCTGGGGGATCGGGCCCGGATTCTGGCCCCCGCAGAGTACCCGGGGGTGTTCGGGGACGGGCCGGGGAATGAGCTAATGGGGGAGGCGGTGGTCTTCCTGGCCGGAAACCGAGTCATTGTGGACTCGCGGACCCAGAGCGCGGGCATGGTCGGGCTGGAGGGCGTCCACGGCTCGTTTACCGAGGAGGAACTGGAGATTCCCCTCCTGATCCTGAGCTAGTCGGGCCGAGCGCCGAAGACGATCTCATCCCAGGAGGGAACCGAGCGCCGCTGCTTCTTTTTCTTTGGCGCAGCCGGAGCCGTCGGGGGAGGCGGGGGCGTGAACAGCGTTTCCGCCTCTTCCTCCGATTCCGGGGTGGAGACGCGGGTGGAGAAGTAGGGCAGGGAGCTGGTCGGTTCCTCTTCCAGTTCCACCGGGTCGAGGATGGGCTGGCGCCGGCCCCGCCGCTGGTTCAGCTGGTCCACCAGGACTTCGGCCTCCAACTGCTGGTCCTCGCGGACAGGTTCGGGTTCGGACGGCTGGACTCCAAACAGGGCGCGGACCGGTTCGGTCGGGGACACGCTCTCGGTCAGCCAGTGTGCTTCCTGATCGATCGCGTCGACCCGGTTCCCGTCGGCGGACAGGCGCCAGGTCGCCACCCGGAGGACGGCACTTTGGATAAAAGTAACGGATATCTCCCAATCGTCACCTGGGTGGCGCAGTGCCGACCAGGTGAGCGACTCGTGATCGACGCCGCGGGTCGCCAGCCGGTTGATAACCAGCTCTTCGACCGTCAGGTCCGGACCGACCGCACACTGTTTCGCCTGGCTGATGGCCCAGGCCTTTTCGGCCAGGACCGGGGACTCGTAGCGAGAGATGGAGGCGGGGGCCACCCCGTAGCGCTCGGCGATTTCTTCCGGCGTCATTCCCTGTCTGAGCAGGGCTTGGATCTCGGCGGGGCGCAACTGCCCCCGGTTGAGAGGGCGGGTCTCGGGCGCCGTCTGATCGCGGCGCACGGCCGCGCGCAGTTCGTCGCTGATCGCGACACAGTACCGCTCGCCCTCCGGGTCCGTGAATACGACGCTTCCGCCGTCAGCGGACGTGCCCAGGAACTCCAATTCGATCATCTGTCCCCCCTCGTCTTCTCCCATGGTGCCAAAAATTCCGGCCCAACGCCCCCTGTCGCCCTCGGTGTGTTCGATCGGAGCGTGCATTTGCCTCTCCAAGGTGTTAGTATCCCCGCGCACCCACGTTGCAGATTTTCCAGTTTGGAAGCGAGAGGAACGGTATGGCAACCGACTACGACGCACCCCGCAAGAATGAAGACGACATTTCCGAGGACTCCATCGAGGAGTTGCAGTCGCGCCGGGCAGACATTGGCTCAAACGAAGTAGACGAGGACGAAAACGAGGCGGCCGAGAGCTTCGAGTTGCCCGGAGCGGACCTGTCGAAAGAGGAACTGACGGTCATGGTCGTTCCGCCGCAGGAAGACGAGTTCACCTGTTCACAGTGCTTCCTGGTGCACCACTCATCGCAGCTCGCTTACACCGATGAGAACGGGCTCCCGGTCTGCACCGAGTGTGCGGCATAATTAGGGGGAATCGAAGAATAGGACGAGGCGATCGCGTTGGCGCTGTTTAAGCGGAAAGCAGATATCCCGGAACCGGTAGCGGTGGAGGAAACCCCCGAGGAGGTGCTGGTCGGGCCGAAAGACAGCGACGGACAGGGGCCGCCAAAGGGGTACGTGGACCTGGGCTCCCTGTATGTGCCGCCGGTCCCGGGAATGCAGGTGCGGGCTCAGTTTGAGGCTGATGGCAAGACCCTGCATCGAATCCAACTGATCCTGGGCACCTCCGGGATGAGGGTGTTTGTGGCTGCGGCCCCCCGCTCGGGTGGGGCGTGGCCGGAACTGCGCGAACAGTTGGCTGCCAGCGTGGAAAAGCAAGGTGGGACCGCCGAGGAGGTGGCGGGTCGGTACGGCACCGAGTTGCACGCCAAGCTGCCGGTGCGCCTGGCCAACGGGGAAGAGGGCCAGACTCCGGTTCGGTTCCTCGGGTTGGAAGGACCCCGCTGGATTGTCCGAGTCGACATCCAGGGGGCAGCCGCCACCGGAGATGAGGCGCAGGAGAAACTGTGCCACTTCGTGATCGACAACCTGATCGTGAACCGGGGCAACGAGCCGCGGGTGCGCCTGAGCCTGCTCCCGTTGACCATCCCGAAGGAAACCGTGCAGGTGGACAAGTAAATGGGTCTCCTTGACCGGTGGCGGAAGCCCGAGGCACTGCGGGAAGTGCACGACCGCATTCCTGATGAACCCTCATGCTCGGCAGTGGGCCAGTGTCAAGAGCGGCACAAGGCCCGGATCCACGGGATTGTCCAGCAGGTCGAAACCAGCGAGGATCCCCAGCAGTTCCGGGCCGAGCTCAGTGACGGCACCGGAACCATTCACCTGGTCTGGGTGGGACGGGACCAGGTTCCGGGAATCGTGGTTGGAGCCCATCTGGTGGCCGAGGGAACGGTCGGACGGAACCAAGGCGGTGGCCTGCGCATTCTGGACCCCCAATTTTCAATTCGAGCGGAGTAGCGTGAGCCAAAAATGGTCCGACACACTGGGCACCGACTCATTTTCGGTGACCGATGCGATCGGTGGGCCCCGAGGGGTAATTGAGAGTCTGGCCCCGGGCCTGATCTTCGTTGTCATCTTCGTGCTCACCGGCAATCTCTGGTGGACGGTGGGAAGCTCGGCCGGCCTGTCCGTCCTCTTCTGCGCGGTGCGGCTGGGGCAGCGTCAGCCCCTCACGCAGGCGTTGGCCGGTCTGATCGGCGTCGTCATCGGCGTGGTCTGGGCGGTCAGCTCCGGTCGGGCCGAGAACTATTTTGCCTGGGGGCTGCTGACCAACGCCGGCTACGCGGCGGCGTTGCTGCTCTCAATCGTCGTGCGCCAACCGCTGGGAAACTGGGCCCTGACGTTCCTCTGGGATCTGCCGCGCAGCTGGATGCGCGAGGGGAGGGGGACCGGGCTGTACCGCCGTGCGGTGGCGGTGACCTGGGTGTGGGTCGCGGTGTTTGCCCTTCGATTGGGCGTGCAGCTGCCGCTGTACTGGGCCGGCGCCGTGGCGCCGCTGGGGGTGGCCAAACTGGTAATGGGATTGCCGCTTTTTGGCCTGGCTGCCTGGTTCACTTGGGTGCTGCTTCGGGGTCGCAAACCTGCCAGCGTGAGCCAGTCGGAGGCGGACTCAGCGCCGCCCGCCCCACTCAGCTCGGAGCAAACAGAGCCTCCAGCTCACTGACCAGGGGCGCGTCCTGACGCGCACAGGTGATCAGCAGCTCGTCTCCGGGCCGGATTCCGCTCACCCGACTGACATCTAGCGGCTTGCCCCCTCGGATCAAAGTGGTGATTACCAGTTCCTGGGGCCAGTCGATTTCAGCCGGGTTGACCTCGATCTGGACGGAGTTGTCCGGCACGGTCAGGGCAAAGCACAGCACGGTCTGGTTCGAGAGGGACAGCAGTTGGACTGCGCGTCCGGTCGAGATCGACTCTTCCACCAGGGCGGCCATCACCCGGGGGGTGGAGGCGGGAATGTCGACCCCCCAGTTCGAGTTGAACATCCACTCGTTTCCCGGGTCGTTAATCCGGGCCACCACTTTGGGGACCGCGAACTCAGTCTTGGCTAGCAGTGAGACCACCAGGTTCACCTTGTCGTCGCCCGTGGCCGCCACCAGTGAGTCGCATTCGCGCACAGCTGCATCTTCCAGGGCTGCCGGAGAGCAGGCGTCCGCCAATGCCCAGTCCGCCTGGGGCACGTCGGAGATGTGGATTGCGTCCGGGGAACTGTCGATTAGGGTGACGTCGTGTCCGTGGGCAATGAACTCGCGGGCGATCGCAATCCCGACCGAGCCGGCTCCAACCACCGCGATCCTCATCTGAGTTCCCCTTCCGGAGCGTGCGAGAGCAGCTTCCGCAGGGCACCGGGCTCGGTACCGGACTGGGCGATGACCAACTCGTCGTGCTCCTGGACCACCATCTTGGGTTCCGCCACCCGGATCCCGGCCAGGCGCGAGACAAATGCCACTCGGCAGCCGCCGCGCTGTTCAATCTGGCTGAAGGGGACGCCGATCCAAGCAGCCGATGGACGCACCCGCAGCAGCGAAACCGCCCCGGTGGGGTCGTCCCAGGCAATGGTGGCACTGGCCGGCAGCAGTCGCTTGAGGACGGCCGCGGTCGTGCGCTTGACGGAAGCGACGGTGGGAATGCCCATCCGTTCGTACAGTTCCGCCCGGTCCGGATCGTAAATCCGGGCCACCACCTGCTGCACCTGGTAGATCTGATGCACCGTTCGGGCGGCAATAATGTTGGAGTTGTCCCCGTTGGTGAGGGCGGCGAAGGCGTACGCTTCGGCAATTCCCGCCCGCTCAAGCACCGCCCGGTGCAAGCCGTTGCCCGTGACCCGCTGGCCGGAAAAATCGTCGCTCAACCGCTCGAACGCGACGGTACGTCGATCGATGATCGCGACGGAGTGACCCGCGCTGTCCAACTCGGTGGCGGCGCGGGCGCCTACCCGGCCGCAGCCCATAATGACGAAATGCACGTCTACAAACTACCATTATCTGCATCCGCCCGTCCTAGCTGAAGAAGGTTTCTGTGACCCCTCCTACCGTTTCTGACCTCCCGCCGATCGAACTGCGGCTGGGGGCGCCCGCCCACGGCGGTGCCTGCGTGGCTCACGATCAGGAGGGACGACTCTACTTTGTTCGGGGCGGAGCTCCTGGTGAGCTGGTCCGCGTTCGGATCACCTCTCCCCAGTCGAGGCTCAGCTGGGCGGAGGTCACCGAGGTGATTGAGCCCTCTGCCGATCGGATTTCGACCACCTCCGTCCCCGGGGCCGATTTAGCTTTCCTTTCCGCTCCGGCCCAGCGCGAGTGGAAAGCTCAGGTGCTGCGGGACCAGTTTCAGCGGGTGGGGAGCCGAGAGCTGGCCCGGGCGGCGGAGGAACTGGGCACCCTGGTGGTGAGGCCCGCTCCCGGCGACGAGTCGGACGGCTGGGGTCGGCGCACGCGCGCTCGGTTCAGGGTCGCCAAGAACGGTCACCTGTCGATCAGCGGCTACCGGTCTCACCAGCTGGAGTCGGTTCGCGAGTTTCCACTCCTGGACCCGGTTTTTGCCGAGGCGGGGGTGTTCACCTCGCCCAGATGGGAGGCGCGCTGGCGCAAGGGTGAAACAGTGAACCTGGTGGCTCCCACCGACTCGGCCCCGCTGGTACTGGCGGGCAAACGCTGTCTGGACCTGAAGGGCAAGACCGCGGCTCCCGTGGGTTACTGGCGGGTCGAAGCCGGCGGTCAGAGCGTCCGGTTCCAGGTGCGGGCCGCAGGCTTTTGGCAGACCCACCGGGAGGCAGCCACCGTGCTGGCACAGGCGGTGCTGCGCGGAGCGGGGGAGCTGACCGGAAAAAACGTGCTGGAGCTGTACTCGGGGGCCGGTCTCTTCACCTATTTCCTGGCGGAGCGGGCCGCCCGGGTGACGACGGTGGAAAGTGACCGCCGCGCGGTGGAAGACGCGGCCCACAACCTGACCCAACTCGACGGAGGCGCCACCACCCAGCTCAATGTGGGAAAGGTGGATGCGGAAATCCTGAACCAAGCCGGGTTCCGGCCCGACCTGCTGGTGCTCGACCCGCCGCGGGAAGGAGCCAACCGGGATCTGCTGCAAGCGGTGGAGGCCGACCGGATTGTCCTGGTTTCCTGCGATCCGGCGGCGGCAGCGCGAGACCTGGCGCTGCTGGTGGGGCGCGGCTATGAACTGGCCCAGTTGGAGGCGTGGGACTTGTTCCCCAACACGCACCACGTCGAGACCGTGGCCACCTTGAATTGGACCCCCAAAGCCGGCTGAGCTGACGTAGCCTTGTTGTGTGGCGGGCAGACTTTATCTTGACGTCGAGATATAGAGTAGACTCCAGGGGAGGGCTCCCGCATCTAACCGAAGGAGGCACAGGTGACTAAAGATAGCTTCAAAGCGCGTGGAACACTTGCCGTTGGGGGCAAGGAATACGACATTTTTCGACTCGCTGCCGTACCGGGGACGGAAAAGCTGCCGTACTCGCTGAAAATCCTGGCAGAGAACCTGCTGCGGAATGAAGACGGTGAGAACATCACCGCCGACCACATTCAGGCCATTGCTAATTGGGATCCGGCGGCGCAGCCGTCTCATGAGATTCAATTCACCCCGGCGCGGGTGATCATGCAGGACTTCACCGGGGTTCCCTGCGTGGTGGACCTCGCCGTGATGCGGGAGGCTTTCGCCCAGATGGGCGGGGATCCGAATGCGATCAACCCGCAGGTACCGGCCGAACTGGTGATTGACCACTCGGTTCAAATCGACGTGTTCGGGCAGAAGATGGCGTTCCAGCGCAATGTGGAACGCGAATACGAGCGCAACTACGAGCGGTACCAGTTCCTCCGGTGGGGACAGACCGCATTTGACAGCTTCAAAGTGGTTCCGCCCAGCACCGGAATCGTGCACCAGGTCAACATCGAATACTTGGCGCGCGGAGTGTTTACGGCTGAGCAGGATGGGCGCACGCTCGCGTACCCGGATACCTGTGTCGGCACCGACTCGCACACCACCATGGTCAACGGCCTGGGTGTGCTCGGCTGGGGCGTGGGCGGGATTGAGGCGGAGGCGGCCATGCTCGGCCAGCCGATCTCAATGCTGATCCCGCGGGTGGTCGGCTTCAAGCTGACCGGCTCGATTCCCCCCGGGGCCACCGCCACCGACGTGGTGCTGACTATCACCGAGATGCTGCGCGCTCACGGAGTGGTCGGCAAGTTTGTCGAGTTCATCGGCGAGGGCGTCGGCCAGGTGCCGCTGGCCAACCGGGCCACCATCGGCAACATGAGCCCGGAGTTTGGCTCGACCGCCGCGATCTTCCCGATCGACCAGGTCACCCTCGACTACTTCCGCCTGACCGGGCGGTCCGAGGAACAGGTCCAGCTGATCGAGGCTTACGCCAAGGAACAGGGACTGTGGCACGATCCGTCCGCCCAGGTGGAGTACTCCGAGTACCTGGAACTGGACCTGTCCACCGTGGTGCCGTCCATCGCGGGCCCGAAGCGACCCCAGGACCGGATCTCGCTGACCGAATCGAAGAACTCCTTCCGCTCCTCGCTCAAGGACTACGTCGACTACGACACCGAGGTACACGAGACCAGCTTGGATCACGCGCTGGAGGGCTCGTTCCCAGCTTCGGATCCCGTCAACCTGGACGACATGAAGGACCGGAACGGCTCGCAACCCGAGCACCACGAGTTGCAGGGCGATCGGGCCCACAAGGTGGTTCCGGTAACCCTGGCCGACGGCACCGAGACGGTGCTGGATCACGGCGCGGTGGCGATCGCTTCGATCACCTCTTGCACCAACACCTCCAACCCGTCGGTGATGCTGGCGGCCGGACTGCTGGCACGAAATGCCAACCAGAAGGGGCTGAAGGTCAAGCCGTGGGTGAAGACTTCACTGGCGCCCGGCTCGCAGGTCGTGACCGACTACTACGAGGCCGCGGGTCTGATGCCCGACATGGATGCTTTGGGGTTCAACCTGGTTGGCTACGGCTGCACCACCTGCATCGGGAACTCCGGTCCGCTGCCGCCCGAAGTCTCCAAGGTAGTCAACGAGGAAGACCTGGCGGTCGTCTCGGTCCTGTCTGGCAACCGCAACTTTGAGGGCCGGATCAACCCGGACGTGAAGATGAACTATCTGGCCTCGCCGCCGCTGGTGGTGGCCTACGCCCTGGCCGGCACGATGGACTTCGACTTCGTGGCGGATCCCCTCGGGCAGGACCAGGACGGAAACGACGTCTACCTGGCTGACATCTGGCCGGATGCCGACGAGGTCCAGCGGGTAATCGACTCGTCGGTGACCCGAGAAATGTTCCTGAAGGACTACGCCGACGTGTTCAAGGGTGACGAGCACTGGAACCAGCTGGAGATTCCGCACGGGTCCACCTTCACCTGGGAGGGGGACTCCACCTACGTGCGCCGCGCCCCCTACTTCGAGGGGATGCCGGCCACGCCGGAACCCGTCCAGGACATCACCGGGGCGCGGGTGCTGCTGCGACTCGGCGACTCGGTCACCACCGACCACATTTCCCCGGCGGGCTCGTTCCGCTCCGACTCTCCGGCGGGGCAGTACCTGCTGGAACACGGGGTGCAGCCGCGTGACTTCAACTCTTACGGTTCCCGACGCGGGAACCACGAGGTGATGATTCGCGGCACCTTCGCGAACATCCGGATCCGCAACGAGATGCTGCCCGGGGTGGAAGGCGGCTTCACCCGCGACTTCACCCGCGAGGGCGGACCGCAGACGACGGTGTTCGAGGCGGCGCAGAACTATCTGGCGGAGGGGACCCCGCTGGTGGTGCTGGCCGGGGCCGAGTACGGTTCAGGCTCCTCGCGCGACTGGGCCGCCAAGGGCGTCTCGTTGCTCGGGGTCAAGGCCGTGATCACCGAATCCTTCGAGCGGATCCACCGCTCGAACCTGATCGGGATGGGCGTGCTGCCCCTGGAGTTCCCGGCGGGGGAGAACCGCAACACCCTGGGCCTGGATGGAACCGAGGTGTTCGACATTTCCGGTGTGACCGAACTGAACGAGGGCCGGACCCCGGCCACCGTGCACGTTCGCGCAACCAAGGATGACGGCTCCACGGTCGAGTTCGATGCCCGCCTGCGGATCGACACTCCGGCCGAGGCCGACTACTACCGGAACGGCGGCATTTTGCAGTACGTCCTCCGGCAGTTGAAGGCGAAGGAAGACGCAAAAGCCTAAGTCTGACTGAGGCCCCGGACAGCTGGTCTGTCCGGGGTTTCGTCGTCCCCGGCTTCGCCGTAGTCGAACAGGCGTGCGAGAACTTGCATTTCCCCCTACAATGGTCGGGTGACTAACGAACTGATAATTCGCGGGGCCCGCCAGCACAATCTGAAGAACGTCAGCTTGGAGCTGCCCCGGGACCAAATGATCGTCTTTACCGGTCTGTCGGGTTCCGGGAAATCGTCACTGGCTTTCGACACCATTTTTGCGGAAGGGCAGCGCCGCTACGTTGAGTCGCTCTCCTCCTACGCCCGTCAGTTCCTTGGTCGGATGGATAAGCCGGACGTCGACTTCATCGAGGGCCTGTCCCCGGCCGTCTCGATCGACCAGAAATCGACATCCAGAAACCCCCGATCCACGGTTGGCACCGTGACTGAGGTCTACGACTACCTCCGTCTGCTTTACGCCCGTGCCGGCGTTTCCTACTGCCCGGTTTGCGGTGAGCGGATCACCGCGCAGACCCCCCAGCAGATCGTGGACCAGATTCTGAACTGGCCTGAGGGGACCCGGTTTCAGGTGCTGGCCCCGGTGGTCCGCGGCCGGAAAGGGGAGTACTCGGAGCTGTTTGCCGAACTGCTAGCGCGCGGATATTCGCGGGCCAAAGTAGACGGGGAGATGCACCGGCTCGACAACCCCCCGGTGCTGGAGAAAAAACTCAAGCACGACATCGACGTAATTGTGGACCGCCTGGTGATCAGGGAGGGACTGAAGGGGCGCCTGACCGACTCGGTGGAAAACGCCCTGGCGCTGGCCGAGGGACTGGTAGTCACCGACCAGGTGGATCTGGCGGAGGGGGACCCGGACAAGTACCGCCGGTTCTCCGAAACGCGGGCCTGCCCGAACGATCACCAGCTGGGCCTCGAAGAGATCGAGCCGCGGACCTTCTCTTTCAACGCGCCCTACGGGGCCTGCCCGGAGTGTGCGGGCCTGGGGATTCGGACCGAGGTGGATCCGGGCCTGCTGGTCCCGGACGAAGAACTGTCGCTCTCCGAAGGCGCGGTGGCGGTGTGGGGACCCAACCAGCGCTACCACCAGCAGGTGCTGGCCTCGCTCGGCGAGCAGTTAGGCTTCGATGTCGACGCCCCCTGGAAGGACCTGGACCCCGAGGTTCGGCAGGCGATCATCTTCGGGAAAGACTTCGAGGTGCACGTCAAGTACAAGAACCGGTGGGGGCGTCAGCGGGCCTACACGACCGGGTTCGAGGGTGCGGCCAACTACGTCGAACGGAAGATCGAAGAGACCGACTCAAATTATGTTCGAGACAAGCTCGACGGCTACATGCGAGAGGTGCCCTGCCCGAAGTGTCATGGTGCCCGGCTGCGGCCCGAAGTGCTGGCGGTCCGGGTCGGGGGCTTGAACATTGCGGAGCTGACCGCCCTTTCGATTGACGAGGCGCTGGAGTTCCTCACGCAGTTGGAGCTGACCGGACGGGAAGCCCAAATTGCCAAACCAATTCTGACCGAGATTTTGGCTCGACTGAACTTTTTGGTGAACGTGGGCCTGACCTACCTGACCCTGGCCCGCTCGGCCGGCTCCCTCTCCGGTGGTGAAGCCCAACGGATTCGGTTGGCCACGCAGATCGGGTCGGGCCTGGTGGGGGTGCTGTACGTGCTGGATGAGCCGTCAATTGGCCTGCACCAGCGGGACAACCGACGGTTGATCAACACGCTGGAGCATCTGCGCGACCTGGGCAACACCCTGATCGTGGTGGAACACGACGAGGAAACGATCGAGTCGGCCAACTGGATTGTCGACATCGGCCCGGGTGCCGGTGAACGCGGGGGAGACATCGTCTACTCCGGTCCGGTCGCGGGCATCATGACCCACGAGGATTCCCTCACCGGGCAGTACCTGTCCGGGGCCAAGCAGATTAGGATCCCGGCCGAGCGACGCCCGGTGGATCCGGACCGGGTCCTGACGGTCAAGGGTGCCAAAGAGAACAACCTGCAAGACATTGACGTGACCATTCCCCTTGGACTCCTGGTCGCGATTACCGGCGTGTCTGGGTCGGGCAAGTCCACCCTGATCAACCAGATCCTGTACCGTTCGCTGGCCAACCGGCTGAACCGGGCCCGGCTGATTCCCGGGCGGCACCGATCGATCCAGGGGCTGGAGCACCTGGACAAAGTGGTGCACGTGGATCAGTCGCCGATCGGGCGGACCCCCCGGTCGAATCCGGCCACCTACACCGGGGTGTGGGACCACATCCGGAAGCTGTTCGCGGACACCAATGAAGCGAAGGTGAGAGGTTACGGGCCGGGGCGGTTCTCGTTCAACGTCAAGGGTGGACGGTGTGAGGCCTGCAAGGGTGACGGCACCATCAAGATTGAGATGAATTTCCTGCCCGACGTTTACGTCCCCTGCGAGGTCTGCCGGGGCGCGCGCTACAACCGGGAGACGCTGGAAATTCTCTACCGCGGGTTGAACGTGGCCGACATTTTGGACATGCCGATCTCGCAGGCGGCCGACTTTTTCACTGCGATCCCGCGGATTGCGCGGCACCTGAACACTCTGGTGGAGGTGGGACTCGGATACGTCCGGCTCGGGCAGGCGGCCACGACCCTGTCGGGTGGGGAAGCCCAGCGGGTCAAGCTGGCCTCCGAGTTGCAGCGCCGCTCCAACGGGCGCAGCATCTACGTGCTGGATGAGCCGACCACGGGCCTGCACACGGAGGACATCCGGAAGCTGCTGCTGGTCCTCCAGAGCCTGGTGGACAAAGGCAACACCGTGGTCGTGATTGAACACAACCTGGACGTGATCAAGTGCGCCGACTGGGTGATCGACATGGGACCCGAGGGTGGCTCCGGCGGTGGCCAGGTGGTCGCGACCGGTCAGCCGGAGCAGGTGGCCGAGGTGGCCGAGTCCTGGACCGGGCAGTACCTGCGGGACATCCTGCAGCGGGGACGCTAGGCGGCCGGGGGCGCGACCGTGCCGCCGGTGCCGGTGAGCTCCTCCGGCGTCATCGTGTAGAGCCCCTCCACCTCGGCGGCGAAATCCTTCAGTACCTTGTGCCGTTTCAGCTTCAGCGACGGGGTCAGATAGCCGTTCTCAACCGTGAAATCGGTGCTGAGAATCCGGAATCGGCGGATCGACTCGGCCCGGGACACGTTTTGGTTCGTCTTGGCGATGGCGCGGGCAATCGAGTCGCGGACCTCCGGGATCGTGGCGGCCTCGTGGGCCCGATCGGGGGACAGGCCGTGGTTCCGGAGCCACGGGCGGACCATTTCCTCGTCGAGGGTGACCAGGGCGCCAATGTAGGGTTTGCCGTCCCCAACCACGATCACCTGGCCGATGAGCGGGTGGGACAGTAGCGGCTTCTCCAACACTTCGGGAGAGACGTTCTTCCCACCGGCCGTCACCAGGATCTCCTTCTTGCGTCCGGTGATCCGCAGTCGGCCCTGCGAGTCGATTTCGGCCAGGTCCCCGGTGTGGAACCAGCCGTCACGGAACGTCTCCGCGGTCACCTTGGGCAGGTTATGGTAGCCGGGCGACACGGAAATACCCCGCAGCAGCAGCTCCCCGTCCTCGGCTAGCAGCATCCGGTTGCCCGGCCACAGGTAGCCAACCGAGTTGGGCGGATTGTCGTCCACTCGCTCAACGGTGATCGGGCCGGTGGTCTCGGAGAGCCCGTACCCCTGCAGCAGCTTGATCCCGAGCCCGCGGAAGAAGTTGGCCAGGTCAACCGAGAGGGGAGCGCCGCCGCAAATGACGATGTCCAGCTTGGGCCCCAGCACCTTCTTGATCTTGTTCAGCACCAGCGCGTCGGCTGCCCGGTGCCGGGTCCGCAGGCGGAGGCCCGCGTGCTGGCCAGGCAGCGCGGTCGACTCGGACAGGCTCCGGGCCTGGTGCGCCGACCAGGAGAACAGCTTCGATTTGAACCCACCACCGGCTTTGGCGGCCGCTGAGTTGTAGACCTTCTCGAGCACGCGAGGCACCGCCAGCAGCGCCGTCGGCTGGAAGTCACTGATGTCTTGGAGCAGTGTGCGGGTGTCCGGGCTGAACCCGAGCCGGCCCTTGCCCATCAGGATCCCGTGCATGACGAATCGCGCCAGCACGTGCGCCACCGGTAGAAACAGCAGCACCCGGGCTCGGGAGTCGTCGATGATCATCGGCAGGATGTCGTAGGCCTGCATCAGGGGACGGACGAAGTTGCCGTGGGTGAGGATTACTCCCTTGGGTAGCCCGGTGGTTCCCGAGGTGTAGATCAGGGTGGCGATGTCGTCCAGTTTGGTTTCGGCCAAAGCCTGGTCGACGACGTCGTCGGGGACCGCCTGGCCAGCCTGGCGCAGTTGGTCCAGAGCATTGGCATCGAGCGACAGAATTTGCTTGACGCCCTTGTGCCGGACCGAGCGGACCAGCTCGGCCTGCTGCAGCGTCTGCGTGATCACCAGGTATACCTTGGCGTCGCTGAGGATGTGCTTGATCTGAACGGCCGAATCCGACTCGTAAATCGGCACCACCACCGCGCCGAGGGTGAGAGCAGCGTGGTCCAGGACCGCCCACTCGTAGGAGGTGGCGGCCAAGATGGCCACGTGGGTGCCGCGTCGAACCCCGAGCGCTGAGAGCCCCCGCGCCAGTTGACGGATATCGTGGGTGAACTCGCGGGCACTCACCTCGCGCCAGTTGCCCACCCCGACCCGTTGCTCCGCCACCACGTCGTCGGGCCGCTGGGCGGCACGGTCGAACACCTGCTGCGGAATGCTGGTCTGGTCGTCCACTTCGATGGGCGCAAGGATCTCCCAGGATCCGTCGGGGTTGTGCATCTGAACCTCTCTTGCTGAGCTGAAACCATCCTACTCACTGTAGATGGCTTCGACCTCCTCCGCGTAGTCAGCAAGCACCTGGTTGCGCCGGAGTTTCAGCGACGGGGTTAGATAACCATTCTCCACGGTGAACTCGGCATTGACGATTCTGAACTTGCGAATTGACTCGGCCCGGGACACCTTGGCGTTGGCCCGGTCAATGGCCTTTTGCAGGGACCGCTGAACTTCGGGCATTTCTGCGGCCACCACCGGGTCGACGATCGGCAGGCCCTTGTTCTTCAGCCAGACCGGCAGGGTCTCCGGGTCCAGGGTGATGATGGCCCCGATGAAGGGTTTCTGATCGCCCACCACAATCACCTGTCCGATCAGCGGGTGCGTCATCAGGGACTCTTCGTGCACTTCTGGGGACACGTTCTTTCCGCCGGCGGTGACAATGATGCCCTTCTTGCGTCCGGTGATCCGGAGCTGTCCGTCGGGGTCCACGCTTCCGATATCACCGGTGTGGAACCAGCCGTCCACCAGGTCGGTGTTGGGCAGGTTGTGGTAGCCGCGGAAGACCGCGTTCCCGCGCAGCAGGATCTCCGAATCTTCCTCGGAAATCTTCACTTCGTTGCCGGGCAGGAGGGGTCCGACCTTGCCGGGAGGGTTGGCCCCGGGCAATTGCACCGCGATCGGCCCGGTGGTTTCGGACAGGCCGTAGCCCTGCAGGACGGTGATTCCCAACCCGCGGTAGAAGTGAGCCAAGTCCGCGGCCAGGGGCGCGCCCCCGGAGACGACGTACTCCAGGTTGGAGCCGAGCACGGCCCGAATCTTCTTCAGAACCAGTTCGTCCGCGATCTTAGCCTTGGCGCGAAGCAGCGCCCCGGGTCGATCGGCGGCCGACAGGCTCTTGGCCTGGCGGGCTGACCACGAGAACAGCTTGCCCTTGAAACCGCCTCCCGCCTTGCCCTGAGCGGTGGCGTACACCTTCTCCAGCACCCGGGGCACCGCCAGGAGCGCCGTCGGTTTGAAGGCCGCGATGTCAGAAATCAGGTTCGAAGTGTCGGGTGAGAAAGCAATCCGCCCCGGGCTGACCGCCAGCGTGTGCATGACGAATCGGGCCAGCACGTGGGCGAGGGGGAGGAACAGCAGGACCCGGGTCTGCGGGTTGTCCGCAATCATCGGCAGCACGTCGTGGACGGCGTCGGAGGTGGTAACAAAGTTATGGTGGGTCAGCTCCACGCCCTTCGGCAGCCCGGTGGTGCCGGAGGTGTAGATGATGGTGGCCAGGTCCTCGGCCCGAATTTGGCGGGTCCGATCGATCACCGCGATCGGGGCCACGTGGCGGGAAGCCTGGGCAATCCGGCGGAGCGCCCCGCGGTCGATCGAGTCGATCAGCTCAACCCGGTCGGTTTGAACGCTGGCGACCAACTCGGCCTGCTGCAGGGTGGCGGTGAAGACCCGCCGAATGTCTGCGTCCTCCAGGATGTGGCGAATTTGGGCGGCCGAGTCCGACTCGTAAATGGGGACGGTGACCGCCCCCACGTTCATGATGGCCAGATCTAGCAGCATCCACTCGAACGAGTTGGCCGCCAGGATCGCGACATTCTCCCCCGGCTGGACGCCCAGGCCAATCAGGCCGCAGGCGACCCGCTCCACATCTGAGAGCAGTTCCTCAATCGTGACGTCCTGCCAACCACCGAAAGCGGTCCGCTTTTCCACGGCCACGCTGCCGGGGTAACGGTGGGCCCGCTCGGCGTAAAGCTGCGGGACGGTCCGGGAATTTCCCAGGCTGTCGGGCGGGGAAACTTCGAAAGTAGTCATCGGTCGGCTCTTTCTACTGGGTTGCGTTTCCCCCATTCTACAAAATTTGAAAGAGGATTCTACACACCGTAGTAGAGCTGGAACTCCATCGGGTGCGGGTAAACGTAGGAGGGAGCCAGCTCCTGGGTCTCCTTCATCGTGATCCAGGTGTCCAGCAGGTCTTCGGTGAAGACGTCGCCCTCCAGCAGGAAATCGTGATCCGCCTTCAGTGCGGCCAGGGCGCCGTCCAGACTGGTCGGCAGTTTGGCGATGTCCTGGTAGTCCGCCGGGGGCAGCTCGTACAGGTCCTTGTCGATCGGGAGCGCCGGCTCCAACCGGTTCCTGATCCCGTCAATTCCTGCCATCAGGCAGGCGGCGAAGGATAGGTACGGGTTGGCCGAGGGGTCCGGCACCCGGTACTCCACCCGCTTGGCGGCCGGGGAGGTTCCCGTCACCGGGATCCGGATGCAGGCGGAACGGTTCCGCGACGAGTAGACCAGGTTGATCGGGGCTTCAAACCCCGGCACCAGCCGGCGGTAGGAGTTCAGCGACGGGTTGGTGAAGGCGAGGAGGGCCGGACCGTGCTCCAGCAGGCCCCCGATGAACCAGCGGGCGGTGTCGGACAGGGAGGCGTAGCCGCGCTCGTCGTAAAACAGGGGCTCGCCGTCCTTCCAGAGGGACAGGTGGGTGTGCATTCCCGACCCGTTGTCCCCGTAAACCGGTTTCGGCATGAAGGTGGCGGACTTGCCGGCGGCCAGGGCCGCATTCTTGATCACATACTTGAACTTGAGCATGTCGTCGGCGGCCTGGGTTAGGGAGGCGAACCGGTAGTTGATTTCCTGCTGTCCGACGGCGCCGGCCTCGTGGTGGGCGCGCTCAACTTCGAGGCCGACCTGGTGCAGCAGGTTGCTCATCGAGTCGCGCAGGTCCGCGTAGTGGTCCTGCGGGGACACCGGGAAGTAGCCACCCTTGAAGGTCATCTGGTGCCCCAGGTTCGGCAGTTCCGAGGAGGTGTTCCACGGGGCTGAGGCGGCGTCGATCTGGTAGAACGTGTTCTCCGGCTGGACCTGGTAGCGGACGGAGTCGAAAATGTGGAACTCGGCTTCGGCCCCAATGAAGCAGGTGTCGGCAATCCCGGAGGACCGGAGGAAAGCCTCAGCCTTTAGCGCCACCTGGCGGGGGTCGCGGGAAAACGGCTGGTCGGTCAGAGGATCCACGATGGAGAACAGCAGCACCAGCGTCTTCGCGGCCCGGAACGGGTCCAGGTAGGCCGAACTGAAGTCGGGCAGCAGCTTCATGTCGGACTCGTGGATGGCGGTGAAGCCCCGAACGGAGGAACCGTCGAACATCATCCCTCGGCTGAGCTCTTCGGCGTCGAGGCTTTGAGCCGGAACCGTAAAGTGCTGTTGGACTCCGGGCAGATCGCAGAAGCGAACGTCCAGGTACTCGATGTTTTCGCGGGCAATGAAATCGACGACGGACTGAGCAGAGTCAAACATGTAGTTCCCTCTCTAGATGGGCTCCCCGATGAGCATAAAGTACGCGTTTTTGCCGGTGGGGTACTAATCCAGGATTTGGTCGGGAGCCGACTAGACTGAGGCTCGACGAAAGGAATTCGAGTTGGCAGCCAGGCAACCGTGGTGGCGTCCGCCCACCTCCGAAATCCCCACCGAACCTGGGGTTTACCGGTTTCGGGACGGTGAGGGCCGCGTCATTTACGTGGGGAAAGCCAAGAACCTGCGGGCCCGGATCGTCAACTATTTCCAGGATCCCTCGGTCCTACACCCGCGCACCGCCCAAATGGTGGCCCACGCACGCTCGGTGCAGTGGACAATTGTGGCCTCTGAGATCGAGGCACTCACCCTGGAGTTCCAGTGGATTAACGAGCTGGAACCGCGCTACAACGTCATTTTCCGGGACGACAAGTCCTACCCTTACCTGGCGGTTTCGATGGGGGAGCAGTTCCCCCGGGTGGCCATTTCGCGCGATGCGCGCCGGCCCGGGACCCGCTATTTCGGTCCCTACACGCACGTATGGGCAATTCGGGAGACGATCGACAATCTGCTGAACACGTTCCCGGTTCGGACCTGTTCGCCAGGGGTCCTTCGCCGGGCCCAAGCTCAGGGGCGGCCCTGTCTGCTCGGCTACATTGACCGCTGTTCCGCTCCCTGCGTCGGCCGGATTTCCGAGGCGGACCACCGGCACCTGGCGGAGGAGCTCTGCTCCTTCATGGAGGGGAAGACCGCTCCTTTCGTTCGCCAGCTGGAGGCGGAAATGCGCGAGGCGGCTGCCCAGCAGGACTACGAGACTGCCGCCAAACGCCGGGATCAACTGCGGGCTCTAGAGAAGGTGCAGGAGCGCAACACCATCGTCCTGCCGGTCGACACCGATGCCGACATCTACGCGCTGATCGGGGACGATCTGGATGTGGCCGTCCACGTCTTTTACGTTCGCGGGGGGCGGGTGCGCGGAACCCGCGGCTGGGTGATAGAGCGGGTGGATGAGCGGACAGAGCCGGAACTGATGCGGGATCTGCTAGAGCAGACCTACCTGGACCAGCCGGCTCGACGTCAAAAAGTGGCGCCCGTATCCGTCGACGACGTCGAGCACACGCCGCTGGAGGCGATCCCCGCCCGGATCCTGGTCTCGCACCAGCCGGCGGAAACCCAGTTCCTCGAAGAGTGGCTCGGTTCTCTCCGGGGAGCCAAGGTGAAAATCGGGGTCCCGCGTCGGGGGCAAAAAGCGGACCTGATGAACACCGTGGCCCAAAATGCCCGCCACTCGTTGGAGGTGTACAAGACCCGCCGGGCCGGCGACCTGACCCAGCGGGCAGTGGCACTGGAAGAGCTCCAGACCGCGCTGGGGCTGGCCGAAGCACCCCTGCGGATCGAGTGCTTCGACATTTCCCACACCGGGGGAACCAACCGGGTGGCCTCGATGGTGGTGTTCGAAGACGGAGCCCCCCGCAAGGATGCCTACCGCACGTACAACATTCAGGGACAGGGTGAGACCTCCGACGACACGGCGGCCATGAGCGAAGTGCTCACCCGCCGGTTCCGCCGCGGGGTTGAACCGGATGAGGACCTCGAATCGGGGGCCATCGACGCTCAGACCGGCAAGCCGAGACGCTTCGCCTACCGACCCGACCTGCTGGTGGTCGACGGCGGATTGCCCCAGGTAAATGCGGCCCGGGCCGCCCTGGACGAAGTCGGGGTGGAGATCCCGGTGGTGGGATTGGCCAAGCGACTGGAGGAAATCTGGCTGCCCGCTGAACCCTTCCCGGTTATCCTCCCGCGCAGCTCGGCCGGGCTCTACCTGCTCCAACACCTGCGCGACGAGTCGCACCGGTTCGCGATCAAGCAGCACCGGGCCAAGCGCAGCAAAGCCCAGACCCGGTCCGCCCTGGATGCGGTGCCGGGCCTCGGTCCCGCTCGGCAGAAAGCGCTGCTGAAAACCTTTGGTTCGATCCGAAAAATCCGGGCCGCCTCGGCCGAAGAACTGGCCTCAGTTCCCGGGGTCGGCCCCAAGTTGGCCGCGACCATCCAGGCGTCACTGGCGGGCGGGGGGAAGCCGTCAGCAGCAGGACAAGAGGGCCCGGAAGGTGGCAAGCTAGGACCATGACCAGAGAGCCAGATCCACTGACTGTTCCAAGCGGGATCCCCGCTTTGGACGCACTTTCGGTCCGATCCGAGCCGGTTGAGAATGAGATCATCATTGTCACCGGTCGGTCCGGCGCCGGGCGCACCCACGCAGCCAATGCCCTGGAGGATTTGGACTGGTACGTGGTGGACAATATTCCACCGGCACTGCTGCCGCATCTGGCCGGGATGATGACGCCGGTCGGGGATGGGGTCCACCGGCTGGCCGCCGTAGTTGACGTCCGCGGCCGCGAATTTTTCCACGCGCTAGAGAAAGCTCTCGACGAGCTCCGGGCGGCCGGATACCCGTATCGGATCATCTACCTGGATGCCTCCGACCGGGAGCTGGTTCGCCGGTACGAGTCGAACCGACGCCCCCACCCGCTCCAGGGAGAGGGGACCCTGCTGGACGGCCTGACCGCGGAACGGCAACTGCTGCAGCCGCTGCGGGACCGGGCAGACGAGATCATCGACACCACTAAGCTCTCCGTGCACGACCTGTCCCGCCACGTGCGCGACCTGGTCGCCAGCGAGCAGGTGCGTCCGGTCCAAATTACCGTCGAATCGTTCGGTTTCAAGCACGGGATTCCGTTGGATGCGGACTTCGTCGCCGACATGCGCTTCCTGGAGAACCCGTATTGGGTGGAGGAACTGCGCCACCTGACCGGCAAGGATCAGCCGGTGGCGGATTACGTGCTGAATCAGCCCGGCGTGCGCGAGTTCGGCGACACCTACGCCCGACTGATTGAGGGCACGCTGGACGGCTACCGGCGCGAACTGAAGCCCTACGTCACCGTGGCGATCGGCTGCACGGGTGGGCGCCACCGGTCGGTGGCGATGACTGAATACTTGGCTCGGCGGCTGCGGCGCCGGGGACACCAGGTGCAGGTGATGCACCGCGATATCGCCCGACGCTAGCGAAGGAACAGATTCGATGTCACTGTTGGATAATCAGGGCTTCCCGATTCGCGGAAACAGCGGTCAAAGAGTGGTGGCCTTCGGTGGTGGGCACGGCCTGTCCGCCACGCTGAAAGCACTTCGGCACCTAACTCACCAGTTGACCGCGGTGGTGACCGTCGCTGACGATGGGGGGTCGTCGGGGCGCCTGCGCGAAGAGATGGAAATCCTGCCCCCCGGGGACCTGCGGATGGCTTTGGCCTCGCTCTGTCACGAATCGGAGTGGGGTTTGACCTGGCGCGACCTGATGCAGCACCGGTTTGAAACGGACGGGCCGCTGAACGGTCACGCCCTGGGGAACCTGCTGATCACCGGGCTCTGGCAGATGTTTGACGATCCGGTTGAGGGCCTGGACTGGGTGGCGCGCCTGCTGCAGGCGCACGGCCGGGTCCTGCCCATGAGCCTGGACCCGCTCCAGATTGAAGCCACCATTGAGGTGGAGGGGCGCCTCGAGGTGGTTCGCGGCCAAACTGAGGTGGCCACCGTGGGACACCCGATCTCTGAGGTTCGCCTGATCCCCGATCATCCCCGAGTTCCCAAGGAAGTCATTCGAGCGACCCAGGAAGCCGAGTGGGTGGTGCTTGGCCCCGGCTCCTGGTATTCATCGGTCCTGCCGCACCTGCTGGTCAGCGATCTGCACCGGGCGCTGGTAACCACCGAGGCACACCGGGCCCTGATCATGAATCTGGCCCGGCAGGAGGGGGAGACGGAACTGCTCTCCACCGCCGATCACATCCGGGTCCTCTACCAGATGGCGCCGGACTTCAAGCTGGACGTGGTCATTGCCGACCCGACGGCCGTGGACGACGTGGACGACCTGGTTGAGGCCGCTGAGCGGGTGGGGGCGCGGTTGCTGCTGCGCCAGGTGCGCTCTGGTTCCGGGGCTCCCATTCACGATCCGCTACGATTGGCGGCGGCTCTTCGCGATGCGTTCGAAGGCTATCTGGGCGAGGTTGGCAAGACGGAGAATTGGTTGGCATAAATGGAGCAATCCTTAGCTCTCACTGGAAACATGAAGGATGAGCTGGTTCGGATCCGCGTGGACCAGCCCACCCAGGTGGCCGCAGAGGCGGCCGCAATCTTGCGCTTTGCCGGCGGCCTGCACCTGGTCGGCGGTCGGATCCTGATTGAGGCGGAGGTTGACTCGCTGCTGGTGGCTCATCGGCTGCGAACGTTCCTGCACCTGCTGTACGGAGCCGAGTCCACCGTGGTGGTTGTCAGTGGCGGGGCCCTGCGGAAGGGTAAACGCTACGTGGTGCGCGTGGTCAAGGAGGCCGACAAGATTGCTCGACTGACCGGGCTGGTCGATGCGGCCGGTCGTCCGGTTCGGGGCCTGCCCGCCCAGATTGTGGGGGCCGGGGTGGACGAGGCGATTGCGGCTTGGCGGGGGGCTTTTCTGGCCCGGGGTTCGCTGATGGAGCCGGGTCGTTCCGCCTCGTTGGAGATCACCTGTCCCGGGCCCGAGGCGGCTCTGGCACTGGTCGGGTGCGCTCGGCGAATTGGGGCGACCGCGAAGACCCGACAGGTTCGGGGGGCCGACCGGGTGGTCCTGCGCGACGCGGATGCGATCGGGACCCTGATTTCCGCGCTCGGAGCTAAAGAAACTTTTGCCACCTGGCAGGCGCGCCGCGAAAAGCGCGAAGCACGGGGATCGGCCAATCGGCTGGCGAACTTTGACGACGCGAACCTTCGCCGCTCGGCGCGGGCGGCGGTGGCTGCGGGGGCGCGGGTTGAGCGGGCCTTTGAGATCCTGGGGGACTCCGTCCCCGATCACCTGCGTGAGGCCGGCCAGCTCCGAGTGCAGTTCAAACAGGCCTCCCTGGAGGAGCTGGGCCAGAAGGTGGATCCGCCCCTGACCAAGGACGCGGTCGCCGGCCGGATCCGCCGACTCCTGGCCATGGCGGATAAGCTCGCAGCGGAAAAGGGAATCCCCGATACCGAGTCGGCTTTGACCCTCGAAATGCTGGAGGAAGACTAAGCATTAGGCCCTTGGTCCGCCTCGTCTCTGGGTCCAAAGACGCAGTGCACAAGGGGTCGAAATAGGTGTAAATTAGTAGTGCATGACCGAGCTGCCCAATGCGGATCGGTTTCTGAAATAAACAAGAATGTGCCCCAGCGGCACTCCAGGAGGACATAGTGACCATCCGTGTAGGAATTAACGGTTTTGGCCGGATCGGGCGCAACTACCTGCGCGCTATCTACGAACAGGGCGCTGACGTCGAAGTTGTTGCCATCAACGACCTGACCGACGCCAAGACCTTGGCTCACCTGCTCAAGTACGACTCTGTGGCCGGTCGCCTTGATGCGGAAGTAACCTACGAAGAGAACGCCATTGTCGTGGACGGCAAGACCATCACCGCTTTTGCCGAGCGCGACCCTGCGAACCTGCCCTGGGGTGACCTGGGAGTCGACATCGTGATCGAATCCACCGGGTTCTTCACCGACGCGACCAAGGCCAAGGCTCACCTGGATGCCGGCGCCAAGAAGGTCATCATCTCCGCTCCGGCGAAGAATGAGGATGCCACCTTCGTCATGGGTGTGAACGAGAAGGACTACAACCCGGCGACCGACAACATCATCTCGAACGCTTCCTGCACCACCAACTGCCTGGCCCCGATGGCCAAGGTGCTGGATGAGGCCTTCGGCATTGAGCGTGGCCTGATGACCACCGTTCACGCCTACACCGGTGACCAGCGTCTGCTCGACGCCCCCCACTCGGACCTGCGTCGCGCCCGCGCCGCTGCGCTGAACATCGTCCCGACCTCGACCGGTGCGGCCAAGGCCGTCTCGCTGGTTCTGCCCCAGCTGAAGGGCAAGCTGGACGGTTACGCGCTGCGTGTTCCGGTCCCGACCGGCTCGGTGACCGACCTGTCCTTCGTGGCCTCCAAGGAGGTTTCCGTGGAAGCCGTCAACGCTGCCATCAAGGCGGCCGCTGAGGGCGACCTCAAGGGCATCCTGGAGTACACCGAGGATCCGATCGTCTCCACCGACATCGTCGGCGATCCGGCCTCCTCCATCTTCGATTCGCAGCTGACCAAGGTCATCGGCAACGAAGTCAAGGTTGTGTCCTGGTACGACAACGAGTGGGGCTACTCCAACCGTCTGGTCGACCTGACCGTCTACGTTGGCGAGCGCCTCTAACCTAAACTGTGACAGATAGAACGCCTGCGCACGCATACGCCTGCGCAGGCGTTCTTATTGCAAGGGAGTTTTTCTATGCTCAGGACTATCGATTCACTGGGTGAACTAGCAGGCAAAAAAGTCCTCGTTCGCTCTGACTTCAACGTTCCCCTGAAGGAAGGCCAGATCACCGACGACGGTCGGATCCGGGCCGCCCTGCCCACCCTCCGGCGGCTGCTCGACGGTGGGGCAGCCGTGATCGTGATGGCCCACCTGGGTCGTCCCGGCGGCCAGGTTGACCCCAAGTTCTCGCTGCGTCCGGTCGCAGATCGGCTCGGCGAACTGCTCAGCCAGACGGTCGAGCTAGCCGAAGACGTCACCGGTCCCTCTGCCCAGGCGCTGGCTCAGGCCTTGCAGCCGGGGCAGGTGCTGCTGCTGGAGAACGTGCGCTACGACGGGCGCGAGACCTCGAAGGTTGACGAGGAACGCGTGGCGCTAGCGCGCGAGTACGCCGCTCTGGCCGACCTGTACGTCTCCGACGGCTTCGGCGTGGTGCACCGCAAGCAGGCTTCGGTTTACGACATTGCTCAACTGCTGCCTTCCGCGGCCGGCGAGCTGGTCTTCAAAGAAATTGACTCGCTCTCGAAGGTGACCGACAACCCCGCCCGCCCCTACGTGGTGGTCCTGGGCGGCTCGAAGGTCTCCGACAAGCTCGGCGTGATCTCCAACCTGCTGCACAAGGCCGACGCGCTGCTGATTGGCGGCGGGATGGCGTTCACCTTCCTGGCGGCCGAAGGCTACGGCGTGGGGAAGTCCCTGCTGGAGTCCGATCAGCTGGAAACCGTCAAGAACTACCTGGCCGAAGCCAAGGAGCTGGGCGTAGACCTGGTCCTGCCGGTTGATGTGGTGGTGGCTCCTGAGTTTGCGGCCGACGCCACCCCAACCGTGGTGGCTGCCGACCAGATCCCCGCGGACCAGATGGGCCTCGATATTGGACCCAAGTCGCAGGAACTGTTCGCCAAGTACGTGCTGGACGCGAAGACCGTAGCGTGGAACGGCCCGATGGGCGTGTTCGAGTTCGCTGCCTTCGCGGGCGGAACGAAGGCCATCGCCCAGGCGATGGAAGACTCGGCTGCCTTCACCGTGGTTGGTGGGGGTGACTCGGCAGCCGCTGTACGTCTGCTGGGCTTTGATGAAGCAAAATTCTCACACATTTCCACTGGTGGCGGCGCTTCCCTCGAACTCCTCGAAGGCAAGACTCTGCCCGGTATTGCAGTTCTGGAGGACTAAGACAATGGCACGTACCCCCCTGATGGCCGGCAACTGGAAGATGAACCTGGATCACCTCCAGGCTGTCCAGCTGGTCAACGAGTTGGCAATGGCCTTGGAGGACCGCAACTTCGACTACTCGTCCGAAGTCGTGGTCATTCCGCCGTTCACCGACATCCGGTCGGTTCAAACCACTATTGACGGTGACAACCTGAAGCTGGCCTACGGCGCCCAGGACGTGTCGCTGCACGACTCCGGCGCCTACACCGGCGAGGTTTCCGCCACCATGCTGGAGAAGCTCGGCTGCAAGTACGTGGTCGTGGGCCACTCCGAGCGGCGCGAGTACCACGGTGAGACCGACGAGATTGTCGGCCAGAAAGCACAGGTGGTGGCCGCACACAACATGACCCCGATCGTCTGCTGCGGCGAGGTGCTGGAGATTCGCCAGCAGGGCACCCACGTGGAGCACGTCCTCTCGCAGGTTCGCGGAGCCCTGGCCGGCTTCACGGGCGAGCAGGTGGCTAAGCTGGTCATCGCCTACGAACCGGTGTGGGCCATTGGCACCGGTGAGGTCGCGACCCCGGCGGACGCCGAAGAGGTCTGCGGGGCAATTCGCCAGCTCCTGGTCGACCTGTACGGCGCCGAAGTAGCTGAGTCCACCCGGATTCTCTACGGCGGATCGGTCAACTCCGGCAACGTCAAAGAGCTGATGGCTCAGCCCAACGTCGACGGTGGACTGGTCGGGGGCGCTTCCCTGAAGGCCCAGGAGTTTGCCAAGATTGCGGACTTCAAGCACCTGTAAATTCGTAAAGAGCAGGTTGGCAAGCTAAAGTGGTAAGGCTTGCAAGTTTCTGACCCAGATTGGACGGATTAGTAGTGATCGTTGTACGAATCATTCTGGTGGTGCTGATTGTCATCACCGGCCTCCTGCTGATTGGCGCTGTGCTGATGCACAAGGGAAAAGGCGGCGGCCTTTCGGACATGTTCGGTGGCGGCATTACCTCCTCCGCGGGGTCGTCCGGGGTGGCGGAAAAGAACCTGAACCGGATTACGACCGGCCTGCTGGTTGTTTGGTCGGTTTCCATCGTCGCCTACGGAGTTTTGATCCGATTCTGGTCATGAGTTAAAACAGCTGGCCCCCGCCGGTGACCTGCTTCCCAGCAGTTGGTTCCTGATTTCTCAGGCCAACTCTGGGGCAGGCTCCCGGCGGGGGCCGCTTTTTGCCTTAGGCGAGGACTTCCCGGGCCGCGGCCACGACGGCCTCGGTGGTGATCCCGAACTTCTGGAACAGTTCATTGGCCGAGCCGACCGCACCAAAGGTCTCAATCGACACGCTCTTGCCGGTGGACCCGACGTAGGGGGTCCACGGGAGCGCCAGACCGGCTTCGACGGAAACGCGGGCGGTGACGGCGGGCGGAAGCACCTCGTCGCGGTAGGCCTGCGGCTGCTGCTGGAACCATTCCATGCAGGGCATGGAGACCACGCGGGCAGCGATTCCGTCCTTTGCCAGCACCTCCCGGGCAGCCAGCGCCAGCTGCACTTCGGAGCCGGAGCCCATCAGGATCACGTCCGGGGTGCCATCCGTATCCGCCAGGATGTAGCCACCGCGGGCCACGCCCTCGGCTGAGCTCAGCTCTTCGCCTTCGCCGCGCGCCGGGTTGGGGAGCGCCTGACGGGTCAAAATCATCCCGACCGGGTGCTGCTGCTCCAGGGTGGCTTTCCACGCCTGGGCAGTTTCGGCCGCGTCGGCAGGGCGGACAATGGCCAGGTTCGGAATGGCCCGGTAGGCGGTCAGGTGCTCGACCGGCTGGTGGGTCGGGCCGTCTTCGCCCACCCCAACCGAGTCGTGGGTCCAGACGTAAACGACGGGCAGATCCATCAGGGCAGCCAGACGCACAGCCCCGCGCATGTAGTCAGCGAAGACGAAGAACGTGGCGCCGTAGACGCGGGTGAGGCGGTCCGCAGCAATGCCGTTCATGATCCCGGCCATGCCGTGTTCGCGGACGCCGAAGTGCAGGTTCCGGCCAAAAGCGTTCCCGGTGAAGGCCTTCGACGACCGCTCGGCGGGGAAGAAGGACGGGTAGCCGCTCATGATGGTGTTGTTCGAGCCGGCCAGGTCGGCAGAGCCGCCCCACAGTTCCGGCATGACGGAGGCAATCGCGTTCAGCACTTTGCCGGAGGCGGCCCGGGTGGCCACGGCTTGGCCCGCGGGAAACTCGGGGAGCGCCTCGGCCAGTCCGGCGGGCATTTCACCGGAGCGGACCCGGTGCAGCAGTTCGCGCTGCTCGGGGTTGGCTTCGGCCCAGGCGGCAAACTTGGGCCGCCAGTCGGCCAGCGCGGCCTCGGCCCGATCGAGCGCGTTTTGCCGGGTGTAGGCAACTACCTCCGGGTCTACGTCGAACATGGTCTTGGGGTTGACGCCCAGTGCCTCTTTCAGGCCTTCCAGTGCCTGCTCACCCAGCTTGGCACCGTGAATGGCACCGGTGTTCTGCATCTTCGGGGTCGGGGCTCCAATGATGGTGCGCAGGGCGATGATTGAGGGGCGGCCGGTTTCGGCCTCAGCGGCCAGCAGCGCCTGGTGCAGCGCTTCGACGTCGTCAGTGTACTGACCGTCCTGCCCGATCCAGTCGACGCGCTGGGTGTGCCAGCCGTACGCCTCGTACCGGGCGACCGGGTCTTCGGTGAAGGAGATTGACGTGTCGTCCTCAATCGAAATGTGGTTATCGTCGTAGATCAGAATCAGGTTGCCCAGCTCCTGGGTCCCGGCCAGCGAGGAAGCCTCCGAAGAGATGCCCTCCTGCAGGCAGCCGTCGCCCGCAATCACGTAGACGTTGTGATCGAATGGTGACTCTCCCAGCGGGGTGTTCGGGTCGTACAGGCCGTGCTCACGGCGCGCAGCCATAGCCATCCCGACGGCGGCCGCCAGGCCCGAGCCAAGCGGTCCGGTGGTGATCTCAATTGCGTCGGTGTGACCGTACTCGGGGTGACCGGGGGTCTTCGAGTCCATGGTCCGGAACCGCTTGATGTCACCCAGCTCCAGCCCGGCTCCGGCCAGGTACAGCTGAATGTACTGCAGCAGCGAAGCGTGTCCGGCGGAGAGGACAAACCGGTCCCGGCCCAGCCAATGCGGGTCCCGCGGGTCAAAACGCAGGTGACGCTGGTACAGCAGGTAGGCGGCAGCAGCCAGGGAAATTGGCGTGCCCGGGTGTCCCGAACCGGCTTGTTCAACGGCGTCTGCGGCCAAAACTTTGGCGGTCACAACCGCCTTGTCGTCGCGCTCATCCCACTGTAGGGCCATTAATATCCTCCATCGGAATTATCTGTTGGTTGTACTGCCAGTTAGTCTACTCGTCTTAGCTGCAGCTCCGGGAGAAGAACGGTTGAACTGGACGGTCACACCTCGGCTTTTTGGCTAGACTCTGCGGTATCGAATGCGAGGCAAAAGGGGGCAACCATGGCCGACGAATTGGGTGACCCTTTGGCTTGGTTTCTAGACGAAATGCGGGTGGTTCGGGGGGCCTCCCCGCACACCGTCTCCAATTACGGTCGCGACTTGGGGAAATATCGGACGTTCATGGAGACCCGCCACCTGCGACGGTGGGAAGACGTTCGTCCCAGCACGGTGGAGGAGTTTGTGGCTCAACTGGCACACGGGGATGAGGAACACCCGCCCCTGGCAGCCTCTTCGGTGGCTCGAACCCTGTCGGCGGTCCGATCGTTTCACCGGTGGCTGATGACGCAGAACCTGGCCCAGTCGAACCCGGCCGCACAGGTCAAACCCCCCAAAACGGGGGAGTCCCTGCCCAAGGCACTGTCGGTCGCGCAGGTGGCACGCCTGATTGAGGGATCGCAGGCAGGCCCGGAACTGGTCGCGTTGCGGAATCACGCCCTGGTGGAGCTGCTCTACGGCACGGGGGCCCGCGTGTCCGAGGCGACCAACCTGGCGCTGGATGATTTGGACCTGGAGGGGGAGTACCCCTCGGTTCGCCTGTTCGGCAAGGGGTCGAAGGAGAGAATGGTGCCCCTCGGTGCCTACGCACACGCGGCCCTGGGCGCCTACCTGAGCCGATCCCGCCCGGCGCTGGCTCAACGTGGGCGCGGCACCGCGCACCTGTTCCTGAACTTGCGCGGCCGCCCGCTGTCGCGCCAGTCAGCCTGGGAGATCATTCAGCAGGCAGCCAGCGCCGCCGGACTGGAGGAGGAGATCTCCCCGCACACGTTGCGGCACAGTTTTGCCACCCACCTGCTTGAGGGTGGGGCCTCCATCCGCGAGGTGCAAGAGCTGCTGGGTCACGCCTCGGTGACCACCACGCAGATCTACACCCGCCTCACACCGCAGGGCCTGCTCGAGGTGTTCCAGGCGGCTCATCCGCGGGCCCGTTGAAGTGCCCGGCCCGGCTGCGCGCGCGGGGGTCAGGGAATGATCTACAGTAGACGTGTGGATGAAGACCTGCAGCCCAGCCTTGTCTCCCTTGAGGAGGATGACCAGTTTCCCCTGCCCGAGGCCTTAGCGGCCCACGGCCCCGCCCGCGTGATCGCCATGTGCAACCAGAAGGGTGGGGTGGGTAAGACCACCACTGCCATCAATCTGGGGGCGGCCCTGGCCCTCTACGGGCGTCGGGTGCTGATTGTGGACTTTGACCCCCAGGGGGCTGCCTCCGTCGGGTTGGGAATCAACGCGCTGGAGTTGGACACCACCATCTACACCCTGCTGACCAACCCGAAGGCCGATGTGCACCAGGCGGTGAGGCCCACTCGGGTGGCGAACCTGGATGTCTTGCCGGCCAACATCGACCTGTCGGCTGCCGAAGTGCAGCTGGTGAACGAGGTGGCGCGCGAGTCGGCCCTGGCTCGGGTGCTGCGCCCGCTGATGGACGAGTATGACGTGATCATCATCGACTGCCAGCCCTCCCTCGGACTGCTGACCGTGAACGCGCTGACGGCCGCCCACGGCGTGATCGTCCCGGTCGAAACCGAGTTCTTTGCCCTCCGCGGGGTAGCGCTGCTGGTGGAGACCATTGAAACCGTCCGGGACCGGATCAACCCGCGGTTGAAGATCGACGGAATTGTGCCCACGATGGTCGACACCCGGACCCTGCATTCGCGCGAGGTGCTGGAGCGACTGGAGGAAACCTTTGGCGACTTGGTTTACGACACCAGGATTCACCGGACGGTGAAGTTCCCCGACGCTTCGGTCGCCACCGAACCGATCACCACTCACGCTCCCTCACACTCCGGGGCGAAGGCCTACAAGCGCTTGGCCCGAGAGGTCATTTTCCGTGGCGAGGCCCCCTAGTACTCCGGCCGAGCTGGACGCCTTCCAGGTCGAGCTGGAAGTCTTTCAAGGCCCATTCGATCTGCTGCTGCAGTTGATAGCCCGGCGCCAGCTAGACATTACCGAGATTGCGTTGGCCCAGGTGACCGACGAGTTCATCGCTCACATGCGCCGGGTGCCGGACCTGTCTACCACCACCGAGTTTTTGGTGGTGGCCGCCACCCTGCTGGAGATGAAGGCGGCCCAACTGCTGCCGCAGACCGAGCGCGACCCGGGAGTGGATGAGGACCTGTCGGCTCGGGACCTGCTGTTCTCCCGGTTGCTCCAGTACCGCGCCTTCAAGGGGGTGGCCGAAACTATTCGGGAGCGGTTGAGCCAGCAGCGGCTAGCCGTCCCCCGATCCGTTCCCCTGGAGCCGCAGTTTGCCCAACTGTTGCCGGAGTTGGTCTGGCAGACCACGCCGGAACAACTGGCGGCCCTGGCGCTGGGAGTTTTGGCGGAGAAGCCTCGCCCGGATCAGGCGCAACACGTGAACCGTCCGGGCGCCTCGCTGGAAGAAGAACTGGCCATTGTGGAGAAACGCCTGCGGCGCGGGCGGGAGGCCACCTTCGCGGACCTGGTCCAGGACGCCGCCAACGTGGCGGTGGTGGTAACCCGGTTCTTGGCGGTGTTGGAGCTGTACCGGCGCGGCGACGTTCAGTTCACCCAACCCCAGGAGCTGGGTCCGTTGACGATTAGGTGGGAGGCCCCCTCGTGAACTCTATTCTTTCGGCGTTGGAGGCGATCCTGATGGTGGTGGAGGAGCCGGTCACCACCGAACGCCTGGCCGAGGCGGTGGGCATCACCCCGGCTGAAACCGAGTTGGCCCTTGAGGAGTTGCAGCGCGACTTCGATGGGCAGGCGCCCGGGTCGCGGATGCGCGGCTTCGAGCTGCAGCGGGTGGCCGGTGGGTGGAGAATCTACTCTCGCCCGCGTTGGGCCAGTGTTGTTGGTCGCTTTGTGGTCGGCTCGGATGCCGCCCAGTTGAGTCAGGCGGCCCTCGAAACGCTGGCGATTGTGGCTTACCGCCAGCCGATCACGCGGCTGCAGGTTTCCCAGGTTCGAGGGGTAAACGTGGACTCGGTGATGCGTACGCTGCAAGCCCGAAACCTGATCGAGGAGGAGGGCACCAGCGAGACCGGAGCCTACCGGTACCGGACCACGCCCTATTTCCTTGAATGCATGGGATTTGAGACACTAGACGAGCTGGTTCCGCTTGCGCCCTTCCTTCCGGATGCGGCGGCGGTGGCAGCATTGACCATTGAGGTGGAGGAAAAGAATGAGTAAGGACCCGCATCAGAGCGATGGGATTCGCCTGCAAAAGGTGCTCTCCCAAGCGGGGGTCGCCTCCCGGCGGGCCGCCGAAGAGATGATTCTTCAGGGCCGCATCACGGTGGACGGGCAGGTCGTGCGAAAGCTCGGGACCCGCGTCGATCCGCAGAAGCAAACGATTCACGCCGACGGGGAACTGGTGATTACCGACCCGGCGAAGCACATCGTCCTGGCGCTAAACAAGCCGGTCGGGATGGTTTCAACCATGTCGGACCCGGAGGGTCGCCCGTGCCTGAGCGACGTCCTGGCGGACTACCCGGAGCGGCTGTACCACGTGGGCCGGCTCGACATCGACACCTCCGGCCTGCTGCTCCTGACCAACGACGGGGAGCTGGCCAACCGTCTGTCCCACCCGTCCTACGAGGTAGAGAAAACTTACGTGGCGCGCCTTCACGGCGAAGTGCGGCCGGGCGTGCGGAAACAACTGCTGCGAGGGATTGAGCTGGAAGACGGCCCGATCAAAGTCGACAGCTTCAAGATCAAGGAGCAGTACGGCGACATCACCACGGTGGAAATCACCGTCCACGAGGGCCGCAACCGCCTGGTGCGCCGCCTGATGGAAGAGGTCGGCCACCCCGTGCGCGAGCTGGTTCGCGTCCGCTTCGGTCCGATCCGGCTGGAACGCCTCCAGCCCGGAACTGTCCGCCGAATCAAAGGGAACGACCTGACGGCGCTGTACAAAGCGGTGGATCTGTGAGTTCGCTGCTGGCCACGACCGGGCCGGTCCTCGTGTGGGGGACCGGCCTGATCGGTACCTCGATCGCGCTGGCTTTGCGTGGCGGCGGGGTGACGGTGTACCTGCGGGACATTTCCCCCACCTCCCTGGCATTGGCGGCGGATATGGGGGCGGGGGTCCCAGTGGACGAGGTGGAGGAGCCCACCCCGGCCCTGGTGGTCGTGGCTGCGCCGCCCGACGTGGCCGCCGGCTGCGTGATCGAAGCCCTGCGCGAGTACCCGCGGGCAGTGGTGACCGACGTCGCCTCGGTGAAGAAGAACGTGGAGGATGCGGTCGAGGCGGCCGCGCTGGACTCCGACCTGTCCCGCTACGTGGGCTCGCACCCGATGGCTGGGCGCGAGCGGTCCGGGGCTGGCTACGCCGTGCAGGACCTGTTCTACGGCCAACCCTGGGTGATTGTCCCCACCGCTCGGAGCGCCCCCGAGTCGGTCCTGGCCGTCCGGAACCTAGCGGTCGACCTGGGGGCCGTGCCCCTCGAGATGACCCCGGCCGCACATGACGAAGCGGTAGCTTACGTGTCGCACGTGCCGCAGCTGATCTCCTCGCTGCTGGCCGGCCGACTGCTGGCTGCGCCCGGAGAGGCCCTCGCGTTGGCTGGGCAGGGGTTGCGTGACACCACCCGGATTGCCTCCTCTGACCCGCGCCTATGGACCGCCATTATTGCCGGGAACGCGGGGCCGATCGCGCGGATCCTGGACGACCTGGGGGATGACCTGCAACTGTTGGTCGAGCGCCTCCGCCGGTTTGACGAGGGGAACCCCGGGGCGGTCGGCATCATTAGCGAGGTGATGACGGCCGGAAACCGGGGCCAGTCCCGGATCCCCGGTAAACACGGCGGCGCCCAACGACGGTGGGCCGAGATTGAAGTGATGGTTCCCGATCAACCGGGCGCGCTGGCTCAACTCTTTGGAGACTTCGGCACCGCCGAAATCAACATCGAGGACCTAACCCTGGAGCACGCTTCGGGCCGGCGCTTCGGGATTGCCACCATCATGGTGGACCCGGCGAACCTGTTGCAGGCGGTGGACGAGTTGGAAGCACGTGGTTGGAGAATCCTCAGTAGCGGGGGTGTGGAGTGAGCGCGGTGCTGGTGGCAATTGACGGGCCGTCCGGGTCGGGCAAGTCGACGGTCGCCCGCCGGGTAGCTGAGCAGTTGGGAATCGGCTACCTGGACACCGGGGCCATGTACCGGGCGCTCGCCTGGTTGGCCCTCAGCGAGGGTGTGGACCTGCACGACGAGGTAGCTGTGCGGGCCCTGGCCGACCGGCTGGATCTGGAGCTCAGCCCCGGACGGGTCCGCGTTGGTGAGGTCGATGTGACCGCTGCAATTCGGACGCCGGAGGTGACCGCGGCGGTCCCCCCGGTGGCGCGAAACCTGGCCGTACGGGCCTGGATGGCCCAGGAGCAGCGTCGGCAGATGCTGGCGGCGCGGGAAGCCGGTACCGGGATGGTAGCTGAAGGCCGCGACATTACCACCGTGGTCTGTCCGGAAGCGGACGTCCGCGTACTGCTGACCGCCAGTGAAGAGGCACGACTGCGCCGGCGAACCCTGGAACTGCACGGGGAGCTGACCGAGGAGACGCTGGAGGCGACCCGGGCCCAGATTGTAGACCGCGACCGGTCGGACGCGACCGTGTCCGAGTTCTTCGACCCGGCCCCCGGCGTGGTGCTCATCGACTCGTCCAACGCTTCCATCGATGAGGTGGTTGAGCAGATTCTGTCCTTGGTCTAGCGAGCAAGTGCCCGGATCGGGGCGCCGTCCCCGCCGACCAGGTTCAGCGGCAGCATCACCACCTGCACCTGTGGTGGGAGTGAGACGAGCCCGACCAGGTTCTCCACTATCAGGCCGTCCTGGCCCAACCAGAACGAGTGGACCGGCAGCTTGGGTGGGTGCGATGGATTGTCGCTGCGATCGGGACTGACAGTGTCCAATCCGAGGACCCGGGCCCCGCGGGACCAGAGCGCCTGCGCCAGCTCTAGGGAAACGTACGGGTGGGTGAGCGCTGCCGGACTGTCGAAGTGAGTGTCCCAGCCGGTGGCCAGCAGGACGATCCGGGGCAGGTTGGCCGGAAGCTCTTTTATCACCACCGGCTCGGTTGGACGCGGGTTGGTGGCGCGGAGGACCAGGGCAGGTCCAATCAGCTGGCCGGGGTCAATCTGGTCCACCGTCCGGCCCGAAGGAATCACGTGGGCCGGCGCATCGACGTGGGTGCCGGTGTGCGATCCGAGCTCAAGGTGGCTGACCCGAACACCGTCGGTGGCCAGAGTCGCAGCTGGGGACACCCGGACGCTCGGGTCGCCCGGGTAGGTGGGCATGCCGGTCGCGATGGGGTGGGAAAGGTCTCGATCTGGCACCGGGTTCACCTCCAGGGCTTAGCTGACAGGTCACGTTCAGATCCTCCTAGTCTAGTCCGGCGACGTGAGCGCCGCGGAAACACACCGGTCTCGGTGGTTAGGGCGCCACCGGATCTGGTCGGTAGGGGAGGCTGAGGATGCGCTAGGCCACACCGTTCGATTTGTCGGCAGCCCGGTGGACCAGGTAATCTTTTGTCCGTTGCCCTGAGCAACGGTTCGGGCTGTGGCGCAGCTTGGTAGCGCACTTGACTGGGGGTCAAGGGGTCGCAGGTTCAAATCCTGTCAGCCCGACCATTGTGATCTCTCGAGACATCGTTCCGGTGTCTCGGGAGATTTTTCTTGTTTATGTGGCGGGTCATGGTTCCGGTTTTTGGGTGGTGTCTCTCGGGTCATGGTTCCGGTGATGTGTCGCGTCATGCTTCCGGTTTTTTTGGTTGGTAGTTTTTGTCGGAGTTGATGGTGTGTTCGGCGATGATTGTCCCGGTTTGCTTGTTGATGACGATGGTGTGGTTGTCGTGGATGAGGATCAGGACGGGTTGGTGTGTGTGCGCCGAGAGCGGGGTTGCAGGCCGGCTAGTCCTTCGCTGTGGTAGCGGATGAGGAGGGTTCGTATCCACCGGGTAGGTACGTTGAACCGTTGGGCTGCTTCAACGTGGGACAGGCCTTCTTCGATGATGGAACGGACAATGACTTCGTTCTTGTTTGACTCTTTCATGATGCAGGTCTATCCAGCAGGAACGATGACGTGAGAGATCACCGGAAGCATGTCGTGAAACATCCAACCCAGAATCACCCCCCACAAAGCGGAACTATGTCCCGACAGACACCGGAACTATCTCCTGAAACCACACACTGTCAGCCCGACGAAAATAGCCTCGATGAGAATTGATTCTCGTCGGGGCTGTTTTGCTTCTCTGCCTCTGAGGGTCGTTCTTTGCTCGTCAGGAGCTCCCCAGGCGTTATCCAGTGGGGTGCCAGCCGAGCATCTTGATAGGGCTTGTTTGGGCGCAACCGGAACGACCGTCCTGATCTCACCCCTAGGCAGATTCGCCAGTCAGGTATCGCTGAATGGTGGGGGCCAACTGCCCGACCAGTTCGTCATGTGGCAGGTCTACCAGTACCGGCAAGCGCAGGACGTTTCGCGCTACCGCGACTCCAAACAGGTGCGCCGAAGCCAACGCAAATCTCGGAGCAGTGGTTTGACTGAGCGCGGGCAGCGCTGCGGTTTCACGCATCCGTCCCCCCAGGGTCTCAATCAGTAGCTCAGTGGCGCGCTCCGAGGTCATCGCTGAGCGAAGCAGCGCCAATAGGATGGGCTTGGTTTCCTCCTCCTCCCACAGGCAGAGGTAGGCGTCGGTGACACGGGTGCCCAGACCCTCTACCGGCCCGGCTAAAGCTGCTGCCATCCGGGTTGGGATCTCTGTTCGATCCGCCACAGTGCTAATGAAGAGCCGCTCTTTGTCACCGAAAAAATGCCGGATCAGGCCCGCATCCACCCCCGCCTGGTGAGCGATGGCCCGCAGGGACGCCCCCTCGAAACCGTGCTCAGCGAAGAGGTCGCGGGCCGCATCGAGGATCGCGTCCCGGGTGCCGCTGTCGCCAAGACGACGGCCGGTGGGGCGCTTTCGGGTGGGGGATGACTCAGTTGCTCGCATGGGAACAGCGTACTCCACAAGTGCAGAATTCCCCATCTGTGGAGTTTTGGGTTTATCCTGGTCTTGCTCATTCGGCAAATAACGGAAACGAGGATCTGGCCACGGGAACTGAAGCTGTGATCGAGGTGCATGGTCTGTGGAAATCCTTCGGGAAGTTTCCGGCTCTGAACGGCCTGGACCTCACGGTCGAGCGCGGCCAGGTGTACGGCTTCTTGGGTCCAAACGGGGCCGGCAAATCTACGACGATCCGGGTCCTGCTCGGCCTGCTCAAAGCGGACAAGGGCACGGCCACAGTCCTTGGACAGGACCCTTGGCGAGAGGTGGTGGAGCTGCACCGCCGGATTGCCTACGTGCCCGGGGATGTCTCCCTCTGGCCGGGGATGACCGGGGGCGAGGCGATTGACCTGCTCGGATCGCTCCGAGGGGGCCTGGATGAGCAGCGCCGGGCGGAGCTGATCGAGCGTTTTGAGTTGGACCCGACCAAGCGGGGACGCCAGTACTCCAAAGGGAATCGGCAAAAGGTGGCCATCATTGCCGCGTTGTCTTCGAACGCGGAGTTGCTGATTTTGGACGAGCCGACCTCGGGCTTGGACCCGCTGATGGAGAAGGTGTTCCAGGAGGTCATCCACGAGGCGCAGCAGCGGGGGAGCAGCGTCCTACTCTCCAGCCACATTCTGGCCGAGGTGGAAACACCGGCCGATCGCCTCTCGATCATCCGGGACGGCAAGATTGTCGAGACCGGGACCCTGACGGAACTTCGAGGGCAGGCCCGTACCTCCATCCACGCCACCCTCGAGCGTGTGCCATCGCTCGCCGAGCTTGCCTCCCTGCACGACGTGCACCTCGATGGGGACCGGTTGAGTGCCCAGGCTGACGCTGACCGGGTGGGCGAGGCGGTCACGCTGCTGGCTCAGTACGGACTGGCTTGGCTTACCGTTGAGCCCCCGTCGTTGGAATCGCTGTTCTTGCGCCTGTATGAGAACGAGGGCGACGAGGCAGGGCAGCGATGAGCGCGCTGACCGGGACCGCGCCGCTGCTGCGCGTTTCGCTGAAACATGAGGGGCGAAACTTCGCCCCCTGGGTCCTAATCGTCACCGTCCTCTCGGCTTCCTCTGCCCTGGTTTACCCCTGGGTGTTTCCCGACGCGGCGGATCGGGCCGGCCTGGCGGTTGCAGTTGGTGCCAACCCTGCCTTAGGGCTGATCTTTGGTCCAGCCTTCGATCTGCAGACTACGGATGGGTTCAACGCGTGGCGCTCGCTCGGCATCGGCGGGTTGCTGGTCGCCCTTGGCGCCATCTTCACGGTGGTGAAGGCAACCCGGGGACAGGAGGACTCCGGGCAGGCCGAGCTGTTGGCATCCGGGGTGTTGGGCCGATCCAGTCGTCTGCTCACGGGAGTGTCTCTGGCGCTGATCGGCTCCACGGTGGCGGGGATCGTTTCGGGGCTGGTTACGGTCCTGTGTGGTGGAGGGTGGACCGCTTCGCTGTTGCTTTGTGCGACCTTCGCGGCCACCGGGTGGATGTTCGCCGGGGTGGCGGCGGTTGCCGCTCAACTGGGGAGCGACGCCCGCACGGCCAACTCGATGGCCGTTGGGTTCCTCGGCGTCCTCTTTGTCCTCCGGGGGTTTGCCTATTCCATGGATGCGGACCCCTGGGCCATCTGGGCCAACCCGCTCGGCTGGATGACTGAGACTTGACCGGCGACCGCCAATGACTGGGTACCACTGCTCTACGCGGTGGCGTTTACCGCCGTGGCCCTGGTAATCGCATTTGCACTGCAGGCTCGACGTGACTTCGGTCAGGGAGCGATTGTGCCCAGCCCGGGACCTGCACGAGGGAAAGTGCGCTCGACCGGCCGGCTGGCCTGGCGGCTCAATCTGGGCCTGCTGCTCACCTGGGCTATCGCGTTTGCCGTCCTCGGGGTGGTGTTCGGATACTTTGCCTCTTCGATCAAAGACATTCTCAGCGAGGACAGTGCGGTGGCGCAGATCCTGGCAGCGGGGAGCACCACTCAGGATGAGCTGATTTCCGCGTTCCTGGTGACCATCCTCAGTATGGTGGGAATCTTGGCGGCCATCCCTGGCATTCAGACCGTGCTGAAAGTTCGCAGCGAAGAGATTGAAGACCGGGTCGAGCCGCTATTGGCGGGTGCCATCACCCGGCCTCGCTACTATGCGAGCAATGTCGTCCTGGCTCTGATAGCGTCCGCCGTTTACGTTCTCTTGGCTGGAACCATTATTGCGGTCCTGGCTTCCCAAGCTGACGTTGGGCTTAACCTGGGTGATTCGATCCTCCAATCGGTAGCTACGATTCCGGCGGTGTGGACCGTAGTGGCACTGTCAACGGCAGTCGTGGGAGCCCGGCCGGTGTTTCTGCTGGCCGCGTGGGTGGGAGTGGTGGCCTCATTTGCGTTGACACTGCTTGGCCCCATGTTCAACCTTTGGGACTGGATTTTGGGGATTAGCCCGTTCTGGCACATTCCCAACGTGACTTTGGGTGGCGCTGACTGGTCCGGTCTTGGCTGGATCAGCCTGTTCACGCTGTTCTTCCTGCTAGTCGGGTTTGTCGGGTTCCGTCGGCGCGACCTAGCTTCAACCTAGGTCGCACCGACTTCACCGAAGTTGGCGTGAACCCCAACAGTCACGCCAACTTGATCATCACTTTCGAGGACCCGCTGGTCCGGTCCGCGGCCAATTCAAAGCCGCGCTCCGCCTCGTCCATCGGCACCTCGTGGGTCATCAGCGGGGTCACGTCCAGCCCCTGGGCCATCAACGCCAGTGCATCGGTGATCTCGTCGACAAAACGATAGGAGCCGCGCAGGTTGATTTCGCGCGTAACCAATCCGCCCAGGGAAGCGCCGACCTCGCTGAGTGGCAGGTTACCGACCTGCACCATCGTCCCGCCGCGGCGGATAGCAGCGATGACACCGCCCCAGGCCTGCGGAGCACCAGAAGCCTCGACCGCTACGTCCACGTCGACGGGCAACTGTTCACCCGATGAGAGGTCGATTATGCGATCGGCGCCCATCTCCTCGGCAATCCGCAAGGAGGTGGGGGACAGGTCTGCTGCGATCACCTGTCCGGCCCCAGCAGCCCGGGCGGCGGCTACAGCCAACGCCCCGATCGGCCCACAGCCGTTGACCAGAACCGTTCGCCCCGACACGTCCCCAGCCCGATTGAGGGCGTGCAGGGCGACCCCGAACGGCTCCGCTAATGCTGCCTCGCGGGTGGTGACCCCAGCCGGAACGGCGCGAAGCTGATCGGGGCGAACGGCTCGCTGAGAGCTGAACAATCCGGCCTCGTGGGGGTCGAACGCCGCCGAGCCAAAGTAACGCACCCTGGGCCACAGGTTTGACTGGGGACTGCGATGATTCAACCCGGAGCCAGCCCCAACCAGGGTGGCAGGATGCATGGTTACGGCGCTGCCGACCTCGATCCCGGAACCCGCTAGGTGCTCGGCGGCATCCTGACCGATGTGCACGACTCGACCCGCTCCCTCGTGTCCTAGAATCAACGGGTCCTTCAGGGTGGCAGTACCGGAAACTCCACTTTGCACGTAGGCAACGTCAGAGCCGCAGATGCCTCCCCACTCCATTGCCACCACGACGTTGTCATCGGTAGGAATGGGGTCTGGAACCTCATCTATGCGTAGGTCGTGGGCACCGTGCACTACGACAGCCTTCATTTGTTGACTTCCTTTCAGGCGAGTTTGATCCCAAATTGGTCTAGCAGAGCGATTAGGCCAACCGCGAAGACTGCAACCGAAGAGAAGAGCAGGTAGGCCGTGAAGACGGGGCCATCCTTGATTCGGGGATCGGTTTGAGTGCGGCGTAGGTACAGCACTGCGACGACTACGGCCAGCAGGAACAGTGCGTTGCCGATGCCGGCCAGGATGATCATTTGGACGGGGGACTGAATGAAGAAGTAGAACAGCGCCCAGATGATCGGCAGGATGACCATCAGCGACCGGAGCCACAGGTTGCGCTTTCGCAGATCGGTCCACTGGAATGCGCCAAAGATAGCCAGCGTGTTGGATACCTGGCGGGCAAATCCCGGAATGTTGGCCAAGATTGTCTTGATCAGGGCGATGCCGGCGCCGAACAGGAAGACGTACTTCGACCAGCCGCCCATGACGTCTGTGAACATCCGGGAGAGAACTTCGAGTACCTCGTTCCCCTCCGGCTCTAGGCCCTGCGGATAGAGGACGGCTGCACCCAGAATGTAGAAGGCCGCGGTCGCGGCGGTGTAAACGATCCAGGCCAGGAACGCGTCCTTTTTCATCACCGAGATCCAACCGTTGGCTCGCTTGGCCCATTCATCCGAGCCGTCGTTCGGGCCGGTGTAGCGCGCGTATCCCTTCTCCACGCACCAGTAGGAGTAAGCGGTCACTTCGCCCGCTCCGACGCCGGTCATCCCGAACATAGCCAGGGCCACCCCCATGGTGCCGGCGGCGATCTGGAAGGTGAGGCCTTCGCCCATTTGGGAAGCTGTCCACGCGAGGGGAGTGAACTCGATCCCGATCGCGAGTCCAACGACGATCAGAGTCACGATCGCCACCAGGACGGTGGAGACTCGTTCAATCACGGAGTAGCGATTGGTCAGTTGGACCGCAATGGCGATCACCACGATGATAATGAGCCAGGTAGCGATCGACAGGGTGGAGAAGGGGTCGCCTCCGACCGGCATCAACATGCTCATTGCCAGGGCGCCGGTGCCCAGTACGCCACCTTGGCCGATGACAATTTGGATGAACATTAGGAGGCCAATGTAAGAGATCCAGCCTCGGCCAAATATCTTCGGAGGGACGTCGTTGTAGCCGTCCATGGATGTGCGGCCGGTTGAGATCGACCATCGAGCCAGCTCGATCTGGACTGCTACTTTGATGAAGGTTGAGACCAGGACCAGCCAAAGGAGAATCAAGCCGACTTTGGCTCCGAGGATGGTGGCGGTGATCAGTTCGCCGGAACCGACTACGGCGGCGGAGGTGATGAAGCCGGGGCCAAAGAAGGCCCAGCTTCCGCGCCACCCCGTGGGTGGCTCTTTGATATCAGCAGGGTCGAGAACGTAGGGATCGGATAGGTCACTTGGGACCGGCTTTGAGACTGCCGGCGCTTCATTGCGTTCGGTCATCGGATTCTATCTTCCTTGAGAGTGATTGACGGTAGCGGTGTCGGCTGAACAACATCGCTAGGAAGATAGTATCCATGTTAATTAATAGTATCAATAGGTTTTGATAACTTATGCTAGATTGGCCTTGTCACCCCACCTGAAGGCCAGACCATGTCAACCAACCTCTACGATCAGTTGCTCGATCAACTGGGTATGTCGATTGTGGACGGGACGCTGCCGGCCGGCACACGACTGCTCCTGTCTGACATCGAGGAACACTACGATGTCTCTCGCACAGTCGCGCGCGACGCGATTAAGGTGCTAGAAGCGCTTGGACTGACGGTAACCAAACGGCGCGCGGGGATCGTCGTGCAGTCAGCAGAATCTTGGCAGGTACTTGATCCGATGGTGATCGCCTGGCGGTTGCGCGGGATGCAGCGAGATCGACAGTTGGCGTCGTTGGTCGATGTGCGCGAGGCCATTGAGCCGAGAGCAGCGGCCTTGGCCGCGCGGTCAGCGTCGGGTGAGCAGAGCAGGCGCATGGTGGAGTTGGCAGCGATCATGACTGAGCTGGGTCAACGCGGTCTGGGCCGGTCGGAAGCCTATTTGGATGCGGACCTGGAGTATCACCGCCTGCTGCTTGAGTCCAGCGGAAATGAGATGCTGGCCGCGATGTCCGGCATGGTCGAGGCCGTCCTGCGGGGCCGCAGTCAGACCGGCCTGACCCCCGCCCGGCCAGACGACCGCGCACTGGCCTATCACGAAGCCATTGCCGCAGCGGTCCGGTACGGGGAGTCAGAAATGGCTGAACAGGCATCGCGAGATCTTTTTGGGGTGATTAGGGCTGAAGTGCTTGACGAACACGGGAACGTGACCTAGCCAGCGGGCCGGAGGCAGGTAGCCGACTGTGGTCACTCAGTCGGGACTTCCCGTCTTTCTTGCTCAGGCAAGAGGTCGTCGTCTGTGCCCTTTGGAACCATAGAGGTGATGGTGGGGTGCAGGATGAACGCGGCCACGATGCAGATCATTGCTGTTGGTCCACTGGTCAACCCGCGCAAGTGTAACTCCAGAAATTGCAGGAGGACTGCAAGGGGGTGAGAAAACTTCTCCACCCCGGGAGAGAACGCCCAGGCCATCAGCACCGTTTGGGTGGCGAAGTTGATCAAATAGATGACCACGCCAATGAGGTAGAGCCGCTTGGCGACGGTGACAATGTTGTCCCGAGTGAGCGTCATTTTGCTTGTTGTCCTTCCTATACCAGCCACGCTGGGTCTCGCCTACGGTGTGTCAGTGACAGCGATACTGGGCCGGGAGTGGATGTAGGGAGCCTCCCACGCACGGATTCCTCCTTGAAACGACGTGCGGCAATCTGTTTGGCTGATTGCGTATAAATATTTATAGTACATGCGGACTGGGAGGGTCAAGGATGCCCCTGTTGCACCAGGTGAGGGCGGCGATTCGCGAATTGGTCGCGGCTAATGTTAGTTGTTGAATTTGTAGATCGGGCGGCAGAGGTGTGTCCGAGCCGTAACGGCGCGTGTTTTCGGTCCTGCTACGCTCTTTCATCCGTGCCGGGGTGATTTGGTCCGAATGAGGCACAGACTTTAACGATGTTTGTGCAGGTCAAACGCATGTTACTCCAGCTCGGACAATTCGATTGTCGCCTGGAGGTAGCATTTTGGGGGATAGTCTGCTAGCTACTTTTGTTTAGTGGCGGGTCCAGCGGCAGGGGATCAGGCAGACTGAGATCGGAGCGCACACCGGTTGGGGTGCAGCCGGCAGGGGCCTTTTGAAAGCTTCCGCCCTTCATGGCCTCAAAGATGGTCGCTATAGTTCTCCCATATCATGGGTGTAGCTACCGTTCGAGTCTGGCCAAATCTGATTGTGCGTGATCCCATCGTCTCCGGTCACGGAACACGGCCAGCGGGGATCGCAGCGGTCTGATTGTGGCACGTAGCCGCCACCACTGCCGCTGCTCCCAGTGGTGCCGGTCCAGTCTTCCCGGGAGCTGCCCTCCGACCAGTCGCTGTCCCAGGTGCCAGTCCAACCCTCACCAGCTCCGCTTCCGCCGCCGTTGTTGGCGGCGGCTTGGCTCGCGGCTTGGGTGGCCGCATCGGCCGCGCTCTTTTGCGCTATCGACGCATCGACCTTCTTTTGTGCGCCCTGCAAGGCTTTCACCTGTTCCCCAACCAGAGCCTCAGCCCCAACCAGGTCAACATCAGTGAGGGGCTTAGAGAGTTGTTCAACCAGGGACTTAGCCGTCCCAATGGCATCTTCTAGGGCCGTTCTGGTCTTGTCGTCAGCGACCTTACCTTTTGAGTCAGTCAACACCTTGCCGGCGGCTTCCACCTGCGCCTGCAAGTCAGCCACCGCACCCGAAACCGCGCCTTGCAGTTCCTCGCGCACGGCCGCCACCTCGCCCGCCACACTACCGGTCACGTCTACAAGGTCGCTCGTTGCCGCCTCGATAGCAACTTGGGCTTGCTCCAGCTGCGCGCGGGACTGTTCTAGTTCCCCCACTGGGGGGCGAAGCTCATCGTTGACCACATACACCTCGCGCCCCCCCCGCCGCTTGCCCCGCCACTCTGGGTACCGCTTTGCGCACCACTTTGAGCATCGCTCTGGTCTGCCACACGACGCTCAATCGCCGGGTGAGCCGTCAACGCGTCCTTCACGCCCGCTTTCAAGGCGGCGATCTTCGTGTTCAACTCCTGGCGTGCCTCTTCCAGTCCCAGGTCACCGGTTGCCTGGTCCAACTCTGATGCGCGCACCAGGGCAGCGTCAGCTAGGTCAAGCAATTCGGCCAAATTTCCGGCAGCATCCGCCCACGCCTGAATCTTGACATTGTTCTGGTGGGAAACCACCGCCCAGGCGGCCCCCGCCCCAGCTAGTGCCAGCACCAGGGCAACCACCCCGGCCACCACCGGCCACCTCCGCCAAACCTGCCTACCCTGACCCATCCCACTACCTCTCGGAATACTGCCCAAATGTTCCTTCCCAGGCTATCCCGACCCTCCGACAAGACTGACTAAAAGCACCAGCCTGAATGCGCTCCGTTGCGGTCTATGCTCTATCTTCGCCACCCGGCCCCAGGCCCGTCTACCACCAGTGTCAGCAGAACTGCAGAGTCTGGCAGCTAACTTTTGTATACGGTATCGTGAACGTCATGTGGCATTACTTCATGTAGCAGTTGAACGGCCGGACCGCACTCGTTGAGACTATCCGAGGTGGCGGTCTTGTGCCGTGCCTCCGTTCCCACATTTGCCCCTTTTGCGCTTGATGGCGCGTTCCTTTCGGAGGAAACATGTCTGCTATTCACTCTGCGCGTTCGCGCGCCCAAATCGTCCTGACTGGAGCCGGTGTCACCCGGGGAAGCACCCGGGTTCTCAGCGGCGTCGACCTGACCGTAAATCCATCGACTCGACTGGCCGTCGTCGGCGAGAACGGCCGGGGAAAAACCACGTTGCTCCGGATCCTGGCCGGTTTGTTGCCGCTGGACGAGGGAACGCTCAGCCGGGTCGGCACCTTGGCTTTGGCTGAGCAGGAACTGTCCACTGCTGACGGCCGCACTGTGGGCGAGGCGGTGGCCGATGCCATGCGGGAGGCCCAGGCCGCCCTGGCTGAGCTGGATCAGGCGGCATTAGGTCTGGCTGACTCGTCCCCGGCTGCTGAGGATCGCTATGCGCGTGCCTTAGACCGGGCCGAGGAGCTGGACGCCTGGGATGCTCGGAGGCGCCTGGAGGTGGCGCTGGCTGCACTCGAGGCGGAGCAGGACTGGGACCGACCATTGGCCACCCTTTCCGTGGGTCAACGCTATCGGGTGCGGCTGGCCTGTCTGCTTGGTGGGACCGCCGACTTCTTGCTGCTGGACGAGCCGACCAATCACTTGGATCGGGATGGGCTCGAGTTCCTCACCGGGCGCCTGAAGGATCGGGCAGGAGGGGTGGTCCTGGTCAGCCACGATCGGGCGCTGCTGTCAGACGTGGCGGATACCTTCTTGGACTTGGACCCGACTGAGGATGGCCGGCCTCGCCTGTACGGGGGAGGTTACCAGGGGTATCGCGAGGGGCGCCGGGCCGCTTGGGATCGGTGGGAGCAGGCCTATCGGAGTCAGGAGGAGGAACGCACGCGCCTCGCCGCCGACCTCCAAACCGCCCAGGACCGCCTGGTCACCGGCTGGCGCCCACCGAAAGGGACCGGCAAACACCAGCGGGCTACCCGAGCTCCGGGCCTGGTTCAAAGCGTGCACCGGCGTCAAGAAGCACTGGCTGCGGTGGCGCTGGACGTTCCACGGCCTCCGAAACCGCTCTGCTTTCCCGACCTACCGGCGCGAACTCAGGAGGGCTTGCTCACCGCCCAACAGGTCCAGGTCTCGGACCGGCTGAGGCAGGCAGTCTCACTTTCAATTTGGAGCGGCACCCGACTCCTGGTGATCGGCCCCAATGGGGCAGGGAAGTCCACCTTACTGTCGGTCCTGGCCGGTGAACTGCCCCCCACTTCAGGCACAGTGCTGCGCTCGCAATCTGCACGCATTGCGTACCTCCGACAGGAAACAGAACTGCCGAAGGACAGGTTTGCTAACGACGTCTACGCGGAGCATCTGGATCGACTAGAAGTTCGGGAAGGGCTGACCGGTCAAGAGTTGTGGCCCCTGGAATCGTTTGGCCTGTTGGAGCCGGAGGAAGCGGATAAGCGGATCGGGGAGATGTCGATGGGACAGCAACGAAGATTCGAGCTGGCCCTGGCTCTGTCGGGTCGGCCAGACTTGCTGATCTTGGACGAGCCCACCAACCACCTATCTCTGGCCCTGGTTGACCAACTCACTCAGGCGCTCCTACGCACGGAAGCAGCCGTGGTCCTGTCGACTCACGATCGCCAACTGCTGCGAGACCTGGAGGACTGGTCCCGCCTGGACCTGGGGGTCTAACTGAGGATCGATTGTCCGTGTTACTGTCAACTAGTTGACATGAATTGCACCGATGCGCATGTGGGGGAAGTGAACGGACCTTGAACCGACGACCGGCCACCATGAACGACGTCGCCAAACGGGCAGGAGTGTCCCAGCGGACCGTCTCCAACGTGGTCAACAACCATGTCTATGTCTCGGAGAAAACTCGTCAAAAAGTGCTGCGCGCCATCAAAGAGCTGGGCTATCGCCCAAATGTGATTGCGCAGGGTTTGCGGACCGGGCAAACCAAAATTATCGCCCTGGCCGTTCCCAATGTAGCTTGGCCCTACTACGGGGAAATAGCTCACGCAGTTCAGACCGAGGCCAGAGCTAATGGTCTCACGGTATTAATGCTCGAAACTGACGCGGAACTAGAAAAGGAACAGCAAGTCCTAAACCTATTCGGCTCCAATCTGATCGATGGCATCATCTTCTCGGCCGTTCGCCTTCGCGCAGAGGACCTTCGAGATCTGCCGGCCTCAACCCCCGTGGTGTTGATTGGGCACCATCAAGCGGGGGCTAGCCGGCCAAACCTTCTGGCCGATGTCAACCGCGCCGCCCAGGACCTGGTCGAGCACCTGTACCAGCGGGGGGCGCGCAGTTTCCTGCTGCAGGGATCTACCAGTACCCCAATGACAAGCGGGCCCGGCCTTTCGCGTCAAGCCGGTTTTGTCGCGGGATTGGAGGGCCTGGGCTCACCCGAAGTTACCTGGGAGATGCTGCCCAGCGGTTGGACCTATCGAGAGGGCTTTGACGCGCTACGAGAGTGGCTGACCGACCATCGGCCTCCCGATGCGGTTATCTGTATGAACGACATCATGGCGATTGGAGCAATTCGAGCTCTGGCGGATGCCGGGATTCGCGTGCCGGACGACGTGTTGGTCACCGGCTGGGATAATACTCGAGAGTCAAGTTTCATGGTCCCCAGTTTGACCACGATTGGCCTAGACAAAGCAGAGTTGGCCCGCCGAGCGGTGGCGTATTTACTCGCAGAAAAAGCCGGGAAGCGGAATTTCCCCGAAAAAGAGTTTGTGCCCCACGAGTTACTTGTGCGGGAATCGACCGGAGGTCAGCAAGACTAATTTCCTGGTCGGCGCGGCCCCTGTTCGGTTTGGATACAATCGACTGGGCATTTGGGTGAGCAGCAACCGCCCACAGGCCCAGGTGACGGAGTGGGCCTTAGTCCATCCTGTGGGCTAGATCACAGTTTGCTACGTTGCAAACTTCAGAAATTTGCCTCACGATGTCTTCATGACAGTCGATGAAGACCCGCTCCACAGTTGGAGCGACGAGAATTACCCCCGGCCGCTGCTCTTTCGGTCCGCTTGGGCTCCGCTCAACGGTCCGTGGGAGTTTGCGGCAGATCCGGACAACTGCGGCCTGGAACAAGCCTGGTTCGCCGCCGACTGCGAGGCATTCGCAGAGGTGATTCAGGTGCCGTTTCCTCCGGGTAGTCCCAGCTCCGGCGTCTGGGGGGACCAGCCCGAGCAAGTTCCGGAAGTGGTCTGGTATCGAAAGACACTGACCGCCGAACAGCTCCGCCAACTCACCGAATCGGACCGGGTGCGCCTGAACTTTGAAGCGGTGGATTACCGCGCCGACGTCTGGGTCAACGGCCAACACCTGATCACGCACGAGGGAGGCTACACGCCGTTCTCGGCGGAGTGGCCGCGCCTGACCCGGCAGGCGGTCGAAGTGGTGGTGCGCTGTGAGGATTCACGGAGCCCCAGTCAGCCGCGAGGGAAACAGGCATGGCGGGACCAGGTGGACTCAATCTGGTACCACCGCTCTACCGGAATTTGGCGCGACGTCTGGATCGAAGCGGTTCCCACCCACACCGTCGAGAATTTCCAGTGGGAGACCGACCTGGTCCGCGGGGCGCTGAGGGGAACAGTCGGCTTCAACCGCTTCGTCCCCTCCGGCTCCACCCTGGAACTGCGCCTGCGACGCGGTCCGGAGGTGGTCGCCTCTTTGACGCAGGCCGTCAGCGGGCTCTTCGCCCAGGTACAGTTCGATCTGCCCATGCTGCGGAACCGAATGGACTGGACGGATTGGGTTTGGTCGCCGGAACATCCGCACCTGCTGGACCTGGACCTCACCCTGACCACCACCAGCGGACAGGACCGAGTCCTGTCCTACGTGGGACTCCGGACAGTCGAAGCGGGCGCGCAGTACCTGCACCTGAACCGTTTGCCCGTGTACCTGCGAGGAGTGTTGGACCAGGGGTATTGGCCCGACACCTACTTCACCGCCCCGAGCCCCACCGCCCTCAAGCGGGATGCCGAACTGGCGTTGGAGCTCGGCTTCAACTTGGCCCGGATTCACGAACGTAGTGCGGATCGGCGCTATCTCACCTGGGCGGACCGGTTAGGCCTGATGGTTTGGGCCGAATTTCCATCGACCTATGCCTTCGATGAGGACGCGGTCAGGGCCGTTACCGCCGAGTGGACCGAACTGGTGCTGCGCGACCGCGCCCACCCGTGCATCGTTACCTGGGTGCCGTTCAACGAGTCGTGGGGAGTGCCAGAGATTGCCTCCGATCCCCGACAAAGTGCATTCGTCAGTGCCGTCGTGTCACTCACCAGGGCGCTCGACCAGACCCGGCCGGTCAGTGCCAACGACGGGTGGGAACAACTGGAAACCGATCTGGTGACCACACACGACTACGGGGCGTTCGGCTCGGAACTGCGGGCCAACTACCACAGCCAGGAGGCGGTGGCCCGGTCGGTGGGTGGGGTGGGCCCGCAGGGAAGGCTCACCCTCCTGAACCAGGATTGGGCCGGTGATCGCCCGGTGTTGGTCTCCGAGTTTGGCGGAGTCTCGCTGTCGGAAAAGGCCGGCTGGGGATACTCGGTCGCCACCAACTCGGCAGAGCTTGCCGACCGCTTGGACCAGTTGTTCTCCGCTCTGTGGGACTCTCCGGTGCTGGCGGGATTCTGCTACACCCAGCTGACCGACACGGCGCAGGAAGCCAACGGGTTGTGCTGGCCGAACCGCCAACCCAAAGTCCCGCTGGATCAATTGCACGCGATTATCTACCAGCCGCAGCGGCACCGGGACCAGATCCGTCCGCGCCTGATCACTGAGGAAACCCGTCCGGGAGGTGAATCATGACCGTTGGAGTCAGTTGGACCAAAGCTCGCCAGTGGCTGGGGAACTTTGTCTTCGTCATTCCGTTTCTAGTTGTCTACGGAGCCTTCATTCTCTACCCGGTGGTTCAAGCCGTGCTGATGAGCCTGTTCGATTGGGACCTCCTCGGCAAAGCCCCGCAATGGACGGGAATGGACAACTACGTGCGCATGCTCGGTGGGGTTGGTCTCCAGTGGGGGATCGGCAGCTACTGGCCGCTGCAACTGATTTGCCTGCTGGGTGGAATCTGGCTGCTGATCTGGGCGTGGCGTCGCCGCCGCCTCGGGGCCGGCGAAATCCTGCTGGTGGTAGTCCTCCTGCTGTTGGCATTGGCCCTCGGAGTCCATCCGGGTGAAGGCGGAACCTGGAACGACCCGCGTTTCTGGAACGCTTTCAAGAACACGGTCTTGTTCACCGTGATTTCCACCCCGATTATCGCGGGCCTCGGCCTGGCGTTGGCTTTAGCGCTGAACTCTGGGCGGCGGGGAACCGGGATTTACCGGGCGCTCCTGTTCCTGCCCTACGTCTTGCCAGTTTCGGTGGCCACCCTGATCTGGAGCTACCTGATGAACCCGTCCCGCGGGCTGATTGCCCGGGTCACCGAGTTCTTTGGCCTGGGGGCCATCCCCTGGCTCTCCGACCCCCGGTTTGCCATGGGTGCCATCATCGTCACCACAGTTTGGTGGACTGTCGGGTTCAACATGGTTCTGTTTGGGGCCGGGTTGCAGGACATTGATCCAAGTCTGTACGAAGCGGCTGCCCTCGACGGGGCCGGGCCCTGGCGTCGGTTTGTCAGCATCACCCTCCCGGGCCTGAAACACGCCACTTTGCTGGTGGTGGTCACGCAGGTAATTGCCTCCTTCCAGATCTTCGGTCAGGTCAACATCATGACCAATGGCGGACCCGGGGGAGTGACCGACGTGCTCGTCCGCTACATCTACCAGACCGGATTTAGGGACGCCCAACTGGGGTACGCCTCAGCCATGTCGCTGTTCCTCTTTGTCGTCATGGTCCTGGTCTCCCTAATTCAGTTCCTGATGTCTCGAGAAAGGAAGAGCTGACATGGCCCGGAAGACAAACGTGGCAAGCACGGTCCGCACCGGGCGCTACCACCTCCCGATGTTCATCTTTGTGGCTCTGTGGTCCCTGCCGATGCTTTGGACCCTGTCGCTGTCACTGACCCCAAACTCGATGCTCAAGACCAACTCGCAGTCCCTGTGGCCCCAGGGACTGACCCTGTCGAACTACCTGGATGTGTTCCGGACCGGGATGACTGGCCAGTGGTTCCTCAACTCTGTGGTGGTTTCGGTGGTGGCCACGGTGATTACCGTCTTTGTCTGCGCCACGGCCGGCTACGCCTTCGCGAAGCTGTCTTTCCCGGGCCGGATGCTGGTTTACGCCCTGACTCTGGCCGGGATGATGGTGCCGAAAGAGGGGATGTTTATCCCGCTGTTCATCATGTTTGGCGAGTTGGGCCTCCACAACAGTTTTGCCGGTCTGATTCTGCCCAGAATCGCCTTCCCCCTGGGTGTGTTCATCATGACGCAGTTCTTCGCCCAGGTGCCCGACGAGATACAGGAGGCGGCCCGGATGGATGGCGCATCGTCGTGGCGCATCTTCTATTCGATCATGTTGCCGTTGGCCCGGCCCGCCCTCATCGCCCTGGCGACGTTCTCTTTCGTCCAGACGTGGAATGACTACCTCTGGCCGCTCGTGTCCTCGACGAAGCCAGAAATGTTCACCATCACGACCGGGCTTGCCTCGTTGCAGGGGACCTTCGCCCAGTCGACCGAGTTGGGCTCCCTGATGGCCCGGGGCATAGTCGGAGCCCTCCCGCTCCTACTCTTATTCATTTTCTTCCAGAAGTACCTGATCCGAGGCATCACTATGTCCTCGGGAGAGAAGTAAAGCAGAACCAAAAAAAGGAGAGAAACCAATGAAAAACCGAAATCTAGGCCTATTGGCGGCGCTGAGCGTCACCGTTGGCCTCACCCTGACCGGATGTGGTGTCAGCGGGAGCTCAGAGTCCGAGAGCGGTGCCGCCTCGGGTGACTCGGCTGCCCCCGTCGACATCATGGCGGTGGAAGACGACCAGCTCCAGGGGGCGACTATCCGCCTCGCCCGATTCTTCGGGGACTGTCAGGAAACCACCGAAGGGGTCACCGATCTCGACAAAGCCACCACCGAGTGCGAGGCAATCCAGATTCTCACCAATAAGTTCGAGGCGGAAAACCCCTGGGGGATCAAAGTTGAGCGGATGGGTGGCGCGGCCTGGCACTCGTATTACGACGGGTTGAACGCGGCCATGGCCAGCTCGGATCGCCCCGACCTGGCGGTCATGCATGGCTCCAACCTGCCCGAATATGCGGATCGTGGGCTGCTGGTCGAGGTGCCTGCCGACCTTGGGGTCGACCCCGCCGACTTCACCGCCGCTGCCAGCGCCGCCACCGAGTTCGACGGGAAGCAGTACGCGGTCCCGTTCGACTCCCACGCCATCGTCTCCCACCTGAACATGGACATCCTGAACGAGGCTGGGCTGGTGGACGCCGATGGCACCTATCAGATGCCCACTTCCGTGGAAGAATTGTACGCGGATGCGAAGGCAGTCAAGGAGAAGACCGGGAAAACTTACCTGGACATTGCTCTGACCGGCGATCCGATGGGCAGCCGATTCTGGGAAGCAATGATCTACCAGCAGGGCGGCGAACTGATCAACCTGGAAACCGGCGAAGCCGAGATGGACAGTGATGCGGCCAAGCAGGCGTTGGAGGTAATCAACACCCTGGCCCAGGAAGGTTACACCGATTCCACCCACGATTACGACGGATCGGTGCAAGCATTCCTGCGCGGAGATTCCGCCATTATGTACAACGGATCCTGGGCGGTGAACCAGTTCGATGCGGAGGCTCCGTTCGACTACCAGGTGGCCGACGCTCCGATGCTGTTCGACCAGCCCGCAACCTGGGCTAACTCGCACACCTGGGTGGTGCCGGTGCAGGACTCGGCCGACCCGGTCCAGTATCGAGCCGCGTTCGAGTTGGCTAAGTTCTACAACGAACACACTGCCGACTGGGCGATCAAGACCGGGCATATGCCGGCCTCGCAAAAGGCCCTCGAATCTGAGGAATACCTGGCTGCTCCCCACCGCGATCAGTACCTGGAGACGGCCAAGAACTACGGCACCTTGCCGCCTCGGATCGTCCAGTGGCCGGCGGTGGACGCGGCGATCCAGGAGGGAATTGAGGCGACCTGGTTGAATGGCCAGCCGATCGACTCCACCCTGAGCGACCTCCAAGCTCGCGTGTCAGGGATCGTGTCAAACTAGGCTGACCATTGGCGAGGGCACCTGTCTAGGTCTTAACCTGGACAGGTGCCACTCGTGTTAGGGTCAGTTGTCTATCCAGGGTGATTTTGGGCAGGAGGTCTCATGGGCCGACCGGCAACCATGCGCGATGTTGCGAAGAGAGCACGGGTCTCTCAACGAACTGTTTCCAACGTGGTGAACAACTACGTCCACGTCTCCCCGGACACCCGTCAGCGGGTTCTCGACGCGATTGAAGAGCTCGGCTACCGGCCCAATGTGGCCGCGCAAAGCCTCCGGGCCGGTCGGACGAAGATTATTGCCCTGGCTGTGCCGAACATTTCCTGGCCTTACTTCGGCGAAATCGCCCACCTGGTGCAGGCGGAGGCCGAACGTCGCGGCTTCACACTGGTGGTGGCGGAGACCGAGGGAGCGCTGGAAAAGGAGTTGCAGGTCTTAAAGGGCTTCAATGCGAACCTGATCGACGGCCTGATCCTGTCCTCAATTGAACTGGGGGAAGAGGACATCCGGCAGCTGGGTGCCCCGATCCCGCTGGTCCTAATTGGCGAGCGGATCAGCGGCGCCGGCCGCCCGCACTTCCAAATCGACGGGTACCGGGCCGGTCGCGAACTGACCCGACATGTCTACGACCAGGGTGCCCGCACGTTCCTGTTCGTTGGTTCCACCACCACAACCATGACCGAGGGGCCCGGCCAGGAACGGTTGGGTGGGTTCCTTGCGGGACTGGCCGCGTTGGGGGTGACGTCCGACGCCTGGACCAGCATCGATTGCCAGTGGACCTACAAGGGCGGATTCCGGGCGCTCCGCAGCTGGCTGGGCCAGCACCGACCGCCGGACGCCATCCTCTGCATGAACGACATTGTCGCCTCCGGGGTGATGCGAGCCCTGGCCGACGCCGGTTACCGGGTGCCAGCCGACGTGTTGGTCGCCGGCTGGGACGACACGAGAGAAGCGAAATACCTGATTCCGTCCCTGACCACCATTGCCCCGGACAAAGAGGAGATCGCCCGCCTGGCAGTTCAGTCCCTGGCGGAAATGCTGCAGTCAGGTCGGCATCAGGGAAGCGACAACCTGGTCAGCCATCGACTGCGGGTGCGCGAGTCGACCGTCAGGGATGCGGGCAGGAACTGACCGCGACGTTCGCCCTGGTCAGCGGCGTGTCTGCTCCGGACGCGGACCCAAGGAGTACCATACGTAGCGGTACTGACTTGATGGGCAGACCGGTCAAAGGCCCCGGTGGAAGGATTCCTAATGTCTGCGGTGATTCAAACCTGGGGTCTTCATAAACGATACGGCCAGCATCCGGCCCTGGAAAGCCTCGACCTAAAGGTGGAAGAGGGGAGTGTCTTCGGCCTGATCGGCCCCAATGGGGCGGGAAAGACGACCACTCTCCGGATCCTCTTGGACATTATCCGCCCGACCGCGGGCAAGGTCAGCGTGCTGGGGGCGGATCCCCGTGTGGGCGGGGCCCGGCTGCGCCAGCAGATCGGATACGTTCCCGGTGAGCTGCGCTTGCAGGGACGTCTGCGCGGCCGCGACCTGCTTGAGCGCCTGGCTCAGATTTCCGGACCGGTCCCACCGGGAGCCATTGAGCAGTTGGCTGAGCGGCTGGGGGCTGACCTGAGCCGGCCGGTCCGAACCCTGTCCAAGGGGAACAAACAGAAGCTCGGTTTGATTCAAGCCTTTATGCACCAACCTAAGCTCCTGGTGCTAGATGAACCCACCTCCGGGTTGGACCCCCTCGTTCAACGGGAGTTCCTGGGCCTGGTGAGGGAGGCACGCTCGGCCGGTCAAACGGTGCTGCTCAGCTCCCACGTCCTCAGCGAGATCCAGCAGGCGGCCGATCAGGTGGCCGTTCTCTCCGAGGGGAAGATCGTGGCCGAAGGCCCGGTCGCATCGTTGCGCCTGGCAAGTATTCGTCGGGTGCGGGCCACCGTCACCGGGTGGAACGAGGCTGACATCCGGGAGGCATTGGGATCACTTCCCGAAGTGACTGAGCTGTTGCTGGCGCCCGACGCGGAGCAGGTGCGGGTGTCTCTCACCTGGCGAGGCGAAATCGACCCGTTGGTTCGCACCCTGACCGCTGGAACCGTCCGGGACCTGACGGTAGAGGAACCCGACCTAGAAGAGTCGGTGCTCAGCTTGTACGCGCCGGAAGGGGAGGGACAGTGATGCCCATTTACCGCGGAATGATGGTTGACGGTTGGCGCTCGTTCCTCGCCTGGCTGGTAGGGTTTGCCGCGCTCATTTTGCTTTACCTGCCGCTGTACCCGTCGATGAGTTCGCCGGAGCTAGTGTCACTGCTTGACTCCCTTCCCAAACAGCTGGTGCAGACGATTGGCTACGACCAGATCAGCACCGGGGCCGGCTACACGCAGTCCACGTTCTTTGGCCTGATGGGCTTCCTGCTGCTCACTGTTGCCGCGATTGCCTGGGCAGCCAGCGTCACCGGCGGCGCTGAAGAGTCGGGCGAGTTGGAGCTGACCCTGGCTCATGGCGTCAGCCGGGTGCAGTACGGGATGGAAAGCTCCTTGGCACTGCTGTCCCGGCTGGTACTGATCGGGGTCCTGGCCGGGATCTTGATCTGGCTAGTTGGGGGACCCGCCGGGTTGGAGCTGGAAGCCGGCAACCTGGCGGCTGTCGTCCTGGCTTGGGTGGGACTTGGTCTGATTGCGGGCGCGGGGGCGTTTTTTGTCGGGCTGGCTTCCGGTCGGCGAACCTGGGCGATCGGAGCGGGTGCGGCAGTGGGAGTGGTGGGGTACCTACTGCAGGCACTGGCCAAAAACTCCGAGTCGCTCGAGTGGATGAAGTACCTCTCTCCTTACGATTGGGCGTTTAGTCAACAGCCGCTGTCCAACGGGTTTGACTGGGGTGGATTGGCCCTCCTTTGGGGCCTGTCCGCACTGCTGATTGTGGGCGGCGTGTTCGTCCTGTCGCGAAGAGACATTCTGGGCTAACTGTCACCATCCCATTTGGGGGCCACCGACTCTGTCTGGTGGCTCCCGCTTCAGTGTTTGCGCACTCGGCTCAGTGCACGCTGAACCTTGCTCAGAGCCCAGACACTGAGTTGACCGGCACCAACACTGGAACCAGGTGCTTAGTCCACTTACATGACTAAACCGAACCCGCAGCCGCAGCGAACCGGATTAACCTCAGCATTGGCATACCCATGCCAGGTCATCCCACCAGGAATACAGAGGATAACTCGTGAAGCAGACTTTCAGGAAAACCAAGGTAGTCGCCGCCGGAGCCCTGTGCGGCGCCTTGGCGCTTGCCGGAACTACCAGTGCGCTGGCAGCGGGTGAAGAACCACCCCAATCCGGCCCGGCCGTTGAGGTACCAGGTGCACCTGCCCAACCAATCGCTCCCGCCTCGATTCCCGTGGGCGGGGTCTCTGGCGTGTGGGGTGAGGTGAGCTGGCAGATCGATGAGGCCGGGGTCCTTGAGATTGGCCCCGGGCACCTGTTCGACCAAATGGACATGTCACAGGGTTGGCGCGTTTACAGTGACGACATCACCAAGGTCGTCTTTACCGGTCCGGATCCGACCATTTTGGCCGAGAATAGCTCGGGACTGTTCCAAAACATGTACTTGGTGACTGAGTTTGAAGGGTTGGAGAACGTCGATGCCAGCCAGGTTCGGACTCTCGCCAACGCCTTCTCCAGCCTGCTTGCGCTGCAGACGCTCGACCTGTCCAGCTGGGACACCTCCAGTCTGCAGGATTTGAGCTTCACCTTTGCGGGCAGCTTCGCGCTCACTTCATTGGATGTCTCCACTTGGAACACCTCCAACGTGACTTCTCTCTTCGCTACCTTTGCGGCTTGCGAAGCTCTTGTCGACCTCGATATCTCCAATTGGAATGTCGGCCAGGTCCAATCGATGAACATCACGTTCCTGCATGCAAACTCACTAGAAGAACTAGATCTCTCCAACTGGAACCCGGCTCAGAACTATTCCCTCAGCGGCACCTTCTCTGAGATGGCGTCGTTGCGCTCACTGAACCTGGCGGGTTGGGACCTATCTAACGTGACCGACCTGGCCTCGATGGCGGCCAACACCCCGTCTCTGGAGACTCTGGACCTGTCGGGGTGGGATACCCGGCACATCTTCAGTAGCTCACTGATGTTGCAGAATTCCGCGGTCAGCACCCTGATTCTGGGAGAGAACACCGTCCTGTCCCTGTTTAGCGACCTGCGTGACTTGGCCGCTGACGACGTGTTCACCGGCAATTGGGTGGAAATTGGATCCGGAACGGTGGACGAGCCGCGTGAGTCTTCCTGGGAGGGGACTAGTTCCGATCTGCTCACCCGGACCCAGGATGTGCGCGAAGCAGGAACCTATGTCTTGCAGCGGCATACCACCGTTGAATTTGACGCTAATCACCCAGATGCGACCGGGTCTGTGGCGGCGGTGACGGGGCGAACCGGTTTTCCGGTGCTGATCCCCGCCAACGAGTTCGAGGCCGCCGACTACACCTTCAATGGCTGGAATCTGGCTGCAGATGGAACTTCGACCCATTTCAGCGTGGGGGAGAGCGCGTACTTTGGGGGCGGTACCACCACTGTGTTCGCCCAGTGGGTGCCGGTGGATGTCGATCCCGACCCGGAACCAGAACCCAGCCCGACGCCGGACCCGGACGAGAAACCGGAGGACAAGCCAAAAGACTCCGAGAATAAGGACCTGGCCCAAACCGGGGCGAGCGGCCTTTGGCTCGGGCTGGCGGCACTGGGTCTGCTTGGACTGGGAGCTGGCACCACCGTGTGGTCGCGCCGGCGCAATGCCTAGTTACTGAACGGGTGGGGCGGGTCGCTAAAGGGACTCGCCCCACCCGATTTCATTAGTCGATCTGATGATCTGGCGCGGCTTTTCTCAAGACTTTCTTTCTTGATGAATGGGACAGGACCGGTAGACCTGGGTCCCAGAAGATGCCTTAACTTGAACGTATCTCTTGGCGACCGTCTAGAAATCGCGTTACTATCACCTAGCTTGGACTGGTGAGGCTGGGGAGGACGCTGTGAATCTGAGACGACAGCCATGGACTCAATGGGACCCACTCCCTGAGTCGGGTTCACCTCAGGTGGGATCGGCACCGGGTGGGCAGCCATTGTGAAAGGCAAACAGTTCCTCACCCCCGGCCTGAAACAGCGGATCAAAGGCACCGTCATCCTTTTGACCAGCGTGCTGATTCCCGCCACAATTGTGGGTCATTTCTTCGGGTTGGAGCGGGCCCTGCCGTACGGGATGGCGATCCTCTACTCGATGATGTTTGCCCGGGTGGTCTCCAACTTGCAGGCCGCCGCCATCATTACCGTCGGGGCCATCCTGGCCGCCCTCTCCACCGTGGTCGGGAAGGACCCGCTCGGGGCAGCGGCCCTGATCTTTGTTGCCGCGCTCCTGCAGGGAGTGACGAACTATCGCGCCACCGGGGTCCTCACCCTCGCCCCGGCCATGGTGATCTTCTTTGGGCCCGGCCCCATCCACCTCAACTGGGATGAGGCCGCCCTGTGGGTGGTGGCCGGGGGAACCACCGGCGTGGTGATCTCGCGCCTGCTCCGCATTCACACGCCGCCGGTGACGGTGGGACAGGACATCTCTATCAAGCACGGGCTTGTCCTTGGGACTCTCGGAGCCATCCTGATCTTCGTCGCGATGAAGGGGCACTGGCAGCACGGCTACTGGGCTCCGCTGACTTTGATGATGGCGCTCAGACCGGTTCCCGGACAGCGGATGAGTTCCCTGGAGGGACGGCTAACCGGGACCATGATTGGGGGCGTGATCGCCCTGGTCACCTTCCGGTACCTACCCCACGACGCCCTGTTGGCCCTCGGAATCGTGGGCCTGTGCTTGACGGTGGCATTCATGCAGGGCCGCAACTACCTGCTGCAGGCTCTGGCCATGACCCCGACCCTGCTCGTGTTGGTCACCCTGGGGGACACCGGGCACGCCACCGACTTCGCGCTGCAGCGGATCGTTTTCACGGCTCTCGGGGTGGCGGTGGCGGTTCCGGGAGTCTACTTCCTCCGCTGGTGGGACGACCAGGGGCCGATCAAGCTCCCGTTCCTGCCCCCGGCGCCCACGCAGACGGACGATCCGGCGGAAGCCGAACCGAAATCTTAACCCAGCATCATGGTCTCTTCCAGGGTAGCGGGTCCTTCGCTGACCTCCACCGCCGAGGTGAGGCCACCCAGGATTTCCTCCACCTGGGCCCGGTCTGCCCCGGGTAGGCGCAACAATCGGCCGTCGAGCAGAGAGGGAAGGCCAGCTTGGCGCAGCAGCCCAAAAGCAGCGGGCCAATCGTCAGTTCGAACCTGGACGGAGCAGTGTTGGGCAGCGATCTGTTCGGCGCTGCCTTCCGCCACCACCCGGCCCGAGGCGAGCATCACCAGGTGGTCGCACTGGCTCGCCTCCTGCATGTAGTGCGTGGTCACCAGGATCCCGGTGCCGGCCTCCGATGCCGCCCGGATAGCCTGCCACAGTTGGGCTCGGGCCAGCGGATCCATTCCCGAAGTGGGCTCGTCCAGGATCAGCAGTTCCGGCTGGTGCTGGGTGGCGCACAGGTAGGCGAGTACCCGTCTGGTCCCCAGGGCCAATTGCCCAACCGGAGTTGACCCGTAGGTCTGAGCCAACTCCAGCGCCCCGGGCGAGGCGTCCACCTGCTGCACCCTGGTGGCAAAGCGCAGGTTCTCGACCGCGCTCAGATTCGGATACAGGCCCAAGCCCTGAGCCACGTAGCCGATCCGCCGTCTGGTCTTCCGGTCGGGGTTGCCACCAAAGACGGAGCACTGCCCGGCGGTGGGTCGCTCCAACCCGAGCAGAACCCGCATCAGAGTGGTCTTCCCGGCCCCGTTGCCACCCAACAGCCCAACAATCTCACCGGCGCGCACCGACATGCTCACCCCGTCGACCGCCTTCACCGGCCCGTAGTGGCGCTGGACCTGGTCGGTCTCCACCAGGACGGCGCCGCTGGGCCGGGAGCGCCAAGTCTGCAGTTGGTCGACGGCGGGGGTTTCCCTCGTGTCGGCGGCCAGTTGGAATGCGATGCTGGCGTTCTCCAGATCCGGCTGGGCGGTCCGAAAGCCCTTGGGGGCAGCCGACTCTTCGGCCGACGTCCACCGGTACAGTTCCCGGCCGCGCTGCCACTGATGGGTCCGAGCCGGGGTGGTGTGATCGGGGTTGGTTTGGCGCCAGAGGTGACCGGGCATGGCTGCCAGCACCTCGTCCGGGGCGCCGTGTGCGAGGGTGGTTCCGTCAGCGAGGAAAAACAGTCGACCGGCCCGCTCCGCCTCGTCCAGATAGGTGGTGGCGAGCACGACGGCGGCCCCCTCGGCTGCGGCGGCTGAGATCAGCTCCCACAGCTTGCCGCGGCTGACCGGGTCGACCCCGGTCGTGGGTTCATCCAGCAGCACCAGGTCCGGACGATGAACGGTGGCCATTAGAAATGCCAGCTTCTGCCGCATCCCTCCGGAGAGGCGTCCGGCCATCCGGTGGCGCGCCTCCCACAGGTCGGCCTGATGCAAAAGCTCCGGGAGCCGATCCCTGGTCTGAACGCCGTAGGCCCGGGCGACGAACTCCAGGTTTTGAAGCACCGATAGGGCTGCCCACGAGCCGGCAGTGGCCGGCTGATATCCCAATCGGGCACGGGGGACCGGACTGGTAACGCCTTCGATCCGGCCGGCCAGGGCACGGAGCAGGGTGGACTTTCCCGCTCCGTCACCGCCGGCAAGGGCGGTGATCTGTCCGGCTGGAAACTCGCCGGTAAACCGGTCGAGGGCCAGTTGGTTCCCGAACCTGACGCTCACATCTGTCAAAGCCACCATCAGCGGGTGCCCCCGTGCGTGAGGGCGTAGTGCATCCGCGCTGTCGCACCCGTGAAGATCACCACCGCCATCCCGGTTAGGATCAGCAGCGGCAGCCAGAGGCTGGAGACGCCGGCACCGCGCAGCATCACGCCCATGGCAACTTCCCGATACCAGGTGAGGGGCAGCAGGTAGCCAATCCAACGGACGCCGATCGGCATGGACGAAAGTGGGAAGATCAGGCCGGAAAGCAGCACTTGCGGCACGGCAAACATGATTGCCATCTGAATGGCCTGACCGGTGGTCTGCGAGAACGACGACACCAGCACCCCGATGCCCAGGACCACGAACAGGTAGACGAAGCCGGTTAGTCCGAAGAGCCAGAGCGGTCCGACAAAGGGAACTTGGAAGATCCACACCCCCAGGGCGGTGATCACCACCAGGTCGAAGATGGAGAGCAGGAAGTAGGGAGTGATCTTGCCCAGGATGATGGCCGAAGGACGCAGTGGCATCACTGCCAGTTGCTCCAAGGTGCCGGCTTCCCGCTCGCGCACCAGGCCGATGGAGGTGATCACCGCACCGATAAACAGCAGAATTAGTCCAATCAGACCCGGGATCATCACCGTGGACGTCTTCAGGTCCGGGTTGAACAGGACGGTGACCAAGTCGTCGGGGGACAGGTCGGGGGCGCTCAGCTCCGGCAGGGAGGGCGCCGCCACCTGCGCCGGAGCGGTGGGCGGGGTCGGGATTGGGCCACCGGTGAGTTGCGCCTGCTGGAGACCCTGCAGGTAGGCCTTTAGGTCTGACGCGAACCGGGTGAACTGTTCCTGCTGCTCTGCGGCCTGTGCGCGGGCCTGCTCCACCTGGGCCTGCGCTGCCTCTGCCCGAGCCTGCGTGTCCTCAATAGCCAGTTGCATCACGGCGCGCTGGGCCGCCTGGGCAGCGAACAGGCTGGAGCCATCAGTGTACGCACTCATCTGGTCGGTCAAGGGAGCCTCTGAGGACGAGTCGGTTGACAGTCCCTTAGCCACCAGCACCAGGTTGGCTTCTTGGTCACGCAGGAGGGTCTCGGCCTGCTCGCCGCTCGTTTCGGGGTGAACCCCGACCAGGTTGAGCTGATCCGCACCGGTGGGAAAAGTTCCAATCCGTTCGGCCAGTTCCTCTGCTCCCGGGCCGATCACCACCGTGTCCACCTTCGCGACGGAGAAGTTGGCGGCGTAGCCGAAAATAACCAGCAGGACAATTGGGAGGGCGATCAGGAGCCCCAGGGTTCGATGGTCGCGGGCTAGCTCGCGAAACTCTTTGAAAATCAGTGCTCGCATCGGAGCCCTCCTGGATTTCATCGGATGTTGAAATCAGTTTAGCGGACCGGTCGTGTCCGCGCGGAAACTTCGGTAAGTTGGCAACAGGAAGTTTTTGCCGACAGGGGGAGCGAATGGCGGGTCCAAACCAAGACGACCCGGCGCCTGTTCGGCGGGGTCGGCGCCCGGGGGCGGGGGATAGCCGTGAGGACATCTTGCGAGCGGCCCGGGAAGTCTTCGGAGAAGAGGGCTTTCAGCGGGCGACCATCAGGCGGATTGGAGCGCGCGCCGGCGTGGATGCCAAGCTGGTGCACTATTACTTCGGGTCCAAAGAAGACCTGTTCAGTCACCTGCTCCAAGAGGCTTTTGAACAGGTGGGAGCACCCGAACTCCTGGCCTGGCGCGAGCGGCCCGAGGGGAGCTCATTCACCCAGCTGTTCCTGCTGTCCCTGCTGTCCACTCTGGATCAGCCCGGCCTGGGACCGGTCTTTGTCGGCCTAATTCGCGGTCTGGGCAGCGATGAGGAATCCAGGCAGTTGTTTCTACGCTTTATTTCCACCCAGATTAAGGGCCAGATGATGCCGCTTCTTCCCGGACCTGATCCGGAGCTGCGCGTGACTTTGGCCGGCGCGCAGATGCTGGGACTGGTGATGACTCGCTACGTCGTTCAGGTTCCACCGGTGTCGACCATGTCTCCGACGGAGCTGGCCGTCCTCATCTCTCCGACCCTGGATCGGTACCTGTTCGGCTCACTGGAGGACCTCTCGCCCTCGGACTAACCGACCTCGTGTCTAACTGTACAGGTACTAGACAGGTTATAGACAAGCATGTTAACCTTGTCCTATGTCAGTCAAAGATGATGATGTTTCGGTTGAACTTGGCCCGGGCGGACGCCCCCTCAAACACCAGTTGGTTGCTTCCGCCCTGAAAGATTCGATTGAACAGGGCGAACTGAAAGCCGGGGATCGACTGGAAGGCGAAGTGGAGCTAGCCCAACAACTCGCGGTTTCACGGGGGACGGTCCGGCGCGCGCTTGAAGAGCTGGCGGCTTGGGGTTACATCCGGACCGAAAAGGGCCGGGGATCGTTCGTTACCTATGAGGGTCGCCCCCTGCAAGAGTCCCCGGGCTGGGCCCAGGCCCTGCTGGACCTCGGGGTTGCCACCCGGGTCGAGCTGCTCCGCCTAGAAGTGATCAACGATCCGGTCCTGGCCATTCACCTGGGTGCGGCCAGCTCGCGCTTCCTCGCGGTGGACCGGCTTCGGCGACTGGACGACGGCACCCCCATCTCCCTGGAGCGCAGCCGGGTCAGCTCCAACCGCCGGTTGGAAGAGTTAGTTCGAGACCGCGAACTGGCGGGTGGCTCGCTCTCACAAACCATGGTGGCCGCGGGGCTGGAGGTCCACTCGGGTGAACAGTGGCTGCAGGCCTCCCCGCTGGACGCGGCCGATGCGGCACTGTTTCAAACCGAACCCGGCACCGTCTACCTGCACGCGCTCCGGGTCACCCGCGACCGCCAGGGACTTCCGGTCGAACAGGTCAGTTCGATCCTGGATCCGGCCCACTTCAGCTTCCACGTCACCTTCTAGCGAGAGGAACCCTTACCCATGTCCGCGATTGATCGCGCCCTCGGTGCCCTCACCGGCGCCGCTCTGGGCGACGCCCTGGGAATGCCCACTCAGGACCTGAGTCCGGAGACGATCCAGGCCGACTACGGCCCCATCGATCGGTTTTATCCTCCCGGTCCCCACCAGGTGATCGCAGCCGGTCAACCCGCCGGGACCGTCACCGATGACACCGAACAGATGGTGATCGTGGCCGAACTGCTGGCCGAGGGGGGACCGTTCGACCCGGTGGCTTTTGCTCACCGGCTGGACCGGTGGGAGCGGGAAATGGAGGCCCGCGGCTCCCTGGACCTGCTGGGTCCCTCAACCAAAGCCGCGATCGAGGCCATTCGCGCGGGCCGCCCCCCGGCAGAATCGGGAGTCGGCGGGATCACCAATGGAGCCGCCATGAGGGCCGCCCCGATCGGGATTGCCTGCCCGCCCACCAGCGTGTCCGACCTGGTCGACCAAACGGTGGCCGTCTGCCAGGTAACCCACAACTCGGCCCCCGCGATGGCGGCCGCAGCCGCGGTCGTCGGTGCGGTCAGTGCCGGGGTGGAGGGAGCGGATCGAACCGAGGCCCTGGAGCTGGGCCGGGCGGTGGCCCGCGCGGCCGAGGCGGTGGCACCCCCGGCGGTCGGCCCCAGTTTCACCGCCCGCTGGGAGTGGGCCCGCACCTACCTGGGCCAGGTCAGTGATCCGGCCCGCGCCGCCTATGACGTGGTCGGCACAACCGTCCTGGCCACCGAGTCGGTGGTGGTGGCCCTGGCGCTGGTCGAGTTGGAAGCCGACCCCTGGTCCGCCACCTGCCTGGCAGCCGGGCTGGGTGGGGACACCGACACCATTGCCACGATCGTGGGCGCAATTCACGGCTCCACCAGCGGAGTAGAGGCCTTCCCCGCCTCAGCCCGCGCTCAGCTAGCCGAGGTCAACCACCTCGAGTTGGACGAGTTGGCCCGGCGCCTCCTCGTTCGCCGCTCCACCAAGAGTTAGTCCCATCAACCCAACCTAGAAATGAGGTCTCCCCATGAGTGATCCCCAGGTCGCCTCGACGGCCGCCACCGAGGAAGCTGACGGTTTCCGCTCCCTCTTTCAAGTAGAAGAACGCGGGATCGAAGCCGTCCCGCCCGCCGAGCAAACCAGCCGCCCGAAAGAGCTGTTCTGGATCTGGTTCGCCGGCAACATCTCCATCCTGGGGTTGCCCCTGGGCATCTGGGTGGTGGCCGGGGTGCTGAACATCTGGCAGGCCCTGCTGGCCACCGTCATCGGTTCCGTCGGTTCCTTTGCGATCGTCGGGCTGGTGTCGATCGCCGGCCAGCGCGGTGGTGCCCCCTCCCTGACTCTGTCCCGAGCCACCTTCGGGGTGATCGGAAACTTCTTCCCCACCCTGGTGGCGATTGTCTCTCGCTGGGGTTGGGAAACCGTCAACACGGTCACCGCGGCCTTCGCGATTATCTCGATTGGCTCGATTATTACCGGGCGCGATTTGCTTCCCAGCGACGCCCCGATTGTGGCCGTGGCCGCGGTCCTGGCGTTCCTGCTCCTAACCCTCGCCGTCTCCGGGCTGGGCCACAAGACCCTGGCAGCGGTGCAGCAGTGGGCTACTTACCTGTTCGGGGCGCTGACCCTGGTGATCGTGGTGGCTCTCGCCTTCCGAATTGATTGGCAGGTCGTGTTCTCGGCCGAATCCGGTCCGGTCAGTGCAATTCTGATTGCCATCGGCACCGTAGCGGCGGGAACCGGGATCGCCTGGGCCAACTCGGGCGCCGACCTGGGCCGGTACCAGTCTCCCTCGGTCAAACCTTCCCGCTTGGTTTCGGCCAGTGCCTTTGGGGCCGGGATCCCGCTGGTGATCATGATCGGGATGGGGTCGCTGATTGCGATTACCGAGCCTAACTTTGACCCGAGCAACCCGCTGGCCGCCATTCCGGCCCTCCTGCCGCCGTGGATGTCGATTCCGTTCCTGCTGGCCGCCTTCTTCGGTCTGCTGATGTCGAACAACATCTCGGTCTACTCTTCCGGCCTGACGCTGCTCACCCTGGGAATCAAGACTCGCCGCTTCTACGCGGTCATGCTGGAGCTGGTCGCCTCCTTCGTCGGTTCGATGCTGTTCCTCTTCGTCTTTGCCAACTTCTACGACGCGTTCATCGGTTTCATCACCCTGTTGGCGGTGCCGCTGGTGGCTTGGCTGGCAGTGTTCCTGCTCGACATGATCAAGCGGACCCGCTACGACTCGGAAGCACTCCTGGTGATGGGCCCCACCAGCCGGTACTGGTACCGCGGGGGCGTCGAATGGCGTGCCCTGGCCGCCTGGTTCATCGGTATTGTCGCCGGCTACTCGCTGCGGCTGGACGCCCTGGCCGACTCCTGGTTGGCTGCGAACGGCCTGGACTGGGCCCTGACGATGGTGGTTACCGCTGTCGCCTACCTGGTGTTCGGGGGCCTGACCAGTACGAAGCTGGCGCGGGACCTGCCCGGACGAGGGGACCGGACCCATGCCTAAGCTAGTTCACACCGGCAGCGTCATCATCGACCAGGTGATGGTAGTGCCGTCCCTGCCCGAACCTGGGGGCGACGTGGTGGCCACCTCGGCCGAGGATACGGTTGGCGGCGGGTTCAACACCATCGTGGCGTCGGTGCGCGACGGTTTGCCGGTCCGCTATGCCGGGCTGCTCGGCACGGGGGACCGCGCCGCCCAGGTCCGCCGGGCCCTGGCTGAGTACGAGGTGGAGATCGCCGTCCCGCCCGCCACCGAGCGTGACACGGGGTTCTGCGTCGCAATTGTCGATGCCTCCGCCGAGCGCACCTTCTACACCTACGTCGGAGCGGAAGGGCTGGAAAACTACGGTCATCTGGCCCAGGTGCGGGTGGACCCGGACGACCTGGTTTACGTCACCGGCTACTCTTTTGCTTCGGAGGAAAATGCCGATGCCCTGGCCCGCTGGCTCCCCGAGCTCCCGGCCGGCACCACCGTCCTGGTCGATCCCTCGCCCCTAATTGGGGACCTGCCGACCGACCAGGTGGAGCTGCTCCTGACAGCAGCCACCATCTTCAGTCCGAACGGGCGCGAGACCCGGCTGCTCGGGGAGCGGGAGGACTTTTCTGAGGCGGTGCGGGTTCTGCGCGACCGGCTCCCGGAGAAGACCGCTCTGGTGGCTCGCGACGGCAACCGCGGCGCCTGGGTGAGCGCGTCGGCGGCCGACCCCGGCCGGTGGGTTCCCGCGTTCGCGGTCGAGGCGGTGGACACGAACGGAGCGGGTGACGCCCACACCGGGGTGCTGCTGGCGGCTCTGAGCCGGGGTCAGACCCTGGTGGAGGCGGTTGAGCGAGCCAACGCGGCCGCTGCCCTCGCGGTGACTAAGTCCGGGCCAGCAACTTCGCCCACCGGGGCCGAGATTGACCGGTTCCTCCAGGTGGGCACCCGTAAACCGGTGCCCTCCGCCTGACGGTTAGGCCTGGGCTCGGGGCAAACGTCTCCGGGTCCAGGCCCGCAGGCTCTCGTGATTCACCGCCGCCACTGCCGCCAGGGGAATCTGGACCGGACAGGCCCGGGCACATTCACCAAAGTTCGAACACGGACCAAACAGCCCGTCAGCGGTCTGGACCATCGCCCGGGCCCGCCGGTCCCGCTCCTGACTGGGAATTGGGAGGAGCGACAGGTGGGTGAGTTTCGCTCCCAGGAACAGGTGGGCGGAGCCGTTGGGACAGGCGGCCACGCAGGCCCCGCATCCCAGGCAAGCCGCGTAGTCAAGCGCGGTCTCCACCCGGTCGTGCGGGACGGGGACCGCGTCCGCTTCCGGGGCGGTTCCGGCGTCCACCGAGACGAATGCCCCCGCGGCCAGCACCCGATCCAGCGCGCTTCGGTCCACTACCAGGTCGCTCAGGACGGGAAAAGCCCCGGCGCTGAACGGCTCCAGGCGAACCACCTCACCGTCGGAGAAACTCTGCAGGCGCTGGTGGCAAGCGGGGGTGTGGGGCTGGGGTCCGTGGGCAAACCCGTTCACCATCAGGCCGCACGCCCCGCAGATTCCCTCCCGGCAGTCCGACTCGAAAGCGACGGCCGGTTCTCCCCGGGCCACCAGCTCCTCATTCAACCGGTCCAGCAGCTCCAGCACGCTCATGGTCGGTTCCAACTCGGTCAGGTGGTACCGGTGCCAGGCTCCCGGCCGCTTTGGGCTCGGCTGTCTCCATACTTCCACGGTCAGGTTCATCGGTAGCTCCTGGTGCTCAGCTTGACGTCGGTGAACTGCAGGGGCTCAAAATGCCGGACGAACGGGCGTGGGTCCGCCGGGGCCAGTGTCTGGGTCAGTGTCGGGGCCATTGTTGGGGCTCCGCGTTCCAGCGGCGCACTGGCCCAAGCCGAGACTCCGGCCCAGCAGCGGTCGTCGCGCTGAGCCTCACCCCCGCGCTGATACTCGGTGCGGAAGTGGGCGCCGCAGGACTCTTGGCGCTCAGCCGCGTCCACCAGCATCAGCTCCGCCAGTTCAAGGAAGTCGGCCACCCGGTTGGCCCGCTCCAGCGTTTGATTCAGGCCCGCCTCCGGACCTGGCACCGACAGGTTGGACCAGAACTCGGCCCGCAGTTCGCGCACCTGACGCAGACCGGTGGCCAGACTCTCCTCGCTGCGTTCCACCCCGCAGGTATGGGTCAGAATCTCACCGAGCCGGCGGTGATACTCACTGGGCCCGACCGTGCCACCGATCGAGCGGAGTGCGGCCAACTGCTCCGAGACCAGCTGGCGCGCGCTGGCCACCGGCCGATCCGCCTCGGTCAACAGGGGAGTGGGCCCCAACTCGGCCAAGTAGTTCGGCACCGCCAGCGGCAGGACAAACCAGCCGTCGACACAGGCCGACAGCAACGAGTTGGCCCCGAGTCGGTTGGCGCCGTGGTAGCCCGACCCAGCTTCCCCGCCGACGAACAGGCCCGGAATTGAGCTCATCAGGTCGAAATCGGTCCAGAGCCCACCCATGGTGAAGTGCGCGCCGGGAGCAATCCGCATTGGCTGGCGGGTGGGATCCTCCCCGGTGGCATGGTGGTACATAGTGAACAGGTTGCCGTACCGCTCCGCCAGGGTGGCCTGCCCCAGCCGATCCAACGCGTCGGAGAAGTCCAGGTACACCGAGTTCTGCAGCGGCCCCACCCCGTGGCCGGTGCCAATCTGCTCGGCCGCAGCGCGCGAGGCGATGTCGCGCGGGGTCAGGTTCCCAAAGGCGGGATACTTGCGTTCCAGGAAATAGTCCCGTTCCGCCTCGGGAATCTGATCGGGTGGCCGCTGGTCCCCGGGGGCGGCGGGAACCCACATCCGACCGTCGTTTCGGAGCGATTCGCTCATCAAAATGGTCTTGGACTGCCACTTCGAACTAACCGGCAGGGCAGTCGGGTGGAACTGGATAAACGAGGGGTTGGCGAACAGGGCGCCGCGCCGGTGGGCCCGCCAGAGAGCGGTCGCATTGCAGTTCACCGCCAGGGTTGAGTGGTGGTAAATCGACCCGTATCCGCCGGTGGCCAAAACCACCGCGTGGGCGGGCAGGAACGTCAGCTCGCCGGTGACCAGGTCGCGCGCGATAATCCCGGCGGCTCGGCCCTCGGCCAAGACCAGGTCCAGCATTTCGGTCCGCGAATGCAGGGTCACCGTCCCGCGGGCAACCTGGCGCCAAAGAGCCTGGGTGGCAGCTAACTGCAACTGCTGACCGGTCTGGCCCCGACTGTAGTAGGTGCGGGACACCTGGACGCCGCCGAAGGAGCGGGTGGCCAGCGAACCACCGTATTCGCGCGCAAACGGCACCCCGAGCGCGTTCAGGTGGTCGATCACCCGCGTCGACTCCTGGCCCAGCCGGTAGGCCTCTGCTTCCCGTCCCCGGAAATCGCCGCCCTTGACGGTGTCGGTGACAAACCGGTGCAGGGAGTCGCCATCGACTCGCCGGGCGCGGGCAGCGTTGATCCCTCCCTGAGCGGCCACCGAGTGCGCTCGGCGCGGCGAGTCGTGATAGGTGACGGCGTCGACCTGGTACCCGAGTTCGCCCAGGGCAGCCGCGGCCCCGGCCCCGGCCAGGCCAGTTCCGACCACGACCACCCGGAAGTGGCGCCGGTTCAGTGGGCTAACCAGGCGGTACGAGTCGGTGCGGGTCGCCCAGGCTGCAGCCGGGTCTCCCGGCGGAATCTGGGCTGATAGGGCAGTACCGACCCTGACTTGAGCCAGGTGGGCCGGTGGTCCAGCCGGCTTAGTTCTGGCTCCCAGGTGCGTAAACCAGTTCATTTCACCACCCCCAGTTGGACCGCCACCGGCAGCAGGCCGTTTCCGAGAAGAATTGCCAGCGCCACGAGACCGGCCCCCCACGCGGCGGCCAGGCGGACCCGGGAACCGGTGGCACCCAGATCGGTGGCGGCGGAACGCAAACCCTGGCCCAGGTGCAGCGACAGCAGGATCATGGTCGCCGCATACCCGGCGGCCACCCAGGGCCGTTGCAGGCTGGTCACCAGGTTCTGATAGGCGGAGGACGTTTCGCCGGTGGCGGGGACGAAGGCGGAGGTGGCTGCCGGCTGCCACCCGACCGTCAGGTCTAGCAGGTGGAACAGAAGGAAAGCCAGGATCAGCAGCCCGGTTACCGGCATCAGCGAGGGGAGGGCAAACAGGGAGGAACGGCCCCGGCGCAGGCGGCGGCGGACCCCGGTGCGGGCGCGGGTTCCCCGGGCCCGGCGAGACCGCCAGTTCAGTGTCGCTGCGGCCCACAGGTGCAGAACCAGGGCCAGGAGGAGGACCATCCGCAGGGACCAGAGGACCGCGCCGGCTGGGAGAAACGGCGTGAAGGCTTCGCGGAGCCAGTGGGCGTAGGTGTTGAAGTGTTCGGGCCCGGTGAACGCCTTCAGGTTGCCGAACAGGTGGATCAGCACGAACAGGGCCCAAATCAGCCCGGTGACGGCCATGACCACTTTCAGTGCCCACGAAGAGACTCGCCTTGATCTTGTGGCCAACGCCGTTTGCCCCATCGCTCACTCCCTGGTTGTGACCGCCTTGCCCTCAGCCTAGCCGCGGCAAACGCCGATCAGCCGGGACTTTCGCAGGTCCATGCCGGGGCCCTAACCAATCTATGGGATAAGTCCTGTCTTACCGGACCGGCTGGGTTACCCTCGCCCTATGGAGAATACTGTTGACAAAGAAGCCAATCAGAGCCCGATCCCGGTGGGGGTGGACACGACTGAGCCCACCCACTGGTACAACATCGGCGCCGACCTGCCCGAGCCGATCCCGCCCCACCTGAACCCGGGCACGAAAGAGCCGATTACCGAGGCAGAGTTGTCCGGTCTGTTCGCCACCGAACTGGCCCGGCAGGAGCTCTCTACCGAACGGTTCATTGAGATCCCAGCCGAGGTGCGCGACGTGTACTCGATCTGGCGTGCCACCCCGCTGATGCGGGCGCGCCGACTGGAGCAGCACCTGGGGACGAACTCGCGGATCTACCTCAAGTACGAAGGTGTTTCCCCGGTCGGGTCACACAAGCCCAACTCAGCCGTCCCGCAGGCCTACTACAACAAGCTGGACGGGATTAAGAAGCTGACCACCGAGACCGGGGCCGGCCAGTGGGGTGCCTCCCTGGCGTTGGGCGGGGCGATGTTTGGCCTGGACGTGGAGATCTGGCAGGTGCGGGCCTCCTACGAAAGCAAGCCCTACCGGCGCTACCAAATGGAGCTTTACGGCGGCACCTGCCATTCCAGCCCGTCGGAGCTGACCGAGATTGGGCGCCAGATTCTAGCCGAGCACCCGGATACTACCGGTTCCCTCGGGATGGCCGTTTCCGAAGCGGTCGAGGTGGCCATGACCCAGCCCGACACCCGGTACGCGCTCGGGTCGGTGCTGAACCACGTCGTTCTGCACCAGACGGTGATCGGGCAGGAAGCCATTGCCCAGTTGCACGAGGCGGGAGAGGAAACCGCGGACGTGGTGTTTGGCTGCGCTGGTGGCGGCTCGAACCTGGCCGGGCTGTCCTTCCCGTTCCTGCGTCACGTGCTGACTGAGGGGGCCCAGACCCGGGTAATTGCGGCCGAACCCGCCGCCTGCCCCTCGCTCACCCGCGGAGAGTATCGGTACGACTTTGGCGACTTCACCGGGATGACCCCGCTGCTGAAGATGTACACCCTGGGCCAGGAGTTCGTTCCGGATCCAATCCACGCCGGGGGTCTGCGCTACCACGGGATGGCGCCCGCTCTGTCCCACACGGTGAACCTGGGCCTAGTTGAAGCAGTGGCGATCGAGCAGGATCACGCTTTCGCGGCCGGGATCACACTGGCCCGAACCGAGGGGCTGGTTCCGGCTCCCGAATCCAACCACGCGATTGCGGCTGCGCTGGACTACCTGGCGGGTCCGGGCCGGGACCGCTCCGAAACGATTGTGATTGGTGTGTCCGGGACCGGCGTGCTGGACCTGCCTTCGTACCAGCGGTTCCTGCCAGAAGCGCAAGCCTAACCGGGGACCCCAGCCTAACCCGGAATCTTAGTGGTCGCGGCCAGCCTCGCACAGGGCCGCGACCACCCGGTCAAACCGGGCCCGGTCCAGGTAGGAACCCTCGCGCCGAATTCCCGCCGCGGGAAACCACAGCGGGCGATGCAGCTTCACTTCGGAGGGGCGGCCTTTTGAGTCCCATGGGCCCGACCCCAGGTCGAACCAGTACTCACCGCGCGCCCGTTCCTCGGCATGGCGACTGTCGTGATCCTTCGATGTCAGCTGCAGCGCGTAGAAACCGTCGCCTTTGCTGCCCATGATCAGGATCGGACGGTCCTTCCCGCGGCTGGGATCCTCCTCCCACGGGACCCAGGCCCAAACCACTTCGCCGGGCTGGGGCCTACCGTCTGCCTGGGGAGAGTACGAGATCCGGGCCAGCACCTCAGCGATCGGTACCGGCCGGATTCGCTGCCAACCGGGCGGGCCCGGCACCCCAAACGGGGACGGCTGCGCAGTCCCAGTGGGCGGCTGCGCTGCGGATTGAGCGCGATTGGGCTTATTGAGGGTGGCCCGCAAGCCTGCCGCCAGGGCGCGCCACAGCCGATTTGAACTATTCACAGCTGCCTCGATCCCAGGTCGACTTCGGCCGGGGTGAGCGTGGTCGACCTCGTCGGTAGGGGACAGGCCCCCTCATTCCGAATCCGGGTTCGCAGGGCCAGGGCCAGCAGAACAATCGCGCCGACAGCGAGGATCGGCTGTAGCGGCGCAAAGAACTGGAGGGCTCCCGCGTAGCCGAGGGCCAGCAGCGCCAGCTTGTTGCAGACCGGACAACCGACCGCAAAGAACGTCAGCAGGGCGCCGCCCGTGCCCAGCACCCCGGAGCGGGTGGAGTCCGCCGGGTCTTTTCGCGCCACGTAGGTGGCTCCCACCAGGCCCGAGAGGACGGCAGTGACCAGGAGTACCGGCCATGCCCACCAGGTAGGGGGCACATCCCGATGAAAAATCGGGTTCGGAATCAGATCGGTCGGGATTGCCACCAGCACCGTGGTTCCAAGAGCCATCAGCCCGGCAAACCACCAGCGCCGGGCCGGCCAGGTTTTCAACTCCTGGCGCCAGGTTCGGCGGGCGGGACGAATGTCAACCACGGCCCTCCTCCGTTCCACCGGGAGCCACCGGCCAGGACTGGGCTGGCTGGGGCCGGCGATTTCTCCGGCGAACCAGCCAGATCACCAGCGTGAGAATCAGGGCGGCGCCGAGGGCAAAGGCCCAGTTCGGGACGGCGGCACCCAAGTTGGCGACGGCCGACTCGAGCCGGAACTGGGTGGAGATTGAGACCAGACCCCCCAGGTTCGCCGTCCCATCGGTGACCAGCAGCAGCGTGCCCAACCCAATTGAGAGCAGCCCGGTGACCACGGCCACCAGCGAGTTCTCCCAGGGGCCGATCCGGATCAGCCGCGGGCGCATCCAGCGGGTCGCACCCGCACCCCACCGCTGCCAGACGAGGGTTAGCACCAGCAGCGGGAAGACCATTCCGAGCGCGTAGACCGCCAGGAGCAGGGCGCCGTAGCCGGCCGAACCGCCGAGCGAAGCCATCATTAGTACCGCTCCCAGAATCGGCCCGGTGCAGACCCCTGCCACCGCGTAGACCGCGCCCAGCAGGAAGACCGAGACGACCGAGGTGCGGTCAGTGCCCGCCGCCTCTCTCATCGACAGACCGGGCAGGGAGATTCCGAGAAGTTGGATCAAGCCGATGACAATGATCAACCCCGCCACCACGGTAATCAGGAGCGACCGGTTCTCCCCGAGCAGCGAACCAAGGATTCCGGAGAAAACGCCGAGCGGAACCAGGGTGGTCAACAGGCCCAGGGTGAAGATCCCCGTCCGGGAGAGCAGCTTGGCCGGCGAGGTGAACGCATAGGCAAAAAATGCCGGCAACAGCATGACGGAGCAGGGGCTGAGCAGGGACAGCACCCCGCCGAGAAAAGCCCCGACCAACCCGATATCGATCACGACACTCCCGCCCGTTGCTTCTCGGTCTCGATCGCCTGCCGGAAGGTCTCCAGCGGCTGCGCCCCCGTGATGGGGGTCTGGCCGATCAGGAAGGTCGGAGTGGTGTAGATCCCCAGCTCCAGCACCTGCTGATAGTCGGCCTGGACCAGGGCCCGGAGCTCCGGGTTGTCCAGAGCGGTCTCAAAGGCGGTCAGGTCGGGCAGGCCAATCTGGCGAGCCAGATCCACCAGCCGCTCGCGCGACAGTTCCTGATGGTCACGCCCATCATACGCAAACAGGGCGTCGTAGTAGGACCAGAACTGTCCCTGCTGACCGGCCGCCCGGGCGGCGACCGCCGCGTCGATCGACTGTTCCCCGAAGATGGGGGCGTCGTGCCACTCGATTCGCAACAGTCCCTGATTGACGTAGTCCTCGACCAGAGCCGGCTTGGTTTCGCGCGCAAATACCCCGCAGTAGGGGCAGCGGAAGTCCGCGAACTCAATCAGGACCAGGGGTGCGTCCACCCGTCCCAACGCGAGGGGGTCCCCCTCGATTCGGCGGGCCAGATCGGGGAAAGGCACTGTTTGGGTGGGGGCGGCCGTTGGAGTTGCGGCTGGCGAAGTGGCGGCTGGCGCCCGGGTGGGCGAGGGGGAGGGGCTGGGAGTCGGGTCGGCGCTCTGACCGGCTGGAGTAGGGAGAGACTGGGGCGCCGCATCAACCGGCTGCTGCGAGGGACCGCACCCACTCAGCCAGAGCGACGCGGAGATACCGAACGCCACCAGCAGGGTCCCGACCCTCAGCTGCCGGCCCCAACGGGCCCGTTTTGGCTGTGCCATGCACTATCCTTTCAGTGGCGACACCACCTAGCCTACCGGAATGTGTAGACATTATGACAGGTGGCTACCGAAGGGGAAAGCCCATGATGAAGCACGTGCCTCTGTGGCAGCGGATCTCGGCTGAACTGCGAGCCCGGATCGACGGCGGTCAGTACGACCACGATTTCCCCGGAGAGCTGGAGGTAGCCGACGAGTTCGGGGTTAGCCGCGGGACTGCCCGGGCCGCGCTGCGCCCCCTGCGAGAGGAAGGGTTGGTCGCGGCCAGTCCCGGGCGTCGCCCCCGGATCCGACAGGGACGGGCTGCCTCCCAGTATGGGCAGATCTACTCGCTGCAGGAGCTAATTGCCGAGTCCGGCTTAGAGCCGCGCAATCAGGTCCTCCGCCAAAGCGTGGTGGTGGACGCGGAAGCCGGAGCTGAGCTGGGCTCCGGTCCCGAAGTGTTCCTGCTGGAGCGGATCCGGCTGGGTGGTGAGAATCCGATCGCCTACGAGCGCGTTTACACCGCCGCCGACCTGGCACCTGTCCTAACCCAGGTCGACTTCAGCGACGTCGCCTTCTATCGGGTCCTGGCTGACCAGTGCCGGATCGTCATCACCGGGGGCCGAGAGCAAATTGAGGCGATCGCCGCGCCGGACACGGTGGCCGACCTGCTGGAGTGTGAACCGGGAACGCCGCTGCTGCAGGTGTTTCGGTGGGGATGCTGCGCCACCGGCGTGGTGGAGTACCGGCAAACCTACTTCCGCGGTGATCGGTTCCAGGCCCTGCGTCACTTCGGCTCGGTCGAACGCGAGCACCCGTGCCCCTCGGGCACCCTCAGCTAGTCGATCCGCCCAAAAACCACGGCGTCGGCCCGGGTCTCCCTCGTTCCGTCGGCGCGCAGGAACAGTCCCGCCTCCACCCCCACCCGGATCGGCCTGAAACTGGACTGGGAGCGCAAAAGCCGCTCGTCCTCGGCCGGATCCACCGGGGAGGGCCCGTGCCCAATTCCCGGGTTGGTGCCTTTCACCTCGCGCGCGTGCGAGACCACCAGCAGGTGACCGCCGGGAGCCACCAGCGAGGTCGCCCGGGCGAGGAACTGCTGGCGTCCCGCGGCGGTCCGCGGGTGAATGAAGAAGGCGGTCACCAGGTCGTAGGAGCCGGGAACCAACTCCGGGTCGGTCAAAAAGTCGCCCACCCGGAACTGAGCTCGCTCCTGCCCGCGCCGCTCCGCCTCGTCCCGGGCGCGCGCGATCGCGGTCGGTGACAGGTCCAATCCGAGGGCCTCCCAACCGTGCTCGGCCAGCCAGAGGACGTCGGCCCCCTCGCCCGTGCCCAAATCTACGGAACGGCCCGGGGGCAAACTCTCGGCCACCTCGACCAGGGTCGGTTGCGGACGACCAGACCAGAGCTGGGAGCGGGTTTGGTAGCGCCGCTCCCACTCCTCAGCCTGGGGGCTCAGATCGGTCATGCTCAGTCCCGCTAAAACTCGGTCGGACAGCGGGACAGGCCCACCGGGGCAAACATGGCGTCCAAGTAGTCGACCACCTGGGCGGAGGCTCCCTCAATCTGACCGGCGGCAGCCAGCTGGGTAGGGGAGGGAGCACCGAAAACTAGGGCGGCGAGGGCCTGCACCTGCACCCGAAGATTGGTCACGGCGCCATCAACGCGGGTGACCCGCACCTCGCCCCGATCCAAACTCAGTTCGAAGGTACCGGCCGCCAGCCCCAGCGGGTCGACGACTTCAAAGGTAATCGTCAGGCCCGCGTCCATGGCCGCCGGCGAGTAGGCGCGTTCGCGCAGGGTTCGGACCGGATCCAGCACCCGTGCCCACATGTGATCAGTTACCGAAGCTACCTCGACTGCTCGCTGGTCTACCAGGGCGGTCAGTAGCAGGTGGTCGACCGGCTGCGGGTGCGCCTGGATCTCTTTGATTAGGTCCAGGTGAGCCAGGTAGTCCCACAGGGCCAGTTCCACGGTTGGGTCGGCGGCCAGCAACTCGACCACGCGGGCCCCGCCGTCGTTCCCGTCGCTGGTGCGGTAAGACACCAGTCCGTCGAGGACTCCGCGCTCGTTCAGGTGAACTGCCGCGTACAGACGCGAGCGCAGCTTCCCGTCGGACTCGTTCCGATACAGGTCGAAGGCCATCCCGGTGCGGGAATCGACGCAGCCTCGGTAGCTGCGCAGATAGGCAGCCGACAGGTCGGAGCGGTGCTCCAGCAGCCAGGGGATAGAAACCTGCATCATGGAACCGGCCGCCTGCACACGGGACTTCGCCTCTGGCCGAAGCTTGAATCGGTTGGTCCGTAGCCGCAGCTCACCGGCCGAGTACACGTTCTGGAAGCCGAACCGGCTGTAAATTCCGGCCTCCGAGGCGGTCAGCACCGCCACCGGAACCCCGGCTTCGGCCTGTTGGCGCAGGTTCAGCTCCATCATTTCGCGGAGGATCCCTCGGCGCCGGTGGGTGGGCCGGACACTCACCCAGGTCACCAGCCCGGCCGGCAGCAGGCGCCCCCGACCCACGTTGACCCAGCCGGAGGCTACTTCGAAGGTCCCGACCGGACGCTCGGCAAAGGCCGGATCGAGATTCCGATTGCGGTCGTAGGCCCCGGTAAGGACCGAGTGGTTGCCGGCGCCGGCCCGGGACCAGAGGTCGACGTTTTCCTCGCTTGGTTCCCCGCCGTGGAAGGCACTGCGAGCCACCCGGTAGAAGTTGGCCGTGGCCGGGTTAGGCTTGCCATCCACCAGCTCGGCCGGAAACAGTTCTAGATCAATTGAGCTACTCAGCATTGTTCCAACCTATCGCACCGGCCCGGCCTGGGCCGACTCACCCGCGCCCGGCCGGCTCTACTGCTCAGATGCGGGCAGCGCGGTCCAAAGCTCGGGCCAACGCGCCGGCCCGTTCCCGCTCTGCCCGCGCCGGGGCCACCACCGTGCGTGCCCCCACCTGGGCCACCTCCCGCTGCAGGGCCCGGCGGACGGCTCGCGTCCGAGCCCGCGCCCCCAGGGCCGCCAGTCCCCGGCCGGCCAACCCCAGGAGCAGTCCCAACCCGAGACCAAAGCCGATCAGCAAACCGGGCACCGGCCACCCCTCCACCTGGGCGATCGGGATCGCCGGTAGGCCCAGCACTCGCGCCAGCCAGACCGCCAGGTACCAGCCGGCTCCAACCAGCGCCAAGGCTAGCGCGAGCCACTGGAGAATTCTGGCTGCCACCCACCACCAGGCTGGTCGGACCCGCAGGTCCACCCGGGTGACGGCTGTTTCCAACGCGGCCGGCAGTTCCGCCAGCGCCTTGGATTCCAGGGAGCCCAGCGGGCCGCGCCAGCCGGGCGGGAAGGTCGAGGCGGCCTGGCCCAAGTAGGTCCTGACCGCCAGCGCCAACCCGGCCTGCCCGGCTCCGGTCAGGGGTGGCAGGGACGGGAGCGCGCCCTCGGTTTGGCTCCGTTCCACCCCCAGGCGGCGGAGCGGGTCTGCGCGGAACCGGTGGAGCCACGCGGTTGGCAGCCAGCCCGTGTTTTGCCCGGCCCGCAGCCGGTAGGACCGGCCCACTGCCGCCGCAATCTGCTCCGTCTGCGCCGCTGCCACCAAACTCGCGGTCAGGGCCCGCTCGGCCGTGGCCGACGGGGGTGAGCCGACCGTTTGGACCGGCCGGGCCGCCTCCGCCCAGTGCGCCAGGTCCGCGTCCAGTCGGGCTTCGGCCGCCCGGGCCCGTTCCGCCTCGCGCGCTAGCGCCTGCTCCAGGGCCTCCACCCCAGATCCGGTCCGGGCCGACAGCGGGAACACCGGGACCGAACCCAGTCCACGCTGATCGAGCAGCTGCCCCAGCGAAGCCCGGACAACTGGAATCTCGGCGGGGTCCAGCAGGTCAATTTGGTTCAGCACCACCAGGGTCTGGCCGTGCTGGTGGCGGCGCGGGTCGATGAAGTCCTCGTGCAGCACCCGATCCGCATATTTTTGCGGGTCAACCACCCAGACCAGCAGGTCCACCTGGGCGGCCAGGCGTTCGGCCACGTGGCGATGTGCGGTTGCCACCGAGTCGAAGTCCGGCAGGTCCAGCAGCACCAGGCGGCGATGTGGCAGCGCGGGCACTGCCCTGATTTGGTCCACCTGCAACCAGACCAGCAGGTCGTCGGCATTGGCGCCCGCGTTGACTACCGCCGTCACCTCGGCGGTGGTGGGCCGCAGCAGGCCGGGCGTGGTCACCTCGGCGCCGGCCAGGGCGTTGACCAGGGTGGATTTGCCGGAGCCGGTAGCGCCAAAGAAGCCCACCGTCGTGAATCCGAGCCCCCGCTCGCTGCGATCCTGACCCTGCTGCCGGAGCCGCTCGGCGTCGGCCAGTTGAGCCTCGGTCAGGAATCCAGGACCAAGCCGGGCGCACTCACCCAGGGCCTGCCAGCGCTCATTGAGGTTCATTGGGCTCCTCCCCGCAGTCGCTTGGCCCAGGTGGACAGTTCTTCCGACCCTACTCCCGCGTTCAGTTCCGCGAGGGGAGCCCGGAGCTGCTCGGCCCACCGGTCGGTCAGCTCGGATACCCGGTCGCTGAGCAGATCCGTCCCCTGGCGCGCCAGGTTCCGAACCGCCTGCTCCCCAAAGATCGTCTCGAGCAGCTTCTGGCCGACCACGGCTGATCCGCCGGCCACCGCCAGCTCGCCTCCCACCAGGCCGCCGGTGGTGGCGAAGACGACCAGCATTAGCGCCACTGTGGCCGTGTTCAACCCGAGCGAGACCAGTCGGGCGCGCTGACGTTTCCCGGGAGCGGCGGTTCGAACCAGCTCTAACAGCTCCCGCTGCCAGGTGGCCACCAGCTGGTCGGCTTCCTGCTGCAGCTGGGCGTGATCCAAGGCCGGCCCCGGGCGGGCGGCCCCGCTAATCCAAGCCTGCTCCACCTCGTTGACCACGATCGTGCTCAGACCCGAGGTGAGTTCCTCCTGCACCTGCGCGGGGGCGGGTCGGCCACGAAACCAGGCGCCGACGCGGTCCCGAACCGCTCCCGTCCACCCCTCTAACGTCCGGAACACGTCCGAGGTGCCGACGAAATCCTGCCACCGGGCCAGCACCTCGGCGCGAAGCCAGGCGCCATCACCCGTTCCCACCAGGATTTGCCGGCGTGCATTCGCAAAGGCACGTTCGATTTGGGCCTCCCACTCGCGCACCTGCGCTTCCTGTTCTTCCTTGGCTTGGGCCAGGTCTTCGGCGTGCTCGGCCAACTGGTCGATGGCTCCGACCAGCGACTGGCGGATCACCTGCTCGCGCCGGGCTCGGTCCCCGGCCAGATCCCGGAGCCAACCGGTCAGCGGGGCCAGCCTTGCCGCCGGAATCAGCCCCCCGGTCAGGGTGGTCTCCTCAACGGTGAAAATGGGGGTTCCCGCCAGCCCGCGCTGGCCCAGGAGCCGCGTCAAATCCTCCGTGATCGGCTCCGCGGCGCCCGGCGGAACCCGGTTCAAAACCACCGCGACGGTGAGCTGGCGGTGGGCCGCCTCAGCCAGCAGTTCCCAGGCCACCTGATCCGCGTAGCGCGCGGCGGTGGTGACGAACAGCCACAGGTCGCCCGCCTCCAGTAACTGCCGGGCCAGGGCGCGGTTTTCCGCCACCACCGAGTCAATGTCAGGGGTGTCCAGCAGGGCCAGTTGCTCCGGTACCTGCGGGTCGGTGGCGATCCCGAGCACGGTTGCCCCGGACGCAGACTGAGTTTGGGCGTCCGAGCGGGTCAGGCCGGGCAGGACCGGGCCGGAGCGGAACCACTCTTCGTCGGCGGGGGCCGCGACCAGGAGCGGGGAGCGGGTGGTGGGACGCAGCGTACTGGCCGGGGTCAGCTCGCGCCCAATCAGGGAGTTGACCAGGGTGGATTTCCCGGCCCCGGTCGAGCCGCCGACAATAGCCAGCAGCGGCGCTCCCAGGTGTTCGCGGCGGGGAATCAGGTAGTCGTCCAGCTGGGCCAGGCTGGCGGTTCGCAGGTGCTCGGCGGCCGCGGCGGTAGGGCCGGGCAGGGGAAACTGAAGCTCGGCTAACCGGGCGCGAAACGCGGCCAGAAGCTCAACAGCGGGGAGGGGCAGAGTCTGCATTGGTCCAGTATGACGGCTTGGCCGCAACACCGTCGACCCGTTGGCCGGTTCTCGCTAGAGTAGCGGGGTGGAGACAATTAGCGCTGCCAGCGTCCTGCTGACCGATTCGGAGGGCCGGGTGCTGCTGGTTCAACGAGGACACCACCCGCAACAGGGCCGCTGGTCACTGCCCGGCGGCTCGGCCGAACCGGGTGAAACCTCGGCGGAGGCGGCCCGCCGGGAGGCTCGGGAGGAGACCGGGTTCGAGGTGGAGGTGGGCCGCGAGGTGGTGACCGCCACCATGGCCGATGGGCCCGCTCGCCAGTACGACGTGCACTGTTTTGCCGCCCGGGTGGTGGGTGGCCAGTTGAAGCCCGGGGACGACGCGGTGGCCGCTCACTGGGTCCGACCCGAGGACTTGGCCCAGTACGAGCTGACCACCGGCCTGATCGAATCGCTTCGCACCGCCGGTTACCTGCCGCCAGAACCCGCCGGGGCCACCAGGGTGCGCCGGGCGGCACAGGCGCTCGGATTGGAGTTTGACCTGACCGAATACGGCCCCGCCAGATCGTTGGTGGAGGCGGCCGAGCGCCGGGGCATCGCCCCCGAGCAGTTGCTCAAAACGCTGGTGGTCAGGCAGAGCCCAACTGAGTTTGTTCTGGTTTTGGTTCCGGGGGGCCGAAAGATCAGCTGGCCAAAGCTTCGGGCCCAGCTTGGAGTCTCCCGCCTGTCCCTGGCCAGCGAAGAGGAGGCACTGGCCGCCACCGGCTTCGTTCGGGGGACGATTACCCCGGTCGGCAGCAGCCATCCCTGGCCGGTGCTGCTGGACGAGTCAGCCCCGGCCGGCCCGATCGGTCTGGGCGGGGGCGCACCCGGCTGGGGGCTTCGCGTGGACCGAGATCAGCTTCGCCAGCGCCTCGACGCACGAGTGGTGGACGTGAGCGAGCCCGAAGGCTAGTTGACGGACGCCAACTCCTGGGCCCGGGTGAGCACCCGGTCCAGCATCTCGGGCGTGAGGCGCCCGGTAAAGGTATTTTGCTGGCTGACGTGGAAGCAGCCGAGCAGAACGAGGCGGCGCCCATCCGGATGAGTCAGGGTCACCTCAGCCCCGTGAGCAAACTTGGGGCGTGGGCGCGGCAGAACCCACCCGCCCCGGGCCAGGCTGGCAAGCAGGGCCTGCCACCCGAAGTTCCCCAGGACCACCGCCACCCGCAGGGTGGGGGAAAGCAGTTCCAGTTCGCTCGCCAGGAACGGGGCGCAGGTGTCGCGCTCCTGCGGCGTGGGCCGATTCGCTGGGGGAGCGCAGTGAACCGGGGAGGTGACCCGCACCCCGGTCAGTTCCAGCCCATCGTTTCGGTCGGTGGCGGTCGGCTGGGAGGCGAGCCCGACCCGGTACAGGGCAGAATAGAGGAAATCCCCGGACCGGTCGCCGGTGAACATGCGTCCGGTCCGGTTGGCTCCGTGAGCGGCGGGAGCTAGCCCAACGATCAGGATTCGAGCATCAGGTGGGCCAAAGCCGGGGACGGCCCGGCCCCAGTAGTCCCAGTCTTGAAATGAGGCCCGCTTGACTCGGGCCACTTCTTCGCGCCAGGCCACCAGGCGCGGGCAGGCTCGGCAGGTGGTGATCAGTTGGTCAAGTTCACTCAAAGTCTGGGTCGTTCCCGCCGCCTGCGGGGCCAACTCCGGATCGGTACTCACTGTTTTTTGCCCCCTCTTGTCAGTTCGAGTGTAGCCGGGTAGGACTGGAATACCGGAAGGGGAACCATGACCAAAGAGATGCGCGCCGCCTACATTGAGCAGTACGGTGGCCCGGAGCAAATTCAGGTGGGCCGGCGCCCGGTGCCCAAAGTGGGCCCAACCGACATTCTTTTGCGGGTTTTGGCCGCGCCGGTGAACCACATTGACACCATTATTCGAGCGGGCCGCTACCGGACGTCGACCCCGTTCCCGTTCACGGTGGGCCGGGACGCGGTCGGCGAGGTGGTCGAGGTGGGCGCGGGGGTGAACTCGATCCGGGTGGGGGATCTGGCCTGGACCAACTCGCTGGGCTATCAGGGCCGGCAGGGATCGTTCTCAGAATTTGCGCTGGTGCCACAGGAACGCATCTTTCCGGTTCCGGCCGGGGTCGACCCGGTGCAGGTGGTGGCCTTAGCTCACGCGGCTTCGACCGCCTTCCTGGGCCTGTCTGAGCTCCGCGCGGGTGCCACCGTCCTGATTGGCGGCGCGGGCGGCGCCGTCGGGAGCGCCGCGGTTCAACTGGCGGTCGCGGCCGGGGCAAAAGTGGTGGCCACCTGCTCTCCGGTGGATTTCGATTGGGTCCGCTCCCTCGGTGCCGGCGCGGTATATGACTACCACCAACCGGCCCTAGCCGACAGTTTGCGCCGGGATTGGGGCGACGCCTGCCAGCTCTACTGGGACACCAGCGGTCACCACAATCTGGCCGCCGCCTTTGAGCTGATGGCCCCGGGGGGAGAAGTGTTGATTGCGGCTGGGCTGGAGGCTGCTGCCGAGCTGCCGATCGGGCCCTTCTACCTGCGAGGGCTCCGCCTGCGGGGGTTCACCATGAGCGGGGCCGGGGTGGACGACCTGGCGCGCGCCGCCACCCGGACCAACCAGTTGCTCACCGAGGGACGTCTGCGAGCCCGGATTGGTTGTCGTCTGGACCTGTCCGAGGCCGCCACTGCCCACCGGCTACTAGCAGCGGGCACAGTCCGAGGAAAGATCCTGGTCGAGCCTTAGGCGGGGCGGGGTTACTGCAGCAGGGCGCGGTCGCTCAGTTCCAGTCCCTTGATCGATTCGAACTTGGCCAGCAGGTCAGGTACCTTCATGGCGGCCTTTTCCTCGCCCCCAATGTCCAGGATGATCCGTCCCTCGTGCATCATGATCAGCCGGTTGCCCAGGCGGAGCGCGTGCTCCATATTGTGGGTGACCATCAGGGTGGTGAGGTTGTGGGCGGCCACCAGTTCGCCGGTGAGGCGGGTAACCAGTTCGGCTCGCTGCGGGTCCAGGGCCGCAGTGTGCTCGTCCAGCAGCAGGATCTGCGGCCGGGTAAACGTGGCCATCAGCAGCGACAGGGATTGGCGCTGCCCCCCGGACAGGAGGCCCACCCAGTCACCGAGGCGGTCCTCCAACCCCTGGTGCAAGATTCCCAGCGCCTCCCGAAATTCGCGGCGCTTCCGGCTGGTCACGCCGAGGCGAAGACTCCGGGTTCGGCCCCGCTGCTGCGCCATGGAAAGGTTTTCCTCGATGGTCATGTGGGGGGCGGTGCCGGCCGACGGATCCTGGAATACCCGACCCAGGTAGCGGGCCCGACGGTAGTCGTTCAGCCTGGTGACGTCGCGCTCGCCAATCTTCACCGTGCCGGCATCGGCCCGGAGCGAGCCGGCCACCACGTTCAGCAGGGTGGACTTCCCGGCCCCGTTGGAGCCGATCACGGTGACGAAGTCGGCCGGGGCCAACTCCAGGTCCACCTCGACCAGGGCGCGGCGCTCATTGACCGTGCCGGGGAAGAAAGTCTTTGAAATTGAGCTCAGGCTCAGAGCTGGGGTGACGCTCATATCAGTCCTCCTCCAGGGCGGCGTTCTCGCGGGCCAGCCGGGCCCGGGTCTTCTCTTCCGGCGAGCGCCAGCGCAGGCCGAGGGCCCGCCGGATCCGCCCGAAGCCACGCCATTGGGGCAGCAGCAGCGCCAGAATTACCAGGACCGCCGAAATTAGCTTCATGTCGTTGGGGTTGAATCCGACCAGCAGAGCCAACTGGATCACCACGCGGTAGAGGACAGCTCCAACCACGACCGCGGTGGCGGCCCGCCAAATCGTCAGCCGCCCCAGAATTGCCTGTCCGATGATGACCGAGGCCAAGCCGGAGACGATCATGCCGATCCCCATTCCGACGTCGGCAAAGCCCTGGTACTGGGCAATCAGAGCGCCCGAAACCGCCACCATTCCGTTGGACAGGCAGAGCCCGAGGATCTTCTGGAAGTCGGTGGAGACCCCGAAGGAGCTGATCATCTTGGGGCTGTCGCCGGTGGCCCGCATCGCCAGACCCAAGTCGGTGTGCAGGAACCAAATCAAAGCGAGCAGCACCACGGCGGCGAACGGCAGCATGACCGCCGGCCCCAGCCAGGTTCCCAGCAGGCCGGCCTCACGCATCGGGGTGAAGACCGTATCTACCCGCAGCAGTCCCAGGTTGGAGGTGCCCATGATCCGCAGGTTGATTGAGTAGAGCCCAATCTGCGTCAGGATCCCGGCCAGCAATCCATCCACATTGCCCTTGGTGTTCAGCAGGCCGGTGATCAGACCCGCCCCCACCCCCGCCACGAAGGCGGCGAGGGTGGAGAGGATCGGGTTGACCCCGGCCAGGATGCCCACTGCCGCCACTGAGGCCCCGGTGGTGAAGCTGCCGTCCACCGTCAGGTCGGCGAACTCGAGAATGCGGAACGTGAGGTACACGCCCAGCGCCATGATGGAGTAGATCAGGCCGAGCTCAACGGCAGTAATCATTTTGCGTCCTCTGTGGGTGAGACAGTGTGCTGAGGGGGAGGGGCGGGGCCTACTCGGTCAGGTTCTCCGGGGTGACCTCCGCCAGCAGGCTTTCGGGCAGCTCGACGCCCATCCGCTCGGCTGCGCCCTTGTTCAGGTACAGCATCGGGGTGGACAGGGTCTCAACCGGCATGGTCGCGGGGTCCTCCCCGTCGACCAGGATCCGAACCGCCATCTGGCCGGTCTGGTAGCCCAGGTCAAAGTAGGACAGACCGTAGGTGCCGATGGCCCCGCGCGCCACCGTGTCGCCCTCGGCGCCAAAGACCGGAATCTGCCTTTCCTCGCCCACCTTCAGGACCGTTTCCAGCGAGGTGACCACCACGTTGTCGGTCGGAACGTAGATGGCGTCCACATTGGACAGCGATTCGGCTGCCTGCAGAACCTCCTGGGAGGAGACGGCGGGCGCTTCCACCAGTTCCAGGCCCAGGTCCTTGACCGCTTCCTTGGCCCATTCAACCTGCACCACCGAGTTGGCCTCGCCGGGCGAGTAGATGATTCCGACCTTCTTCGCGTCCGGGACCACGTCCTTGATCAGCTGGAGCTGCTCCTTGACCGGGTTTGCGTCGGAGGTGCCGGTCATGTTGCCCCCGGGCTGGTCCATCGAGTCCACCAGGCCCGCATCCACCGGGTCGGTGATCGCGGTGAACAGGACCGGCTTGTCGGTGATTGCCTGCGCCACCGCCTGCGCATTCGGGGTGGCGATCGCCAGGATTAGGTCGTAGTTGCCCGAGTTGAAGGTGCCCGCAATGCTGGAGGCTACCGACTGGTCGCCGTTGGCGTTTTGCTCGTCGAAGGTCACGTCCAGGCCGGCGTCCTCGATCGCCTGGACGAAGCCGTCCCGGGCCGCGTCCAAGGACGGGTGGGACATGAGCTGGGTGATGCCAATCTGGTAGCTTTCGGCACTGGCCGGGGCCGATTGGGACGACTCCGACTTGTCGGTTCCTTCAGACTGGGCGGACGAGCCCGTTCCGCAGGCGCTGAGGCCCAGAACGGCCGCCGCTCCGAGTGCCAGGAGGGACAGGGACTTTTTCATGGCTTCACCTTTCGGGTGAGGTTCATTGGGATGAAGGTAACACTGGCGATCATAGAATCAGCCTGGCTTTGACCTCGAAGCATTCCAAAAGTTGGGAACCGCGGCCGGCCCGGTCCGGCTGGCGGGCGAGCTGCGACAGAATTGCGACTGAAAGATTGCGTATATTCTTTGGTCTACTTCTGGCTTGATTGGGGGCTTGGTCAAATTTTGGTCGGGAAAATCACCGGAGTTAGTCGGCCCTGGATCAGATAGTGAAACTGAGCGCATCTGACCGCCGTATTGCGAAAAGTGAGCCCTTTCGTGTTGTAATTGACCCGACCTAAAAAACGAATTGAGGGGAATCGATGCTGAAGAAGGTTAAGTCACTGATTGCGATTGCGGCAGTTGCCGGGGCGGCGCTGCTGGGTGGGTGCTCGAGCGGTAACAGCTCTGCCACCGACTTTGTGGGGGACTGGACTCTGGTCGGAATCGGCGGCCAGCAATCGGTTGGGGCCGAGGAACTCGCCGCCCTGGACGAAATTGGCGCCACTATCACCCTGGCAGTCCACGATGACGGCACCGTCGAAATGCAGTCGGCCGGCCAGACCCTGGAGGGCACCTGGGAAGCTGGCAAGGATGGCGACGCCTCCTTCACCTTTGACGGCCAGAGCGCCACCGGGACCGTCGAGGGAACCACGCTGACCCTGGCCGTCTCGGATGCGGGTGACACGATGACTTTCGAGAAGGGTAAGGCCGAGACTGATCAGCGCTCGGATGTGGATGAGGAAGACGAAGTAGTAAATGAGGACACTCAAGTCGAGGAGTGATCTCAGGTAGCAGTAAGGGGCCCGGTTCGATCGAACCGGGCCCCTTCTCTATTAGAGCCGGTGGGCGGGTGAGCCGGGCCGCCCGACCATCACGCTGGCCGCCTCGGCCCGCGCCGGGAACTCGCCCAAATATGCTTCCAGCCAGCGCTCGCTGAACTCGGGGGCCGACTCCGATGGCACCGCGGCCCAAACCGATCCCCCGAACCCGGCGCCGAAACCGGTCGAGCCAACTGCCCCCAACTCCAGGGCCAGCTCCTGCAGCCGGTTGGTCTCCGGCACCTGGTTTCCCAGCACGTCCCTCGCGTTGGCGTGAGACTGGTTGGCGGCCTGCCCGAACCGGTCCATCTGGTCGGAGCGCAGGCCCGCCAGCGCGGCCGGGATCGCCACCTCCGTCTCCACCAAGTACGCCTGCAACCGCGAGCCCAGTCCGGCGGCCTCCGCCAGTTTGGTCAGGTGGTTCCGTGCCTGTTCCCCGGTGGCCAAAATGTCGGCCAAATAGTGTTCCACCGCTCCGGTGTCCCGGTTCCAGAGCGTCACCAGTTCGGCTGCCTGGGCGGAGGCCCGGTTGTACGCTTCGCGCGCAGCCCCGGTCTTTTCCGCCGGCACACCCGACATGGCGATGACGAAGGACCAGTTGTCGGGGAAGTCCACCTGGCTCTCTTCCCGAATAGGACAGAAAGAGAACTCGCTGATCCGCCCGGGCTGCGCGTGCAGCATGGCTGTGTGATCTTCGGAGCCCCCAAAGGTGCCCACCCCTCGCTGCCCGGCCAAACCCTTGAAGCTGAGGCCATTTTCGATGGTCGAGAGATAGCCGGCCAAGTCGATGTTGTCGCCGATGTTCTCTTGCCACTGGGCGGAGTCGCGCAGATGGTTCTCGTCAATCAGACTCAGGGCGATCGCCACCATTAGCGCCGAAGAAGAGCTCATGCCCGAGGCGAGCGGCAGGGTCGAGTCCACCTCAATATGAGCCGGCTGGAGCGAACCGAAGTTGGCCTGCAGGCGCTCCACCACCGTTCGAACGTAGTTGCCCCAGTGGCCGGCCGGGAGCGAGTCGGTCCCGTCAGCGTTGACGATGCCCGGCACAGCCGTGGTGGTGGCGGTGATTCCCTCCCGCGCCGGCTGGATGGTGGCCGTCACCCCGCGATCGATGGCCGCCAGGAGAGACTTACCGCCCGCGTAGTCCGTGTGTTTGCCAAGTACTTCCAGCCGTCCGGGGACAAACCAGCTCATAGGGTCACCTCGTGTTCAGCCAGGGCCTCGGTCACGGCGGCAATGTCGCGTTGGTTGGACAGGTCCAGGACACCGGCCGCGACCGGGTAGACCCGGTACTCGTCGCCCAATTCAATTGCGCGGCGGACCGCGTCGGTCAGCTCCAGTTCCCCGCGCGGGGACGGGTAGATCTCCCGAATGGCCTGGAAGATCAGGGGCGAACACAGCCAGCAGTTCATCGAGATCAGTGCCTCCGGTCCGGCGGCCTCCACCTCGGCGGGGGTGGGCTTTTCGACCACCCGGGTCAGGCGACCCTCAGGATCCGACGCCAGGAGCGCATAGGCGGCAATCCGGTCGGCCGGGATGTTGGACTGGGCGACCAGGGCGTCCCGGCGAAAGCCCGCCACCGCGGACCCGGTTGCTTCCGCCATCAGTTTGAGCGCGGCGGGCGGGTAGAAGTTGTCCGAGTTGAGGACCAGCACCGACTGGTCACCCGCAAACTCTTCGGCGGCTGCCAGGGCATCAGCGGTGCCCTTGGGCTCGGGCTGGATGGCGAAGGACACCCGGACCCGCTGACGGGGGAGGGACTGGTAATAGTCCCGGATTACCTGATGTTCGGGCCCAATCACCAGGCAGACGTCGGTGAAGCCGTGGTCGGCCAGTTCGGAGAGGACGTGGTCCAGAAACGGACGGCCCACCGAGATCATGGCTTTGACTCCGGTGGCAGCGGTTTCAGCTTGATCGGGACTCAGTTCGGCCCCGGGGGCGCTCTTGCGCATTCGCGATCCGAGCCCGCGAGCCAAGATCACCGCTTTCCGCTCTCCAGCTGACATATGGCTTCTCCTAGATGATTGAAACAAGCTACTTTTGAACACTATCACTCATTGTAGGGACGCCAAACCTCGCGTGAGTAGCCTTTGGTACTAGGTCGCTCACCCGAGTAGCAATCTGCGCTGGTCGGAGAGGCGTAGGCTAATCGGATGGCGACACTAGAACTGATTTCGGGGGACATAACCGAGCAGTCGGTGGACGCCATCGTCAACGCGGCCAGCCGGCAGATGCGCGGCGGAGGCGGGGTCGATGGTGCTATTCATGCGGCTGCCGGTCCGGAACTGCTGGAAGAATGTATTCGGAAGTTTCCCACAGGACTGCCCACTGGAGCGGCCGGGTGGACCGAGGGATATCGACTGCCGGCTCGCTGGGTGATCCACACGGTCGGGCCCAACTACCGGGCCGGAGAGCGAGACCCGGAGCTGCTGCGCTCCTGCTATCGACAATCGTTGGCTCTGGCCGGTGAGCTGGGATGCGACTCAATCGCCTTCCCGCTCATCAGTGCCGGGGTCTACGGCTGGCCCTTCGACCAGGCGGCCCGGGTGGCCATGGAAGAACTGGGCCGGGAAGCCGGCCGCTTTCAGGCAATGCGCCTGGTGCTATTTGGCACGGAAGCACTGGCCCGAGTCCGTTTGGTGAGCAGGACTTTTCGCTAAACATTCCATTCAATCCAAGCTGCTGCTAGACCAGAGAATAGCTATAGTGAGTATATGAACGTGGTCTCACTCACAGAGCTTGCTCAAGAGCAACTAGCTAAAGCTGCCGACGCATCCAATGGGCGCTCGGCGGTGACGATTTACGGCGGACACGAGCATCATCTTCGTCAGACACTGATTGCGATCCGCGCCGGCGAGAAGCTGGCCGACCACGCCAATCCGGGCGAGGCCACCCTGCAGGTCTTGGTCGGTCAGGTCACGGTCCGCTCCGGTTCGAACGAGACGGTCCTGCAGATGGGGGAGTATCTGGTCATCCCCGACGCCGTCCACTCGGTGCACGCTGAGGAGGACAGTGCGGTCCTCCTCAGCGTCTCGGTTCGCCGACGATGATTAGCGCCAGTAGTTATTCGCTGCCGCCACCGTCTGGAAGTTGATGGCCACCACCTGGGAAGCCATCGTCAAGCTGTCGGCATTCTGGGCATATTGCGGGCGAAGGCGATCACGCACTTCGGCATCGGGTTGGGTGAACTTGACCCCGAGGCGGGACAGCTTGATCGCCAACTGGAAACCGGCTTCCGGGGAATCGGTCAGCAGTGAGGGCAGATAGGACTCGGACATGGCAACCTCCAATATAGATTGTGTGCAACCAAATGGTGTACAACCTAACTATACGGTGAGGGTTGGAGAAAGTGAAGGGAGCAATGATGGGCACTGAGGAAACGGGACACGCCCGGCTGGCAGATCAACTGTGCTTCTCGCTCTACGCTGCCTCCCGTGCGGTGATGGGGGCCTACCGGGAAGGTCTGGGCCAGATGGGCCTCACCTACCCGCAGTACGTCACCATGTTGGCCATCTGGGAGCAGGAAGGTCGCTCAGTTCGCGAACTGGGGGAGGACCTACAACTGGACTCCGGCACGCTCTCGCCCATGCTTCGACGCCTGGAGCAGGACGGTTTGATTCGAAAGGTCCGCGGTGGTGAGGATGAGCGGACGGTTCGCATCTACAGCACCGAGGCCGGGTGGGCCCTGGAGAGCCAGGTGGGCCAGGTCCGGTGCCAGGTCGAGGAAGCCACCGGGTTCAGCCAGGAGGAAATGATTGAGCTGCGCGAAACCTTGACGCAGTTGCGGGCTCGGATCCAGGCCTCCGACTAGGCCCCCGATTAAGCCCTCGACTAGGCCCCAGATTAGGCCCTGGGTAGCAGGGTGGCATTGGGCAACGGCGGAGCCGGCAGCGGTGGCGCGGGCTCAAACCGGGGCAACTTGAACCGATCCGAGTCGGCCTGAACCATTTCCACCCCGGCCGGATCTGCCACCCCGACCCGAGCCAAGGTGGCCTGCCAATCCCGCCGCGCCTGGACGATCTCTTCGTGAGTTTCGCCGATGAAGTTCCACCACATCACGATCTGTTCCCCGAGCGGTTCCCCACCGAGGAACAAAATCCGGGCTCCGCGCCGCCCCGCCCGCAGGCGCAGATACGCCGCCGACGGGGGGATGTAGCCGAGTTCGTTGGTTTCGATTCCCTCCCACCCGGAGGACCGGGCGATGCTGATGGATCCGTCGTCGACCAGGATCCCATGTTCAAAGGACCGCTCCACCTCCAGATCCAGGATCGCGCCAGGTTCAAAGCAGAACTCGGCCCCAACTAGCGGCGAGAAAGTTCTGACCGGGGACGAGTGTCCCAACAGCGAACCGAGGAACACCTGTCCGCGCCAGCCTCGTCCCAGCACCATCGGCGGGGCGTAGTGTTCAAAATCCGGAGCCGTCTGACGCTGGTCCGAGGGCAGAGCCACCCAGAGCTGCACCCCGTGCAAGATGGTGGTTTCAGCGGTCGAGCGCTCCGAATGGCTGATCCCGCGCCCGGCGGTCATCAGGTTCAACTCTCCGGGACGGACCATCGCATGGAAGCCCGCACTGTCCCGATGCTCAATTTCTCCCGAGAAAAGCCAGCTCACAGTCTGCAAACCCACGTGCGGGTGGGCGTCCACCCGCATCCCACCGGTGTGCTTGACATCGTCGGGACCGTAGTGATCCAGGAAGCACCAGGCCCCAATCAGCGAGCGTTCCCGCTGAGGCAGCGTCCGGCGGACCGTCATTGCGCGGAGCCCACCCAACGGCACCTGTCGGGGGGCCAGAATTTCCACGGTTCTTCCGGGAGTGCGGCCATCACACTCTTCTTCGAGTGGCAGTCGTTCCTGATTGCTCATGCGGAGACCTCCTCGCGCTTAGTGTGACACGGATTACTATCCTTGCCAACTGGAATTGACGTGGATCAAGGAACTGGGTGCGGTTCCCTGCTGAAATAAGGATGAATCAAATCTACGAAAGGATTCTCATGAAAACTGTGAAGCTAACCACCGAACCCTTCAGCTGCCCCAGCTGCGTGGCGAAGATTGAGCGACTTCTCGCGCAAACCCCCGGGGTGGAGTCCTCGCAGGTGATGTTCAACTCGTCCAAGGTCAAGGTCACGTTCGACGAGGAACAAACCAGCGCCCAGCAACTGGCCGACGCGGTCACCAAGCTCGGCTACCCAGTGCTCAATATCGCCTAAGGAACAGACGTGAATCAAAAAGTTCGGACCCGGCTGGCCTTCGTGGCCGGCGCACTGCTCGTGGTGGGGTTGCCCCTGCACTGGTGGGTCAGCCCCCAGTGGGCCAGCCCGGTGCTAATTGCCGCCAGCTTGGTCGCGGGCACTCCAATCGCGATCAAGGCGTGGCAAGCCCTCCGGGTCCGAGCTTTTTCGATCGACCTGCTGGTGACCATTGCCGTCGTCGGCGCCCTGATCATTGGCGAGTATGTCGAATCGGCCGTCGTTTCCTTCCTGTTCCTGTTCGGAGCCTGGTTGGAGGCCCGAAGCCTGGAACGCACCCGCTCCTCCCTGCGCGGCCTGATCGAGCTAGCCCCGACTATTGCCACGGTGGAACGAGAGGGGGTGCGCCAGGAGATCCCCGCCTCCGAGTTGGAGGTGGGCGACCTGATTGTCGTCCGGGCCGGAGAGCGGATCGCGGTCGATGGCGTCGTGGCCGAGGGTGAGGCCGAAGTCTCCGAAGCTTCCATCACCGGGGAGCCGATCCCGGTGGGGAAGCGTCGCGGCGACCACGTCTTCGCCTCCACCATCGTGGAAACCGGCTTTCTGCAGGTCCGTGCCAAAGAGGTGGGGGACGACACCACCTACGCCCGAATCATCGAGTTGGTAGAGGAAGCACAGGAGTCCAAGACGCGCCGCCAGCGGTTCTTGGATCGATTCTCCCAGTACTACACCCCGGCCATTGTCGTGGGTGCCATCGTGGCCTTTGCCCTGACTCGGGACCTCTCCTTCGCCCTCACGTTCCTAGTGATTGCCTGCCCCGGCGCGCTGGTGATCTCGGTTCCGGTGGCGGCGGTGGCAGCCTTGGGGAACATCGCGCGCCACGGCGTGCTCAGTAAGGACGCTCAGGGGCTGGAGGACCTGGCCGGGGCCGACACCCTGGTGTTGGACAAGACCGGCACCCTCACCCAGGGGCAACCGAGCGTGACCGGGGTTCATCCCCGGTCGGGGGTGACCTCTGATCAACTGCTGACCTGGGCAGCCTCGGTCGAGTTGGCTTCCGAGCACCATCTGGGTCGCGCGGTCGTCCGCGCGGCCACCGAGCGGGATCTGGCGCTGACCAACCCAACGGCGGTCGAGGTCTGGGCCGGGCTTGGCCTGGGGGCAACCGTGGACGACCACCGGGTGCTGGTGGGCTCCGAACGGCTGTTGGCCGAGCAGGGCCTTGCCCTGTCCGAGCCGGTGGCAGCCTCCTCGGGAGCGACCGCCGTCCTGGTCGCGGTGGACTCGGCCGTGCTGGGCTGGCTGGAAGTGTCAGACCCGATTCGCCCGGAGGCCCAGGCGGCCCTGGAGCACCTCCGTCAAACCGGGTTCAAACAGATCGTTATGCTCTCGGGCGATCGACCCGAGGTGGCCGCGCAGGTCGGTGCCGAACTGGGCCTCGACCGGGCCCTCGGGGGCCTGCTCCCGGGGGACAAGGCCGAGGTGGTGGCCGACCTGCAGCGTGAGGGGCGCCGGGTGGCGATGGTTGGCGACGGAGTGAACGATGCTCCCGCGCTGGCCCGTGCTCAGGTAGGGGTGGCGATGGGCCGGTCCGGCACCGACGTGTCGGTCGAGACCGCGGACCTGGTGCTGCTGACCGATCGGTTGGACCAGCTGGCCCATGCCCGGCGGGTTTCACAGCTGGCGGTCCGGATCATGAAGGAAAACATGGCCCTGGCCCTGGGAACAGTCGCCTTCCTACTGGCGGGGGTCCTGTTCCACGCGGTCCACCTGGCGGGTGGGATGCTGATCCACGAGGCCTCGGTGCTGCTGGTAGTCCTGAACGCCCTGCGCCTAACCTCGCTGCGGATGCCGGCCAGCCAGCCGGTCCGCCCGCGCAGTAAGCTGCTGGTGTGAGTAGCGAAGATACCTGCGTTTCCCTGGTGCCGATCTTTCAGGGATTGAGCCACGAAGAGCAATTACAGGTGGCTCGGGTGGCCCGGCCAATTCGACGAGCACGCGGCGAGGTGATCCATCGTCCCAGCGACCACCTGTCCCAGCTACTGGTGGTGCACCGGGGCCAGATTAGGGTCACCCACCTGGAGCCGGATGGACAGGAACGCCTCCTGCGGATCCTCGGGCCGGGCGACTTCATGGGCGAAGCGGCCTTTCTGACCGGCGACGAACCCGACAGTTGGGCCACCGCCCTAACCGAGGTGGAGCTCTGCAGTTTCCGTCACGCAGACCTGCACACCCTGGTGGAGCAGTATCCCACCGTCACGGTCCGGATGCTGAAGACGTTGACCGAGCGGCTAATCCAGGCCGAACGTAGGCTTTCCGACCTGACGCTGGCTCCGGTCAGCACCCGCCTGGCCCGGTATCTGCTGGAGGTTTCGGCCGGGGGTTCCCAGGCCCAGTTTCGCTTGCCGCTGGCGAAAAAGGATGTTGCCTCCCTGCTGGGCATGAGTCCCGCTACTCTTTCGCGCCAGCTACGGATGCTCGAAGAGCAGGGGCTGATCGAGGTCAGCGGTCGGGCGGTCACCCTGTTGAATCCCGATGGCCTGGTGCGGCTGGGGGAGTGAACGGTCGGTTGGACTTGACGCCATAGATACCCCCTAGGGTATATTTGTGGCAGTTGGAGCACTCGGCTCCATCCCAGTAGAGGAGTCAACCCCTATGTGCAGCCCGGTCAAATGTCGCGTCTGTGGAAAAACCACCTGGGCTGGCTGCGGCCAGCATATTCAATCCGTGAAGCGGTCCGTCCCGGCCGGCCAGTGGTGCGATGGCAAACACACCCAAGCTGAAATCGCCGAAGCCCGGGCAAATCAGGGTGGATTCTTCTCCCGTCTCTTTGGCCGCTAAGGGCCAGCCCGCGCCGACCGGTCCGGCTCTGATTAACGAGCGGACCGTCCGCCTGGCTGCTGGGCTGCTGCTGCTCGGGGTATTCTCCGCGATTGGGGCGGCGATCACGCAGGGGAGTACCCGGCCACTGCAACTGTTCGCCGCCTATTTCCTGGTGGATATGAGCGCACGCCTGATCGCTCCGAAAGTGGCCCCGAGTCTCGCCCTGGCGGGCTGGCTGACCCGGCCCTTCGCACCGGTTTGGGTCGGGCTTCGTCAAAAGGAGTTTGCCTGGATACTGGGCCTCGGCCTGGCCTTCACCGCCTGCCTGGCCGTGAGTTGGTTCCAACTGCCCGTTGCCTGGGCGCTGCTGGTCTGCACGCCCTGCCTGATCTTGCTCTTCCTGGAGGCAGCGTTCGGATTTTGCGTTGGCTGTCACCTGCAGCTGCGGTTGACCCGCGAGACACCGCAGCACTGCCCGGGCGGAACCTGCCCCAGCCGCTAGCGCTTTCGATAGAGGCGCTTGTGCTGGAAGACCGGTTCCGAGGTGACCTGCACCCCAAGGGACCGGAAAATCCCCTCGTCCACCGATCCCAGGATCACCGAGGTGTGCGCGTCCAGCCCGTGTAGCTCCGCCAACTGGTCCAGGGCGCGCTGCGCCAGCGGGTTGGAGGTGGCGCCCACGGCCAGAGCAATCAGGACCTCGTCGGTGTGCAGGCGCGGATTCTGGCTGCCCAGGTGCTCGGTCTTCAGCTGCTGGATCGGGCGAATCGTCTCCGGAGCCAGCAGGTCCACCTGCCGGTCGATCCCGGCCAGGGCCTTCAGCGCGTTCAACAGCAGGGCCGAGGAGCTCCCCAGCAGCGCGGTGGTCTTCCCGGTAACAATCGTGCCGTCGGGCAGCTGCATGGCAGCGGTGGGGCCCTGGGTCTTCTGTTCCAGCTCCCGCACCGGCTGCACCACCGGTCGGTCCAGGACCGTGATGCCCAGCTGGCCCATCAGCAGTGCGATCCGCTCTGAGGCCACCGGCTCCAGCGCCTCCCGCACCTCCTCCACCCGGGCCTTGAAATACCGCCTGATCACTTCCTGCTCGGCGGCGCTGCGACACACCTGATCGTCACAGATCGAGTCCCCGGCCATGTTCACTCCCATGTCCGTGGGGGAGCGGTAGGGGGAGGAGCCGTTGATCCGTTCGATCAGCACGTTTAGCACCGGGAAGATCTCGACGTCCCGGTTGTAGTTGACCGCGCTCACCCCGTAGGCCGCCAAGTGGAACGGGTCGATCATGTTGACGTCGTCCAGGTCGGCGGTGGCTGCCTCGTAGGCGATGTTGACCGGATGGTCCAACGGCAGGTTCCAGATCGGGAACGTTTCGAACTTGGCGTAACCCGAATGCACCCCGCGCTGGTGGTCGTGGTAAAGCTGAGACAGGCAGGTAGCCATCTTGCCGCTCCCCGGTCCCGGAGCGGTCACCACCACCAGGTTCCGGGTCGTCTCCACGTATTCGTTGCGCCCGAACCCGGCCTCGGACACGATGTGGGGGAGGTCGTGCGGGTAGCCGGCGATCGGGAAATGGCGGAAGACCCGCACCCCGGCCCGTTCCAGCTTCCGTTTGAACGCTCGGGCCGGACCGTTTTGCTCGGTCACCTGGGACAGCACCACCGAGCCGACGTAGAGCCCGTAAGACCGGAACTCGTCGATCAGGCGCAGCACGTCCTGCTCGTAGGTGATCCCCAGGTCGGCTCGAACCTTGTTCTGAGCGATGTCTCGCGCGGAAACCACCATGACCACTTCGATGTCGTCCTTCAAGGACTCCAGCATCAGGATCTTGTTGTCCGGCAAAAATCCGGGCAGGACCCGAGACGCATGCATGTCGTCGAACATCTTGCCGCCAAATTCAAGGTAGAGCTTGCCGCCAAACTGGCGACGCCGCTTCTCAATTGCGGCAGTTTGAAGGGACAGATACTTTTCTCGGTCGAACCCGATTTTCCTCTTCACCATGTTTAGCCATCCTACCTGGCCGGGGGCCTCAGCATGAAACGCGCCGCGAGCTGACCGGCCCGAATCTCGGTCCTACCGGAGCCGGTAGCTGGCGAAGTTGTGCTGCGGCTGGACGTAGGCCCCCTGCGACTGAACCAGTTGGAGCTCGCGCTGACCCGAGTGGAGCGTGTTCTGCAGCAGCTCGTAGACGGAGGACACCGTCTTGCTGAGGGCCTCCTGCGGGTTTTCCGTCAGCTGCATGTGGGCCGAAAACAGAGCGGCTGTCACGTCGCCGGAACCGTTGGCTTTCAAGGGCAGGTGGGGAGTCTGCACGATCCACGCACCCTCGTCCGTCACCGCCATCATCTCGATCGTATTGTCCGGGCGATCAGGCCGCTCAACGCTGGTAACCAGGACCGTGCGGGGACCCATTTCCCGCGCCCGGTCGGCAGCAGCCAGGGTCTCCTCAATTGACTGCGGCTCGGTGCCGGTCAGGAAGCCCAGTTCAAACTGGTTCGGCGTGATCAGGTCGGCGCGCGGCACGATTCGTTCGCGCAGCAGGATCGGGATCTCAGGTTTGACGAAGCAGCCGGACTTGGCGTTCCCCATCACCGGGTCGCAGGCGTAGATTGCCTCGGGATTGCGTTCCTTCACCTTTGCCACCGCCTCTAGGATGGCATCGCCAATATCGTCTCCACCCTGATAGCCAGACAGGACCAGGTCGACGTCGTCCAGGCCACCGCGCTCGTCAATCCCGGTCACCACCTCGCGCACCTGGTCCCCGGTCAGCATCGGGCCGCGCCACGCTCCGTAGCCGGTGTGGTTGGAGAAGTGCACCGTGTAAACCGGCATCACCTCAACTCCCAGGCGCTGCAGGGGGAAGACGGCGGCCGAGTTGCCCACGTGTCCGTACGCTACCGATGACTGGATCGAGAGAATTTTCATGAGCACAATTGTGCCCCCGGAGTGGGTCAGCTACCAACCGATCTCAGAACAGAATCATTGGTGCCCGCTCCTGGGCCGCATCCCGCTCCTGGAAATAGCACTCTGCGCAAAGGCTCTCATAGGTGGTCTCCTGCCCATCGATCGCCACCTGCTCACCGTCGAACACGCGGATCCCGTTGATCTTGCGGGAGTTGTAAATAGCTTTCTTCCCGCATCGACAGATGGTCTTCAACTCTTCAAGGCTGTGAGCGATCTCCAGCAGCCGCTGGGCCCCGGGGAAGGGCACGGCCTGAAAGTCTGTTCGCAACCCGTAAGCCAGCACCGGCAGGTTGTGGGCCACCACTACCTCCATTAGCTCATCCACCTGGGCGCGGGTCAGGAACTGAGCTTCGTCGACAAATATGGCCGAGTAGTCAGCGGCGAGCAGGTAGGGCGCCACCAGGGCTCGAATGGAGTCATCGGCCCCCACCAGCAGATCGGCCGGGCGGGTCACCCCGAGCCTGGACACGACCCGATTGTCGCCTTTGGTGTCGACGGCCGGTTTGAGGAGGAGCACCTGTCGGCCCTGCTCGTGGTAGTTGTACACCGCTTGCAGCAGGGCGGTGGACTTGCCCGAGTTCATCGCGCCGTAGCGAAAGTAGAGTTTGGCCATAGGCAGTATCCTAACCGGCTCCTCCGACAGCAAAGGTCTCGCCGGGCCGGTACAGTAGCGTCATGAATCCGCGCCCAGCAGACCAGTCTCGGCCCACCTCGGAGCCCCGCCGGTGGTCCCGCCTGGCCGCAGTCAGCTCGGTTCCAACCCTGCTGGACACGACGATGCGTCTCCACCGGCCGCTGATTTCCCGCTGGGTCAAACGAGCCCGGGCCAAGGACCCGGAGGTAACCCCGGCCGACCTGGTCAGAACCCTCAACGGCTACCTGACCGGGGCCGTCGCCACCTCCGGGGTCGGGGTGGGGGCCGGGTTGGGCGTGCCCGGCTTCGGGAAACTTTGGGGGCTGGCTTTCGCCTCCGGTCAGGTGGTCACGGTGGTCGAGGCCACCATCTGGTACACGACCGCCCGGGCGGTCATCTCCGGTCAGGATCAACCCGACCAACTGCGGGCGCTCCTACTCGCCGCCCTCTTGCGCCGGGATCAGGTGACCGAGCGGGCCGAGGACCAAGTTCGCCTCTGGCACCTGTTTACTCAGCTCTTGGCCTCGGTTCCCGCCCTGGGTTTGTCGGGAACTGCCAAACGCGTGGTCTCGGGGGTGACCAGGCAGGCGGCCGTGCGCGGCTGGTCCCACCGCCTCGTCCGAGGGGTCCCGGTAGTGGCCCAAGCGGCGGTCGGTGCCAAATTAAGTGCGGACGCAGCCAGGGAGATCATTTCCCGAGCTGATCGCCTGTTTGGGCCGCCCCCGGAGCGGTGGACCGTCCCCCAGATCACCGAAAACCGTCCCGGGGACTAATTCGGGTGCCGTAGACTTTTGGGGCAGACGTTTCCCGACCAAAAGGAGCCCCAATGGCCGAGTTCGGCCCGTACACCGAAGCCCAGGATGTCACCGGACTGCTGACTCCCGCCGCAATCTTCCTCACCGTTTCCGTGGCCGACCATGCCACCACCGGCCAAATCAAAGAGTTCTTGGCCGGGATGGAAGACCTGGTTAAGAACGTCAACTTTCGCGACCCCGAGTTCTCCCTCACCTGCGTGGTGGGGTTGGGATCCCAGCTGTGGGAGCTGCTGACCCGGGCACCGGTACCGCAGCAACTCCACCCGTTCGTCGAGATCCGCGGGCAACGCCACGTCGCTCCCGCCACCCCTGGAGACATTTTCTTCCACCTGCGGGCCAATCGAATTGACCTCTGCTTCGAGCTGGAAAAGCAAATCCTGGACGTCCTCGGGGCCCTGGTGCAGGTCGAGGATGAGACGGTCGGCTTCCGCTACTTCGAGGCCCGGGATCTGCTCGGTTTTGTCGATGGGACCGCCAATCCGCGCGGGCAGGCCCAAGTTGAGGCCGCGCTGATCGGGGATCGGGAACCCCTGTGGTCCCAGGGCTCCTACCTGATGGTCCAAAAATACGTTCACCAACTCGGTGATTGGGAACAGCTGTCCACCGCCGAGCAGGAAGCCATTATTGGGCGCACCAAACTGTCCAACATTGAGCTGGACGACGCGCCACCGGCCGAGCAGAAGTCGCACAAAACGCTCAGCACGGTGGAGGACGCCAACGGCGATGAGATGGACATCCTGCGGGACAACATGCCCTTCGGTTCCCCGGCGGCGGGCGAGTTTGGCACCTATTTCATTGCCTACGCCGGGGACCTGAGCGTCACCGAGGAAATGCTCCGCCGGATGGTGGTGGGAGACCCACCCGGAAAACACGACCGGATCTTGGACTTCTCCACGCCGGTGACCGGGTGCGTCTTTTTCGTCCCGCCGGCCGACTTCCTGGCGTCCCTCGCCTAGATCTCCCGAATCGAATAGCTGAGGGTGCTCAGTTGGCCCGGGGACAGCTCAACCACGTCAACCCCGGTGTTGAAAGCGTTGGGCGGGCAGGACATCGGCTCCACCGCCACCCCGGGCCGGCCCAACTGGTCGGCCGAGTAGATCTGCAGCCACCGCTCATCGGAGGTCAGCCGCACCGTCATGGCAGTCTCCGGATCGGTCAGGTCCACGTTCCATTCTTCCGGGGGCAGCTGCCCAAACGCGTTGTCGATCATGGTGTCGGCCACGGTCCGGGCCGTCCGGAAATCGTAGTCCGTTCCGTCGACCGACACCTCGCCGGTTGGAATCAGGTTTTCGTCCACCTCCAGGTAGGACGAGGCGGGCACCAGCAGCAGGCACCGATCGAGGGGAGCCTGGTTGCAGGTCAGATACGGGTGGACCGCCACCCCGTAGGGCGCGGTCTGCTCGCCAATGTTTTCCGCCACCACCCGGCAGACTAGGCCCGCCTCGGCGTCCAGCGTGTAGGTGGTTTCCAGTCGCAGCGCGAACGGGTAGGCCCGCTGGGGCGGCAGAAACAGCGAGAAGGTGACGGAGGTGGGGCCCTGGCCACTCACCTCCCAGTTCAGCCAGGTGACGAAGCCGTGGGCGGCCGAGCCGGTTTCCACCTCGTTCACCGGCAGCTGGTAGTCCACCCCGGCGTAGCTGTACCGGCCGGCCTCAATCCGGTTGGGCCAGGGCAGCAGAATCTTCCCCTTGTAGGCGGTTGGCAGCTCGGTCGCGGGAAACGGCAGGACCAGGTCGCGGCCGGAGCGGGTGAGCGAAACCAGGGTGGCCCCCACCGAGGCCAACTGGGCCCGGTAGTCGCCGGCCTCCAGGGTGATTACCGTGCCATTGACTGCGTTGTGCATGCCGTCTCCTTTGAATGCCATACTCGACTGAGAAAGTGAGGGAACATGTCTGACTCCCCGTTACCCCGCTCATTCTACGCTGAGGGGGCGTTGGAAGTGGCGCCCAAGCTCCTGGGCACGGTTCTGCACCGGCGCCACGGAGACCGGGTTCTGAGCGGAATCATCACCGAGGTGGAGGCCTACCGCGGCGAAGCCGACGACGCCTCGCACGCCTACCGTGGGCCCACCCCGCGCACCCAAACCATGTTCGGTCCCCCCGGACACGCCTACGTCTACCTGATCTACGGGATGTGGAACTGCATGAACATTGTCTGCCGCGAGGACGGGGTGGCCGAGGCGGTGCTGATCCGCGGGCTCGAGCCGCTCACCGGGATCGACCTGATGCGCGAAAACCGCCACCACCGCCGGGCGTTGGCGGACGGGCCGGGAAAACTCTGCCAGGCCCTGGGGATCACGCGCGCGGACAACGGCGCGGACCTGCTCGGGCCGCAGCTGTGGCTGACCGAAGGGTGCAGCGGGTTGGCGCACCGAACCACCCCCAGAGTGGGGATTGACTACGCCGAGTTGACCCGCCACGAACCGTGGCGCTTCGTGGCCCAGTCCGAGGCGGTGACCGAAGCCCGTGCAACGCTGTTGGCGCAGGTGGGCCCGAGCGCGGCCGCTGAGCAAAAGTAGCTAAACTGAGCCCGTGAAGAAACCGCTCCGCCGCCGAGATCAGATCCCCACCTCGCATCGCGTGGTGGTGAAAGTGGGCTCCTCTTCCCTCACCGGGGAGGACGGTCACCTCGACATCGCCCGGCTGGAGCGCCTGGTCAACGTCCTGTCAGAGCGACGCCTGGCCGGTCGCGAGGTGGTGCTGGTCTCCTCGGGAGCTCAGGCTGCGGCCCTTGGCCCCCTGGAGCTGCCCGGCAAACCGAAAGACCTCGCCACCGCTCAGGCCGCCGCCTCGGTGGGCCAGGGCCTGCTGATGGCGGAGTACACCCGCGCGTTTGGCCGCCACGATCTGCGGGTGGGCCAGGTACTGCTAACCGCGGAGGATATTTTGCGCCGCGGCCAGTACCGGAACTCGCGGCGCGCGCTGGAACGGCTGCTGAGCCTCGGGGTGGTCCCGATCATCAATGAGAACGACACGGTGGCCACGGATGAGATTCGCTTCGGCGACAACGATCGCCTGGCCGCGCTGGTCGCCCACCTGGTGCAGGCCGACGCGCTGGTCCTCCTGACCGACGTGGACGGCCTGTACGACTCGCCCCCCTCCCTGCCGGGCGCACGCAAGCTGACCGAGATTCACCGCTTCGAAGAGGTGGAGCACCTGGACATCCGGGCGCGCGGATCCAAGGTGGGAACCGGCGGGATGGTGACGAAGGTGCAGGCGGCGGCCCTGGCCACCAGTTCGGGGATCCCGGTCCTGCTGACCAGTGCCGACGAAGCGGCCGAGGCGATGGCCGGGCAGGAAGTTGGGACCTGGTTTCACCCGACCGGTCGGCGCCTGCCGGCCCGCCAATTGTGGCTGGCCTACGCGGCCAAGATCCACGGCCAGGTCGTGATCGACGAGGGGGCGGTGCGTGCGGTCGGAGGGCGCGGTGCCTCGCTGCTTCCCGCCGGGGTGGTCGGCGTCAACGGCACCTTCCGCCCGGGCCAAGCCGTCGAGATTGTCAGCGAGTCGGGCCTGCCGATTGCGCGGGGCCTGAGCGGGTTTTCCTCCTCCCGAATTCCCGAGGTGATGGGCCGGTCCATGGCCGAAATTGAGGAGCAGCTGGGGCACGACTACGCGCACGAAGTGGTCCACCGCGACGAGCTGGTGGTGATGGCCCGCCACCGTCGGCTCTCGGAGTAATTCTCGTCCGGACTTTGGCCCCGAGTCGCAAGTCACACCCAGAGCGTTAGAATCGGGCCATGAGTAACCAAGACGATGTCACCCAGCAGATTCTGGCGATCGCCACCCGCTCGCGCCAGGCCGCCCGCAAACTGGCCGGCGCCTCCCGGAACCTGAAAGACGGGGCCCTTCACGCCATGGCCAACGCCCTCCTCCAGCATCAGGGCCAAATTCTGAGCGCCAACGCCCGCGACCTGGAACGCGGCCGGACCGGGGGGATGAGCGAGGGTCTGCTGGACCGCCTCGAACTGACCTCCGAGCGGATCGAGCAAATCTCAGATTCGCTCCTGGAACTGGCCTCTTTGCCGGACCCGGTCGGGGAGGTCCTGCGCGGTTCGACCCTGCCCAACGGCATCCGCCTGCAGCAGGTGCAGGTCCCGATGGGTGTGGTGGGGATGATTTATGAGGCCCGCCCCAACGTGACCGTCGATGCGGCCGGGCTGGGCCTGAAGAGTGGCAACGCCGTCATCTTGCGCGGGGGCAGCGCCGCCGCCGAGACCAACACCCAGATTGTCCAGATCCTGTCGGAAGCGGTGGCGTCGGTCGGACTCCCACGCGACGCGATCCAGTCGATTGACGAGTTTGGCCGCGAGGGAGCGGTCGCCCTGATGAAGGCCCGCGGCTACGTGGACCTGGTGGTGCCGCGCGGCGGGGCCGGGCTGATTCAAACGGTGGTCAATGAGGCCAAGGTGCCGGTAATCGAGACCGGGGTGGGCAACTGCCACGTCTACGTCGACCGCGAGGTGGACCAGGATCAGGCCCTGGCAATCGTGATCAACTCCAAGACCCACCGGCCCTCGGTCTGCAACGCCGCCGAGAAACTCCTGGTGCACCAGGACCGCGTCCACGACTTCCTACCCCGGGTCCTGAGCGCTTTGAGCGAGGCGGGGGTTCAGCTCACCGGCGACGAGCGGGTGCGAGCCGTGACCCCGCCCGGAGTCGTGGTCGAACCGGCAGAAGAGGATGACTGGGCCTGCGAGTTCCTGGCCCTCCGGGCGGCCGTCCGGGTGGTCGACTCCCTCGACGAGGCGATTGACCACATCGGCCGCTACTCCTCCGGGCACACCGACGCGATCTGCACCACCTCATTGGCGGCGGCCGACCGGTTCACCGCCGAGGTCGATTCCGCGGTGGTCAACATCAACGCCTCCACCCGATTCACCGATGGGGGCCAGTTCGGGTTGGGAGCGGAGATCGGAATCTCGACCCAGAAGTTGCACGCCCGCGGGCCGATGGGGCTGGCCGAACTGACCACCTCCAAGTGGATCGTGCACGGCCAGGGCCAAATCCGGGAGTAGACATGCTGCACGAACTGAGCGCGTGGGAGCAGGTGGAGCTGCTGGTCTCCCGCCAGATTAGCCCGGGAGAGCTGACCGCCCACTACCAGAAGCGGATCGCCGACCACCCGGAGGTCGGAGCCTTCGTCACCCTGACCCCGCAGGTGGCGCAGCGCCAGTTGGCCGAGTTGGCGGAACCGGGATCGACTCCGCTCTGGGGTCTGCCGCACGCGGACAAGGACCTGGTTCACCGCCAGGGTGTCCCGACCCTGTACGGTTCCCTGGCTGTCGCCGCCGCCACCCGCCAGTATCCGGCTCAACTCCAGGCTCCCTCCGAGCCGCTGATCGAACAGTGCGACCGGCTCGGGCTGATCAGCCTGGGCAAGACCAACACGCCCGAGTTTGGCCTGTTCGGCTACACCGAGAGCGAGGTGGCCGCGCCCGCCCGGCACCCCGAAGACCTGACTTTGAACGCGGGTGGGTCCAGCGGGGGCGCCGCCGCGGCCGTGGCTGCCGGGCTGCTGCCCGCTGCTATTGGCTCTGACGGCGGGGGATCGGTCCGGATTCCGGCTGCCACCGTCGGACTGGTCGGGCTCAAGCCCGGGCGCGGGGTGGTGGCCACCGACCGGGGCGTCGACTCGCCGACCGGGGTGGTCACCGGACCACTCACCCGCTCGGTCCGCGATGCCGCCCTGTTTTTCGCCGCCCTCACCGAGGGGGATCGGACCCTAGCCGAACGCGAGTTGGCAGCCGAGGCCGCCCCGCTCCGGATTGCTTTTGCCGAGGACTCCCCGTGGAACCCAACCTACGACTGTCACCCAGAGCCGGTGGTGCTGGAAGCGTTGGAGCAGGGACTGAGCCTGATCGGGGCGGCGCCCGACCGGGTGTCGCTGGCCCACCGGCGCTACGCCGACATCTTCACCACCGCCTGGTTCCGCGCGGCCGGGTCGGTCCCGCCGCTGCTCGACATCGAATTGATGCACCCGGTCAGTCGCTGGTTGATCGAGTCGGGTCGGCAGCTGAGCCCCGAGCAGGTGGAGCAAAACCGCCAGGAAGTGGCGGCCTACGGCGCTGAAATGAGCGCGCTGCTGGCAGATTGGGACGTGATCGTCACCCCGGCACTGGGGATGGCGCCCCAGCCGGTCGGTTCCTACCCGCTCGACCCGCAGCAGAACTTCGCGCTCCAAGTGGCCTACTCTCCCTACACCTCGTGGGTGAACCTCGTCGGTTGGCCCGCGCTGACCGTCCCGGTGACCAGACTGCCGGCCGGACACCTGCGCCAACCGCTCCCGTTTGGGATCCAATTAGTTGGCAAACCAGGGAGCGAGTGGGACCTGCTTCGGCTGGGGGCGGCGTTGGAGGCGCGGGTGAAATGACGTTCCGCTCCGCGCTGGAACAGAAGTTGGATGACTGGACCAAGTTCACGGTCTGGCCCATGTTTGTGCTGTCCGTCTGCTTTGTGGCGGTGACGGCCCTGGTGATCTCACCCCCCGCCGACCTGGACGGACACCTGCGCGCTCAACTAGCCACGGTTAGCATCATCCTGTGGGTTATCTTCGCCCTCGAGTTCCTGGTCCGCTTGGTGGCCGCCCCTGACCGGCGCCGATTCCTGCAACACCAGTCCTTTGAGCTGGTCACCCTAATGGTGCCGTATCTGCGCCCCTTCCTGCTGATCCGCTACCTGTGGCAGCTGCACTACTTCCGCCATCGCGGGGCCGGGGGCATGCGCCAGCGCGCGATCATCTCCATTTCGCTGTTCGCGCTCTTCTTCGTCTACACCGCCTCCACCCTGGTTTGGATCGCGGAGCGAAACGCACCAAAGGCCAACATCCTCAACTGGGGTGACGCCATCTGGTGGGGCTTTACCACCATGTCCACCGTCGGCTACGGCGACTTCTACCCGGTTACGGTGCTGGGCCGCCTCGTAGCCATCATGCTGATGATCGGGGGCCTGTTCGTCGTCGGCGTTACCAGCGCCATCATCATCTCCGCCTTCAACACGACGATCGAGTCATACCTGAGCCAGCACTCGCCCGAGGACAGCGACGAAACCCGAGCCCACCGCGGGAAAGCGCTGATGGAGGCACTCTCCCTCGGTGCCCTTCACGACGACGACCGCTCCCCGTGAGTCATCTTTAGCCCGACGGCCGCCCCCACAATTAGGGTGAGGAACAGGACTCGGGCGGGGGAGAACTCCTCCGCTCCGGTGAGCATGGCGTAGGCCGCGGTCAGGGCCGCCCCCAACCCGGTCCAAACCGCGTAGGCGGTTCCGAGGGGAATCGTTCGCATTGCCCGACCCAGTCCAACCATTGACAGGGTGGTGGCGACCAGGAACACCACGGTCGGACCGAGGCGGGTGAAACCCTCGGACTGGCCCAGGGCCGTTGCCCAGACGGCCTCCAACCCGGCACTGCCCAGCAAAATCAGCCACGCCACCTAGCTCACCACCTTCAGGCCGATCACTCCGACCAGCAGGAGGGCAATCAGGCCCAGGCGGGTCCAGCCGGCCTGCTCTTCTCCGCGCAGCACCGCCCAAATCACGGTTAGGGAAGCGCCGATTCCAGTCCAAACAGCGTAGGCGGTTCCGGTCGGAATGGTCCGCATCGCCCACGCGAGGCCGGCCAGAGAGAGGGAAATGGCGACCAGAAAAATCAGAATTGGAACCGGGCGGCGAAAACTCTGCGAGGCGCTGAGCGCCCGCGCCCACACCGCCTCCATCATGCCCGATGCAATCAGCACGAGCCAGGACATAGCTAACCTCCGATGAGTCAGTCTTGTCCTTAGCGGGTACTGCTCCCTCGTCCGCGGGCCCGGTTTGGACCCCACCCGAGAATAGCACCTGTTCACATGTAGAACTCCGGTTGGCCCACCTGTCCGAGCCGACTATCGTCTAGCTTATGAACTCACTTCGTGCGGCCAGCCGGCGGTACCCGGAAGACACCGCCCTGCGACGATCCCGCTGATCGCTTCGCCCTGCCCACCCCTTTTTTGAGAACGAAAGTGAACCATGCCCTTAACCGCAGCAGTTGCCGGCGCATCCGGCTACGCGGGCGGAGAGGTGATTCGCCTCCTGTGCTCGCACCCGCAAATTAGCCCCGTTACCGTGACCGCCCACTCTCAGGTGGGACAGCGTTTAGGGTCCGTTCAGCCGCATCTGCGTCAGGTGGCCGAGGCGGAACTGGTCGAGACCACCGCTGAGAACCTGGCCGGGCACGACCTGGTGTTTCTAGCCCTGCCCCACGGTAAATCTGGGGAACTGTCCGACCGGTTGGCCCAGCTCTCGCCCGAAACCGTGGTCATCGATTGCGGGGCGGATCACCGCCTTCATCACCGGGACGACTGGGATGCGTTTTACGGCGGCGAGTACCACCCGGCGTGGACCTACGGCGTCCCGGAACTGCCCGTGGCCGGGGGCAAGCAGCGCGCCGCCCTGCAGCAAACCAAGCGAATTGCCGCTCCCGGCTGCAACGCCTCCACCGTGGCACTGTCCTTGGCTCCCGGCATCCAAGCCGGACTGATCGACCCCTCCGACCTGGTGTCGGTACTGGCAGTCGGCCCTTCCGGAGCCGGGAGGGCCCTGAAGCCCAACCTGTTGGCCGCGGAGATCCTCGGTTCCGCCAGCCCCTACGCCGTCGGGGGAGTGCACCGGCACATCCCGGAGATCAAGCAGGCCCTGCGTGAAACCCTCCCCGCCGATCGCCAACCGGAGATTCAGCTGTGCTTTACCCCGGTGTTGGTGCCGATGGCTCGGGGAATCCTGGCCACCTCGACCGCCCGGGTCCAACCCGGGGTTGGGGAGGCAGAACTGCGGGCCGCCTGGGAGGCTGCCTACAGTGACGAGGAATTCGTCCAGGTCCTCCCCGCCGGCCAGCACCCGGCCACGGCCGCCACCGTCGGCGCCAACACCTTGCTGATGAGCCTCACTTTCGACCCGGCCTCCCACCGACTGGTGGTGGTGGCCGCCCTGGACAACCTGGTGAAGGGCACCGCTGGAGCCGCAATCCAGTCGGCCAACCTGGCCCTCGGCCTGCCGGAAAACTCCGGCCTAACCATGAACGGAGTGGCGCCGTGAGCGTGACAGTTCCCGAAGGATTCGCGGCTCAGGGCGTTGCCGCGGGCCTGAAAAGCACCGGGTTGGCCGACCTGGCCGTCGTCGTCAACCTCGGGGTGAACCCGGTGGGCGCAGCCGTCTTCACCTCCAACCGGGCCAAAGCTAACCCCATCCTCTGGTCGGAACAGGCTATTCGCTCGGGTCAGGTTCGCGCGATTGTGCTGAATTCGGGCGGGGCTAACTGCTTCACCGGCGAATTTGGTTACGAAACATCGGTCCTGACCGCCAAGTTGGCCGCCGGAGAGTTAGGGGTGGATCCGAACCAGATCCAAGTCTGCTCCACCGGTCTGATTGGTGAGGGTGGCCCCGCATTTCGCGAGGCAATCCTCCACGCCCTCCCGGGTGCGCTCGCCACCGCCCACGAGGACGGCGGCGAGGCGGCAGCCAGAGCCATCATGACCACCGATACGAGGCCGAAGATGGCC